>NZ_DATESC010000030.1:0-251530 GCF_035271045.1 Marinospirillum sp. | reverse complement strand
AATTCTGGAGCAAGCCAAACTCATGGTTGAATACGGTGCTAACTGCATTTATGCCACTGACTCGGCGGGTTATATGCTGCCGGATGATGTCACTGCTCGCATTGGCCTGCTGCGTAAAGAACTACCTAAAAATATCGAAGTGGGTTTTCACGGCCACCATAACCTAGGTATGGGTATTGCTAACTCATTGGCTGCCATAGAAGCCGGTGCTAGCCGTATTGATGGTTCGGTCGCGGGTTTAGGTGCCGGTGCGGGTAATACACCGCTAGAAGTTTTTTGTGCAGTGCTTGATCGCATGGGTGTAGAAACCGGTGTTGACCTATTCAAAATTATGGACGTAGCAGAAGACCTCGTTGTTCCTCTGATGGATCATCCGGTTCGAGTCGACCGTAACTCACTGACACTAGGCTATGCCGGTGTTTATTCCTCTTTCCTCTTATTCGCTAAGCGTGCTGAAGAAAAATACGGCATCTCTGCTCGTGACCTTTTAGTTGAACTAGGCCGTCGCGGTACCGTGGGTGGACAAGAAGACATGATTGAAGACCTGGCACTGACCATGGCAAAAGCAAGGGAGCTTAAATAATGTCCCTTAGTCATGTTGTAACCATTAACCCAGCAGGAAAGAGCTTTGAGTGTGAGCCGGAAAAAAGTGTTCTGGATAATGCACTAGCAGCGGGAGTTATGCTAAACCATGGTTGTCGTGATGGGCGTTGCGGTGATTGCCGAACAACTCTTTCTTCAGGAAGAGTTGTTTATCCCCAAGGAGTTGAATTATCTGAGAATGACCGATTAGGATTAACTTTACTTACTTGTCAAGCACGGTGTAGATCAGATCTTATTTTAGAATCTCCAGAGGTTTCTGAATTTGATGGTATATCGATTCAGAAGCTTCCTTCTAGGGTTGTCAGTAAAGAGAAGCTTGCAGATGATGTTATACGTTTAACATGCCGCATCGCTCCAGGTAGTACGTTTAAATATTTACCTGGTCAGTATGTGGATCTTTCATTTCGTGGGGTCGGTTGTCGTAGCTACTCAATGGCTACAGCAACAATTGAAGATGGGTGCTTAGAGTTTCATGTTCGTCTAGTTTCAGGTGGAAAAGTAACTCCTTGGATATTTGAAGAAATCCAGCCTAAACAGATGATAACTATAGAAGGCCCTTACGGCTCTTTTTATCTGAGAAATAATGAAGAACCGTACAATTCAATGCCAGCAATATTCCTTGCAAGTGGTACTGGTTTTGCTCCGATTAAAGCACTAATGGAATCTTTAATCGCTAAAAATCAAACAAAGTCTGTTCACTTATACTGGGGCGGGCGAAAAGAAAGTGATTTGTATCTGAGTGAATTATGTACTAGTTGGACTGAACAGTATCCATGGTTTCGTTATACGCCAGTTTTATCTGATGAACCATCCGATTCTTGGGTTGGATGCCGAGGTTTTGTTCACCTGGCTGTTATGGAAGATTATTCCGATCTGTCTTTGCATGAGGTATATGCTTGTGGTGCACCCATCGTTATTGAGAGCGCTCGTAAGGATTTCTCTGAACGCTGCAAACTAAACCTCGATCACTTTTATTCTGATGCATTCTTGTGATTCTCATGAAAAATTAATGCTCATGAATAAGTTAATAGCTGTACTCGTAGCAAAAGTTTCGGTTCTTTTTAATTGTAGCCCTAGGGGCTACAATTAAAATAGTTAACGATTAGTTTTTATAAATTAGGAGCCAGCAACGTGTTTAAACTTTTAGCCTGAATTTCCTTCACTCTTCTAGACGCTTAGCTACTGCATTTAAATGAATCTTTTTTTATGTTCTATTAGTGATATATCGCCTAGATGCCTTTGATTTCTTTTACGGTATTTAAAATACCTAAAATATAATTTAAAAAACATAAACGAATTGACTCTTATCATGTAGGGTGATAGTTTACACATACATATGTGTATGTTTAACCTTGGGTATTAATAGTTTTTGATGCCTAAGTTGGTAACTGAAATTTGTTACCTTCAAGCCAAACAGGAGAAAATAATGATTAAAAAAATCTGTAAATGGGCGCTGGCAAGCGCAGTTATTGCACTAGCTATTAATGTTCATGCAAGTGATAGTGTTAAGGTTGGTGTTATTCTATCAACAACTGGTCCGGCTGCATCACTGGGAATACCCGAAAGAAATACAATAAGCCTATTACCCACTACTTTAGGTGACCGGAAAGTCGAATACATTATGCTTGATGATGAGACCGATCCTGGTGTTGCAGGTCGCAATGCACGCCGTTTAATTGAGCAGGAGAAGGTTGATGTCATTATTGGCTCAACAGCTGTCCCAACATCAATTGCAGCAGCAGAAGTTGCAGCTGAGAATCAAACTGTAACTATTTCCTTAGCACCTTATATTCCAACTGAAAACCAACATCCGTGGACTTTCCCCCTACCTCAGACAGTTGCAGTTATGTCAGAGTCATTATTCGCAGATATGGCTAAGCAAGGTATTAAGCGTCTTGCATACATTGGATTTAGTGATAACTGGGGTCAGGCATGGTTAGCTGATATTGATCGTCATTTAATTAAACATGGTTTGGAACTGGTAGCAACTGAGCGTTATGCTCGTTCAGACAGATCTGTTGCCGGGCAAATTCTTAGAGTTTTAGGTTCGCGTCCTGATGCCGTGCTAATTGGTGCAAGTGGCACCCCTGGTGTACTTCCCATGTCTACACTTCGTGAAAGAGGTTTTAAGGGAGTAATTTATCAAACACATGGAATGGCTAATCAAGATGTATTGCGCTTAGCTGGATCGAGTGCTGAAGGTATGATCTTGCCAACAGGCGCTGTGTTGGTAGCTGAGCTACTTCCTGAAAACCATCCTTCTAAGCGGCAGGCAACTGAATTTGTTAAATCATATGAAAGCAGACATGGAGAGGGGTCACGCAATAACTTTGCGGCTTATGCATATGATGCCTACCTACTATTGAATGATGCTGTTAAGCGAATAGATGGCTCTATTAAACCTGGAACGCCAGCATTTAGAAATGCTTTACGCGATAAAATTGAAAATACGCATGAGCTTGCTGTAAGTCATGGTGTTGTAAGTTGGGGTGTTAATCAGCGCTCTGCTTTTGATGCGCGTGGTGCAGTTTTAATTACTGTTAAAGATGGTAATTGGGCATTAGTTGAATAGGAAATAGTACCTAAAGCCGGATCTTTGATTCGGCTTTTGTCCGCCTGCTTGAAGGAGCAGAACAACAAAAACAAGATATCTGAGAGAGTTTTGATATGGACTGGTTTATTGCCGGATTCTTGGTTCAAGATGGACTGACTGCTGCTGCAGTGTACGCATTAATTGCTTTTTCAATGGTGTTGATATTTTCTGTGACACGGGTGATTTTTATCGGTATTGGTGAGTTTTTATCCTTTGCCGCATTAAGTATGGCAGCGTTACAGTCTGGAAATGTTCCAGCAACTGTTTTATTACTAATAGGGCTAGGGTTTATAACATTCATGGCTCTATTATGGCAGGCTTTTATTGGTAAGAATACTCGTATACGCGAGCAGCTCTTGATTGATGCAATAAAGCTTATCGTGGTTCCAGTGGTGTTTTACTTCGTCTTATCTTTTTATGCGCCGATGAGAGGGAATGTTTTAATAGATATAACTCTGATCTTGCTGTTAATGTTGCCATTTGGCGGAATGATATATCGCATATTTTACCAGCCAATCGCAGAGGCCTCTGTGCTAATCCTCTTGATCTTTTCAGTAGCAATACACTTTTCGCTGCTTGGGCTTGGGCTTTTAATGTTTGGGCCAGAAGGTGTTCGAACTTTACTAATTACTGATGTAAACATTAATCTCCTCGGAATACCTGTTACTGGTCAGGCTATATTCATTGTAATACTGACTTTAGTTTTAATTGCAGCACTTTGGCTTTTCTTTACAAGATCTCTCACTGGCAAGGCGCTTCAAGCTACTGCAGTAAATAGTCGTGGAGCGCACTTAGTTGGGATTGGAAGTCATGAAGCTGGTCGACTAGCATTTACACTTGGAATTGTTCTTGCTGCTCTCTGCGGTGTAATGATATCTCCAATTGCCACCATTGCATACGACACAGGCTTTCTTATTGCACTAAAAGGATTTGTCGCAGCCATTATTGGCGGGCTATACAGCTTTCCGGTGTCCGCGCTTGGCGCGATTTTGGTTGGGATTGTTGAGGTTTTTTCAGCTTTTTGGGCCAGCACATATAAAGAAATTATCGTGTTTACATTAATTATACCAGTGTTGCTATGGCAGTCACTTAACGGCAAACATCATCATTGAGCAGGAAAAGATTTATGAAGTTACGTGTATTTTCTAGTTTACCAATACTGCCAAGTTTTTTTCTAATTATAATGGTGGCTTTACCATTGCTACCTGTGCCTGGTTATTGGATAACTTTAATTAATTATATTGGGTTATATTCTTTAGTTGCTCTTGGCTTGGTGTTACTGACAGGTATAGGTGGCTTGACATCTTTTGGTCAGGCTGCATTTGTTGGGATAGGTGCTTACACAACTGCTTATTTTTCAACTGCAATGGATGTTTCACCGTGGTTTGGTCTTTTTATTGGACTGGGTTTAACTCTGATAAGTGCTTTAGCTATAGGTATGATAACTCTACGTATGGCTGGACACTTTTTGCCGCTTGCCACTATAGCTTGGGGGCTCTCACTTTATTATCTATTCGGTACTCTTGAAGTGCTTGGTCAATATGATGGTTTACTTGGGTTGCCAGCAATAAGTTTTTTTGGTTTTGAGTTGCGCAGTAGTGAAGAAATTTACTATTTAATATGGTTGTTTGTATTGCTCGCAGTTTGGTCAGTTAATAACCTACTTAATTCGCGTCCTGGCAGAGCTATTAGAGCATTACGTGATGGGCCTGAAATGGCTGAAGCTATGGGTGTTAACACTCAGTGGAAAAAAGTGGTTATTTTTCTCTATGCTGCTGCCTTAGCCAGTGTTAGTGGCTGGTTATTTGCTCACATGCAACGAGCAGTAAGCCCGAGTCCATTTAATTTGGTTAGTGGTATTGAATATTTGTTTATGGCTGTTCTTGGTGGGATTTTACATGTTTGGGGGGCTGTTATAGGTGCTGCAGCTTTTATTTTATCTAAAGAATTAATTCAAGGCATAGTACCACTGGTTGGTATAGAAGTGAATATTGAGTTGATTATATTTGGCATGATGATTGCTTTAGTACTTATTTTTGCTAGAAATGGGCTTTGGAGTTTAGTGGAACATTTTATTCCCCCTAACCGTAAAATTGAGTTTAATCCAGATGCTGCTCCGTTAACTAAACGTATAAAACCAGAAGTTGGTTCTAGGGTATTGACAGTAAACAGTATTGTTAAACGGTTTGGTGGCCTCGTAGCAGTTAATGGTTTGAGCTTTCATATTGATGCTGGTGAAGTGTTAGGACTGATAGGTCCTAACGGAGCTGGAAAATCAACCACATTTAATCTTGTTACAGGGACTCTGTCTGCAACAGAAGGTGATATCCACTTTTGTGGTGAGTCACTTAAGGGTGAGCATGCTCGTGAGATTGTTGCTCGTGGACTTGGACGAACTTTTCAACATGTTCAACTAATTCCTGATATGACTGTTATTGAAAATGTTGCTCTAGGCGCGTACTTACGTGGAAGTTTTTCTGCGCAGGGTGGTGTTATCGCTAGCTTATTTAAGCTAAATAAAAATGAAGAAGATCGTGCATTAGCTGAAGCTTCAAGGCAGCTTAAAAGAGTGGGTCTTGAAGATGAAATGTATCAAGAAGCTGGTTCTTTATCTTTAGGTAAGCAGCGCGTAGTTGAAATTGCACGTGCTCTATGCTCAGACCCACTGCTTTTACTTCTTGATGAGCCTGCGGCAGGCCTTAGGCACAAAGAAAAAGAGGAACTGGCTGATCTTGTGCTACAGCTTAAGTCCGAAGGTATGAGCTTACTTTTAGTTGAGCATGATATGGATTTTGTTATGAATGTCACTGATCGCATTTTGGTAGTTGAATTTGGAACCCCCATAGCGACCGGTACACCAAGTGAGATTCGTGAAAATCCCAAGGTTATCGAAGCTTATCTTGGAGGCATAGAATAAAATGAAAAGTATCCTAAAGGTATCGAATTTCAACGCTAGATATGGGAAAGCTGATATTATTGAAAACCTTTCGCTTGAAATTCCTGAGGGGCAAATTGTTACAGTAATTGGGCCAAATGGTGCTGGTAAGTCAACGTTAGTAAATGGGTTGATGGCTTCTATGGAGTCCCCAGGATATGCCAGTGGTAATATTCAGTTCTTTGATCAAGATATTTCAAGGGTACCTGTCGAAGCTATAGTTCGATTAGGCATATCATTAGTTCCTGAAACTCGTGAGTTGTTTGGATCTATGACGGTACTTGAGAATCTTCAATTAGGTGCATATGTTCGCCGAAAACGTGGAGAAAAAAACTACTTTTCTGAATTAGAAAAAATTTATGGCCTATTTCCTCGGCTTAAAGAAAGGCAAGGGCAGCGCTCTTCAACCCTTTCAGGCGGTGAGCGTCAAATGTTAGCTGTTGGTCGCGCTTTAATGGCTCAGCCGAAGCTGCTTATTTTAGATGAGCCTAGCCTAGGTCTTGCACCAAGAATTACTCAAGAGATTTTCCATATTCTCGGTCGTTTAAAAGAGCTTGGTATGTCCACTCTTTTGATAGAGCAAAATGCTAGGGCTGCATTGAAAATTTCTGATTATGGGTATGTAATGGAGTTGGGGCGTTTTACAATGAGCGGTCCTTCTGACGAACTTGCAAATGATCCCAGTGTTATTGAAACTTATCTGGGATTTGGAAAAAAAAAGGAAAGTAAACAATGAGTATCTGGTTCAATCAAACCTTCCCTATAGACTATGTTAATGATCAAGGGAAAGATTGCCTTAATCAAAATATTGGTATTACAATTACTGATGCTGGTAAAGATTATTTAAAAGGGGAAATGTTTGTAGATAAGCGAAACACGCAACCTGCAGGTTTTTTGCATGGTGGTGCATCAGGTGCTTTTTGTGAAACGCTCGCATCTTGGGCTGCTACATTTGTTGTTAACCCAGAAAAGTACCATGCTGTAGGTTTAGAGCTTAATGTATCTCATATGCGTCCGGGTTTTGCGGGTAGCACTCTTACAGGTATTGCACGGCCATTAAAAATTGGAAAATCTATCCAGTTTTGGGCTGTTGACGTATATTCAGAAGATGGGAAACAAATCTGTAGTTCTCGTGTAACAATGGCTGTTATTGAAAAGCCCTCCGAGTATTAGACATTTGGTTTTGCCTTGGCCTTTTTTAATAAGGCCTTTTTTGATTATAAGTGCCTGAATTTGCAGTCTAGAGTTGGGCAATTATCACTAAGAAACTCTGCAAGGCGGATGGAGCGCTCTAAATTTCTCATTTTGCTGTCACCAGTGTTGATTAATGAAGTTGCTACAAGATTTGAGTAGACTAGCATAGCTAAATCTTCAGCTTGCTGTGTCGAGTGTTCCATTTTTATAAATAGTTCTTTAATAAAGTTGAGGCGATAACTGTCCACTTCATCGACAGCAGCTCTAGCCATTTTATCCCTTCTAGCCCAAACGCGTAACGAGGCTTCAATGGATGCAGCCTCGTATGATTTTTTGCCTTTCAAGGGTAACGTCATTAACTCTGAAAGTTGTTTTTTTGGAGTGTCAACTTTGTTCTTGATGCCATTAATTACATTTTCAGTTGCTTTTAGTCGCCAAGAATCTAGGATTGCTTGCAGTAAATCCTGTCGGCTTTTGAAGTGGTAGTAAAAACTACCTCTTGTAATCTTTAGTTGTTTGGCGAGACTATCAACTCTTACTAAATCTATACCTGAAGTGGTAAGAATGTCTGTGGCTGCAGTGATCCAATCATTTCTAGTAAGGGGCGTGGTAGTCATTGTCATTTATAAGTTTTGTGTTGTGTATTTGGATGGGACTGGATAACCTTTCAATTCTACCATATTTTGGTATTTCTTACTATAGAGATTGTTCGTTGGCGCATGATCGTACGTTCAGTTAGGTGGTTAAGTTCACTATGCCAGTACACACTTGAGATTAATGATAATATTAAAGCTTTATATATTAAAATTAAGTCGTTAAAATCAGCAGCATATTTTTCTAATCACTTTAATAAATTTTGCGATCCTAAATGTTAGCCACCCAGCGTACGGTCCAAATGCGTAAATACGAAGAATCCTTGCCACTTAAGCTGTTAAAAGCACGAGAAGTCACCATGAACTTCTTTCGTCCTGTGCTGCAAGAAATTCCCTTAACTGAACAACAGTGGCGTGTTATTCGCGCTTTGGCAGAACACAAAGAACTAGAGTCTAAGCAGCTAGCTGATTTATGTTGCATTCTAAGCCCTAGTTTAACGGGTATTATTAACCGCCTAGAGCAGCAAGGTTACATTAAGCGTAGGCGCTCATCAGATGATCAGCGACGTATATTGATATCTTTAACCATTAAAGCTAAAGAAATGTTTGAAGTAACGGCCCCCCTTTTGGAAGAGCGTTACCAACAAATAACCGAGCAATTTACTGAAGAAAACCTAGTAGAATTAAGTCTTCTACTCAATAAACTAAGCAAACTTCAGCCGAGTAAATAATAAAGTAAGGGATGAGCAACCCTTGCAGGTTGCTCAGATGATAACTAGCTAAAAGCCAGTAGCTAGTCAAAGAGAGGAATCACTAGAACGGGTCGTTTGGAGTGGCTTAAGGTTTTAGAGGCAGTCGAGCCAAGGAATACTTGTTCTAGGGTACGGTTTTTTCGTGTTCCCATAACAATTACATCAGCATCGATTTCATCAGCAACTTTTATGATGGTTTTCCAAGGTGTGCCCTCTTCAACCCTAACATCAATTTGATCTGGCTTTAAGTTAGAGTCATCTTTTAGCTCTTGTTCACAGAAGCGCTCTAACCTGTCTTGTACTTTATTCCTTAGTTTAGCTACACCTTCTTTAAGCAGCTCTTCAACTTCCTGTTTATCCATCATATTGCTTAAAATCCCTCTGGCAGTACCTGAAACAGACTCAAGTACGTGCAAGTAGGTAAGCTTAGATTCATAGTGACTACATAAGCTAACAGCAGCCCGAAACGCAGGGCGTGCGCCCTGATCTAAATCTGAAACATAAAGAATTTTTTTAAAATCTGACAGCATCTTAACCTCCAAAATACCCTTAGCGATATAACAGCTGAGGTAAGAAAAGAGTTATTTGAGCAATAAATAGCACTAATAACAGACGGATAATATCCACAACCCAAAAAGGTGTTACACCTTTAAATATGGTGCCCGTTTTTATATCTCGAATAACAGCGCTCAACACAAAAACATTCATGCCAACAGGTGGTGTGATTAGGCTAATTTCAATAGCGATAACCACCGCGATACCAAACCAAACTAAATCAAACCCTAAGCTAGCAACCACAGGGTAAAAGATGGGAATGGTTAATAGCATCATAGAAAGGCTTTCAAAAATCATACCCAATAAAAGGTAGATACCCATAATGGCTAGAATAACAACTATAGGAGCAACGTCCATTGAAGTAACTAACTCTAGTAGGTAATCAGGTAAGCCGGCACGATTAACAAAATCTGAAAAAATTAATGCGCCAATAATAATTACAAATAGCATAACCGTTGTACGCACGGTATCACTAAGCGTTTCAAAAAGGGTTGTCCAAGTTAAAGACTTTCTAAGCAAGGCAATAATAAAAGCACCACCTGCGCCTATACCAGCGGCTTCTGTTGGGGTAAAAACACCAAGGTAGATACCGCCCATAACCAGCATAAACAGGCTTAAAATGCCAATAACACCTTTTAAAGCGATAAAGCGCTCTTTCCAAGGCATTTTATCACCAGCAGGGCCGGCAGAAGGATCGCGCCAAACCACCCAGCGCACTGCAGCCATATAAAGAAAAATACCCATAATGCCCGGCACTAAACCTGCCGCAAAAAGCTCGCGAATACTGGTTTCAGTTAGCAGGCCATAGACAACCAGAATAACGCTAGGTGGAATTAAAATACCTAAAGTACCACCAGCTGCAATGGTTGCTGAGGCTAAAGAATCGCTGTAACCATATTTACGCATAGAAGGCATGGCAACCCTTGCCATGGTGGCAGAAGTAGCCAAGCTAGAACCGCTAATAGCAGAAAAACCACCACAAGCAACCACCGTTGCCATGGCTAAACCACCTTTACGATGGCCTAAAAATGCATTAGAGGCATTGTATAGTTCATGCGATAAACCAGAGCGCATAACCAAGTTACCCATTAAAATAAATAAAGGAATAATGGATAAACTATAGTTTTGCACCGTATCAGCAACGCGGTTGGCTGCCATGGATAAAACACCCGTCCACCGAAAAGAGCTAAGGTTATCCCAGCCTAAACCCATCATCACGGCAAAACCAAAGAAGCCAACTATACCCATTGCGAAGGCAATGGGCATTCGCACAACAATAATAATAAAAAGAAGAACAGCAAAGCCGATCAACATAACGGACATAAGAGTTACCTATTTATTACGCTTCTAATTAGATTTATCTTGGAACAAGATACGATAAACACCATAGGTAATCATTCCTGCTGCAGTAACCCAGCTCATAATGGCTATGTATTGCACTAAATACCCACTAGGAATGCCTAAAAATTCGGTTACTTCACCACGACGAATAGAACGCGCACCCAGCTCAAAAATACGCATACCAACAAAGTAAAAAGAAACTGAAACAACCAATGCAGAAAGCAATGCCAAAGTTTTAAGTACGATTGGGCTTAAATAGCTATCCAGCAAATCAACCACTATGTGTCCACCACGCCAAGTCACAATGGGCATGACGGCAAATACAAGGATAGCCATACTCATTTGCGTTAATTCAATCGCACCAGGTATCGGGTTGTTAAATGCATAACGACCAATAACATCAATGCAGGTCACTAACATTAGTGCCATTAACATAACCGCAGCGATAAGTTCGAGTAGAAAGGCCAGCCAACGGGCTGGCCCCTTCTCGTCATATTGCGCCTTTAACCAGGCAGTAAATGACATGACTAGACTCCTAGTTTGTTGATTTGTAGCTGTGTGCGTAGCTACGCAAGTCTTTTAAAGCCTGACGCGCATCAACACCTTTTTTATCCTTAACACTTTCAATCCAAGCGTCATCCATGCCTTTGATTAGCTGATTGAATTCCAAGGTAATCTTGTCGTTAGGACCTAGCTCAACAACATTCACACCTTTTTCACGGGCATATTTTAAGCCTTCAGTATCGGCCATATCCCAAGCTTTACCGGCAAGTGCAGATAGCTTTTCACCAGAAACACTACGAATCGCTTTAGCATCTTTTGGGTCTAAAGAATCCATAAAAACAGGATCAATAAACATCGAAAAGCTACCTAAGTACATGCCACCAGGTAGTAAAGTTAGGTTAGGTGCTACTTCGTTCAAACGTAAAGAGCTTTGCTCTTGAGCTGGCATAAACACACCATCAATAACGCCTTGCTGTAGTAGCTCATAAACTTGTGGGCCAGGTGCTGCAACAGGCGTCACACCCATACGTTCAGCAATCTGTGATTGCACACCACCACCAATACGAATGCGTTTATTACGTAAGTCGGCTAGGCTAGAAATGGGTTCACGGCTATGAATTTGACCAGGGCCATGCGTTAAAAGAGCCAGAAGCTCTAAGCCTTCGTATTCTTTGGCTTTAGCAAAATGCTTTTGGTGAACTTTCCAAAGGGCAACAGAAGCGGCTTCAGCATTAACGCCCATACCGGGTTGTTCTACTGCTAGTGGTAAAGAAAAACGGCCAGGTAGGTAGCCAGTGAAGCTCCAACCTGCGTTAATTACACCGTCTTCAACTAGCTGATAATAAGAACGTGGGTGACCCAAATCGTGCTCTATCTTTACCTTCACACGGCCATCCGTTGCTTCTTCTACCCATTCAGCCCAAGTAGGCCAAACAATAGTGTTCATAGGGTTGCTAGGTGGCATCCAAGTACCAACAACTAGGGTTGTTGCAGCAGATGCAATCGCTGAACTACCCATACCTAGGGTTAGCAGGGTTGCTGCTGCAAAGGTTTTAATTGATTTATTGATTACTTTCATGGCGTATCTCCGCTCGTTTATTATTGTCTTACATATTTAACGCATGGTTTTTTTATTAAAGCTTCGTCGATTGGTGTTGTTTTAGGTGAAACTCCTGCTGCAAATTAAAATTACCTCCCAAATATTCTTTTTATTGTAATGAGTCTATTTTTACTATTTTGCAAAAAGAGGGTGAATATTGTTTTTGTTGAACTTGAGTACAGGGTCAAGTTCAGTCATTTCAAAAGAAATTTGGCAGTAGCTTGTATCCGTAATGGGCTGCATCCAATCGCATAGAATTTTAAAAATATTTTCAGCAACGGTTTTTTTCAGTTCCATATCACGACCATGACCAATTTTTAAATTTAGGTTTAAAAACGCAAAGTCTTCACGGCCATCGGCAACCCGAAAATCATTACAGCGAATAGCACGGCTGCGAACGCCACCTAGAGGAAAAGCACCGGTAGAAACAACGTATTCATGCAATTGTTGGAATAGCGGTTGAAAATCTAGGCGATCATGTAAATTGCCTGAGTACTCAACGATAAAATGTGGCATCTCTTTACCTCTTTAATGAAGTTAATCAAATCTAATTAACATATTAAGCTTTGTCAACATAGCAAATACATTTTATCTTTATGAACTAGGCTAACATATTGATTTTATTCGAGTTAGAGCCAATGCAGCGAAGGAAGCTACGCCAGTAATTCCTATCAGTATTGACATGGTTATGGGCGTTCCATCATGCAAAGTACCAACCAAAGTGCTGGCAATTGCGCCTAAACCAAATTGAGCAGCTATAGCAATGCCAGCGGCGGCACCAGCACGGTCTGGAAAGCTTGCTAGTAAACTTGCCATGCAATTAGCACCCAGCACACCGGTAACACTCACAAAGCCCAACATGGCTATTACAATTAAGGTTAAGCCACCGATTCCTGTTAAGCCTGCAAACAAGAGTAATAATCCAGAAGCAGCAGCAAGGCCTGCGCCAGCAACTAATAACCGCTGTGTACCAAAACGCCCAACATAGCGTGCATTTAAGCTAACTAGCAGAATAATGCCGCCAATATTTAAGCTAAAAAGCCAAGCGTAAGTTTGTGGCGATACACCAAAATATTCGATATACACAAAAGGTGAAGCCGTAATAAAGGCGAACATACCCGCAAAAGTGAGCGACATGCAAAGAATGTAGCCAACCGCTACGGGCTGTAGAAGAATTTGTAGGTAGGCTTTAAAAACACTGGCAATACTTGTACCACGAGAAGCACCGTGATGGGTTTCTGGTATTTTCCAGCTAGTAAAAAGCAAAACCAGAGCGGCAAACACAAACAACACAAGAAACAGTGAACGCCAGCCAGCAATTAGAATTAAATAACCGCCAATTAAAGGAGCAATTAAAGTCGCTATCATGGTGACTAGGTGCATTAACGACAGCACTCTTGCCGCTTCATTAATAGGAAAAAGGTCTCTGACGATAGCACGCGCCAGCACTGAAGCAGCTGCAGCACCTAAAGCTTGTAGAAAACGCGCCAGAATTAAAGTTTCGGCACTGGTGGCTAAAAAACAACCAATGCTGGCTACTAAATAAAGTGTAATACCGCCGAGTAATAGTTTTCTTCGCCCAAATTTGTCTGAAAGCGGGCCATAAAACAGCATCCCAAAAAAAAGACCCACTAAAAAAGCACTAATGGTTAGCTGGATATCGGCTTGGCTTGCTTGTAAATCTGAAGCGATTAAAGGCAGGCTAGGCAAATACATGTCTATAGACAGTGGGCCAAAGGCAACTAGGGCGGCTAGTAATACAATTAGCCTATTAGGGTTGCTTACTTGAGGCATTATTTTTTCTCATCATAAAAAAGCAGGCCAACCATTGCTGACCTGCTTACTAACTGACTGTTATAGGCGACTAGAACCAGGTGCAAAGTTTGCTGTGACTGACGCTTGTGGGCCAGGCACTTCTTTACCCGTTACAGGTGAAACTGGGAAGATAGCGTTAATTTGACCAGTACCCGAGCTACCAAAGTAGGGCGTAACTACTTCAGCTTTCTGGTCGTATTCAGACCAGCCCAAAGCACCTAGCAACATGGCAGTATCGTGCATAAAACCTTCACCATGCCCTTTGGCGGCATATTCAGGCAGCATTTCGCAGAAGTCTGACCATTCGCCTTGCTCCCACATTTTTACAACGCTGTGGTCTAGGCGTTCAAGGAAGGGGCTCCAAACCTTGTTGGAAAAATCAGGCGCTTGACCATTTTGAGCAAAGCGATGCGAAAGTGAGCCGCTGGCCAAAAATGCCACCTTGCCATCGTAATGTTTTTCAACAGCTTCACGCATAGCCCAACCTAAACGGGCACTGTCATTTAGGTAGTGAACCGTACACATAGCTGATACAGAAATAACCTTAAAGTGACGGTCTTCATTCATATAACGCATAGGAACCAGTGTGCCGTATTCAGGATCTAGGGTGGTTTTATCATGCGCTAAAGTTTCAACGCCTTGCGCATTACATTCAGCGGCTAGAATTTTGCCTAGCTCTGGGTTGCCATCGTATTCAAACTTCATATTGGCAATAAAATGCGGCAGTTCGTTACTGGTGTAATCGCCTTTAAAATGCTCACCACAGTTAATGTGGTAGTTGGCATTCACCAGCCAATGGGTATCGAATACTACAATGGTATCAACACCCAACTCACGGCAACGGCGACCAATTTCAATGTGGCCATCAATAGCAGCCTGACGAGAACCTTTTTGTGGGCCATCCAGCTCAGATAAGTACATGGATGGTACGTGTGTAATTTTTGCAGCTAAGGCTAGCTTACCCATAGAGTGACCCTCTTTTTATTAAAGTTATTCAACGCTTGGTGTTGCATTCTGGTTAATTTTCCAGCTATAAAAATGTGCAAAAAAAGCAAGGCAGGTAGCAAGCAAAATACCGCCAAATACCCAGTTAATATTAAAATCTAATAAATAAGGCACGCTTTGAGCAATCATCGCGCCAATAAACAGCTGAATAAAACCCATCACGCCAGACGCTGTACCTGAAGAACCCGAAGTGCTACTAATCGCAGCCAGCTGTGCATTGGGCTGGCTTAAACCCCGCCCAAAAATAATCACCATCATAGGTAAAAATAAGTGCGTAAAACTAAGCTCTGCTGTTAGTGCCAAACCTAAAAGAAGGCTAGCACCAAGGATGGCTAAGCCGTTACCTAAAAAAATAGTTTGGTCGATACTAATAAACTGGGCTAAACGGGTGGATAAATAACCGCCGACAATAAAAGAAAAGGACACGCTTAAAAACCAAACACCAAAGTCAGCAGAGTTACCACCTAGCTGGTTAATCACTAAATAAGGCGAACTACCCACAAACAAATAAAAGGCAGCAGCTAACGCAGTGGTGGATAAAACATAACCCAAATATTGGCCTGAACTAAACACTTGGCTGTAACGCTTAACTACCGCCATAAAACTTAAACTGGTGCTTTTTTCGCTAGTGGTTTCTGGCAAAAACTTAAGCGCCAATAAAAAAACCAAGCTGCCCATAAAAACGGACAAGTAAAAAATAGCATTCCAGCCTGACCAAAGGTTTAAAAAGCCGCCTATGGCCGGTGCAATGGCTTGAGCAACGGCTATCGCCATCACCAAATAACCCATACGGCTGGCTGCGCCGGTTTTGCCATAGGTGTCTAATAAAACGGTGCGAGCTAGCGTCATGGCGGTGCTACCACCTAAGGCTTGCAACACTCGCCCAGCAATCAACACTTCAATAGAACCCGCCATCGCTGCCAAAAAACTGCCTGCTAGGTGAATAGCAAAGCCAATTAATAATACGGGGCGGCGACCATAATAATCGGCTAGCTGCCCGCTGAGTAACTGCCCAATCGCTAGGGTCAATAAGTACAGCGTGAAAGTTAGCTGCATGGTTGCAATGTCTGTTTGCAAAGCCATTGCAGCATCGGGCATAGCAGGCACAAAAGCATTTAAAGCCATAGGACTAGCCATAGCGATAAAGACTAACAGCGTTAACGGCGGTGCCTGCTTCATGGCGGTTTAGTTAGGATTACGAATAACTAGAAGACGTAGCTCGGTCATGTCTTCAATGGCATAGCGCACACCTTCACGACCCAAACCACTGTCTTTCACACCGCCATAGGGCATATGGTCTACGCGCCAAGAAGGTACGTCACCAATAACCACGCCGCCTACTTCTAACTCATCCCAAGCTTTTTGGATTTTGTAAATATCACGCGTAAAAATACCCGCCTGTAAACCAAAGCTAGAGTTGTTTACTTCTTTTAATGCTTCATCAAAATCACTGAACTTAGAAAGCACGGCCACAGGACCAAAAGCTTCTTGGGTATTTACATTGGAATCAGCCTTTACATTTTCTAGTAAGGTTGCATCCAGCATAGCGCCAGTACGCTCGCCACCGGCAAGCACGGTTGCGCCTTCTGCTTTAGCTTCCAAAACCCAGTCGTGTAAACGGGTGGCTTCTTTTTCAGAAATCATCGGGCCAATAAAGGTGTTTTCATCTTTAGGGTCGCCCGAACGCAGTGCTTTGACAGCAGTGGTTAGCTTGTCACGCACTTCGTCGTAATGCGCTTCATGCACCATAATGCGCTGTACACCAATGCAGCTTTGGCCTGACTGGTAGTAAGCACCAAAAATAATCCGTGCTACGGCATCATCAATATTAGTGCCTTCATCCACCACACAAGCCGCGTTGCCGCCAAGTTCTAAAATAACCGGCTTCTTGCCTGCTTTAGCTTTTAACTGCCAGCCAACTTCAGGCGAACCCGTAAAGCTAAGCAGCTTCAAACGCTCATCGGTGGTGAACAAATCAGCACCATCACGGTGGCAAGGTAGAATAGAAAACGCGCCTTTAGGCAAGTCAGTTTCAGCTAGAATTTCACCAATAATAATCGCGCCAATGGGCGTCATGCTGGCAGGTTTAAGAATAAACGGGCAACCCGCAGCAATGGCAGGCGCTACCTTATGTGCAGCTAAATTTAAAGGGAAGTTAAACGGTGAAATAAACGAACAAGGGCCAATAGGAACACGCTTCCACATACCGGTGTAACCTTCGCCGCGTGGGGTGATATCCATAGGGATAATTTCACCGCCAATACGCACCGCTTCTTCAGCAGCAATGCGGAAGGTATCAATTAAACGAACCACTTCGCCACGCGCATCCTTAATGGGCTTACCGGCTTCAACACACAAGGCTTGCGCCAATTCTTCGGCACGCTCTTCAAAGCGTTTAACGCAGTGGTTAAGCACGGCTTGGCGCTTATAAGCAGGCAGTTTACGCATTGGCTCGGTGGCGGCTTCGGCGGCAGCAATGGCTTGATCTATGATTGCAGCATCAGCCATAGCAACAGTCGTTGCCGCCTTACCCGTAAACTTATCGTAAACAATTAAATCTTGGTTAGGCGATTGAGCTTCGTTAGCTAAATAAAAGGGATACGATGCTTTTAGCATAAGCGGTAAGTCTCCGTTGTTCGTATGCAATGATTGTTGTTAAACAGGCGATTGTTGTTAAGCAGCCCATAGCTGAAAAAATACACCGCTACGATGGCTTACTTTTGCATTATATTTAATATGTTAAGTAATGCTAGACCAAAGCTTTAGCTGCTGTCAATGTGCCTAGACGCGCTATTAATGAATAAGTTAATTAATATTTTTTGACTTTGATTACGAACCTAAAACCTAGTTACTATACGGTCTTCAGCTAAGTTAGCTTGTGTTTTAAGTGGCGGCAAAACAGAAAAGTACCAGTAATATAAAATTTATTACCTTTCTCTTAGTTGTGTGTCTGCCCATACTTTTTACAAACGCCTAAGCAAAGCGGGGCTAAATTTTATGACCGCTCTAATAATAAAACAACATCGTAAGAGAGGATGCATTCCATGCAACAAGCTAATCCGATGCTAGAAAAGCTAAAAGAACTTTTGCCAGCTATTCGTGCTAACGCTTCAAAAGCTGAAGAGCTACGCAAAATCCCACAAGAAAACGTTGATATGTTGCACGCTATCGGTATGAACCGTGCATTTTTACCCAAAGCTTACGGCGGCCTAGAAATGAGCCTGCCAGAATTTACTGAATGCATTGCAATGCTTGCTGGCGCTTGCTGTTCGACGGCTTGGGCTTACAGCTTGCTATGTACTCACAATCACCAAATGGCAATGTTTAGCAAGCAAGCGCAAGATGAATTTTGGGGAGAAAACCCTGATGCTATCGCCTCTAGTAGTATTGCGCCTTTTGGTCAATACGAAGAAACCGAAGGCGGCATTATCTTCACCGGCGATATGAAATGGAGTTCAGGTGTTGATTATGCAGACTGGATTATTGTTGGTCTAAACCGCATGGTTGACGACGCTAAAATCTATAGTTTTGCTGTTATTCCACGCAGCGATTTTACGGTTATTGATGACTGGTATGCTGTAGGTATGCAGGGTAGTGGTACTAAAACAGCCAGCATTAAAGGCGTATTTGTTCCTGAACACCGCATCCAAGCGGCTAAAGATATGATGGAAGGCCGTCATGTGGGTCGTGAGCTTTACCCAGACAGCAAAATTTATCACACGCCTTACCGTCCTTATTTTGCTTGCGGCTTTGCAGCGATGAGCTTAGGTGTTGCCGAGCGTATGGTTGAATCTTACAAAGAATTAACCAAAACCCGTGTGCGTGCTTACACAGGCGCACAGGTAAACACTTCTATTCCGCCAATTTTGCGTGTAGCTGAATCTTATCAGCAGGTGAGTGCTGCGCGTGCTTACCTAGAAAAAACTTGGCAAGAGCATAAAGAATACGGCGAGCGTCACGAATACCCAGACCGTTATACCCTAGCGCATTGGCGAACCAACCAAGCTTATGCCATTAAAATGTGTGTACAAGCGGTTAACCGTTTATGGGAAGTGATGGGTGCCTCTAACTGGTACCAAGACCGTGAAGCACAGCGTTTATGGCGTGAATCGAACATGACTGCTGCCCATGCTTATACTGACTATGATGTGTGCGCACAAATTATTGGTCGTGAATTGCTAGGCTTAGATCCAGACCCTGCTTTACTTTAATTAAGCTGGGTTGACTAGGAGCACAAACTTTAGTTAATAAGGGTTTGTGCTCCTAAATTTTTTAATCTGTTAAAAGGTGCTGTTATGAGCAATCCAATAACTGAATTCGACTCTAAAGCCTTTCGTCGTGCTTTAGGTAACTTTGCTACGGGTGTTACCGTCATTACAGCCACTACGCCAGAAGGCGAGCAAGCCGGTGTGACGGCCAACAGTTTTAACTCGGTATCTTTAGAGCCAGCTTTAATTTTATGGAGCATTGATAAGCGCTCTGGAAGCTGCGAAATTTTCGAAAAAGCCAGTCACTTTGCAGTGAATGTTTTAGCGGCAGATCAAATTGATGTATCGAATCACTTTGCTCGCCCTAATGACGATAAGTTTGCCGATATTAAATACAGCAAAGGTTTAGGTAACGCTGCTTTATTACCGGACTGTGCGGCAACTTTTCAGTGTGAAGCCTACCAAACGCTAGATGGTGGCGATCACTGGATTTTGATTGGCAAGGTTGTAGCTTTTGAAGATTCTGGTCGTGCGCCACTGGTTTATCATCAGGGTAGTTATTCAGTGGTTATGCCACATTCGCGCTTCCCCAGCAAAAAAGAAGGCGAACCAGCAGCGATTGAGCGTTTAAAATCGCGCTTTAAAGACCACTATTATTATCAAATGCTGCAAGCAACCCGTGCTTATCAAACAGACTATGCACCCTTACAGCTTTCTTCGGGCTTGCGTACCAGTGAAGCGCGTATGTTAATGGTGTTGCAAGAATCGTCAAAATTAGACCGTAACGGCTTATTAAAAGAAGTCAATATGCCTGAAGGTGAAGTGGATAATGCTGCTGAGATTTTACAAAGAAAAGGTTTGATTAACTGCGATCAAGAAGCTTATAGCATTACGGCTAAAGGTGAGGAAGAAGCAGAAGGTCTTTGGGAGCTTGCCCGCCAACAGCAAGAAAAAGTGTTTGGCGAGTTCAGCGAAGAAGAGCTAGCAACCTTTAAAAAGATTCTTAGCCGAGTTGCAAGTATCTGTTAACCTAATCGTATTTATAAGCGAGTTATTATCCTAAGGGCTGCTTATTAAAGCGGCCCTTTTTTTATTTTAGTATTTTTGAGTAAAGTAGGTGGGAAGTATGGCGCTTACTAAAGTGAATTGGTTGCCAACAAGGGGACAGTTAGCTCTATTAAGTGCTTTAGGAGAAACTGAGTTTTTTGAACCTTTCCTTAAGTGGATTAATAAAGAACTCGGTGCAGACCAATGCATGATTTTTTTCTGTGCCGATGGAGAAAAGGTAAGCACCTTACTTTTTAAAGACTTTAATCAAAATGCCTCGGGTAAAAAGTTAGCAGAATCTTACGTTACCGAGCGCCTTTATATGCAAGACCCCAATTTTTCAACTTTAAAAAGCAGTTTGCCTGGCGAGGTAACCTTAATTCGTTTAGCTGACTTGCTAGATGATATGAGTTTAAACTACCGTAATCGTTATTTTGATGAGCCTGGTTTTAAAGATAAATTTACAGTGATTTATGGCAGTGAAGCAGGCAACTTTTATATTAACCTTTATCACCGCACTGCAAACTTTGATCAGCTAGTACCAAGAAACCAACAGCAAGCGATAGGTCAACTTCTAGGCCTTTTAGTGAGCAAGCATTACCAGTTAAATCAAGCGCAACTTAGTCAGGGTCCCTTAGCATTTTTATCTGAACGAGAAAGGCAAGTATGTGCGGCTGTTCTGCAGGGAAAAAAGAGTGAAACCATTGCTTATGAACTGGATGTTGCCCCAAGCAGTGTAGTGACCTATCGCAAAAGAGCATACGAGAAACTGGGTATTAGTAGCCGCGCCCAGTTATTTGCAATCTGCCAAAATTAATTATTGGTTAGGAAAAAGATGACGCAACACCTTAGAGCAGATCTTCTATTAGTGGCAACCACCTTAATTGCCGCAGCGGGTTGGATGTTTTCTAAAGAAGCATTAGCAGGTTTTAGCCCTTTGTTTTTTATAGCTTTACGCTTTGCAGGAGCTGGTGTGGTGCTAGCCTTTTTTTGTATAAAGCCGCTGCAAAGTTTAACTAAAATTCAGTTAATTGCAGCTATAAAGATAGGCCTATTATTTGGGTCTGCTATGGTATTTTGGATACTGGGTTTGAAGCATGCTCAGCACTTGGGGGTAGGCGCTTTTTTAACCAGCTTGGGTGTGGTTATGGTTCCTTTGCTAAACTTTATTTTAGGTGGAGAAAAACCCAGTCACTTTGCTTTTCTTTCCCTGCCTTTTGTTGTTTCTGGATTAGCTGTTTTATCTTTAGATAGTGAGTTTTATTTTGGTCTGGGAGAGCTGTGCTTTTTACTTTCAGCCTTCTTCCTAGCCTTTATGTTTATCTTTAATAGCCGTGCAGCAATTAGTATTGGCGCTTTACCTTTAACTTCTGTGCAGCTTATGGTTGCCGGTCTTGTTACAGGGTTAGTTTCAGCTTTTTTTGAAGAGTGGAGCTTCCAGTATTCACCAGCCATTTGGGGTTGGTTTTTTGCCAGCTTATTTTTAGCCACCAGCCTAAGATTTTTAATGCAAACCTATGCACAAGGCTTAGCACCACCTAGCCACACTGCGATTATTATGACATTAGAACCCGTTTGGACTGCCTTATTAGCCAGTTTTTGGTTTAGTGAAACAATGAGTTTTTCACAATTACTGGGCTGTACCTTAGTATTTGTTGCTGTGCTAGTTAACCGCGCACCCGCCTTACGTTTATGGTTAAGAGCCAAGCGTCCCCATTTATAGGTGACAGACTTTTTTTGCTTACCCTCTAGACTCTAGTGCATCAGTTTATTGTTAAGAGGATTAGGCAATGCAGTTTCACCTGAATGGTTTTAAGCCAGGTAATTATCAAATTCCAGACGCAGCTCGAAAGCCTGCGCCTATTCCACCGATTAAAGACCTACCCAAAGAAGTCGATGTGTTAATTGTCGGTTGTGGTCCTGCAGGCTTAGCTTTAGCAAGGCAACTGGCAGAATTTCCAGATATCTCCACCTGTATAGTGGAACAAAAAACTGGCCCTATGTTGTTTGGTCAGGCCGATGGTATTTCATGTCGTACCATGGAAATTATGGAAGCTTTTAATACCAGCGAAATGCTGGTTAAAGAAGCCTACCAACTTCATCAGAATGCTTTTTGGGAGCCAGATAGTGAGCAACCCAACCAAATAAAGCGCACCCATAAAGTAGCCGATGCCAGACTCGGGCTTTCTGAGTTTACTCACTGTGTAGTGAACCAAGCACGCCTTCACGAGTTGTTGCTTGATGGTATGGAAAACTCTGTTACCCAACTAGTACCCCATTACAGCCGCCAGTTAGTTGATTTAACAGTTGATGCTAAGCTTACCCAAGATTTGAATGCCCACCCCATTACAGCAACTTTTGAAAGAAGTGCTGCAGGTGCTGCTAAAGTAGAAACGGTTAAAGCTCGTTATGTGGTAGGTACTGATGGTGCAAGAAGTGCCGTTCGTAAAGGTTTATCTATAAAACTAGAAGGTGACTCAGCCAACAAAGCTTGGGGGGTAATGGATATTCTACTTGTCACCGACTTCCCCGATATTCGTGTAAAAAGCTTTATTCAATCCAAGCAAGATGGCGCAGTAATGATAGTGCCACGCGAAGGCGGTTACCTAGTTAGGCTGTATGTAGAGCTAGATTTACTTGATAAAGGCCAGCGAGCGGCAGCTCTAGATTTGGATGCACAAGCTATTATCGCCAAGGCGCAAAAAATTATGCAGCCTTACACCCTCGATGTTAAAGAAGTGGCTTGGTGGTCTATTTATGAAGTGGGGCAGCGAGTTGCCGACCGTTTTGATGATACGCCAGCGGGTAATCCTGAAGGGCTAATCCCACGGGCTTTTGTTGCTGGTGATGCTTGCCATACCCATAGCCCTAAAGGTGGCTGGGGTTTAAACACCTCCTTACCTGATACCTTTAACCTAGGCTGGAAGCTGGCCGCTGTCTTGCAAGGCAAAGCCGACCCCAAACTGCTGCAAACTTATTCATCAGAAAGACGCAAGGTTGCACAGATGCTGATTGATGCCGACAGGCAAATGTCGGCTTTGGTCGCTACCAGCCCCACAGCAAATAAAGGTGCGAACCAAACTAAAACTAGCACTGCCGATATCGAAAAGTTTATCGCTAAACAAAACGGTTTTATTGCTGGAACTTCAATAGGTTATGACCCTTCTTTTATAGTAACCGGCTTAGAAAACCAAAGCTTGGCTAAGGGTTTTAAGATTGGGCAGCGCTTTCATTCAGCTAAAGCCTTGCGTGTGGCCGATGGCAGGCCGCAACACTTAGGGCATTTAAATAAAGCCGATGGTCGTTGGCGCATCTTTATTTTTGGCGACAAGAAAAATCCAACTGATAAGGCTTCTGGTGCTTACAAGTTGGTTGAATACCTAGCTAACTCTGAAAATTCACCAGTCAAAAAATACACGCCTAAGAGTGCGGATATTGATTCAATCATAGATGTTTACTCAGTTTTTCAACAGCAAGATTTAGCTATAGAAGAACTGCATGATTTTTTATGGCCAGCTAAAGGTAAGTTGGGTTTAAGGGATTACGAAAAAATATTTTATACAGATACTGCTAAAGATATTTTTGAGCTACGTGGCATCGACCGCAAACAAGGGTGTATGCTAGTGGTGCGACCTGATCAGCATATTGCTAATATCCTGCCTTTGAGCGCCCATAAAAAATTAAGCGACTTCTTTGCAGAATTTATGCTTGTGCCTTAAGTGTAATTAAAAAGTTAAGCGACAACTCAAGCTAGCCTACTTCTAAAAAACACCTTGAAAGTCATTTTTAAAATAAGGATTTTAAGGGGGTGGGCTGATTTAATTTTTTCTATATTTTGATTGTGTGAAAACTGAATAACAGCCAGCAATGACCTTTGCTGCTATCTAGGTTAAAATCCTGCCCTTTGTAAAATCAAGCACCATCTAACCAATAGCTAGGGCAACCATGCAGCGCAGCGATTTTCATTTTGATTTACCCAACGAGCTTATCGCCCACTATCCAACTGCACTAAGGCGCGGTTCGCGTTTATTGGTGCTAGAAGGCGATAACCTACAGCACCGTCAATTTCCTGATCTGTTAGATTATTTACACAAAGGCGATCTGTTGGTTTTTAATAACACCCGCGTTATACCTGCACGCTTATTTGGGCAAAAAGCCACCGGCGGAAAAATAGAAGTATTAATAGAGCGCCCGTTAGATGAACACCGTGCTTTAGCGCATATACGTGCCAGTAAATCACCCAAAGCTGGTGCTAAATTATTTTTAGAAGGCGGTATAGAAGTTGAATGCACAGGCAGAGAAGGGGCGCTGTTTTGCTTAACCTTTCTTAACCCTGAGCCTTTGTTAGAGCTGTTAGAAAAACACGGTCATTTACCTTTACCACCTTATATAGACCGTGCTGATGAACTGGATGACCGAGAACGCTACCAAACGGTTTATGCTCAGCATTTAGGTGCGGTTGCAGCACCCACTGCAGGTTTACATTTTGATGATGAACTGCTAGCGCAAATTCGTGCCAAGGGCGTAGATACGGCTTTTGTAACCTTGCACGTTGGCGCAGGCACGTTTCAGCCAGTCAAAGTGGATAAACTAGAAGAACACGTTATGCACAAGGAATGGCTGGAAGTCACTGAAGCCGTTGCCGCCCAAGTGAATGCGACTAAATCGGTTGGCGGACGTGTAATTGCGGTGGGTACAACTAGCGTGCGCTGTTTAGAAACCGCTACCCGTTGCGGTGTAACGCAGGCTTTTAGTGGTGACACGGATATTTTTATCTACCCTGGGTATCAGTGGCGTTGTGTCGATAAATTACTGACCAACTTTCATTTGCCAGAATCCACGCTATTAATGCTGGTTAGTAGTTTTGCTGGCTATGAACCCATTCAAACAGCTTACCAAGCTGCAGTAGCCGAAAAATACCGATTTTTTAGTTATGGCGATGCCATGCTCTTGTCGTTAAATACTGCTGCCGATTAAATTACAGGATTAAATCAATGAAGCGTTCTGAATGTTCTATGCAGTTTGATTTATTAAAAACCGATGGCAAAGCTCGCCGAGGACGGATTACCTTTCCCCGTGGCACAATTGAAACGCCTGCTTTTATGCCTGTGGGGACTTACGGGACAGTGAAAGGCATTATGCCGGATGAAGTCGAAAAACTAGGTGCTGAAATTGTACTGGGTAATACCTTTCATCTTATGCTAAAGCCCGGCACAGACGTGGTGCAAGCGCACGGTACGTTGCATGATTTTATGCAGTGGCAAAAACCGATTTTGACGGACTCGGGTGGTTTTCAGGTTTTTTCATTGGGTAAACTGCGTAAGATTACCGAAGAAGGCGTTCACTTTCGTTCACCACACGATGGTTCTAAAGTATTTATGGGACCAGAAGAATCCATGCAAATTCAGCGCGAGTTAGGCTCTGATATTGTGATGATTTTTGATGAATGCACACCTTATCCGGCGACTTTTTCTGAAGCCGAAGCGTCGATGGAGTTGTCATTGCGTTGGGCGAAGCGCTCGCGTGACGCGCACGGTGATAGTTCTGCTGCTTTATTTGGCATTATTCAAGGCGGTATGTACCCTGATTTACGCAAGCGTTCATTGGAAGGTTTGTTGGATATTCAGTTTGATGGTATGGCGATTGGTGGCTTGTCGGTTGGCGAACCTAAAGAAGATATGATTAGTACACTAGATTATTTGCCAGCCCTTATGCCAGCGGATAAACCCCGTTATTTAATGGGCGTGGGCAAGCCAGAAGATTTAGTTGAAGCGGTGCGCCGTGGCGTGGATATGTTTGATTGCGTGATGCCGACGCGTAACGCTCGCAACGGTCATTTATTTACCAGCAGCGGTGTCGTTAAGATTCGCAACGCTCAGTATAAAAAAGACACTGGCCCGATTGATGCTGAATGCGATTGCCATACTTGCCAAAATTTTTCGCGTAGTTATTTGCATCACCTTGATCGTAGTAAAGAAATGCTAGGTTCGATGCTCAACACTATTCATAATTTACGTCACTACCAGCGCCTTATGGCCGGTTTGCGTCAGGCGATAGAAGCAGGTAAATTGACGGACTTTGTTGAAGATTTTTATTCGCGTCGCGGATTGCCTGTGCCAGAAATGCTTGCGCCAGAAATGGCTTAACTATCACCCCATAGCAATTAAAAATAAACACCCACAACCCTTAGGAGTTTTTTATGGACTTTTTTATCACTGCTGCACACGCTGCTGATACTGGCGGCGCTAGCCCTATTTCTAGCATTGTTATGCTGGTTGGTTTTGTTGTAATTTTTTACTTTATGTTGATTCGTCCACAACAAAAACGGGCTAAAGAACACAAAAACTTGCTAGCCGATATCGCCAAAGGTGATGAGATCTCTTTAGCAGGCGGTATGCTAGGTCGTGTGACTAAAGTAACCGATGAGTTTTTAGTCATTGAAATTGCAAACGAAGTTTCAATTAAAGTACAAAAAGCAGCCGTTACTGCTGTGTTGCCTAAAGGCACTTTAAAAGCAGTGGATGCTGAATAATCCAAATAATTTTTCTCCGACCAAATTAAGGCTGCCATGCTGAACCGTTATCCACTCTGGAAAAACCTGCTGATACTGCTAGTGATCGGCATAGGGGCGATTTATGCCCTGCCAAACCTCTACCCAGAAGACCCCGCTGTACAAATCTCTGGTACACGAGGTTCAATTGAAATCACCAACACTGATTTAAAGCGTGCCCAAAAAGCACTAGAACAGGCTGGCATTAATGTTCTGCAGGCCAGTTTAGAAGGTAACAGCGGCTTAATCCGTTTGTTAGCGGATGATCAGCAACTGGCAGCCCGTGAAGTTATTCAACAGTCTTTAGGTGAAAAATACGTTGTTGCCTTATCTCAGGCAGCAACAACACCCGATTGGTTAGTTAGTCTAGGCGCACGTAGCGTTAATTTGGGTTTGGATTTACGTGGTGGTGTCCACTTCCTTATGGAAGTGGATATGGAGGCAGCGGTTAAACAGCAGTTAGAAGTCACTGCGAGCGAAATTCGCGCTACCCTACGCAAAGAAAGGCTGCGTTTTCGTAAAGTCAGTGTAGAAAAAGGGCAAATAGAAGTACTGCTTGGCAGCGCAGATGACTTTGAAAAGGCGCGTCGCCTGTTACAGGTTGACCGCCTAGATTACACCTTTACCGAAGGTGATTCCGGCTTGCTGCTAATCGCTATGAATGAGCAAGCAATTAGAAATTTAGAAGACTATGCAGTCGATCAAAACTTAACCACCTTGCGTAATCGTGTAAACGAGCTGGGTGTAGCAGAGCCACTCGTTCAACGCTCTGGCCGTAACCGCATAGTAGTAGAGTTGCCCGGTGTACAAGACACAGCAGCCGCCAAACGTATTCTAGGTGCTACCGCTAACTTAGAGTTTCGCCTAGAAGCGCGTCGCAATGCTGATCCTCTTGATACAGAGAGCTTTGATTTTCGTGACCAACCCAACCGTAGCGCTATTTTAGAAAGGGATATAATTACTACCGGTAATCATGTCGCTAATGCCAGCGTAGGCTTTGATGAAAACAATAAGCCGCAGGTGAATATTCGCCTGAATGGCCAAGGTGGCCGTTTAATGTCACAAGCGACTAAAACTAATGTGGGTCGCAGTATGGCAGTGCTATTTATTGAGCATAAAACGCGTACACGTTTTGTGCAGCGTGATGGTGAGCGCGTTGAAATACGTGAGCCCTATACTGAAGAAGGCATTATTTCTTTAGCCACTATTCAAAGCCAATTAGGTGCAAGCTTTCGAATTACCGGCTCTGGCAGTGTGCAAGAAGCCTCTGAACTTTCTTTGCTTCTTCGTGCCGGTGCATTAGCCGCGCCTATTTATTTTGTTGAAGAACGCACCATAGGCCCAAGTTTAGGTCAGAAAAATATTGAGCAGGGCGTAACTTCCATTCAAATTGGTTTGGCGCTAGTGGTTATCTTTATGCTGGCTTGGTACCGAGTATTTGGTATTTTTGCTTGTGTTGCACTAACCACTAACCTAGTTATGTTGGTTGCCTTACTGTCGGTGCTAGGTGCAACCCTAACTCTGCCAGGTATTGCCGGTATAGTGCTAACCCTAGGTATGGCGGTAGATGCTAACGTGTTAATCAACGCGCGTATTAAAGAAGAAATTCACCAAGGCGGTTTATCGCCCCAAAATGCCATTCATGCCGGTTATGAAAGAGCTTTTGCAACCATCTTAGATGCCAATATCACCACCTTCTTAGTAGCTATTATTCTTTTCTTTATAGGCACTGGGCCAATAAAAGGCTTTGCCGTTACACTTTCGTTGGGTCTGCTGACTTCCATGTTTACCTCCATAATGGTTACCCGAATGCTGGTGAACTGGGTTTATGGTGGACGTAATATTAAACGTCTTTCGTTATAGGTCAGGAGCCGAATATGACTAACAAAACCAGTTACAAACTAACCAATATTAACTTTATGGGTTTGCGCTTTTTTACCTTTGGTTTATCAGCAGTATTACTATTGGTTTCTATTGGTTCTTTAGCCACACAAGGTTTGCGTTTAGGCTTAGATTTTACCGGCGGCACCTTGGTAGAACTGCATTACGCCAGCTCGCCAGATTTAGAAGAAGTTAGAGGACACCTAGAAATAGCTGGCTACGAACAGTTTGTAGTGCAAAATTTTGGTAGTTCGCACGATGTTTTAATACGCCTTAATCAAGGCTTTTCGCCTGAAGTGGGTGAACAAGTACGCAGCCTTTTAGATGCTCAAGATGCAGGAAAAGTAAAACTAACTCGTGCGGAGTTTGTTGGTGCTCAAGTAGGTGATGAACTGCGTGACCAAGGTGGTCTAGGCATGTTAGTTGCCATGTTAGGTATCATGATTTACGTAGCCTTCCGCTTTCAGTACAAGTTTGCAATTGGCTCCGTCTTAGCATTAGTACATGACGTTATTATTTTGCTGGGCTTTTTCTCAGTCTTTAAAATTGATTTTGACCTCACCGTACTAGCAGCACTTTTAGCAGTGGTAGGTTATTCCATTAACGACACCATCGTTGTTTATGACCGTATTCGTGAAAACTTTCGCAAGGTTCGTGAAGGAACGGTGAGCGAATTAATTAATGTCTCTATTAACCAAACGCTAATACGTACCACCATAACTTCATTAACAACCTTGTTAGTTGTGGTTGCGCTTTTCTTGTTAGGCGGAGAAATGATTCGTAACTTTGCCCTAGCGTTAATGGTGGGCATTATTGTAGGTACTTATTCTTCTATCTACATAGCTGGCACACTTTTGCTTACCATGAAAGTAACCCGAGACGATTTGGCTATCCTAATTAAAGAAGGTGTATTGGAAGACGACGGTCGCCCCTAATGGGCTATTCAGGTTAATAACCTTATTGGAGAACCTAACCTATGCGTAACTTTTCAAAAAAAGTGCTAACTGTTTTAGCCGCTGTTACTTTGGCAACAATGACCAGCCTGCCTGCTCTAGCTGCAACTAAATCGGTTGCTATTACTGCCATTGTTGAGCACCCAGCCTTAGATGCTGTAAGGGATGGCGTGTTGGATGCGCTGAATGAAGCCGGTTATATTCAAGGCAAAAACCTTAAATGGCAATACCAAAGCGCTCAAGGTAATACCGCTACAGCAGGACAAATAGCACGTAAATTTATTGGTGATAATCCTGATGTTTTGGTTGCCATTGCAACGCCATCAGCACAATCCGCTGTAGCCGGCACTAAACGTGTGCCGATTGTGTTTTCAGCCGTAACCGACCCTGTTGAAGCACAGCTAGTGCCTTCTTGGGAAGCCAGCGGTACTAACGTAACGGGTGTTTCTGATTTATTAGCATTGGATAAGCAAATTGAGTTAATCCTAGAAATTGTGCCTAATGCTAAAAAAATTGGCATGGTTTATAACCCAGGTGAAGCAAATTCTGTGGTGGTGGTGGAAGCCTTTAAAAATATTTTACCTAACTATGGCATGGAACTCGTTGAAGCGGCTGCGCCGCGTTCGATTGACGTGGGTTCTGCTGCACGTAGTTTAGTGGGCAAAGTTGATGTGATTTATACCAGCACCGATAATAATGTTGTTTCTGCTTATGAAGCCTTGGTTAAAGTCGGTAATGATAGAAAAATACCTTTAGTCGCTTCAGACACTGACAGTGTAAAGCGTGGTGCTATTGCTGCCTTGGGTATGGATTATCGTGACTTAGGCCGTCAAACGGGTCGTATGGTAGTCAGAATTTTAGAAGGTGAAGCGCCAGGTAAAATTAAGCCAGAAACGAGCGATAACCTACAGTTGTTTTTAAATGAAGCAGCTGCCAAAAAACAAGGCGTTACTCTTTCTGAAGAACTATTAAAAACTGCCACTGAAGTTATCCGTTAATTTAAATCTACCTACCAAGTTTTAAATACAGACTTGGTAGGTTTTAATCACCCCTTGGGTTTAACTCATGTCTTTGTTTTCAATGTTTGGTGCACTAGAAATTGGTCTTATTTTTGGTCTAGTGGCACTGGGTGTTTTTATATCCTTTCGCTTATTAAAGTTCCCCGATTTAACCGTTGATGGCAGCTTTCCTTTAGGTGGTGCTGTTGGTGCGGTTCTAATAGCCAGTGGTATGGATCCTTTTTTAGCTACCTTTTTGGCTATGTTAGCTGGCGCATTAGCCGGTGTATTAACGGCTTTATTAAACGTGCATTTGAAAATCATGGATCTGCTAGCCAGTATCCTAATGATGATAGCCCTTTACTCCATTAACCTTAGAATTATGGGTCGCCCTAACGTACCTTTAATTATGGAGCCTACAGTTTTTAGTATTTTAGAAGTCAGCTGGATTGAAGATTACATCATGCGTCCGCTAATTTTAATTCTAGTGGTGATTATTGCTAAGCTGCTGTTAGATGCCTACTTTGCAACCCAGCAAGGATTGTCGATTCGTGCCACAGGTTCTAATCCACGCATGGCACGTGCTCAGGGCGTGAACACCGGCGCAATGATTATTCTAGGTATGGCGATTTCTAATGGTTTAGTCGCGCTGGCGGGTGCGTTGTTTGCACAAACGCAAGGTGGTGCAGATATTTCAATGGGCATTGGTACCATTGTTATTGGCTTAGCCGCAGTGATTGTTGGCGAGAGTATTTTACCGGCGCGTAAAATGTATTTGTTAACCCTAGCTGTGATTATTGGCGCTGTGGTTTACCGCTTCTTTATTGCCCTAGCTTTAAATAGCGATTTTATTGGTTTGCAAGCGCAAGACCTTAATCTAGTGACTGCGTTGCTGGTTGTATTTGCCTTGGTTATTCCCCTGATTAAAAAGCGTTTTAGCCGCGCTAAAAGACTTTAAAAGAGATTTTAATTATGTTGCAGGCATCTAACCTTACGATTACTTTTAATGCAGGTACGCCCATTGAAACCCGCGCTTTACAAGGCTTGTCTGTCGCCATTCCTTCCGGTCAATTTGTTACTGTGATTGGCACGAATGGTGCGGGCAAATCGACTTTTTTAAATGCAGTTTCAGGTGATTTAGACGTTGATAGTGGCAGTATTCTAATTGATGAAGTTGAAGTGGCTAATCAGCCTGTTTGGAAACGCGCTAGCTTAGTAGCACGGGTTTTTCAAGACCCAATGGCGGGTACTTGTGAAGACTTAACCATTGAAGAAAACATGGCTTTAGCCCAACAAAGGGGCAATTGCCGTGGTTTAAGCTGGGCAGTTAAAGCGTCACAAAAAGATTACTACCGTGAACAGTTAGCCCGTTTAAACTTAGGTTTAGAAAACCGCTTAACCGACCGTATTGGGCTGCTTTCGGGTGGACAACGCCAAGCCGTTAGCTTGTTGATGGCTTCTTTACAACCTTCACGTATTTTATTGCTAGACGAACACACTGCAGCACTTGACCCCCGCACTGCCAACTTTGTATTGGAGCTTACCAATACGTTAGTCACCGAGAAAAATCTTACCACTATGATGGTGACTCACAGTATGCGCCAAGCCTTAGACATCGGCGATCGCACTCTAATGTTGCACCAAGGCAAAGTGGTTTTAGATGTTGCCGGCGAAGAACGTAAAGGTATGCAAATAACCGACTTGCTCGCCATGTTTGAGCAGGTAAGAGGCGAAGAAGTAACCGACGATGCGCTTTTATTAAGCTGAAGATTGGCTGTGTGATTAACCTTAATGAATTTAACATTAATCACTTTTAACCACCTATCTAGCTAATTTTCTTATGTTTAAAACAACGCTTCTGGCGGTGGGGCGTTGTTAGGCGTTGTTAGCTCACCTTCTTCTTCAAAATTATTTTGCAATAGGTTATCAAAAGAGTAATCTTCTGGAACACGTTCACGGTAGAAAGTTTCAAACATGGCATTTTGTTGGCCCGGACTAGCTAATAAGCCATTGGTTGGATCAATCCGTACTGTTACCAAACCTTCAGGACGTGCCATCGCACTTTCGGGCTTATTTTTTAACGCCACTTCCATAAACTTTATCCACATTGGCAAAGCTAGGTTAGCGCCATATTCGCCCGTGCTAGAGGGTTGATCGAAGCCTGCCCAAACAGTCGTAACCAAATCGCTGTTAAAACCCGAAAACCAAGCATCATGCAGCTCGTTGGTGGTGCCTGTTTTGCCACGAATGTCACTACGATCCAATGCTTTAGCACGGCTGCCCGTGCCGTCATCAATCACATCACGCAAAATAGAATGCATGGTGTAAACAGCACGTTCGTCAACAGCAGACTTAGACAAAGGATAAGTAACGCCAGCTAAATTAATATTGGGTTGATCTGCTGGGCAGTTACGACAAACCTTAGGCTTAACAGCGCGATACAGCACTTCACCATCAAAGCTTTCAATGCGTGTTACCAAGTGCGCTTCTACCGGATAACCGCCATTCGCCAACATGGCATAAGCACGGGTCATTTCAACGGGCGTTACGTTAGCACTGCCTAACGCCAAAGATAAGTTACGCGGCATACGGTCAGCAGAAAATCCAAAACGACTAATGTAATCAATGGCTTGCCCAATACCTATATAATTAAGTACACGAATGGAAATTAGATTACGCGACTTGTATAAACCCTCACGCAAGCGAGTTGGCCCATAAAAAGTACCCGTTGAGTTTTGTGGCCGCCAAGCATCTTCCAACTGCTGATCTTCAAATACCACCGGCGCATCGTTAATAATAGTGGCTGGGGTATAGCCTTTTTCCAACGCGGCCATGTATACAAAAGGTTTAAAAATAGAACCTGCTTGACGCGCTGCTTGATCGGCACGGTTAAAATGGCTTTGATTAAAATCAAAACCACCCACCATCGCAGTAATTTCACCAGTTTCAGTCTTCATCGCTACTAAGGCGGCTTCTAAAGCCGGTAATTGCGCTAATTGCCAAGGCTGTTGATTTGCACTGCTGCGCTGCAATCGTATTAAATCACCTTGTTTAGCGAGGCGATTGCCGGTTAAAGCGTGTCTATCTTTCCAAAAAGGTGAATGATAACGCCCTGCCCAATCCCAAGCGGCTGGGGTAAGTTCAATTAGCTCGCCACCTTTTTTTAATACTAATAAACGCTTAGATTCAGCTTCAACCACAATCGCAGGCTGTAAATCACCATAAACAGGCGTGTTAGCTAATACCTTTAACCAATTGCTAACATCTTTACCTAATTGTGCTTGTAGTTTTCTTGCTACTGGATCTTGCAAGGCAAGCTGCACTTGCTCTAAACCCGATTCAGTAGCTTCTATTTCAGCCAAAGCATCACCTTCCAAAGCTTCTTGCTGTGCCACCAATGGAATCGCTTCACGCTCTACACCGCGCCAACCTCGCCGTTTATCATAATTAAGCAAACCGTCTTTAATGGCTTGATTAGCCGCTAGCTGCTGTTCGCTAATAATGGAAGTGTAGACTTTTAAACCACGTGTATAAGCTTTATCGCCAAACGTTTCTAGTGCAAACTGGCGTGCATTTTCTGCCACAAACGGGGCATCAATATCCTGCTCTGGCGGGTAATAACGTGCAGTAACGGGGGCGCGAATGGCTGCTTCATAGCTAATATCGTCTAATAAATTTAGGTGATACATCCGCGATAAAATCCAATTACGGCGAATTAACGCACGGCGTGGGTTAACAATGGGATTATAAGCAGAAGGCGCTTTAGGCAAACCAGCAATCATCGCTAATTGCGCCAAATTTAGGTCTTTTAATGGTTTACCATAATAAACTTCAGCAGCAGCACTGATGCCATAAGCACGATTGCCCAAATAAATTTTGTTAACGTAAAGTTCTAAAATTTGTTGTTTGCTTAGTTGTTGCTCAAGGCGTAAAGAAAGAAGGATTTCACGGATTTTACGCGCAAAAGTACGGTCACGGGTGAGTAAGTAGTTGCGCGTAACCTGCATGGTAATCGTAGAGCCGCCCGATTGAATTCGCCCAGAATCAACTAACTGCACAGCAGCACGTGCCAAGCCTTTAATATCAACACCTGGATGTTCATAAAAGCTGGTATCTTCTGCTGCTAATAAAGCATCAATGTAACGCTTAGGAATGTCTTGATAATTAATTCGGGTGCGACGATGCTCACCAAATTCTGCCACTAATAAATTATCGGCCGTATAAACGCGCATCGGCACTTCTAGCTGCTCACTTAGCAAGGATTCCATATCCTGTAACTGAGAGACCTCTTCATGCAAACTTGGCCAATAATATACAACAATCGCAAAAGCCCACAGACCACCCAAACCTGCTCCAGCAAGGCCAAGCCAGAAAAAAAACTTCAGGATATTTTTGAAAAGACGCATAACTTACCTAGTGATGATTACTGGGTTTATTCCACTCGCAATTAAGCGCCGATAATGACACAAAACCTTATGAAAAGGGCTGGCCAGCACGAATTTTTAGTATTTCTATAATGTAGTCAAAGAAAACTGCAACCAAGAAATGCTAAAGCACTTACTCTTCGATACAAAAAAAAGTAGATAGCCACAAAAAATCAACCTATACAACAAAGAGCTATTTCATAAATATCGGCTCAACAAAATGGCAGCCATAAAAAAACATCACGCTAAATTAATTACCTGAGCTGAATTAACTATCTGAGGATTAAAATTTTGCCATGCTTAAAATGCCAAAGCTTAGTTTCTTTAGTTCTAAAAAGTTGCCGCTTATCGGTATCGACATTACGAGTTCAGCCATTAAATTGCTGGAAATCCACCCTTATGGTAACAAATTACAAGTCGCTAGTTACGGTGTTGCACTTTTAGAAGAAGGCGCTGTTATTGATCGGCGTATTAAAAATGAACAATCCGTTGCACGCAGTATTAAACACGTGATCGAGAAAACTCAGCCAAGCACTCAACGTACGGCTGTTGCTGTGCCTACTGCAGCGGTTATTACTCGCACGCTAAGCCTACCCATAGCGTTAAGTGACAACGAAATGGAAGCGCTTATTATGCTTGAAGCAGAGCAGCACATTCCTCACCCTTTAAATGAGGTGGCGATTGATTTTCAGCGCCAACGACCACTTAACCTTAATGATGAAAACCAGCCGGTGCTTTTGGTTGCCTGCCGTAAAGAAGTAACCAACCAATTAGACTGTATTTTAGACGCTGCTGGTTTAGAGCCGCTAGTAACCGATGTTGAAAAATTTGCAATGGAGCGTTCGCTGGGGCTGATTATTAATAAATTACCCAAGCAGCAAACAAACCAAATCGTTGCTGTTGCTGATATTGGTGCTCACACGTCAACGCTTAATGTGCTGCATGATGGCGAAATCATTTACAGCCGTGAACAAATGTTTGGGGGCAAACAACTGACCGATAACATTCAACAATATTACGGGTTATCAGGCAAGGAAGCCGATTATTTTAAGAAAAAAGGTGACTTACCCGCCGACTATAGCACAACACTTTTAAAACCTTTTAAAGCAGCACTTATTCAGCAAATAGAACGGCAATTGCAGCTGTTTTACTCGTCCATGCCCTACCAAGCTATTGATTCTTTAATACTTGCAGGGGGTTCTTCAGCGATTGAAAATTTACCTCAACGGCTACAAAAACAGCTAGGTTGTCCTACTTATATCGCCAATCCTTTTGTCGACATGGTGTTAAGCGACAAGGTTAATGCACAAGCTTTAGCTCAAGATGCACCCGCCATGATGATTGCCTGTGGACTCGCCATGAGGGTTTGGGTATGACTATTAATCTACGACCTTGGCGTGAAGCAAACCGCCAAAAACAACAACGAAGCTTTACACAATTAAGCCTTGCTGCGTTAATGTTTGGCTTATTAATCAGCCTATTGCTATGGCACAACACCACAAGCTTAATCACCAATATTCAAAAAGAAAATCAGCTTATACAGCAGCACCTAGCCCAGCTTGAGCTTGAAATTAACACTGTCGCCAATCTGCGCGAACAACACCAGCAGCTCCTAAAACGGATAACCATTATTCAGCAACTACAAAATAAGCGTGCTATCGCTGTTGAGCTAATGCAACAACTTGCCAGCAGCATTAATGAGGGTGTTTTTTTAACTGAACTCAAACGAACAGAAACAGCGTTATTACTCAAAGGGCAAGCCAATACACCACAAGCCATTGCTGCTTGGATGCGCGATTTAAAAACCCAATCACGCTACGGTGAACCCATTCTACGCAGCATGACCAACAATGATAAAACTCGCTTAACGCATTTTGATTTACTGATTCCTTTACAGGCGTTAATACCATGATGTTAAACGTGGCGATAATCAGAATAAAAGAGTGGTTTAAAGGTGAGTTAGGCGCTATTAAACGATTAAAACAAGATGACCTAGACCTAGTTAATGCAGGGCAATGGCCGAGTTTAGTTAAAATACTGTCACTATTGCTGCTCATCAGTAGCGTTGTTTTTATTAGCCACTGGCTGTTGCTTAGCCGCTATCAAGAAGCTTTAAGCAGCGCACAAAAAGAACAGCAAAGCTTTTTGGCACATTATCAACAGCGCTCTTTTCAGGCCGCCAATTTAATCGCCTATCAACAACAGATGCAGCAAATGGAAGCAACTTTTACCCGTTTGCTGGCTTTTTTACCCAGTGAGAATGAAGTCCCCCATCTGCTAGATAACATACAGCAACAGGCAACGCAGCAACACCTTGAAGTTCTTGCGGTTAATTTAAAAAAACCTGAAGTACACAATTTTTATACTCGACTGCCCTTTGAAATGAAAGTGCGAGGCGATTTCCATCGTTTAACCCATTTCATGGCTGGTATTAGTCGTTTTGATCGAATTGTCACACTGCACAATTTTAGTCTGATACCCGATAAAACCGACCCCAACCTTTTAGCTTCAGATCAATTATTAATCTTAGAAATTGAAGCACAAACCTACCGTTACAACGCATCACTTAGCATGGCAGAAGGGAATCAATAATAAATAATAAGGAAATAAATAATAATGTACCGATTTTTATTATCGCCATTCTTGCTACTCCTAATAGCTTGTAGTGATTCAGCAGCAACCCAAGCAATTGAAGCGCAATTGGCTGGGTTACGGATTAAACCGCAAGGCGAAATAGAGGCGCTGCCCCATCTTCCCAAGATCCTAAAAATAACCGATACCTATTTACCAGCAAGAGACCCTTTTTTACCAGTCAACAACAGCATCAACAATCTTAAACTTTCAGTTCCAAATTTAAACCGTCCACTCACGGTTTTAGAACAATGGGACGTTGCACAACTTTCTTTTCGCGGCAGTATGCAGCGAGGTAAAAGTCTACGCGCATTCATTATCACGCCAGATAAACAGCTGGTTACGGTTGTAAAAGGCGACCGCATGGGTAAAAACCACGGCACCATCGTGCATTTAGATAAAGAAAGCATAACGCTTGTTGAAATCATTTCTTCAGGTTCTGAATGGCAGGAAAGGAAACACATCATTAATCTATCTAGGTAGGATTTTATGACTGCTAACTTACACACTCACACTCAATATTGGCTAGTAACGCTGCTCTTAATTGGCGTTTTTATGCCGTTCATTGCATGGGCTAATAGTACGCTAACTAATAGCACTCAACTTATTGGTATCGACTTTCGGCTTACGCCACAAGGCAATGCTTTAATTATTATCGACTTTTCTACTGTTCCCACGTTGCCTAATACAAAACAACTTGCCAACGGCTTACACTTAAAGTTTGCAGCCACCAACATTAATCACAACTTAATTAATTTGTATGACAGCAGCGACTTTGCGACTCAAGTTAAGCAACTGGAGCTTCTTCAAACGGGCACAATGGCTGAATTAATCATGCAAATAAACGGTGAATTTAGCTACCAGCTAAATACTAACGGTCAGCAGTTGCAGATTGAAATAGCCAATAAATTGAGGCAGCAAACAACAGTTGATACTCAGCCTAATGAGGATGAACGCTACACAGGCGAACTGATTTCGTTAAACTACCACGACATTCCATTGCGTAGCCTGCTGGCTGAACTTGCCGCATTCTTGGGCTTAAATTTAATGACTGACGACAGCATTACCGGCAATGCTACATTGCACCTTGATAGCATTCCTTCCGATCAAGCTTTAGCTATTTTGCTTGCTTCCCAAGGATTGGCTAGCCGCCAACAAGGTAACGTATTATTGGTTGCGCCCGTTGAAAAATTGATTCGCTTAGAGCAGCAACAAAAATCAACTTTACAACTACTCAATACACGCCCTTTAGAAGAAGCCTTTATTAAAATTAGTTACTCTGATGCCAAAGCGATACAAGGGTTTATTCTAGGCGACCAGCAGCCAGTGCAAGCACAACAAAAAGAAATCAATATTCAAAACACGCAGCGTTTTTTATCAGACCAAGGTCATTTATTAGTCGATGATCGCACCAATACCTTGTATGTGCGTGATACTGCTGAACAAGTTGAGCGCATTAAAGATATTGTCGACATCCTTGACGTACCTGTCGATCAAGTAATGATTGAAGCTAGAATTGTGGTTGCTAGTACAGGGGTCGGTGAGCAACTAGGCATACGTTGGGGAATGCGTAACAGCCCTACAAAGGGTGCTAGTCAATTTGAAACAACGCAAGTCAATACGAATGGCAATCTACTTAATGCCAATATGCTCAGCAGCAATCAAGGTACAAGCCTAGATTTTAACCCTGTAACGGGCTTCAATTTTGGTTTCATTTCTAATAATCTATTGCTTGATTTAGAGTTAGCTGCATTAGAATCAGAAAATCGTAGTGAAGTCATTTCTCAACCTAGAGTCATTACCTCCAATCGTAACAAAGCAGTGATTCGATCCGGTGAAGAAATTCCTTATACTTCAATAGATAAAGACGGGGTACGTACTACCGAGTTTCGCCAAGCTGAATTGCGTTTAGAAGTAACACCACAAATAGTCAATGATGGACGAATTTTTTTAACGCTACAGGTTAACAATGACAGCAAAGGTGAAGAAACAGCGAATGCTGGCCCAACCATCAACACTAACGCAGTAGATACTCAAGTATTGGTAAATAACGGAGAAACTATTGTCATTGGTGGTATATTCACTTCACAAAAACTAGAAGGCGAAGTTAAAACACCCTTATTGGGTGACATCCCTTTAATTGGCTGGTTATTTCGCCGTACCTTTAGTGAGCAAAAGAAAGTAGAATTACTTATTTTTATTACTCCCAGAATGATTAACAATACTTTGGCTAAACAATAATGCAGGATGAACAGCGCTGTAACTCGCTTACTAACATTTTTTTAATTGGCTCAATGGGTGCAGGTAAAAGCACGCTTGGTCGTTTATTGGCAACCGCTTTAAAGCGCCCTTTTTACGATTCAGACAAGGTAATTGAAGAGCGGTGTGGTGCTAGCATTCCGTGGATTTTTGATCTTGAAGGCGAAGAAGGGTTTCGAGAGCGCGAAATTCAAACCATTGATGACCTAACGCAACTAAAAGGCATCATACTTTCAACTGGCGGCGGCAGTGTTATTAAGCCAGAAAATCGCCAGCATTTAAAAGAACGCGGCGTGGTTATTTTTTTACGCACCACAGTAGAACAGCAGCTGTTACGCACCAGCAACGACCGTAACCGACCGCTGTTGCAAACAGACGATCCACGCGCAAAATTAGACGCACTAAAAAAAGTACGTGATCCACTTTACCTAGCAACAGCCCACATCGTTGTGGATACCGATCAGCGTCCACCTCGCCAAGTGATGCTAGACATTAAAGCGCAATTAATGCAGCACCTGTAACCACAAGATTCTATTGGAATGTATATGCACAGCCTGAACTTAGACCTTAAAGAGCGTAGTTACGCTATCCACATTGGTCAAAATCTACTTAATAAACCGCATTTAATTCTGCCTCAACTCAACGGAAAACAAGTATTAGTGGTCAGCAATACCACGGTTGCACCGCTTTACCTTGAGCAACTTACGACTAACCTAAGCCAAGCTAAGCCAGAACTGGTGATTAAAACCTGTATTTTGCCCGACGGTGAAGCTTATAAAAACCTAGCGCATTTGGCATTGATTTGGGATGCCTTGTTAACCGCCAACTTTAGCCGCAATGCAACGTTAATTGCTTTAGGCGGTGGCGTGATTGGCGATATGACGGGGTTTGCGGCGGCTTGTTATCAGCGTGGTATTAACTTTATTCAAATTCCTACTACGCTTTTGTCGCAAGTTGACTCTTCAGTGGGCGGAAAAACGGGCGTTAATCACCCACTGGGCAAAAATATGCTAGGTGCTTTTTGGCAACCGCGCCTAGTGCTAGCCGATACTGAAGTTTTAAAAACCTTACCCACTAAAGAACTTGCCGCAGGCATGGCTGAAGTCATTAAATACGGTTTGCTGGGTGATATTGAATTTTTAGGCTGGCTAGAAGAAAATATGGCTGGTCTTATGGCGGGTGATAGCCAGCTATTAAGCGAAGCGATTACCCGTTCTTGCCAGTGTAAGGCTGATATTGTGGCAAAAGATGAACGTGAAAGTGGTCAGCGAGCTTTATTGAATTTTGGACACACTTTTGGTCATGCCATAGAAACTGAAATGGGCTATGGACAATGGTTACACGGTGAAGCGGTGGCTTGTGGTATGTGGCTAGCGGCTGATTTATCGCGCCGGTTAGGTTGGTTAAGCACCACCGATGTTGAACGGGTAGAAAATATTCTACGTGCTGCCAAACTGCCTACTTTACCGCCTAAAACCATGACTCCAGCCAGTTTTTTACAGCACATGGCGGTCGATAAAAAAAATATTGATGGGCAGCTTAGGCTTATTCTTTTAAAACAACTAGGCACAGCTGAATTGGTGGATTTTAATGACCTACCCTTACTAAAAGAATGCCTAGCAGACGCACTTAAAAAAACGCTGTAACCTTAATTCTAAACACGTTTTTTAAGCCAAAGTAAAATGTCCACGGAGTCGCTGGCATGCAACCTAGGGAACCATTACTAAACAGTGAAACATCGTTTAATGAACAGCTATTACTACTTGAGCATGTGAATGACGGTGCTGTTTTTTATGCAGGTAAACAACACGGTAAACACTTAGATTTATTGCTACATCTAAGCCGTTACAGTAACTTGCTATTGACCGTTACTGGTCAGCAAGGCAGTGGTAAAACACACCTAAAAAACCGGATGTTACAACAGCTAGATTCCGGTGTTGTCGTTAGCCTACTTGATGCAAAAACAGCCACATCAGCCGCGCAGCTATTACCTAAACTTAGTCAAAGCTTAAACATTGAAATTCCGGCTAAAGCAGATTTTGAATTTTACTTAACAGAAATTCGTCACCTAAGTAATCAGCTAAGTGAAGAGGGCGGTAGCTGCCTGATCGTCATTGATAATGCCGAGAATTTAGAACAAGACGCACTGGATCTTATTTTAGAGCTTGCTACCACAATCAGCGATAGCCAAAGGCCTCATCTTGCTTTATTTGGTCGCCAAGCGTTATTTACTAAACTGCATCACAAAGACAACCTTGCCCGTTTTGAATCGGTAGGCCATCATTTACCTTTAGAAGGCTTTAATGAAAGCGAGGCTAGATCTTACCTAGAACACCGTTGCGCTAGCGTGGGAATTAATAGCCTGCCATTAAATGAACAGCAGTTTGCTAATGTTTATAAAGCATCCAAAGGCTTGCCTGGGCTGCTTAATCTAGCGTTAGTCAATCAACTACGGCAAGGTGAAAATAATCCAGTCACACCCAATGACGAGAAGCCGGCCAAAAAAATTAAAAGCCCCGCCAAGCCAACAACAGCTAAAGCAAAGCCCAATAAAACAACTAAAAAAGCTAATGAGCAGCGTAAGTTACCGCTTTGGCTTTTATTTGCAGGTGCGGGTGTTCTTGCTTTGTTAGTCGTCGGTTTTCTTTACAAAGATCAATTTCTGTCGAACTCAACACCCAATGAAAGCCTTGCTAATGATTCAAAAGACCCATTGCACAGTAAAAACACCCTACCAACCCTGCCGATTAAACCTTTAGTTGAAACCGATCCACTCATTATAGAAGAAGCTTTTACGCCAGAAACAGTGATTGTTGACGAGCAACCCACCATACCAGCCACTGAAATATTGCTTGATTTACCCGATGACACACCTAATAGCATTAAACCTAGCATTGCGCCTACGCCTGCAACGCCTAAAGTAATCGCCAAGCCAGCCGCTTGGGTTGATGCAGGTTCACGCCGTGAAGCAACTTTGATGGCAAAACCTGCCAATCATTACAGCTTGCAAATGATGGGTACTCAAGATGAAGCAGCGGTTAAAAGCTATATTCAGGCACAAGCAGCACCAGCAAACTTCTCTTATTTTGAAGGCCGCTATAAAGATAAACCTTGGTATGTGGTGGTCTATGGTGATTATACAGACCGCGATCAGGCCTTGGCAGCTATTCAAAGTTTGCCCGAAGCGCTACAAAAGCAACGACCTTGGGCGAAAAGTTTTCAAAGTGTACAGACCGATATTCGTAGCCGTTAAGTATTCGTTAAACCTAAATTTTATTGGAGTAGCAAAGAATGAAACTTAAATACCGCTTACAAGGCACAACTACTAGCGGCGAAATTATTGATTTGCCAGATTTAGCTGAAATTGAAGTAATTTGGGACAAAGGCTTACCGGCAACTATTTTAATTAGCCCCGATTACCTAGAAGGTAGCAGCCTTTCAATTGAAGTGGGTAGCGAAGAAAACGAAGAACACAGTGTAGAAGACTACGGCGTATTAGTCTTGCGTCCTGGTTCTTGTAATGTATTAGACATTCAAATTGAAACGCATCGCATGGAAGAAGAAAAAGAAGACTGTAATCACTGCTAAAGTTTAATCAATGTAAAAATCCCAGCAATCACGGCTGGGATTTTTTTAAAGCTAGATTTTAAAACGAAACTCTAGTCGTCTACTTCATCTAAAATAGTTGCCAGTAAAGGGGCTTGTTCATCTAAATCAAACACCATAAATGACAGCTTTACATCTAAAAATGCATCAAATAAAGCACGATCCATATCCGCCGGCCAAGCATTTTCGTCATCTTCCCAAGACAAGAGTTCATTTTCTAATAATTCAAAGTGGCGTTCATCAATAAAATCTTCCAGTGCCTGCTCATCTTCTAATTCAGGAATAAGATAAGTCGTAGCTTCTAGGTTAACTTCATTAAGATTAACCTGCTCATCTCCGTCTTCGTTTAGGCTGTTAATCCAATCCACAAAAGGTTGTTTTAATTGGATACTAATGGCAGAGCGGTTGAGCATTTTCATGGTGAATCTCCGGCTAAAAATCAATTATTGGGTAAGTTGCTGTTGCCATTCTGCTGGATTAAAACCCACTAACAATTGGCCAGCTGTATTAAGCACTGGACGTTTAATTAAGCTAGGGTTGGCTTGCATAAGCGTAATCGCAGACGCTTCGTTGATGGTTTCACGGTCAGCTTCAGGTAATTTACGCCAAGTAGTGCTGCGACGATTAATTAATACTTCCCAGCCGACTTGATCGACCCAAGCTTGCAAAGTGCTGATAGCTATTCCAACTTTTTTATAATCGTGAAACTGAAAATCTAGCTGCTGTTCTTGTAACCAGACGCGTGCTTTTTTCATAGTGTCGCAATTAGGTATTCCGTAAAGAGTCAACATTTTAACCTTTCTATTAATCTTCTGCTGATAATTATTAGCATTAATATCAATAACCTAGCGTTTCTTAACGATTCCAACCCGAATCATACAACGGATAACCCGGTTCTTTAGCTTCTTTGTCAAGTTCATCACATAAACGTGCTTCTAACTGCTTACACAATTCAGGATCAGACAAAGGATTACCATTTTGTAAGGTAACAAAAAAGACATCTTCAACCCTTTCACCAAGCGTAGCTATTTTGGCATTTTGTAACCACAGATCAAACTCAACAAAAATACGCCCTATTCTAGCTAATAAACCAGGACGGTCAGGGGTTATCACTTCGATTAAAGTCCGCAAGTTATTCAGGTCATTACTAATATAAACTTGCGTTGGTAGCGTAAAATGCTTTAGCTGTCTTGGCGTGTGGCGTTTAACCAACTGTGGAAAATTATCAGGATTATTTAGTGAACCAATTAATTCACGTTCAATTTCGGCTAGGCGCTGACTACTGCAAGGGATTTTGCCATTTTGCTCTAATACAATTAGCGTATTTAGTGTAAAACCTTCGTCACTTGAAGCAATGCGTGCATCGTGAATCGACAGACCTAAACGGTCGAGTGTTGCCGCTGTTGCTGCAAAGCCAAAAGCAACATCACGCGAATGGATAAAGACTTTAGTGCCGCCTTCGCTAATATTTTTGGTGGGTGCTAATAACAATACTAACGGCTCTTTGCTGGGCGCATGATTTAAGATGCCTAACGTATGCCATACCACTTCATCGGCGGTATTTTGCAAAAAATAATCGCTACCCAAATTAGCCCACAAATTTAGAATGCTTGACTGATCCACGCCTTGATCTTGCAAATGCACTAAAGCTTCACACTGGGTTTCTTCTACCCATTCGGCAGTATCAATTGGGTTTTCTAAACCACGCCGTAAAGCCCGCTTGGTTTCAGAGTACAGTTGGTTAAGTAACGCTGCTCGCCAACCATTCCAAAGCTTAGGATTAGTCGCATTAATGTCTGCAACGGTTAAAACGTGCAAATAATCTAGGTGCTGCTGATTACCCACTTTTTGGGCAAAACGGCGAATCACTTCAGGGTCGGTTAAATCCTGTTTTTGGGCAGTGATCGACATAATTAAATGGTTTTTAACCAACCAAGCGACTAGCTGCGAATCACGTTTGCTTAAACCTTGCCTGTCACAAAAAGCCCGCGCACTCACAGCGCCTAATTCAGAATGATCGCCACCATAACCTTTGCCTAAATCATGAAACAAACCAGCCAACCAAATTAAAGCCAGATTAGGTAGTTTGGGGATAATGGTTGAGGCTAGTGGGAAGTTCTTTTCTTGTGCAGGATCACGAAATTTTTGCAGCAAACGCAGCAGTCTTAACGTATGTGCATCGACCGTATAAATATGAAATAAATCGTGCTGTGTTAACCCTACAGCATGACCAAACTCAGGTAAATAACGTCCCAAAATGCCATAACGACTCATGCGAGTCAGTTGCAACGGCACATCACCAGAAGAATTGACCAGCGCCATAAATAATTGATTAACACGGTGATCTTGACGAAAAGCTTCGTCGATTAAATGCCGGTGATCGCGCAATGCCCGAATAGTCGTGGCTCGCACCCCTTTAATCGTCGAGTGTTCCGCCATTAACAAAAATATTTCAATGAGTGCAAAAGGGTCGCGCTCAAAAACATCATCGCCCAAATGCTCGATTAAGCCATCGCGAATTTGAAAGCGTTGATTAATGGCGGTGATTTTTTGTGCTTGATTCGTTTTTAACAACGCTTCTTCAAAATACTGCAGCAGCACATCGTTGAGTTCTGTCAGCGTGGTAACAACGCGGTAATAACGTTTCATAAACTGTTCAACAGCCAAGCGTTTTTCAGTATCTAAATAACCAAACAACACCGCCAATTGACGCTGGTAATCAAATAACAAGCGGTCTTCGCAACGGTCTGCTGTTAAATGTAATGCATAACGTACTTGCCATAAAAAGCTTTGCCCTTGTTCTAGCAAACGAATTTCTGTGGCCGTTAAAAATCCTTCAATAAACAAGTCTTGTAAAGAAGCTGCGTTAAAATGCCGTTTAGCAACCCAGCCAATCATTTGAATATCGCGCAAACCACCCGGCGAGCTTTTTATATTAGGTTCTAGGTTATGGTCGCTATTATTAAATTTATGATGCCTTGTTACTTGTTCTTGCCATTTAGCATTAAAAAATGCCGCAGAAGGCCACATTTTATCGGGTGCAAGGCGTTGATTCATGGTTGTTTGTAAAGCTAAAGACCCGACTAATAAGCGGTTTTCAAGCAGATTGGTTGCGACAGTAATGTCAGCACTAGCTTCACGTTCGCAATCAAGCAAGGAGCGAAAGCTGTGCCCAACTTCTAGCTTAATATCCCACAACAAAGTAATAAATTCACTGACGGCTTGACGACAATTTACGGTTTCGTCAGCGGTCAAAATCAGCAGATCAATATCCGATTTAGGGTGTAATTCGCCGCGCCCATAACCACCCACAGCTAGTAAAGCAACGGTATTATCTGGCCAAACAAATTGTTGCCAAATAATCATCAACAGTTGATCTAATGCCCAAGCACGCCCATAAACCAAATCACGAATATCTGCACCATCGTAAAAGGCTTGATCTAAGCGCTGATTAATCAATCCTAATGCTTGCTTTAATAGTGGGATTTGTACCTGTTTACCTTGTTCAAGCTGCTGTGAAAGGCGACTAAAATCATAGAGTGCTAAATTAGGTTGAAACTTATAGTTAACACTCATTGACTTGCCTCTAAAATTACTTTGTAAAAAAATCTTATAGAAAAAATAGCCGTACAGGATTAGAAGTTTTCTTCGTTGCGGCGAGTTAAAGCTTCAACACCCGTGTGTGTTACCAATAAAGTGTGTTCCCATTGCGCGGTTAAACTGTGGTCTTTAGTCACGACTGTCCAGCCATCATTTAATTGTTTGCAATGGCGTTTACCGGCATTAATCATTGGCTCTATAGTAAAACACATACCCGGCTCTAACACTAAATCGGTATGTGAGGTATAGCCATTATAGTGAAGAATTTGTGGGTCTTCGTGAAAGCCACTACCAATGCCGTGACCACAGTATTCTTGCACAATCGAAAAGCGCTCTTTTTTAGCCATTTCTTCAATAACTTGACCAATTTCAGAAATACGCGCACCCGGCTTAACCAAAGCAATGGCTGCATACAGTGCTTCTTTGGTAAATTCCGTTAAACGCCGTGCCAAAATAGAAGGCTCGCCTACATAAAACATTTTACTGGTATCACCGTGATAACCATCTTTTATTACTGTGATATCAATATTAATAATGTCGCCTTTTTTAAGCTGCTTAGCGTCATCAGGAATACCATGACAAATTACATGATTAACCGAGGTGCAAATCGACTTAGGAAAACCGTGATAATTAAGTGGTGCAGGAATGGCTTGTTGCTCTTCTACTATGTATTTATGACAAATCGCATCCAACTCACCGGTAGAAACGCCTGCTTTAATATAAGGTTCAATCATTTCTAAAACGTTTGCTGCCAAACGACCAGCAACGCGCATTTTCTCTATTTCTTCAGGCGTTTTAATTAAAACATTCATTAAACAAACTCACTTAAAAAGTTAACTCAAAAAAAATCAGGCTTTATGTTAGCGCTAGACTGTGCTATAAAGTGCGCGCTTAAAATCAACTGTAAAAGGATACGACAAGGGTCGTCCATTGGCAAACAAGCTAAGGTATGAATCTTGGTCAATAGGCGTTGATTTTGAACAAAATAGCTTTGAAAAAAGCAAATAACCGCACTTATTTAAGTGCAATTTAACGTCACACATATACCGACACATTCATCTGGGTGCCTTTACCTTTAGCAATGAAGATTTTGCTAAACTTTTATTAAGTTAAGGTTGATGTTTGGGGTGTATGGAGGCCTAACCCGCAGTACTGGAGTATTAAAGAAATGGCACAAGTATCAATGCTTGAATTGTTACAAGCTGGCGCTCACTTTGGTCACCAAACGCGCTACTGGAACCCAAAAATGGGTAAGTACATTTTTGGTGCGCGTAACAAAATCCACATTATTAACTTAGAAAAAACCGTTCCTGCATTAAATGAAGCGATTAGCTTTGTTGAAAAGCTAGCTAGCGGTAAAAACAAAATTCTTTTTGTTGGTACTAAACGCGCAGCTAGCAAAGTTATTCGTGAAGAAGCTGACAAGGTTAATATGCCTTATGTTAACCACCGCTGGTTAGGCGGTATGCTGACTAACTACAAAACCATTCGTCAGTCAATTCGTCGCCTACGTGAACTAGAAACTCAGTCACAAGACGGTACATTTGAAAAGCTAACCAAAAAAGAAGTGTTAATGAACTCGCGTGAAATGGAAAAGCTAGAGCGCTCCATTGGCGGTATCAAAAACATGGGTGGCTTACCTGATGCACTATTTGTTATTGACGTAGACCACGAGCGTCTAGCCATTAACGAAGCTAACAAGCTAGGTATTCCTGTTATCGGCGTAGTTGACACCAACTCTAACCCAGATGGCGTAGACTTTATTATTCCTGGTAACGATGATGCGATTCGTGCCGTACAGCTTTATGTACGCTCTATTGCAACCGCTTGCAGCAAAGCACGCGAAGAAGAAGTTGGCGAAGAGCTAATTGAAGTTGCAGCAAACTCCGCTGAGTAATTAATTCAGCTTAGCCTGCCTAGTAAACCTTGGGCAGGCTTTCTCTCTATTTTGGTTGTTGTTTTAGGCAATAACTTTCTAAACATCTTCTAATTAAGGGGATTGGTTCATGGTAAAAATTACTGCTGCACAAGTAAAAGAACTGCGTGATCGTACCGGTTTGGCAATGATGGAGTGCAAAAAAGCACTCGAAGAAAGCAACGGTGATATCGAGCAAGCGATTGAAGACCTACGCAAAAATTCTGGCTTAAAAGCGGCTAAGAAAGCAGGCCGTATTGCTGCTGAAGGTGCGATTGCAACGCGCGTTGCTGCTGATGGTAGCTATGGCGTTATGGTTGAAGTTAACTCTGAAACCGACTTTGTTTCGCGTGATGACAACTTTATCAATTTTGTAAGCCTAGTTGCTGATAAGCTACTTGCAACACGCGAAACGGATGTTGCTAAGCTAACGGCTGGCGAAATTGAAGACGCGCGTGGTGCATTGGTACAAAAAGTAGGCGAAAATATTTCTGTACGCCGTGCAGCCATTATTGAAGGTGCTGTTGTTGGTGAATACGTTCACGGTGGTCGTATTGGTGTACTTAGCTTACTAAGCGCTGGTGATACGGATGTGGCTAAAGACGTTGCGATGCACATTGCAGCGGTTAATCCTCGTGTTTGCAAGCCTTCAGATATGCCTGAAGAAGAGCTACAAAAAGAAAAAGACATTATTTTAGCGCAACCAGACATGGCGAGTAAGCCAGCTGAAATTGCTGAAAAAATGGTGGGTGGTCGTCTGAAGAAGTTCTTAGCAGAAAACAGTCTAACTGAACAAGCTTTCATCAAAAACCCAGAGTTAACAGTGGGTGCTTATGTTAAAGCGGCTGGCGGCGAAGTTGTTAGCTACCAGCGTTTTGAAGTTGGCGAAGGCATTGAAAAGAAAGAAGAAGATTTTGCTGCAGAAGTAGCAGCACAGGTTGCTGGTCGTTAGAATCGACTTAAACCCTAGTTTGTGGGCTAGAAAGCTAGCTTAGAAGCTCCTCAAAAACGTGCTGGGTTTTCCCTGCACGTTTTTGTGCAATTAAAGAACCCTATATTCTGCCTATTTGGAGACTTGCCCATGGTCACACCCTCGGATCGAAACGCAAAATACAAGCGCATTCTTCTTAAACTCAGCGGCGAAGCCCTAATGGGCGATCAAGAATTTGGTATTGATCCCAAAGTTTTAGATCGGATGGCTTTAGAAATTGGGCAATTAGTAGGTATAGGTGTTCAAGTTGGCATCGTGATTGGTGGTGGTAATTTATTTCGTGGTGCTGCACTGAGCGCTTCTGGTATGGAAAGAGTCACCGGCGACCACATGGGTATGTTAGCAACAGTAATGAATGCACTTGCCATGCGTGATGCCTTAGAGCGCACCAATATTCGTACTCGCGTTATGTCTGCCATTCCCATGAGCGGTGTTGTTGAGCACTATGATCGCCGTACAGCCATTCGCTACCTTACTTCAGGCGATGTGGTTATTTTTGCTGCTGGCACTGGCAATCCTTTCTTTACAACCGATTCAGCAGCTTGTTTGCGCGGTATAGAAATAGATGCGGATGTTGTTATTAAGGCCACTAAAGTGGATGGCGTTTATAATAAAGACCCTGTTAAATACCCAGATGCGGTAAAGTATGAGCATTTAACTTATGACGAAGCGCTGGATCAAAAACTTGAAGTCATGGATTTAACCGCCATTTGTTTAGTGCGTGACCAATCCATGCCCGTGCGTGTATTCAATATGAATAAATCAGGTGCTTTACTTAATCTGGTAGTCGGTGTCCATGAAGGTACACTGATTTATAAAGGTTAGACCTTATCTACAGCTGAGCTATTTTTGTAAGAGGCAAAATTATGATTGATACAATTAAAAAAGACGCACAAGAACGTATGGACAAAAGTTTGGAAGCACTACGCAGTGCTTTTAATAAAATCCGTACTGGACGCGCCCACCCAAGTATTCTTGATGCTGTGCGTGTTGATTACTATGGCAGTGAAGTTCCTTTAAGCCAAGTTGCTAACATCAACATGGAAGACAACCGTACTTTAATGGTTATTCCTTGGGAAAAAAACATGGTGCCAGCGGTTGAAAAGGCAATCATGAAATCTGATCTTGGTCTTAATCCTAATACCGCTGGATCTAACATTCGTGTACCTATGCCTGCTTTAACGGAAGAAACCCGTAAAGGCTATACAAAACAAGCACGTACTGAATCAGAAAATGGCCGTGTGGCAATACGCAACATTCGCCGTGATGCTAACAACCAGCTAAAAGCGTTGCTAAAAGACAAAGACATTAGCGAAGATGAAGAACGCCGCGCACAAGACGAAATTCAAAAAGTAACGGATAAGTTTATTGTCGAAGTCGACAAGGCGCTAGCATCCAAAGAAGAAGACTTGATGCAAATCTAATTCAAAACAGGCTTGACGAATGTCTTCAACGCATAACCTGCCACAACTAGAAGGTTTGCCTAAGCACGTTGCCATTATTATGGATGGCAATAATCGCTGGGCAAAACAGCGTAGGCTTCCTAGCTTTGCTGGACATAAAGCAGGGGTTGATTCTGTTCGAGCCGTTGTTGAGGTTGCATTGCAGCAGGGTATTGAAGTGATTACCCTGTTTGCTTTTTCTAGTGAAAACTGGTCTAGGCCTGCTGAAGAAGTTAGTGGCTTAATGGCGTTGTTTAAGTGGGCGTTGCGCCGTGAAACCAAGCGCCTGAATAAATACCAAGTGCGCTTAAAAGTGGTCGGGGATCGTACTGGGTTTTCTAACGAACTGCAGCAGCTAATGCTTAAAGCTGAAGAATTAACCGCTAACAATACTAAAACAACTTTGGTCATTGCAGCTAACTATGGTGGCCGACAAGATATAACCCAAGCAGCACGGCAATTGGCTTTGCAGGTTGAAAAAGGTGAGCTAAATGCACAAGACATTACCGAAGCCGACTTTCAAAAACACCTAGCTTTAGAAGCATTACCCGACCCTGATCTGTGTATTCGAACCAGCGGCGAGCAACGCCTTAGTAACTTTTTACTTTGGCAGTTAGCTTATGCTGAGCTGGTATTTGTTGACGCTTATTGGCCTGACTTTCGTCAACAGGCTTTTTATGACACTTTAAAAGTCTTTATTAACCGCCAGCGACGCTTTGGTGGACGTGAAGAAATCACCCATCGTTAAACCCAACGGACATTTTCTGCCATGTTAAAACAAAGACTGCTGACCGCGATTTTTTTAGCGCCTTTGGCACTTTGGGGCTTGTTTGGCCTTAGCGGTATTGCATTTGCCATTTTTACTGGCGTAGTGATTGGTATTGGGGCTTGGGAATGGGCGCGATTATCTGGCTTTAAGTTGGTGGGTCAAATTATTTTCCCAGCCTTTATTTTACTAATCCTATTTGGCGCTTTTGAAAAGCCAGAATTACTGCACCAAGCTTTGTGGTTAGGTTTGGCTGGCTGGCTAGTAGCGCTATTTTTTGTCACCACTTACCCTAAAACAGCCAACCTGTGGCGTTGCCCATCACGCCGTTTAATTATGGGTGTGTTTATTCTTGCCCCTGCTTGGGCTGGCTTTATTTTATTGCGTGAACAAGGTTGGTTTTGGCTACTTTATGTACTGTTAATTGCTTGGGTTGCTGATGTTTTTGCTTATTTTGCAGGCCGTGCATTTGGTCAACACAAGCTTGCCCCTGCGGTTAGCCCAGGAAAATCTTGGGAAGGTGTTGCTGGTGGCTTGGTTGGTACTAGTTTACTAAGCGTTGCGGCCAGCTTTTATCAAAGTTTTTCATTCAAACAGTTTTTATTGCTGCTGGTTATTACACTGATTATTACCGCAGTTTCTGTGTTGGGTGATTTAACCGAAAGCTTGGTTAAACGTGAATCAGGCATGAAAGATTCTAGTCAATTATTACCCGGACATGGTGGCATTATGGACAGAATTGACAGTTTAACGTCTGCTGTACCTTTATTTGCTTTATTAATGCTTAATTTTGCAGGCGATTTATTGTGATACACATTGCAATTTTAGGTGCAACAGGCTCAGTCGGGCAATCAACGTTAGATGTGGTGGCGCGTAATGCTGACCAATACGAAGTTTTTGCGGTGTCGGGCTATCAACGCTTGGCTGAATTACTACAAATCTGCAAAAAATTCCAACCGCAACTGGCTGCCGTTCCTGAAGCCGCAGCTGCTGAGTTTCAACAAGCATTAAGTGCAGCAGGCTGTAAAACACAAGTAGTAGCCGGTGAAGAGGGTTTGCAGCTTTTAGCCAGCACGCCTGAAGTTGAGGTCGTTGTAGCGGCCATAGTGGGTGCTGCCGGTTTAGTGCCAACGCTGGCTGCGGTTAAAGCCGGCAAACGCATTTTATTAGCCAATAAAGAAGCGCTGGTGATGTCTGGGGCGCTGTTTATGGATGCAGTAGAACAACACCAAGCAACACTGCTGCCGATTGATTCTGAACACAACGCTATTTTTCAGTGCCTGCCAACTGATTTTTCTAAACGTAGCTTTGCTGAACAAGGCATTGAAAAACTCTTATTAACGGCTTCAGGTGGGCCATTTCGTGGCTGGCAAGCCGAAGCTTTAAAAAACGTTACACCCGAACAAGCCGTTGCTCATCCTAATTGGTCAATGGGACGTAAAATTTCCGTTGATTCAGCCACCTTAATGAACAAGGGTTTAGAGCTAATTGAAGCTTGCTGGCTATTTAATGTGCAGCCGCAGCAAATTGAAGTTGTTGTGCATCCGCAAAGCATTATTCATTCGATGGTTAGCTACCGTGATGGCTCAGTATTAGCGCAGCTAGGCAACCCTGATATGCGTACCCCCATTGCTCACGCTTTAGCTTGGCCAAAACGCATTGCTGCTGGTGTCGACCCACTTGATTTAATGACAGCCAGCGCCTTAACGTTTGAAAAACCAGATGAAATTGCTTTTCCTTGCCTACAACTAGCCCGCCAAGCTTTTCAAGCCGGTGGCACAGCGCCCGCTATTTTAAATGCTGCCAATGAAGTAGCGGTTGCGGCATTTCTTGAACAAAAAATTGGCTTTACACACATTCCTGACATTATTCAGCGTGTACTTGATCTTAGCCCGATTCAAGCAGCAAACGATCTTGAGCTTTTATTGTCAGAAGATCGGCGTGCTAACCAGCTAGCACAATACATCATTCAAAAGCGTCATTAACCTTTTGCGGACTTAAAGCCTGTTATGGATTTTTTACACACTATTTTTTCGCTTATCATCACTTTAGGCATTTTAATTACTTTCCATGAGTTTGGTCACTTTTGGGTAGCAAGGCGCTGTGGTGTTAAAGTGCTGCGCTTTTCGGTGGGCTTTGGTAAACCGCTGCTGCGTTGGCACGACAAACAAGGCACTGAGTATGTGATTGCAGCACTGCCTTTAGGCGGTTACGTTAAAATGCTTGATGAGCGCGAAGGTAATGTGCCGCCAGAATTGGCGAGCCAATCATTTAACAGTAAAAGTGTAGGACAGCGTTTTGCGATTGTTGCAGCAGGACCGATTGCTAACTTTTTGCTAGCAATTGTGGCTTATTGGTTTATTTTTGTTGTGGGAACGCAAGTGCCTGCGCCTTTAGTAGGCAATGTTGAACAAGGCTCACCCGCTGCTGTTGCTGGTTTAAAGCAAGGCGATGAAATTTTAAGCATTAACGGTAGCAATACACCCAGTTGGCAAGAAGTGGGTTTGAGCTTATTGTCGCGCATGGGTGAAACCACGCAAATTACGTTAAGCGTGCAAAACGAACAAGACAGTTATCAACGCGAAGTTAAGGTTCAAGTCACTCATTTTTTAGCCGGACAAGAACAACCCGACCCATTTGGCAGTTTAGGGGTTAGGCCTTGGCGACCCGACTTGGCACCTGTTTTAGGCAGTATTCAAGCATCTGGTGCGGCAGAACAAGCCGGTTTACAAGCCGGTGATAAAATTATTGCCGCCAACAATGCTGCTATTAATAGCTGGGCTGCATTGGTTGAAGTCTTACAAGCCAATCCTAATCAGCAACTGTTTCTTTCTATAGAAAGAAACCAACAGCCACTAGAACTGGCTATAACACCCAATATTAGAGTCCAAGAAGACGGTCGTGAAGTTGGCTTTATTGGTGCAGGTGTGCAAATGCCCGAATGGCCAGCAGAGCTTCTACGCGAGCAACGCTTTGGCCCTGTTGATTCACTGGTACGTGCTTCACAAAAAACCATAGAAATGAGCTGGTTAACACTGAATTCTATAGGCAAAATGGTGACTGGTTTAATTAGTCCAACTAACTTATCTGGCCCAATTACCATTGCCCGTGTGGCTAGCGATTCGGCACGTTCAGGTTGGGAAAGCTATATTAGCTTTTTAGCTTATGTCAGTATTAGTTTAGGCATTCTTAACTTATTACCCATTCCTGTACTGGATGGCGGGCATTTACTTTTTTATGCCATTGAAGCGATAAGACGCAAACCCGTCACTGAAGCGGTACAAGAAGCGGCAACACGCGTGGGTGTATTGATGTTAGGTAGCTTAATGCTGCTGGCTTTTTATTTTGATTTACTGCGTCTTTAGCCTTTATTTTAATAGCAACCCACTAGGTTAATAGCCACTAGGTTAATAGCAACCGCCACTAAAACGGATACTGAATAGCGTGAAATTTCGCACTTCAATTTTTTTAACACCAAGCCTAGTCTTGTTACTTGCTTTGGTTTTTTTGCTTGCCTTAGTCAACGCTGCTTCTTTAGAGGCCGCTAATCGCACTTTTCAAATGGACGATCTTCGTATTGAAGGCTTGCAGCGTGTTTCACCGGGTACAGTATTTTCAGAGCTACCTTTACAAGCCAACGAACCCATTGCTTTAGAGCAGATTACCAAGGCCACTAAACAGCTATTTGCTACGGGCTTGTTTGATGATGTTGCTGTTTATGAAGATGCTAATCAGCTAGTGATTAAGGTAAAAGAGCGCCCAACGCTGCAAAAGCTTGAAATTGAAGGCAACAAAAAAGTCAGCACCGAAGATTTAACCAAAGGTTTGTCGCAAGCTGGTTTAGAAGAAGGGCAAATTTTTCAACGCTCCACCCTTGACAAAATTAAGCTTGAGTTAGAGCGGATGTACCACGCACAAGGCCGCTACAACGCAAAAATAACCAGCGAAGTTGAAGCATTGCCGCGCAACCGTGTAGCAATTAAAATTAGCATTACTGAAGGCAGTGTTGCTGCAATACGCCGTATTAATATTGTTGGTAACACTAGTTATACTAACCAACAACTGCTTAAAAACTTTGAGCTGAATGAAACTAAAGGCTGGACATTATTTTCGTCTGCCGACCAATACTCCCGCGAAAAACTAAGTGGTGACTTAGAGCGTTTACGGTCTTGGTATTTAGATAAAGGCTATTTACGTTTTAATGTTGAGTCGACTCAAGTGTCTATTAGCCCAGACAAGCAAGACATCTTTGTTACCGTTAATATTTTTGAAGGCGATCAATATAAAGTCAGCGCTGTTGAGTTAGCTGGCGAGCTTATTTTAGAAGAAAACGAATTGACCTCGCTTATTCTTCTTAAAGTAAACGATGTGTTTTCTCGTAGCGCCATGACCGCGTCCAGTGAAAATATGCGTAGTCGTTTGGGGATTGAAGGCTATACCTTTGCAGAAATTAACGCCCGTCCTGAAATTGATGACCTAAAAAAAGAAGTTAAATTAACCTTTTTTGTTGATCCCGGTCGCCGTAGCTACGTTCGCCGCATTAACTTTAACGGCAATATCAGCACCAAAGATGAAGTGTTACGCCGCGAAATGATTCAACTGGAAGGTGCTTCTGCCAACACTGATTTAATTCAACAATCTAAACAGCAGTTAGAACGCCTTGGCTTTTTTAGCAGTGTGAATGTCGAAACGCAGCCAATTGCTGGCAGCCCTGATTTAATTGATGTGAACTACACGGTGGAAGAACAGCCGTCTGGGTCTATTTCTGCTAGCGTGGGTTACTCTCAATCCAGCGGCGTGGTTTATGGTGCATCGCTATCACAAAATAATTTTTTAGGAACGGGTAATGTCGTTAGCCTTGGCGCTAACCGTAGTGATTTTCGTACCAGTTATAATTTTTCTTACTTAAACCCTTATTACACCATTGATGGTATCTCAAGAGGCTTTAATCTTTTTTACCGTGAAACGGACTTTAACAGTGAAGATTACGGTATTTCTAGTTACGCCACTGATGCTTATGGTGCCAATGTTACTTATGGCTACCCTATTTCTAGGTTCAGTCGTTTAAGTTTGTCGCTAGGTTTTGATAATACGCATGTGCAAACCGAAAAAATGACGGGTTCAGATTTTATTTTACTGGATGATATTCGTGCTTTTAATGCACTTTATGGCTTAGATTTTTTTAATTATAAGTTAACGGGGCGCTGGACAAGAAACAAACTTAATCGCGGTATTTTGGCAACCGACGGTAGTTACCAAAGCCTTAGCTTAGAATTAGCAACACCCGGTTCTGACTATGAGTTTTTTAAAGCCAACTACCGAGGTCAGAAATATTTCACGCTTGCTGATAACTGGTCACTTAAATTTAAAACTGATTTAGGTTATGGTGGCAGCTTAAATAGTGAATACAATCAGCTACCTTTTTATGAGAATTATTTTTCGGGTGGTTTAAGTTCGGTGCGCGGTTATCGCTCCAATAGCTTAGGGCAACGCAGTACACAAACTGACGGCTTAGGTGGTAAAACAAGAGAAACAACCAATGCTTTAGGTGGCAACGTACTCATTGAAGGTTCTGCTGAGCTTATATTCCCACTACCCTTTATTGAAGATCAACGTTCGATGCAAACCAGTTTATTTGTTGATGCAGGCAGCGTATTTATGACTGAATGCATCATAGGGCATGATACTTGTACTAAAGGTGTAAACTTAGATGAATTGCGTTATTCCGCGGGCATCAGTTTAACTTGGCTAACCGCCATTGGGCCTTTAGCTTTTAGTATTGCTCAACCACTCAATGACGGCCCTAAAGATCGTACAGAGTTCTTCCAATTCTCATTGGGGCAAACCTTTTAATACTTTAAAGGATAAAACTATGAAACTTAATCGCTTAATAACGACTGGGTTATTTGTATTGCTGTTTAGTTTAAGCTTTGGTTTAGCTGCTGATGATTTTAAATCCGTGCGTGTTGCTGTACTTGATTGGCAAGGTGCGTTGATGGAGTCAACAAAAGTTCAAGCAGAATTTAAAGCAGCCGAACAACAACTAAGTGGCGAGCAAAACCGAGCGCGTCAACTGGCTGAAGAAGCGCGTAGCTTGCAAGAGCGTTTACAGCGTGATGGCTCGATTATGAGCGAAGATGAACGCCGTAAAATGGGGCAACAAGTTGAACAAAAAGCCCAAGAATATCAGTTTGTTGTTTCCAGATTGCAAAAACAGCAACAAGCAATGCGTCAAGAAATTGTTGAGCGTCATCGCCCAACACTTGAAAAAGTAGTCAACGCAGTGATTGAAGAATATAAAATAGACATCCTGTTAGACCGTCAAGCGGTTGCTTTTGCACGCCCACAATTTGATTTAACACCGGCTGTTGCAGATAAACTTAATAAGGCTCAATAACTAACCTAATGAAAACTTTTACTTTGGGTGAACTGGCTACTTATCTAGGTGCAAAAGTTCACGGCGATCCTGACTATCAGGTAACTGAGATGGCTAGCCTTGAAAAAGCTAATGCATCTCAAGTTAGCTTTTTAAGTAATCCTAAATATTTACCTTACTTAAAAGACTGCCAAGCAGGTGCAGTATTACTTAAACCTAATCAAGCAACTAACTTTGTAGGTAATAGCTTACTCATTGAAAACCCTTATTTAGGTTTTGCTAAGCTTAGTCATTTATTTGATGATGATAAACCAGCCAAGGGTGTGATTCATCCCAGTGCAATTATCGCCGAAGATGCAGAGATTGACTCTTCTGCACATATCGGTGCTTTTGTTGTTATTGAGGCAGGCTGTAAAGTGGCTGCAGGCGTTATAATTGGCGCTCACTCAGTTTTGGCAAAAGGCTGTGTTGTCGGTGAAAATACCCTATTGCACCCTAGAGTAACGCTCTATCGCCGTGTACACGTTGGTGACGCGTGCATTATTCATTCTGGCGCGGTCTTAGGCTGCGATGGTTATGGTTTTGCACCTACTGGCAGCGATTGGGAAAAAATTGCTCAATTGGGTCATTTAGTCATCGCCGATCAAGTGGAAATTGGCGCTAACACCACCATTGATCGAGGTGCTTTAGATAACACGCGCATTGACCGTGATGTTAAAATTGATAACCTAGTCCATATCGCTCACAACGTTAAAATTGGTGAACATACCGCCATTACAGCACAAGTAGGTATCGCTGGTTCGACCAGCATTGGTGCTAATTGTATGTTTGGTGGCAATAGTGGCATTGCTGGTCACATACAAGTTTGTGATAATGTCCAAGTAACTGGCATGGGGATGATTACTGGCTCTATTAATAAACCTGGTGTTTACTCCTCCGGCACCGGTCTCCTAACAAATCGCAACTGGCGTAAAAGTGCCGTGCGTTTTCGTCAATTAGAAGAACTAAACCAAAAGGTTAAAAGCCTTGAAAGTCAGCTCCGGCAACTTACTGAACCGGAATAAAATATCGCCCTGATTTGTCAGGTGCTAAACAACTTAACGTCTCATCTTGCTTTGGCGTTTTTTAGAGGTAGAAATCCATGATTATGGATATTAATGAAATAAGAAAGTACCTTCCGCATCGCTACCCCTTCTTATTGGTCGACCGGGTAACTGATTTTGAACTTGGAAAATCAATTACTGCTTATAAAAACATTACAGTTAACGAGCCTTATTTTTTAGGTCACTTTCCTGAACATCCCATTTTTCCGGGTGTGTTAATTATTGAAGCGATGGCGCAAGCTGCTGGTATTCTTGGTTTTAAAACAGTTAATAAATTACCTGCCGATGGTCATTTGTATTATTTTGTTGGCTGTGAAAAAACACGTTTTAAGCGCCCTGTAGTACCCGGTGATCGCTTAACGTTAGAAGCCAAAGTGTTGCGTGAAAAACGTGGTATTTGGGTTTTTGCTTGCCGTTCGCACGTCGATGGTGAAACCGTTTGTGAAACTGAAATTACTTGTGCGGAGAAAAAAGTTTGAGCTTGATTCATTCTACTGCGCTGATTGATTCCTCGGCACAACTGGCAGACGATGTTGAAGTAGGTCCTTACTCAATCATTGGCCCTAACGTAACCATTGGTGCGGGTACTGTCATCGGCCCACACGTCGTTATTAATGGCCCAACAACCCTAGGCAAGCGCAACCGTATTTTTCAGTTTGCAAGCGTCGGGGAAGATTGCCAAGACAAAAAATATAAAGGTGAACCGACCCGCTTAGAAATGGGTGACGATAACGTTATCCGTGAAAGCGTTACGATTCACCGTGGTACGGCCCAAGATTTAGGCTTAACCAAAATTGGCAGTGGCAACTTATTTATGGCTTATTCGCACGTTGCTCACGATTGTATCGTGGGTGATAACTGCATTATGGCTAACCAAGCTACGCTGGCTGGCCATGTTACTATGGGCGATTTTGCGATTTTAGGCGGATTATCTGCAATCCACCAATTTAGTCGAATTGGTGCTCACGCCATGTGTGGCGGTGGCTCGATTATACTTAAAGACATTCCTGCCTACGTTATGGCCAGTGGTCATCCGGCGGAAACGCATGGCATTAACTACGAAGGGCTAAAGCGCCGTGGTTTTTCTAAAGAAGCCATGCAAGCTTTACGCAATGCTTACAAAGTGGTCTTTCGTCAAGGTTTAAACCTGCAAGATGCCATTGCACTACTTGAAAACAGTGATGTGCTTCCTGAAGTAAAAGTGTTTATTGATTCACTTAAAAACTCTCAGCGCGGTATAACCCGTTGAAAATCTACCTTGTTGCTGGAGAAATTTCTGGCGATATTTTAGGTGCAGGATTAATCACTGAACTTAAAGCTCTCTACCCTGCTGCTGAATTTCGCGGCATGGGTGGCGAGTTAATGCAAGCGCAAGGTTTAACCAGTCTGTACCCATTAGAAACCCTGTCCGTTATGGGGCTACTAGAAATACTGAAACACCTCCCCAAACTTATCAAAGTAAGAAAGCACCTTTACCAAGATGCGTTAGCTTGGGGCGCTGATGTGATGATTGGCATTGATTCTCCTGACTTTAATTTAGGTTTAGAAAAAAAGCTGCGCCAACAAGGTATGAAAACGGTGCATTACGTTAGTCCTTCAGTTTGGGCTTGGCGACAAGGCCGCATCAAAGGCATTAAAAAAAGTGCTGACTTAATGCTAGCGTTATTGCCTTTTGAAGCCGACTTCTATCAACAGCACGCTATGCCTGTTACTTTTGTTGGCCACCCCACGGCAGACAAAACGCCAATAGAACCTAACAAATCGTCTGCCCGTAATACCTTAGCATTAACGGATAAACAGCACCCCATCATAGGTTTGTTACCAGGGTCACGCAGTGGTGAAATTGCGCGGTTGGGTGAATTATTCTTACAAACTGCTCAAGCTTTAAAAAAGCTACACCCACAGGCTGTTTTTTTACTGCCGGCGGCTTCTGCTAAACGCTACACAGAACTAGAAATATTGCTAACCGACAACCCAGTGACAGATTTAAAGTTGCTACAAGGCAAAGCGGATTTAGTGCTACAAGCTGCTGATGTGTGTTTGGTGGCTTCAGGTACGGTGGCATTAGAAACACTGTTTTGCAAAACGCCTATGGTGGTTAGTTATAAACTTGCACCTTTTACTTGGTGGCTATCAAAATGGATGTTGAAATCTAAATGGGTTAGCTTACCTAATTTATTAGCACAAAAAACACTGGTACACGAACGCTTACAAGATCAAGCCAATGTTGAACAGCTGACTTATGACCTTAATGAGTTGTTAACCCAGCCAGCCGTTGCAGCAGAACAAACCCAAGCTTTTTATGCCATTCACCAGCAACTTAGCTGTAACGCAAGTAAACAAGCGGCAAAAGCCGTAGCGAACCTTTTAAACCCATGAAAAAACCTAATTTAGCGCCTTTAACAGCTGATGAAATCCCTTACCAAGGTTTGTTACTTGCTGGTGTTGATGAAGCGGGACGCGGCCCCTTAATTGGCTCAGTCGCCGCCGCAGCGGTGATACTTGACCCTAACCAACCCATTATCGGTTTAGACGATTCTAAAAAGCTAACTGAAAAAAAACGTGAAGCTCTAGCCATAGAAATTAAGCAAAAAAGCCTTGCTTGGGCGGTTGCTGAAGCCAGTGCTGCTGAAATTGATACGTTGAATATTTTACAAGCCAGTTTTTTAGCCATGCAAAGAGCAATAGATGCGTTACCAACTGCCGCAGAGTTTGTTCTAGTTGATGGTAATCGTCTACCTAAAAGCTTACAGCAACCCGCTTTGGCTGTAGTAAAAGGGGATGCGCGTCACCCTGCCATTGCTGCGGCCTCTATTCTGGCTAAAGTCTATCGAGACGCACAAATGCTAGCATTAGATAAACATTACCCTAATTATGGCTTTGCAAAGCATAAGGGTTATCCTACAGCAGCGCATTTTGCTGCACTAAAAGAACATGGCGCACTTGCCGAGCATCGTCGAAGTTTTGCACCAGTAAAAAAGCAATTAGAGCTAGATGCCTAGTTAGTTTTTTAATAGCCAATTAGGTAGTTTGATGCAGGTAAATAACTGATAAAAACGTTCTAAGCAGTTCAGTTTACCTACTAAAAAAATAACCATCAGTGAAGAAATCCCACCTAGTAAAGCAGCACCCACTATATCTAAAGGGTAGTGAACACCCACAAAGACCCTTGCTAAACCGGCTAACACACTTAATAAGCACAATGCATAGCCTAAGCTTCTAGTCGCTTGATTAAATACATACATAAATGCAATGGCAAAAATAAACGTGGTGTGATCCGAAGGAAAAGAAGCATCCGCAGTGTGTTCAACCAGTTGCGTCCCTAAATGTGCTACAAAAGGGCGTGGATGAAAGTAAACCAAGCCAATTAAATAACTGATAAATAAAGCCAATAACACAGAATAACCAGCAAAAAAGCTAATTCGTTTCTTTTCAAAACTTCCAAAAAACCATAACAGCAGCATCAGCGCTATTAATAAAAAAGGCATGGCTTCTGCCATAAAAATGACCAAAACATCAACAATAGTGTTCTTGCCTGCATATTGATTAATCAATAAAAAAAATGTGCTATTTAAATCCGCTATCACTTAACTGGCCTTTTTTAGCATTAATTAAAATATAGCGCCCCATGCGCCACCAAGGTTCTTGTTGGCAAAAGCGGCGTTCAATATCTAGCAAGCGTGCCGGTGTTGCTTCAGGAGGTAGTTTTAAGCGCAAGTAATCATTAAAAACCCTAACGCCTGTCGTAGCAGTAATTTCAAAACCAGCCTGCTGCAACCAGTCAATCACTTCATTAGGTTTTAAGGGTGAAATCGGTGTTAGGCGTTTACCTTTACCTTTACCTTGCAAGGGTTTTTCTAGCACTCTTTGCCAGTTTCCCTTTAAAATATTTGCTAACAACAACGCATCAGCATTAAAAAACATCAGCGACAAATGCCCACCTGGTTTTAAAAGCTGCAATAGTTCTAATAAGGTTTCTTTTGGTTGCTGCAGCCATTCCAAAACCGCATGGCAAACAATTAAATCAAAATTTTGCTGATCTTTTGGCAATTGCTGCGCTAGGTCTTGTATAGACGCATTTAACGTTGTGACACCAGAGCGCTGCAGGCGTTTAGCCGAATAATCAAGCATTTCTTGGGCCGGTTCAGCCAATAGCACATGATGCCCTTTACGCGCCAACCAACAAGAAATTTGCCCTAAACCACCACCAGCATCCAGCACCTTTAAGCCTTTTTTTTCTAAAGGTAGCTCGGTAAGCATACGTTCGCGCAAAATTTTAAGGCGCAAACGACCTTTAGCCGTGCCATAGATATTTCGGGCAAATTTCTCTGGCATACCACCACTGAAAAGACGGTCTTGTTGACTAGCGCTAGGCATAAAATAACTACTATAGAAGGAGCAATGAGAGGTAACGCTTAACAATACGCAGCTTAAACCTACATTCAATCAAACAAGGTAAAAGCTGCGCTATTTTTACTGGCTAGTCTGCGAAGGGATCACGCAATACAATTGTTTCAACACGGTCAGGGCCGGTTGAAATAATGTCAATCGGTACACCTAACTTTTCTTGTAAAAAAGTAATGTAGTTACGCGCATTAACAGGTAATTCTTCGAGGGTTTTAGCGCCTACTGTTGATTCAGTCCAGCCCGGTAATGTTTCATAAATCGGTGTAACCGCAGCAAAACCTTCCGCATCAATCGGGCATTGTACGCGCTGACCGGATTTATCTTCGTAAGCCACACACACTTGCAGCGCTTCTAAGCCATCTAATACATCAAGCTTGGTTAAGCAAATGCCAGTCACCGAATTAACTTGTACGGCATAGTTAACAGCGACGGCATCAAACCAACCGCAGCGGCGCGAACGGCCTGTTGTAGTACCAAATTCGTGACCTTTAGTGCCTAAATACTCACCAACTTCATCGAGTAACTCGGTAGGCATTGGGCCAGAACCCACGCGTGTGGTATAGGCTTTAGTAATACCAAGAATGTAATCTAAGTATTTAGGGCCAAAACCTGAACCCGTTGCTACACCGCCTGCTGTAGTATTAGAGCTAGTAACAAAAGGGTAAGTACCGTGATCTATGTCTAACAAAGAACCTTGTGCGCCTTCAAACATGATTTTAGCGCCCTGCTTACGTAAATCATGCAAGTAGGTAATGGTGTCAGCAACCATTGGACGCAGTTGCTCAGCGTAAACCATGCACTCATCTAATAACGTTTGATAATCAACAGGCGCTTCTTTAAAAAAGTTTTCTAAAACAAAATTATGGTAAACCAACACTTCTTTTAGTTTTTCTGCAAAACGCTCTGGGCAAAGTAAATCGCCAATGCGTAGACCGCGACGCGCAACCTTGTCTTCATAGGCTGGCCCAATACCGCGCCCTGTTGTACCAATTTTAGCTTCGCCACGGGCATTTTCACGCGCCACGTCTAAACGTACATGGTATTCAAGGATGAGCGGGCAAGCAGCGGATAGCTTTAGACGGTTGCGTACTTCAACGCCACGCTCTTCCAGCATTTTAATTTCTCTGAGCAAAGCATCAGGTGCAACGACTACACCATTACCAATTACGCAGGTGACATTTTCACGTAGGATGCCAGAAGGAACCAAGTGGAGTGCAGTTTTTTGACCATTTACAACAAGGGTATGTCCTGCATTATGCCCACCTTGAAAACGCACTACAGCTTTAGCATTTTCTGTTAGCAAATCAACAACCTTACCCTTACCTTCATCACCCCATTGGGTACCTAAAATGACAACGTTATTGCCCATTTTTTAATCTCTGTAGCCTAAATGAATTTAAAAAGCCAAACCTGACAAGGTTAACAAGCCTACTTAGCTTGTCAAACACTTAGTTCACTCTGCGATCACCCACTGATCATTTTTATGTGTAATTTTCTGGCCAGAAGCAGACGATAAAGTAGTCTCCGCAGCTTGTAAAATTACTCTTTCACCTTTAGCACGTAGGTCTTTTAACAAAGCTCTACCTGCTTTATCCCTTAAAATAGCTGCAGGGGCAATGAAAGGAGCTTTAGCTTGTTGTGTTTGCTGCAAACTGACCAAAGCTTTTAAATCGGTTGAAAAACCTGTAGCCGGACGTGCTCGACCAAATACTTTACCAATTTCATCATAACGCCCACCCTTAGCAAGGGCTTGCCCTAAACTAGGCACATAAGCAGCAAAGACAATGCCTGTATGGTAATGAAAGCCACGTAATTCCGACAAGTCTAAGTAAATGTTTAAATCGGGGTATTGTTCTGTTAAAGCGCTAACAAGCTGTTGCAGTGCTGTTAAGGCTTCTTGTACCACTGCTGGTGCATTAGTCAACATTTGCTGAGCAAGCGCGAGTACTTCTGTACCGCCATTTAATTGAGACAAGGCTTTAATCAGCTGAATAGCAGCTTGATCTTCCCAAGGCGCTAAAAAGGCATCCAGTTCGTCTAAGCGCTTTTGCTGCAAAATTCCAAATAGTTGGTATTCAGCTTCTTCAGGCAAATTGCTGTCGGTTAGTAAGGCACGGTAAATGCCCACATGACCTAAATCTAAACACAAATTTTCAGCGCCCGCCAATAACAAGCTATCGAGCATTAAACATAAAATTTCTAAATCGCTATCAACGCCATTTTGACCAAATAGCTCGGCACCCAGTTGAATGGGTGAACGCGAACCTAAAAGGTTGTCTAACTGAGTACGCACAATTTCTGCTGAATAACAAAAACGTGCTGTGCCTTCAGAGTGCATCGAATGAGCATCCATACGTGCAACTTGTGGCGTAACATCGGCACTTACACCCATCATGCGACCGCTTAATTGGTCGGTTACTTTGAATGTTTGTAGTCCTAAATCATGCCCAGCGCCCACTAACAAAGATTCTAAAAATTCAACTTTAGGGGGTAGAACCAGTTCATAACCCCAGCTATGAAAAAGGTCTAACAGCTTACGACGCAGATTTTCAATTTGACGCGCACGAGGAGGTAGCACCTCATCCATTCCATCAGGTAGCAGCCAACGGTCTGCACTACTCATAAACTTCTCCAGCCTTATTGCATTTATGCTTTACATAAAAAACCGGGAGGTGTGACTCCCGGCGAACCCAAGCCTAAAAGCTAAGTTATTTACTGCCTTTGGCGTTATCTAAATAACGGAAAAAATCGCTTTTTGGGCTAACAACTAAAATATCTTGCTTGCTGTTAAAGGTGGCACGATAGGCTTCCATGCTACGCAAGAAACTGTAAAGCTCACGGTCTTGATTATAAGCACGCGCATAAATCCCTGTTGCTTCTGCATCACCTTCACCGCGTAAAATATCAGCATCACGTTCTGCTGTTGCAAGAATAACTTCACGCCCACGGTCTACTGCTGCACGAATACGCTCGGACTGTTCTTGACCTTGAGCACGGTATTCACGCGCTTCACGTTGACGTTCAGTACGCATCCGCTCATAAACCGAGTTAGACACTTCGGACGGTAAATCAATTTGCTTCACACGAATATCAAAGATCGCAACACCCATCGAGTCACGCAAAGCAAGGTTTAATTCTTCAATTGGACGACTCATTAACTCATCACGTTGTTCGCTAACAATTTCACCCAAAGTACGACGGCCAAATTCGTTACGCAAACTTTCATCAACACGCGGTGCAATTAAGCGCATAGAAGCTTGTTCGTCACCGGCTGTTGCTTCGTAATAACGCGTAACGTCAACAATTTTCCACTGTACAAAAGAGTCAACGATCACGCCTTTACGGTCACCCGTTAAGTAACGTGACGGACTACCATCAAGGGTTTGCAAGCGCGTATCAAATAAACGTACCGTGTTATAAACCGGCACTTTAATGTGTAAACCTGGTTGAATATCAGATTCTACAACTTCACCAAACTGCAAACGTATGGCACGTTGTGTTTCATTAACGATGTATAAACTGCTACTAGCTAACATTGCTAATAGAGCAAGAATAGCCAACGCAACTATAGAGCGAGCGTTCATTAGCGACCCTCCCGACGGATACTGGTATTGGCGTTTTGGCGTTCACGAATCTGTTCAATCACTTGATCCGTTAACTGCTCTAAATCATAGTCAGTCGTTGGCGCTGTTGCTGAATTACTGGTGACGTTACGTGATGCTGTTGCGGGTGTAGATGAGCCTAAACGATCCAGCGGCAGATACATCATGTTGTTGCTACCTTCTTCAGTATCAACCAGTACTTTACTTGCGTTAGATAACATCGCTTGCATTGCGTCAATGTATAAACGTTCACGCGTTACTTCAGGTGCTTGGCGGTATTCTTTTAGTAATGCTAAGAAACGACTTGCTTCACCTTCTGCTCTTGCTGTTACTGATTCACGATAAGCTTGCGCTTCTTCACGAATACGCGCTGCACGACCTTCAGCATCAGGTAGTACTGAGTTTTCATAAGTACGTGCTTGGTTAATACTGCGCTCACGGTCTTCACGGGCGCGAATAACATCATCAAATGCTGATTGAACTTCATCCGGTGCGGAAGTGCTTTCAATGTTAATGGTTTCTAGCGTTAAACCCACCGCGTAGTAATCCATAAAAGCTTGTAAACGCTTATTCACACCTTGGGCTAAAATTTCACGCCCTTCGGTTAAAATTTGAATTAAATCGGTTGTACCCACTTCATGGCGTAACGAGGAGTCTAAAGCATACTCAAGGCTGCGCTCTGGGCCACGAACATTCAATAAATAATCTTTTGGGTTACTAACCACATACTGTACAGAAATACTAACTTGTACGATATTTTCATCACGGGTTAGCATGGTGGCACGTTGATTAAATGAACGAATACGCGTCACGTTAACTTTTGTTACCGAATCAATAATCGGCGGATTCCAATGTAAGCCAGGTGTTACTGTTTCATGGTATTTGCCTAAACGCAATACAACACCGCGCTCAGCTTGGTCAACCAAGTAAAAGCCACCAGCAACCCATATGGCTAGAACAAGTACAGCAATCAAAGCGGTTAAACCATAACCACCAAATTTACTGGGCGATTTAGAGCCGCCAGAACCACCCCCTTTCCCACTACCAAAAATGTTGGTTACTTTATCTTGTAGCTTCTTTAAGGCTTCGTCTAAATCGGGTGGTCCTTGATTGGGTCGCTGGCCATCATCTTTACCTGAGTTACGGTCGGGCTTACGTCCACCGCCGCCCCAAGGATCGTGCTGATTGCCGTTACCGCCTGGCTCATTCCACGCCATAGAGTGCTCTCCACTAAAATTATGTAGTCTTTGATTGGTTTTTTAAGCAATAAATATCGCGCAATGCTACCTTAAATTGTGATTAAGGTCATGGTTTTGTAATCCAAAGTAACGACTCTTCTGCTAGATTTAACTGCGAAAGAAGCTGCCGAAAATCTTTTTGTGGCAAACGTAATTGCAACTGACAGTGACCTTCTTCACTGTAGTTTTCAACAGTCACTGCATTTAAATTAAACAAACCAGCACGTAAACGTGTTTGAGCGGGATGAAGCTGCAGCAAACCCTTAACAATTTTAATCGCTAAGCGCTCGTTAATGGCTTGCAGCAGTAAATCACAACCCTCACCGGTTGCTGCTGACAACCAAACCCTTTTTGGTACGCCATTAGCATCACGCTCAATTCTTGGTTGTTGTTCTAGCCGATCAATTTTATTAAATACCATCAAAGTGGGTACCTCAGCAGCGCCCACTTCGTCTAGCACTTGCTCAACCTGATCTATATTGTCATCCCTTTCATGGCTTGCAGCATCGACCAAGTGTATTAACAAGGTTGCTTCAGCGGCTTCTTGTAAGGTTGCCTGAAAAGCTTCGATCAGTTTATGCGGTAGATGACGAATAAAGCCGACCGTATCAATAAGCACAACTGTCCCGACATCCTCTAACTCGATGCGCCGCAAAGTAGGATCAAGGGTCGCAAAAAGCTGATCAGCAGTATAAACATCCGCATTGGTTAGACGGTTAAATAACGTTGATTTACCTGCGTTGGTATAACCTACTAACGAAACGGCTGGGATCTCAGCCTGTACTCTGGCACGGCGACTGGTTTCACGCTGCACGCGTACTTTTTTTAAGCGGCTTTGAATTGCCTCAACGCGCTTACGCACTAAACGTCGATCGGTTTCTAACTGCGTTTCACCTGGCCCACGTAAACCAATACCACCTTTTTGGCTTTGTAGGTAAGTCCGCCCACGCACTAAACGCGTAGTCAGAAATTCTAGTTGTGCTAATTCAACTTGCAACTTACCTTCATAGGTACGCGCTCGTTGAGCAAAAATATCCAGAATTAAACCAGTACGGTCAAGAATTCGACAACCTAATTCTTTTTCAAGGTTACGTTCTTGAGAAGGCTTTAAGCTGTGATTAAACAAGACTAAATCGGCTTGATATTCTTCGACTGCTGCACGAATTTCTTCTAATTTACCATCACCGACAAATAATCTTGCCGAAGGTGATTTACGGCTACCACCAATAAGAACCAGCACCTCTGCACCAGCAGAACGCACTAGCTCTAAAAACTCGGCTGAATCTTCACGTTTCAATTCATCAGGTAAATCTATGTGCACAAGGACAGCCCTGTTGCCGCCCTCTTCGCGTTCAAAAAACAATCAATAACTCCCAATACAAGCTTTAAGATTCATCTTCATCCGAACTAGGTAGGCGTACATTGCGTGAAGGCACAACAGTAGAAATAGCGTGCTTATAAACCATTTGGCTGACGGTATTACGTAACAAAATCACAAACTGATCGAACGATTCAATTTGACCTTGCAACTTAATCCCATTAACTAAAAAAATAGAGACAGGAACTCGCTCTTTACGTAGCAAGTTTAGGTAGGGGTCTTGTAACGTTTGCCCTTTAGACATAGTGGTATCTCCATTAAACATTAGAATTTTTTATACATTTTTTATACATTTTTTATAGAACTTCGATTTATTTATGCGTTGCTCTAAAGCAATTATAACCATCCCACCCAGTCTTTGTCCGTCATTTCTGCTGCACCTGCAAAAGAAACTTATAATAAAGTTGGGTTTAATGCTAATAATCTATTTTCAATTGCCTTATTCGTCGTTTCATTTGCTATAAATGCCGTTGCCGCTGCTAGTACACAAGGTAAAAGTTGCGAGTGATCACTTTGCAGCCAATTAAGATGCTGCCACGAGCGCATCCAAGTCAATTGTCGCTTAGCTAATTGGCGTGTTGCAGCGATGCCTCTAGCTTTTAACTCGGTTAAATCAAAATCACCGTCTAAATATTGCCACGCTTGGCGATAACCTACTGCACGCATGGAAACTAATCCCAAGTGCAAATCACTACGTTTACGCAAAGCTTCGACCTCTTCAATTAAACCTTGTTCCAACATCAGCAAAAATCTTTGCTCTATACGCTGGTGCAAAGTGCTGCGCTGGGTAGGCGTTAAACCCAGTTGCAATAAACGCCACGCAAAGGGTTCTGGCTGCTGCTCTTGCCAAAGTTGGGTGCGAGTTTTACCTGTTTGCAGAAATAATTCCAAAGCACGCAGGGTGCGCTGCGGATCGGTTGGTGCAATTTTAGCCGCTGATTCTGGATCAATGGCTGCTAAACGCTGGTGCAGCGCTGGACAGCCGATAGCCTGTAATTCTTTTTCTAGCTGTTGGCGAATCAGCGGGTTAGACGAAGGCAAATTGCTATCGCCTGCTAATAAGCGCTGGTAATAAAGCGATGTGCCGCCGACCAACAAAGGCGTTTTGCCTGCTGCGGTTATTTCCTGCATCGCCTGCAAAGCATCACGGCGAAAATCGCCTGCTGAATAACTTTCTGCTGGATCACGCAAGTTAATTAAACGGTGCGGCGCTCTGGCAAGCGTTGCAGCATCGGGCTTGGCAGCGCCAATATCCATGCCTTTATACACTTGGGCAGAATCCACGCTAATAATTTCACAATTTAATTGCTCAACCAAAGCAATGGCTAAATCAGTTTTACCCGCAGCAGTGGGACCTAGTAAAAAAATAGCCGGTGGGCGTTCATCTAACACTTCTAGCATCATCGCCCCCTTAAAAACATCGTGTCTAAATCTTGCATACTTAACTGAAACCAAGTGGGGCGACCATGATTACATTGATCGCTGCGTTCAGTGATTTCCATATCACGCAGCAAAGCATTCATCTCAGGAATCGCTAACTGCCGACCTGCCCGCACCGAACCGTGACAAGCAATGCTGGCAAGCACTTCATTAATGGAGTTTTCTAAACTACGCGCCGTGCCGTAGCGTTTTAGCTCATCTAATAAAGTAGACACTAAAGCAGCGGCATTAGCACCTTGCAACAGCACCGGCATAGAGCGGATAACCAGTTCTTGCGGGCCTAGTATATCCAGCTGCACGCCTAAATCATGTAACAGTTCAGTATTTTTACTCGCTAGTTCAACCGCAACTTCATCAGCACTTACCGCTTCAGGAATCAGCAAAGGTTGGGCGGTTAACGGGCGTTTTAACCAGTCAGTTTTTAAGCGCTCATAAGTAATTCGCTCATGGGCAGCGTGCATATCGACGACGACCAAACCTTGGGCATTTTGCGCCAAAATATAAATCCCCTGCATCTGCGCCAGCGCATAACCCAAGGGTGGAATGTTTGAAGCCGTAGTGTTTGAAATAGCAGGGGCTGCTTTAGGTGGCAAGTCCGCCGCTAATTGATGGTAAAAATCTAAAGTAGCACCCGTGGTTGCTGGTTTAAAGGCTGCTGCGGTTGATTGCGGCACGGGCCAATTTAATGACGCTTGTTCTTGCAACTGTTTTATGGGTGGGCTGAATTGGTTTGCTGACGCTGCTACTGTTGGATAATTTTGCTGTTCTTGTGAGTGTTTTTCAGCGCCAATCTTTTCAGCGCTAATCTTTTCAGCGCCAATCAGTGCCCCCGATAAACGCCGATGCAGGCTGCTAAATATAAAATCATGCACCCAGCGCCCGTCTCTAAATCGCACTTCACTTTTGGTGGGATGAACATTGACATCAACAATTTTAGGATCAACGTCTAAATACAAGACAAAAACCGCATGACGACCACCATAAAGCACATCTTGGTAGGCTTGGCGTATGGCATGAGCCACTAGCTTATCGCGCACCACTCGGCCATTGACAAAAAAATATTGGCGATCAGCTTGAGCACGGGCATAAATCGGTAAACCCACCCAGCCACGCAGTTGAATGCCCGTTGCAACGGCTGCAATGGGTAACGACTGTTCAATAAAATCTTTGCCTAATAACTGGGTGACGCGGCGCTGCTGTAAACCTTGCTGCTGTAAATCTTCATCTTCCGTATAACAAGGCACAGCAGTCAGTTGATGAATGAGTTTACCTTGGTGTTTAAGCGTAAAAGCCACGTCTTGACGCGACAGCGCTAACCGTCGAAATACTTCTTCTAAATGGCTAAATTCGGTACGTTCGGTGCGTAAAAATTTACGCCTTGCTGGGGTGTTAAAAAATAAGTCGCGTATGATTAAGCTAGTACCACGCGGGTGCGGTGCTGGGCTAATTTGCGACTGCATTTCTCGACCTTCTGCCACCACGCGCCAGCCTTTACCCGAATCATCGGTGCTAGTGATTAGTTCTAGGCGTGAAACCGAGCTTATTGAAGCCAAAGCTTCACCCCGAAAGCCTAAGCTAGTCACACCTTCTAAATCATCTAAAGTGGTGATTTTACTGGTGGCATGACGTGCCAGCGCTAGCGGTAAATCGCTCAACGCAATGCCGCTGCCATTATCACGAATTCTTAATAATTTTACGCCAGCGTCTTCTAGCTCAATATCCACTTGGCTAGCGCCAGCATCCAGGCAGTTTTCAACCAGCTCTTTTAGTACTGACGAAGGACGTTCAACCACTTCACCGGCAGCAATTTGGTTAGCTAAACGTGGGCTAAGCAGTTGAATGGATGGTTCAGCGTTCATGTTGATGGAATCCTTAATCTTTGTCCCACTTGAATAACATCATCATTTAAGTCGTTCATTTTACGTAACTCGCTGATATCAACACCTTTACGCCGTGCAATTTCTGACAAGGTATCACCACGGCGAATGGTATAAGACGAAGATTGCTTGTATTGCTTGTTTGATAAGAGCGTATTAGGCGGTGGGTTTTCTAAAAAATAATCTTTGATTGCATTAGCAATTTGTTGTGCTAATTTGCGCTGATAAGCCAAATCACGCAGGCGCTTTTCTTCTTGCGGATTCGAAATAAAACCCGCTTCAATCAGCATCGATGGCATATCGGGCGATTTAAGCACTAAAAATCCGGCTTGTTCAACGTCGCGTTTGTGCAGCGTATTGATTTGACCTAAGCTTTGTAATACCCGCGAACCCACTTTAAGGCTTTCTGAAAGTGTTGCTGTCATGGATAAATCAACCAATACACCCGCCAGCGTTTCATCTTTATCGCCCAGCGTTAATACGCCTTCTACGCCACCAATTAAATCGGCACGGTTTTCGCTATCGGCCAACCAACGCGCTGATTCAGACGTTGCTCCCCGTTGTGACAAAACATAGACCGACGAACCTTGCGGTTGCGGCAAGCGATAAGCATCCGCATGAATAGACACAAATAAATCGGCACGCGCTTGACGTGCTACATTCACACGCTGGCGCAAACCGATGTAGTAATCACCCGTGCGCGTTAATATTGGCTTAAATACAGGATCGCGCTCAATAATTTTTGCTAACTCTCTGGATATTGCCCATACAACGTGCTTTTCACGCGTACCGCTTGGGCCAATAGCACCGGGGTCTTCACCACCATGCCCTGGATCAATGGCGATAATTATTTGGCGCGGCTGTTTGGATTGAGCGGTTGATCTAACAACGGGCTGCCTAACCGCTGCCTGCTTTTCTGGCAAGACTAAGTCAACGACTAAACGGTGGCCATATTGTGCATTAGGCCTTAATAAAAAGCTGCGTGGCTGAATATCTTGGGATAAATCCAGTACGACTCTTAAACCTGTTCGATTACGCTTAGCAGAGCGCAAACGACTAATAGGCGTTGAAGCTAGATCGGTATTGTCCAGCACGGTATTAAGGCGCACATCGCTAATATCAATCACTAACCGTTTAGGGTTGTCCAAACTAAAAACGCGGTGTTCGACCGGGCCAGACAAGTCAAATACCAAACGCGTATGATCGGGTGCTGGCCAAATTCGAAGATTATTAATCCGCGAGCTTGCCTGTACTTGTAGCGATAAGACAGCAAAAAACACTAATAACAAAAAATATCGGGTAAGTTTTAAAGTCATCATTATCAACAAGGCGTTCAGGAATTAAGAAGCTGTTGTAAAGCTATTTCAGCCGCTGATGTCAAAGCTTCTATTTGTAAATAGCGGCCTGAATCTTGATATGTAAAAGTTAGCTGCAAATCTGCTTTAGGTAAAAAGCCTCTACCTTGTTGCGGCCATTCTACCAAACACAAGGCGTTGCTCTCAAAATAGTCTCGAACACCGATGTACTCAAGCTCTTCAGGATCGGCTAAACGATAAAGGTCAAAGTGATAGATAAGACGGTCTTGTAATAAATAGGGTTCTACCAGCGTATAGGTAGGACTTTTTACTGCGCCCTGATGACCTTGACCTTGAATCCAGCCCCGTGAAAAAGTGGTTTTACCACACCCTAAATCACCTTCAAGGTAAACTATGCCTTTTGTAAATAAACCGCCAAGCTTAGCACCTAGCTCTGCTTGAGCTGTTTCATCGGCCAAATAAAACTGTGCTTTCATATTTTATCCTTTATTTATTAGCGATCTATTATAGGCAAAAATCAAAAAGCTTAGTAGCGTTAACTAAACCAACGCACTCAACGCATAAAGAGTAACCCATGACTTTTTTAAAAACACCTTGGCGCAGTTTCTTATGGTTGGCACTTTTGTTAGTGCTCTTGCTTTGGCCTATTCACCGCTTTGTTGAAGGTTATTACCTTGAAGGACTGAGCCGTAAAAATGAACAAACGCTAGACTTGTTTGTGGCTAATTTACAAGGCACTTTGCAACGCTATGAGGTTTTGCCACAAATTTTAGGTCGCTTGCCCAGTGTACAGCAAGCGTTACTTAATCCTACCGATGCTAACACGCTACAAACCGCCAATACGCTGCTTAAAAGTATTCAACAACAAACAGAGGCGAGTGTTATTTATCTAATGAACACCCAAGGGCTAACGCTAGCGGCTTCAAATTGGAATGATAAACACAGTTTTATCGGTAATAGCTTTGCTTTTCGTCCTTATTTTAGAAATGCATTAAACAATGGTCGCGGTGAGTTTTTTGGTTTAGGCAATATTTCATTTAAACGCGGTTATTATTTTGGCGGTGCGGTTTATTCTAACGAAAAAATTAGTGGTGTTATTGTGGTTAAGGTTGATTTAGATTTCACCGAAACCCTTTGGGGGAAAACGCCAGAACAGCTATTAGTTACCGATAAAAACGGCGTGGTCATTTTAACCTCTCAACCTGAGTGGCGTTTTAAAGCCACGCGTGAACTTGATTCAGAAGAGCAGCTTAGCATTGCTGAACATCAGCCTTATACTTCCATCAACCCGAGTCTATTAACCATCAACCCACAAGACTGGTTAAGACTTAACCAATTGCTCGCTCATATAGGTTGGCAAGTGAGCATTTTTACACCAAGGCGTTTAATTAACGAACCCGTTAACACGGCTATGGCTGTTGTTACGGCTTCTTTATTAGCAGTGTTACTTATTTTTGGCTTATTGATGCAACGTAAGCGCCATTACTTAGAACGCATAGCAATGGATGCCCAAGCTAAGCGTGAATTAGAAGCCAATGTACGCACCCGCACTCAAGATTTACAAACGTTAAATACACGCTTAAAACAAGAAGTCTTAGAGCGTGAATCAACCCAACAAGAGCTGGTGAGAGCACAGGATGAACTTATACAGGCTGGTAAGTTATCGGCTTTAGGTATTATGTCTGCCAGCATTAGCCACGAATTAAACCAGCCATTGGCCGCCATACGCAGCTATACCGACAATGCCAAAGTTTTGCTACAAAAGCAGCGCTTAGAAGAAGCGGTTAAAAATCTTGGTTTGATTGCTTCATTGACTGAGCGTATGGCTTCTATTATTGAGCATTTGCGTGCTTTTGCGCGGCGTGACCGTCATGCTTCTGAACACGTTGCCTTGCAACCAGCAATTGATGATACCCTTGCGTTAATCGCTAAGCGCCAGCAACATTTAGGCATAGAAATTATTCGTGACATTCCTGAAGCCACGCTTTGGGTTGAAGCCGGTGAAACACGTTTACGACAAATTTTAAGCAATCTAGTTAACAACGGGTTAGATGCTTTAAGTGAAAGTAAAACGCCACGCCAACTTTGGTTAAATACACAAGTTATTGATGGCTGGGTTATTTTAACCCTTAGAGATAACGGGACAGGTTTTACTAAAGAGGCTTTACAACAGGCTTTTGAGCCTTTTTACACCACCAAAACTAGCGCCAAAGGTTTAGGTTTAGGGCTGGCCATTTGTAATAGCCTAATCCAAGCACTTAAAGGTCGCCTAGTGCTGGCTAACCACCCAGAAGGCGGTGCTTTAATTACACTTTATTTACGCCAAATTCCTGATGTCGCTCAATTGCACGCTAGCGAGGATAGCTTTAGATGATTCAGATAAGCCCAAACACCCATGTAGTGCTTTTAGATGATGACAGTCATTTGCGTACAGCGCTAAGCCAAACTTTTGATTTAGCCGGTTTAAACGTGCAAGCCTTTGCCAGTGCTAAAGGTATTTTAACAGCGTTACCCAAAGATTGGTTGGGCGTATTAGTCACCGATATTCGTATGCCAGATATTAGCGGTTTAGCGCTTTTAGAACAGGTTCAACAAAGCGACAAACAATTACCTGTCTTACTTATCACAGGGCAAGGTGATGTGCCCTTAGCCGTGCAAGCTATGCGGCAAGGGGCTTATGATTTTTTGCAAAAGCCTTTTGCTAGCGATTTGTTATTAGACAGTGTAAACCGTGCATTAGAAGTGCGTCGCCTAGTCATAGAAAACCGCGCCTTACGCTTTGCCCTTGCCGAACAAAAGTTACTGGGCGAACGGCTGTTAGGGCATTCTAGCAGCGTGCAACGGTTACGTGAGCAAATCAGCGCTTTGGCAAACATTCAAGCCGACGTGTTGATTTTGGGTGAAACTGGCAGCGGTAAAGAAGTGGTAGCAAGGGCTTTACACGATTTATCACCGCGCCGCGCTGCGCCTTTTGTGGCAATTAATGCTGGCGCTTTAGCTGAGTCGGTGATTGAAAGCGAGCTATTTGGTCATGAAGTCGGTGCATTTACTGGGGCAAATAAACGTCGGATTGGTAAATTTGAACACGCCAAAGGCGGTACTGTTTTTTTAGATGAAATTGAAAGCATGAGCCTTGATGTACAAGTTAAGCTGCTGCGCCTTTTACAAGAAAGGGTGGTGGAAAGGGTGGGTTCTAACCAACTGATTCCTTTGGATGTACGCATTATTGCTGCCACCAAAGAAGACTTGCTAACAGCAGCCGATGAAGGGCGTTTTCGTGCTGACTTGTTTTATCGCTTAAATGTTGCCCAGCTGAATATTCCACCCTTACGCCAGCGTACGGAAGACATTCTGCCGCTATTTCAACACTTTGCTAGCCTTGCTGGTCAAAAATACCAATTAACAGAAATACACTTAAATGCCATTAGCTTAAACACTGCTACTCGTGCTCAACTGCTAAGCCATGAATGGCCAGGTAATATTCGTGAGCTACAAAATGCTGCTGAACGCTGGGCATTAGGACTAGACCTAGCCATTAGTTCGGTATCAGAAAGCAGCAATTGCCTTAATATTAATCAACCTTTAGCAACGCAAGTAGACAATTTTGAATGCAATTTAATTGCTGCTGAGCTTACTAAACCACACTCTTCTTTAAGGGAAGTGGCTGAAGCTTTGCAGTTACCGCGTAAAACCCTGCACGACAAACTACGTAAATACGGACTTAATCTCTCGACCAGTGGCGAAAATCCGCCAAGTGGCGGCTGATTATGGCGAAAAATCGCCTATAAAAACAATCAATACGGCGTATTGATTCATAACCTTTTCCTTTAATCAGCACTATTCCAAATAAAAACAGTTGTCTTAGGCATCAACACACTAAACTTTAGTTGCATAAAGCAATCATTAGGCACGCAACCTGCATGATTAGCTGCATGAGTTTGGATACTTGAGTTCTGTCTAAATGCTGTCCACTCTAAATAGCATTGATCCTAAAACAATAAAATTACCCTATTGCGACAATTCTAAAAGAAAGAGGAAATCTTAATGTTTAAAACAGCTACTAAAGCATTGTTTTGTGCTGCATCACTGACGGTGGCAAGCTTGGCGCTTGCTACTGATCCTATTGTTATTAAATTTTCACACGTTGTAGCCGAACACACACCTAAAGGTCAGGGTGCTTTATTGTTTAAAAAACTTGCTGAGGAACGTTTGCCCGGTCAAGTGCGTGTGGAGGTTTACCCTAACTCTTCGTTGTTTGGTGACGGTAAAGAGATGGAAGCGTTATTGCTAGGTGATGTGCAGTTAATTGCCCCTTCTTTGGCTAAATTTGAGCATTATTCAAAGCCAATCCAAATTTTTGACCTGCCTTTTTTGTTTGACGACATTCATGCTGTTGACCGTTTCCAAAAAGGCCCTGTTGGTCAAGAATTGCTAACCACGATGGAAAGTAAAGGCATTACGGGTCTAAGCTACTGGCACAACGGTTTAAAGCAGCTTTCTGCTAACAAAGCATTGCGTGAACCTAAAGATGCACGGGGCTTAAAATTCCGTGTGCAAGCGTCTGCTGTACTGGACGAGCAGTTCAAAGCCATTCGTGCTAATCCACGTAAAATGAGCTTTTCTGAAGTTTATCAGGGTCTACAAACCGGCGTTGTTAACGGTGCAGAAAACCCCTACTCAAACATCTATTCACAGAAGATGCATGAAGTTCAGTCACACATCACTGAATCTAACCACGGTTTGTTAGATTATATGGTTATTACCAATACTGAGTTTTGGAAAGGCTTACCTGCCAATATTCGTACTGAGCTAACGGCAATCATGGCGGAAGTTAGTATGGAAGTGAATAAGCAAGCTGAAAACATTAATCAACGTGATAAACAAGCCATTTTAGACGGTGGCAACACTGAAATTCTTTATTTGACTAAAGCTGAGCGTGAAAAGTGGCGTAAAGCAATGAAGCCAGTGTGGAAGAAATTTGAGTCAGACATTGGTGCCGATCGCATTAAAGCCGCAGAAGCAGCTAATAAGCAGTAAAAAAACAACACCCGTTAGTCCATGAAGGATTAGCGGGGGTTTTTTCTGGAGATTTTTTATGCAGCAGCTACGCCTAATTTGGGATCGTTTTGAAGAAGGATTTATTGTCTTTTTATTGACCGCCATGACTTTGGTTACTTTTGTTTACGTTATCTTGAACAATTTTTATACTTTTTTTTATAGCTTAGGCGATCGCTTTGAAGCTAGTTCAGTAGGCCTGTCAGAATTCTTTTTTACGATTGGCGATTTTATTTTAGACATGGCTCAAGACATGACTTGGAGTAACGCCTTAACCAAAGCTTTATTTGCTTGGCTGCTATTTTTTGGCATTGCTTATGGTGTACGCGTCGGTGGACACATCGGCATTGATGCGTTAGTTAAATTAGCCTCCAAAAAGACTCAAAAATACATAGCGCTACTTGCCTGTGTGATTAGCCTTGGCTATGCAGCACTGATAACGGTCGCCAGCTTTGAGTGGGTAAGTGCATTATTTGAGGTTAATATTGGTGCCGATGATTTAGGTCAGTTTGGCATTAAACAGTGGCATATCACTTTAATTGTACCTTTAGGTTTTACCTTGGTTTTTATACGCTTTGCAGAAATATTGGTACGCATCCTGCGTAATGAGCAAATTGGCTTAGGCTTAGCCGATGAAGCTGCTGATGCAATGAAACTAAGTGAACAGAAAACCAATAACAAAGAGGAACAACAGTAATGACGATTCTTTTCCTCTTTATGGCACTTTTTGCACTGATGTTTATTGGTGTGCCAGTAGCGGTTTCTTTGGGTTTGGCAGGTTCTGTCACCATTATGCTATTCAGCCCAGATTCTGTACGGTCACTGGCGATTAAGCTATTTGAAACCAGTGAACACTACACACTGTTAGCGATTCCTTTCTTTTTGCTGGCGGGTTCTTTTATGACCACTGGCGGTGTTGCAAGGCGTTTAATTGACTTTGCTAATGCTAGTGTTGGTCATATTCGTGGTGGTTTAGCGATTGGCGCAGTTATGGCCTGTATGTTATTTGCTGCACTTTCTGGTTCAAGCCCTGCCACGGTTGCTGCAGTTGGCTCTATTGCGATTGCTGGTATGGTGCGCTCAGGTTATCCACAACCTTTTGCTGCAGGTATTGTGACTAATGCCGGTACGCTAGGTATTTTAATTCCACCTTCCGTGGTTATGGTTGTTTATGCTGCAGCAACTGAAACTTCCGTCGGCAAGCTATTTATGGCCGGTGTTGTACCAGGCGTATTATTAGGTTTAGTGCTGATGGTGGCAATTTATGTGATTGCTGTTAAGAAAAACCTACCAGCCTTACCCAAAGCTACGCCACGCCAGTGGTTTGCTGCTGCACGTAAAGCCGCTTGGGGTTTGTTGTTGATGGTGATTATTCTGGGTGGTATCTACTCAGGAATGTTTACCCCAACCGAAGCTGCTGCCGTTGCTGCGGTTTATTCGGCATTTATTGCCTTGTTTGTTTACAAGGATATGACGTTTAAAGAAGCACCTAAAGTAGTGCTTGAAGCCGCTAAACTTAGCATCATGCTGATGTTTATTATTGCCAATGCCATGCTTTTTGCGCACGTTTTAACTACCGAACAAATACCCCAGCAAATCACCGCAATGGTATTAGAAGCCGGTTTACAGCCGTGGATGTTCCTTTTAGCGGTGAATATTCTCTTGCTGATTGCCGGTGCATTTATGGAGCCTTCAGCGATTATTTTAATTTTGGCACCGATTCTGTTCCCTATCGCTATAGAGCTAGGTGTCGATCCTATTCACCTGGGTATTATTATGGTGGTGAATATGGAAATAGGACTGATAACACCTCCGGTGGGCTTAAACCTATTTGTCACCTCTGCTGTAACAGGAATGTCTTTGGCTGAAGTGATTCGTGCTGCTATGCCTTGGCTAATGCTACTACTGGGTTTCTTAGTTCTGGTTACCTACGTTCCAAGCATCTCCATGGGTTTACCCAACCTACTGGGTATGTAATTAATTTTGCACTCCTTCTTCACAGTCTGTTAATTCATGGCTGTGAAGAGGAGGCAAGTATATAATTCTGCAATGCCTAACCAACCTTTGTTACAAAACCTAGCCCAACACATTAAACACCTAGCCCGTGAGCTGGGTTTTTCTGCCTGCGGTATTAGCGGTATTAATTTAGGTGAACACCCTGCTTATTTAGAAAAATGGTTAGCGGCTGGCTACCAGGGTGATATGCAATGGATGGCCAACAACCTAGACAAACGCCGTGATCCCCGCTTGTTAGAAGCAGGCACGCAAGCCATTATTAGTGTGCATTTAGATTATTTACCACCAGAAACCCAAGCCATTAAAATACTCAATAGTGCTGACAAAGCTTATGTGAGTCGCTATGCGCTAGGGCGTGATTACCACAAGCTTATTCGTAAACGCCTGTCTAGTTTGGCAGAACACATGAATCAGCAGCTAGCCCAAATGCCTGAACTGCAAGCAGCTTTTCCAGATTTTCAAGCCCGTGCTTTTACCGATTCTGCTCCTGTTTTAGAAAGAGGTATCGCCCAGCAAGCCGGTTTGGGCTGGATAGGTAAGAATTGCATGTTAATAACACCCAAGGCAGGTAGCTGGTTTTTTCTTGGCGAACTTTACATTAATCTACCGCTACCAGCCGACGAGCCTTTTAAAAAAGACCATTGTGGTGCTTGCACGGCTTGCCATACGGCTTGCCCTACTCAAGCTTTTGTTGCCGATGGCGTTTTGGATGCTCGCCGTTGCATTAGCTATCTAACTATTGAGCTAAAAGGTAGTATTCCAGAAGAGTTACGGCCTTTAATGGGCAACCGTATTTATGGCTGCGATGATTGCCAGTTAGCTTGCCCTTGGACACGTTTTTCACCCACCACTAAAGAAGCCGATTTTTACCCACGCCACCAATTAGATAGTAGCGATTTAATTGATTTATTTAACTGGAATGAAGCGACCTTTTTAAAAAATACCCAAGGTTCACCCATTCGCCGCAGCGGTTATATTAACTGGCTGCGTAATATTGCGGTGGCTTTGGGTAACGCGCCCACTAGCGCTGCGATAATAGACACTTTAACGACTAAATGTGATTACCCAGATGCGATTGTTCAAGAGCACGTGCTTTGGGCTTTAGCTAGGCATAAGCAAACGGGCTATTAAAAAACTAGCTATCAGAAAACTAGCTATCAGAAAACAACAAATAATCTTCTAAATAACTCATTAAATCCCTTTCATTGGTTAGGCGTTTACAAACATCAAACACCTGCTGCGCTTCTTCACCCCACCTTAAACGAAACATCACTAACCATTGCTTGGCTCGCATTACTCTTACTATTTCTTCATAAAACTGTGCGTCCAATACTAACCATTGCAGTAAAAAGCCCAGTACTCTTTTAAAGTCGACTTGCTCAACTTCTTTACCCGTAAGGTGCTGTTTAATTTGTTTGGCTAACCAAGGGTTGGTCATGGAAGAACGCCCTAGCATCACGTCTTTTACACCGCTGACTTCAACACAGCGTTGATAATCAGCGACCGTCCAAATATCACCATTGGCAAAGACGGGTACATCTACCACTTCAGCAATTTTGGCGATCCATTCCCAATGTGCCGGTGGTTTATAACCTTGTGCTTTGGTTCTGGCGTGAACAACTAGCTGGGTAATGCCTGCAGCATTCAGTGCCCGAGCGTTGTCGAGGGTTAATTCGGTATCGTCATACCCTAAACGCATTTTTGCGGTCAGCGGTGTGTTGGACTCTTTTAGTGCTTGTGCAACCGCGTGGGTTGCTGCATAAAGTTTATCGGGGTAACGCAGCATACTTGCGCCGCCCAAGTGTCGATTAACTGTTTTAGCCGGACAGCCATAATTAAGGTCTATTACTTTAGCACCGGCGGCAACGCCAATTTGAGCATTGATAGCTAAGGCTGCTGGATCGCTGCCCAACAATTGTAAATGCACTGGCGTACCTATAAGCGTTTGGGCATTTTGTCGCAGCTCTGGGCAAATACGTTGGAAAACTTTTAGTGGTTGTCGACCTTGCGTTACACGTAAAAACTCGGTGACACAAAAATCCCAACCACCTTGACGGGTAATTAGGTCGCGCGTGGTGGCATCCATAACGCCCTCCATTGGCGCTACAGCAATTAAAGCAAGGGTCTTGGTATTCAAAAGTTGCTCACAAATCAAAAAAAAGGTGATTTTTCAAGGTTCGCAGTTTACCTAGCTGCTTTAGCAAATACACGACTCTTAGCCAGTTTTTGATTAAAAGTTTAAAAAGGTAGTCATTCTTGTAGTTGCTACAAAAAAAAATCTGGTGCAAGGTTAAGCCTGCAAATTAAAGCACCGAAAGAGGACGTGCAATGCAATCAACCGATCTAATGATGGAAGGTTTTAACCTAATGCTGATGGGCATGGGGTTTGTTTATGCCTTCTTGACATTGCTGGTAATCGCTACCACTTTAATGTCGAAAATTATTCTGCGTTTTTCTAAACCTGAGCCTGTTGCAATACCTAAGAACAAAGCTTTTGCTAACTCAAATCAAGGACAAAACCCAGACTTAATTGCTGCTATTAGTGCCGCAATTCACCTACACAGACAGCGTAAATAGTACGACAAAAATAGCAAGACAAAAAACTTAACTATTAACGAACCCCATTTAGACTTTATAGGTAATGATGATGACTGCACCCAAGAAAAAGCTTGGTATAACTGATGTTGTGCTTCGTGACGCTCACCAATCGCTATTTGCAACACGGATGCGTTTAGACGATATGCTACCCATTGCTGAAAAGCTTGACCAAATTGGTTACTGGTCGTTAGAAAGCTGGGGTGGCGCTACATTTGATTCATGCATTCGCTATTTGGGTGAAGATCCTTGGGATCGTATTCGTCAACTTAAAAAAGCCATGCCTAAAACACCACAGCAAATGTTATTGCGTGGTCAAAACTTACTCGGCTACCGCCATTACGCTGATGATGTAGTCGCAAAATTTGTTGAACGTGCTGCCACTAACGGTGTTGATGTATTCCGCATTTTTGATGCCATGAACGATCCACGTAACCTAGAAAGTGCCATTAAAGCGGTTAAAGCTTGCGGTAAACACGCGCAAGGTACGATTTCTTATACCACCAGCCCAGTACATACCACAGAAATGTGGGTCGACTACGCCAAAGTATTAGAAGACAAGGGCGCAGATTCCATTTGTATTAAAGATATGTCGGGTATTTTAACGCCTTACAATGCTTTTGATTTAGTCACACGCCTTAAAGCTCAAACAGGTTTAGAAGTTCAGCTGCACGCCCACGCAACGGCTGGCTTGTCTGATATGACCATTCTAAAAGCCGTTGAAGCCGGTATTGACCGTGTGGATACCGCTATTTCTTCTATGTCGATGACCTACGGCCATTCAGCCACAGAATCAGTAGTGGCAGCACTTGCTGGCACCGACCGCGATACAGGCTTAGATTTACTGGCATTAGAAGAAGTCGCCGCTTATTTTCGTGAAGTGCGTAAAAAATACGCTCAGTTTGAAGGTTCTTTACGCGGTACTGATTCACGCATTCTTGTTGCACAAGTACCAGGCGGTATGTTGACCAACATGGAAAGCCAGCTTAAAGAGCAAGGTGCTGCGGATAAGTTTGATGAAGTATTAGCTGAAATTCCTCGCGTACGTGAAGACCTAGGTTTTATTCCTTTAGTTACGCCAACGTCACAAATTGTGGGCACGCAAGCCGTTATTAACATTCTAATGGGCGAACGTTACAAATCCATTTCAAAAGAAGTGCAAGGCATTTTAAAAGGCGAATATGGCGCAGCGCCAGCACCTTACAATGCAGAACTGCAAGCCCGTGTTTTAGAAGGCAAAGCAGCCATTACTTGCCGCCCTGCCGACATGATTGACGATGAAATGGACAAGCTAGCGGTTGAAGTTAAAGCGAAAGCGAAAGAAGAAGGCATTAAGCTAGCCACGGGTGAGCAAGCAATTGATGACGTATTAACCTACGCGCTGTTCCCACAAATTGGTCTTAAATTCTTAAAGAACCGTGGCGATGCTTCTGCCTTTGAACCTGTGCCAACTTTAGAAAGCGCTCAAGCTACAACAGCACCAGCGGCTAAAGCTTCAGCAACAGCGGCGAATGACTCTGGCGTTTACACGGTTAAAGTTAATGGCCAAGCCTATGTGGTTGAAGTGGCTGAAGGTGGTGATGTTTCCGCGATTAGCACGGCTGCGCCCATTGCCACTGCTACAGCAGCGCCCGCGGCAAGTTCTGGTTTAACAGTGGATGCACCGCTGGCGGGTAACATTTTCAAAATCATGGTAAAACCCGGTGAAGCGGTTGAAGCGAATCAAGTGGTTATTATTATGGAAGCCATGAAAATGGAAACTGAAATTCGAGCAGCAAAAGCTGGTACTGTCAACGAAGTCACTGTGCGTGAGGGTGATGCCGTACAGGTTGGCGATACCCTACTGACTCTCTAAGTGGAGCTGATACATGGATAAAATTCTACTACTGTGGGAAGGCTCCGGGCTATATAACCTAAGTTTACCGCAGTTTGTGATGATTACTATTTGCCTATCGCTGCTTTACCTAGCCATAGTCAAAAAGTTTGAGCCTTTGCTGCTATTACCGATTGGTTTTGGTGGTTTATTAGCGAACATTCCTGAAGCGGGTCTTGCACTATCAGGCTTTGAGCAGGCATTAGCCGTATTTGATACGCACACCATGCAAATGTTTGCTGATAAAATTGGTGTGGTGTTAGATGGTGGTAGCAAGGTAGCCAATAAAGAGATATTGCTGCCTGCTATTAAAGGTTTGCAAGATCCATTAGCGCTACACGAGCTTAAAGGCATTGCAGCAGCGGCAGGCTACACCGATGGTATGCTATACACTTTTTATAAGATCACTATTGCTTCTGGTGCTGCACCTTTAATTATCTTTATGGGTGTTGGTGCTATGACTGACTTTGGTCCACTGCTAGCTAACCCGCGCACGTTATTTTTAGGTGCTGCGGCGCAGTTTGGTATTTTTGCTACCGTGCTAGGTGCAGTCGGACTTTCAAGCTTAGGCATTGTTGATTTCAACATTAACCAGGCAGCTGCTATTGGTATTATTGGTGGTGCTGATGGCCCGACAGCTATTTATGTTGCCAGCATTTTAGCGCCTGAGTTATTGGGTGCGATTGCGGTTGCGGCCTATTCGTATATGGCGCTAGTACCATTAATTCAGCCACCCATTATGCGTTTGCTTACCACTAAAGAAGAACGTGCGATTGTGATGAGCCAGCTACGCCCAGTCACCAAGCGTGAAAAAATTATTTTTCCGATTGCGGTACTGGTATTAGTGGCACTCTTTTTACCTTCTGCGGCACCTTTGTTGGGTATGTTTTGTTTGGGTAATTTAATGCGCGAATCGGGTGTGGTTGATCGTTTATCAGACACAGCACAAAATGCGCTAATCAACATTACCACCATCTTTCTTGGCTTGGCGGTAGGTTCTAAGTTGGTTGCTCATTTATTCTTAACGGTAGAAACCTTAGGTATTCTAGCGCTAGGTATTATTGCTTTTGGTATAGGTACAGCAGCAGGGGTACTTATGGCCAAGCTAATGAACAAGATGAGTAAAATACCAATTAACCCTTTAATAGGCTCTGCCGGTGTTTCAGCAGTGCCTATGGCCGCTCGCGTTTCTAACAAGGTAGGCTTGGAGTCTAATCCTCACAACTTCTTGCTGATGCACGCGATGGGACCTAACGTTGCAGGTGTTATTGGTTCTGCAGTGGCTGCAGGTGTGATGATTATGTATTTAAAATAGCGATTAATACTTCAGTAATACAATAAAAGGCCGACGCATTACACGTTGGCCTTTTTTTCTAGCTTCTCTTAATGGAAGCTTAGTATTGTAATTTATGAATGTTATGCAGCCAGTTTTAATTTTGCTTGTTCAGTTTCGCTATAAAGCGCTTCTTCCCAAGCCTGACGCAAACGTAACTCTTCAGCAATTGCTAATAAAGTTTCAATATTCATATTAAGGCCCCTCTGCCTGTTTTCTACTACTTTGGGCGAATGCCCATCTACAATATAGCAGGTGACTAGCAAGTCAGCCACCTTATATCAATAAAGATTTTTTATAAGGTTTTCATTAAGTTATGATTGATTTTATCTCGCATCTGCACAAAATTTAAACGTTGTTTATTACCCGTTAATTTAAGGAGTTACGCTATGGTTTTTGCGATTTATGAACAAGGTCTACGCATTCATACGCCTAAAGAACAGCTATTAGTAAGACCCAGTATTCGCCAAGCACAAGCCATTAGCGCTAGCCGCCGTTTGCTGGATCACAAAGGTGATACCGGGCATAGCCAAGACATAGGTAATGACATCTGGAATAGCAATTACATAGATCCAATAGCCAGAGAAAAAGAACAAGGAAAAGAATCAGAGCAAGAACAAGAAAAAGAGATACATCAGCAAAAAAAAGCTGCCAAAGCTTATATCGACGTTGAGCACAGTAAAAGAAAAAGAGTGCCTTTATTGCCGGTTAGTTTAGTCATGCGTAGTCATGTTATTACCCTACCGGCAACGGCAAATTTAAACGAAGCTTGGAAATTAATGCACAAAGAGCAAATCCACTATTTGATTTTATTGGATGAAGCAGGCGAATTAGCCGGTGTGTTGGATGACCGAGAATTATTAAAAGAAGCCGCGGGTGTTGGCGAACTTAGCAAACAAGAAGGCATTGATTTAGCTAATACTCAAGCCATTTTACTCGTTAATGCGCCTTTAGTTACTGCCACTGATGAAACAGACATTCGTGACATTGCAAGGGTTATGCTGGCGCAAAAAGTTAGAGCCATGCCGATCATTGATGCTGAAGGGGTGTTACAGGGCTTGGTGACACGTTCTGATTTAATGCTAGGGCTGGCTAACCAAACCCTAGAACTTTGGACTTAGCGCGTATTTAGCTGCATTAAAGCCGAGAGTTTATTTTGTAAGCGATCGGTTATTAAGCGCTCTTCTTGTTTGGCTTGCTGCTGTTTTTTTTGCGCTTCACGCTGTTTGTTATTTTGTGCTAACTTTTGCAACTGCGCTTGTGCAAAGTCGGCTTCTTGTTGCGTCACACTACCGGCAGGCTGACCTTGTAAATCTAATCTAACAGCACCTGCTTTTAAGCAATGTAAGTAACGTGGTAACTTTACATAGCCTGCTAACGCACGCTGAATTTTTTTCAACTCGCCACCTTCTGCTGCTAAAAGGTCATCATGGATGCCGACTTTTAAAGGTTTTGGCTGGCTAAGTATAAATGCGCTGCTATAGATTTTTATCCAATGTTTTAAGCGTTGCTGTGAATTCAGTTTATCTAACGCACTCGTCGCTTCTACAGCAGCAACGACTGCTGCTGGTGCGGTTGGCACTGCTGGTACGGTTGGCAGATCAAGTTGCTGAGTTAATTTTTCTAGCTTTGTTTCTAATTGTGCAACGCGCTTGGTTAGTTGCTGAATGTCTTGCTGAGCAGTGCCTAGTGCGCCCAAGCCTTTATCAGCATAACTTTCTAGCTGCTCAAGTAGATTATTCACATCCAATATTGATTCTAATGACATAAATAGCCCAACCTAAAATTTACGCTGTAAACAGCGAATAGCATAAGCATAACGATTGCCTTCTTGTGCAGAATAGCTATCACGACTCGTTTCTAACCATTCATCCTTATTCACTTCAGGAAACCAAGTGTCACCTTCTGGCATGGCATCGACTTCGGTTAAATAAAGGTAGCTAGCCAAAGGAAACGCTTGCTCATAAATTTGTCCACCACCAATCACCATGATTTCTGTAGCTCCATCAATAACAGCTTGAGCATCAGCAATTTTTAATGCGGCAGCAAGATTGGCGGCTATTTTTATGCCCGAATGGTTAAACTCAGGATTACGACTAATCACGATATTGGTGCGCCCTGGTAACGGACGACCAATCGACTCAAAAGTGTTACGTCCCATTACTAAAGGCTTACCTAGTGTGATGCGTTTAAAATGCTTTAATTCTTCTGGCAAATACCAAGGCATGGAATTTTTATGGCCTATCACGCGATTTTTAGCCGCTGCAACAATAATGGCTATGGGTGTTTCTAGTGGTTGATTAGCTAAAGTCATACGGCTACCGGTGCTTTAATAGGATCATGGTGCTGATAATTTTCAATGCTTATATCATCAAACGTAAACTGAAATAAGTCTTTTACAGCAGGGTTCAGTTTTACCTGTGGTAAAGCAAAGGGTTCACGGCTTAGCTGTAAATCCGTTTGCTCTAAATGATTAGCATACAAGTGTGCATCGCCTAGTGTGTGTACAAAATCACCCACTTCTAAATTACAGACTTGTGCAATCATGTGGGTTAGCAAAGCATAGCTGGCAATGTTAAAAGGTACGCCTAAAAAAATATCGGCGCTGCGTTGATACAACTGGCAAGAAAGCCTGCCATCAGCAACATAAAACTGAAACAAACAATGGCAAGGCGGTAATGCCATTTCATCCACTAACGCAGGATTCCAAGCACTAACTAACAAACGGCGTGAATCGGGGTTGGTTTTAATCTGCTGAATTAAGTTACTTATCTGATCGACAGAATCACCCTTGCCGCTAGGCCAAGAACGCCACTGATAACCATAAACTGGCCCTAAATTGCCTTGTTTATCTGCCCACTCGTCCCAAATTGAAACACCATTTTCTTTTAAGTAAGCGATATTGGTGTCACCTTTTAAAAACCACAGCAGCTCGTGAATAATGGAACGCAAGTGTACTTTTTTAGTGGTGACTAACGGAAAACCTTGCTGCAAGTCATAACGCATCTGATAACCAAACACGCTGTAAGTGCCAGTGCCAGTACGATCTGACTTATAAGTACCTTGGGTACGCACATAGCGCATTAAATCTAAATAAGCTTTCATTGCCTTAGCCCTTAAAAATAGCCTTTCAAAATCTAGCTAGTATGCCTTTTTTAAGCTGTTTTAGCAGTAGAGCGGTAAGCAAAAAATATAAGCAGCGCCCCAGCCAAAATCATTGGTAAAGACAATAACTGTCCCATGCTTAATCCAGCCGACAATAAACCTAAATGGGCATCGGGTTCACGGGTGAATTCAACTAAAAACCTAAGCGTACCATACCCGATTAAAAACAAACCGCTAACGCTACCAGCGGGGCGAGGCTGGCGCGAAAACCACCAAAGTAATGCAAATAACAACACGCCTTCTAAAGCAAACTGATACAGCTGTGAAGGGTGACGCGGATCAGCGCCAGCAACGGGAAAAACCATGCCCCAAGACACATCCGTGACGCGCCCCCATAGTTCACCATTAATAAAATTACCAATGCGTCCTAAACCTAAGCCTATTGGCGTAAGTGGGGCAATAAAATCGCCAAGCTGTAACCAGTTAATTTTATGCTGCCGTGCAAATAACCACACTGCTAACGCAACACCCAAAAAGCCACCATGAAACGCCATGCCGCCTTCCCACACTTTAAATAACCATAAAGGATCAGCCAGCACGCGATCAAAATGGTAAAACAACGCATAACCCAAACGCCCACCTAAAATAACGCCAACAGCACTGTAAAACAGTAAGTCCCCTATTTGGTCTTTGGTTAAACCCATGCGTTCAGCTCGACTACGTGCCAACCACCAAGCCGCCAAAAAACCCACCAAATACGTTAAACCGTACCAATGCACTTGCAACGGCCCAAGACTAATAGCCACAGGATCAATGTTAGGATAAATCAACATAAATGCATCAACTCTCGTATAAAAATATTCTATTATTAGAAAAATAGCAGCTTAAAACCCACTATAAATAGCAAAGCTGCAAACAAACGCTTTAATAGCAGTTCAGGTAAAAAGTGGGCTAAACGCGCGCCAACACGCGCAAAAGGCACACTAGCCACACTAATACCAATGAAAGCAGGCCAATAAATGTAACCCGTCGCAAGTTCTGGTAAATCTGAGTGTTGCCAACCTGCCCACAAGTAACCCAAAGCACCAAATAAGGCAATCGGAAAACCCAAAGCAGCAGAAGTACCGACCGCTTGGCGCATACCTCCATTACACCAGACCAAAAAAGGGACGCTTAACGTGCCGCCACCAATGCCAAAAATTGTTGAAGCCCAACCAATCACGCCACCTGCTGCTGTTAGTACCGCCGAACTCGGCTCGCCTTCTTTAGGTTTAGGTTGCAGTTTTAAAACCATTTGGACTGCCACCAAGATCACAAAACCACCAATGATTGCTTGCAACGCTACACCACTTAATAAATTAGCCGTCCAAGCACCGACCAGCGAACCCAATGCTAAACCTAGCGTAATTTTTTTAACCCACGCCCAACGAACGCCCTGCTTTTTATGGTGTGCAAAACTTGAACTTAACGAGGTCGGAATAATGGTTGCCAAAGAAGTACCTACGGCTAAATGCACCAATATTTCCTGCGAAAAACCTAATGTAGAAAAAGTAAAGACTAAGACAGAAACAATAACTAGGCCACCACCGATACCAAATAAACCGGCTAAAAAACCAGCCGCAGCGCCTAAGACTAAATAGGTTAAATAAACCACAAGTTTGACCTCATTTTTTTTGTAACCAACGTAGCACCAGCTCGCGCAATTCGTTGGGCTTATAGGGTTTAGCTAAGTAATCGTCCATACCTTGCTGTAAAAAACGCTGGCGCTCCACCGCAATAGTATTTGCTGTTAAAGCGATAATCGGAATAAGGGCATTGGTATTAGGTAACTGTCGCCAGCAACGCGTTGTTTCAAGACCATCCATATCAGGCATAAAGATGTCCATCAATACCAAGTCATAGTTTTTTTCTTGCCCTAACACTAAAGCTTTTGCCCCATTTTCTGCAACATCAACCTGATACCCTGACTTTTCTAACACACTGGCAGCTAACATGGCATTCACGGGACCATCATCCACCACCAAAATGCACCCTAAAATAAGCTTTTCAGATTTGGCTGCTAGCAACCGCGCAGGCAATTCAATTTGTATCTGTAAACCACCCGTAGGCAAAGCTTCAATATTTAAGCTACCACGCATTTCATGCACTAACTGACGGGTTAATAATTGCCCTAATCCTAAAGCACCAGACGTTGACTCATAACTGCTGCTCATCGGCGTGGTTAACTGAAAACGGCGCAGGCGTTCACTTTCAATCAAGCCGCCCCCTTGGTCTTTAAGGGTTAATTGCAAACGATTTGAATCTGTCCAGTTTAACAGTAGATAGATATCACCTTTGATAGACATCTGAATAACTTGCCTTAATAAATGACGCATTAAACGTAATAATTTACGTCTATCTAGTGTCAACTGTTTAGGCATATTTGATTTTGAATTAATAACTAAACAACGCCCAGTATCAGTTAGCAAGTTCTTACTTAAATTATGACAGTCATCAATTAATAAATCAATAATTAAGCAGTCCTCCGATAAGGTTTTTATTTCTAGTTCGTCTGTATCTGATATGTCTTGCATATCATCTAATAAATACTGCAAATCTAATAGCTTCACTTGACAGTAGCTAGTTAAATTTTTATCGAAGCCTTGGGCGTTTTTTATTAATTCTAATAATAATTGATTAGCATCATTGACTGCTACTTTAAAAAATGCGGCTTTCATTTTTGCTGCTAAGTTTGCGCGTTGCTTATCACCTATTAACTGCTGTTGAATTTTTTTAAATTCGCTAATATCAAGTAATAACAGCAAACCTTCTTGGTCGCTAGTGTAGTGAAAACTAACCCAGTAGCTGCTAGTATCTTGTTTGCCAATTCTTAGTTCGAATTCATTTTTTTGAGTATTCATCATTAAGCTTTTTAAACCTAATAACCCAGCTAAATTTGCTCCTTTTAAATTACTTTTAGTGCTACCAGTAAGGTGCTCAAAAGTAGCATTGCAAGTAACCACCAAACCGGCTGCATCAAACTGGCAAACCATTAAAGGGCCATTAATTAAATTTATAAAGTCTGATTTATCAATAACTAATGGTGAAGCTATTGAAAGGCTTTCTTCTTGTAATGAATTTGGTTTTTGATTATTAATCAATTGTTGGTCACGGCGAAACACTAAAGAAACCAACACAAAAAACATAATGAATAAGAAAGCCCCACATAAAAAAATCATTAAACGATAATCGTCTATCAGTTGGTTTTCAACTATGAAAGCTTTCTCTGCTGCGACAATGTTAATTACCTTCCAATTAACAAGAGTAATTGTTGACCAACTTAATAATATTTTTTTACCTTTAACCTCAAGATTAATTAAACCAGAAGCGTCTAAACGTAAAGGATCTAATGCATTAGCAAGATTAGGCTGCTTTAAAAAATTGACGTCGACTTTATCAAATTTTTCTTGTGATTTTTTGTCAACCATTGCTTGCCAAGGTATATTCGACCAATCTGATTCGGCTTGATAAGGAAACACTAACAGCTTACCTGTTGCATCCATCAGCAAACTATAACCGCTCCAAGGAACAGACATCTGTACTAAACGTAACGCCAATTTATCTAAATGAGCACCTGATTCATCATCACCCAACAACTCAACCTTTAACGGTTCATTGGATAAATGCTGCGCCATTTGGCTAGCTGATTCAAGCAAGCGTTCTTCAATTTCTCGTTCAGCAAGGTTTTTTATTGAATGAAAATTAAGATTTATTAACAACGCCATTAATAAAAAAAGCATTGAACCTATAATTGCCATGGGCATTAATAAGCTAAACCAACGGCTTTTAATTAGTTGTTGCTGTGTAATAATGAATGAAGAATCAGAGGCTGGCACTGAAAACTCCTTGTCTAAAACGATTAAAAAAACGAGTATAGCAACACAAGCAGCAGGGAGCTTTGGAAAACTTTTACTTTGCAGCGTGGAACTAATAATGTGTCTATTGGCGTTATCTTGGCAACAAAATGCTGACTACCCTTTTTTACTGGCAACCAACCGAGACGAATTTTTACAGCGTCCGACTCGCCCTGCTAATTTTTGGCCAGAGCAGCCTGATATTCTTGGTGGTAAAGATTTAGAAGCGGGTGGCAGTTGGTTACTTACAAACAAACACGGTCGCTGGGCAACTTTAACCAACTTTAGAGATGGCCGTGACCTAGCCGCAGGTAAATGGTCTCGTGGTGAATTAGTACTTCAGGCTTTGCAGCAGCCTTTAGGCGAGTTACCCACTTGGCTAGAAGCTAATCAAGCCAATTTTGCAGGCTTCAACTTGCTTTGGGGTGATGAGCAACAAGCTTGGTATTTTTCAAACCGTTTAGCCAAACCAGCACGTCAATTAGGATCGGGTCTTTATGTATTAAGTAATGCAACACTAGAAACTGAATGGCCAAAAACACGCCGCTTAAAAACAGCGATAGAAACTTGGCAAACAACGGATGGCTGCCATCCAAATCAGCTTTTTGCTATACTTGCAGACCCAACACTAGCCGCCGATAAAGACCTTCCTGATACGCATATTGGTTTAGAAACCGAGCGTTTTTTATCGTCTATTTTTATTAAAGGCGAGCACTACGCAACGCGTACCTCGACACTGGTGTGGCAAACAGCCGATGGCTACTGGCACTTACATGAAAAAAATCATCCAGCTAATCAGAAGCTAGTTAATGAACAGCAATTCAAATGGCAAAGTTGCCCGTCTAATTAAAATATTGTATTTTTTAAAGCTAATGCATTTAAAACCAACATTGGTATTTAGCTTGCTGCTACTGCTAAATGCTTTGCCTACTTACGCAGTCGGTTTATCAAGCTCGTCAAACATTCAATTTAAAACACCTAGCCATGAAGCTTTGGTAAGTTGGGTTGACTCAACACTCATCAGTTATTACCCAGAAGAACAATTACAGCAGCGTGATTACTTAGCTCAACTTTACCAACAAGCGGAGTTTAATCATTTTTGGTTTGATAAAGATGGCAAGCCTAATAGTGCTGCACACTTATTATTAAGCGACCTTAAACCTTGGTTAGCGCTTGAGCCTCACCCTAAGCTAAAGCGTTATCAGCAATTGGCAGAATTGTTGCAGCAGCCAGTCAACACCAGCCTACCAAGGCATCGTCAAGCCACGGACTTATTAATTACTGACCTATTTCTTAGCTACCAAACTGACTTATTACAAGGCTATTGGGCAACATTTGATTTAGATCAAGATCATGGTATTACTAACGCTTACGAGCGCTGGGATAACTGGCCGGATGAAGTAGTTAGGCGAAACTTAGCTGATGTTTTTCCTATTTGGCTGCAAGCACTTCACGGTCAGTCGCCGGTTATTTGGGCCGTTAATCGCATTCAAGAAACGCAACCCAACAGCCGTTATTATCAACCTTGGCGGCAAGCTTTTGCTGAATTAGAAGCCATAGCTAAGTTAGGTGACTGGCCAATAGTCGCTGACGATTTACAAGAAGGTATGCGTGATGCCGAAGTAACTAGGCTAGCATTACAACTCATACACCAAGGTGATCTACAGAATTTAAATGCCTATTTACCAGATGGTCTTCAGCAGCCATTATTTGATGAAACACTAACCGCGGCTTTAATCAATTTTCAACAAAGGCATCAACTTAAAACCACGGGCATCACTGATGAGCAAACGCGTGCTTGGCTAAACCTTGCCCCTCAAGAAAGAATGCGATTACTTGCGCATAACATCCGCCGCTTACATCACCTTCCTAAACAACTGAATCAACGGCATATTATGGTGAATATGGCTGACCAGCGGCTCACTTTTATCGAGGCGCAGCAACTTAAACTTGACATGAAAATTGTGATTGGGCGTAATGGTTTACGCACCCCCATTATGAACCAGTGGCTGACATCCATTGTATTAAACCCACTTTGGAATGTACCTAACAGCATCGCTCGTAAAAGTATTTTGCCACGCGCACAACAAAACCCTGAATATTTAAGTTCACGCGACTATGCCTTGGTCAATGGTTGGCACACGCCATCGCGCTTTGTGTCATTAGATCAATTGCCTGCTGATGCGTTTGAAAATGAAAAATCTGGCTATCGCATTGTGCAAAAAACAGGCAACTACAATCAGCTAGGCAAAGCCAAATTTCGTTTATCGAATCAACAAGCTATTTATTTGCATGACACGCCTTATCGACAGGTATTTAGCGCAGAGAATCGTGACCTAAGTCACGGTTGTGTGCGTCTAGAAGCAGCAGATCAACTGGTACTTGCTGTATTAAACAGCGATACAAATTGGACTGAAGACAAAGTAAATCAAACTTACCAGCAAGGCGAAGAGCGTTATTTAAAGGTTTATCCTAAAGTGGCCGTTTATTTAATGTATTGGTCGGTTTGGACTGATGCGGCAGGACGTTTACAATGGCGCAAAGACATTTACCACAAAGACACGCTAGCAGAAGATAAGCACCTAGCTTTTCGGCCCTGATAACCAACCCAAACCTAACTCACCCATAAATACACCTAAATGCCCAACCACTTGATCGGTACTGGCGCATTTAAGCACACGTGCTAGTAGTTCACGCGCCTGCTCAAGCGTCACGCGGCGAATCACGGCTTTAACCCTTGGCAAACTGGCTAGGTTCATAGAAAGGCTTTGATACCCCATGCCCAGCAACAAAATAGCACCCGCCGGATCACCAGCAAGCTCACCACAAATACTTAATGGCAAGCGTGAAGCGTGCGAGTCAACAGCAATTTTTGCCAATACTTGCAGCACTGCTGGATGATAACCACTGTAAAGTCGTGCTACCTTGGGATTATCACGGTCAATAGCTAACATATATTGAGTTAAGTCGTTGCTGCCTACCGATAAATAATCCACTCGTTCAGATAAGGCTCTTATTTGAAAGACTGCAGCTGGTACTTCAATCATTGCGCCTACTAAAGGTTTAGCAATGCGTAGTCCTTCATTTTGACGCAATTCTACCCAAGCGCGGCGAATTAATGCTAGGGCTTCTTCTACTTCACGCACTGAAGAAATCATCGGCAATAAAATACGCAAATTATCTAAACCTTCGCTAGCACGTAGCATGGCGCGTACTTGAGTTAAGAAAATTTCGGGGTGATCTAAAGTAAAGCGAATGCCTCGCCAGCCTAAAACAGGGTTGTCTTCTTCAATCGGGAAATAAGGCAAAGGCTTATCGCCACCAATGTCTAGCGTACGCATAGTCACTTGGCGTGGTGCAAAAGCGGATAACTGCTGTCGATAAAGACTAACCTGTTCTTGCTCACTAGGAAAACGCTCAGCCATCATAAACTGTACTTCGGTACGGTATAAGCCAACGCCTTCAGCACCATAAGCCAACGCCCGACCATGATCGACCGATAAACCCGTATTCAGCAATAACGGCACGCGATGCCCGTCACGGGTAATGCACGGCAAACCAGCTTCGGCTTCTAATGCATCCGACAGTGCTCTGTCTTCTTCAATAAAAATTTCATATTGGCGGCGCAGTAACTCATCAGGATAACTAATTACCTGACCACGGTAGCCATCAAGAATTAATAACTGCCCTTCTAACTGAGCAAAGGGCAAGTCAGTCAAACCCATCACAACCGGAATACCCATCGCACGGGCTAAAATGGCTAGGTGGGAGTTACTTGAACCTTTTACACTAATTAAACCAGCTAATTTTTCTTTAGGTACTTCACCTAAAAGTGCGGGTGATAATTCTTCACCCACTAGCAAGGTATTATCTTCATATTCCCGTGGCGCTTCGCCACCGGCTTGTAAATAAGACAGTACCCGACGACCCAAATCACGAATATCCGCAGCGCGTTCTCTTAGGTAAGAATCTTCAACTTTTTCTAAATACTTAACGTGGCGTTTCACTACAAAAGCTAAAGCACCTTGTGCCCAATCGCCTTCTTCAATGTGCTTTAATACTTCTGCACCCAAAGACTCTTCATCCAACATTTGAATATAAGCATCAAACAGCGCTTGTTCTTGTGGGCTAACTCGATTAGCTAGTTTTAAACCCACGGCACGAATGTCATCACGTACCGATTTAAGCGCCGCTAAAAAAACCTTTTTTTCCTCTTCAATGCATTCACACTTGCGCTCTGGCACGCTGTCTAAATCGGCAGGCGGCATAATCACCCTTGCTCGACCAATTGCAGCACCCGATGAAGCAGGCAAACCTTGGAAACGCACCATAGCTTGACGCTGACCAGGAATGATTTTTAAGCTACCACTTAATTGAGCATGGGCAAGAACAGCCGCTAATTGAGCAGCGATAGTGACTAAAAAAGCTTCTTCACCTTCATCAAATTTACGTTTAGCCATTTGCTGTACGACCAGCACACCCATCGCACGGCGTTGATGAATAATCGGCACACCTAAAAAGCTGTGGTACCGCTCTTCACCCGTTTCTGGTAAATAACAATAACGTGGATGCAACGGCGCATCATCAAGATTAATGGGTTCTTCACGCTGCCCAACATAACCAACCAACCCTTCTGAAGGCGCTAAGCTAACTTGCCCAACAGCAGCAGCATTTAAGCCCAGCGTATTCATTAAGACATAGCGTTCTTGGCAGGCATCCATTAAATACACAGAGCAAACATCGGTATTCATGGCTTTACGAACCCGACGTACTACAATAGACAGTGCCGTTTGTAAATCTCTGGCAGCACTCACTTCTTGCACAATTTTACGCAAAACATCCAGCATATTAAACGTGGTTGGCGTATTAGTCATTTATGTCCACCCAGCATTCGATGTAATCTAGGGCCTAACTCTAATAACGCACGGCGGTAAACATCGCGCTTAAAAGGTACCACTTGACCCAATGGATACCAGTAACTTACCCAACGCCAACCATCAAACTCTGGTTTAGGTGAGCAATCAAAACATACTTTTGAATCAGCGCAACGAATTTGCAACAAAAACCATTTTTGCTTTTGACCAATACACAAAGGACGGCTATTACGGCGTACCATGCGTTTAGGCAAGCGATAACGCAGCCAGCCGCGTGTTGCACCTAGCAGCTCAACTTGATCTGGCGACAAGCCAATTTCTTCTTTTAATTCGCGGTACAGGGCTTGCTCCGGTGTTTCATCATTTTTAATACCACCTTGTGGAAACTGCCAAGCGTCTTGACCACAGCGCCTCGCCCAAAGCAACTGACCATCACTATTTGTGATAATAATGCCAACATTCGGGCGGTACCCATCTTCGTCAATCAACGTTACGCCCTCAAAAAATTCTTTATTAAGCATTGTTCCACAAAGAATGAAAAGTATTCAACTTAACACTGATGTAAAATGTAATAAACCTTCTTAATTTAGTTACTTGGAGTTTAATACCGTGAGTTTAGCTTTGTTTGACCTAGACAACACCTTGATAGCAGGTGACAGCGATCATGCTTGGGGTGAATTTTTGGTAAATAAAGGATTGGTCGATGCTGACGAATATAAAAAAGCCAATGACCGCTACTACGCTGCTTATCAGCAGGGCACTTTAGATATTCACGATTATCTCGCTTTTTCGTTGCGCCCTTTAACCCAGTATTCCACCCAAGCAATGTTGGCTTGGCGTGCGCTGTTTATTGAAGAAAGTATTCTTCCATTGATGCTTCCCAAAGCTGTCGCACTTTTAAACCAGCACCGCGAACAAGGTCATCAAATTTTAATTATTACGGCAACTAACCGTTTTATTACCGAACCCATCGCTCAGTTGCTGGGCGTAGAATCAATGATTGCAGCAGAGCCAGAATTTATTGATGGTAGCTACACTGGAAATATTGTTGGCGTGCCTAGTTTTCAGGAAGGAAAAATTACCCGCTTAAATGAATGGCTAGCCAACAAAGATTTAAGCTTAAAAAATAGCTGGTTTTATAGCGATTCACACAATGATTTGCCGTTACTAGAAATTGTTGATAACCCCGTTGCAGTCAATCCAGACGATACATTACGTGTCCGTGCTAACCAAGCAGGCTGGCCCATTATCAGCCTACGCGACTAAGCAAGATGAGTTGGTCTTTAAAAACACTAGGCATTATGCATTCTTGTTATCAAGAAAAATTTGCTGTGCCTCGGCAACCAGGCCTAGCACCTAGCGCTTATGCCACGCTAGAGCTACTACCGCCTTACAATCTGCCAGAATGCGTTGCAGGCTTAGACGACTTTTCGCACCTATGGGTCAGCTTTATTTTTCACCAAAATATAGATCAAGGCTGGAAACCTAAAGTTCGCCCACCGCGTTTAGGTGGTAATAAAAAGGTCGGTGTATTTGCCAGTCGCTCCACTTTTCGACCTAACGGGTTAGGTTTATCTGTGGTTAAACTAGAAAGCATTGATTTAACTGAAGGGGTAAAACTTCATTTATCGGGTACTGATTTAATTGACGGCACACCCATAGTCGATATTAAGCCCTACATTCCTTGGGTTGATGGTCAGCCTGAAGCCTTTGCAGCGTGGGCGCACGACCCCCCCGAACTGTTGACCGTAAAAATACACGATTTAGCGGAGCAACAATTAGCAGCCCATCCAAAAGGTAGTCAATTAAAGCAACTTATTATTGAAGTATTGGCGCAAAATCCACGACCGGCTTACCAAAAAATAGACCCTAAGCGCATTTATGGCGTAAAACTAGCAGGCTTAGATGTACGCTTTTCTTATCAGTCCGATGCTAGCCTAGAAGTGATAACTGTTTACTAACAGCCATCACTTCTTAAACCCAAAAAAGCCTAGTCGAAGTTAATACCTAAACGACGACCCACTTCTTCATAGGCTTCAACCACGCCACCCAAACCTTGGCGAAAACGGTCTTTGTCAAGTTTTTCACGGGTGGTTTTATCCCATAAGCGGCAACCATCGGGTGAAAATTCATCACCTAAAACAACGTTACCTTTGAAAATACCAAACTCTAATTTATAGTCAACCAACAGCATTCCAGCAGCATCAAACAACTGCTTTAAAATCGTATTTACTTTATAAGTAAGCACTTTCATTTCATCAAGTTGAGGCTGTGTTGCCCAACCAAAAGTAATACACAAGGCTTCGTTAATCATCGGATCGCCTTGTGCATCATTTTTTAAGAATAATTCATAGGTGGGTGGGCTTAGTTCTAAGCCTTCTTCCACACCTAAACGGCGCACTAAACTGCCTGCACTGATATTACGCACTACGCATTCTACCGGCATCATCTTCATGCATTTAACTAAAGAATCACGGTCATTTAAGCGTTTTTCAAAGTGGGTAGGAATGCCTGCTTCTTTTAATTTTTCCATAATAAAGGCGTTAAAAATATTGTTTACCTTGCCTTTACGTTCTAGCTGTTCTTTTTTCTTACCATCAAAAGCACTGGTATCATCACGAAAGTGCATGATTAATAAGTCAGCATCATCCGTTTTATAAACAGACTTGGCTTTACCTGCATAAAGTTCTTCGCGCTTTTCCACAAATTTCTCCGAAAAGGTAGGTCATTGATTAGGTTAAAAATAACAGAGTAAACAAAAATACTAAGCTTGAATATCACGCCAACCAAAACCCTCTGCCTGATCTGCCAAAGCAACCCAGTCAGGCGTAGTATTAATGGCTTCAGCTAGCCTTGTACAAGCCAAGTAAGGTTGGTTATTTTGCTCGCTTAAATGTGAAGCGACTAGATGGGTTAAATGCTTAGTGTCGATTTGCGTTAAAAAATCAGCCGCCTGCTGATTGCTTAAATGACCGAAATCACCCCCCACGCGTTGCTTTAGCGAAGCAGGATAAGGGCCACGCGCCAGCAATACTGGATCATGATTAGCCTCTAATACCAAAGCTTGACAACCACTAAAATGGCGTAATACATGGGGTGTAATGCTACCCAAGTCGGTTAAAACACCTAAACGATTAGCACCGTCACTGATTACAAATTGAATTGGTTCTCGTGCATCATGTGGCACAGTAACGGGGCAAATTTCTAAATCATTAATCGCAAAAGCCGCTTCTGGATTGATGCCACGCCAATCGGGTATTTCGCCTTTAATACGGCCAGAATTGTTAGTGCCACTGGAGGTGTATAAAGGCAACTGATAACGCCTTACCAACGCACCTGCACCGGCAATATGGTCGGTGTGTTCATGGGTAATTAACACAGCAGTTAGTTGTTCAGGTTCTAAACCTAGACGCTGCAAACGGCGTGTTGTTTCTTTCATCGCAAAACCACAGTCAATCAACACATGGGTGCTGCCACAACTAACCAAAGTAGCATTACCTTGACTACCGCTACCCAATGAAGCAAACCTGATTTTGCGACTTTTCCTCAACGCAACTGCCGCTCTAGCCAAGTTAATAACTCTGATTCAACCGCTGACGGTGCTGCTTGGTTTGGGCTAATGTCCAGTACCAGATCCAGCTCTTGACTGTACTCGGTTAAATAAAGTTGATAATGGTGTTCTTCTGGCTTAGGGCCACGGCTAAAGAGGCGAGCAAAAAAACCAGAAGGGCGCAAGTCTTGGGGCACATAGCGAATGTATAAACGGCCTTCGCTGCGGTTAATGTCTTCAAGCATTTGCCAATCGTCGGTAAACTTATCGTCTAAAAGGTTCACCAGTTCTGCCCAGGCGCGTTCGTATTCCAGTTGCATCACCAATACTTGCCTATCATCGCGGTCGGTTAAGCGCACCAGCTGATTGTCTTGTAGCGATTGCGCCTGCAAAGAAACGCTGTGGCTACCTTCACTTAAACTAGCGATCAAAAACTCAGCTAAAGATTTAAGGCGGCTACGGTCATAATCACTCCAAGGCAAATTTCTACCAGCTTCATACGAATTTAAACGTATCTCTGACGTGCCACGGCGTACACCTTGGCGTAAATCCATGCGCTGTGCAGGTAATCGACTCTCTGAATCAGCGGCAAGGGTTAATTCGCCACGGCGTGGACTTGCCGAAACCATCGCTACATCAAGGCTTTCAGCAAAAGCACGTAAGCTAGTCCACACTTCACTGGGGCTACGCATTACCAACAGCCAAGCACCTTGCTCATCAACCCGTTCAGTGACTAAACCTTCCGTTTCATTCATCACCCTTAACGACTCAGGACGAGGTGCTTTTAGCTGAGACTCATTAAAACTACGGTTAGCCTCAGCAATGGGCATTACATCATGCTCAGAATAATTAGCAGGTAAGTCATTTTTTACCTGATGAGCTTGGTGATAGTCACTATTACGATCACGGTACTCACTGCTGCTGCAACCGGCTGTTAGCCCTACTAGCAACAGTAAAGGCGGTATAAACAGGCGCAACGGCAGTTTGGCTAGCGTCATTTTTGTAAAACTCCAGCCAACTGTAAGGCTTCATGAATAGTGGTGTGGTATTTGGTCGATAAAGGCGTTAGCGGTAAACGAATACCGATATCAATTAAGCCCATATCGTAAAGCGCCCACTTGGTAGGAATCGGATTAGATTCAACAAACAAGCCCGTGTTTAAAGGCATTAAACGGGTATTAATTTGATGCGCTTTGCTGCTGTCGCCCGCCATCGCTGCTGCACACATTTCGTGCATTTGCTTAGGTGCAACGTTAGCAGTCACAGAGATATTACCGCTGCCGCCCATTAAAATTAATTCACAAGCGGTGGCATCATCGCCTGAAAAAATCTGAAAATCCGTGCCTGCAACGGCATCAATCAATACTTTGCCACGCTCTAAGTCGCCCGTTGCATCTTTTAAAGCGACAATTTTATCAAGCTGAGCAAGGCGTAATACTGTTTCATTGTGCATATCAACTGCAGTACGGCCGGGCACATTGTAAAGAATAATCGGTAAATCACTGGCTTCAGCAATGGCTTTATAGTGTAGGTACAAGCCTTCTTGCGTGGGTTTGTTGTAGTAAGGTGTGCTGATTAAGCAATAATCAACGCCTACTTTATTAGCGTAACGGGTGAGCGCAATCGCTTCTTTAGTTGAGTTAGAACCTGTACCAGCAATCACGGGAATTTTACCATCAACCCTTGCCACAACTTTGCGAATAACCTCAAAGTGTTCTTCAAAACTTAAGGTAGAAGGTTCACCCGTTGTTCCAGCGGCAACTATACCGTCGGTACCGTTTTCTAGGTGGAAGTCTACCAAACGATCCAATGCAGGCCAATCAACCTCGCCTTGCACTGTCATGGGCGTTACCAAAGCTACTAGGCTGCCTTTAATCATGCCGCTTCTCCAAAAAATTCAGAAATAAAACCTGTGCTCTATTGTCACGCCTCAGGCACTTTGTCTCAAGCAGAAAATTGAGCCTGTGCTATATTTAACGTTAATTTATTGAATAACGGAGCTAAAACATGAGCTTAACGCTAAATCAAACAGTCCCTAATTTCACCGCAGCCGCAACCAGCAATCAGCAAGTTGCTTTAACGGCATTGCAAGGTAAAAAGCTTGTGTTGTATTTTTACCCTAAAGATAGCACGCCCGGTTGTACCACCCAAGGTGGTAACTTTCGTGACTTATACAACGAATTTCAAGCCGCCAATACTGAAATTTTTGGCATCTCGCGGGATAGCCTTAAAAGCCACGAAAAATTCAAAGCTAAACAAAGCTATCCTTTTGAATTAATCAGTGACGAAGACGAAGCCTTGTGCCAATTGTTTGATGTGCTGAAACTAAAAAAGCTGTTTGGCAAAGAATACATGGGCATTGAACGCAGCACCTTTTTAATTGATGAGACCGGTAAGCTGGTTAAAGAATGGCGTAAAGTTAAAGTAGCTGGGCACGTTCAAGCAGTGCTAGCAGCGGTTAAAAGCTAATAGCGGCAGCAAACTCAAACTACATTTCCATTAAGCTGCGTAGGTTTTCTAATTCCCTACGCCGCTCACGAATGGACGACTGCACCACCCAAGGCTGATTTTGTAAACGAGCTTGTTCTAACGCTAAATCCAGTTGTGTAAAGGCTTGTTTAAACTGCCCATTCAATTGAAAGTATTCTGCCCTAGCGCGATGTAGTTGAATTTGTTTATCAACTTTACCGGCTGCTTCTGCTAGCTGAAACCAGACAGCAGGGTCTTTAGGGCGAGCTTGACTTAGCTGCTGCAACACACGCAAGGCTTGACTCCACTGTTGCTGGCGACTAAAAACATCTGCCCGTAGCTGTTGTGCTGGGTAATAACTGGGTGCATAAAGCAACAAATCATCCAGCTTATTGATAGCAGCATCCCCACGCTCTATTTCAGCTAAGGCTTCGGCATACAAATACTGCATCAATAACCAATCCGGCGCTTGATTCGCCAAATCAGCTATAAGCGCCAAATACTCATCCAGTTTTTTATTAGATTTAGCACGCAATGCATTAGCATATTGCAAAGACTCTGTTGAATTTTGTTGGCGTGAAAATAAGCTATAGGCATCATCAGGGTTGGCGTATTGGTGAAAAATTACCCGCGCCCGAATCATTTCATAATCTTTACCAGCAATTCGCGCTACCTGTTTAGATTGCTGATCGGCGCGTGCCTGAACATCAGCAATGCGCGATTCCGTTAAAGGGTGAGTTAAAAGAAACTCGGGCGGCCTGCCACTTAGGCTAGCAATGCGCTGCATTTGTGCAAACATTTGTGGCATGGCTTCAGGCGAATAACCTGCTGCAACAAGGGTTTCCATACCAATACGGTCGGCCTCTTGTTCATAGCCACGACTCCAAGCCAGCTGATTTTGAATAGCGGCTGCTTGAGTACCAGCAATAGCGGCAATACCTGCATTGGCATGACCTTGGCTAGCCACTAGAATACCAGCCAATAAACCGGCCATCGTTTTCCATTGCACATCTTGCGAAGCTTGTACTCGCCGCGCAAAATGCCGCTGACTAATGTGCGCTAATTCATGAGCAATAACAGAAACAAACTCATCTTCATAAGGCGCAAAAGTAAACAGCCCAGTATTAATCCCTACGACACCACCAGGCACAGCAAAAGCATTTAACTGGCGCTGATCAACCAATAATACATCTAACGACTTCTCTTCAAGGTGACGATTCCAAGTGGCTAGGCTTTGAATTAAGCGCTCAGTATAATCTTGCGTTAAAGGATCGTCATACAACTTAGTTTGTGAACGAAATTGCCGCAGCCAACCCTGCCCCAACAGCTTTTCTTGGTTAAGGCTAATATCGTAAAAACTAGACAAACCAAGACTAGGCAATTCTGGCCCTTCTGCTGTTATACTTTGTTGCGGAATAAAAATAAGCAAAGCAAACGCTAGATAAATCAATGGGTTATTTTGATGCATTATTAGTTTTTTCTGGTAATGGCTTGGGTATCAAAACATTTCTTATAAGACAAGGTTAAGCCTCATGAATTCAGAAGATAGTTATGACCAGTATTTAGATACTCGTAACCTTAGTTGCCCTTTGCCTTTGCTTAAAGCAAAACAATGCCTTAACACGTTAAGTATCGGCCAAGTGTTGTTTGTGCAAACCACTGACCCTGGTTCTTGGAATGATTTTGCAAGCTATGCCGAATTAAGTAAACACCAATTAGTTAGCCGTAAAAAACTAGGTAACACCTTCCACTTTTTATTACAAAAAGGAGAATAAAATGTCTTTTCGTGATGTAACACTTAACTGGCTACACCGTTATTTTTCTGATGAGGAAGCCGTTATTTTTGCGCTGCTTATCGGTTTTTTCTTTACGGCATTGTTTTTCTTTGGCGCTATGTTACTGCCTTTTTTAAGCGCCATCGTTTTTTCTTATTTGCTACAAGGGATAATAACGCCTTTAAAAAAGTACTTCAAAGTACCTGAATTTTTAGCTGTTTTGCTGGCTTTTAGTTTGTTTATGGGCATTTTGCTAACACTTATTTTTTGGATTTTTCCGCTGCTATGGAATCAATCATTAAGCTTAGCGCGCGAGCTTCCAGTTATGGTTAAGGCCATGCAAGTTTGGATCGATCAACTGCACAAAGCTTATCCACAGCTAATTACCCAACAGCAAGCCAGTAATCTACTTAACGAAGCCGTGAATGATATGCGAATGCTGGGGCAAACCTTGGTATCTTTTTCACTCGCCAGCATTCCTAATTTAATTGCTTCATTAATTTACCTAATTCTAGTACCCATTTTAGTATTTTTCATGCTGAAAGATAAGCGCCAGCTTGTTAGTTTTATTACTTCATTAATGCCTAGAAAAAGAACGCTGATGACGCAAGTTTGGCATGAAATTGATGCTCAAATAGCCAATTATATTCGTGGCAAGGCATTAGAAATCATTGTTGTGGCAACGGTTAGCTGGGTTAGCTTTATGTTTTTAGGATTAAATTACGCCGAACTACTCGCACTTTTGGTAGGGTTATCAGTATTAGTGCCTTACATAGGCGCAACGGTAGCAACCTTGCCAATAGCTTTAGTGGCTTTCTTTCAGTTTGGATTTAGCAGTGAATTTATGTGGGTAATAGGCGTTTATGGAGTGATTCAGGCCCTAGACGGAAACGTGTTAGTGCCCCTACTCTTTTCTGAAGCGGTCAACTTGCATCCAGTTTCAATTATTTTAGCAGTGCTTTTCTTTGGTGGCTTATGGGGCTTCTGGGGTGTTTTCTTTGCCATTCCTTTAGCAACCATGTTTAAAGCTATTTTTAATGCTTGGCCCACGGCTTTTTATCCTGAAGAAAAACAACCAGCACAACTGGCTCAGCTAGATTAAACGCATTCAATTAAAGGCTGCTTAATCGCAGCCTTTTTTTTGTATTTAATCTTTAGGAAAATCAAGCATTTTTTGCAGCGGCACTAACGCTTTTTGAATCAGTTCAGCAGCAACCAAAATCTCATCGCTACCCTCACGTAACGAATGTCCCATACGCTCTAGGCTATTCATTGCCATCCAAGGACAGTGAGCGCAACTACGGCACGCAGCGCCATTACCCGCCGTTGGTGCTTCCAAAAAACGCTTAGCAGGGTTTTGTTGCTGCATTTTATAAAAAATACCGCGATCCGTTGCCACAATAAAAGTATCGTTAGGCAACTCACCTGCCGCTTTTAATAGCTGGCTGGTAGAACCTGTTACATCGGCAACATCCACTACACTTGCCGGTGATTCTGGGTGAACCAGCACCGCTGCAGTTGGGTGGATTTTTTTAAGATCCAAAATACCTTTAGCTTTAAATTCTTCATGCACGATACAAGCACCGTCCCACAAGAGCATTTGTGCGCCAGTTTGACGGCAAATATAATCACCTAAGTGCTTGTCGGGTGCCCAAAGAATTTTTTTACCTTGTTCGTGTAAATGCGAAACAACCTGCAAAGCGATACTTGAAGTCACCACCCAATCAGCACGCGCTTTTACCGCTGCTGAAGTATTGGCATACACAACCACTGTATGGTCAGGGTGTTCATCACAAAACTGGCTGAATTCATCTACATCACAACCAATGTCTAGCGAGCAAGTTGCTTCTAAGGTTGGCATTAATACACGTTTTTCAGGCGAAAGGATTTTGGCGGTTTCGCCCATAAAGCGCACACCAGCCACCACTAAAGTTTGAGCTGGATGCCTTGCACCAAAACGCGCCATTTCTAAAGAGTCGCCAATAAAGCCGCCCGTTTCTTCTGCTAAGGCTTGAATGATTGGGCTGGTGTAATAGTGTGCAATGAGCACAGCGTTGTGCTCAGTAAGCAATTGCTTTACCTGTTCACGCTGTCTATTTTCATCCATCTCAGAAAGACTAGCTGACGGGGTCGCGTGGGAAAGGTGCTCACGCACCAATAACTGATCATAAACACTGTTCATTTTAGGCGAATATCATTGTTCTTAATAATGGGTTAATAACGAATGATAGCATAATGCCAAAGTCGTAACCCAATACAAAGCTTATTCGTAGTGTAGAAAGTGTAAAAATTTAGGCATAAAAAAAACCGCCCTAAAATAAGGCGGTTTTTTAAAATCTGGTGGGTCGTGAGGGATTCGAACCTTCGACCAATTGGTTAAAAGCCAACTGCTCTACCACTGAGCTAACGACCCAGATTAGGGTGTACTTTAACCTGTACTTAGGCTTGCGTTGGTGGGTCGTGAGGGATTCGAACCTTCGACCAATTGGTTAAAAGCCAACTGCTCTACCACTGAGCTAACGACCCCCTTAACGCGGCGCATATAGTAACTTTTCTGGGGATTATTGCAACCCCTTAAAGCAAAATAATTCTAAAATAATGCATATTTATTTAGTTCGACGACCAATCGCATGAACAGGTTTACGTGAATGACCACGATTTTTTTGTCCAGGACGCCCAGTGGGTATGGCTTCAACTGCTTTCTTAGCAAGGCCACCCAAACCAGAAAGGTCATCCACTTCTGTTTGCGTTAATTCAATCCACTCACCCATTTTTGTGCGCTTATCTAAAGAAATATTGCCATAGCGAACGCGTTTTAGACGGCTAACGGTTACACCTTGTGATTCCCATAAACGACGAACTTCACGATTACGCCCTTCATTGATTACAACGTGGTACCAAACGTTAATGCCTTCACCGCCCACCAATTGAATGGCAGAAAAACTGGCCAAGCCATCTTCTAACATCACACCATCGCGCATAGCCTGCAACATTTCATCCGTGACTTCACCCATCACACGTACGGCGTATTCACGCTCAACTTGGTGCGAAGGATGCATTAAACGGTTAGCCAGCTCGCCATCATTGGTAAACAACAACAAGCCTGCAGTATTAATGTCTAAACGACCTATCGCAATCCAACGCTCACCACGCAACTTTGGCAAGTGGTCAAACACCGTGCGACGGCCCTCAGGGTCCTTACGCGTCACCAGCTCGCCTTCTGGCTTGTTATACATGATAACCCTGCGAGGTAGATCACTTTCAGCTTTAAGCTGCACTGGACGGCCTTTAACAGTGACTTGATCTTGCTCGCCGATACGATCACCCAAAACAGCGGTACGACCATTAATAGTGACTAAACCTGCATCAATCACTGTTTCCATTTCGCGGCGCGAACCTAAACCAGAACGCGCTAACACTTTTTGCAATTTTTCAGTTTTTTCTGGCACAACTTCTGTTACTACATTTTTAGAAGCATTAAAATATTGTTTATTTTTCATGGGTGTTCACACACGGTAAGAAAATGGGTGGAGAGTTAGTCTCCGTCGGTTTTAAAACGCGCTGCTAAATCAGCAAAAGTTAGCTCTTTAACATCGGGTAAATTTTTATCTAGCAAATCACCAAAGCTTACCGATTCATCGACTTGATTATCGGTTTCATTAGCCACTTTATCATCCTCTAAATCTAACAAAGGTGAATGCAATGTTTGGTCTAAATCATCTTGCCATTCTTGCTGCTCATTTTCTGCTAGCGCACGCAAAGCAGCAAGTGTTGGCAGCTCATTTAAGCTTTTTAAATTAAAATAATCTAAAAAATGCCGTGTAGTGGCATAAAGCGCTGGTCTACCAGGGGCTTCACGGTGTCCAATCACTCTTATCCACTCCCTTTCTTCAAGAGTACGAATGATTTGTGAACCCACGCTTACACCCCGCACATCTTCAATTTCACTGCGGGTTACTGGCTGTCGATACGCAATTAACGACAGTGTTTCTAATAACGCACGCGAATAACGTGGTGGTTTTTCATCCCATAATCGGCTAACCCAAGGTGCATAATCCGCCTTAATTTGGTAACGAAAACCACCCGCGACTTCAATTAATTCTTGGCTAGAATCAGCCGCCTCTTGTTGCAAAATTGCCAAAACTTCGCGCAGTTTATAAGGGTATGGACGCTGATATTCATCAAATATCGCTGCAAGCTGTTCAAGTGTTAAAGGTGTTTTTGCCGCTAACAATAAAGCCTGCACAATGCGCGTTAATTGCGGCAAAGAAAATTCATTCATTCAAAAATTTCGTCTTTTATCTTTATGTGAATCATTGCAAATAACTGGGTTTGGACTAGCTCAACTAACTGTTCTTTAACCAATTCTAATAATGCTAAAAAAGTAACGACCCAACCTTGGCGACCTTCCGTTAAATCAAATAGTGCGTCAAAAGCTAGGTAATTCGATGCGGCTTTTAAAGTGTCTAAAACCTGCGTCATGCGTTCACGAATCGACAATGGTTCACGGCTAACTTGGTGATGTACCAATAGATCAGAGCGCTGCATTAAACGCGCAAAAGCCAGCAGAACTTCTTGCAAATCAACGTCAGGATGCAGCACACGGCTTTCTAAACTTGGCAAACTTGGATTAACGGGAAAAATATCGCGCTCTTGGCGTGGTAAATCATCTAAACGCTCAGCAGCGGTTTTAAAGCGCTCATACTCAAGCAAGCGACGAATTAACTCAGCGCGTGGGTCTTCTTCACAGACTTCATCTAGCACGGCATGGCGCGGTAATAAACTTTGTGATTTTATTTCAGCTAACAAGGCTGCCATGACTAGGTATTCGGCAGCGAGTTCTATTTTTAAATCTTGCATTAAATCTAAATAGCCAATGTACTGACGAGTAATTTCAGCCACATTAATGGTTAGAATATCGAGATTATGCTTACGAATTAAATAGAGCAATAAATCCAGTGGGCCTTCAAAAGTCTCTAAAAAAACCCTTAATGCCTCGGGTGGAATAAATAAACCTTCTGGCAGTTGCGTATATGGCTCACCATCAACCTTAGCTAAAAGTTCTAATTGCACAGGCTTAGCTAAGGTTGACGACACGGATTAACCACCAAAAGCCGATAAATCACCTCGACCTTCACGGGTAATTTCTGGTACGCCCGTGCAAAGATTGATAACAGAAGTGGGTTCAATAGAACAAGTACCACCGTCGATAACCAAATCAACCAACTTACCTAAACGCTCTTGAATGGTTTGTGCATCAAATAAAGGGAATTCTTCATCAGGCATAATCAGCGTAACACTCATCATTGCTGTGCCAAGTTCAGCCAATAAAGCACGGGTTAACGTATGGTCAGGCACACGCAAGCCTATAGTACGACGCTTAGGGTGCAGCAGCAGGCGTGGCACTTCATTGGTGGCATTTAAAATAAACGTATAAGGGCCAGGCGTGGTGTTTTTAAGCAGTCGAAATACCGCATTATCAACTTTGGCATAGGTCGACAAGTCGGATAAATCGGCACACATCAAGGTAAAGTTATGCTTATCATCAAGGTTACGAATACGCTTAATTCGCTCAACGGCTTTTTTTTCACCCACGCAACAACCCAGTGCATAAGCAGAATCGGTTGGGTAAGCAATCACACCACCTTCGCGCAAAATAGTGACGGCTTGCTGAATAAACCTGTGCTGTGGATTGTCTGGGTGTATTTCAAAAAATTGGCTCATAAATAATCACTCTAAAGTTAAATACTTCACTTAACGATTAAAAACTTGACTTAAAGGAATGCAAGTATCCGGTAACGCAGCATAACGACCCGGTGCAGGACAGATAATCCCCGGATGATGGAAGTCACTGCCCCAAGTTGATTTAAGCTGTAACTCTTGTGTTAAGCGCACTAAACTTTGGGTTTGTTGAGGATCTTGCTGACCACTCACCACTTCAATGGCATGACCACCCGCTTCAGCAAAAGCCACAACTAAGCGCTTACGCTTACTGCGCGTTAATTTATAATGCTGAGGGTGCGCTAAGCTAACAAAAGCGCCGGTTTCAACTAACCAAGGCACGGCTTCGCTTAGCAGTTTCCAATGGCCTTTAATATCGCCAAGTTTACCGCTGCCTAACCATTTACGAAAAGCCTGACTGTGGTTAGTCACATAGCCTGCAGCCACCATCGCTTCCGCAAAATGTGGGCGACCCGGTACACCACCGTTAGAATATTTTAGTACTGTTGCTAATTCAAGCGGCGCTGCTGTTTTTGCTAGGCGCTCAATGATTTGTTCTGCGCGACTCCAGCGGGCTTTACGCTGTGCTTCGGCTAAATCATGGGCCGCTTGATTTAAGCCTTGTGGCCACAAAGCCACTAGGTGAATAGTAATGCCCAGCCAGTTACAAGAAAATTCCATAGCGGGTATTAAGCGTATACCTTGCTGCTCAGCAGCAGCAGTGGCTTCTGCTACGCCGTCGAAGGTATCATGGTCGGTCAGCGCCAACTCTTTAATGCCCTGTTCAGCAGCAAAAACCATTAGTGCAGTGGGGCTTAACGAACCGTCTGATGCGGTGGAATGCATATGATAATCGCATTCTTGAATCAATAAAGAAGACATAACAACCACTGATTACTTTTAAGGCAATCAGATTAACATTTTTGTAAGGAGAACAGTTGAATGTTTTATGCACTTATTTGCACCGACAAACCCAACACATTGCAACAAAGAATGCAGGCAAGGCCTGAACACCTAGCCCGCTTAGCGGTGTTGCGTGATGAAGGGCGTTTATTACTGGCAGGCCCTAATCCAGCCATTGACAGTGAAAACCCAGGGGATGCAGGTTTTACTGGCAGTTTAGTGGTAGCAGAATTTACTAGCCTAGAAGCAGCGCAAGTTTGGGCTGATGCTGACCCCTATGTTGCAGCCGGTGTTTATCAGCAAGTCAGCATTAAACCTTTTAAGAAAGTGCTACCTTAAAACAGCTTGCTTAAATCAATTATTGGCGGGTTTGTACCTGCCCATCTTGTAAATAAAAAGTCACTTTATCTAACTCTTTGTTTACTTCAAGGTGCGAACCTGCTAAAGCAATAAAAGTACCCGGATAAGCCCGTTGTTTAACGACCACTTTAGCAGCGTAAAAGCGTTTTAATTGCTCTTCCATCACCACTAAAGCTGCGTTAAGCTGGTGCGCTTCTTCTTGTATTTTTTCTTTAGTTGCAATGAGCTTATCTTTCATCTTTAAAACTTCAGCACGGCCTTTTTGACGCACTTTACGTGCTAGCTCAATAAGCTGGTATTTTTTATCATCTATTTTATTCAGCATTGCCAATAAAGCCGTGTATTGCATTTGTAACTCAGCACACTCACCCACTTCTAAACGGGTTTCGCTATAAGCAATCGCACCGCTAGTATTTAGCTCAATATAATCAACCGCTTTCATACTACCGCCCACAACCCGTCCTTTCCCCAGCACCTGAATAAAACTACCCGACGTTAGCTTAGAGTGCATCACTTGGTTACTAATAATAATTTCGTGACCTGCTTCCATCACCGCTTCATGCGCGAAACGTGCCTTAATACTGTAGGCTGCTTTTAGTGCCGCTTTTCCCGTTGTAAATTCTGCATTTTGATGACCTATAGCGCCACCAATAAGTTCTATATGACCGCCGGCTTTAATAAAAGCGGCATCAATAATACCACCAATTTTTATATCGCCCGTTGCCACCACCTGCATACCATCACGCACATCACCTTTAATCTCAATACTGCCTCGGTAACGCACATGGCCGGTAGACAAATCAACATTATCAATCTTTAAAGTTTGCTCGATTTGAGCACCTTTATCATAAAGCACTGGCAAACCAGCGACAGCGGCAACCAAAAGATCCTCATCAGCTTCAGACATTTTTACACTGGCATCTTTAATGCGAAACTGAATATCTTTACCATCTTTAGCACGAATAACTTTACCGTTCACCGTCATGCCTGGCTTGCCTTTAGTGGGCGGATAACGCCTTAACAAAGGTGTTTCTTCTTCTATATAAGGAAAGTCACCTTTTTCAAGGTAATGCATTCGGCCGTGCTCGTCTTCCAAAGGTCGACGGTCAGAAGCGTCTTCTATTAACACTTCTAAACTAGCATCTTGACCATTAATGTGGATTTCACCATAAGCGATAACCGTGCAATAACTATTGCCCGTGTTACGTAAATTAATTGCCAGTTTAGGGTTAATTAGTTCATCTAAAATACCCTCAATTAAACCTTCAATAATTTTAGATTTTCTAATTGCTTCATCTAAAACTTCACGATTAACAGGCTTGCCCAAACCTTGAGCGCCATACAGCACCATGCCAGCTAAAAGCTTATCAGGGCTTAAAAAAACCTCAACATGGGCATCTTGCGGAATACTAATGCAACTAAGCTGCGGTTGACGACGACGTATAGCATCTAAAAAAACGGCTATATTGGCAGCAATCAGTGGGTAGTCTTCAGGCAAATAACCCGCATCAAAAGTAAGTGAGGTAAATTGCTCAATACTCAGTTCACGCGTTGCTTCTTGTGGATTAAACTCTACCCATAACTCATGGTTGTCTTTTACACTAAAAACGATACCTAGCCGATCAAGCGTTGGCAGTTCGGTGGGTTGAGTGTTATTTTTGTCGACTTTTTTATCCATAAAACCACCCCAATATAAAACCACCAATCAAAATATAATCCAAGCTAGCATATTTTGTTAATACCACAAGCAAAAAATATAAGTGCGGCTGATAGCGTCAGCTATTTAATCTTTCCTAATAGATCAATTTAAAGGTAAGCTGGCTCACCATTCTAAGTAAGCATTAAAACAAAAGGAGAGAAATGCATGAGTCAAATATTAAGCATTGCATTAATTGGGGCTGGACGAACAGGAACACCGCTACTACAAGACTTATTGAAATATGACTACATTAATATTCTTGGTGTTGCGGATGTGGACGCTCAATCACCTGGTATGCAACTAGCAGCCGAGCAAAAAATCCCTTGCTTTACCGACCCAATGGCGCTGGTTAAAGCAGCAGAACAAGTTGATATATTGGTTGAAGTTTCAGGTGACTTACAGTTAAAAGAGCGCATTAAAAGCCACTACGAAGAAACTAATAACCGCAAAACACTGATTATGCATGATTTAATCGCGCGTTTACTTATCAGCCTTTGCAGCGGCAGTAGCGAATTAACGGCTTCCTTTCACCCTGAAGATCAGGGCATAGGCTAGCAACACTGAAAGCCTAAAATGCTCTACAGCCTTAAAGCTGTAGGGCAACAATACCAATAATAATAAAAATAACACCAATCACGCCCTGTTTACCCAAGCGAGACTTGAAGACAAAACGGTCGATTAATACCGTACCTAGCACACCTAAGCCACCCCAAACAGAATAAGCAATGCCCAAAGGTATATAACGCACCACAAAACTTAGCAACACAAAGGCTGCAATCAGCGCTAACAAACCAACGATACCCCAAGCCATGCGCTTAAAGCCTTTTGAACGCTTAACGCAATAAGTTGCAACTAAATCTAAAGAAACCGAACCCAACAATAAAGACACTGGAATAATCATACTGCTAACTCCTTAGCGACATGAATAACACCTTGTTCTTTTTCTTGTTCTTTAGGTCCTTTATCAAAAGTCACCAAAATTAAACCAAACATCATTAAGGCAACACTTAGCATCTCGCCAGTACTTAATTTTTCACCAAAAAAAAGTACACCAGCTAACCCAATTAAAAATAAGCCAAGACCTTCCCAAATAGCATAAGAGATAGCTAAAGGAATACGAATAATTGCACGTGAGAAAGCATAAAAGGAAAAGGTGACCATCACAGCCATTAATAAATAACCCAGCACAGGTGAACTGGTCGTGGCGAATTTCATGCCGATAGTACTAATAACTTCAGCAAGAACGGCTAAAGCAAGCATTATCCAATAATACATTTTAAAACCCCTTTAGGGATTCTCTGAAAAAACACTGCTAATAAATAACGTAATAAATCAGCATTTTTTTAGAGCTTCCATATTTTTTTAAAAATCAATATAACAACTAAAAACGATAGCTAAGATGAGGCAAAGCAAAGAGTGCTTTAGAGCTCACCGCGCCAAGTGATTTCAAAAAGATGGGGTTTTAAGGAGGTGCTGAAGCCTAAGCTGCAACTAAACATAAATTCCTAAAAGTGGCTAAGAAGTAGTTATTTTAACACACTAGGACAAAAAAAGCCGCCAAAAAAACCAGCCGATCTTTCAAAGGGCTGGTTAGTTAAGTTTTTTTAATTGTTTTTTAGAAACGCATATTCGCTGAAATCCAGAAGTTGCGTGACTTATCAATCACTTTGTAATCATCTAGCTTAGTGGCTTCCCAAGTACCTGCATTGTCTTTCCAATCCACTTCATAATCTGAAAAGTCTCGATCAAGTAAGTTGTTTACACGGGCTGAAATTGTGAGTGTTTCTGACACATTATAACTGCCGCCTAGGTGAAAAACTTGGTAGGCTTCATAGTCTGGCAAATACTTACCATCAGCATCCCAGCCACGCACTCGGTCTGCTTCGGCATAAACACCAAAATACATGTTTAAATCTTGGTTAGCCTGCCAATCTAAGGTTAGGTTCGCCATGTGCTTAGCAGGCGTATCCGCTGAGCTTGCCGAAGCACTGGTTGGATCACCCGTTAAAGGACGACCTTTAGCGGGCCCTTTGGTTACTTCAGTATCTGTAAAAGTATAGTTAGCTTTTAAAGAAAGGTTAAACGGCAGAAGGTAACGACCAGCCAGCTCTAAACCTTTAATTTCTGCTTCTGAAACATTACCTTTATAGTTAATACTACTGTTAAAGCCACCATTAGCAGTACTGGCCATCCACCTTGGATCAATATTGGCACAGGCTTTGCTACCAGAAGGGTTATCTTGGCAGTTATCTATATTTTGAATTTTATCTTTAAACTGCGTCATAAATAAAGTGGCGTTAAAGGTATGGCCTTCATCTGCTGTAAAATACGCCGCCAACTCACCACTAATGCTGGTTTCAGGTTCTAAATCAGGATTACCTGCCCAAGGGCTGGTACCTTGCCCACCAAAACCAGTTAAACCAGCATACAAGTCAGAAGTTTTGGGTGTTTTATAACCTGTACTTACGCCCCCTTTAACCGTCCAAGCATCGGTTAAATTATAAACACCATAGACTCTAGGTGAAATATGCCCACCAAATTCACTGTGATCGTCGTAACGCATACCACCAGTAAAGGTAAAGTCTTTAGTTATTGCCCAATTATCTTCAGCAAATACTGAAAACTGTTTGTGTTCTTGTGTTGAGCTGTTGTTATACCCAGTGCGTAGCAAGCCAAAAACATTGTCGGTCATTTCTTGGTCAATCACTTGTCCACCCACTACAACAAAGTGGTCGCCTAAGGGCAATTCCAACTTAGCATCGATTGTTAACCCTTTGCTGGCTAATTCACGATTAGGACGCGGTAGTAAGTTATTGTCTATCCAAGCTAAATTATCTGCTTCAGAACCTGTTAGATCCCTAACTGCAATGCGCTGTTCTAAACTTAGCGGCAATGATCGCCCTTTATTTTTAGTTTCTAGGTGCGTCAAGGTAACTTCACTACGTCCAAAATCCCATTTACCAATGTGTGTTAAAGACATTTGATCGCGCGAAGTCCGCTGAGTTTCTTCATAGCCCACTCTTGATCTAGCTAAAATCGTTTCAGCAGAGTCTAAAGTACCAAACTGAGCCAAGCGGTTATCATATTTTTGGCGCGAAATATCATAATCAAATAGAATTTCATTTTGTTTATCAGGTGTTAAGGCTAAACGAAAGCCAGAGGTGTAATTAGTATTATCAGATGTTGAGCCACCACCACCAAAACCGGTGCTAGGTTGATAAGGATTACCTGATGGGTCTTTGGTTGCTGTGTATTCTGGTGTCGATTCTTCTTTGTCGTAAATAGAGCCACGCACGGTCAAACCTAATAAGTTTTTAATCAACGGGCCTGACACTGCAAAATCAGTGGTTGTGTCATTGCCTAAATCAGAATTTTCTTGAAACGTGCGACTATGAGTAATTGAGCCAACCCATTTATCAGAAACTTTCTTGGTGATAATGTTAATTACACCACCCATCGCATCAGCACCATAAAGCGTTGACATTGGGCCGCGTACTACTTCGATACGCTCAATCATATCTAAAGGTGGAAGGTACGCTGACTGAAAGCCACCAAAACCATTAGGGTAAATATCACCATTATTATTTTGGCGTTTACCGTCAATTAAAACCAAGGTGTAATCACTGCCCAAACCTCGCATAGAAATGGTACCTTGCCCACTTTTATCTTGACCCGTGCCTAAATCAATGCCTTCAACATCACGCATAGCATCCAGTAAATTGGTGTAAGGGCGTGAACGCAATTCAGCAGCAGTAATCACTGTAACACTGGCGGGTGCATCGGTTAGTTTTTGCTCATAACCCGCGGCAGTAACAACTAAAGTATCCATCTCTTGTGCATCTTTTGCATAAAGTGAAGTAGAGCCAGCGAACAGGCACACAGCAATTGCTGTGCTAAGTGGTGTTGTTAAGAAGGCAGGCCTTCTAGCAAGGTGAGCCATTTTGGAGTCTCCAGTCAAAAAATTTTAAGGAATTTTTAGGCTGGCTGGCTAGGAATAACATTCACAATTTTTTAAAAAAAATGGAACTTTTTTGGCTGGCTGACCCACAAGACAAATACTAATCTTTCTTATTAGCATTTGTCTAGGACGAAGTTGTTAAAACGGCATAAAAAAGCCTGACTGGTTGCTCTTATGCCTAGTCAGGCTTTGTGGACTAATAAACTAAATTAAAAACTAAGGCAGTGCAGGAATTTCTATGTGTGGCATTTCACCCGTTAAAGAATGCAAGAAGGCAACTATATCGGCCACTTGGTTCTTTTTATATTCACGACCTAGCATTTCTTTACCCATAACTTGTACTGCTTCTTCTAATGTCGCCGTGCCACCATTATTGAAATATGGGTAGGTAACAGCAACATTACGCAAGGTTGGGGTTTTAAAAGCGTGCTTATCCGCTTCATTTTTTGTTACCAAAAAGCGCCCTAAATCAGTCGATCCTGGCACTTTAATAACGTGAAAATAGCTATCAGTCATTGCTGGACCAGAGTGGCAGGCATTACAACCACTGTCAGCAAATAATGCCATACCACGTTTTTGTTGATCGGTAAGTGCGGCTAAATCACCTTGCAGGTAACGATCAAAAGGTGAGTTAGGCGTATTTAAGGTGCGCTGAAAACTTGCCATAGCGTGCGCTACGTTATTTGGTGTAATTTGCTTTTCACCATCACCACCATAAGCTCTGGCAAAAGCATCTTGGTATTCTTTAAAACCTTTTAAACGTGTGATAGCGTCGTCAAGCGACATATTCATTTCAATATCCGCTTCAATAGGGCCTAGTGCTTGCGCTTCTAAATCAGCTGCACGACCATCCCAAAACTGAGCGGCAAAAAAACCTGAGTTAAGTACAGTGGGAGTATTGCGCTCACCCACTTGGGCAGCATGGCCGGTTGCGCGTGGGATGCGGTCTGTCCAACCTAAAGCTGGGTTATGGCAAGTTGCACAGCTAATCACACCACTACCTGAAATGCGTGGTTCAAAAAATAGCATTTTACCTAACTCAATCTTAGATTCCGTCAAGCTATTATTGGCTGGAATTGGTGAAATAGCCGGTAAAACTTCAAAACGGTTTGCATATTGAGCATGATAACCATCATCCGCCAGCAAATTACCGCTTAAAGTAAGGAGTCCTACGACTCCCAAGATAGAGCTTGTAGCATATTTAAAATGTCTAATTAAGCGCATTTTTTTATTCCTCATCTATTTTTAATGTAGCCTTATAGTTGAACCCTGTTTTATTGTTATTTATAAAAGAATCAATATTATAAAACAGATAAGACTAATTAACTTTATAGCTTATTGGCATTATTTTTAACAGTAAAAAGTAAAGCAACCGATTAATCCACGCGCCAGCCACCACCCAATACCTTATACAAGTTTAAGCTAGCATTAAGACGATCTTGGTAAAGCGCTAACAACTGATCTTCTGCTTGTAATTCTTCTAGTTGAGCATCCAGTAAATCGGTTAGTTTTTCTGCACCGGCGTTGTAAAGCTTTTCGGTGTTTCTGGCAATTAAGCGATTCTCTGCAATTAACTGCTGCTGCTGAATTTCTAGTGTATGGCTTAGCTGCTCGTTGCTTAATGCGTCTTCTACTTCGGCTAACGCAGTTAAAACCGCCTTGTAATAACTTAACAGCATTTCTTGCTGCTTGGCTTCGCTTAGCGTTATTTGGCGGCGGCGTTTTCCAAAATCAAAAATGCTTTGCGTAATGCTTGCACCTAAATTTAAGCTTTGTGTTGGATCACCAAAAATTAAGCTATTAGCGCTTGCCAGCCTTACGGATGCACTTAGGTTAAGACTTGGGTAAATGGTCTTTTTAGCAATGGCTAAATCAGCATCAACTGCTTTTAACTGTGCTTCTTCACGGGCTAAATCGGGTCTACGGCTTAAAATATCAGTAGGTAAACCTGGGTTAGGGCGTGGAATTTGTAGCTGCATTAACTTCGCCTGAGGTGGCTGAAAGTGCTGCGGTGATTCGCCCAATAACAAAGCCAAAGCATTGCTAGCTTGCAGCTTTTGATGGGTTAATTTTGTTAAATTGGCTTGGCGTGTTAAGACTTGTTTACGCTGTCGCGCTAGCTCGACGCGGTTAATACTACCGCGTTCATAACCCGCTTCAATGAAATTGAGTTGCTGTTCAGAGGCTTGTAAATACCATAAGGCATTGCGTTGCTGACCATCTAATACCAACCATTTAAACCAGCTGCTAGCCACAGCAGCCGTTAGCGTTAAACGCGTTGCGTGCCAGTCATAAACTTTACTCGCTAAGGTTGCTTCACTAGCAGAACGCTCTGCTGCTAAGCGGCCCCATAAATCAATTTCATAACTGGTATTTAATCCAAAACTTGACGATTTACTATTACTTGAACGACCGCTGCTATGACTTAAACCCAGTGAACCGCTAGCATCTAAATGGGGTAAAGTATCCGCCCGCGTAATCCCTAACTGCGCCTCAGCTTGCAAAATACGTTGATAGACCATTAACAAATCGGGATTTGACTCCAGTGTTTTGGCAATTAACGCGTTTAGCTGCAGTGATTCAAAAGACAACCACCAATCACTGTTAGCTGCGGTATATTCAAGCGTTGAGTCTTTTTGAGCCGCTTGCCACGCTTTACTAAACTCAACAGGCAAGGTTTCGTGCTGAGGGTTATAGCCACAAGCACTTAACAACAATACCCCAATACTAATAACCACTAATCTAAAACGTACTTTTTTAAACAAGCACAACAACATTACTGCTACTCCGTAGACAAGGCTTTGACTGGATCTAAATGCGCTGCTTTGCGTGCTGGCAAAAAACCAAAAATAAGCCCTGTAGCAAATGCACAACTAAAAGCTAATACCACAGGAAAAACAGAAAAATAGACCGTTGTACCTAAATAACCCACCAGCCAAGCCGTACTTAATCCAATCATCACGCCGATTAATCCGCCCAAGGCAGAAATGGTTAACGCTTCGATTAAGAACTGTTGCAGAATATTACGTGCCCGCGCACCTGTCGCTAAACGTATACCTATTTCTCGGGTTCGCTCATTCACCGAGACCAGCATAATATTCATTACGCCAACACCACCTACTAGCAATGAAATGGCCGCCACAGAACCTAGCAATAAAGTAAATGTATCTTGAGTCGCCGTTACATTTTCAATTAACGAAGCCATATTACGAATTTGAAAATCCTCATCGCCATGACGCGCTAATAACAAGTCAAAAATCTGATTTTGCGTTGCCTCCATTTGACTAACATCGTCTACTGCTACCGTGACGTTACGTAAAAAACGCTGCCCAAAAATCCGTAAACTGCCGGTACTATAAGGCAGTAATACCAAGTCGTCTTGGTCTTGCCCCATCGGTGAAGCGCCGCGCTCACTCATTACGCCAATCACCTGTAACAGCGTACCGCCTGCCATCACGTATTCACCCAAAGGCGAACGGCCAGCAAATAAATCATCCGCAACGGTTTTACCTAATACTGCTACGGTGGCATAAAGTGCTTCATCTTCAGCACTAAAAAAAGTACCTTGTGCCACATTCCATTGCCGAACCAGCGGAAAAGCAGCAGAAGTCGCATTCATGCTGGTACTTTTATCACGGTTGCCATAACGTAACGTAGCTGTACCAGTCAACTCAGGAATGGCTGCCAACACATTAGGTATTTCAAGGTTAATAGCATCCACATCTTCAGGCACCAAAGTTGCGATACTCCATCGTCCACGCTGGTTAGGCGCACCCGGGCGCACCAATAATAGGTTGCTACCTAACGAACTAATGCGTTCAACAATTTCATTTTTAGCGCCATCCCCAATCGCCAACATAGCAATTACCGACGCAACGCCAATCACGATGCCCAGCAAGGTTAATAACGTACGAAATAAGTTACGGTGCAACGCAGAAAACGCAGCTTTGGTGGATTCCCACACATCAATTAACGGCTGCTCTTTTGCTACTTCTAGCAAAGGCAAGCGTGCTTTAGGCTCTTGTACTGCTGCAGATTTTTGATCGCTGATAATTTCGCCATCACGTATTTCAATAATGCGATCAGCATGAGCAGCGACTTCAGCATCATGGGTAATCAGTAATAGCGTATGACCTTGTGCCGATAGTTCTTTTAAGAGCTGCATCACTTCAATGCCACTTTTAGTATCTAAAGCCCCCGTTGGTTCGTCAGCTAAAATAATTTGCCCACCGTTCATCAAGGCTCTGGCAATAGAAACCCGCTGCTGCTGCCCACCCGATAACTGGCTTGGCAAGTGATTAATGCGGTCGCTTAAACCTAAACGCGCTAACAAAGCCAAGGCTCTTTCACGGCGTTGTTCAGGTGGTAAACCGGCATAAATCGCCGGCAATTCAACGTTATTAATCGCTGGCGTACCGGGCAATAAATGATAACCTTGAAAAACAAAACCAAAAGCATCACGGCGTAAATAAGCTAATTCATCTTTACTTAGCTGGCTAACAGGTCGTCCACGAAACCAATACTCGCCAGAATTGGGTCGATCTAAACAACCCAAAAGATTCATTAACGTTGTTTTTCCTGAACCAGAGCTACCAATAATGGCAACAAACTCGCCTTCTTCGATGATTAAATCTAAACCTTTTAAGACTTGTAAGGTTTCTTCGCCGTTACTAAAGCTGCGGGTGATTTTTTCTAATCGAATTAAGGGGACGTTTGATACGTTTATATTGACTGGCTTATTCATTAGCGTGGCATTCTTGGCATAGCATTCGCTGGTTTTTTGGCACCGGCTTGCAGCAGCAGGGCTTCACCTTCGCTTAAACCTTCTAACACTTCGGCTTGAATGCGGTCATTCACACCTACTTTAACGTCACGTTGTTCTTGGCGACCATCGCTATGCAATACAGTGGCTTGGTAAGTGTTACGTTTTATGCGCTGTAAGGCAGCGGTTGGCACCAATAAGGCATTTTTTGTTTCGGCGACAATAAAAAAAACCTGAGCGGTCATTTGTGGCAACAGTTTGCCTGCTAGGTTTTCAACATCAAAAGGTGCGTTATAAAGCACTACGTTATTTTCAACCACCGGCGTAGGTTCAATGCGTAATAACTTACCTTGCCAACGCTCACCTTGACTGCCTAATGTGGTGAAATACGCCGACATACCCACGTTTAAACGACTAATATCCGCCTCAGAAACTTGGGTTTCTACGCGCATTTGTTTTAAATCAGCCACTTGCAATATAACCGGCGCTTGTTGATTAGCATTAAGCGTTTGTCCTTGTTGCGCTTTAATTGATACGACCGTACCGCTCATTGGTGCAAGAATTCGGGCGTATTCTAGGTTGGCTTCATCGGCGGCTAAAGACGATTGATTTTGTTCAATTTGGGCTTGCAGTTGATCGACTTGTGCTTGCGAGGATAAAAAACTGGCTTCGGCCTGCTGCACCGCTTCTTCAGTCACAGCTTCATCTTTACGCAATGCTTTTTGGCGTTGATAATGCAAGCCAGCCAGTTTTAATTGTGCTTTACGGTCTCTTAATTGCGCTGCTTGAGCACGTAATTGGGCACGGCTTGCCGCAACATTGGCTTCTAAAACCCGCGCATCAATTTCTGCTAAAAGCTGACCGGCTTCAACTTCGCTTCCTACTTCAACGTGCAAATGCACCAACTGCCCAGAAATTTGTGCGCCCACATCGACATAGTTTTTAGGGTTCAGTGTGCCAGTAGCCGTGACTTTTTCTTGCAAATTACCACGCACAACTTTAGCGGTCGGTAAATGCTGCTCAACCTTGCTATCACTTAAAAACCACCCAGTTAAACCGGCGATTAACAGTAATAAAATAACGATCATTATTGCCCGCTTATTTTTTTTAGAAAGCGCCATAATGCTGGGGTTTCCTTAACTAACTGCTGAATTAATGGGTGTTTTTAGACTAGATAAAGCCAACAAGGTTGCAGAAAATCTATTCTATTAAAGCCTGTTGCAAACTCACCACCACCGATTCTAGCCAAGCTTCTAAAGTTTTAGCACTAGGGCGTAGCAGTGGATCAATGACCCAAGTTTTTTTGCCCGCTTCGACTCGCGTGCTTAACACTAAATCAGCAACGTCCGCCTCGACTAAAGGCAAAATCGTAACCTGAGCCAGTGGCATTAATTTTTCATCACTAAGCGCTAGCGAGTTAACATTAGCTAACAGCAACAACTCATCCACTTGCAAAGCCAACTGCTGAATTTGACGCAATACTTCCCCACGGTTGTGATTAATTTGCTTAGCATATTCGGGCCATAAACGGGCTAAATCCCGTGCGGCGATATTCACCATCAACAAAAGATTGTTAGTATCTAACCAAAAGTAATCTGGCTCGCTAATGCCTTGACGCTGGGTAATGCCTGCACCCTTTGGTGTGATTTCTTGGGCTAAATCTATAGCGACTAGACGAATATTTTTTTGGCGCAGCAGCGAAAAAACGGCTAATCCGCGCGAAACTGATTCAACCGTTAATACGGCATCAGTAACGGCTAATTCATTACTGCCAACACTATTCAACCAAGCGGGAATACGATTAATGGGTAAGCGTTTTGGCGGCAAATAAATCACTTGAACGGGTGTTTTTTCTAATAAAGCTTGGGCAATTAAATCCACCACCGGCACGGCAGTGGTGACGCTAGGCTTGGCTGCCAACGCCGTCCCGCTTATGAGTAAAAAAAATATAATTAAAAACTTAAACCTCATCACGCTCTCCAACGTCTGATAGCCAAAGCTAGAATAAAGCCCAAAGAAGCCACCAGCACGATGGCTGCACCTGAAGGAATCGGCAGCGCACCCGCCATTGGCAATAAAATACCTAATACACAGCTAAGCGTGGCAAATACCACCGATAACCAAAAAAACTCACGACCAGTGCGGCTAATCATTCGCGCTGAAACTGCTGGTACCAGTAGCAGCGCCCCTACCAAAATAGAGCCAATGATTTTTACCGAAGCCACGGTAATCAGTGCAATTAACAGCACAAATACATAGTCATAAAAAACAACTTTAATGCCTCTAACCTTGGCTAAATCGGGTGCAAGACTGCTGATTAAAGCGCGATTGCCACTGAATATCATTAAACCAATACAGACGATGGCTAGTAGCAGCATCACCAATAAGTCTTGGTCTTTGACGGTTAAGATTGAACCAAATAAGACGTTTTCTAAAATGTGGACATTAACTTTCTTTGCTACGTATAATAGCAACGAAGCACCTAACGCGATAGCAAACGCTAAAAACACCCCAACTAACGCATCATAAGGAATTTGGGTACGGCTTTTAATCCAGTGCAGCAGCAGGGCAAACACCACACAAAAAGCAAATAGCGCGGCTAAGGGTTGCGTTGCTGGTTCACCTAACAAAATGCCTAAAGCCACGCCGGTTAAAGCACCATGCCCAACCGCTTCAGAGAAAAAAGCTAAACGTTTAACCACCACCAAAGGCCCTAACGCACCTAATAATGGCCCAACAATTAATGCTGCAACCAAGGCGTTGGTTAAAAAAGCATAGCGAAACATTTCGGGTAAATAACCCGCTTGCTGTAGGTTAAACACCCCTTCACGCAATGCATCCATCATGGCTCTTGCCCTTTTGCTGTGCTTGAAAAACCTTCAAATAAACCATTATCTACGCACCAAACTTGGTCAGCATACTGCTGCACCCAGTGAGGATCATGGTGAATAACCAATAAGGTTGCACCTTGTTCACGTAGCTGTTTAATTTCTTGGTTAATCAATGCTTGGGCTTGTAAATCTAGGCCAGTCATGGGTTCGTCTAAACACCATAATAAAGCATCACGCTCTAAAGCTTGGGCAAACAATAAACGCTGCCGCTCACCACCCGACAATTCACCTAAACGTAAATGCCCTTTATCTTGCATACCAACCCGCTGCAACAGGCTTTGGGCTTTTTTTAAATCAGTCATTTTACGCCAAGCAAAAAATGGCCGCCTTGTTAAGCTAGCCAATAAAAATTCATTAACTGTAATGGGTAATGACGGTTCAAATGCACTTTGTTGGGGTACATAAGCCACCGGCCTTACCTTGCCTTTTGTGCCATCTGTGCCCTGCCAATGGCGTTCAATACGGCCTTGATGTGGCGCTAAACCTAAAATGGCTTTTAATAACGACGATTTACCCGAACCATTTGCACCCGTAATAGCGTGTAATTGACCGGCGTTAAAATGGGCGTTAATAGTAGGTAAAATGTCTACGCCATTAATCGCCAAGCTAAAGTGCTGTAATACAATTGCTGGGCCCATTAGCGATTCGCCTTAGCTGCTAACACTAAAGCTTTTACTAACGTAGCAAGATTATGTTCCATTTCACGTAATACTTGTTCAGCATCGTAATCACCATGCGTCATGTGTGAAAAATGATAAATTTTAATGCCGGTAGCTTTTTCAATTACATCAACATAACGGTTATCCATATTAAGCTCGGTAAATAACACCTGTATATTGGCATCTTGAATGCGCTGAATGGTCGTTTGTAATTGGCTGGCGCTGGGTTCAACACCGTGTGCTGGCTCTATAACAGTATCAATACCAATACCGAACTCTTGCAATAAATAACCATAAGCATTATGCGTGCTAGCAATACGCACCTTACTTAAATCAGCATCCAATAATTGGCTACGGTAAGTGTTTTTTAATTGGCGTAATTGCCGCGCATAATTCAGCGCATTTTGTTGAAAATAACTCGCATTGTCTGGGTCTAGTTTGCCCAAGGCTTTGGCAATGGTATAAACCTGACGAATCGCTGCATCAATTGATACAAAGCTATGTGGATTATAATTAGCATTGCCACCGCCAGAAGACAGCAGCGGTACGTCTTTATTGGCATTAATTAACGTTAAATTGGGTAAATCTAAACCTTCCAAAGCATGAACGGCAAATTCATCATGCCCAATTGCATTTAACACCAGCGCATCCATACGATTAAGGCGCTGAATATCCGTAGGCTGTAATTCATAATTATGCGGGTTAAAGCCGCTTTCAATTAACGGCAATAAAGTGGCACGATCACCCACTACTTGCGCGGTATAGCTGTAATAAGGATGCAAAGTAATGCCGACAACTAAAGGTTTAGCCACTGCTAAGCTAGGTAAAGCTACTAGAACTAAATAGCTAATAAAGCGCATTAAATAAGGTTTCATGGGTGGTTATCCATTCGTAGCCAAGTATCTAACTGGTTACAGCTATTAGGTATCGCTGCTAATTCAGGTGTAAAAAAAATTGCTGGGTGATTAGTCTTTAAGTGCTCGGTTTGCATCTGCAACACAAAAGCCGCGCTAGAATTAGGCTGGCGTAATAGAAAACAGCGGCTAGAAACTTCTTGCCATGCGGGTAATTTCTGACCAAAAAATACCGGCAGTTCAATACCTTCAACACCACCGGCAAACTCAATTTCTTCAGCGGTAATCGACAACTCTAACAGTAACTGGCGCTGTGGTTGATTTAAACTCGCGGAAGGATCGGCAACTAAAGCCGGTTCTTGCCTTGCTAAAATGCCTAGCCCACCCAAAAGCAATACTGAAAAAATAAACAAAGCCACCCAAAAACTTTCTAGGCGGCCATCGTCAGGGCGAACAAGGTCAACCATCGCTGGTTCATTCAACCTAGAATTCAACATAGTCAAACTCAGCAGCGTCTTCATGTCCCGCATCAAATTGAATATAAAATTCACCTTCTTGCCAAGCAAACTTAGCCACAGAACGCCCGTCAGCAACACTTTTTGCTAATACTTCATCGTCATAAGAATAAATAATCACCGCTTGCCCCTGTGCCAAAGTGCCGTCACTAAAACCCACCCGACAAGCAATTTCTTCACCGTCACGGCTACAATCCATCACCGGATAATGCGCCCAAGCAACAAGCGGCATAAGCGCCAATAAACTGACCAGAACAGACAAGCAATGCCGAAAAAACGGTTTAATCATGGTGGGTTCCTTAATTTAACTAAACAGTCATTATTGAGATAAAACTTCAAAAGTTAGGTGATAATTAACCCCTGCGGCATCGGCTAAAGGGCTATCAATTGCTTTACGCATACTGGTCATTAACAAATGCGGGCCAGCGACTTTAGGCTTAAAAGTAACGACGCCATTTTTATCGGTTTTTAAATCCATTTGATCGCGTGAATCGCGCCAAGCTGTACCGTGCGAAGTGATTTCTACAGCCATATTAGCTAACGGTTCACCATCAAAAGTAAATTTGAAACGTGATTGTTCTTTAGCAACCACATCACTTGGGTGTGTTAACGGATGCAACTCAAACCCCTTGCCGGTTGCTTCTAATACTTTATTGCTGGGCGCACGTTGCGTAACGTAAAAAGTTGATAACGTTTGCATAACCGTGGTTGTAACGTTTTTAGCCCCTTCAGGAATTTCGGCTTCTTGCTTATTAGCAAAAATCCTGCGTTTCGTATTACGTGCGCCAATTTCATAAGTCGTCACATAACGCTGCGGGCTGCTTAGCTCAACTTTATAAGTACCATCAGTGTTAATTTCTAAATCAAATACGCTGCGGCGCTTACCTTTAAAATAAGGCCCCATACGCTGACGATCACCAGCAGGGGTATAAATACTGACATTATCCAAACCGACCGCTTTATCAAAAGTGAACACGCCATGCGCGGCACTTGCATCAACGGTAATCCAAAAAGCGTCTTCTGTGGAAAGGTTGAATTCGCTAGGCAACATCCATAAAGGGTGTGCTTGTACACTGGGTGCTAGCAAAGCTAAAGACAGGGCTGCTGCACCCAACCAGTTACGTTTTTTCATTATAAAACTCCTGTATTGTCAACTAGCCTAGTGGCTTACTTTAATTGCTTACTTTAATCGTCATACTGCCCAATTCTTCAGCAGCCTTAGTGGTATAAACTTGATTCTTGCCGCCTAAAGTCATTGGCTGACGAATCCAGCTTCGCCCACCATGTTCTCTGGATGCTTCAATATTGATGGTGTATTTACCTGCTGCTACTGGCTCACCTTGTTGATTTGTCGCATCCCATTTAACGAGGTGAATACCTGCACGACGCGTTGCACCCGTTACGCTGTCTAATTCACCTTGGTCATAACGCCCAGCTTTACGCCACCAACGGCGCATATCTTTTAACCAATCCGCTTCTTTACGCCATACCGCTACGGTTTTTACGGTTTGGTCATTTTCATCTTCAATCCATACCGCAACGTAAGGACGGTAATTCATCGAACCTTCACTGGCTGGCAAATTAACTTCAATACTGACTTCTGCTGCAAAAGCATAAGGCACGCTGGTTAAGGCACTCACTAATAATAAGGTAGCCAGCTTTTTTACTTTTTTTGTTTGATTCATAACAATATCCAAAAATAAAGAATCACCATTAATAACGTACCAAAACCGCTCAGTAATAAAGTGCGGCTGCGGCGCTTAGGATGAAACAACACTAACCAAAAACCCGTTAAAGTGAAGAGCAACATCACCACGGCGGACAAGTCGATAAACCAGCTCCAAACCTTGCCGCTGTAACGCCCCATGTGTAAATCATTCACGATAGCCATCCAGCCCAAACTGTGATTTTCATACCAAACGGTTTGTTCTTCTGGCAGTATTTCCACCAGCGTATAACCACCGGGGCGTTTAATATCCAGCATCAACAAAGACTCATCGGCTGACCACTGCACACTTAATTCGCCGCCTGATAAACCCTGCTCATTTTTTAACCATTGCCAAACTGCCTGACCTTGTTGTTCTGCTGTATCTGTTGCAAAAACAACATCACTAAACGCTTCAGCCAAGGGCAGCTCTACATCGTTAGAAATACTAGGTGTAGGCAACCACTGACGGTTATTAAGCGTTAAGCCAGTTAGCGTAAAAAACAATAGAATAAACAGCATCAACATAGAGCTGTAAGCGTGCAAGGGACGAACCCAGCGCTGGCTACGCGATAATTTGAATTTAGGGAGAGAAAAAGCCTTCATAACCACCGGTCAATAAATAGGAATGATTTACAGTTAACATCGGAGGTGAAGCTTAACGCCATACAGAAGCAAAATCAAATGATAACTATACGCATAAGCAGCTATTGTTTAAGTGTTTTTTTAGAGCAAAAAAAAAGCTAAACCCCTGAAGGTTTAGCTTTAATGTCGAGTTAAAGCAGCGTTAAAAAACTTAGTTGCCGTATACGTCGTTAATGGTTTTTAACGGGTAATGAGCAGGGAAAGGTAGGCGTGCTACACCTGTATCAACAGCGGCCTGGGCAACGGCTGAAGAAATAACACCTAGCAAACGGCTGTCCATTGGCTTAGGAATGATGTATTGCGGGCCAAATTCTAAAGCGTCTAACTCATAAGCAATTAAAACTTCAGCAGTAACCGGCTCTTTTGCCAAGTCTTTTAAGGCGTTAACTGCTGCAATTTTCATTTCTTCGTTAATTACGCTGGCACGAACATCCAGTGCGCCACGGAAAATGAAAGGAAAGCCTAGTACGTTGTTAACTTGGTTAGGGTAGTCGGAACGCCCCGTAGCCATAATAACGTCAGGACGTGCTGCATGAGCAACAGCCGGATCAATTTCTGGGTCTGGATTAGAGCAAGCAAAAATAATAGGCGTAGCCGCCATTTTTTTAATTTGCTCACCGTTAACAAGATTAGGGCCTGAAAGACCGACTAGCACATCAGCACCATCCAGTGCATCGTCTAAAGTACGCTTGGTTGTATCGTTAGCAAACATTGCTTTGTACTGATTTAAGTCATCACGACCCGCATGAATAACGCCTTTACGGTCGACCATGTAGATGTGTTCACTTTTTGCACCACAAGCAACCAACAATTTCATGCAAGCAATCGCTGCAGCACCTGCACCAAGGCAAACGACTTTAGCCTCTTCAATTTTTTTACCGGCTAGTTCTAGCGCGTTAATCATGCCCGCAGCAGTAACAATTGCCGTACCGTGTTGGTCATCATGAAAAACTGGAATGTTGCACTGTTCAATTAAGGTGCGCTCAATTTCAAAGCACTCAGGCGACTTAATGTCTTCTAAGTTGATACCACCAAAGGTGTCAGCAATACGCGCAACGGTATCAATAAAAGCTTGAGGGCTTTCAGCATTCACTTCAATATCAACAGCGTTAACGCCAGCAAAGCACTTAAATAATACACCTTTACCTTCCATAACGGGCTTAGAAGCCAAAGGCCCTAAGTTACCTAGACCAAGAATGGCAGTACCATCAGAAATAACTGCAACCAAGTTACCTTTACCTGTGTATTTGTAGGCTAGGTCTGGGTCTTTAGCGATTTCACGGACAGGTTCAGCAACGCCAGGGCTATAAGCTAAGGCTAAGTCTTTTGCAGTTGCAGTAGGTTTAGTTAGTTCAATGCTTAACTTGCCAGGAATTGGCAGAGCATGATAATCGAGAGCAGCTTGCTTCATATCTTGTGACATTATGATTATTCGCTATATGGGCAATAAAAAAAATTGTTACTAATGTCTAATTAGCATATATAAGTTTGCAGTGCCTCACAAGCATTTGAAGCGATAGGAAGGGGGGTGTAAAGCTGCGACCTATGGCCGCAAGAGTTGTAGCTAAGATCATCAAACGATAAAAATAATAAAAGAAACGATAAAAAAAGCCAGAATCCACTAAAGCGAATTCTGGCTCTTATAAAAGCAATAAAATTACTTAGTCGTACGTGCACCAAAACGTGCAGAGAAACGTTCAACACGGCCACCAGAAGAAGCCTGCTTTTGCTTGCCGGTGTAGAAAGGGTGGCAGCTAGAGCAAACGTCTAGGTCAATTGTTTCTTTGCCTAGCGTTGAATTGAAAGTAAAGGTGTTACCACAAGTACAGGTTGCAGCAACTGTATTGTATTTTGGGTGAATGTCTTGTTTCATGTTCAGCCTCGTTAAAGCTGTGCCGCCGCTTGATCTAATGCCAAGCACCGCACAGGGTGTCAATAGGATTTAAGGTGGCGTATTCTAACAGGCAAAAGGCTCAGCGCCAAACATTTTCAGGTAAAGTCATGCCCTTAATACAAGTTGCCTTAGCCACACCTTTACGGCGTTTATTTGATTACTGGCCCGTAGCAGGCGAGCCTTTACCCGCTGTAGGCGTTAGAGTAAAAGTACCTTTTGGTAATCGGCAGATGATTGGTTTGGTCATGGGGCAGGTAGCTGCTAGTGACTTACCCAATAATCGTATTAAAGCAGCGTTGGCTTATTTAGACACTAAGCCCTTGTTTACTCAGCATCATTTAGATTTTTTACGCTGGGTCGCTAGTTATTATCATCAGCCGATGGGCGAGGTTTTACAAGCGGCGTTACCGGCATTATTACGCCAAGGTCAAAACTTACACCCGCCACAAGAGCCGCGTTGGGAGCTAACAGAGCTAGGCAAAACCACACCCTTGTCAGAACTGCAACGTGCGCCTCGCCAAGCAAATCTATTAAAACTACTGCAAACCAGTGCTCAGCCTAAAACCCAAAAAGCGTTGCAAGCCGAAGGTTACAGCCTTGCTATGTTGCAAGCGTTGCAAACTAAAAACTTAATCGCTTTGCAAAAACTAGCCACCAAAACCCAAGGTATTGGCTTGCCACAGCTGCCGCTCGATGAACATTTGCCTAAAAGTGTGCTGGCTGAAGTGCCTTTAACGCTAACCGCTGAACAGCAACAAGTTATGCAAATCCTTACAAAAAAATTAGGCACGTTTAGTCCAGCGCTGTTGCAGGGTGTAACCGGCAGCGGTAAAACAGAAATTTATTTGCAGCTGATTCAACAACTTTTAGAAGCCGGTCAGCAGGTGTTGGTGTTGATTCCTGAAATTGGTTTAACACCACAAACGTTAAAACGTTTTGAGCAACGCTTTAACCGCCGTGTGGTGTCAATGCACTCGGCCATGACCGATAAAGAGCGCCTTGATGCTTGGCGCAGCGCTATGCAAGGCCGTGCTGCGGTGGTGCTGGGAACACGCTCGGCTATTTTTACGCCTTTGCCTAAATTAGGCTTAATCATTGTTGATGAAGAACATGATACTTCGTTTAAACAGCAAGACGGTTTGCGCTATCAAGCTAGGGATTTGGCCGTGTTGCGGGCTAAGCAAGAAAATATTCCTATTTTGCTAGGTTCTGCTACGCCTGCGTTAGAAACGCTGGTTAAAGCAAAAGACGGTGCTTATTTATGGCTGCATTTACGCCAGCGCCCCGCTCAGGGTGTGAAAGTACCTGAACCTAAATTGTTGGATATACGCAACCGTAAATTATTTGGTGGTTTTTCAGAGCCGCTGTTGTTGGCGATGGATAAGCATTTAAAAGCCGATAATCAAGTGTTAGTGCTGTTGAACCGCCGTGGTTTTGCGCCGGTGTTAATGTGTACTGGTTGCGGTTGGATAGCTGGTTGCTTGCATTGTGATTCGCGCATGACTTGGCATAAAGAGCCGCCTAAACTGCATTGCCATCACTGCGACCAACAGCAGCCACTGCCTACTTCTTGCCCGCAATGCGTTGACGGTGAATTAAAGCCTTTGGGTGTGGGTACCGAGCGTGCAGAGGAAGTCTTGCTTGAGCGCTATCCTGATATTCCGGTGATACGCCTTGATAGAGACAGCGTGCGTAATCGTAATGATTTAGCGGCTAAGCTGGAGCAAATTGCCCGTCAGCGTCCGGCTATTTTGCTAGGCACACAAATGTTGGCAAAAGGGCATCATTTCCCGGATGTCACTTTAGCAACTTTGCTTAATGCCGATCACGGTCTGTATTCCAGCGACCCTCGTGCTATGGAGCGTACGGCGCAGCTAATTATCCAAGTGGCTGGACGCGCTGGACGCGAAGAAAAGCCTGGCGAGGTGATTATTCAAACCCACCACAGTGACGACCCAAGATTAGAAAAACTGTGCATAGAAGGTTATGAGGCGTTGGCGTTGGATTTATTAGATGAAAGGCAAAAAACCAATTGGCCGCCTTATGCTTACCTTGCGATGTTTAGGGCGGAAGCGCCGAAAACGGAACAGGTAGACGCCTTGATGCGTCTGTTAGCTGGGCAGGCCAATGCCCTTAATCAAGAACACCTTACTTTGCTTGGGCCAGTGCCTGCGCCAATGGAAAGGCGACAAGGCCGCTATCATATGCAATTTTTGCTGCACGCTAAAAAACGCGCCCCGCTACACCGACTGGTTGCTCAGCTTTTAAGCTGGCTAGAAAAAAGCCCAGAGGCGCGGCGGGTACGTTGGTCTTTAGATATTGATCCTGAAGACCTGTTTTAATCTAGGATTAGAACCGTTTCGATTTTTTTGTGCTGCTTGCTTTTGGCTTGCCTACTTTTGACGTGCTTCTAGGGGGTAAGCCGGTGTGTTGGGTAAGGATTCTAGTGGTTGATTTAACCTTGCCTGCTTGGGCTGTGCCTTTAATAGGGTCGGTGGGTGGTATAAGGTGTTTTTTGCTATAGCCAATTAAATCGCTTCTGCCCATCGCGGTTAAGGTTTCACGCAGCAGTGGCCAATTTCTGGGGTCGTGGTAGCGCAAAAATGCTTTATGTAGCCTTCTTTGCCTTTCACCTTTAATGATTTCAACCTTCTCACTTTTATAATCCACTTTGCTTAGCGGATTACGTTCAGTGTGGTACATGGTCGTTGCTGTTGCCATTGGTGACGGGTAGAAAGCCTGTACTTGATCGGCGCGTAAATCTTTTGTTTTAAGCCACAGCGCCAAATTCATCATATCTTCATCGCTGGTGCCGGGGTGGGCAGCAATAAAGTAAGGAATCAGGTACTGCTTTTTACCGGCTTCTTTAGAATACTTAGTAAATAACTGTTCAAAACGGTCATAGCTGTCGATGCCTGGCTTCATCATTTTAGACAGCGGGCCATTTTCGGTATGTTCGGGTGCTATTTTTAAGTAGCCGCCAACGTGATGGGTGACTAACTCTTTAATGTATTCGGGTGATTCAACGGCTAAGTCGTAACGTAAACCAGAGGCAATCAATACTTTTTTAACGCCGGGTAATGCACGGGCTTCTTTATACAGCTCGATTAGCGAAGAGTGATCGGTATTTAAGTTAGGGCAGATGCCGGGAAATACACAGGAAGGTTTTCGGCAAGCCGCTTCTATTTCTGGTTCTTTACACGCTAGGCGATACATATTGGCGGTAGGGCCGCCTAAATCTGAAACCACGCCAGTAAAACCACTAACCTTATCGCGCATAGCTTCAATTTCACGAATAATTGAACCTTTTGAGCGGTTTTGAATAATGCGACCTTCATGCTCGGTAATGGAGCAAAAAGTACAGCCACCAAAACAGCCGCGCATAATGTTGACTGAAAAACGAATCATATCCCAAGCCGGTATTTTGGCATCACCATACACAGGGTGCGGCGCACGCGCGTAAGGCTGATCGAATACCGAGTCCATTTCTTCCGTGCTTAACGGAATGGGGGGTGGGTTTACCCACAAGTCTTGGTCGATGTGTTTTTGTACTAAAGCCCGTGCATTGCCTGGGTTAGTTTCTAGGTGTAGCACACGGTTAGCGTGGGCATAAAGTACAAGGTCTTTGCTGACTTTTTCAAAACTGGGTAAACGAATGACACTTTTATCACGGTGTTTTCCGGTTACAAGCCGTTCGAGTTGTTTACGCTCTTTGGCTTGCTCGGTGGTTAGTAATTCAAGGGCTTGTTCGGTTTGATCGTCTAACTCAGTATGGCTTAACGGATTCTGCTTTTGTTGTTCAACGGCACAAGCTTCGGTGTCTTGCGTGTTGACATAGGGATTAATGACTTTATCAATTCGCCCTGGGCGGTCAACACGGGTTGAGTCAATTTCTAGCCAGTCGGCGGGGGTATCTTTACGGATAAATGCAGTGCCACGTATATCGGTAATATCGGCGATCTTTTCGCCTTGTGCAATGCGGTGCGATACGTCGACTAGAGCGCGTTCGGCGTTACCAAAAAGCAACATATCTGCTTTGGAATCGAGCAAAATGGAGCGGCGTACTTTATCTTGCCAGTAATCGTAATGAGCAATGCGGCGTAATGACGCTTCAATACCGCCAAGTATAACGGGAACATCGCTCCAAGCTTCTTTGCAGCGTTGTGTGTAAACCACGCTGGCGCGATCGGGACGTTTACCTGCCATACCGCCTGGGGTGTAGGCATCATCAGAACGGATTTTACGGTCAGCTGTGTAGCGGTTAATCATTGAATCCATGTTGCCTGCTGTTACGCCAAAATAGAGTTCTGGCTTACCAAGCTTCATAAAGTCGTCTTTAGATTGCCAGTCGGGTTGGGCAATAATGCCGACCCTAAAGCCTTGCGCTTCTAATGTTCGGCCGATCACTGCCATGCCAAAAGAAGGATGGTCGATGTAAGCATCACCGGTGACAAGAATAATGTCACATCTATCCCAGCCGAGTAAGTCCATTTCTTCGCGGCTCATGGGCAAAAAAGGTGCTGTGCCAAAACATTCAGCCCAGTATTTAGGGTAATCAAAAATTTTACGAACAAACATGAGGAGTACCAAGTGCAGCAGGAAGGAGAGTTGATGCGTTGCATTTTACCTTATGTAAATTAAAGCGTCAGATAAAAAACACTGTCCTGTTGTAACTGTGGGTGGGAAGGGCTGGTAACTTTTGGCGAGGGGAATAAATATGGGCGGCAATGCCGCCCTGGGGTATGTCCTTATTGGGTATCCTTTACCAACTTTTCTATCCTGAAAAGTTTCCTTTATCGCTGTTTTTAAACATCCGTTTACAGACTAAAGCTTACCTGCTGTTCAACTTTTCCAAAGTTGCTCCTAAGTGCTTTCTGGTTTGGCAATCCTAGCCTCCTTCAACCTTGCACCTTACTTCCTTTTATCCTTGTCATCTTGCTTCCTAGCTCCGTGACGACAGGTGTAGATTAGCATTTTCTTTATAAAAAAAAAGGGCAATAAATGGCCTGCATAAATGCGCGACAATTATTTTATCTATATAAAACAATAACTTGAAAATAGTGCTAATATAAAAACAACTTAAACAACCGTTGCTACTGTTAATATCATTCGCATAATGTATGCAAATGCGTACATAAAAAAACCGACTGATGACAGTCGGTTGGATTGGGTAATGCTTTTTAGCGGCTGGTTTTATTAGGCAGTCAACAATGCGTCCCTGTTTATACCTTGTTTATCTAGGATGTTTTTTAGTTTTTTTAAGGCTTCCATTTGAATTTGGCGGACTCTTTCGCGGGTTAAGCCAATTTCTTTGCCAATCTCTTCTAAAGTAGTGGCTGTATAACCTTCTAGTCCAAAGCGCCTGATAATAACGTCACGTTGTTTTTTGGTGAGTCGAGTGATGCAGTTTTCTACATGAATACTAACGCTTTCTTGTTGAGTCGCATCCAGTGGATCATCGGCATCATCGGCTAAGGTTTCTAGCAGTGGTCTATCGTTGTTAGACCCTGTTGGCAAGTCAAACGATGTAATGCGTTCATTCAGTCCGATTAAATTTTTAATGGTTGCAAGGGGTTTTTTTAGGTATTGAGCAATTTCTTCAGTAGTTGCTTTTTGGTCTAGGTGTTGGGCAAGTTTGTTTTCTGCGCGTAAATAGGTGTTAAGTTCTTTAACCAAGTGAATGGGTAGTCGAACAATGCGCGTTTGGCTCATTAAAGCGTGCTCAATGTTTTGCCTTATCCACCAAGTTGCATAGGTCGAAAAACGAAAACCAAGTTCAGGATCAAATTTTGCAACGGCGCGAATTAAACCTAGATTACCTTCTGCTATTAAATCCAGTAACGTTAAACCACGATTGTTGTAACGGCGGGCTATTTTGACGACCAATCGTAAGTTGCTTTCTATCATGCGTTGGCGAGCAGCTAAGTTACCTTGGCATACTAAACGCCCAAAAAAAACTTCTTCTTGGGCGGTGAGTAAGGGTGATTTACCGATTTCATTTAAATAAAGTTGCGTTGAATCTAATGCGGCAGTGTTGACTTGTTTTAGTGTTTTTTTAGTCATTACTTTACTCCCTTAAAAAGATGACTGGGTAAAACACTATAAAAGCAAGCAAATTATATGCCGTATAATTTAGCCTTAGTTATTTTTTATGTGAAGCCAGAGACAACACCATTAATAGCCCAACAAGCATTAATATAATGACTGTTAGCGAATAAGAGGCTTGCCCTGTTATGTCTGAAAAGTGCCAAGGTGGTAACACTTGTGTATCTAAAGGAAGCATTTTGCCTTGGTTACTAATTTTATAGCGGGTTAAAAACTGCCAAGGCCAAATGTGCTTGAGTGAGCCAATAACAAAACCAAATAAAACCGCAAAAGTTGCCGCTCTAAAATGGTCAAATAACCAACCCAATAAGTGTGAAAAAGCCAATAAACCAGAGCCAGCACCCACAGCAAAAGCAGCTATAAAAGTTAGATTAAATACTTTAACGGCTTCAATTAAAGGGCCATAAAGCCCCAGCGTTAAAAGTAAAAAGCTACCCGAAATACCGGGCAGTATCATCGCGCAAATGGCGATCATGCCAGCAAAAAAGAAAGTAATCGGCGTAATGCTGCCAATACTTGGCAATACTTGGCTAATAAAAGTAGCCATAAAAGCACCTAACAAGATTAAAAGTAATTGGTTGAGTGTCCATCCTCCCATTTCACGAGAAATAATGACGGCTGAACCAACCACTAACCCAAAAAACAAACCGTTAAGGTGCAGCGGATAGCTAGCTAATAACCAGCTTATAAAGTGTGATAGTAGTAAAACACTGGACAAAATACCGGCTAAAAGTGTGACAAGAAAAATAGCATCAACTGCTTTAAGCACGCCAGTAAAACCTTGCTCTTTCCAAACTTTCCACAGTGTTAAATTAAAGCTGCGTAGGCTATTAATTAAGCGTTCGTAAATGCCGGTAATAAAGGCAATGGTGCCACCAGAAATGCCCGGTACAATATCCGCAGCACCCATTAACATACCGCGTAGATAAATTTGCCACAGTTTCATTAGTTAGCTCCAGACAGCAGCGGCACAAAGCGTACTGGCTGAATATCAGTTTGCATCAGTTTGCCATCCTGTTTATCAAAAATGCTTAACATTTGCTGTTCATCACCTACAGGAATAATTAAACGTCCACCTTCGGCTAGCTGGTCAAATAAGCTGGCAGGTATTTCTTTAGGTGCAGCGGTGACTAAAATGGCATTAAAAGGTGCTGCGCTAGCTAGACCAAAACTACCATCAGTATGGTACAGATGCACATTGTTTAGGTTTAACGTTTTAATGCGCTGGCGGGCTTTTTCTAGTAAAGAATCTAAACGCTCTACACTCCAAACGTTAGCCACCAAACAGCTTAAAACAGCACATTGATAGCCAGAACCTGTGCCTATTTCCAATACTTTTTTAGGGCTTTTTTCTAGCAGTAACTCGGTCATTCGCGCCACAATATAGGGCTGGCTTAGCGTTTGACCTAAACCTATTGGCAAAGCCGTATCTTCATAAGCGTGGTGCGATAGGGCTTCGTCGACAAATAAATGCCGTGGTAGATTACGCAAAACGTCTAATACTGCTTTATTTTTTATTCCTTGCTCCACAAGGCGCTCAATCATACGATTACGCGTGCGCTGGGAAGTAAAGCCAATGCCTCTGAATTGGGGGTTTAGCTGCAAGCGTTCAACCATTTTTCCACCTGATCAAGGCTTTCATGCCGAGTCATATCAAACTGTAAAGGTGTAATGGATACATACCCTTTGCTGATGGCGTGAAAGTCAGTGCCTTCACCTGCTTTTGCGGCATTACCGACACCGCCTATCCAATAACGTGCTTGACCACGAGGATCAATGGTTTTGATGGGGTCAACGCCTTTATGTCTATGCCCTAGCGTGGTTATTTTATAACCTTTTAATGCAAATAAAGGTACATCGGGTACATTGACGTTTAATAAACTGCGTGGCGGGAGTTGTAGCTGGTTAGTTCCTTCAATAAAGCTTTTGACCAGTTTACGCACAACCTCTGCTGCGGTAGCAAAGTGAGTATTGCCAGCCAACGATACTGCAATGGCAGGTAAACCCAAAAAACGCCCTTCAGTAGCCGCAGCAACGGTGCCGGAATAAAGCACATCGTCACCCAAGTTAGCACCGTGGTTAATGCCCGAAATAACTAGGTCGGGTAGATCACCAAACACGCCACCGACTGCTAAATGTACGCAGTCCGTTGGTGTGCCATCAACCGACCAAAAGCCGTTATTAAGCTGTTGTGGATAAAGTGGGCGGTCTAATGACAGTGAGTTACTGGCACCGCTGCGGTTACGCTCTGGCGCAACTACTAATAAATCACCTAAATCTTCTAAAGCGGCTGCAAGTGTTGCCAAACCATCGGCATGAACACCGTCGTCATTGGATAAAAGTAGTTTCATTCAGCTCTCTCTTTAATTCAAAACACGCCTAAGCAAGTTGAGCATCACTGGCATCCATGAGCTCACGCAGCAAGCTGGTCGCAAAACAACCGCTGGGCAAAGCAAAACTTAGGGTTAACCAAGGAGCTTGCCAATTAAATTCAGCGGCTTGAGGTAACATTCTTAATGGGCGGTATTCGACTTTTAAGCCTTGGTTTTCTAATGCCTGCCAATAGGGTAAATAAGCTTCACGAAACGTTTCTTCGGCTTGCAAAGCAACCCCAGCACTTTCTAAACGCCCTTTACCGGCCAAAGGTCCTGCTAGGTTTATATCGCCTTTTTCTAAACGGCTGCTAAGGTTGGCTGCGGTTGGGTCAGCAAAATAGCTACGCGTACCTTGCAAGTTAAAGCAACTGCCAGCTAAAGGCGTTAGCCAGTGTTGTTGTGTAATGGTTTTTGCTAACCAAACATTAAATAATGCACTGCGTAATGATGAAAGGTACATACCTTTTTCTTGGCGCTTGGGTGGTTTTTGTGGCGTGTCAGCCATTAACCAATCCATCGCTTTTTGAATATTTTGTCCGCCGCGCCCAAAACGCTGTGGCCCAAAATAGTTGGGCACGCCTTGTTGAATAATTTGCTGCCAGCGCTCTTTTAACCAGTTACCTGTGTTTTCATCGGCATTATCAACACGCAAGCGTAAAGTGAAACGGTTGCTGCGGTGCGTACCTCGCTTTAATTTACGCGGATGACGTGCCATTTTTAATACTTGCCAGTTGGCGGAATTAAGTGCTTCTACTGCTGGGTCTGCTTTACCGGGTAGGTGCAAAGAAAACCACTGACGGGTAATGGCATGGCGATCTTTTAAACCTGAATAAGCCACCGCAGCAGGGTGAATACCGGCACTTCTAGCCAGTTCTTGGGCAACAAACACCGTGTTGCTGCCGTTTTTTTCTATCCATAAGTAAAGGTGTTCGCCTTGCCCTTCGGGTTCAAAGCCTAGTATTTCTTCTACTTGGAAATCGTCTGGTTGTAAACGGTAAACGCCCTGCCAAGGTGAGGCAGGCAAAACTGTCGGCAGTTGAGTTTGTAGTATTGTTAATGGATCTTGTAACGCGACTACTGGCTGCATGAGGTGGTTTCCAATAATACGATGGCTAGGGCACTAATGCCTTCTTTTCTGCCAACAAAACCTAATTTTTCTGTGGTAGTGGCTTTGATGTTTATTCTATCCACAGGGGCATTCAAATCAGCCGCTAGCTTTTCTAACATGGCGGGTAAATGCGGTAGCATTTTGGGTGCTTGGGCAATAATGGTCATATCCGCATTGGCTAGCTGGTAGCCACGCTGTGTTACGGTTTGCATCACTTTGCGTAATAAAATGCGGCTATCTACACCAGCAAAAGCTGGATCGGTATCAGGGAAGTGATAGCCAATATCGCCTAAACCACACGCACCTAACAGCGCATCGCAAATGGCATGAATCAGTACATCACCATCAGAATGGGCTTCTAAACCTTGGTGGTAAGGAATTTGTACGCCACCTAAAGTGATAAATTCGCCAGGGCCAAACTTGTGAACATCAAAGCCTTGTCCGATACGCATGATTTAATTGTTTTCCAAAGTAGTGGGTTGGTGAGTGGATTGATGGCTTAATAATTGCGCTGCAAAAGGCAGGTCTTCTGGGTTGGTGATTTTTATATTATCCCTGCGTCCTGCAATTAACAGTGGCTGAAAACCTGCGGCTTCTAATGCGGATGATTCATCAGTTAAATTTAAACCTGCTGCCAAACCTTTAGATAAAGCTGAAGACAACTTGTTAAAACGAAACATTTGCGGCGTTAACGCGTGCCAAAGCTGATGGCGATCTACCGTTGCGCTGACTTGATTAGTATCACTGCCACGTTTCATGGTGTCGGCAACGGGTGCTGCTAATAAACCGCCTACTGGATGGTTTTCTAACACGGCGTAAAGATGGTGTAAGTCTTGCTGTGTAACGCAAGGTCGTGCCACATCATGTACCAATACCCAATCATCGGGCTGGGCAAAAGCGGCTAGGGCATCAAGCCCATTGAGAACGGAGTCAGCACGTTCTTTGCCGCCTAAGCAGGTAAGCAATTTTGCATTTGGATAACGTTTTAACCATCGCTGCTCTGCTGCTGGCCACCAAAGGTCTTCAGGGTGCAGCGGTAATACCAAGATGGCGTGAGGAAAAGCTAAATGCAAACGGCTTAGCGTAATTTCAATCAGGGTTTGGTTGGCTAAAGGTAAATATTGTTTAGGTAAATCGGCTCCCATGCGTTGACCGATACCTGCTGCGGGTAGTAGACACCAAAGTGTTGCGTTATTTGTTGGATGGGCGGTAGGGTTCATGGCATTGGCTCCATTGCCTGTTCGGGTATTTTAACGCGCTGTGGTGGATCACCAATTAACCAAAAAAAAGTTTCATCCTTGCCTATCATGCCCAAATCAAAGCGGGCGCGTTCTGCAACGGCATCTAAACCACTTTTTAAATCTTGTACTTGCGCGTTAAGCCGCGTGTTGCGTTTTTTTAGTTGTTGATTATTTTCTTCTAGGCTGGAAACAAGTTGTTTAGTTTGCCAATATTCTAGCAAGCCATTTTCGCCCCACCACAGCCGGTATTGGGTCAGTAGCAGCAGTAGTAGCACTAGCGTAGATAGTAATCGAGGCATGGTTATCAGCAACGCAGAGTAAAGAGTGAAGAGTAAAAAGGTGATTATACAAAATACAGTAACGGCTTATCAGTTTTACTTTTAGCTATAAAAAACCCTGAAGTTTGGATGGCCAACTTTCAGGGTTGATTTTTACACAGAAGGGCGTTTGGCTAGGCTGAGTTTTAATCGTAAGCTTTAGCGCCCCACCATAATAATGTACAGCGTATCACCTTCTAACCACTCATCATGGACAACGGCATTAACAACACTGCCTTTAACACTTTGTTCAGAGGTTGCTGCCATATTAGTGCTGCTGCCCATGCTGGTGTGTTGCTGGTTAATCACCATAATGCTGCTGACGGTAACACCCATTTGCCGTGCAATTTCATCTAATGCACGACTGGTAGCTAGCTCACGCTGTGCTGCTTTGCCATTAAAGTGAAACCCAGCTTGCCCCAGCCCTACAATGTCACCCACGGCTCTTGGGTTATCCATCCAAGCGGGTCTTTGTGGCTTTTTAGGTTGCGGTTGTGCGATACAGCCAAGCAAGGTTGTTGTTAGTAAAGCAATTAACAGCATTTTAAAAAGATGTTTCATTATTCTTTCCTTGTCCCTTCCTTAGTTTAGGCAAGCTGTATGCCAACTAATGTATTTAGTTTACTGACCTTTAATGGCTTTTAAGCCTGCGTAAGGTGCTTGGCTACCTAACATTTCTTCTATGACTAATAAGCGGTTGTACTTAGCAACGCGGTCGGAACGGCACAGTGAGCCGGTTTTAATCTGACCTGCTGCGGTACCTACGGCTAAATCAGCAATGGTTGCATCTTCGGTTTCGCCAGAACGGTGTGAAATAACCACTGAATAACCCGCATCTTTTGCCATTTGAATGGCTTCTAGGGTTTCCGTTAGCGTACCAATTTGGTTAAATTTAATAAGGATGGCGTTAGCGATATTTTTGCTAATGCCTTCTTGTAAAATTTTAGTGTTGGTGACAAATAAATCATCGCCCACTAGCTGAACTTTAGCACCCAGTTTTTCGGTTTGAATTTTCCAGCCAGCCCAATCGGATTCATCTTGACCATCTTCAATAGAAACAATCGGGTAGGTTTGGCAAAGGTCTGCTAAATAATCACTAAATTCTTCAGCAGTAAAAACTTTACCTTCGCCAGCTAGGTTGTATTGACCATCTTTGTAGAATTCAGAAGCCGCACAGTCTAAGGCGAGAGTAATGTCTTTGCCAAGCTCGTAGCCAGCATCGGCAACGGCAATTTTAATAACTGCTAGGGCTTCAGCATTAGAGGCTAGGTTAGGTGCAAAACCGCCTTCATCGCCTACTGAGGTGCTAAGGTTTTTATCTTGTAAAACTTTTTTAAGGGCATGAAAAATTTCTGCACCGGCGCGCAAAGCTTCAGCAAAGTTAGGTGCTGAAACCGGCTGTACCATAAATTCTTGAATATCAACGTTGTTATCGGCGTGCTCGCCACCATTGATAATGTTCATCATGGGCACTGGCATAGAGTAAACGCCGGCCGTACCATTAATGTTGGCAATGTGTTCAAACAGCTCAATACCTTGGGCATTCGCGGCTGCTTTGGCGGCTGCTAAAGAAACCGCCAAAATTGCGTTAGCACCTAGCTTGGCTTTGTTTTCTGTGCCGTCTAAATCTAGCATAATTTTATCAATAACGGCTTGTTGGCTAGCATCTTGACCTAGCAGCGCATCACGAATAGCACCGTTAATATTGGCGACGGCTTTTAACACGCCTTTACCTAAGTAACGCGACTTATCGCCATCACGCAATTCTAATGCTTCACGCGAACCCGTGGAAGCACCGGAAGGCGCACAAGCGCTGCCTTTGAAATTGCCTTCAACCAGCAGGTCAACCATAACCGTTGGGTTGCCGCGTGAGTCCAGCACTTCACGCCCTTTGATATCGATAATTTTAGCCATGAAAAGAAGTCTCCAATTGAGTCAGTTAGGATAGTTGGTTATTAATTAAGGGGGTTAATCTATGTGCAGTGCTGGCAAGGATTTTATTAAGTCATCCACGGCTTTCATCTGCTGTAAAAAAGGTTCTAATTTGTTTAGCGGTAAGGCTGAAGGGCCATCACATTTCGCTTGGTCAGGATTAGGATGCGCTTCTAAAAATAGTCCAGCAATGCCTTGGCTTAAACCAGCACGCCCTAGTTCTGCAACCTGTTGACGACGACCGCCTGAAGCAGCACCCGTAGCAGCACGCATTTGTAATGCATGAGTCACATCAAAAATAATGGGTGCATTATTAGCAGCTTGTTTCATTACCCCAAAACCTAGCATATCCACCACTAGATTATCGTAACCAAAACAAGCGCCACGTTCACAGAGCATCACTTGGTTATTGCCGTTTTCAGCAAATTTCTCAACCAAATTACTTACTTGGCTAGGCGACATAAATTGCGGCTTTTTCACGTTAACAGGCTTGCCAGTTTTAGCCATAGCAGTGACTAAATCGGTTTGACGTGCTAAAAAAGCAGGCAGCTGCAAAATATCTAACACTTCGGCGGCTGGCGCTGCCTGTTCCCATTCGTGAATATCACTAATCACGGGCACATTAAACGTAGTTTTAATTTCTTGTAAAAGCTTTAAGCCTTCATCTAATCCAGGGCCACGAAAGGAATGAATGGATGAGCGATTGGCTTTATCAAAGCTGGCTTTAAACACGTAAGGAATACCCAGTTTTTGGGTCACTTTAACGTAGTGTTCAGCCACTTCTAACGCCATGTCACGCGATTCCAGTACATTCATACCACCCAATAAAACAAAAGGGCGGTGGTTGGCTAATGTAATATCTGCAACCTGTATTGTGCTTAAATTTAAACTGCTTGAACTCATACAGCAGCGCCAGTGCTTTTACGTTCAGCTTTATGGGCTAATGCAGCGTTTACAAACTGAGTGAACAGCGGATGACCATCACGCGGTGTTGACGTAAATTCTGGGTGAAACTGGCAAGCCACAAACCAAGGGTGATCGGGTAACTCAATCATTTCAACAAGGGCTTTGTCTTCGCTGCGACCTGAGATAATGAGGCCAGCTTTTTCTAGCTCACCAATAAACTGATTATTCACTTCGTAACGGTGGCGGTGACGCTCAATGATTTTTTCTGCACCGTAGCTAGCAAAGGCTTTAGTGTTGGGTTCTAGGTGGCAAATTTGACCGCCTAAACGCATCGTGCCACCTAAATCAGAGTTGGTGTCACGGGTTTCAATTTTACCATCAGCCGTGAGCCATTCAGTAATTAATCCAACCACTGGATGCTGAGTATCAAGGGTGAATTCGGTAGAATTGGCATCACTCCAACCAGCAACATTACGTGCAAATTCAATGACGGCTACTTGCATTCCTAAACAAATGCCCAAGTAAGGGATTTTATTTTCACGCGCAAATTGAGCCGTCAAAATTTTACCTTCAACGCCACGCTCACCAAAGCCGCCAGGCACTAAAATGGCATCTTTATCGGCTAGGCGACCTGTGCCTTTGCGTTCAACTTCTTCTGAATCAACAAAATCCACTTCAACCTTAGTGCGAGTTTTAATACCAGCGTGTTGAATGGCTTCAATTAATGATTTGTAAGCATCCAGCAACTCCATGTATTTACCAACCATGGCAATTTTAATGGTTTTTTGTGGATTAAGTTTGGCATCAACCACTTGTACCCATTCGCTTAAATCGGCTTCTGGGCAAGTAAGGCCAAATTTTTGCACGACAATTTCATCCAGCCCTTGTTCATGCAACATACCCGGAATGCGGTAAATCGTGTCGGCATCGGGTAAAGAAATAACCGCATTTTCATCGACGTTGGTAAATAGCGCAATTTTGCGGCGCTCGTTTGCTTCAATGGTTACTTCTGAACGGCAAATAAGAATATCGGGTTGAATACCAATCGAGCGGAGTTCTTTAACCGAGTGTTGCGTTGGTTTAGTTTTAGTTTCACCGGCGGTTTTTAAATAAGGTACTAGGGTTAGGTGCATAAACAAAGCGTGCTGTGAACCCACTTTAACCCTTAGCTGACGAATGGCTTCTAAAAAAGGTAAGGATTCAATATCGCCTACGGTGCCGCCCACTTCAATCAGCGCTATGTCATAACCTTTAGCGCCTTCAATAATACGGGTTTGAATCTCGTCAGTAATGTGCGGTACTACTTGTACTGTGCCACCAAAATAATCACCACGGCGTTCTTTGCGTAAAACATTTTCGTAAACGCGCCCCGTCGTGAAATTATTTTTCTTAGTCATGCGCGAACGAATAAAACGTTCGTAGTGACCAAGGTCTAAGTCAGTTTCTGCGCCGTCTTCAGTAACAAATACTTCACCGTGCTGAAAAGGGCTCATGGTGCCTGGGTCTACGTTAATGTAGGGGTCCAGTTTCATGATAGTGACTTTTAGGCCACGGGCTTCAAGAATTGCTGCCAAAGATGCAGAAGCTATGCCTTTTCCTAAAGATGAAACAACACCACCAGTTACGAATATGTAACGCGTCATGAAAACCGTCCGAAAATAGATCAGGTTCTAACCTTGTTAAGGCTAGAACAAAAAAACAGGGAGGAAGAGCTTTAGATGGGAAGCTAGTCTACCAGAAGGGCTAAAAAATCCAAAGCAAGAATCGACTCAATTAATGATTTGCCAGCCTTCTGCGACCAGAAATTTATCCACCGCAATTAGCTGTTGCTGCTGCCAAATAAAAACCAATTGGTTACGCTGCCAAGGGGGTAATTGTAATTCTTGCAGCAATCGCTTTACATCACGCTGTCCACGCTGAGCAAGGCGTAGTACCTCACCCCCTTGGCGGCTTTGTAATGTAAAAGCTTGGGTTTTATTAGCGGCTAGCAAATGGGTTAGCTGAAAATTAATGCTGCCAACGGGTGTGCTAATAGGGCTTATTCCATCCCAAGTGGTTTGCCAAGTTTTAGGCAGGGGTTGGAAATAATGACTGGGCGCAATAAAAAGCTGTTGCTGAAAACGCCGTGCTTCTACCTGTTGTTCACCTTTGTCCCAACTGACCAACGGTTGAGAATCAGTCGATGCATGATATAGCTTGGTTAATTCGTGCCAAATTTTATGATTGGGTAGGGTTAAACACCTAATGCTTAGCCAATAACGCAGCAGGTTAACTTGGCGATACGCTGCCAGTTTTAAAAAACTTTCTAAGTTAAGGCTGTGTTCGGTGCGTTGACAGGTGGCTAAATCTATTTGAGCAAGGTCTTGGTTAAGCTGTTGGCTGGTTGCTGCTAGCTGAGTAACACGGGCTAAATTTTGGTTGGTGTTAGGGAAGCGCTCTTGTAGCAGCGGTAGCACTTTTAAGCGTAAATAATTGCGGTCAAAATTGACTTCAAAATTACTGTTATCTTCTACCCATTCTAATTGGGCTGCTTGGGCAAAGGCTAAAAGTTCAGACTTAGCTGTTTTCAATAGAGGGCGTAAAATCAGCCCTTTTCCTAACGGCCGTTGCAGCGGAATACTGGCTAGCCCAAGCGTGCCAGCACCTCGTAACAGTCGCAGCAGTAGTGTTTCTACTTGGTCATTTTGGTGATGGCCTTGCAAAAGCACCTCGTTGGTTTGCAGCTCTTGTTCAAAAACAGCATACCTAGCACGCCGCGCACGGTCTTCTAAACTAGCATTGGATAAACTTTGTGGATCGACTTTATAAATGCTAATCGGGACTTTGGCCGTTTCACACACTTGCTGTGCAAAAGCCGCCCAATCATCAGCAAATGGTGACAACTGGTGGTGAACATGAATAGCGCGTAATACTAAGTTTGGCTGCTGCTGCTGCTGTTGCGCTTGCCGCGCTAGTTCAAACAATACACGTGAATCTAGCCCACCACTGAACGCCACGCAAATTTTTGTGGTGTTAGTTGGTAGCGCTAGCAGCAGTTTTTTAAGCAATGGCGTTCTTTAAGCGATGTCATTTAAAGAAGAATAGCTCATTAGGCGCTGGTAACGTCTTTCGACCAGTTCTTCTGAGTTATTTACATCAAGTTTGTCTAATGCTTGAATCAGTGCAGCTTTTAAGCTAACAACCATTGCTTCTGGGTTGCGGTGTGCGCCACCCAGTGGTTCTGGAATAAGGGTATCTACTAGGCCCAGCTCTTTTAGGCGTGGTGCAGTTAGCCCCATCGCCTGTGCTGCATCAGCCGCTTTGCTGGCGCTTTTCCACAAAATAGACGCACAACCTTCAGGCGAAATAACCGAGTAGGTTGAGTATTGCAGCATCATTAATTCGTCACAAACACCGATGGCTAGCGCTCCGCCAGAACCACCTTCACCAATGACGGTAGAAATAATCGGTGTTTTTAGGCGTGACATAACTGCCAAGTTAAAGGCAATCGCTTCAGACTGACCACGCTCTTCGGCATCAATACCTGGGTAAGCACCAGGTGTGTCAATAAACGTTAAAATGGGCATTTTAAAGCGTTCGGCCATTTCCATTAAGCGCAGCGCTTTGCGATAACCTTCGGGACGTGGCATACCAAAATTACGTTTTACTTTTTGTTTAACGTCACGGCCTTTTTGATGACCAATCACCATCACAGGACGACCCTCTAAGCGTGCCATACCACCCACAATAGCGGCATCATCACTAAAATGGCGGTCGCCATGCAACTCATCAAAATCATCAAACATTAAGTTTAGGTAATCTAAGGTATAAGGACGCATCGGGTGACGTGATAATTGGGAAACTTGCCAAGCCGTTAAATTAGAAAAAACTTGCTCGGTCAGCTTGTGGCTTTTTTCTTGCAGGCGGGTAATTTCATCGCTGATATTAAGGTCTGAATCGTTACCAATTAGACGTAATTCTTCAATTTTTACTTCAAGGTCAGCAATGGGTTGTTCAAAATCTAAATAATTCAAGTTCATAGTTTTTTTCTGCCTGAAAGAGATTTATTAAGTAGCGCTTGTGCAAGGTAAAAATTGTGCCGCAACTTTAAATAATTTGCGGCAACTATAGACGAAACAACGGACAGACTCAAAATTTATGCGATAGTTTGTTATGTAATAGTTTGTTACACAATAGCTTGGCTAAGTCTGTCGGTTTTGTCCTTCATTTTGATAAACCAGACGAAAATTGTCTTTACCAAGCAATTGGCTGAGTATTTCTAGTAGTTGATCGTTAGGTGTTACTCGCCAATCAGTGCTAGGAAAAAGGGTGGCTTTTCCTAAGTGGCTAGTATGAATAAGGTGTAACGCTAAACCCTGATCTTTTGATGCGTATTTTGCTAAGCATTGGCTGAGTTGATTGACTTGATTGGCATCAAAGCTTTGTTCATCAAAATGTACCTCTAATGCGTGAGCAAACTTACTACGCGCTTCAGTGATCGGAGTGATTTCTTTGCAGCGCATGGCAAGCCCACCAGTAAAGTTATCTTCGCGGACTTCGCCTTCTAAAATCAGCAGTGCATCTTTAGTGAGTTGTGATTTACAGCGTTCGTACTCTTCACCAAAAATTGAAACTTCAATGCGCCCCGAGCGATCATCTAAAGTCATAAAAGCCAAGGTTTCGCCACGCTTATTTTTCATGGTACGAAATGCCATCACTAGACCCGCTATGCGTTGCGGTTCGCGTGAAGGCTGTAGGTTAGCAATTTTTTTGCTAACAAAGCGCTTTAATTCGGCTTCATATTCATCAATAGGATGACCGGTTAAATACAAGCCAAGTGTTTCTTTTTCACCGGCTAGGCGTTGTTTGTCCGTCCATTGTGGTGTGCTTAAATAAGGCGCGTAGGGGTCGCTGTTTGTGTCTTGTTCAACACTTAAACCACCAAATAAATCGTTCATGCCTAAGCTTATATTGCGGTTGGCTTGATCCGCGGCTTTAAGTGCATCTTCTAAGGCTGCTAGAAGTAGGTTGCGACTGGGCGCTAATTTATCGAAAGCGCCGCTGCGAATTAATGCATCAATGCTACGTTTGTTAAGACGCTTCATGTCGACACGGTTACAAAAATCAAAAAGGTCGCTAAAAATACCCCCTTGGTTTCTTGCTTCAGTTAAAGCTTCAACAGGACTTTCGCCCACGCCTTTGATTGCGCCCAAACCATAGATAATCTCACCTGCTGCGTTTACGGTAAAATACCAGCTGCCCAAGTTAACATCGGGCGGCATAATGGTCAGTTTCATGGCACGGCTTTCTTCAACCAGCATCACCACCTTGTCGGTGTTGTTCATTTCAGTCGACATAACTGCTGCCATAAAAGATGCGGGATAATGCGTTTTAAGCCAAGCAGTTTGGTAAGAAACTAGACCATAAGCAGCAGAGTGAGACTTGTTAAAACCATAACCTGCAAACTTTTCTACTAGGTCAAAAATCTGCCCTGCTTTAGTGGCATCAATGCCATTTTTTTCACTGCCTTCCAAAAAAAGTTGGCGCATTTTCGCCATTTCTTCTGGCTTTTTCTTACCCATCGCCCGCCGTAGCATATCGGCACCACCCAAAGTAAAGCCTGCCATCACCTGTGCGATTTGCATGACTTGTTCTTGGTATAAAATAATGCCGTAGGTGGGTGCTAATACCGGTTCTAATGCTGCGTGCTGATAATCGGGGTGGGGGTAAGAAATGGGCGATTCGCCATGTTTACGCTGAATAAAATCATCAACCATGCCTGATTGCAACGGGCCGGGTCGAAACAGTGCAACCAGTGCGATCATGTCTTCTAAGCTATCGGGTTTAAGTTTTTTAATGAGCTCTTTCATACCCCGCGATTCAAGCTGGAAAACGGCGGTGGTTTCGGCTCTTTTTAATAGATCAAAGGTTGTTTTATCGTTAAGTGAAATGCCGGTAATTTCTAAGGCATCTTCACCCATTAAATGGCGCTTTTCGTTAATGTCTTTTAAGGCACGATCAATGATAGTTAAAGTACGCAAGCCTAAAAAGTCAAACTTAACCAATCCGGCTTCTTCAATGTCGTCTTTATCAAACTGCACCACCCAGCCGTTGCCTTCTTCATCGGCCATAACGGGGGCAAAGTCGGTCAGTTTACTGGGCGCGATTACCACACCACCCGCGTGCTTGCCTGTGTTACGCGCAATGCCTTCTAATTCGCGTGCCATTGCCCAAACTTCATAACCTTCTTGGTCAAGGTTTTCTAACATTTGTTCGGTGAGTTCGCTAGTCAAGCTGGCTTGGTAGGCGGTTTCAAGTAGTTTAAGCTCTTCAACTTCATCCGCAGCTTTAGTTAAAGTCATGCCAACTTCAAAAGGAATGGCTTTAGACAGCCGGTCGCCAATTGCATAGGGCTTGCCTTGGGCGCGGGCTACGTCGCGTAACACGCCTTTAGCAGCCATCGTTCCAAAGGTAACAATTTGCGAAACGGCTTCACGCCCATAAGTTTTTGTGACGTATTTAATGACCTTTTCACGGCCTTCCATGCAAAAGTCGATGTCAAAGTCGGGCATAGAAACCCGTTCAGGATTAAGAAAACGCTCAAACAGCAGGCTGTAATGAATGGGATCTAGGTCGGTAATATTCAGTGAATAGGCGACCAAAGAGCCCGCACCCGAACCACGACCAGGGCCTACGGGAACTTCATTTTTGAGCGCCCAACCAATAAAGTCAGCAACAATTAAAAAGTAGCTAGGAAAACCCATTTGAATAATGGTATTAAGTTCAAAATCCAGTCGATCACGGTATTCTTGCTGTATTTCTGCAAAGTTTTCTGGGCGTGGCTGGTGAATTTTTTCAAAGCGTTGTGTAAGACCATCGTGAGACTTTTTGCGAAAATGTTCATCTTCAGTCATACCTTCAGCAATCGGCAGCTTAGGTAAAAAATATTCGCCTAAACGTACTTCAACGTTGCAACGCTTGGCAATTTCTACGCTATTAGCCAGTGCTGCAGGCAAGTCGCTGAACAGCGCCTGCATTTCTTGTGGACTTTTTAAATATTGCTCTTCGGAATAATTATTCTCACGGCGTGGATCATCAAGGCTACGGCCTTCGCCAATAGCAACACGCGTTTCATGTGCCCAATAATCTTTACGTTGCATAAAACGCACATCATTGGTGGCAACTAAAGGGCAGTTTAGCTGTTGAGCAAGGGTTACACTGGCATGAAGGCATTCTTCATCACCTAAACGTGCGGTGCGTTGTATTTCTAAATAAAAAGTATCAGGGAAAATACGCATCCACTGCTGGGTTAGTGCGGTGGCTTCTTCGAGGTGTCCTGCTAATAGTAGTTGACCGATAGGCCCTTCTTTTGCACCCGACAACACAATTAAACCTTCGGGTTGCGCTGCTAGCCACTCAAACTTTAAATAGGGTTTACCTAAGTGCTGACCTTCTAACCAAGCGCGTGACAAAATTTCGGTTAAGTTTAAATAACCCGTATTGTTCATTGCTAGCAAAGTAATGCGTGCTGGGGGTGATTTTTTGTCCAGCGGCGCTAACCAAATATCACTACCAATAATGGGTTTAATGCCTGCGCTTTGTACGGTTTTATAAAACTTAACCAGTGCAAAAAGGTTGCTTTCGTCGGTGAGTGATAATGCTGGATAACCCAGCTCAGCGGCTTTTTTAGCTAAGGGTTTAAGGCGTATCAGACCATCATGGAGCGAGAATTCTGTGTGTAGGCGTAAGTGAATAAAAGGTGTCAATATAAGATTCCAGCAGGTGATGTGGCAAAACACCATTCTAACTAAAACAAGCTGGTCTGTGCGAAAATGACTGTAATCAAATGAGATCAACACACTATGGTCAATAAAATTAGAGTAGACGTTAACGTGACTGAACGACCGGCTGCTAAGGCTGCTGAGCAAACTTTGTCCGATGTATTAGCCGTTTTACCCGCGGGTTTGGTGCTGTTGGATCAGCGTGGAAAAGTTAGTCAAGTCAATCCATCAGCGGTTGCCATTTTGGGTGAACCGCTGCTGCATGAGTCTTGGTTGTCGGTGGTGCAGCGTGCTTTTGCGCCGCGCAACGATGATGGACATGAGATTTCTTTGCGTGATGGTAAACGCGTGAGTTTATCCATTAGTTCTTTATCTGAAGGTGCTGGGCAGTTGATATTATTGCAAGATTTAACTGAAACGCGCCGTTTGCAGGAGCAGTTGGCTCGCCATGAGCGTTTGTCTTCAATGGGTAATATGGCGGCTTCTTTAGCGCATCAGTTACGTACACCGCTATCAACAGCACTACTTTATGCGGGTCATTTACAAAAAGACAACTTAGAGCTTGAGCAACAAAAAAAATTTGCTGCCAGAATTAAAGGACGCTTGCAGCACATGGATCAGCAAATCCGCGATATGCTTATTTTTGCCAAGGGTGAAACTCGAATGGCACGGCGCATGGACGTTGCTGCTTTTTTACAAGCGTTGCAAGAAGCGGTTCAGCCAATAGTCGAAAGAAATCAACTCGATTTTGTTTGGGCGGTCGGTTGTGTTGAAGGTCAGCTTGTTATTAGTCTTGATTCGTTGGTTGGCGCGGTACTTAATTTAATTAATAATGCTGTAGAAGCGATAAGTCCAGCACCGCAAATTACTTTGCATTTAGAAGTAGTTGATGACTTACCGGGCTTGAATGGACGGCATTTATTGCTGTGTGTTGCTGATAATGGCCCGGGTATTGATTCAGGTTCAGTACAAAAATCACAAGAGCCTTTTTATACCACTAAATCACAAGGAACAGGATTGGGTTTGGCGATTGTTCAAGCCGTTATTGAAGCACATAAAGGCCGTTTTTGGTTGCAAACCCGTTTAGGTGAAGGTGTAAAAGCTTGGCTGGCTTTACCGACTGGTTCTGATCCGACGGCGTCTAATTCAATTAATTCTGATTAAAAAGTGTAGATATGGCACTAAATTCTGGAGAGTGTTAATGCAGCAAATTTTGATCGTAGAAGACGATGCTGATCTTCGTGAAGCGCTAGAAGATACGCTTTCTTTAGAAGGTTGGTCTTATGTTTCTGCAGAAAATGGTAAAGAAGCGTTGTTAAAAATGAAGAAGCACGCCATTAGCTTGGTCGTTTCTGATGTGAATATGCCTATGATGGACGGTCATCAACTATTAACAGCGGTGCAAGAAAATTGGCCCGGTGTGCCGATGGTGTTGATGACGGCTTATGGCAGTATCGATCAAGCCGTTGATGCGATGCGTAAAGGTGTAGCAGATTACCTTGTTAAGCCTTTTGACCCAGACGTGTTAGTTAAAGTATTAAAGCCTTTATTACAGGGGCAAGGGGGTAGTCAGCAATCAGCGATTAATCAGCCGATTGTTGATGATCCAGCCAGTAAAGAATTGTTACTGTTAGCCAGTCGTGTGGCTAAAAGCGATGCTTCAGTCATGATTGGTGGTGAATCGGGCACGGGCAAAGAAGTTTTGGCACGCTTTATTCACACTGAATCAGCGCGAGCGCATAAACCTTTTATTGCCATTAACTGTGCAGCAATACCAGAAAGCTTATTAGAGGCTACTTTGTTTGGTTATGAAAAAGGTGCTTTTACCGGCGCTAATGTGAGTACAGCAGGTAAATTTGAGCAGGCTGACGGTGGTACGCTGCTGTTAGATGAAGTCACCGAAATGCCGCTAGAACTACAGGCTAAGCTATTGCGTATCTTGCAAGAGCAAGAAGTTGAGCGCTTAGGTGGACGTAAAGTGTTGAAGTTAAATGTGCGGGTGTTGGCAACAAGTAATAGAAACCTTAAACAAGCGATTGCTGAGGGTTTATTTCGTGAAGATTTGTATTACCGATTAAACGTTTTCCCCTTGGCTTGGCCGCCTTTACGCGCTAGACCTGCTGATATCGTGCCTTTAGCTAACTTTTTAATGGCCAAGCACGCGCAGCGTATGGGCGTGAAAAAGCTACCAGAGTTGCATCCTGAAGCAGCTAAAAGGCTAAAAGAACATACTTGGCCGGGTAATGTGCGTGAACTTGAAAATGTAATGCAGCGTGCATTGATTTTGGCGACAGGCGATCAGGTTACTTTACAAAGCTTAGTCATAGAAACGGATTTATTAGCATCAATCAATGAGCCGCCCGTTAGTGAGTCGTCTATGAGTGGATCTAAAGTAGAGTTTTTGGGTGAGGCATTAAAAGAGGATTTGTGGGGGCAAGAAAAGCAAATGATTATTGATGCTTTAAAGCAGGAAGCTGGCCGCAAAAAAGAAACAGCAGAGCGTCTGGGGATAAGTCCACGAACTTTACGTTATAAATTAGCGAAAATGCGCGATGAAGGTTATTTTTAATTAAGTTTAATTACTAAATTGGTTATTTTTTTACCTAATGAAACTTTGAGTTGCATTACAGATCTGTATTTGCCGATGAATTGTGGGATTATAGTGTAGTCATCAGGCAAGCAATTCGGTAAAGTAAGCAACCTGTAAACCAGATAAATTAAAGTGTTAATGGAGTAAAAGTAACCCATCTTTAATAATTTTAAATCGTTGGGTTGTAATCTCACTGGTTTGTTACATATTTTTAACATTAAATATAAAAAGGGTGTTCTAACATGATTGAACGCGCTGATATTTCAGGTGTGTTGACACAAATACGATCAGCACAAAGCCAGATAAATCACGGCATGAATGCATCGCAAGTTGGTTTATCACCTTTGGTGAGTGGACTACAAGAAAATTCAATTAATTCAGTTTCTGGTGTGAGTGCTGCTTCGGACGTTAAAGAAGTTCCGTCTTTTGCTAGCATGCTAAAACAAGCGATAGACAACGTGAATGGCCATCAGCAGCAGGCAAGTGATCTGCGTACCCGTTATGAAATGGGTGATCCTGATGTGGATATTGTTAACGTGATGATTTCTGCACAAAAATCATCGGTAGCTTTTGAGGCTATGTCGCAGGTGAGAACCCGCTTGGTAAGTGCTTACCAAGAAGTTATGCGGATGTCTATTTAATGTCTGAGCTAACATTTGAGTTGTCAGAATGGATTAACTGGGGTTAATGAATGGAAAATGCACCTGCCAATGTGGCCAGTGATTCAGGATCAGCTAACTTACCTGACACTGTGCAGCCAGAGGCGAGCGGTGTTGCTGCAGGTCAAGCCAATAATGACAAGCAAAGTAAAGGTGGCTTTTTAAAGAGTGGCAGTAAAGCAGAAACTATGCTTGCTAACTTTAATCAGTTAAATGTATTGCGTCAGATGGCTTTATTGGTAGGTTTTGCTGCCAGTATTGCCTTAGGTTTTGCTGTAGTACTCTGGTCTCAGTCAGATAATTATCGACCTTTAATGTCTAGCCTTAATGAGGTGGATTCTTCGGCTATTGTAGAGGTTTTAGAAAGAAATCAGATTCAATATCGGGTTGATCCTTCTTCTGGTACTTTGCTTGTAAAAGAAAGCGATATACACCGTGCGCGTATGCAAGTTGCTGGTGCGGATATACAGCAACCTAATACTGTAGGTTATGAACTTTTAGAAACTGAACAAGGCTTAGGCACTAGTCAGTTCATGGAAAATGCGCGTTATCTACGCAGTGTTGAAGGTGAACTTGCTAGAACTATTTCTAGTTTAGATGCTATTCGTCAAGCACGCGTACACCTTGCTGTGCCACGCCAATCCGTTTTTTTACGTGATCAGCGAAAATCGACGGCTTCAGTTTTTCTAAATTTAACACCGGGTAGAACGATGGATGCCGTTCAAGCCAACGCTATTATGCGCTTAGTTGCTTCCAGTATTCCGCAAATGGATTCAAAAGATGTCACCATTGTGGATCAGCGCGGCAATCTTTTATCACAAAAAGAAGAAAGTGAAACTGATAAAGCGATGGCGATGCAGCTAGAACATACTCGCCTTGTTGAACAAAGAGTTAATGAGCGTATTCGCTCTATTTTAGAGCCTATTGCAGGTCCTGGTCGTTTTCAAGCAGCCGTTGCTGTTGATGTTGATTTTACTAAAATTGAGCAAAGTACCGAGCAATTTAATCCTGATATGCCAGCTATACGTAGCGAGCAAACGGTTGATGAACAGCGGGGTGGCGATTTTGGCCCTTTAGGTATTCCCGGTGCTTTGTCTAATCAGCCTCCTCAAGATGGTTTTGCACCAGAGAATGCTAATGGTAGCACAACGTCAGAAGCGGCAACCAATCGTCGCTCACAAGCAACACGTAATTTTGAGTTAGATAGAACCCTTAGTTATTCACGCAACGACTCGGGTAGAATCGCACGTTTAACCGTAGCGGTTGTTGTTGATGATTTAATTCAGCGTAATCCAGATACAGGTGTGGCCGAGCGCTTGCCTTGGGATGCCAATGAGATTGAAAGACTAACCTCTTTAGTCCGTAATGCGGTTGGTTATAGCGCGGCTCGTGGTGATAGCGTGAGTGTTATCAACTCACCTTTTGTTGAAGGTGCAGTGGATGAGATTCCAGACATACCCTTGTGGGAACAGCCTTGGGTCTGGGATTTAGCCAAGCAGGTTCTAGCGGGTCTTTTTGTATTGATTCTTATCTTTGGTGTGTTACGCCCAATTCTACGTAACTTGGCAGCACGTTCTGATAAAGATCTTAATGATTCTGAGCTCGATTCCTTGGCAGCACTTGATGATGGTCTGTCAAACGATCAGGTTACGTTAAGTGCTTCTGATGATCCTTTACTTGCACCACAAAGTGATCTTTATGAGCGGCAACTGAATGCAATTCGTGCCTTGATTGCTGAGAATCCGGGACGGGTAGCTCAGGTAGTCCGCCAGTGGGTAGCAAACGATGAGTGATGATGAATACGGTGAAAGCCTTTCTAGTTTAGAAAGAGCAGCAATACTTTTAATGTCGTTGGGTGAAACTGATGCAGCGCAAGTGCTTAAACACATGGGACCTAAAGAAGTTCAGAAAATAGGTTTAGCCATGTCGCAACTGCAAAACGTTAGCCGAGCAGATGTTGAAGAAGTTTTAGGTGACTTTTTAGAAGATGTTGGCGAGCAAACAGGTTTGGGCGTTGGTGCGGACAGTTATATTCGCCGTATGCTAAGTGAAGCTTTGGGTGAAGATAAAGCTAACGGTCTTATCGATCGTATTCTATTGGGCGGTAATACCACAGGTTTAGATACACTTAAATGGATGGAGCCGCGTGCTGTAGCCGACATTATTCGTTTTGAACACCCGCAAATTCAAGCCATTGTGTTGTCTTATTTGGATTCAGATCAAGGCGCAGAAATTATTCGCTTCTTTGATCCTAAGGTACGTTTAGACGTGATGTTACGTGTTGCTGCATTAGAGTCGGTGCAACCACAAGCCTTGCAAGAGCTTAATGATATTTTAGAAAAGCAATTCTCTGGTTCAGGCGGCACACAAACTACCAGTATGGGTGGTGTTAAAGTAGTTGCTAATATAATGAACAACCTTGACAGTAACGTTGAGGGTGAGTTGATGGATGCTATTAAAGAGATTGACGAAGCGCTAGGTATAGAAATCGAAGATTTAATGTTTGTATTCGACAACCTTGCCGATTTGGACGACAAAGATTTGCAAGTATTGCTGCGTGAAGTTAAGCCAGAAACATTAACCTTGGCACTTAAAGGCGCTGAACCTAGGGTTCAAGAAAAAATCTTTAAGAATATGTCTAAGCGTGCTGCAGAACTATTACGTGATGATTTAGAAGCACAAGGTCCTGTTCGTATTAGTGAAGTTGAAAGCTCGCAAAAAGAAGTGTTGGGTGTGGCGCGTCGTCTTGCTGACGATGGCACTATTAATCTAGCTTCTGGTGGTGATGAAATGGTTTAACAGTATTCTGTTTTGTTGGCTCTTAGGTAGGTTAAGTGCAAATAGGTAGGTTAAGTGCAAAACAAAAAACGTATTCCGGTTAGTGACAATGTAGCTTATACCCACTGGGAAATGCCTGATCTTACCGGTGTTAAGCGACGTATTGCTCAGCGTTTAAAGGAGTTGAAAAAGGAAGATGATCTACCAGAGGAAGTATCTTTGGTAGAGCCTGTTATTGCTGCACCTACACCGGAAGCACTTATTGCACAAGCTGAAGAAGCGCAGCAGCAGGGCTATGCTGTTGGTTTTGCTGAAGGTGTTGCAGCAGGGCAAGAGGAAGGCCGTGCGCTGGGTTATCAAGAAGGTGAAAAAACAGGTCAAGAAGTTGGGTTTCAATCAGGTTATGAACAAGGTTTAGGTCAAGCAGAGCAAGAAATTGACCAGCAATTGGCTCGATTACAAGGTTTAATTGAGCAGTTGCAAGGCCCTGTGGCTGCTTTGGATCAAGACGTAGAAAATGCACTGCTTTCGTTAGTTGATCTGGTTTGTCGGGCTATTTTGCGTCGTGAAGTAAAATTAGAGCGAAATTTTTTAATAGATGTTTTACAAGAATCCGTTGCAGCATTGCCAGTGGGTCATCAACGGCTCAGAATTTTTCTTAACCCTGAAGATTTAAACCTTGCAGAAGCTGCTTGTGAAAACTTATTAGACGAATATCGCTTAGTGGGTGATTCCGAAGTTACTTTGGGTGGCGCTAGAATAGAAACGCTGCAAAGCTTGGTTGACTCTACTTTAGAAGGCCGTTACAAAAAAATTATTGATAAACTGTTAGGTAGCGCTTATCGACCAGTGGCTAGCAACTTTGCACCACTTGCTGATGGTGTGCTTGATACACCGGATACGCCGCCTTTAGATCAAGCTGTTTTTTCTGAGCCTTTTATTGCTAGCACTGAACCGCAAGCTAATTTGGCGATAGCGGAATCTGAACTAGACACTGTATTAGAAAGTCCATTTTTAGAAAAGAACGCGTTATTACAACCAGAGCAAGAATTAGGGCAAGCGCTAGCATTAGAACCAGAGCAAGAATTAGCATTAGAACCAGAGCAAGAATCAGAGCCACGACTACAACCAGAGCCAATTGCTCAGGTGAGTTTGCAGCGAGGAAAAACGCCACGTCACGAACGTCCTAAAGATACGGCGCTTGAAGATGATTTAGTTGATTTGCCTATGGCGATGCCAGTAGCCAAGCCAATGCTTGAGCCGCTAGATGATGTCGTCAATGCTTCTGAAGTTGCAATGATAGCTTCAGAAGAAGAAAATATTTCAGAAACGGATGATTTTTTGCAAGGGTTCGACCTAAACGATGCAGAAGCTGATTTAGAAGCCCTTTTTTCAGAAACTGAGCCTAGAGCCGCTGCGGTTGAAGAGGCGGCTGTAACAAACGAAGTTAAAGACAGTAAAGTGGTTGAGCTTGTGGATGAGTCAGTTGAAGAAGAGCGCTGGTCGCCTGAGTCTATCCATGATGACCGCTATGTTGTTGAAAATAATTGGTTAGATGATTTAGAAGACCTGCCCGATAATGATGCTTTAAACGTGATTGACGAACAGGATATTCCGCATGGTTAATTTAAGCCTTGCCGAGCGTTTGATGGGCCATCAAAACAATATCCCTAAAGATAAGCCTCTAGTTGAAGGTCGTCTAGTACGCATGGTGGGCCTTACGCTTGAGGCAGTAGGTTGTAATCTGCCGGTGGGTTCTTATTGTAATATCGAATCAACTACTGGCATTCCTGTTGAAGCTGAAGTTGTGGGTTTTTCTGGTGAAAATATTTTCTTGATGCCGCTTAAAAACTCGGAAGGTTTACGCCCAGGTGCCAGAGTAACGCCTAACCTTAATGCCATGAATGTGCCGGTTGGTTTTGGTTTGTTAGGTCGCGTATTAGATGGTTATGGTCGACCTTTAGATGATAAAGGGCCTTTGGTGACTGATGGTAAAGCCAGTTTAGATGGCCGTACAATTAATCCTTTAGATAGACACCCGATTGATACGCCGTTGGATGTTGGTGTTGGTGTTATTAATTCCATGCTAACCGTTGGTCAAGGTCAGCGTATGGGCTTATTTGCCGGTAGTGGTGTGGGTAAATCAGTATTGTTGGGGATGATGACTCGCTTTACGCAAGCCGATATTACGGTCGTTGGTTTGATTGGTGAGCGTGGTCGAGAAGTAAAAGAGTTTATTGAAGAAATTCTTGGCCCTGAAGGTATGGCGCGTTCGGTGGTGATTGCTTCACCGGCTGATGACGCTGCTTTAATGCGTTTGCGTGCAGCACAGTTAACGCACAGCATTGCTGAGTATTATCGTGATAAAGGCAAGCGAGTGCTGCTGCTGATGGATTCTTTAACTCGTTATGCCCAAGCACAGCGTGAAATTGCTTTGGCGATTGGTGAGCCACCCGCAACAAAAGGCTATCCGCCTTCAGTGTTTGCTATGCTGCCTAAGTTGGTCGAGCGCACAGGCAACTCTGCAAAAGGTCAAGGTTCAATTACTGCATTTTATACCGTATTAACCGAAGGCGACGACCAGCAAGATCCGATTGCTGATTCGGCACGCGCCATTTTAGATGGTCACATTGTTTTGTCACGGCGTTTGGCAGAAGAAGGGCATTATCCAGCGATTGATGTAGAAGCTTCAATTAGTCGTGCAATGCCACAAATTGTTACCCCAGACCACTTAGCTCGCGTTTATCGTTTTAAGCAAATTTATGCGAAATATCAGCAAAATAAAGATTTGATTAACGTGGGTGCTTACACGCGAGGCAGTGACCAAGAAATTGATTTGTCGATTGCTTTAATGCCAGTGATGCGTCAATTTTTACAACAGCGCTTAGACGAAAAAGTTGATTTGTTGACAGGTCAGCAGCGATTAGAGCTTTTGGCTAAGAATATGGTGCTGAATTGATGCTTGTGAGGTGCTTAAATGAGTCGTGGTAAGCGTTTGCAGCCAGTTCTTAAATTAGCTCAAGGTAAAGTAGAAGAAGCGGCCAGAGCTTTGGGTTATTTAAATCAAAAAATAGCCGCTGAGCAAGCAACACATAGCCAGCTTAAAAATTATGAGTCTGAATACCTACAATTGATGCGCGGTGGTGATGAGCCGGGTCGAAGAATGGATATTCATGCTGTTATGCGCTACCAGTTATTTATTCAGCGCTTAGAAGCGGCGCAGATACAGCAAAATGAGCAGATAAAATTGTTGGAGCAGCAAAAAGAACAAGTAACGAAGCATTGGATTAAGACACAAGCCCGTGCTAAGGGGATTGATAGCGTTATAGAGTCAGCGCGTAAAGAAGATGAAATTATTGCTAATCGACAAGAACAAAAATTATTTGACGAATTTAATAGTCAAAAGGCATCAAGGCAAACTTAGCGGTTGGCACGAATCCTGCTTTAAGCCTAGTCATAGTATTTTTTTATCCTGTTAGACAGGTTGAAATAAGGGATTTAATTGATGAATAATTATTCACACACCGATTTTTTACTTAATGCGACCACTAATAATAGTCACTCTACGACTAAGTCTACTTATACATCCACTGCAACTTCTGAGTTCAAGACACAATTTAAAAGCCAATTACAGACCGCTGATAGTCAGTTAGTAAGTCTAGCCCAGCAATTGCGTACTTTGACCAACAATACCGCTAAACTGAGTGGCGGAAGTTTGCCGATACCTGAAGTTTCACGGAATTTTCTTGCCGATTTACCGGAAGATAAGCAACAGCCGGTTATTGAAGGTGTTAGTCGCTGGTTAGCAGATATGTCACCTGAAGAGTTGCAAACGTTAAAAAAAGATTTTGAGGACGATCCTGAAAGTGTTATCGAAAAAATGCCACCTGAACTGCAAGAGCTATTGGCAGGTTTAGAAAACACAGAAGGTTTTTCTGAATTTTTAGCGGGCTTGTTGGGTGCTGATATTGACTTTCAGCGTTTAGCCGTTTTAGCGCGTGGTGATTATTTGTCTTTAGTAGCTAAAGATTTGACGGTTAAGGCAGATGATGCCCAAAATGCTTTTAATAATAAATTAACCATTAAACAACAAGCCACGGATAGTCATGCTTTAGCTAAAGATAAAGTGGGTGATTTAGTCAGTAGCTTAAATAAAATAAGTGCTACGGGTGGCTTGGCTGCTGTAAGTCCTGTTCGTGCTGGCGGTGAAAACTTGAATCAATTATTGCAGTCAGCAGGCATGGGTTTGGTGGGCACGCAAGCGGCAAATACGGCAACACAAACTGCGCCTAGAATAACAGCCGGTGTAGCTGCGTTACCTTTTATGATGCAAGCCGCAGCAGATTCTAACGCACAAGCTTTGGCGAATCGTATTAATTTGATGAATGCCAAGAATATGCAAGTAGCCGAAATGCGTTTAGATCCACCTAAATTAGGCAGTGTAAAGGTAAAAATACGAATACAGGGCGATCAAGCTTCGGTTGCTTTTCAGGCAGCTAATCCCCATGCACGTGAATTACTAGAGCAATCGCTACCCAAGCTGCGTGAAATGATGGAGGCTCAGGGCTTAATGTTGGCCGATGTAGAGGTGTCAGACGAGTCGCTTGCTGGTCAAGGTCAAAGGCAGCAGCAAGGCGAGTTAAAGCAGTCGAATCAATTGACAGGCTCTAATTTTGCAGATGAAGAGGGTTTAGATGGAATACAGATTCCACTCTTAACTCAGCCGCTAGGTCTGATAGACTATTACGCCTAGATTTTATCAGGTTTGGTTTTACACTCAGCGAATTAAGTTAAAAGTTGGTTTAGGAGAAGCGCATGGCCGAAGAAGGTGAAAAGAAAAGTAAGTTACTATTAATTGGTGGTTTAGTGGTTGGTTTAGCCATTGTTGGTGCGCTAGCAGTCGGTGGTGCTATGTATTTTATGGGTAGTGACTCAGAGACAGCTGAGGAGCAGGATGCTAACACAGCGAGTAATAAGCCTGCTAAAAGCACTTCTTTTTATTATTCTTTTCCAGAAGCTTTTGTAGCACCTATGGTTTCTTCTGATCGTAGACAGCGTTTTATGCAAATTTCTTTGGCGATTAAAACCAATAATTTAGACATAGCTTTAGCAGTAGAAAAACATATGCCACTGCTTAAAAATAATTTGAATATGTTATTTACCAAGCAAGACTACCAAACGATGCAAACACCTGAGGGTAAGCTTCAACTACAAATGAGTGCGTTTGAAGTAGTGCAGGCGATTATGGATCGTGAGAAAATGAAAATTGATGAAGTGCTGATTACTGATTTTGTAATGCAGTAGTGGTTGTTGTCGCTCTATTTGACTGATTAAATTTGACTGATTAAGGTGAGATGTTATGGCAGTTCAGGATCTACTCTCGCAGGATGAAATCGATCTGCTACTGCACGGTGTTGATGATGATGATTTGCCTGATCCGTCAAGCGCTAATGCAGAGGCGGGTGGTGTACATAGTTATGATATTACCAGTCAAGACAGGATTGTGCGTGGACGAATGCCTACGCTGGAAATGATTAACGAGCGTTTTGCACGTTATACACGTATAAGTCTATTTAATTTATTACGTCGTAGTGCTCATGTTGCCTCAGGTGGCGTGCAAATCATGAAGTTTGGTGAATATGTTCACACGCTTTATGTGCCTACCAGTCTTAACCTAGTAAAAATTCGTCCATTAAGAGGTACTTCCCTCTTTGTTATGGATGCCAAACTGGTGTTTAAGTTGGTAGATAACTTTTTTGGTGGTGATGGTCGTCACGCTAAAATTGAAGGTCGTGAATTTACACCTACTGAAATTCGTATTGTTCAAAAAGTATTAGAACAAGTTTTTATTGATTTAAAAGAAGCTTGGGCAACGGTTTTGCCGCTTAACTTTGAGTATATAGGTTTTGAGGTTAATCCTGCGATGGCTAACATTGTTAGCCCTAGTGAAGTTGTTGTGGTCAGCACTTTTCACATTGAACTTGATGGTGGTGGTGGTGATTTGCACGTCACTATCCCTTATTCAATGATTGAGCCTGTTCGTGAAGAACTGGATTCGGGTGTACAGTCAGACGTTGATGATATTGATGAGCGTTGGGTTAGAGCATTGCGTGCTGATATTATGGAAGCCAAAATTCCTCTTGATGTTAAGATTGTTGATAAAACCTTAACGTTAAGGGATTTGGTTCACCTTGAAGCAGGCGACATTATTCCGGTTGATATGCCGGATTACGTTACTTTATTAGCCAATGGTGTACCTGTTTTTAAATGTGAGATGGGCCGTTCAGGTGAAAATCTAGCATTGAAAGTTAAAGAACAAATCAGGTTGGTTCGCTGATTCCAAAAATGTCTATTTTATTTAAAGGTTGTTAGGAATAAGTTATGAGTGAAGAAAATAACGACGACTGGGCAGCAGCACTCGATGAATCAGCTGGTGACGATGATTGGGCTTCAGCGATGACCGAGCAAGCAGATGCTGATTCTGGTGGTGGTGATGATGATTGGGGTGCTGCTTTAGAAGAGCAGGCATCTGCTGCTGATGATAATGCACTGACAGAAGATGATATTCAATCTGCACCACTGGAATACTTAGAAGATGATTCGGCTGGTTTTGATGGTGAAAACCCTAACCTTGAAGTCATTATGGATATTCCCGTTAATATTGCGATGGAAGTGGGTAGTACCGAGATTGCTATTCGTAACTTACTGCAGCTTAACCAAGGGTCAGTTATTGAGTTAGACAGGCTGGCAGGTGAGCCGCTGGACGTTAAAGTAAACGGCACTTTAATTGCACATGGTGAAGTCGTAATGGTTAACGAAAAGTTTGGTATCCGTTTGACTGATGTTGTCAGTCCATCGGAGCGTATTAAGCGTTTACGTTAATCTGATGATGCTTAGTAAAATACGTGTATTTTTTAAACAGCAGGCAGGTATTTACTGCCTGCTTTTTTTCTCATTGGTTAATCAGCCTTTATGGGCTGCTACTGAGTCGGGTATTTTTACAACCAGTGAGTTAGCCGTTCAGGTGGCGATTGGTTTAGTGGTTGTTTTGTCGCTGATGTTTGCCTTGGCTTGGTTGGCTAAGCGAATGCGTCTAGTGCCGGGCGCATTAGGTAATAAAGATATTATACGTACTTTAGCTGTTTTGCCTTTAGGTAATCGTGAAAAATTGTTGTTAGTGCAAGTTGGCGAAGAGCAGTTATTACTTGGTATTACTACTCAGCAAATTACTTGTTTACATGAATTAAAAAAACCTATCGATTTTAATGCGACAGCATCAAAACCTGCTTTTGCTCAGTTTATGCAGCATTGGTCTGCTAAAAATCAGCTAACTGCGACTAATAATGAGGAGAAAAAGGTTGATAAGAAGGATTAGTCAGCTAGGTCGATTGTTGCTATTAGCGTTTGTCTGTTTGCTACCGCTAAATGCATTTGCTGACCCCTTAGGCATTGAAGCTTTACGTCTAGTGCAAAATGATGATGGTAGCCAAACTTACTCGGTTACAATTCAGATTTTAGCCATTATGACAGCCTTGACGCTTTTACCGGCGATGCTGATTATGATGACAAGCTTTACCCGAATCATCGTTGTTTTATCAATTTTGCGTCAAGCGATAGGTTTACAACAGACACCTTCCAACCAAATTGTTTTGGGGTTAGCACTTTTTTTGACTTTTTTTATTATGACTCCCGTTTGGGAACGTGTTAATGCCGAAGCATTACAGCCTTATATTGCTGAAGAAATAGGCCCTTTAGAGGCTGTTAATTTAGCTAGAGCACCAATACAAGAATTTATGTTATCTCAAACACGTGAGGTTGACTTAGATATGTTTGCGCGTATTGGTGGTTATGATGTTATTGCATCCCCTGAAGAAGTTCCTTTTGTTGTTTTAGTACCTGCTTTTGTAACCAGTGAACTAAAGACAGCTTTTCAAATTGGTTTTATGTTGTTTATTCCTTTTTTAATACTGGATATGGTAGTGGCAAGTATTCTTATGGCGATGGGTATGATGATGTTATCGCCGGTTATTATTTCATTACCGTTTAAAATAATGTTGTTTGTATTAGTTGATGGCTGGACTTTGGTTATGGGTACACTTGCTGCTAGCTATGGTTATTAGTCTTACATTAATATTGCCAAAGACTGGAGGCTTAAAATGACACCTGAAGTTGCTGTAGATTTATTAAGAGAAGCCCTTTTTCTAGTCATTATCATTGTCGTAATTGGGGTTGTGCCAGGCTTGCTGGTAGGGTTAATGGTTGCTGTTTTTCAAGCAGCCACGCAAATTAACGAGCAGACATTAAGCTTTTTACCACGCCTTTTAGCGACGTTGTTAGCATTGATTGTTGCAGGTCCAACGCTTTTGCGTATGTTGATGGAGTATTTTCAGCGTCTTGCAGATAATATACCCTATATGATTGGTTAGCGGATTAAATGACAGCCCTAACCGATGCTGAATTAACGGCTTGGATCGGCGATTTTTTGTGGCCTTTCTTTCGTATTGGTGCTTTTTTTATGGTAGCGCCTATTTTTGGTGCCAATATGGTGCCAGCTCAGGTGCGTATTGGTTTGGCTTTTTTTCTTGCGCTGGTGCTTTTACCGCTTTTACCACCCGTACCAGTCATGGATGCTTTGTCACCACAAACTTGGTTGCTCATTGCACATCAGATATTAATTGGCGTTAGTTTAGGCTTTTTAGTACAGTTGTTATTTCAAGTGTTTATTATTTTTGGTCAAATAGTTGCAATGCAAATTGGTATGGGTATGGCACAAATGGCTGATCCATCCAGTGGTGTCAATGTTACAGTATTAAGCCAATATTCACTTATCTTAACTAACTTTGTCTTTTTGGCGACTGGTGGGCATTTAGTTATTATTTATACTTTATCAGAGAGTTTTACGATTATTCCTATTGGCTTAGAAGGTTTAACACGGGAGCGTTCATGGATGATTGTTACCCAAGGTGGTTGGCTTTTTAAAGGTGCTTTATTAATGGCGATGCCGATTATTGTTTCTAAACTGGTCGTAAACATTGCTTTAGGTGTTGTTACGCGTGCTGCACCTCAGTTAAACATCTTCGTTATTGGTTTTCCCGTTATGATGATTTTAGGATTGGTAGAGTTGTGGATGTGGAGTACTGAATACCTTTTTTATTATAATAGAGCCGTTAGGGAAGTGTTTGATCTCCTTAAAGTCTGGTTAGAGCTGCAGTAATGGCTGAAAACCAAGATGGGCAAGAAAAAACAGAAGAACCCACGTCGAAAAAGAAAGAGGAATCGCGCCGTGATGGTGAGGTTGCTCGATCTAAAGAATTAACAACTGCTGTGTTATTAATTGCTAGTGGTTTTGCGTTATTAACTTTTGGTGCTTGGATGGGTGGTAAAGCATTAGAATTATTTGCTTTTAATTTTACTTTAGATCGTAATGACCTAATTACCCATGATGCTATGTTTACGCATTTTAGTAGTTCAGTGTGGCGTGCTTTATGGGTGGTTATGCCGCTGTTGCTGGTATTGTTTTTTACTGCTATTTTGTCGCAAATTGTTGTGGGTGGTTGGAATATCACTGCCAAAGCATTAATGCCTAAGTTCAGTAAAATGAATCCTATTTCTGGTATTAAACGTATTTTTTCTAAAAACTCTTTGGTTGAATTTATTAAATCTGTTGCTAAGGTTCTTTTAGTTGGTAGTGTATCTTTTATCATTATTTGGGGTTTAAGAAGTGATTTCTCAAGTTTGGGTGCAATGGCATTGGAACCAGCTATTGCTAAAGGTAGCTATTTAATTATTTGGGGTTTTTTAGCAATAAGTTCGTCGTTAATCGTGGTTGTTTTAATTGATGTGCCCTGGCAAATTCATCAGCAAAATGAAAAATTAAAAATGACTTTGCAAGAAGTTAAAGATGAGTTTAAAAATACAGAAGGTAAACCTGAAGTTAAGGGGCGTATTAGGCGTATGCAAATGGAAATGTCGCAAAGACGAATGATGTCTGATGTTCCTGATGCTGATGTTGTGATTACTAACCCTACTCATTATGCTGTAGCATTAAAATACGATGAGTCAGGCAACGCTGCACCCACTGTTTTAGCTAAAGGTGGTGATAACATGGCGGCAAAAATTAGAGAAATTGCTGACCATTATCAAATTCCAGTGTTGCAGTTGCCGCCTTTAACACGGGCGATTTATTATTCGACTGAAATTGGTGATGAAATTCCGCAATCACTTTATATGGCCGTTGCTCAAGTGTTGGCTTATGTGTTTCAAATGAAGCAGCATAAAGCGGGTAAAGCAAAGAAGCCTAGTAAAATTATTAAAGTGGATGTTCCACCCGAACTAGACCCTGAACAGGGTTGATTTACAAAATTACTTAGAATAGAAATATTCCATGAGTTTATTTCATGGTCAGATTTTGGCATACTCCTGCGGCTTTGCTGTCAGCTTGCCCGACATTTGTATGCTAACCAGGTGATACATGGATTTAACTCAGCTTCAAAATCATTTGCGGACAATAGTAAAAAGCCAAGTAGGTATTCCTATTATGCTCTTGTGCTTGCTGGGTATGATGACCCTGCCAGTACCTGTGTTTTTACTGGATATATTTTTTACTTTTAATATCGCTTTCGCAATAGTCATCTTGTTGGTTGCCGTTTATGCTATGCGACCGCTTGATTTTGCTGTATTTCCTACTATTTTATTGATTGCAACGTTACTGCGTTTAGCATTGAATGTTGCCTCTACGCGTATTGTATTACTGAATGGCCATGAAGGTGGTGATGCTGCGGGTAAGGTTATTGAAGCCTTTGGTGCCGTCCTTATTGGCGGTGACTATGTGGTTGGTGCCATTGTTTTTATGATCTTAATGATTATAAACTTTGTAGTAATTACCAAGGGTGCTGGACGTATTTCTGAAGTAAGTGCCCGTTTTACCCTAGATGCGATGCCCGGTAAGCAAATGGCGATTGATGCTGATCTTAACGCCGGATTAATTGATCAAGCTGATGCAAAGATACGTCGTGAAGAGGTTGCTGCGGAAGCGGACTTCTATGGTTCAATGGATGGTGCGAGTAAGTTTGTTCGAGGTGATGCGGTTGCTGGCATAATGATTTTAATCATTAACGTTGTTGGCGGCTTGTTAATTGGTATGTTTCAGCATGATTTAAGTTTTGCATTAGCGGCTGAGCGTTATGTTTTGTTAACGATTGGTGATGGCCTAGTTGCACAGATTCCTTCTTTAATGCTTTCTGTTGCTGCTGCTATCATGGTAACGCGGGTTAACTCTAGCCAAAACCTGTCGGTTCAAATTTCCTCACAGATGTTTGGGACACCTAAGGCTTTGGCTGTTGCTGCAACGCTGATGGTTATTATGGGGCTTATTCCGGGAATGCCGCATACGGCCTTTTTAGGTTTAGCTGCTGTTGCTGGTGCTGGTGCTTACCTTGTACACCGTAAATTGCAAAAAGAAGCCGCTGATGAAGCGGCAGCAGTGCAGGTTGCTAATCAGTTACCTATGACGCCTGATCCTGATGTTATCGATCAAAAGGAGTTAAACTGGCAAGATGTTGCACCCGTTGATCTACTTGGGTTAGAAGTTGGGTATCGCTTAATTCCATTGGTTGACAAAACGCAAGGTGGGCAGTTATTAGGCCGTATTAAAGGTATACGTAAAAAGCTATCCCAAGATTTAGGTTTTTTAATGCCTTCGGTACATATACGCGATAACTTAGATTTAACACCTAATAGTTATCGAATTATTCTTAAAGGCGTTGCTTTGGGTGAAGCAGAAGTTCATCCAGAAAGAGAGATGGCAATTAATCCTGGGCAGGTTTATGGTCCAATTAATGGTATTAAAGGTCGTGATCCAGCGTTTGGTTTAGAGGCGGTATGGATTAACTCAAGTCAGCGTGAAGAAGCACAAACACTGGGTTATACTGTGGTTGATGCTAGCACCGTGATAGCAACGCAGCTTAATCAAATCATGCATGATTTTGCCCATGAGTTAATTGGACATGATGATGTACAAAAAATGCTTGATATGTTGGCGCAAACAGCACCTAAACTTTCTGAGCAGCTAGTGCCTGAGAGTGTTACTCTATCTGTCTTGCTGAAAGTTTTGCAGAATTTATTAACCGAACAAGTGCCGGTTAGAGACTTTAGATCCATTGCACAAGCTTTGGTTGAAGCAGCACACACGACACGCGATCCAATACAGTTAACTTCTGCTGTTCGTGTGGCTTTATCACGCTCAATCGTGCAAGCAATTACCGGGCCAAGTGAGCATTTAGCTGTTATTACGTTAGAGCCAAAGTTAGAGCAGTTATTACTTAAAAGTGTTCAGCAGGCCGCGCAACAGGGTGGTGAAACCGATCAGTTAATTCTTGAACCTGCAATGGCTGAAAAGCTACAGCAGTCTTTAAGTGAGGTTGCTCAGCAGCAAGAAATGGCCGGGAATCCGGCTGTATTAGTGACAGCAGCACCGGTTAGACCTGTTATGGCAAGGTTTGTGCGTTATGGTATTCAGAATGTACACGTTCTGTCTTATCAAGAAATACCCGATAATAAACAGATTACTATCGTGGCAACCATTGGTCAGTAAATTATTTTGAAGAGCAGGCAGAAAGAGGTTTATTAATGAGGGTAAAACGCTTTTTCGGGGCAGATTCCCGGCAGGCCATGCGTCAAGTTCGTGATGAGCTTGGTGATGATGCTGTTATCCTCTCTAATAAGAACGTAGATAATGGCGTAGAAATTGTTTGTGCGCTTGATTATGACGGCGAAGCGACTCCACGCAAATTCGCCGATGCACTTAAAAAAGCTGATCAAGGCGATGCTTTGCAGCGTGAGTTAGATGATGCTCGGCAGCGTATTATGTCGGGTGCAACATTTGATTCAGGCAACAGCGAAAATGCTTTCCAAAAAAAAGCACGTATCCGCCAGCTAGGTGCTTTATCTGAAGGGTATAAGGCAGATATGACGCAGCAAACCTCTGGTTTTGAAGACTATTCACCACCAGCTGCTACGCGCTCTAATGCTTTAGGAAATGATCAAGTTGTTCAGGCATTACAATTAGAAATACAAAGTTTACATAATTTGCTTAAAGATCAAATGAATGAGCAGAATGCCGTTAGAAATCCATCGGAAGCTTTAGTTCGTAAACGGTTACTGGCTGCTGGCTTTAGGGATGTTTATGTTAAACGCTTACTAAAATTAGTTAAAATAACACCTGATATTGATAATAAAACGGCTTGGCAATTAGTTTTAGATCGTTTGAAAAGCGAAGTTCAAACGCTTGATGAAGAATTTATTGATAAAGGTGGTGTTGTTGCGGTGTTGGGGCCTACCGGTGTAGGTAAAACTACGACACTTAGTAAATTGGCTGCGCGTTATGTACTTAAACATGGCGCTGAAGGTTTAGCCTTGGTTACAACAGACTGTTATCGGATTGCTGCTTATGAACAGTTGCGTACAGTTGGACGTATTCTAGGCGTTACCGTTCGTGTTATTGATGAAAATAACTCGCTTGATATGACGTTAAAGTCGTTGAGAGGTAAAAGCCTTGTGTTGATAGATACTGCGGGGTTAAATGTACGTGATCCTAACTTGCAAACACAAGTGAATCTATTAGCTTCAACACAAGCCCGTATTCGTCGATTTTTAGTGTTGCCTGCGACAAGTCAGGCAAGAGTATTATTGGATACTTATGAAGCTTATCGTGAAGCTGGTTTAAATGGCTGTATATTAACTAAATTAGATGAAGCGATGCACTTGGGTGAAGTATTAGGTTTGGTGCTAGAAAAAAGACTTCCTGTGAGCTATCTCACTAACGGGCAAAAAATCCCAGATGATGTACAGCTGGCAAATCCTACCTCTATTTTGGCGCGTTTTGTCAGAGACGTAGAACGTAGTGAAGAAACTTAGGGAACGTGAGTGGGTTTAATGAATGACAGCAACCAAGGGGCTTAGTCTCTATTCACGCAATCAACAGCTGGCAGATGCTCGATTGCTTGAGCAGTATTCACTTTTGGTACGCAAAATTGCCTATCATCTTTTAGGTCGTTTACCAGCTAGTGTGCAGCTAGATGATTTATTACAAGCGGGTTCAATGGGATTAATTGAAGCTTCGCGTAATTTTGATGCCGAAAAAGGTGCTAGCTTTGAAACTTTCGCTTCCATTCGTATTCGTGGATCTATGCTTGATGAAGTGCGTCGCCAAGATTGGGTGCCCAGATCTGTCCATAAAAATAGTCGTAGAGTTAGTGAAGCAGTAAGAAGTATTGAGGGTCGTACAGGATCTGATGCAAAAGATCATGAAATAGCCGAGGAAATGGGTATTTCATTACAAGAATATAATCAGTATTTATCCGATACTGCTGGTTCTAGATTATTTAGTTTTGAAGAACTAAATAGCCAAGAAGATTCAGCCTATGAGGTGCCTGACCATAATGCGCCAGAACCTTATGCTGAAGTACAAGAATCACGTTTTCAGGAATCGTTGGCGGATGCAATTTCAGCTTTGCCTGAGCGTGAACAAATGGTACTTTCCCTGTACTATAACGAAGAGTTGAATTTGAAGGAGATCGGGGCCATTCTGAGTGTGAGTGAGTCACGAATCAGTCAGATTCTTAGTCAAGCTGCAGCGCGGTTGCGCGGAAGGCTTGCCGACTGGAAAAATGTATAGCATACCTTTCTTCAGGTATGGTTTTACTAATATGATTACCGCTGCTTGCAAGGTTTAACGGAGGTTGCCTTGAATAAAGACATGAAGATTCTCATTGTCGATGATTTTGCTACTATGAGAAGGATCATAAAGAACTTGCTTCGTGACCTAGGTTTTAATAATACCTACGAGGCAGATGACGGTTTAACAGCAATTCCCATGCTGAATACTGGTAATTATGATTTTTTAGTAACCGATTGGAATATGCCAGGTATGACAGGTTTTGACCTGTTAAAGCATGTGCGTGCAGATCCTGATCTAAAAAACTTGCCCATTCTTATGGTTACTGCTGAATCTAAGCGTGAGCAAATAGTTGCAGCAGCCCAGGCGGGTGTAAATGGTTACATAGTGAAGCCTTTTACTGCTGCTGTACTAAAAGAGAAAATTGAGAAAATCTTTGAGCGTATCCAAAAATAATGGCTTTTTTCAATTTAATATAGAGCCAAGGTGGATACATGTCTGATCAAAGCGAACAGCTAGAAGATTTTGAAGTGCTACTGCGAGATTTAACTGATGAGTTGGTTAAAGAAATTGAGCGTGGCGCTCTGGCTGATGCTGTCAATTTGTTACAGACAATCAATGATGCACGTAATAAGGACTTATATCAGCAGGTAGGGCAGTTAACACGCGCTCTGCATGACGCTATCCGGGATTTTCAGCTGGAGGGTCGTGCAGCAGCTAATCAGAAAGGTGCTTTTTCTGAGATGGCTGATGCCACTGATCGGCTTAATTACATTATTAATCTTACCCACAATGCAGCTAATCGCACTTTAGATAAGGTTGAAGAATGTGAGCCTATTGCCCGTAATTTAGGCAAAGAAGCTGCTTTGTTGCGTAACGAATGGGGTCGTCTGATTCGAAGAGAAATGAAGCCACAGGAATTCCGGGACCTGTATCGCCGCATTGACTTATTCTTAATAGAAACTGAATTACAGACGGGTGTGCTAGGTGGTAACTTTAGTGAAATTACGCTAGCACAAGATTACCAAGACTTAACCGGTCAAGTGGTAAAAAAAGTAATTACCCTAGTACATGATGTAGAAGACAGGTTGGTCGATCTAGTTAGAATGGCCAGCAAAGTCGACAGAATAACCGGTATTCAGCCTATGAATGCCAATAAAAAAACTGAGGTTATCGACAAGCAGATTCCTGAAGGACCTGTAGTAAACGCCGAAAAACGCGGCATTGAAATAGTGTCAAGTCAGGATGATGTGGATGATCTTCTCTCCAGTCTCGGGTTTTAAAGGAGCCGATGGATGAGTCTCGACGCAGATCAGGATATTCTGCAGGATTTCCTTGTAGAAGCTGGTGAAATCCTGGAACTTCTTTCAGAGCAGTTGGTGGATTTGGAGCAATCTCCAAACGATCCCGACTTACTCAATGCTATTTTCCGTGGATTCCATACCGTAAAAGGTGGTGCTGGTTTTTTACAAATCACGCCTCTAGTCGAATGCTGTCACAACGCTGAAAACGTGTTTGATACGCTTAGGAAAAATCAGCGTCAAGTAACACCCGAATTGATGGACGTAGTGCTTAGTGCGCTTGATGCCGTTAATGAAATGTTTGAAACCGTTCGTGCTAACGAAATGCCGGGTGATGCTGATGAGGCGCTTTTAGAAGCGTTGGCTTATTATGCTTATCCTGAAGGCGAAGAAGTGGGTAGCGCACCAGGCGCTGAATCTGCTGAGTCTGAATTTGAACTAGCTGAAGTCATTGACAACGAACAAGAGTCTGAATCTGTTGATGGTGATGGTGATGGTGATGGTGATATTACCGATGCAGAATTTGAAAGCTTGCTAAATGCGCTTAGCCCAGAAGACCGTGCAGCAATGGAGAAAGAGGCCAAAGTGCCTGCTGCCCCTGTTGCTAGAAAAAGCTATGGCCCACCTAGCGATGATATTTCTGAAGATGAATTTGATGCTTTGCTTGATGAATTGCATGGTAAGGGTAAAGGCCCAGGTTTAGTTGCAGAAAAACCTAAACCTAAAAGAGCAGCAAAACCCCCGCCGAGTGATAATATTACAGAGGATGAATTTGATGCTTTGCTAGACGAGCTACATGGTAAAGGTAAAGCGCCGAATTTTGCTGATGCAGGCAGTGCAAAACCTGCCATCAAACCCGTAACAAAACCTGCTGCTAAATCTATTGCACCTGAATCTACTGCTGCACTTCCGGCTGTCGCTGCTAAAACACCGGCGCGTAAAGAGCCGCTGGTTGATACAACTGTGCGTGTAGATACTTCTCGCCTTGATGAAATCATGAATATGGTTGGTGAGTTGGTTTTAGTTCGCAATCGCTTGGTTCGATTGGGTTCAGACAGTTCAGATGCAGAATTGGCTAAAGCAGTCGGTAATTTAGATGTTGTTACCGCTGATTTGCAAAGTGCGGTAATGAAAACGCGTATGCAGCCAATCAAAAAAGTATTTGGTCGCTTCCCGCGGGTTGTTCGAGATTTATCTAGATCCATGAAAAAAGAAATGGTTCTAGAAATGATCGGTGAAGATACTGATTTAGATAAAAATTTAGTTGAAGCATTGGCGGATCCCTTAGTCCACTTGGTGCGTAACTCAGCAGATCATGGTATTGAAATGCCAGATGTGCGCGAAAAAAATGGCAAAGATCGAGTCGGTAAAATTGTTCTTTCAGCTGAACAAGAAGGTGATCATATACTGCTAATCATCGCGGATGATGGTGCAGGTATGGATCCAGAAGTATTGAAGCGTAAAGCTGTTGAAAAAGGTCAATTAGATCAAGACGCAGCAGACCGATTGACAGACCAAGAAGCGTTTAATTTGATTTTTGCTGCTGGACTTTCCACCAAAGACGAAATCTCTGATGTGTCAGGGCGTGGTGTGGGTATGGACGTAGTTAAAACTAAAATTTCGCAGCTTAATGGTACTTTGAACGTTTGGTCCGAGTTAGGCAAAGGTAGCAAAATTATCATTAAAGTACCTTTAACGCTGGCAATTATGCCAACGCTAATGATAAAACTGCAAGATCAGACTTTTGCTTTACCGTTGGTTAACGTTGACGAAATTTTCCAGCTTGATGTTTCGCGTGCTAATAAAATTGATGGACATGAAGTTATTATTATTCGTGACCGCACTTTGCCACTTTTTTACTTGCGTCGTTGGCTTGTTAGAGATCCTGCTAAGCGTGAAATATCAAAAGAAGAAATGCGTGAAGCACACGTAGTTGTAGTTGCTATAGGTAATATGCAAGTCGGTTTTGTCGTCGATGATTTAATCGGTCAAGAAGAAGTTGTTATCAAACCTTTAGGTACTATGTTGCATGGTACACCTGGTTTAGCGGGTGCAACCATTACTGGTGATGGCCGAATTGCTTTGATACTTGATATTCCTGGTTTATTAAACCATTACACAGGTCGTCGTTGAATTGGTTATGAATAGGTTTGGGAGATAAAAATGCCAATCACTGTGCTGGTGGTTGATGATTCAGGTTTTTTTAGACGTAGAGTGTGTGAGCTATTAGAAACAGACCCACGTTTAAAGGCGATAGGTACAGCCTCTAATGGTCGTGAGGCGGTTGAAAAAACGCTTGAGCTAAAACCTGATGTCATCACTATGGATTATGAAATGCCAGTAATGGATGGTATTTCTGCAGTTCGTGAAATTATGGCAAAACAACCGACGCCAGTATTAATGTTTTCCTCGCTAACCCATGAAGGTGCAAGAGTTACGCTGGATGCTTTGGAGGCAGGTGCTGTTGATTATCTGCCAAAAAACTTTGAAGACATTTCTCGCAATACAGAAAAAATGGCGAGTGTTTTGTGTGAGCGTTTGTTGACTGTTGCTAGAAGTGGTGGTTTATCAGCCCGATCAAAATTAGTAAGGTCTTCAGCACCGGCAACAAAAACTGCTACGCCAATAAGAAAACAGTTTGAAACAGAAGCTAATAGTCGTTTAAGTCTTGCTGAGCGTATTGCTGCACGGCGTGATGATGCGCGTAAAAGTCAGCAGCAGCTTCAAGCTGAACGGGCGGTTGCAAAAGCTAATCTTGCCCCAGCACCTAAGCCTAAGCCTCAGCCACGCCATTTTTCTTTGTTGATGATAGGCACTTCAACGGGTGGCCCTATGGCATTACAAACGGTTTTAACGCGTTTGCCCGCTAGTTTTCCTGCGCCTATTGTTTTAATTCAACATATGCCCTCAACTTTTACTGGAGCATTTGCTGAAAGGTTAAATAGCCTGTGTAAAATTGAAGTAAGGGAAGCACAAGATGGCGACCAGTTAAGACCTGGCTTGGCATTATTAGCACCCGGTGGCAAGCAAATGATCGTTGATAAGCGCGGTGGTGGTACAGTCAGGATTTTAGAAGGTGACGAGCGTTTAAATTATAAACCTTGTGTTGATGTGACTTTTGGTTCAGGCGCCAAAGTTTATTCTGGCAAAGTGTTAGGTGTGATTTTAACCGGCATGGGTTCTGACGGCAAAGAAGGCTGCCGCCTGCTTAAAGAAACGGGTTCTGTTGTTTGGTCGCAAGATGAAGTGAGCTCTGTTATTTACGGTATGCCAATGGCGATTGCTAAGGCAGGGTTAGCTGATGAAATCATTAATCTTGCTGATATTTCCGATAAGTTAATTAGTGACGTCACCTGAGTGTTGGCGGCAAATTTAGGAGTTTAATCAGGTATGCATGTCTGGGCAGTCGCTAATCAAAAAGGCGGTGTTGGCAAAACAACCACAGCAGTGACGCTTGGCGGTATTCTTGCAGACCGTGGACATCAGGTTCTGTTACTTGATATGGATCCGCATGGCTCGTTAACTAGCTATTTTAAATATGATCCAGACAATGTTGAAAAAAGTATCTATGACCTTTTCCAGCATAAGCAAATTCCTGAATCTTTGCCTGCGAGTTTATTACTAAATACCAGTCACGATCGCATCAAACTTATCGCAGCTTCAACGGCCTTAGCAACGCTAGAACGGCAAATGAGTGGTAAAGGCGGAATGGGTTTAGTCATTGCTAAAGCTTTAGCTCAGCTATGGAATCGTTTTGATTATGTATTAATTGATAGTCCGCCTGTATTGGGTTTATTGATGATTAATGCATTAGCTGCCTGTGAGCAGCTGGTTGTTCCTGTACAAACAGAGTTCCTAGCAATCAAAGGCTTGGAGCGTATGATGCGTACCTTGAAAATGATTAATCGAGCGCGTAAACACGATTTACCTTATACCGTAGTACCAACGCTTTATGATCGACGTACGCAAGCATCCATTCAAAGCTTACGTCTGTTACGTAATAGTTATGGTGATGCTATTTGGCATTCTGTGGTGCCTGTTGATACTAAGTTTCGGGATGCAAGTGTAGTAGGAATGCCTGCTTCTATGCTAGATCCTAATAGCCGTGGTGTATACGCTTACACTGTATTATTAAAGTTTTTACAAGAAAAAGAAGTCGAGTTACGTAAGCAAGGAATGCTTGGTAAGGAGAATAACTAATGAGTTGGCATGATACTCCTCAGCAAGCGATAGAAGACTACCTTGATGCACTGCTGCACGATGATTTATTAGAAAATTCATTAGAAGAATCGTCAGTAAAGCCAGTTATCGAGCACCATCAAGTTTATGATGAATCGCCATCAGAAAAATTTTCTGAGCCATATGATGAATCTTTACAGGCTCGGCAATTACGCGAATCAATGTTGCAATTTAACCCTGTTGCCAAACCTCTGGCTAGCAATTTTGAGCGTCCGGTATTATTAGATGAGCCTTTTCTAGGTGCTCAGGTTATTTTGCCAAATATAAACTTACCTAGCCTTGAAACAAAAGTAGAAACATTAGCCGACGTAATACAAGAAATTGAAAATAAAGCTTTAGTTGTAGAAGAACAGATTGAAGAAGAGCAGATTGTAGAAGAACAGATTGTAGAAGAACAGATTGTAGATACTTCAGAAATGTCTATTACTGGCCAGCCACCTTCACCACCCGGCTGGAAAGATGGTCGTCCAGTTTGGGCGCAAGAACGTTTTGAATGTTTGTTATTTAAAGTTAAAGGTCTAACTTTAGCTGTGCCATTAGTTGAATTAGGCGGCATTATTAAAATTGAAAAACACCCAACCCCGTTGTTTGGCCAGCCAAGCTGGTTTATGGGTATATTGCGTAATAATAAAATGAATGTATCAATGATTGATACGGCGCAATGGGTTTTGCCACCCGCTTTAATTAAAAAAATTGATCCTTATAAATTAGTTATTCGTATTCATGAAAGCACTTGGGGCTTAGCTTGTAACGAGGTAGATCGCTCTATCTCCCTTAAACCAGAACAAGTACGTTGGCGTACATCTTTAGGTAAGCGCCCTTGGTTAGCAGGGACTGTTATAGAGCATATGTGTGCCTTAATTGACGTTGCTGCTTTTGCCCGATTATTAAAAGAAGGCCATGGCGATTTAGAGCCAATAAATTTGAAAGCATTGAATAATATAAAGTGAGTAATAATGTTATTTAGTAATAATTAGCAACAAAAAGAGATCGCTATTTAGGTACTGTTTTTGTTACCCAAGGTGTATTAGTATTAACGCTAATGGGTGTTCCCCAAATATGAATGAAAGGATTGATCTATGTCTAGCCCACAAAAAATTCAAGCTGAAAGTAGCTCTGATTTAGTACTTCAATATGTAACTTTTCGCCTTGCTCAAGAAACGTATGGCATCAATGTCATGATGGTTCAAGAAGTGCTTCGCTACTCAGAAATTGCACCGGTTCCTGGTGCGCCAGATTACGTTCTGGGCATTATTAATCTGCGTGGTAATGTAGTAACGGTAATAGATACGCGCCAGCGCTTTGGTTTGGATGCTAGCGATGTTAGTGACTCAACACGTATTATGATTATTGAGGCCGATCATCAGGTGGTTGGTATTATGGTCGATTCTGTTGCTGAAGTGGTTTACTTAAAGCAATCTGAAATTGAAACTGCACCTAATGTAGGTAACGAAGAGAGCGCCAAGTTTATTCAAGGTGTTTGTAATAAAAATAACGAACTACTCATTTTGGTAGAGCTTAACAAGCTTATGTCAGAAGAAGAGTGGTCGGAATTGGCGGCTATTTAATGATTATACCTATGATTGGCTTGTTTGAGATAATAGCACTCTTGTTAGCCATTCTAGGTTTGGTTATGTCATTTATTTGCTTTTCACACATCGGCAAGCTAAATAAAAAGCTGGCTGATGCGCGTAAAGAAACGCATTTGCTGGTTAAAGCGTTAAGAAATGAAACCCATGCTATGGGTAGTGGTGCGATAGGTGTGGGTCAGCGTTTAGTTGAGGTAGAAAAACGCCTTAACTCAACGATGGAAAGGCAAATGGAGTTTGAGCAGCGTGATCCAGGCAGCCTTCCTTATGCTTATGCGGTACGTTTAGTTGAAATGGGTGCTACGGCAGAAGATTTAATCAATAACTGCGGTTTAGCGCGTGTTGAAGCTGAGCTGATTACTTTGGTTCATTCTGAGCTGAAATCAAAAAAAGACCACCCCAGTCAAGAAGAGCGTTATGCGCTTAATTAGTTAATTGTTTATGCGTTTACAGCTTGCCGGTTTTGCTACGCAGCGTATCCAAATCATAAACAAAAGCTAAGACCTCAGCAATTGCTAAATACAGCAGTTCAGGTATTTCATCGCCTAAATCTAAATGTGCTAAAGCGGCTGCTAATTCAGGGTCTTCATACACAGGAATACCATTTTCAGCGGCTATTGCCATAATTCTTTCTGCGGTTTCAGCGCAACCTTTTGCTGTTAAGCGTGGTGCGCCTAAGCCGTCGTATTGCAAAGCAACGGCACGTTTAGGGCGGGTGAAGTTGTTTTTATCAAGGCGCATATTAAGCCTGTGTATCAATAATTTGCTGGTGATGACTTGCCCTTGCTATGGGCGGCGGTGTACCTAAATGGCAAGCAACTTCTTCTAAATCGGCTCCTAATCGCCTTAAACGTGCGGCTAAAATTTCGGCTTGATTTTTAATGGGCGTAAATGAAGTGTCAGTTTCTACCCAGATATCAGCTTTTAGTTGTTCACCTTTAAGGCGTAGTAATGTATGAATTTTACCCCATTTTTCTAGGGTAAAGCTTAATTGAACGTCCCAGCTGCGCGTTTTTCTTTCCATATCTTCTAACGCTGCTTCAGCTTCTTTTTCTTCTATCCAATGGCGTATTTCTAATTGTGCTTGAAACCAGTCGCCTCTGACGGAATAGGGTAAGTCCATTTGTATAATTTGAGCAGGTTGCCCACGGTCATGTGCCGCTTGTGTAGATTGTAGGCTACTTTGTTGCAGCACTTGAATGCGTGATTGAGCACTTTGCACTTGCTGGGCCAGTTGCTGTAATAGCTGCTGTTTAGGCGCTGCATTACTTGGATTGGCTAAACCTTCACGTAAAAGACTGCTAGCTTGTTGTAATAATAGCTTTAGATCACCGCCAGCCGGATTCGTTTGTACACCGCGCAAAAGGTTGGCTTCTAGTAATAAACCACTAAAAGGAATCAGCTGTTGTAGGCTAGTGGCTGAAGGTGTTTGATTGCTTTGGGGCACTAAGTTAAGTATTGCTGATAATTTTTCAGTGACAGTGATTAAAAGCTTATCGCTAGTATTGACTGCTGCTGTCGCTGTTGTGTTAACCGCTGCGGTTGGCGTTGTTGTCGTCGCTGCAGTTGCAGTCGAGCTATTAAGCGGTGTTAGCTGACTGACCAACTTAGTGAGTTGTTGCATGGCTTGGGCTAAAGGTGCTTGCCGAGGTAAAGCGTGGCGCAACTGAGCACTGGCACTGGCTAGCATCGTTTGTAGGCTGTTAGCTGTTGTTGTTACTGGTTTGCTGACTAGGCTAGGTACAGCAGTCAGCGGTATTTTTATTTGGTCTAATAGTTGTTGCACTTCACGATTAGGAATGCGTACTTCTAAATCACCCTTGCTGCTGTGGCTTAGGTGAACTTGGCTTGCCACTGGTAACGGGGTATTGGATGTTAAATTAACCTGCTGCCCTGAACTTAATTGAAGGCGTAAATTGTAACCTTGCCCATTGGCTGCGGGTTGACTGGCTAATACTTCAGCACGGCTGGCTTGCCCTGCGGGTATTGGCGGTGTTTGTCCAGATGGTAGTGTTACTTTAATGATGGGAAGCTGACTGAGCGCCGTGTTAGCGGCTTGCTGTAGGGCGGCTGGTGATAAAACCTTTACTTCAACCACGCCTTCAGAACGTCCTGTTAATTGTATCTGTTGCCCTTCAGGTAAAGCTTTTTCAGCCATTAGATTCACCCGCTCACCGCTACTTAATTGCACTTGAATACGATGACCTTTGCCTTGTGGCAGGGATTCACTCGTCAGCACTTGGGCGTTACTGGTTTGTCCTGAAGCAAGCGCTGGGCGACCACCTTCAGTGCTTGCAATAAACGTTGTGCTTTGCGTTCTAGCAAGGCTGCTGGTTTCATTCACCGATGAAGGTGCTGGTGGTAGTCCTTGCATCGTTTCTCTCCTGAAATGCCTTTGTTAATTAGGGCTGGGTAGCGGTTTAAGCGGGATCATAGTAAAGTAAGCGCCCTATTTATACCGTATTTTTGTAAGCTTCTCTCTTTTTACTGCGCTATCTTTTATGGTTTTATCTTTTAAGGTTGGCTTGCTTTGATGACAACAACGGCTAAAAAAACTACGGCTGCTTTATTATCAGCTTCTAAGCTTGCTTGTGAGCGCGATGAGCGGTTGCTATTTAGTGATTTAAGTTTTGAATTATACGCTGGCGATCTTTTGCAGTTAGAAGGCCCTAACGGGGCAGGTAAAACTAGCTTAATGCGCTTATTAGCGGGTTTGTTGCCTTTCAGCGAAGGTGAATTAACTTGGCAAGGGCAAAGCCTTAATACTTGCCGCGAAGATTTTTACCAATCAATGCTGTTTATTGGGCATTTGGCTGGTATTAAAGCTGAACTAAGCCCTTTAGAAAACCTACATTGGTTTGCGGCGTTAGAAGGTGTTCAAGACGAAGCGTTGCTAGAACAAGCTTTGTACCAAGTGGGTTTAGCCGGTTATGAAGACCACCCTTGCCATCAGCTTTCAGCCGGTCAAAAACGCCGCGTTGCCTTGGCAAGATTGCTATTTACCCAGCGCCTTGTGTGGTTATTAGACGAGCCTTTTACAGCATTAGATAAAGCAGCAGTTGCAGCAATAGAAAATTTGTTACTTGAACATTGCCAAGCGGGTGGTGCGGTTATTCTTACCAGTCACCATGCGTTAGAAAATCTACCTAACCTAAAAGTGCTTTCTTTAGGTGCAAAGCTTTCGGGTAGCCAGCCATGAGTGTATCCAATAAAACCCCTGTGGCTTTTTGTCGCTTAGTACCAAAAAAAATGAACCCACTCAACTTGTTTACTGTCTTTAGTGCGGGTTGTAAACGCGAGTGGCAATTACAGGTACGACGTAAGGGGGATTTACTCAATCCTTTGGTGTTCTTTGCGTTGGTGGTGGTGCTGTTTCCTTTAGGTGTTTCGCCAACAGAAGAAGTTCTAGCACCTGTTGCACCGGGCGTGTTGTGGGTAGCTGCATTATTAGCGGTATTAATGTCGTTAGATGCGTTGTTTCGTCCTGATTTACAAGATGGTTCGCTTGAGCAGTTATTGGTCTGCGGTTATCCTGCTGCACCTTTAAGCTTGGCTAAAGTGTTGGTGCATTGGTTATTAAGTTGTGTACCGTTAGTTTTGTTAGCGCCGCTGTTAGGGGTGATGCTGTATTTACCTTGGCAGGCGCAAGGCGTATTAATGCTGTCATTGTTGTTGGGCAGTTTAACGCTTAGTTTGGTGGGCGCAATTGGTGCTGCACTCACCACGGGTGTAGGCAAATCGGGTGTATTAATGACTTTGCTAGTGTTGCCTTTTTATATGCCAGTCCTGATTTTTGGAACGGGTGCGATGCAGGCAGCAGTGGGTGGGCATGATGCAACCGCACATTTAGCTTTGTTGGGCGCTTTGGCTTTGTTGGCCTTAGTTTTAGCGCCGTGGGCAATTGCAGCAGCGTTACGCATTGCTGTTTCTGGTGAATAACTTTTAAGACAGGTAGTTGATCGTGTGGAACTGGCTAAAAACACTGTATCACCGTTTAGGATCTCCCAAGTGGTTTTACCAAATTACTGGTAAATGGCTGCCTTGGTTTGCTGTTAGCAGTGTGCTTTTTTTGGCAGTAGGTTTGGTGATGGGTTTGGCTTATGCGCCAATGGATTACCAGCAGGGCAATAGTTTTCGGATTATGTATGTACACGTTCCCGCTGCGTTTTTAGCCCAGTCGGTATACATGATGATGGCAGCGGCTGGCGTGGTGATGCTGGTCTGGAAAATAAAAATGGCCGATGTGGTGGCACAAGCCTTAGCGCCAATTGGTGCGGTGATGACGTTTATTTCCTTAGTCACCGGCGCTATTTGGGGGATGCCAACGTGGGGTACTTGGTGGATGTGGGATGCCCGTTTAACCTCGATGCTGATTTTATTTTTTCTTTATTTGGGGGTTATTGCGCTGCGTGAAGCACTTAGCCCGCAAGAAGTGGCAGCTAAAGCTTGTGCGCTACTTGCCATTGTTGGTGTTATCAATATTCCTATTATTAAATACTCGGTGGATTGGTGGTATACCTTGCATCAGCCAGCCAGTATTAAATTAACTGAAAAACCTTCTATGCCTGCGTCTATGTACCTGCCTCTGTTATTTATGGTGCTGGGTTTTTATGCCTTATTGGGTTGGTCGGTGCTGTTGCGGGCTAGGTCAGAAGTGCTGCGCCGCGAAGCTAAATCGGGCTGGGTTCGTGAATTACTCAAGGATAAATGAACTATGTATTTTGATAGCTTGTCTGAGTTCTTCAACATGGGGGGGCATGGGCTTTATGTGTGGAGCTGTTATGCCATTAGTTTGGTGTTAATGGCAGCCAGTATTTTATTGCCTTGGCTGAAACTAAAAAGCACCCGCAAACAGCTGGCTCGCCAATTTGCGCGTGAAGCCACTAATTCTGAGAGAGACATTAAGATATGACACCTAAACGTAAGCAAAAGCTATTTTTGATTGGTTTAATGGTTGGTGGGCTTTCATTAGCTATAGGTTTAACGCTTTATGCGCTTAGTTCAAATATTAACTTGTTTTATGCACCTACACAGATTGTTGCTGGCGAAGCACCTCAAGGTGTAGAGATTCGTGCAGGTGGCATGGTTGTTGAAGGGAGTATGCAGCGCGATACCCAAAGTTTGAAAGTGCGTTTTGCGGTGACAGATTACGATCAAGAAATTTGGATTAACTACGAGAAAATTTTGCCTGACTTGTTTCGTGAGGGGCAGGGCGTGGTGGCGGTTGGGCATTTGAATGCTGAAGGTGAGTTTATGGCTAGCCAAGTTTTAGCGCGTCACGATGAAAATTATATGCCGCCTGAAGTGGCTGATGCCTTAAAAATGGCGGGTAAAATGCCTGAAGGTGCGCCTTTTATTCGCGCCAGTTCTTCTACAACTATAAATAATTAAAACCATAAATAATTAAGATTGCTCGCTAACTAATCAGGATGCTTTTGATGGACGTTCTTTTTTTACCAGAATTTGGTCAGTTTGCACTGATTCTGGCCTTGGCTATGGCTTGTGTGCAGGCTTTCTTACCTCTTATTGGTAGCTTTACGCGTCAACCCTTGTGGTTGGCTTATGCACAACCTGCGGCTTGGGCACAGTTTACCTTGTTGTTGATTAGCTTTATTTTGCTAAGTCTTAGTTTTTTATTGGATGATTTTAGCCTTGCTTACACCGCTGCTAACTCTAACTCGGCTTTGCCTTGGTTTTATAAGCTAAGCGCGGTATGGGGCGCACACGAGGGTTCTTTACTCTTGTGGTTGCTGATTTTGGCTGGTTGGACGTTTGCGGTTTCTCTTAGTCGTGGTTTGCCGGTTGAGGTATTGGCGCGGGTGTTGTCGGTGTTGGGCTTTGTTAGTGTCGGGATGCTGTTGTTTGTTATTTTTACGTCTAATCCGTTTAATCGTTTATTACCGAATATTCCGATGGATGGGGCCGACTTAAATCCGCTGCTGCAAGACCCTGGATTAATTTTTCATCCGCCGTTGTTGTATATGGGTTATGTGGGGTTTGCGGTAACTTTTGCATTTGCTTTAGCAGCGCTTTGGTCGGGGCAGTTAGATTCGGCTTGGGCACGTTGGAGTCGTCCTTGGACTACCAGTGCTTGGGCATTTTTGACGGTAGGCATTGCGCTGGGTTCTTGGTGGGCTTATTACGAGTTAGGTTGGGGTGGTTGGTGGTTTTGGGACCCTGTAGAAAATGCTTCGTTGATGCCTTGGTTAACGGGTACGGCTTTAATGCATTCACTGGCAATTACCGAAAAGCGCGGGGTGTTTAAAAGCTGGACGCTGCTGCTGGCTATTTTTACTTTTTCGCTTAGCTTGGTGGGTTTCTTTTTAGTGCGCTCTGGCGTGTTGAATTCGGTACACGCTTTTGCCAATGACCCTGAGCGTGGTTTTTTCTTACTGATTTTATTGGCGGTAACGGTGGGTGTGTCGCTGTTGGTGTATGCGATTCGTGTGCCTAATTTAAAGGCACGGGTCAGTTATTCACTGCTGTCTAAAGATGTGCTGCTGTTGGCGAATAATTTGGTGTTGGTGATTGCGGCGCTGATGGTGTTGTTGGGGACTTTGTATCCACTGATTTTGGATGCTTTAGGTTCGGGCAAAATTTCGGTGGGCCCGCCGTATTTTAATGCGTTGTTTGTGCCTTTGATGCTGCTGTTGGGTGTATTTATGGGCTTAGGGCCCTTGTCTGATTGGAAGCAAATGCGTTGGCAGAAACTCAAGAAAAAAATCTGGCTGGCAGCAGCAGTAACTTTAGTGCTGGGTTTTGTGGTGTTGCCTTGGGTTTATGATGGTGAATGGCATTTGTATGTGGCGCTGGGCTTGACGCTGGTGCTGTGGATTTTTACCACCAGCTTTAGGGATTTGTGGGAAGCTTCACAAACCAAACAGGGTTGGAAGGGCATTAGCCGTAGCCGCTTAGGTATGTTTTTTGGGCACATAGGTGCGGCGTTAATTGTGTTGGGCGTGACAATGGTTTCTAACTACGGTGAGGAACGTGATTTACGGATGCAAATTGACCAGCCAGTGGTGGTTAAAGGCTATGAGTTTACCTTGAAAAAACTGATTCACCGTGAAGGTGCTAACTACATAGCTGACCGTGCGGTGGTTGAAGTACGCAACCCTAGCGGTAAGTTAATCAATACCTTAATGCCTGAAAAACGCTTGTACACAGTGCGTGGTATGCCAATGACCCAAGTTGCCATTGAGTGGGGTTTTTTAAAAGATATTTATGTGGCAATGGGTGAGGAATTAAGCGCGGATGCTTGGGCAATGCGTGTGCATTACAAGCCCTTTGTGCGCTGGTTGTGGTTGGGTGCGTTGATTGCTGCTTTGGGTGGTGTGCTAGCAATTACCGATCGCCGTTATTCCAGCAAAAAAGCGCAAGAACAACTCACGGCTATGAACGCTGCTACTACGCCTCCTTCTGCTATCAATTCGGTGGAGTCGTAAATGAAGCGTTTTTTATTATTTTTACCGCTGATTGCTTTTGTGTTGGTGGGTGTATTTCTTTACAAAGGTTTAAGTATGAACCCTTCGGCCAGAGAATCTGCGTTGCTGGGTAAACCCATGCCTGAGTTTAGTTTGCCTAACTTGCATGACCCTTTGCAGCAAATTACCCACGAAAACTTATTGGGTGACGTGTTTATTCTTAATGTTTGGGGCAGCTGGTGCCCCAGTTGTTATGACGAGCACAACGAAATTGTACGCATGGCACAAATGGGTGTGCCTATTGTGGGTTTGAATTATAAAGATGAACGCAGCAAGGCTTTTCGGTACCTTGCCCAACTTGGCAACCCTTATAGTGTGGTGTTGTTTGAAGAAGATGGTTTGCGTGAACTGGCATTCAATTTAGGGGTGTACGGTGCGCCAGAAACCTTTTTATTCGACCGTGATGGCATAGTGCGCTATCACTTGGCTGGGGTGATTACGCCCCAGTTGGTGGATGAGGTGATTATGCCGGAGGTGCGTAAATGGCAAGCAAAGCGCTAATTTTTTATAGAACGCTAAGTTTATTCATGTTTGTGCTGCTGGTGTTGTTTGCGTCCAGCAGTTATGCCGCCATTGAGTTATACGATTTTACTGATGACAGTTATCAGGCACGTTACAAGGATGTGGGTGGTAAATTGCGCTGCCCTAAGTGCGAGAATCAAAGTATTGCCGATTCTAATTCGCCCAGTGCCTATGATATGCGCCAAGAGCTTTATCGCTTATTAGAAGAAGGTAAAACTGATTCGCAAATTTATGACTTTATGGTGAGTCGTTTTGGTGATTACGTTTTATACGAGCCACCCATGCGTAAAGACACTTGGCTGCTTTGGTATTTGCCACCAGCTTTAGTGGTGCTGGGTTTGTTATTGGCATTTTTTCTGGTGCGTAGCCGCAGTTCAGCTAAACCAGCAATAACCTTGTCTGCATCAGAAAGGCAAGCCCGTATTCAGCAAATTCTTGAACTAGAGAAGGAATCTTCATGACGGCCTTGTGGATTGGTTTATTTTTATTGGCGGTTTTGGCTGCTGCATTTTTAGTTTTACCGCTGTTACGCCGGGAAAAGCTGACAGAGAATCTTTTAGCGCAGCAGAATGCACGTCAGCTAGCGAACATTACCTTGTATCGTCAAAAAATAAGTCAGTTGGATTTGGATTTAGAAGCGGGGCGTGTTGAGGCAGATGCTGTGTCGCAAATGCGGGCTGAGATTGAAGACCTGCTGTTAGATGATGCTGCGATTCGTCAAAAAAAACCTTGGCATACACCCAGTTCGCTCTTAAAAAATACGGCCTTAGTTGTGGTGGTGGGTGCGGTGTTGAGTGGGGCTGTGCTGACTTATGAGCAAATTGGTGGACGTTTAGGCTTAGAAGCTTGGTATGCACAGCAAGCATTGATTGAAGAAGGCAAAAAAGATTTTGGTAGTTTGTTACGCAAATTAGAAGACACGGTTAAAGCTAACCCTAATGACGTTCAAGGACATTCTTTGCTGGCGCGGGTTTATTTGGATTTAGGCGAACTAGAAAAAGGTGCGGATTCGATTGGTGAAATTATAAGAATTCAAGGTGCTTCTGCAATGTTATTAGCACAGCAGGCACAAGCTTTGTATTTTGCCGACAATAATCGTTTAACCAAACGTGTGCAAACCTTGATTGATAAAGCTTTAGCGTTAGATGCCAAAGACCCTGCAACGCTAAGTTTGCTGGGTATGGCGGCTTATCAGCAGCAGGATTGGGACGGGGCGCGTAATTATTGGGAAGCGGCTTTACCGCGTGCTGGTGGGGTTGAGGCGGATAAATCGTTGCGTGATGGCATTGCTGATGTACGCCAACGCTTAGGTATGCCACCGCTCGCCGTGGGTGGGCCACAGTTTGCAGTGACTATTTCATTGAGTAATGCTGCCAGTTTGTTAGCCAATACCAATGCGACAGTTTTTGTATTTGCCCAGCCAGTAGGCGGTGCAGGTGCGCCTTTAGCTGCCGTACGTCTTAAAGTCAGTGAATTGCCTAAAACCATCATACTTAGCGACCAGCAAGCGATGATGCCACAAAATAATTTATCTTCGGTTGAACAGGTGGTGATTCAAGCGCGTATTGCGATTGGTGGCACGCCACAAGCACAAGAAGGTGATTGGCAGGGACAAACACAAGTATTGAAAGTGGACGGCCAGCAGCGTGTTGAGCTTGAAATTAATCAACAGTTGTAAGCAAATAACCACTTAGGTACTTACTACTTATGCGCCTAAAGTCCATCAAGTTGGCAGGGTTCAAATCTTTTGTAGACCCCACCACGGTGAGTTTTAAAAGTAATATGACGGCGATTGTTGGGCCTAATGGTTGCGGCAAATCCAATGTTATCGACGCTGTTCGCTGGGTAATGGGCGAATCATCGGCTAAGTATTTACGCGGCGAATCAATGACTGACGTTATTTTTAACGGTTCACGTCATCGTAAGCCCGTTGGTCAGGCTTCGATTGAGCTGCTGTTTGATAATAGCGCAGGGAAAATGGGTGGTCTTTATGCCGACTATGCTGAAATTTGTGTTAAGCGAGTCGTTACCCGTGAAGCAGTATCTTCCTACCTTTTAAATGGCACTAAATGCCGTCGCCGTGATATTACAGATTTATTTCTAGGTACGGGTTTAGGTGCGCGTAGTTACGCCATTATTGAACAAGGTATGATTTCTCGTTTAATAGAAGCACGGCCTGAAGAGCTGCGCGTTTACCTTGAAGAAGCAGCGGGTATTTCTAAATACAAAGAACGCCGTAAAGAAACCGAAAGCCGCATTAAACGCACCCACGAAAACTTAGCGCGCCTTAGCGATATTCGTGAAGAACTGGGTAAACAGTTAGAACGCCTAAGCAGACAAGCCGAAGCAGCAAGGCGTTATCAAGCGTTAAAAATCAATGAAAGGCGGTTTAAGTCTGAACTGGCGGTATTACGTTGGCGTGAAATCGATCACCAATTAGCCAGTATTTTGAAGCAGTTGGCTGAATTAGAGTTGCAGCAAGAAGCCTGTTTAGCTAGCTTACGCCAAGGCGAAGCCCAATTAGAAGCCAGCCGTGAACGCCAAGCACAAGCCAGCGATACGTTAGCTAGTGCCCAAAAAAATCTAACTGAAACGAGTTTGCAAATTGCACGTTTAGAGCAAGGCTTACAGCATAGAAAACAGCGCGAAAGGCAGTTGCAAGTTGAGCTAGAACAGCTAATCCAGCAGCAGCGTAAAGCCCAAGATGATGAACAGCTAGATAAAGAACACCTTGCTGCTTTGCAAGAAGAACTAGCTGAAACAGAACCTTTGGTTGAAGAACTGACAGAATTAGAAGCCATACAGCAAGAAAGTCTTGATAGCTTAGAAGAAAAGCTTAACGTGTTAGAACAAGTTTGGGATCGTTTTGTGACGGATGCTGAAAAAAATCAGCGTGAAGCGGCTTTAGCCCAAGCAAGTATTCAGCAGCACGAACGTAGCCTAAAAAACTTAGCCGAACGTAAAGATCGCCTTAAAGAACAGCAGCTAAGCCTTACGGATTTAAACCAAGAAGAAGTGCAATTAGAAACGCTTAGCCTTGAACAAGCAGCCATTAATGAACGCTTGCTGCAAATAGAAATCACGGAAAAAGAGCAGCGTGAACAACGCTTTGAGCGCCAAGAAGAACAAAAGCAATTACGCCAAAAAATTAACCAACAAGCCACCCAACTGCAACAGCAGCAAGGACGTTTAGCGGCTTTACAGGCTTTGCAACAAGCTGAATTAGAAGGACAAGACGCTGAATTAGAGGCTTGGTTGAAAGCGCAAGGTTTAAATAGTTGGGCACGTTTAGGCGAAGTGCTACAAGTAGAAGCTGGTTGGGAAAAAGCCGTTGAAACGGCTTTACACAGCACTTTGTCAGCCCTGTTAAGCCAAGTGCCGTTAGATGAAAATTTATCGCAGCGTTTAGCCAGTTTACCCGTGGGTAACTTATTGGTTTACCAGCAAAACATTGATGCTTCTGACAGCAATTTATCCACAGTCAGTTCCTCAGTAATCAGCCTGCTAACTAAAATTAAAAACCCAAAACAACTGCCAACCAGCCTTGCTCAACAATTGGCTTTAATACAAACCACTGCCAGCCTAGAAGAAGCACTAAGTCTACAAAAAACTTTGTTAACAAGTGCTGCTCAGTCGCAAAGTTTAATAACCGCACAAGGCGAACAAGTTTTTGCTGATGGTTTATTATTGCAAGCAGCTACTGCCCAAAACACTGGAATGCTAGCCAGACAACAAGCAATTCGGCAACTAGAAGAACAACAAGCTTTATTAGAAACAGTCTTGGACGAATGGCAGTTACAAGAAACCGTTTGCCTTGAAGCCTTAGAAAAGTGTGAACAAACCCTGCAACAGTTACAAATAGAAGCCAGGCCGCTGCAAGCACAATTGGCAGAATTAAGCAGCAAGCAAGCTATTTTAGCAACCAAGCGCCAGCATAATCAGCAGCGTAGCGCCCAGTTACAAGAAGAGCTGGCTCAGTTAGCTGAAGAAACGTTAAATCTGCAAGATTATTTGCAGCAGGATAAAGAAGTTTGGCAAGTGGCGCTGCTGCAAGTTGAAGCTAATCTTGAACAACGCCAAGACCAACAGCAGGAACGCGATAATCTACGTCAAGAGCGTGAAACGGGTCGACAACAGTTGCGCCTGCGTCAACAAGCATTGCAAAACGCTAAGTTACGCCAGCAGCAGTTAATGACCAAAGAACAAGCCGGTCGCCAAGCGTTGCAGCGTCTAGCAGAACAGCGCCAAGTTCAAGAAGATAAATACCAAGATTTGTTATTGGCGCTAGAAGCAGCTTGCGAACCCGGTGATGAGCAAAGTGAGCAATTAGATACTTTGTTAGAAGAACACCAGCACCAAGAGCAGCAAGTACAAGCCTTGCGCCAAGTGCAACAGCTAGCGCAGCAAGAACAGCGCGAGTTAGAGCAGCAGCGCGGCTTGCACGATAAAGAATTAGACAGGCTAAGAAGTTTGTTAGAAGAACAGCGCCTTAAACAGCAAAGCTTTATGGCGAAGCGCGACAGCCATTTAGGTCAGCTGGGTGAGTTACAAATGACCTTGTTTGAAGTGATAGAACAGCTACCAGACGATGCGCTTGAATCACGCTGGCAAGCTGATTTGGATGATATTCAAGCTAAAATTCGTCGTTTAGGCGCGATTAACCTCGCCGCTATTGAAGAGTATGACCAGCAGGCGGCGCGTAAAAACTACCTAGATGAGCAAAATGCTGAGTTAGAAGATGCTTTAAATACTTTAGACGGGGCTATTCGTCGTATTGATAAAGAAACCCGTTTGCGCTTTAAAGAAACGTTTGAGCAGGTAAATCAAGGATTACAAGCACTTTTTCCGCGAATTTTTGGTGGTGGTAGTGCTTGGTTACAGTTAACTGGTGATAACCTTCTTGAGACAGGTGTTGCTATAATGGCGCGGCCCCCAGGTAAAAAAAATGCCACCATTCATCTGCTTTCTGGTGGCGAAAAAGCATTAACTGCTTTAGCCTTGGTTTTTTCAATTTTTGAATTGAATCCAGCACCTTTTTGTATGCTAGATGAAGTGGATGCACCGCTAGATGATGCCAACGTTGGGCGTTATGCGCGTTTAGTCAAAGAAATGTCGGAACGCATTCAATTTATTTATATTACGCATAACAAACAAGCCATGGAAAGTGCTGAACAGCTTATGGGGGTGACAATGCAAGAACCGGGTGTCTCCAGATTGGTAAGTGTTGATCTGGAACAAGCTTCTGCTATGGTTGCTAACTAAGTATTTTTACTGTAACCAATGACTATTCTTGGTAAGATTCGCAGCTTTATGGTTTAAGGGCTAAGTTTATATGGGTTGGCAAGAAGGCTTAATGCTGCTGGGTGGTGCTGTTTTGATAGCAGCTATTGTTTATAAAGTGCATCGTAAAGGGGTTCGTAGCCTTGAAGAAGACTATGACGACCTTGAAGAAGAGGCACGTAGAGCTGAATTAGCGCGTGAATTGCCCAGCATTGCCATTGATGGAAAAGAAGCATCCGTTCAACGGGGGCTTGATCCATTATTTGATGACATTGCTATTTTTGACGATGATCCAATTCCGGTATTGCGTAATAAGCAGCCGACTGCCGAAAGTTTGCAGGCAGCATTTGCAGGTAAATTAGAACTCGATGACGAAACGTCTGATGACGAGTTGGCTTGGGCTAAAATGCGGCGTATGTTTGCTGTTGACCCTGCTTTTGCTGAAGCCTCGCGTTCTTCAATAGAAGAGCAGCAAAAAGAGTTGCAGCAGCTTCAAGCAAAAAAAAACACTTTAGCAAAAGTACAGCAAGTACAAGCTCTGCTAGAGCAACAAGCACTAGCAACTCAGTATTTAGAAGAACAATCTAACAAGGATGCTATGGATAATTATAATAATGATGATTTAGTTGAATTGCAGCCTATAAACTTACAAAATCTAAGTTTAAAGCAACAAAAACAAGCGCTTGAAGAACAACTTGAAAATGCTTTAAATGAAGATTTCGACGATGTAGAACAACATTTAGAAAAGCAGTATTTGGAAAATATCGAGCCATTAGCACAGCCTGACCTAATGGTTGAAATTGACCCTGAAGAGCGAGAAAAAAACTTGCGTACAGCCTTATTAGCTAATTTAGAAAAAAATGCTTGGGGTAGCTCTGAAGTTTTCTTAACCATCAATGTTAATGCGCCCAGTGAACAGCCTTTTATGGGCGATCATTTGGCAAAATTTATGGACATGATCGGTATGAAGCTGAGCGAGACAGGCTTTTACCACTATGTTGAAGAAAAAGACGGCCAGCCTTATTTGGGTTTTTCGATGGTGAATATGTTTTCACCTGGCTGTTTTAGTGAGGATATGGACGAAGATTACACCACCGCAGGCGTTGTGTTAGTCATGCCTTTGCCTAATACACCTTTACCGATGGCGGTTTTTGAGCGAATGCTGGCAACGGCTAAAGTTATGGAACAAAACTGGGGTGCGGAGCTGCAAGACGAGCAGCGCAGCAATCTAACCCAGCAAACCATTGAACACTATCGCCAGACTATTAAAGATTTTGAATACCAAACGCGCGTGAATGCTAAAAAAGCTGGACGAATTTAAATATAATGAAACAATCGCTGCTGTTAATGGACAGGCTTGCTGATTTACGCCAGCAATTAAACGAACACAGCTACCGTTATTATGTTCTTGATGATCCTAGCCTGCCTGATGCCGAATACGACCGGCTGTTTCGGAAGCTGCAACAGCTAGAAGCCGAGCACCCTGAATTAGTCACCAGCGATTCACCGACCCAAAGGGTGGGTTCAACGCCTTTAAGCGACTTTCCTAGTATTAGCCACCAAGTGCCCATGTTGTCGCTAGGTAATGTGTTTGATGCTGAAGGTTTGCAAGCTTTTGTAAAGCGGGTAGAAAAAGAACTCGCTGATTTAGGTCGCGCCGTTGCCGATGGGAATGAAAGCGAAGCGCTAGAATTTTGCTGCGAACCTAAGTTAGACGGACTAGCTGTTAGCCTTATTTACCAAAACGGGCAGCTAGTGCAAGGCGTTACCCGTGGCGATGGGCAAACCGGCGAAGGCATTACTGAAAACTTAAAAACCCTGCGTTCTATTCCACTTAGTTTACGCTCTGCTGATAACCAGCCACTGCCAGAGCTGCTAGAGGTTAGGGGCGAAGTTTATATGCCGCGTGCCGCTTTTGAAGCCATGAATGAGCAAGCACGCCTAGCGGATGAAAAAACTTTTGCTAACCCACGCAATGCTGCGGCAGGCAGTTTAAGGCAATTAGACTCACGCATTACCGCAACCCGCCCTTTAGAATTTACTGCTTACCAAGTAGCGCAAATCAGCCAAAACTTTGCTGTAGAAACCCACGAGCAAGCCATGCAGTCGCTTAAAAGCTGGGGCTTTAAAATTAGTCCCGATTTAAAAGTAGTGAAGGGTTATACAGGCTTAAAAAACTTCTGTGATGAACTAGCCGCTAAGCGTGACCAACTGCCCTACGATATCGACGGTGCAGTTCTAAAAATAAATGATTTACGCCTGCAAGCAGAACTCGGTTTTCGTGCTAGAGAACCGCGTTGGGCAACGTCCTTTAAATACCCAGCGCAAGAAGAAATCACTCGCCTGTTAGATGTTGAGTTCCAAGTGGGCAGAACCGGCGCTGTTACGCCTGTTGCTCGCCTAGAGCCAGTACAGGTGGCTGGTGTTATCGTTTCTAATGCCACGCTACATAATATGGATGAAGTTGAGCGCCTAGGTGTACAGATTGGCGATACGGTAATTATTCGCCGTGCTGGTGATGTGATTCCACAAATTGTGCGTGTAGTTGTTGAACAGCGCCCTGCACAAACGCAAAGTATTGTTATGCCAAGCAGCTGCCCAATTTGTGCTTCGCACGTTGAACGTGCCGAGGGCGAAGCCGCTTACCGTTGCACCGGCGGGCTGTATTGCCCAGCGCAGCGCAAAGAAGCGATTAAACATTTTGCCAGCCGTAAAGCTTTTGATATTGAAGGTTTGGGCGTTAAGTTAATTGATCAGCTGGTTGAGAACGAACTGGTTAAAAGCCCTGCCGATTTATACCGCTTAACCTTAGAGCAACTAGCCAACCTAGAGCGGATGGCAGAAAAGTCGGCTAACAACTTGCTAGAAGCATTAGAAGTCAGCAAAAAAACCAGCCTAGCTCGCTTTATTTATGCGCTAGGTATTAGGGAAGTAGGAGAAGCAACCGCTGCTAATTTAGCGCGTTATTTTGGTCAGCTATACAGCCTAAAACAGGCCAGTGTTGAACAGCTGTTAGATGTGGATGACGTTGGCCCCATTGTTGCCCAGCACATTTATGCCTTTTTTAATGAACCGCATAACCTAACGACTTTAGATGATTTATTAGCTCAAGGCATTCACTGGCCAGAAACCCAAGTGAAACGCGAAGACCTACCGTTAACAGGGCAAACCTGGGTACTAACCGGCAGTATGCAAAGCCTAACCCGCGACCAAGCCAAAGAACGCTTAGAAGCTTTGGGCGCAAAAGTGTCGGGCAGTGTATCTAAGAAAACCAGCCAGCTAGTGGCAGGTGAAGCAGCGGGTTCTAAGTTAACTAAAGCAGAAAGCCTAGGTGTGCTAGTGATGGATGAACAACAACTGTTAGCGCTTTTGACTAGGCATACTCGTTAGATACTTAGCTAAAGCAGCAACTCAGCAAAAATTGCTGCTTGTTCTTGGGTTAAGGGTTCTTCTTTTAAATCTTTTTCTAAAGAATTAAGTGTAGAAACCAGAGCGTTATTCAAAGCATTTATCTGTTGTTGTAGCTGATCAGCTTGCAAATCTTTTTGCTCTTCTGAAATGTTGTTATTAGCCACCACTTTTTTAAGCGCTTGCTCCAGCTTACGCAACTCTTCTTTCAGCTCATGAATTCTTTTTAAATAGTCTTTAATTTTGGTGGGTAAATCACTTTTATCTATCGCTTCCTTCTTTTTTTCAAGGCGCGATTTGTTTTTAGCATCTTCAGATAGGTGAAGATAGACACTCTTATTTTTTTTAGCGGCACTGTCTTCGGGTGTTACTCGTGACCTAGTTAAAGAATCATTAGTAGCAGAGGCGTTAGCGCCAGCCTGCGTTTGATTGGTTTTACTGGTGTTAGCTTGGTTAGAATTAGCTAAGCCTAGTGAGTCAGAAGAAAAAGTTAAAGGCATCTTATTTAGCTCCCTGCTAATCATTGATTACCTAACCTATCGGCTAAAGCTGAAAATAATTAAGAATTCTATTCAGCACTCTAGCATTTCTACCCACGGCCACCTTTTTAGAGTCGCCGTGGGTTATTACGCTACTTTTATTGATTACAAGCTTTTAAGCTGCTGTTGCTGTTCCTTCAGCTTGTTAGCGGTTGCTTTGGCTTGGTCTATCTTCGCCTGTTCTTTAGCAACCACTGCTGCTGGCGCTTTGCTAACAAACGCTTCATTGCTCAGTTTTTTCTCAGTGCGTTCTATCTCTTGCTGCAACTTAGCAATTTCTTTATCTAAGCGAGCAATTTCAGCATCCTTGTCGATAAAACCAGCTAAGGGTAAATGCACTTCCATTTTGCCGACTAGGTGCATGGCGCTCATGGGTAGTTCGCTGGCTAGTTCAACGCTTTCTAGCTTGGCAAGTTTCTGTAAGAAAATGCGGTTATCGGCTAAACGGCGCTGGTCTTCTTCATCTGCGTTGTTAATCAAAATAGGCAGAGCAACGGCTGGTGAAATATTGTTAGTGGCACGCAGTTCACGCACCGCCAAAATCACGCCTTTCACCCATTCAATATCGCTAACCGCAGCGGCATCAATTTTTGCTTCATTTGCCACAGGCCAGGTTGCTAGCATCAGGGAAGCGCCTTCAACGCCAGCTAAAGGTTTAACCCGCTGCCAAATTTCTTCGGTGATAAAAGGCATCATAGGATGACCAAGGCGCAACAGAGTTTCTAATACTCTAACCAAGGTGCGGCGTGTGCCACGTAAACGTGCAGCTGGAGAGGTTTCATCCCAAAGCACGGGTTTGGAAAGTTCTAAGTACCAGTCACAGTAGTCATGCCATACAAATTCATAAAAGGCATTGGCAGCCAAGTCAAAACGGTAGTTTTCTAAATGGCGAGTTACGGTGCTTTCGGTTTCTTGTAAGCGAGAAATAATCCAACGGTCGGCTAGGGTTAGCTCAACTTCTGCTGCTTCATCTAAACCGCAGTCTTCATTCTCAGTATTGCTAAGTACGTAGCGTGCCGCATTCCAAATTTTATTACAGAAATTACGGTAACCTTCTAGGCGCTTCATATCCCAGTTAATATCACGGCCCGTGCTTGCCATGGCTAACAGGGTGAAGCGAAGTGCATCGGTTCCGTGAGCGCTAATGCCATCGGGGAAGGCTTTTTGGGTTTGCTTGCCAATTTTTTCAGCTAACTGGGGCTGCATTAAACCGCTGGTGCGTTTTTCTAACAATGCAGGCAGGTCGATACCGTCAATCATATCTAAAGGATCAAGCACGTTGCCTTTAGATTTTGACATTTTTTGACCGTTATCATCACGAATTAAGCCGGTGACATAAACGGTTTTAAAGGGTACTTGGTCAGTAAACTTCAAGGTCAGCATTATCATGCGTGCTACCCAGAAGAAAATAATATCAAAGCCGGTAACCAGTACGCTGCTAGGGTGAAAAGTTTCTAAATCAGGCGTTTGTTCTGGCCAACCTTGGGTACCAAAAGTCCATAAGCCAGAGCTAAACCAAGTGTCCAGCACATCGGTATCTTGTTCGAGTTTAAGTGATGCATCTAGCTTGTACTTGGTGCGTGCTTCTTCTTCAGAGGCTGCCACATAAATATTGCCTTCTGCATCGTACCAAGCTGGAACACGGTGACCCCACCAAAGTTGGCGAGAAATGCACCAGTCTTGAATATCGTTCATCCAAGAGAAGTACATATTTTCATACTGCTTGGGTACAAACTGAATATCGCCATTTTTAACGGCTTGAATAGCGGGTTCTGCTAAGGGTGCAATTTTTACAAACCACTGGTCGGTTAACAGTGGCTCAATAACCACGCCTGAACGGTCGCCGTAGGGAAGGGTATTGTTTATCTGTTCTACTTTTTCAAGCAGACCTAGTTCATTCATGGCTGCAACGAGATTTTTACGGGCAACAAAACGGTCTAGGCCATGAAAAGCTTCGGGTAGGCTGGCATCAACCTCAGTATTAGCGCTGCCATCCATATTATAAACTTCAGCTTCTTCACGAATTGCGGCATCTTGGGTTAGCACATTGATTAATGGCTGGTTATGGCGCTTACCTACCTGATAGTCATTAAAGTCATGTGCTGGGGTGATTTTTACGCAACCTGACCCCTTGTCCATTTCGGCATGGTCATCAGCCACAATCGGAATACGACGACCCACTAGCGGTAAAATAATGGCTTTGCCAATCACTGAAGCGTAGCGTTCATCTTTAGGGTTAACCGCAACACAGGTATCACCTAATAAAGTTTCTGGGCGAGTGGTAGCAACCACTAGGTAATCTTTGCCGTCAGCGGTAGTGACACCATCGGCCAGTGGATAGCGGAAATGCCAAAAGTTACCCTGTTGTTCTTTGTTTTCGACTTCTAAATCAGAAATAGCCGTATGTAAGGTTGGATCCCAGTTGACTAGGCGTTTACCACGGTAAATTAAGCCTTCATCGTATAAACGAATAAACACTTCTTGTACGGCTTTATAAAAGCCTTCATCCATTGTAAAGCGTTCCCGCTCCCAGTCGACTGAAGCACCTAAGCGGCGTAGTTGGTTGGTAATGTTACCACCAGACTCTTCTTTCCATTCCCAAACTTTTTCTAGGAATTTCTCACGGCCTAGGTCATGGCGTGTTTTGCCTTCTTCAGCAGCCAGCTTACGTTCGACTAGCATTTGCGTGGCGATACCTGCGTGGTCGGTACCCACTTGCCATAGGGTATTTTTTTGTTGCATACGCTGCCAACGGGTGAGGGCATCCATAATGGAGTCTTGAAACGCATGACCCATGTGCAGGCTGCCGGTAACGTTAGGCGGTGGAATCATAATACTAAAGGCTTCGCCCTGACCGGAGGGACGAAAGTAACCGAGTTGTTCCCATTCTTTAGCCCAACGCTTTTCTATTTCGGCGGGCTGATAGGTTTTATCAAGAGAGGCGTTATCAATAGAAGCTTCTGGCTTGTTAGTTGTCATAGGTGTTCCGTATAAAAATTAATAGCGGGGATTATATATAGCTTTTTTGCCGAGTATCTTTTTACCGTGAGCTTATCTGCCACGCATATCGTGTGCAGTGACTGGATACCCCCTTTCTTTGTAGAATTTCCAGTCAGCCCTTTTAGGTGTTTTTACTGCTTCATTGCCATCAATAATTTCTGCCACTCGCTGAAAACGAGAAAAATGACTGGGTATTTTTAAGTCGAGATTAAGCAATACATCATGGTGATTGCCGGGGTCATCTTGCCAGCCAATTTCAACGGGTGACGGTGGGTGGGCGTTTAATAAACCGTGAGGCACAAAGGCCTCCGGTTTAAAGCGCCATAGCTTTTTATCTAACGCAAGTGCTTGCTGCTCATTAGCCACATGAATGTAAAGTTTGTGGCCTCGCCGCCAGATGGTTTCTGCTAACTGACAAGCAAATTCTATTCGGCTAGTTTTAGCCTCTTCAGCTAGCAGGTAAAAATCAACACGGGTCATGCGTTAGCAGCTTCAATATCAAGTAGGTAGTTCACTAATAATCCAACAGGACGACCTGTAGCACCTTTTTGTTTGCCTGAATGCCAAGCAGTACCAGCGATATCTAGGTGTGCCCAAGGGTAGTTTTCTGCAAAGCGTGACAAGAAGGCTGCTGCAGTAATCGTGCCAGCAGGACGACCGCCAATATTTTGCATATCCGCAAAGTTAGAATCCAGCTGTTCGTGAAACTCTTCGGCTAAAGGTAATTGCCAAGCTGGATCGTTTGCATTAGTGCCAGCTTTTAATAGCGCTGCTGCTAGCTCATCATTATTACTTAACAAAGCGCTAATGTTATGACCAAGGGCAATAATGCAAGCGCCGGTTAGGGTGGCTATATCCACCACACTGGCGGGTTTAAAGCGTTCTGCATAGGTAAGCGCATCGCACAGCACTAAGCGGCCTTCAGCATCGGTATTTAGCACTTCAACGGTTTTGCCGGACATGGTCGTGTAAATATCACCCGGCTTACTGGCATTACCTGACGGCATATTTTCGGCAGCGGCTATCATAAAGACCAAGTTAAGCTTAGGTTTAATTTGGCGAACCACTTCTAACACACCGAGTACGCTAGCAGCACCGCACATATCAAACTTCATTTCATCCATGCCTTCGCCTGGTTTTAGGCTAATGCCGCCGGTATCAAAGGTAATGCCTTTACCAAGTAATAGATGTGGTGCAGCGTCGGAGTCTTTATTGCCTTTGTATTCAACAACAATTAAACGGGGTGGTTGTGCGCTACCTTTACCAACCGAAAGCAAGCTGTTCATGCCAAGTGCTGCCATTTGTTCTTCATCTAAAATACTGGTAGTAAAAGTAGAATCTTTCGCGGCTAATTCTTGCGCTACTTCAGCTAAATGAATGGGCGTACAAACGTTGCCTGGGCGATTACCTAAAGTACGCGCAAGGTTTTTACCCTGCCCAATGGCTTGACCCACCGTTAAGGCTTTTTCACCTTCAGTGCTTTGTTGATTGTCGGGCCAGTAAAAAGCCAGTTCTTCAGGAAAATCTTCAACCGCTGGTTTAGATTTGAATTCAGTAAAACGGTAAAAGCTGGTTTCAGCAACTTCGGCCATTAAACGTAATTTCCAGCTGGAATCACGGCCTTTTAAGGGTGTATCAGCAAGGGTAAGCAAAGCATCGTGTAGACTTAATTCGGCTAAATGACTGTAAGCTGCTTGGCACGCTTTACGAAACTTACTTTCGGTTAACTTGTCTTGCTCACCCATACCGACTAAAAGAATACGCTGCGCTTCAGCACCGGGTGCAAAAGGAATTAAAAACGTTTTGCCTAGCTTGGCTTTAAAGTCGCCGCGCTCAATAATTTGATGGATTAACGATTCTGTTGCTTTATCAACACCTTCGCCTGCTGGCGTAAGGCTACCATCCTGCAATACCGGAAGTACCACACAGGCAGTTTCCGTAAGGGCGGGGGATTGGGTAACCAGTTTGAAGTTCATAGCTGCTCCATAAAATACGTTAGATGGGTGTCATTTCAATGCGTTGGCAAGACAACCTTGATGTTCTTGTAGGATAATGGCTTTACTTGAGAAATGCATGGTAAGTTTGCAGGAGTTAGGTTTGATCCTTTATCGATATATTGCGCGTGAAATACTGATTTCAACCCTTGCTGTCGGCAGTATTTTACTGCTAGTCATCGTAGGTAGCCGCTTTGCAAGGTTTTTAGACCGTGTTGCTTCGGGGCGTATCTCTTTAGACATATTGGGCTATCTTACTCTTTTTTATACCCCTTATGCGTTGCAGCTGATTATTCCTCTCAGCTTTATATTGGCGTTAATGCTGACTTTTGGCCGTTTATACATGGATAGTGAAATGTCGGTTATTCAATCCAGCGGTGTTAGTCAGCGTCAACTAATGAAGCTAATATTTTTTTTAGCATTAGGCGTTGCTAGCCTAACTGCTTTTAGTAGCCTGTATTTAACCCCTAAAGCTAAGTTTGCCAGTGAGCTGCTCTTACAAGAACAGCAAGCAAAAACCGGCTTTGAATCCATTGCAGCAAGTCAGTTTACTCGGTTGGGTCAGCAGGCGATTTTTGTAAGCCAGTTAAATGACGATAAAACGGTATTAGGCCGTGTATTGATAGCGCAAGCCGAGCAGGATAAAACCACTTTGGTATTAGCAGAAAAGGGGTATCAACAGGTTAATGAAACATCGCTGAGCCGCTTTTTAGTATTAGAAGAGGGTTTGCGCTATGAGTTACCTACAATGGATTTAACCAGCAGCGTTTTAACCTTTGATCGTTATGCACTAAGAGTTGGCATTTATACCCCGCCCAGCGTGCAAGCGCAGGTTGCCATGTTGCCGCTTAATAAATTATGGGCAGATAATAGCTTGCCAGCGCAAGTGGAGTTGCAATGGCGCTTAGGTTTGCCGGCTTTGGTGATCGTGATGGTATTTATTGCGCTGCCATTAACCAAAGTGAATCCACGCCAAGGGCGTTTTATGGCGATTTTACCCGTGTTGTTATTAGAGCTGATTTTTTTAGGGGCGCTGATGTCGTTGCAAGGCATTATCAATAAAGGGCAATGGCCGATTTGGCCGGGTATGTGGTTGGTGCATATCAGCTTTTTATTATTAGGTTTATTTTTATGCTGGCGGCGTGGGGTGTTTCAAAAATGAGGCTTTTAGGGCGCTATATCGCACATTCTGTTTTGTTAGGTACTGTGGCGGTGTTGGTGGTAATTGTTGGTTTAGATATAGTTTTTTCGCTACTCGATGAATTAGATAATCTAAGGGGCGATTATGGTTTTGTTGAAGTTATCAATTACCTATTAATTCGCCTACCTGACCGTTTGTATTTGTTTTTACCTATCGCTATTTTAGTGGGCGTGTTAATTGGCTTGGGTAATCTAGCCGCAACCAGTGAGTTAACGGTCATGCGTGCTGCGGGTGTGTCTATTCCACGGCTAATTTTTCAAGCCTGTAAACCTGTGTTTATGTTGTTAATACTGGCGATGCTTGCCAGTGAATTTTGGTTGCCCAGCCTTGGACAGTTTGCCGATACTTACCGTTGGGAGAAGCTGAATGGTAAGCGCGAATCAACTTTAATGACATCGCATGATTTGTGGCTAAAAGAAAATAATAACTTCTACAGTATTAGCGTGGCGCGAGATGATGGTCAGCTGTTGGGCATTCGGGTGTTTGAGCTAAATGAAGATTGGTCTTTAAAAAAAATGATTACTGCACCGCGTGCTGATTACATTGATAAGCGCTGGCAACTCACTAATGCCCGTGCTATTACCTTTAATGCGACTCATTTAGATGAAACACTGCTTCCTAAATTAAGCATTAATTTGCCGATAGAACCGAAATACGTGGCGTTACAGGCTTTTGATGCGGCCGATTTACCGCCCAGTCAACTGTGGGCGTATGCAGGTTATTTAGCCGCCAATAGTCAGGCTAGTGGGCATTACTGGTTAGCTTTTTGGAAAAAAATACTTTTGCCCGTCACGGTTTTTGCGGTGGTTTTATTAGGTGCTTCCTTTACTTTTGGGCCGTTGCGCTCTGTGCCTGCCGGTACACGGGTTTTTCATGGTGTGGTAATCGCTTTGTCAGTAAAATTCATACAAGATTTGTTAGGTCCTATCGCTTTATTGTGGGGATTTAATCCCATATTAGCCATATTAATTCCCGCTGGATTTTGTGCTGCTTTTGGCTTTTGGTTTATTTATCGGGCTAGGTAGTTTGCTGTTTTATTTTTTAACAATCTGAATTGGAAGGATTTATGTCACACGTTTTTGCAGATTTGAATGAAATTTATTACGCCGGTTTGGTGAGACGTTTAGCAGCAATTATTTATGATGTGATATTGCTGGGCGCTATTTTTATGTTATTTGGCTTTGTGGGGGTGGCGATTACCAACGGTGAAGCTAACGAGCACTTTCTTTTTAAGTTGCTGGTTTGGGTTATTCCTTTTGTGTTTTATGGTTACTTCTGGCGGCGTGGTGGACAAACGCTGGGTATGTTGGCTTGGCGCATTCGTGTGCAAACGCTACAAGGCCAGCCGATTAATGCTAAACAAACTTTTTTACGTTTAGTGGGTGGTTTGGTGTCTTGGAGTTGTTTTGGCTTGGGTTACTTGTGGCTGTTTTTTGATAAAGAACAACGCACCTGGCCAGATTTGTTATCTGGAACGCAGGTGGTTGTTATTCCTAAAAAGAAAAAGATTTAAAGCAGAGCTAATCAGCTAGCTGTTGACGAATGACTTTTTTATTCAGTTTGCCAACGCTGGTTTTGGGTATTTCATCAACGATAATGATTTGTTGTGGAATGGCCCATTTGTTGATTTTGCCTTGCTCTACATAAGTTTCTAGGTGTTCTTGAATTGCACTGGTTTCAATCGGGCGAGAAGGGTCGGTTACTACCACTAAAGCCGCTGGGCGTTCGCCCCATTGCTCATCAACTACACCGACTACGGCTACTTCTGCAACACCAGGGCATTGGCTAATTAGGTTTTCTAGCTCTAAAGAAGAGAGCCACTCGCCACCAGTTTTAATCACATCTTTAATTCGGTCGCGAATCATTAAAAAGCCATGTTCATCAATCGTGGCTACATCACCGGTATGCAGCCAACCATCTTGCCAAAGCTCTTCACTGCGGGCTTCTTCTTTATAATAAGCTTGGGTTAACCAAGGTGATCTAACCCTTATTTCGCCAACACTTTCACCATCGTGCGGTAGCGGCTTGCCATAAGTATCCACCACTTCTAAATCAACAAAGGGCACTGCGATACCGGTTTTGCAGCGCCAAGGTAGTTGGGTTTCAAAATCGGCATCAGCTATATTTTTTGGCAGAATAGAGCCGGTTAATAGTGGACAGGTTTCTGACATGCCATAGGCAGAACGGGTATCTATACCTAAGTCCCAAGCCTTTTTAGCCAAACCTTGTGGTAAAGCACTGCCACCGATTAGTACCTTCCAGCCAGTTAATTTTACTTTGCCGGAAGTAATCGCATCGGCTGAAACCACCATATTTAACAGCGTTGGCACACAGTGAGAAAAATCGACTTTTTCTGTCACTAACAACTTCACCAGCATATCTGGTTCGTAACGCCCTGGATAAACCTGTTTAGCACCTAATAAAGTGGCGGTATAAGGAATGCCCCAAGCATGAACATGGAACATGGGGGTGATGGGCATATAAACCTTGTCGCGGTTTAGTAGTTCAAAGCCGGGGGCTTGTACGCTGGTTGCTTCGGTTAGCGTGTGTAAAACTAACTGGCGGTGGGTAAAAAATACGCCCTTGGGATTACCTGTGGTGCCCGTGGTGTAAAAAAGCGTGGCAACGGCATTTTCATCAAAAGTTGGGAAATCGTACTTGGCAGGTTGCTCTGCAAGCAGTGCTTCGTATTCGCCCTTTAAAGGCAGGCTGGTTTTTACTGCTTCATGCGTATCTTGACAAAGAATATAACCACGTACTTTTGGAAGCTTTGCTGCTAGTGGTTCTAAAAGCGGTAAAAATTCTTGATGCGTTAAGACAAACACATCTTCGGCATGATCCATCGTATAAAGCACTTGTTCCGGTGCTAGGCGCACGTTAACTGTATGCAAAACAGCGCCTATCATGGGTACAGCAAAGAAGCATTCTAAATAACGGTGACTATCCCAATCTAATACCGCTACCACATCACCGGCTTTAACGCCTTGGCTGGTTAGCAGATTAGCTAACTGGTGAACGCGTTTTTCAAAAGTTTTATAGCTATGGCGGCTTAAATCACGATAAACAATTTCGTTTTCACCCGCCATGCGTACACCGGCTTTTAAAATATCGCCAATTAGCAGGGGCGGATTAAGCGCCGACTGGGTAGCGGGTAGAATTTTAGGTTGTATAGGTGAAGTCATTTTTAGCTCCCTTGCTGCATCAATGTTTTTATAGTTTTGTTATTGATTTTTAGCTAACACGCTCAATGATTAAGGCTATACCTTGCCCACCACCAATGCAAAGGGTGATAAGTCCGTAACGTCCTTTAATGCGTTCTAATTCATAAAGTGTTTTTACGGTAAGCATACTGCCTGTTGCACCTACAGGATGCCCCATTCCTACTGCACCGCCGTTAGGGTTTAGCTTATCCGCTGGAAAGCCTAATTCTTGTGCTACAGCCATTGCCTGAGCAGCAAAAGCTTCGTTGGATTCAATGACATCTAAATCATTAATAGTAAGACCCGCTTGGGCTAACGCTTTTTTTACGGCTGTCACTGGGCCCATACCCATAAAGGCAGGATCAACGCCACAAAAGGCATTGGCAACTAAGCGTGCTCTAACTTTAAGGCCTTGTTGTGCGGCAGTTTCGGCACTGGCTAGTAGTAAAGAAGCAGCACCATCGTTAATACCCGAAGCATTACCTGCTGTTACTACGCCATCTTTTTTAAAGGCGGGTTTTAACTTGGCTAGGTCTTCTAAACTAACCTTGCCGCGAACGTGTTCATCCGTGGCAAACAACACTTCTTCACGGCCTTTTTTAACAAACATAGGCACTATTTGGCTGGTAAAATGGCCTGCTTCTATGGCTGCTGAAGCTTTTTGGTGGCTAGCTAGCGCGAACTCATCAAGCTGCTGGCGCGTAAGACCATATTTAAGGGCAATGTTTTCTGCGGTAACACCCATGTGCCCTGTACCAAAAGGGTCGCTAAGAATGCCCAAAGTTAAATCTTGCACGCTACCATCGCCCATACGCAAACCAGTACGCGCTTTAGGCAATAAGTAAGCGCCTTGACTCATGGATTCAGCACCACCCACTAAAGCCAGCTGGCTATCACCGACTTCTATCATTTGTGCAGCAGAAATAATCGCTTGCAAACCAGACCCACAAAGGCGGTTCACATTAAAAGCCGCAGAGCTTTCATCTAAGCCTGAATTAATGGCGATATGACGGGCAAGGTAAGCATCTTGTGGCGCGGTGGTAATAATGTGCCCATAAACAGCGTGATCGATTTTTTTAGCATCCACACCGCTGCGCTTGATGACTTCTTTAGCCGTGGCAATACCCATTTCAGCAGGGCTAAGGTTAGATAAACTGCCACCAAAACCACCAATAGCAGTACGCACACCTTCAACAATAACAACTGAATTAAATTTCATTTTGTATTCCTAATGTCTATTTATTTAGTATTTACTCAAAGCTATTTGCCAAGCATCTATTTGCCAAGCATGGAGCGAGCAATCACTTCTTTCATGATTTCAGACGTACCGGCATAGATGGTTTGGATTCTTGCATCCACATAAAAACGCGAGATGGGGTATTCCAGCGTGTAACCATAACCACCAAAGAGTTGTAGGCATTCATCAATGGTTTGGCACTGCATTTCGCTAAGTTGTAATTTTAAAATCGCCGCATCGGTGCCAGACATACGGTTTTCACGGTAGAGCGCCACACAATGATTAAAATAAGCCCGTGCCATATCAATTTTTGCGCGCACTTCAGCCAGTTTAAAACGGGTATTTTGGAAGTTGGCAATCGGCTGACCAAAGGCAGTGCGCTCTTTCACATAATCTAAAGTGAGCGCCAAAGCGCCTTCCATTGAACCTAGGGCTTGTGAGCCAACACCTAAGCGTTCACGAGGTAGTTCTTGCATTAGGTAAGCAAAACCAGAACCTTCTTGGCCTAAGAGTGCATCCGCTGGTAACAGCATATCTTCAAAAAAGAGTTCGGCAGTGTCACTGGCATGCTGGCCTATTTTTTTAATCGGTTTGCCACGAGAAAAGCCCGCTAGGTGAGCATCCACTAAAAATAACGACACGCCTTTAGCGCCGGCACTCGGGTCGGTTTTGGCACAAACGATGACCATATCCGCCATCATGCCGTTGGTAATAAAAATTTTAGAGCCGTTTAACTTCCAGCCTTCGGCAACCTTTTCAGCACGGGTTTTGATATTGGCTAAATCGCTGCCCGCACCCGGTTCGGTCATGGCAATGGCACTCATAACTTCGCCACTTGCCATGCGTGGCAACCAGTATTGCTTTTGTTCTTCGCTGGCTAGGTGCTCTATGTATGGAATAACGATATTGCTGTGAATATTGTAACCACTAGACAAACCACCAAAACCACGACGGGATATTTCTTCTATCACTAGCTGAGTAATGGCAAAATCTGCACCTGTGCCGCCGTAGTCTTCAGCTAGGTCAATGGCCAACATGCCTGCTTCACCTAACTTAAGCCAAAAATCACGGGGTACTTGCCCTGCTTCCTCCCAATCAGAATAGTAAGGATCGGCTTCTTTATCTAAAAAGCGGCAAATCATTTCGTAGAAAAGCTGAGTGTTTTCATCTTGTTCAAGCATTATTGAATATCCTTACGCAGGTGGCGCTTTAAAATTTTACCTGCGGTACTTTTGGGGAGTGAATCACTAAAAACAATTTTCTTAGGTAGTTTGAAGGGTGCTAGGTGCTGGCGGGCATGTTGAATAAGCTCAGCTTCAGTAGCTGAAGCGCCTTCTTTAAGTACCACCACAGCAGTAATGGCTTCAATCCATTTATCATCGGGCATCCCAATAACGGCTACTTCTGATACGGCTGGGTGAGTAAATAAAGCTTCTTCTACTTCGCGGCTGGCAACCACAACGCCGCCGGTATTAATAACGTCTTTAATACGGTCAACAATAAACAAATAGCCTTCTTCATCTAGGTAACCAACATCACCGGAATGAAACCAGCCGCCTTGAAAAGCTTCTTCAGACATTTCAGGGTTATTCCAGTAGCCAGTCAGCAGTTGTGGTGAACGGTGAACAATTTCACCCTGCTGTCCTGTTGGCATATCATTCATTTCTAAATCAACAATGCGTGTTTCTACGGTAATTATCGGGCGGCCTGCTGAAGCTGGGCGATCAGCATGGTCTTCAGGGCGTAAAACAGTAGCTAGCGGTGCTATTTCACTTTGTCCATAGCAGTTATATAGCCCAACACCGGGTAAGCGCTGCTCCATTTCTTTAAGAACAGGCACTGGCATAATTGAAGCACCGTAGTAAGCTTTTTTAAGACTGCTTAAATTGCGTTTATCAAAGTCTGGGTGGCGTAGCAGTGCTATCCAAAAAGTAGGCGGAGCAAAAAATGAAACAAGGGATTCTTTTTCTATCCATTCTAGGCACTGGTCTGGTAAAGGACTTTCCATTAAGCGCACGCTAGTACCTAAAAGTAATGCAGGCATTAAAAATACATGCATTTGAGCTGAGTGATATAAAGGTAAAGCAGCTAGCATGGGTTCGTTGGGTTTTAAATCTAGCTCAACCATACAAGCCATATACTCTGCCATTAATGCTTGATGTGTCATCATGGCGGCTTTGGGTGCAGCAGTTGTGCCTGAGGTATAAAGGAACTGAGCCAAGTCATCATTGGCTAGCGCAACTTCTGGCGTATTAGCGGGTAAGTCAGCTAAGGCTAGCTGTAAAATATCGGTTGCTTGTGCTTGGCTGCTATGAAAGTGCGCTTTAAAAACAAGGTTAGCGTCTTTAATTGCGGGTTCAACATGGGCTGCTAGGCTGAGATCACTAATGATGCCACGCGCTTCGGATTGCTGAACAACATAGCGCAGCTCCTCTGCGCTCAGTGCAAAATTAGTGGGTACATGAACCAGACCCGCGCGTAAAATGGCTAGCCAAGCTAAAACATAGGCATCGGAGTTTTTACCATAGGCGACAACCCTGTCGCCCTTTTTAAGACCTTGCTTAATAAGCTGGTTAGCAATTTTGTTAACTGCAAGGTTTAATGCTTGGTAAGTCCACTGCCTATCTAAAAATTTTAAGGCTACTGAAGTAGCATTTTTACGTGCACTACGACTAAGCGCAGCGCTGATAGTGTTGGCTTGAGGAGAAATTGTCATAATTATTAGGCCCTCTTAATTAAATTTTTCTTATTGCTTGGTAACCATTTTACAAACGCTTTCAGATAAAGGGCGGAAGGCTTTATCGGCAGGAATGGTGCGTACGATTTCAAATAAATCATCTTCATCTGTAGATTCTTGCGGCGTTTTAACACGCACTAGGTACATATCATGCACCATGCGGCCGTCTTCCCGAATGTAAGCATTTTTAGCGAAAATATCGTTGACTGGCGTTTCCATCATTTTTTTGCGAACCGTTTGGGTGTCATCTGTTCCAGTGTCTTTAACGGCTTGAAGGTAGTGGCGGGTACTTGAATAAAGACCAGCGTGAACCATGGTTGGCATGGTGCCAGTTATTTTTTTGAACTTTTCTGCCCAAGCACGCGCTTCAGGGTTAATGTCGTAATACCAGGCTTTAGTAAACTGTAACCCTTGGGCCGTTTCTAAACCTAGACTGCGAACATCGCTACTAAATACCACCATACCGGCTAAAATTTGTCCGGATTGGGTAATACCAAATTCGCTGGCAGTGCGTATGGCGTTAGTGGTATCTGTACCCGCGTTATTTAAACTAATAACCTTTGCGCCAGATGATTGAGCTTGCAGCATAAAAGAAGCAACGTCGGTACTAGGGAAGGGGTGACGAACCTTACCAACAATTTTACCACCATTGGCTTTGACTGCTTGCTCTACGTCTCGCTCTAAAGCATGACCAAAAGAGTAGTCAGCACTGAGCAAAAACCAGTCTTTGTTACCTTCTTGGGTAATGGCACTGGCTGTACCGTTAGACATAGCCCAAGTATCGTAAACCCAGTGAAAATGGTTAGGGCCGCAGTGTTCATTAGTTATAGATGAAGAAACCGCGCCATTAACTAGGCCTAGCTTGTCATTTTCTTCTAATAGTTTAATTGAGGCCAGAGTTACAGAAGAAGCAATTAAGCCAGTGACCATGTCCACTTTATCTTGGTCTATCCAACTTCTAACAATGCTAGAACCCAAGTCAGCGCTATTGCGATCATCGGCACTAAAAGTGACAATTTTTGCGCCATTTACTTGACCACCAAATTCATCAATCGCCATTTGAATGGCATCCATACCTTTGGGGCCAATAGGATCACGGTAAGGGCCAGACATATCGGCTAGGTAGCCAATACGGATTTCATTGTCATTCATCGCCGCTGCTGCTGTTGCAGAAAAGGCTAAAGAACTAGCTAAAGCTGCCATTATGAGTGTGGGTTTAAACATCATGTTAGTATTCCATTGTAATTTATTGTTTTTGTTTTATAGCGCAATCTATTGTTTTACTGACTTAAAATCGTGATGATTCTAGTTAGGTAAACAGATTTACTCTATTCATACTAGGCGGATTTAAAATTGTTACTTGGCGGTTTATGCCAAAAAATTAGCATTTCGTGCCAATCTTTAATTTGAAAAAAGGGGCGATAATGGACGCTGCATCAACAACAGTACCCATGCATTTTGTACATAATCTGTTTCAAGGTATAACGACGACCTTGGCACGGCGTAAATATTTTTTATTACAGGCGGGTATTCCTTACTTTTTATTAGAAGCACCGCATGGGCGAGTAACGGTTTTACAATTTGCACGCTTGTACCGTTTATTGGCGAATGAATACGATGATGAAACCCCCGGTTTTTTTAGTCGGCCCTTGCGTGGTGGTACATTAAAATACCTGTGTTTAAGTTTGTTAGATGCACCTAATTTACAAGTGGCTTTATACCGCTATAGCCAATTTTTTCGTTTGCTGCTAGATGATATTTCTTATCAACTTATTATTGATGATGATTGTGCTTCTATACGATTTATAGAAAATGCACCTTTGCAAGGTAATAGAGTGTTAGTGCATGAGTTGATGTTAAAGCTGATACACGGCATTGCTTCTTGGTTAATTGCTGAAAAAATCCCACCTTTAAAAATCAGTTGTGCCTATAACCAGCCGCAACACAGCCATGAATACCTGTATTTTTACCCTGGAGAAGTGGCATTCGATCAGCCTTGGACGGCTATACACTTCGATAAAAAGTTGCTGCGTAAACCCATCAGGCAAACCAAGCAGCAATTAAGCGCATTTTTGCAAAAAGCCCCTGCTGATTGGATTTACGTTTCTTTTGGTGAACGGTTGCTGGTGCACCGAGTTAGGGATTATTTAAGCGAAGAAAATCAAGTCGGTGCTGTTATTTATCAAGTTGCACAAGCGGTACATTTATCCGTTAGAACTTTATCACGCCGTTTAGCAGCAGAAGGTACGCATTTTCAAGCCATAAAAGATGAAGTGCGCCGCGATTTAGCGATTCAGCAATTAACCAGTAGTTCGGTTTCTTTGGCAATATTGGCAGGTCAGTTAGGGTTCGAGGATTTAGCCAGTTTTAATCGCGCTTTTCGTAACTGGACTGGCAGTACACCGGGTACTTATCGGCGTGGGCTGGCGCAAACGTCTTCTGATCAGCAGAAAATGGTTTGAGCTGGGTATATTAGTAGGTTGTAAATTACTACATTAAGATTTGCTGTTATACTGATTGGCATTTTTTTACTAACAATAATTTCTGATACTGGAGAGATGGGGATGAACAATTCTTGGAAGATGCTAGCTATCGCTATGTTGGCTGGTATCTCGCTGCAGGTGCTGGCGCTGGAAACCCAGCCGGTTCAGCGTGCTAGCCTAGTTGAGAAAATTCAGTTAGATGGTGTAATAGAGGCGGTGCATCAAGCCACGGTATCTGCTCAAACCAGTGGTCAGGTTCGTAAAGTGTATTTTGATGTGGACGATGCTGTTGCCTTGGGTGATGTATTGGTTGAATTGGATTCCACCGAACAAAACGCACGTCTAAACCAAGCTGAAGCGGGTCTAAGTGAAGCGCAAGCCAATTTAAAAGATGCCAAGCAAAACTTTGCACGTATCGAAGGCATTTATAAGCGTGAGCTAGCTTCTCAAGCCCAGCTAGACCAAGCCCGCAACCAACTCAGTGCTGCTGAAGCTAGAACTAGCCGCGCCCAAGCCAGTGTTGCTGAAGCGCGTAAACAGATGGATTACACCCGTATTGTAGCCCCTTATGGTGGCATTATGACTGAGCGCCACGTTGAAGAAGGTGCGTCGGTTAGTGCGGGTCAGCCGCTGATGTCGGGTTTGTCTTTAGAAGCATTGCGCGTCGTTGTGGCGTTACCCCAGCGCTATACAGCTAGCGCCCGTGAAAAGCGTGAAGCCCAAGTCATGCTAGACACTGGACGTGTACTGGAAACCTCTAGCATGACTTTTTACCCCTATGCAGACCCTGCAACCCATACTTTTCGTGTGCGTATGAATTTAGAAAACCCTGAAGGTGACTTATTCCCCGGCATGTTGGTGAAGGTTAATTTACCCGTTGCCGAACGTTCTGCTTTATGGGTTCCTGCTTCTGCTTTAGTTCAGCGGGGTGAATTACGTGCTGTTTATATTTTAGATGATAAAAACCTGCCACGTTTACGCCAAGTACGTATAGGAAGCCGTGAAGGTGAGCAGTTAGAAGTGTTGTCAGGTTTAGGCGAAGGTGAGCGTTTAGTGCTTAGCCCTGCCGCTGCTTTAGCCAGTATGGAGGCAAGCAATGAGCGATAGCAAGTTAAGGATTTCTGGTCGCATTGCGGCTGCTTTCCAAACGTCTAGGCTAACCCCTCTGTTAGCGATTGCTGGCTTATTAATGGGGTTGTTTGCTGTCGCCGTCACACCTAAAGAAGAAGAGCCACAAATAGACGTCACCATGGCCGATATTTTTATTGCCTTTCCCGGTGCTAGCCCTATTGAAGTTGAACACCTCATTGCTACACCCGCTGAACAGGTGATGAGTGAAATGGCCGATGTGGAGCACGTTTTTTCTGTTTCACGTCATGGCATGGCAGTAATTACCGTACAGTTTGATGTGGGTATTCCACGCCAAGAAGCTTTGGTCAGCCTTTATAATCAGGTGTATACCAACCAAGACTGGTTACCGCAGAATTTAGGCACGTTGCCGCCTTTAATTAAAGCCAAAGGCATTGATGATGTGCCGATTATGGCGCTGACGCTTTTTAGTGATGATGCTAAATTCACTGCTGAAAATTTAACTAGCGTTGCTCATGCGTTAGAAACTGAATTAAAGCGCATTCCCGGTACACGTGATATTTACACCCTAGGTGGTGCTAAGGATGAAGTGCAGGTGATTTTTGATACCTCACGTCTGCGTGGTTATAACCTAGCGTTAAATGATATTCAGCAAGCACTAGAAGCCGCCAATGCCACTTCTCAAGAAGCTTGGGTAGTGCAAGATGGCACGGCTTTACCAGTTCAGGCTGGCAGCTTATTAAGTGAAGTGAATGAAGTGCGCCGCCTAGTCGTAGGTATGCATGAAGGTGCGCCGGTTTTCTTAGAAGACATTGCTGAAGTAACCCGTGGTGGCAAGGTGCCAGCACAAAGTGTGATGACAGGTTTTGGTCCTGCAGGTGAGCGTCCTGTTGGCCAGTTAGCTCAGGCAGTCACTTTAGCCATCGCTAAACAGCCGGGTCAGAATGCGGTTGATATTACTCAAGCGGTTACTGAGCGTTTAGAGCTACTTAAAGACCGAGTGATTCCGCAGGGTGTTGAACTGCTAGTTACCCGTGATTACGGTTACACGGCGGCAGATAAATCCAACACTCTAATTACCAAGCTGCTGTTTGCGACGGGTTCGGTCGTTTTGCTTGTGTTAGCTGCACTGGGCTGGCGCCAAGCATTAATTGTCGGTATCGCCGTTGTTATTACCCTAGCCATTACCCTATTTTTCTCTTGGGCTTGGGGCTTTACGTTAAACCGAGTTTCACTTTTTGCGCTGATTTTCTCGATAGGTATTTTGGTCGACGATGCCATAGTGGTGGTGGAAAATATTCACCGGCATTTAAAAATGGGCACCAAATCGCTGGTTGAAGTTGTGCCGACAGCGGTTGATGAAGTCGGTGCGCCCACCATTTTGGCCACCTTTACCGTTATTGCTGCTTTGCTACCAATGGCCTTTGTTAGTGGTTTGATGGGCCCTTATATGAGCCCAATTCCCATTAATGCCTCTGCCGGTATGTTGATTTCACTGATTATTGCCTTTGTCGTGACGCCTTGGTTAGCTGTTAAGTTAATGAAGCATGAAGGCCATGATTCAGGTGATACTAAAGCTGAAGCTAAGAAAGATCGAGTGCTTAACTTCTTCGATAAAGTAATGCGTCCTTTCTTGGGTGAAAGCCGTAAGCGCCGTGTTATTTTAGGTGTAACGGTAGTGCTTTTAACAATAGGTGCAGCTTCGTTACCTGCTTTCCAAGCGGTAGTGATGAAAATGCTACCCTTCGACAATAAATCTGAATTTCAGGTGATTGTTGATATGCCAGAAGGCACACCCGTTGAGGAAACTCAAAGAGTACTGTTGGCGCTAGGTGAGTACCTAGAAACCGTACCCGAAGTGATGAGCTGGCAAACCTATGCTGGCACAGCGGCACCCATTAACTTTAACGGCCTAGTGCGTCAGTATTATTTACGTGCTGACCCGCACATGGGCGATATTCAAGTGAACTTAGTTGACCGTCGTGATCGTAAGCTAGCTTCTCACCCCATTGCCTTGTCGGTTCGTGCGCCTTTGCAAGCCATAGGTGAACGCTTTAATGCCAACGTAAAAATTGTTGAAGTACCGCCTGGTCCGCCCGTATTAGCCCCTGTGGTTGCAGAAATTTATGGCCCAGAACCTGCGATAAGAGCGGCGATGACTCGCAGAGTAGAAACGCTACTTAAAGGCACTGATGATGTTATTGATGTGGATACCACGTTAGAAGCCAGTGCTAACCGCTGGCTGATTCAGGTAGACCGTGATCGTGCGGCACGTTTAGGTGTAGCCCAAGGCCAGCTAGTTGAAGCTTTATCCATAGCTTTAGGGCAGGTTGAACTGAGCTACCTACACGATGAACGAATGAAATACCCAGTCCCCATACGTTTACAGCTATCAGAAGGCGATAAAGCCCAAGCTTCGCAGCTGCTGTCGTTAAGTGTGCGTAACCGTTCAGGCCAGCTAGTGAGCTTGTCAGAGTTTGCTAAAGTAACAGCTGCCGATTGGCAGGGTTCTATTTACCACAAAGATTTACTGCCAGTGAATTATGTAATGGCGGATATGGCCGGTAAATTAGACTCGCCACTTTACGGTATGTTTGATGCAGTGTTTACCTTGGCCGATGAAGTAGATGCACCAGAGCAGTACTTTATTAACCAACCCACTTGGCCAGATACAGCCGCCATTAAATGGGATGGTGAGTGGCAGATCACTTACGAAACTTTCCGTGATATGGGTATTGCCTATGCCGTGGGGATGATCCTTATTTATATGCTCGTTGTCGCGCAGTTTAAATCTTATTTAGTACCTTTGGTGATTATGGCACCCATTCCTTTAACCATGATCGGCATTATGCCGGGGCATGCGTTGCTTAATTCACAATTCACCGCAACCAGTATGATCGGCATGATTGCCCTAGCAGGAATCATTGTGCGTAACTCAATACTGTTAGTCGACTTTATTAACCAGTCGATTCGTGAAGGCGCTTGTTGGGAAGATGCAGTGATTAAAGCAAGTGCCGTAAGAGCCCAGCCAATTATTCTAACCGCCGTGGCAGCGATGGTGGGTGGCTTCTTTATCCTAGACGACCCTATTTTTAATGGCCTAGCCATTTCACTAATCTTTGGCTTGTTAGTTTCAACTATACTAACGCTAGTGGTAATACCACTGCTTTACTACTCGATTTATCGCAAGCGTGGCATTCCACACGATTAAGTTCTGGAAGTTTTAAAGCGGTAGCTTTTTAAAGAAGTATGTTTTAGAGATGCAATAAAAAAGCCCCGAGCTAGCTGAACTGACCCCCATTTATTGGACAGGTTAGTTAGCTAGGCAACCAAGAACTGGGTTCGATAGTTTATCGGACTCAGTCCTTTTAGCTTTAATTTAATGCGTTCATAATTATAGTAGTTTATATACTCACCAATCGCTTTTTTTAGAGCATCAACTGATTCCCACTTTTGAAGATAAAATAATTCTGACTTCAATAATCCAAAAAAACTCTCCATCGCCGCATTATCTAAGCAGTTACCCTTGTGCGACATGCTTTGTACAAGGTTGTTATCTTTTAATAAAGCTTGGTAAGAACGGTGCTGGTAATGCCAGCCTTGATCTGAGTGAACCACTGGCTTTTCATTTGGTTTTAACTTGGTTTTTGCACGGTTCATCATCGCAATAACCAAAGATAGAACAGGTCTCGATTGCATTTCATACGCAATAACTTCTCGGTTAAACAAGTCCATAACCGGCGACAAATAGAGCTTTTCACCCGCCACATTAAATTCAGTAATATCAGTGACCCATTTTTTATTGGGTTGTTCTGATTCAAAGTCTCGTTGCAATACATTCGGTGCAATGCGCCCCTCATGCCCACGGTAAGAATGGTACTTCTTGACTCTAACAACGGATTTAAGACCGACCCGCTGCATCAGACGCTGTACTTTCTTATGATTAATGCATTCGCCTAGGTTGCGTAATTCAGCCGTAATACGGCGGTAACCATACCGACCTTTATGTTGGTGGTAGATCGCTTTTATTTTAGTGTTGAATAACACTCTTTTGTGACTGCTCTTTTTGGTAGAGTAAGTCGTCTAGCTTTTTTAAATAAGCATTCTCAGTCTTTAAATATTCATTTTCTTGGCGTAGCTGCTGTTCTACGGTCAGTGGCTGGCTTGTTGTTAAAGTTGTTGATTTTTTAATCATAGAGGTGCGTCTCTTTCTTCGGGGTTCAAGTGCTGCTAGACCACCCTTATTATACAGCTGTTGCCACTGACTCACGACGCCAGTGCCACCTCTTATATCAAAGTAAGCGACTGTTTGACGTTTTGAAAGGTTATTTTTAGCCATGTAATTCAACACATCGAGTTTAAAATGCGCACTGTAGTTGCTATGTTTTTTTATGAACGCTTGCGCCCCGTGACACTTAAATCGTTGGCACCAAAACAAAAGTGTACCGCTATCAATCGCATAGGTATCTTTAAAGAAGCTTAGGCTTCTTTTTTCTTGCAAATACAGCTTCACACTGTTCAGTTTAAACTCTGGACTAAATTTAGACATGAAAAACCCCTGAGAAATTGGGTGTCCAACTTTCAGGGGTCAGTTCAAAATTCAGGGTTTTTTTAATGGATATGAATTATTTTTAATAAATTTTGTCCTTCTAATTTTTTCTGTAAAATAGTCTTATGTCTATATCGTTAAGTTTATATTTATTGAAAACTTATTTAAAATAATATTCTAGTGTTATATTAGTGGATTCTAGGTCAATTGACCCTAGGTTTTCTTTTATCCACTCTGCACCAATAGAAAAATTGGGTGTTAATAGATAACGGGTACCAACACCATAATTCCAACCATTTTCATAAGTCTTATCTATTAATGGATCAGCGGTGGTATCAATAAATGTTATCTTACTTTTTTGAAGTAAATATCCATGCCCAATCAAGCCAGAAATAATAAACTGATCCATTAGTGGGTAATCTAATCGTACTCTTATTAGTAAGGATTTGGCATCAATCTCTGTTTGAGCTTTTACAGGGGTGAATGCAGGTAAGCCAATCGTAAGGTCACCACTTGGCTGGCAAGCACCTGACGAAGGTTTATAAACAGTAATATTGTTCTTCAATCCAGATAGACTGCTGTATCGCAACTGTAGCGATAAATAGGGGTTGAATTGATAACCACCTATTAAAAAGGCCTGCCCCGTCTTGTCTTCAGAAATAGCACTGCCATTTGATAGCTCTGGCTCTGTGCTCAGAGTACAGTGATTGCTGGTGTAAAGAATATTGGGGGTGTAACTGTGTTCTGCCTGCCCATACCCCGATCCCAGATAAAAGTTGGCCTGAACCAAGCTGGGTAGCATTACAGCCGATACAGTTGTTATTATCAGGGGCGCGGCTTTATTTAAAAAAGTTTTCATAATATTTCCTTATTAAATAATAGATTTAATATTCATAGCTGCATCAAAAGTTAGTGCTTTGAATTAGGCTAGTGCTGCCGATGGGTTTGTTCAGCATGACACTGAAAATGCGTTTGTCTGCATTTTTGTACAGCTTAACCAGTTGTTCAAAACTCAGCCTGCCAGACATATAACCATGATCAGCATAAAACCGGAATTGATCTACACTGATTGATGCATCAGCAAGAATTTCTTGCAGCGCCAGTTGGTTAGCCTGACTTTGTCTTGCCCAGGCCAGCTGGCTCATATAACCGCTGGATGGTGAGAAAAACTCTCCACCACGCAGGCTGATTAATACTTCAACCGCTGCGTATTCAGTGTCCATCAGCGCCAGGGCTTCATCCAACACTTCTTGCGGCCATTGTGCCTTACGTGGGTCTTGATAACCGACCGGGCGTATCGCTCTTACCCGTTCACTCTCTCTGAGTCCGTAAAAGGCTTCACGATCCAGGGTGACCATCACTGAGGGTTTGATTTTTTCCAGAGCCTGCTGACTATTCAGTCTTGACGCACCTCGTGTAAAGGGCTTTGCGATCAGGTATTGCAGTGTTTTCTCAACCTGCTGTTCGTAACCTGGTAGAAAATGGTACTGGTCTTCCTGTCGGGTTTGCCCCAGCCGATATTCAAAGGTCTCAATATTTAGAAAAACCTCTACACTGGCGCTGCCTTTTTGATCCAGTTGAGCTTCAATGGCATCTAGGCTGCCATCCTGACTATAAACCTTGAACCTGCCCTTGCGATTGGTATCGAGTGAAAACTTTAAAGCCAGATCTGTTTTTGCCAGTATATCCAGCCCTTTTTCCGTTACGTACAAGGCCACTTGACCCAAGCCGTTTTCATGGTAACCAGCATTCCAGGCTTGTTCACCCAGAGCCATGCGCAGTTGCTGGGCTTCTTGCTGCAAGGTGGCCCGTTTGTTTATTGCACCCTTTTTGAGATTGCTGAGTGATAGAACACTGGGTAGTGTCACCACAACACTGGTCACACCCTTGGTTTTGGTTTCTTGTCGCAATTGTTCCAGTTGTTGCGGATGGTAGTTAGCTGCCAATAAAGCAGTGGAAAAAAGTAAACTGCTACTTAGCAGCAATAGTTTTAATATATCAAACATCCTTATTACCTCATATATATTATACTTGTTTAGAGGAGGGTTAGTGATTAATAATCACTTAAATGAGTGTAAGTCATGGATTCTATATATGTCAAATATGTAAAATAGGGCAGCTACAGGTTTTGTAGTGCAGTGGTACCTAAGAGTAAGGCAGGTATTAAAAATACGTGTATTTGTGCTGAATGGTATAAAGGCAAAGCAGCGAACATGGTTTCATTGGACTTAAAATCTAACTCAATCATGCAAGCTAAATATTCAGCCATAAGTGCTTGGTGCGTCACGCCACTTTAACTATGATCGGCATGATTGCCCTAGCGAGAATTATTGTGCGTAACTCGATACTGTTAGTCGACTTTATTAACCAGTCGATTCGTGAAGGTGCCTGTTGGGAAGATGCAGTGATTAAAGCCAGTGCGGTAAGGGATCAGCCGATTATTCTAACCGCCGTGGTAGCTATGGTCGGTGGCTTCTTTATCCTAGATGACCCCATCTTTAATGGCCTAGCGATATCACTAATCTTTGGCTTTTTTAATAACTAAAGCTCAAGCTTTAACTCTGGCCTTGGCTTTTTATTATCCTTTAAAACACAAAATTCTTGCTGCCGCCCGTTGGCATAAGTAATCAGTACATTAAACCCAGCGCCAAGTGGGTGGTTTAAATAAAGTACCCTAGATTCTTGTGGGGCTAAGCGAAAAGTTTGAATGCTGGATTGGCTATTGGAGCTGCCAAAATCTAACTTAATTGAGGTGATTTGTTGTTGGTCAGCATTGGTAAACTTGACTGCAAAACCTTCATCGGCTGTAAGCCAGCGGCCTAGTAAAATGCCAAGAATTAACAAGGCAATTGCTTTTAACCACCAAGGTTTATTATTAAATAAGAAGTTGTTTTGCTGGGTCATTTTGTTGCCTTTTTAACTACCATTCAATTGGAAATAAACTAAGGGTTATAGATCAACCTTACCACGCAACACTTTTGTTTGGCCGCGCTGGGTTTTTTGATCGGTACGTTTGTGCTGGGCATTTTTGCTGGGCTTGGTCGGTCTTCTGGTTTTATTAACGTAAGTGCCTTCTAAGATAAACTGCTGCAAGCGTTCGATTGCGGCTAATTTATTTTTCTCTTGGGTACGAAATTGCTGCGCCTTAATCACCAGTACACCTTCTTTAGTCATGCGACTGTCTTTACTGGCTAATAAGCGTTCTTTTTGAAAGTCGTCAAGGCTTGAAGCTTTAATATCAAAACGCAGATGAATGGCAGATGAAACTTTATTAACGTTTTGCCCACCCGCACCTTGGGCGCGTATCGCGCTAATGTCTACTTCTTCGTCATTTAAGCTAAGGGTGTTACTGATAAAAATCATGGCAGTTTTTTTATAACCAGTAATTTATTGATTTCTTTTTTCCATTTTTCAAGATCAAACCAAGGGCAGCCATAACATCCACTACCAATATTGCTATTTGGTTTCCAATCTTTGTCTCCAGAATAAAACCAATCTATACCAAGAAAACTGGGTCTTATTGCTGTTCTAAAGCATTCATCACAAACTCTTGATTTTAACATATTTGTTTGATTTGTAAGGAGTTGAAATTTATTTCTTATATATTCTGGTGATAAATTAACATTATCACTTTCTGGTTCAGTCCACCGTTGACTAGGGAATTTATGATCTATAATGAATTCATTTTCTGGTCTAATAGAGTTAAAAAAAACATCTTTTTTACTAAGCTCACTAAATATTTTCTTTTTAGTTAAGTTTGATATAGGTTTTCTGAACTCGGTTTTTATTTTTGAATTCACTTCAAATACTAATAAAATATCATGATACTGTTTCTTTTTACACTCTATACAGTATTTGTTTTTTGTAGCCACAATAAATCCATTTTTTTTAATGTCTCTAATACGAGCAGCGGGTTGATTATTGATTTTCCCGGCACCACAAGTTCTACATTCCCATTGAGCAGATAGAAGAGATTTAAAAACTTTATAAGTTTCAGATGTATTATTTTTACTCCATCTTTTTTTTGTTTTTAAAATATTTCCAGCTATTTTTTCAGGCGATAATTCATCGTATGCATGATGTGATAGCTCCTCTATTTCTTTATCATTAAGATTGATAGACATTGGAGAGTAATGAATAGGAAGGCATCCGCTCCAAATTATTCCTTTCGGATAACTGAATGTCACTTCTAAAAATTTATTTTCTGTTTTAGATACAGTAAAAATCTCACCAATTTCTATTTTTTTATTCATTTTTTAAATTTAATCCTTTTATTAGCTCTTCAGCTTCAATGTCTAAGCCTTTTGCAACTCTAAATATACATGCAAGGCTAGGGTTTCTTATACCTCGCTCTAAACCAGAAATGTATGTTCTATCTAGTTTGCAACGATCAGCTAAAGATTCTTGAGTTATGTTTTTTATTGTTCTTATTTCTCTTAGCCTTAATCCAAATTTATTTAAAATTTCTTTTTTTTCCATTATTATTGCCAAATTGTATTAAAGTAGTTATATTATTCAAATGTAGATTATCAGTCCACGGACTATCGGTAACATTAGCTATGACTTTTAAGAGTTTTTTTGTTTTTCTATGATTTTATTGATTGTTATAGGTTAGTATTTTTAGTGAAAAAAATAACAGTAGGTAGTATTTGTTCGGGAATTGAAGCCGCTTCCGTTGCATTTGATGAGTTAAGCTATGAAATGGCTTGGTTTTCTGAAATTGCTGATTTTCCTTCAAGACTTCTAAAAGAAAAGTATCCAAATATTCATAATTATGGAGATATGTGCAATTTATCTGATTTAATTACCTCAAAAAATATTGATGCGCCAGATTTAATTTGTGGGGGAACACCTTGCCAAGCATTTTCACTTGCTGGCTGGAAAAAAGGTTTAGAGGATGATAGAGGTAATTTAACTTTAAAACTTGTTGATATTATAGAAAAAAATGATAATGTAAGATCAATTAATGGGAAACAAAAAACCATTATGCTTTGGGAAAATGTTGAAGGTATATTAAATGATAAGACTAACTCTTTCGGATGTTTTTTATCTTTATTACTTGGATTGAATACTGAGATAAAAATAAACAAATGGCCATCTGCTGGCATAATACATGGAGTAAAACGTAATGTAGCATGGCGAGTTTTAGATGCTAAGTATTTTGGCTTACCGCACCAAAGAAAAAGGCTGTATGTTGTTGCTGGTGGAAAAGACTTTTATCCTGAAAATGTTATTTTTGATGGTTTTCCTAAATCTGTTAAAGATTATAAAAAGGATAATTTAATTTTCAACAAAAATGGCTATGAGATAGAGGTTTTTCGTAGTTATACAGATTGCTTATATTCTGCTTATGGTACTAAATGGAATGGCAATGCTGCTGCTTATAACGGTTCTTTATTTATTGTACAAGATAAAAAAATTAGAAGATTAACCCCTTTGGAATGTGAGAGGTTAATGGGGTTTCCAGATGGTTATACTAATATTGAAGATTCAAAGCGTACAAATAGGTATCAGGCCGTTGGGAACTCGTGGGCTGTTCCTGTTATTAAATGGATTGGTAAAAGAATTGAAGAGGAAGTATTTAATTCTAAAGAAAGTATAGTTAAAATAAATAATTTATCTAACTATGCTTTAGATGGCTTGGATTATACCAGTAAATTTTTTGAAGTTTTAATAAATAAAAATAACAATCAGAATTCATTGTTTGGTAATGTTAATATTAATGGGACAGTGATTCCTGAATTTCCAGTCATTGGAAATATAGAGAATATTATTGATACTAACCCTGATGATAGATTATTTATATCTCCCGTTGGTTGTAAAGGTATACTAAGAAGAAAAGAAGAGCGAGGGATAAAAATAAATGAAAGGCTGGAGTATTTTTTATCGAAAATATCTTCTGCTATGTCTGACGACGATATTGAGGCTTTATCCAGAGTGCAAACAAGGGGTAGGTATAGTCGTTAGTATCAATTGTATTTTTATCTGTCTTCCTGCTTATTTTATAAAAACTGTTAATATCAGGCGCTTAGGAATAAATCTTTAAAGTGGTAGGAGGCAGGTTGCAAACAGTTCAAAAATTAAAACTACCCCAATGGCTGGCTTGGTTGGCTTTTGCTGGTGGTTTGCTGTTGGGCGCAGCAGCGCTGGCTTATACGCCGCAAGGACGTATTAACTTATTGTGGCTTTGGTGGCTTTGGGCTGGTTTACCTTTGTTAGGTAGCCTGTTAGCTTTGGGTGGTTTTTTGTTACCAAACCAACCGCTATGGCTTAAATCAGTATTAAAACTTTCACCCTATTGGCAACCCTTGCCACATCAACGCTGGTGGTTGTTAGCACAAATTAATCGCTTATGGATTTTTTTAGCGCTGGGTATTTTACTGGTTTTTTTACTGCTATTACTGTTTTCTGATTTAGCCTTTGGCTGGAGTTCTACCCTTATTACTCAGCCGCAAGTGGTGATTGAAATTACTCAAATGATTAGCGCGCCTTGGCAGTTTTTTTGGTCACAAGCTGTGCCTGATTTGCAATTAATTGAACAAACGCGCTTTGCACGTATTGAAACCAGTACGGGTGACTTTCAAGAAGCCAGCCGCTGGTGGCCATTTTTACTGGCAAGTTTATTATTTTATAACCTGTTACCCCGTGTGGTGCTAACGCTGTTTTGTGGTTGGAAAAGTCGGCAACTGCAACCTTGCCATGTTGAAATTCAAGCCACTAAAACGCATGAAGTTTCTATACTTAAACCAACAACAGCGCTGCAACAGCCTGCTGTTGATCAGTGGCAAACAGCAGTAAAAATTGGCTGGCAGTTGGGTGAAACTGCTGCAACGCCAACGCAACCATTGAACTTGGGCGAGGGCGATTGGCAGAAAGAAGAAGACTTATGGCAAGCTTGGCTGCAAACCCCACCGCAACACTTGGTTTGGTTAGTTGTGGCGCAGCAGCCACCTTTAAATGAGTTGGCAGATAAAATTAAACAAGCCGCAGAAGCCGGTTGTTACCAAGCGTTGCAACTGGTGAGCCAAGGCGACCTTGAAGAACGCCATTTAATGAGTTGGCAAGCTTTTGCGCGTAAATATCAATTGGTTTGGCTGGAGAGTGCTGCATGAACAACTACCCACATTTTTGTGTAGTGGGTCATCCTAACCAAGGCAAGTCGTCGATTGTTTCTACGCTGGTTGAAAATGATTCAGTTGAAATTGGCATTGAGTCTGGCACAACACAAAAAAATGCCCGTTTTGAGTTTACTATCGACGGCAAGCTGTTGCTGGCACTCACCGACACACCCGGTTTTCAGCGTTCACGGCAGGTGTTGGCTTGGTTGCAGCAGGACGATGTTAGCCCAGCGCAACGCCCCAATCGTATACGTGCTTTTTTAGCTGAGCCAGAACACGCAATACGTTTTCCTGATGAAGTGCAGTTGTTAACCCCGATTATGGCCGGGGCTGGGGTGATTTATATTACCGATGCGGCGAATCAACCCACCGCTGCTGATGAAGCTGAAATGGAGATTTTACGCTGGACAGGGCAGCCACGTATGGCAGTGATTAACCCGATTAGCCAGAATGTTGCGCACCAACAATGGCAAATGACGTTAAATCAGTTTTTTCAATGGGTACGGGAATTTAACCCTATGACTGCGACTTTACCTGCACGGCAAGTGCTGTTGCGGGCAATGGCTGAGCTATCCACTGATTGGACGTTTTTGCTGGATCAACTCAGCCAGCGTTTAGCCGAAAGGGATCAGCAACGCTTAGCAGCGGTCAGTTTGCAACTAGCGCATTATTGGTGTGAACAGGTGAACCGCCGCGAACCCTTGTCTAAATTAACGGCTTTATTTAGTCAAACGAATAGCCCAGAAGATTATCTACAGCAGCGTTTAGACAAGGCAGAAGGTGAACTTTTTCACCAGCTGGCTAAAAATTGGGGGCATGGCAATACGCCATTGGCTTTGAATGCGGCATGGGATTTAGACAGCGATACGTTAATGAATACTGAAAATTGGTATTTATGGGGATTAAAGCAACAAGATTTATTACTGGCAAGTGCTGCTGCTGGTGCTGCGGCCGGCTCGTTAATTGACTTAGGTTTGAGTGGTGCTTCTTTTATGCTGGGTGCTGTGTCGGGTGGTATTATTGGTTCAACCACTGGTTGGTTAGCCAGCAAGCAGCTAACTGGCAAACGCTTAGGTTGGATTCCTTTAGCGGGTAAAAAAGATTATGTTGGCCCTGTTCGCCATCCAAATTTTCCTTTGGTGCTGATGGCAAGGGCGTTAACTTTTACGCAGTTGCTGTGGCTGCGCCCCCATGCTCAACGCACCCGGTTAACGCTGCAAGCACAAGCTGATGATTGGTCAAGACCACAGCAAGTGCAGCTTTTAAACTGGGCTAAAGCTTTGCAGCAAAATAAGTGGAAAGCTAAACAGCAGCAAGCATTAAGCAGCTGGATTAGCGAACAACTCAGCACTCAACTAACCGCTGCGCTTAACGAAGAACAGCGCAGTGCTTGGAGACTCTAATGTTTAAAAATACTAATGTTTAAAAACACTAATATTTAAAAACACCAACTTTTTTAAATAAGCTTACTGCCCGCTTTTGGAAACTTTTGATGATACGTTTAACTAATATTCAATTACCGCTTGACCACGATGAACAGGCTATTTTTGACGCTATTTTGACGCGTTTATCCATTCATCCCCCTGAACTGCTTAGCTATCAAATTCACCGTCGTGCTTATGATGCGCGTAAAAAAACGGACATTCAGCTAATTTATACGCTTGATGTTAAGACAAGCTGTAACGCTGTTCTGCTAGACACTTTTGCTGCCGATCCGCTGATTAAAGTAACACCCGATATGCGTTATAAACCCGTTGCACAAGCGCCGATAGATTTAAAGGAACGCCCCGTTATTATCGGTTTTGGACCTTGTGGTTTATTGGCAGGTTTAGTGTTGGCGCAAATGGGTTATAAGCCGATTATTTTGGATCGCGGTAAAGAGGTGCGAGAACGCACTAAAGATACGTTTGGTTTTTGGCGCAAGAAAATCCTAAATACTGAATCCAATGTTCAGTTTGGTGAAGGCGGCGCAGGGACTTTTTCTGACGGTAAGCTGTATAGCCAAGTTAAAGACCCTAATCATTACGGTCGTAAAGTGCTAAGCGAGTTCGTTGCAGCAGGCGCACCAGAAGAAATCATGTTTGTTAGCAAACCGCACATTGGGACGTTTCGTTTGGTGACTATGGTCGAGCAAATGCGTGCAACCATTATTGCGCTGGGTGGCGAAATACGTTTTAGCGCTAGGGTTGATGATGTGTTGTTGAATAATGGACAAATAACGGGTGTGGTGCTGGCAGATGGTGAAGTGATTAACTCACGTCACGTTGCCTTGGCGATTGGTCACAGTGCGCGTGATACTTTTCAGATGCTCTATGACAAAAACATTTATATTGAAGCTAAGCCTTTTTCAGTGGGTTTTCGTATTGAACATCCACAAGCGGTGATTGATAAAGCACGTTTTGGTCATAATGTTGGTCATCCTATTTTGGGTGCTGCGGATTATAAACTGGTGCATCACTGTAATAGCGGCCGTTCAGTGTACAGTTTTTGTATGTGTCCGGGTGGCACTGTGGTGGCGGCTGCTTCTGAAGAATTTGGTGTAGTCACCAATGGCATGAGCCAGTATTCACGCGCCGAACGAAATGCTAATAGCGCCATTGTGGTGGGTATTGATCCTTCAGATTATCCAGAAAGCCCTTTGGCAGGCATTGATTTTCAACGTGCTTTAGAAAAAAACGCTTACCTGTTGGGTGGTTCTAATTACGATGCGCCGGCTCAAAAAGTGGGTGATTTCTTAAAGGGTGTTTCATCTGTAACACTGGGTAGTGTTGAACCTTCTTTTAAACCAGGTATTAAACTGACGGACTTATCGCAAGCGCTGCCTGATTTTTGTATTGAAGCCATTCGAGAAGCAATTCCCGTATTTAATAGAAAAGTTAAAGGTTTTGCTTTAGATGATGCGATATTAACCGGCGTAGAAACGCGCACGTCAGCACCGATTTGCATAAAACGCGGTAAAGATTTTCAAAGCATCAGTACACAAGGTTTATACCCTGCGGGCGAAGGTGCTGGCTATGCTGGCGGTATTTTATCGGCGGCTATTGATGGCATTAAAGTTGCCGAAGCAATGGCGCTTAGCATAAACCACGCCCATTCTTCAGTCCTTGGTTCGGTTTGACGTATGAAATGATAAATATGCGTTAGCTTGGTGCTAAAAAGGTGGCTTATGCACTGTTATGGCGCATATTTTTAAGCTTTTAGGCTGTATTTTCCTGTATTGGCTCAATTTTTTCTTATGGCATAGAACTTGCTGACTCCTCTGTAATACAGCATTTAGCTGTGGTTATAACTTTGACTTAGAGGAGTCATTTTATGTCTACTAAGACCCAATCACTCATTCAAGAATATCAAGCTCGGTGGGTGGATTTACGTTTTACTGATACTTTAGGTAAAGAGCATCACATTACTTTTCCATCTGAAGCTTTAGATGAAGAAACCTTCGAAGAAGGAAAAATGTTTGATGGTTCTTCTATTCATGGTTGGAAAGGTATTGAAGCTTCAGATATGGTGCTGATGCCTGATGACTCCACTGCTGTTATTGATCCTTTTGCAACTGAATCAACCGTTATTTTGCGTTGCGATGTTGTCGAGCCAGCCACCTTGTCAGGTTATGATCGTGACCCTCGCTCTATTGCACGTCGTGCTGAGTTATATTTACAGTCAACGGGTATTGCTGATACGGCTTATTTTGGTCCTGAACCTGAATTTTTTGTATTTGATTCTGTCACTTGGAAAGAGTCAATGCATGGCGTAAGCTTTGAAATTAATTCTGATGAAGGTGCTTGGGCTTCAGAAACATTGGTTAATGGTAGTAATTCAGGTCATCGCCCACGGGTAAAAGGTGGTTATTTTCCTGTTCCTCCTGTTGATTCCCTTGTTGATGCGCGTGTTGCTATGTGTAATGCCATGACTGCTATGGGTTTAGGTATTGAAGTGCATCACCATGAAGTTGCCAATGCTGGACAATGTGAAATTGGTGTACCTTTTAATACATTGGTAAAAAAAGCAGATGAAGTACAGTTACTAAAGTATTGCGTACACAATGCGGCCCATGCGATGGGTAAAACAGCTACCTTTATGCCTAAGCCATTAGTGGGCGATAATGGTTCGGGTATGCACGTTCACCAGTCTTTATCCAAAGATGGCAAAAACTTGTTTGCTGGTGATGACTATGCCGGTTTGTCTGAAATGGCATTGCATTACATTGGCGGTATTGTTAAGCACGCTCACGCCCTTAATGCGATAACCAACCCTAGCACTAACTCTTACAAGCGCCTTGTGCCTGGCTATGAAGCGCCGGTTATGTTGGCTTACTCTGCGTGTAATCGTTCAGCATCCATTCGTATTCCTTGGGTGAAAAGTGCAAAAGCTAAACGTATTGAATGCCGTTTTCCTGACCCAATGGCTAACCCTTACTTGGCTTTTTCAGCCTTAATGATGGCTGGCTTAGACGGTATAAAAAACAAGATTCATCCTGGTGATGCAATGGATAAAAACTTGTATGACTTGCCGCCTGAAGAAGCGAAAGGCATTCCACAAGTTGCTTATAGCCTAGACGAAGCCTTAACCGCTTTGTGGGCAGATAGAGCATTCTTATTGGAAGGTGGTGTGTTTTCTGAAGAGATGTTAGAAGCCTATATTGAATGCAAAAAAGGAGAAATTTCACGCTTACGCGAGTCAGTTCACCCTGCTGAATTTGATATGTACTATAGTCTGTAAATACTTATGCCCCTTTTTGGGGCATAATTGTTATCTATGAACCTACCTAATTCTTATTCGCCTAGTTTGAGCCATACGCTACTAGAACAGCTATCCATTGCGGTATTGCTGCTTGATGAAGATTTGTGTGTGCTCTATGCCAATTTGGCAGCAGAACAGCTTTTTGAAACCAGTCGTGCTCACTTGTTGAATCGTTCTATTACGCTATTTTTTTGGGAAGATGACGATTGTTTGGATGCACTTCACAATGCCTTGTTAGATCAGCGTCCTTATACACGCCGTGAAGTTCATTTGCATTTTCCTAGTAATGCCCAAGTGGTTACTATTGATTATACCGCTACGCCTTTTAGTGACGTTAAACAAAAAGGTAAACAATTACTGGTTGAGTTACTTCCACAAGACCGTGTATTACACCTTAGCCGCCAAGATAGTTTATTTACTGCTAATCAAGTAACGCAAGCTTTGGTACAAGGTATGGCGCATGAAGTTAAAAATCCTTTAGGTGGTATTCGTGGTGCAGCACAATTGCTGGCGCGTCAATTACCTGATCCAGAATTAAAAGAATACACCGATGTGATTATTAATGAGGCTGATCGGTTAAGCCACCTTGTTGATCGTATGCTGGGATCACATCAATGTATGAACTTTGAAAGAATTAATATTCATCAGGTGCTAGAGCGTGTTTGCCTTATTCTACAAGCAGAAGTCGGTGATGCTATTACTTTAGTTCGTGATTACGATCCAAGTTTGCCTGAACTGACTGCTGATTTAGACAGCTTGATTCAAGTAGTGCTTAATATTGTGCGTAACGCAACGCAAGCTTTATTAGAGAATCCTAGTTATCGCCCAGCCACCATTACTTTGCGCTCACGCGTATTACGACAGTTCACGCTAGGCAAAAAAAGGCACCGTTTAGTGTGTTTGGTTGAGGTAGAAGACAATGGTCCAGGCATTGATAACAAATTGATTAAGGCTTTATTTTATCCAATGGTAACAGGTCGCACTCAAGGAACAGGGTTAGGTTTGCCGATAGCACAAGCCATAGTGCAACAGCACAAAGGGCTGATTAAATGTGACAGTAGCGTTGGTTGTACTGTTTTTCGTATTTTAATTCCCTTTGATTCTTACCTAAAAAATCACTAAGGAGCAGCAAACCATGACTAATCAAGTCTGGATTATTGATGATGATAAGTCGATGCGTTGGGTTATGGAAAAAGCCTTAACACAAGCCGGTTTTTTTATTACTACTTTTGCCAGCGGTGAAGCAGCCTTAGCGCAGTTGTCTAATACTAAGCCAAATATTATTGTTACCGACATCCGTATGCAGGGCATGGATGGTTTGGCAGTTATGGTTGAAGTGCATCAGCGGTATGCCAATTTGCCAGTGATTATAATGACAGCGCATTCAGATTTAGACAGTGCGGTGAAGTCTTATCAAAATGGTGCTTTTGAATACTTGCCTAAACCTTTTGATTTAGATGAACTTGTTGCACTAGTGCGCCGCGCCTTAGCCCATGCTCAAGAACAGACAGCAATAACTGAATATCAAGCCACAGGCAGTGCAATTATTGGTGAAGCACCGGCGATGCAAGAAGTTTTTAGGATTATAGGGCGCTTGTCACATTCAAGCATAACCGTACTCATTCATGGTCAGTCAGGGACAGGTAAAGAATTGGTTGCTAATGCGCTGCACCATAATAGTCCACGCGCACAGCAGCCTTTTATTGCCTTAAATATGGCGGCTATTCCTAAAGACTTAATTGAATCTGAATTGTTTGGTCACGAAAAAGGGGCTTTTACGGGGGCTGCTAGTATTCGTAAAGGCCGTTTTGAACAAGCCAATGGCGGCACATTATTTCTTGATGAAATCGGTGATATGCCGTTAGAAACTCAAACACGGTTATTGCGTGTTTTATCGGATGGTACTTTTTACCGTGTAGGTGGCCATCTTCCTATGCAGGTTGATGTACGCATTGTTGCTGCTACTCACCATGATTTAGAAATTTTGGTTGCTGAAGGGTTATTTCGTGAAGACCTTTATCATCGGTTGAATGTTATTCGTATTCATTTGCCTAAATTAAATGAGCGACGTGAAGACATTGCTAAGCTTGCCGCTCATTTTTTACAAAAAGCAGCGCGTGAACTGGATGTAGAGCCACGAATTTTGTTGCCTGAAACCGAAGCTTTTTTAAGTCATCAAAAATGGTCAGGCAATGTACGCCAATTAGAAAACACCTGCCGCTGGTTAACCGTTATGGCTTCTAGCCGTGAAGTGATGGTTAGCGACCTACCGCCCGAACTTTTAAATGCAGAACCCACTCAAGGTAATTCTCAATCGTGGGAAGTTGCTTTATCTCATTGGGCAGAACAAGCCCTGCAACAAGGCCATAAAGGTTTGCTTAATCAAGCCTTGCCTGTGTTTGAGCGCATTATGATAGAAGCTGCTTTAAAACAGGCTGCCGGTGGGCGACGTGATGCAGCCGAATTATTAGGTTGGGGGCGCAACACCTTAACCCGCAAAATTAAAGACCTAAATATAGAAGCTGCTGCCTTGGATAGTGAGGGTGATGAATAAGCTTGCCCATCTCTTGATGCACAGCTTTGGTGCATGGCTGCGCGTTTATAGCGCAAAGTTTTTTAATTCTCCTTTCTTGAAAACTAATGAGTTAGCTGTAGCGCCCATAAAGCTTAGGTTTTTCTAAGGTTGGCTTAATCCTTGCAGAATAAAAATAAAGTGAAGCAGTCTAGATTAATAAAACTGCCTTTTTATTTTAATTCAGATGATAGGGAGCGCCTCTATGACTCAAGCAAATTTTGGAGCTAGAACTTCAGAAATTCAAACCGCGATAGATACTGGGCTTTATGCCAATGCAGAGCATGATGCCTGCGGTGTTGGTTTTGTTGCACAAATTAAAGGCATCAAGTCACACAGCATAGTGCAGCAAGGATTAAACATTCTTGAAAATATCGATCACCGGGGTGCTGTGGGTGCTGATCCATTAATGGGTGATGGTGCAGGTTTATTGATTCAAATACCCGATGCTTTTTACCGCAGCGAAATGGCTAACCAAGGTGTTAGCCTGCCACCGCCGGGTGATTATGGTGTGGGTATGGTTTTTTTACCCAAAGAAGCAGCTGCTCGCCAAGCCTGTGAGCGTGAGCTAGAAAGAGCAGTTGCAGCAGAAAAACAAGTGTTATTAGGCTGGCGCGATGTGCCGGTTAATCGTGATTTACCTATGTCAGCCGATGTCCGTGCTAGCGAACCATTCATTCGACAAGTGTTTATTGGTCGTGGTACAGATATTCTGGTTTCTGATGCGTTAGAACGTAAGCTTTATATTATTCGTAAAACAGCATCGTCTAAGATTGCTCAGTTAAAACTAACGCACGGTTTTGAATATTATGTGCCCAGTATGTCGTGCCGCACGATTATTTATAAAGGCTTGCTACTGGCAGATCAGGTAGGCAAATACTACCTAGATTTACAAAGCGAGCAGCTGACTTCTGCCTTTGCGCTAGTGCATCAGCGCTTTTCTACGAACACTTTTCCTTCTTGGCCCTTAGCGCACCCTTATCGCATGGTTGCCCATAACGGCGAAATCAATACGGTTAAAGGTAATTTTAATTGGATGCGCGCCCGTGAAGGTGTGATGTCTTCACCTGTTTTAGGTGATGATTTAAAGAAACTTTATCCTATTAGTATGGATGGGCAATCAGACACGGCAACTTTTGATAACACGCTGGAACTGTTAGTGATGGCCGGTTATCCCCTAGCGCAAGCCGCGATGATGATGATTCCTGAAGCTTGGGAACAACATAGCTTTATGGATGCACAACGCCGTGCTTTTTATGAATACCACGCAGCCATGTTAGAACCTTGGGATGGCCCAGCGGCGATGGTCTTTACCGATGGTCGTCAAATTGGTGCAACCTTAGACCGTAATGGTTTACGTCCTGCACGTTTTATTGTGACCGATGATGATGTGGTTGTTTTAGCATCGGAAACGGGTGTGTTGCCGATTCCCGATGAGAAAATTGTGCGTAAATGGCGTTTACAGCCGGGCAAGATGTTTTTAATCGACTTAGATCAGGGTCGCATTATTGAAGATGAAGAACTTAAACGCCTTCATGCTTCCGCCAAGCCTTATCGCCAATGGATTGATAATGTACGCATTTGCTTAGAAAACTTGAGTACTGATGCAGCGCCTTTAGCGTTTAAAGAGTCTTTATTGACGCGCCAGAAAGCTTTTGGTTATAGCCAAGAAGACATTAAAGTTCAGCTTGCGCCAATGGCGATTAAAGGTGAAGAAGGTATTGGTTCGATGGGTAATGATGCACCGATTGCTATTTTGTCGGCTAATCATCAGCCGCTTTATCACTACTTTCGCCAGTTGTTTGCACAAGTAACTAATCCACCGATTGACCCTATTCGTGAAGCGGTGGTGATGTCTTTGGTTTCGTTTATTGGCCCACGTCCTAACTTACTGGATATTAATGCCACCAACCCTTCTTTACGTTTAGAAATTGCTCAGCCCATTTTAGATGTGGCTAATATGGCGCGTCTACGCGATATTGAACAGTTAAGTGGTGGTAAATTTCGTAAAACTGAAATTAACATTACCTACCCAAGCTTGTGGGGCAAAGAAGGCATTGAAGCACAAGTTGCTTATTTGTGTTCAGAAGCCGTCGAAGTGATAAATAATGGTTGTAACATTCTTATTTTGACTGACCGACACATGGACCGTGACCACATTGCGATTCCTGCTTTATTGGCCTTATCTGCGATTCATCAACACCTTGTAAAAGTTGGCTTACGTACTTCTGTTGGTTTAGTGGTTGAAACAGGTAGCGCTCGTGCGGTGCATCATTTTGCTGTTCTGGCTGGTTTTGGTGCAGAAGCTGTTCACCCTTATTTAGCCTTAGAAACCTTGACTGATATTGCACCCAACTTGGGCATTTCAGCAGAAGAGGCTTCTAACCATTTTGTTAAGGCCATTGGTAAGGGCTTAACAAAAATCATGTCAAAAATGGGCATTAGCACTTATATGTCCTATTGCGGTGCACAGATATTTGAAGCCATTGGTTTAAATGAAGCATTGGTCAAAAAGTATTTTACCGGTACGCCGTCGCAAATTGGTGGGCTAGGTATTTTTGATATTGCAAAAGAAGCAATACGCAGCCATACCACCACATTCAATAATAATTCACAACTAAACCAGCAGCTAAAACTGGGTGGTGAGTTCGCTTGGCGAGCCAAAGGTGAAGAACACGCTTGGACACCGGATGCTATTGCAAAACTCCAGCACAGCACGCTAACCAATCGCTATGAAACTTTTGCTGAATACGCAAAAATTATTAACGATCAATCAAAGCGCCACACAACCTTGCGGGGTTTGTTTGAATTTCGTACCAATCCTGAAAACAGCATTGCGATCGACGATGTAGAACCCGCCAGCGAAATTGTTAAGCGCTTTGTTACCGGCGCTATGTCGTTAGGTTCTATTTCTACCGAAGCGCACATGAACCTTGCCATTGCCATGAACCGTATTGGTGGCAAAAGTAATACGGGTGAAGGTGGAGAAGATCACGCCCGTTACCGTAATGAGATGCAAGGTAAGCAGATTAATGCTGGTACAAAACTCAGCGAGATAATGGATAAAGATACCGTCGAAGTGGACTATATCTTGCGTGAAGGCGACAGCCTACGTTCGAAAATTAAGCAGGTTGCTTCAGGTCGTTTTGGTGTAACCACTGAATACCTAGTTTCAGCCGATCAGATTCAAATTAAAATGGCGCAGGGTGCTAAGCCAGGTGAAGGTGGGCAATTACCGGGTGAAAAAGTAACGAACTACATTGGTAAGTTGCGTCATTCTGTGCCGGGTGTGGGACTGATTTCACCGCCACCTCACCATGATATTTATTCGATTGAAGACTTGGCTCAGCTTATTCATGACTTAAAAAACGTCAATCCCGTGGCTGATATTTCCGTTAAATTAGTTTCAGAAGTGGGCGTAGGTACTATTGCTGCAGGTGTGGCTAAAGCCAAAGCCGATCACATTGTAATTGCTGGTCACGATGGCGGTACTGGTGCTGCGTCTTGGAGTTCCATTAAACACGCTGGTACGCCTTGGGAATTAGGTTTAGCCGAAACACAGCAAACGTTAGTGCTTAACCGTTTGCGTGGTCGAGTGCGTATTCAGGCTGATGGTCAAATGAAAACCGGCCGCGATGTAGTTATGGGTGCTTTGCTGGGTGCTGATGAATTTGGTTTTGCCACAGCACCGTTAGTGGCTTCTGGTTGTATTATGATGCGTAAATGCCACTTAAATACCTGCCCTGTGGGTATTGCCACACAAGATGCTGTTTTGCGTAAGAAGTTTTCTGGTAAGCCTGAAGCCGTGGTGAATTTCTTCTTCTTTATTGCAGAAGAAGTGCGTCAAATTATGGCGCAACTCGGTATTCATCAATTTGATGATTTAATTGGTCGGGTTGATTTATTAGATATGCGCGAAGGTGTTGAACATTGGAAAACCCAAGGCTTAGATTTTGCTCGTGTGTTTGCTCAATCTACAGCACCAGCAGACGTTGCTCGCCTCCACACTAGCCAGCAAGATCATGGTTTAGAAAAAGCCTTAGATCAATCTTTGATAGAACAGGCGCAAGCAACTCTATTGCAAGCCAAGCCAGTAACAATTCAGACTCAAGTTAAAAACATTCACCGAACTGTGGGCGCTATGCTTTCTGGTGAGTTTATTCGCCACTTCCCAGAAGGTTTAGCGGATAACACTTTACAAGTGCAATGCACAGGTACAGGCGGTCAGAGCTTTGCAGCTTTTCTGGCTAAAGGCATTACTTTTGACTTGGTGGGCGAAGCCAATGATTACACCGGCAAAGGGCTTTCGGGCGGGCGGTTAATTGTTCGTCCAAGCGTAGACTTTAAAGGACAAGCCACTAACAACATTATTGTAGGTAATACCGTGCTTTACGGGGCAACCTCAGGTGCTGCCTTCTTTAAGGGTGTAGCTGGTGAGCGTTTTGCTGTACGCCTTTCTGGTGCTAGTGCGGTGGTTGAAGGTGTGGGTGACCATGCTTGCGAATACATGACTGGCGGTACAGTGGTGGTATTAGGTAAAACAGGCCGTAACTTTGCGGCAGGTATGTCGGGTGGTGTGGCCTATGTTTATGCTCCAGATCAGCTATTTGCACAAAGCTGCAATACTGCCCAGGTGACATTAGAGCCAGTCTTAACAGAAGCAGAGCAACTTGCAGCAGCTATACCTTTGCATGCAGGCAAGTCAGATGAAGCTTTATTAAAAGCCCTACTAGAAGAACATTTACAGCTAACCGCTTCGCCACAGGCTGAAATGATTTTGACTAATTGGGAAACGACTCGAGGCCACTTTATTAAAGTTTATCCCAATGAATACGGCCAAGCTTTAGAGCAACTTAATAAAGCAACGCAGCCTAACACACCCGCCATCGCTAACATCCACTGATTGGAGGATATAAAAATGGAACATACCAAAGGTTTCCTCAACTACCAGCGCATTGAAGAAGATTATGAAGCAGTGGAGTTACGGATTAAGGATTACAAAGAATTTGTACATGAATTAACGCCTGAACAAGCTAAGCAGCAAAGCGCACGCTGCATGGATTGTGGCACGCCTTTTTGCCACAACGCCTGCCCAGTGAATAATGTTATTCCAGATTTTAATGATTTGGTGTACCGCCAAGATTGGCAAAATGCCAGTCAGGTGTTGCATTCCACCAATAACTTTCCTGAATTTACGGGAAGAATTTGCCCAGCGCCTTGTGAAGCCGCTTGCACCTTAAATATCAACTCCGACCCAGTGGGCATTAAGTCGATAGAACGCGCCATAGTTGAACGCGCCAGAGCAGAAGGCTGGATTAAGCCACAAATTGCCCAACAAAAAACCGGCAAAAAAGTAGCCGTGGTGGGTTCTGGCCCAGCAGGTTTAGCCGCAGCGCAACAGCTAGCCAGAGCAGGGCACAGTGTCACTTTATTTGAAAAAAATGACCAAGTGGGTGGTTTATTACGCTTTGGTATTCCTGACTTTAAGCTAGAAAAGGAAACCATAGATAAGCGAGTAGAACAGCTTAAAGCCGAAGGCGTGGAGATTCGTACTAATACCCTAGTTGGTGAACTGCCTGAAGGTACTAAAGTGACCAACTGGGCCACAACCAGTGTAACGCCTGCTAGTTTATTAAAAGACTATGATGCGGTATTGCTAACCGGCGGTTCAGAACAATCCCGCGATTTGCCTGTTCCCGGTCGTGAGCTGGAGGGTGTGCATTTTGCAATGGAGTTTTTACCCCAGCAAAACCGCGTTAACGCTGGCGTTGCTATGCCTGAGCAAATTCGTGCAGCTAATAAGCAGGTTATTGTTATTGGCGGTGGTGATACTGGTTCAGACTGTGTGGGTACATCCAATCGACAAGGTGCAACCAAGGTAGTGCAGTTTGAATTGATGCCTAAACCACCTGAGCAGGAAGACAAGCCATTAACCTGGCCCTACTGGCCTTATAAATTACGCACTTCTTCTAGTCACCAAGAAGGGTGTGAACGTGAATTTGCCATAGCCACCAAAGAATTTATCGGCAGTGAAGGCAAGCTAACCGGCCTTAAAACCGTGCACGTTGAAATGAAAGACGGCAAGTTTGAAGAAGTGCCTAACAGCGAAAAAATTTGGCCCGCCGATTTAGTTTTATTGGCGATGGGTTTTGTTAGCCCAGTTGCCAGTATTTTAGAAGGCTTTGGTGTAGAAAAAGATGCGCGTGGCAATGCCAAAGCTTCAACGGATGCTAAAGGTGGTTATGCCACCAACGTACCTAAAGTATTTAGTGCTGGCGATATGCGCCGTGGTCAATCGCTGGTGGTTTGGGCTATTCGTGAAGGGCGCGAAGCAGCCAGTGCCGTGGATGCATTTTTAATGGAGCCATCATGATTCGTATTAATGAAAATTTTCAAAAACTACAAAACAGCTATTTATTTGCAGAAATTAGCCAGCGTATTCAGGCATTTCAACAGCAAAACCCAACACAGGAATTAATTCGTTTAGGCATAGGTGATGTAACCCAACCCTTGCCAAGTGTTTGTGTGCAAGCCATGCACCAAGCCATTGATGAATTAACCGCAAGCGAAACTTTTCGGGGCTATGGCCCCGAGCAAGGTTACGACTTTTTGCGAGAAGCGATTGCTGAACACGACTTTCAAGCACGTGGCGCTAACATAACAGCCGATGAAGTGTTTGTAAGCGATGGCGCTAAGTGCGACGTGGGCAACTTTCAAGAGCTATTTGCCCAAGATATACGCTTAGCTATTCCTGACCCTGTTTACCCCGTGTATTTAGATACCAATGTAATGGCAGGACGTACTGGCGTGGTTTATTTAGAGTGCAGGGCGGATAACAACTACCTGCCAGACTTACCCAAAGAACCTGTCGATTTAATTTACCTGTGTTTTCCTAATAACCCAACAGGTGCCAGTATCACCCGTGAGCAGCTAACCCTTTGGGTTAATTATGCCCTTGAAAACAAAGCCTTGATTTTGTTTGATGCCGCCTACGAAGCCTTTATTCAAGACGAAGACTTGCCGCATTCTATTTATGAAATTGAAGGTGCAGATAAAGTAGCGGTTGAATTTAGAAGCTACTCAAAAACCGCTGGATTTACCGGCGTACGATGCGCTTATGCGGTTGTGCCTAAAACTTGTACAGCCTACACCGCTGCGGGTGACGGAGTATCGGTGCGTGATTTATGGATGCGCCGCCAAACCACTAAATTTAATGGTGTTTCTTATCCGGTACAACGTGCAGCAGAAGCCACCTATAGCCCAGAAGGTAAGGTGCAAGTAAAAGCGTTGATTCAGTATTATCTGAACAATGCAGCGCATATTCGTGCGGCTTTGCAGTACATGGGTTTTCAATGCGTGGGTGGTGATAACTCACCTTATATTTGGGTTCAAGTGGAACAAGATGCGTGGCGCTTTTTTGATTTCTTACTGAATGAAGCTGGCATCGTTTGTACGCCGGGTGTGGGTTTTGGTCCTTGTGGTGAAAACCATGTGCGTATTAGTGCCTTTAACCGATTTGATAAAGTGCAAGAAGCCATGCTGCGTATTGAAACGGCACTAAAAAACTCACCACTTTAACAGGTTACTTTTATGCCCATTTCTAATAATTTTTCTCAACGCCTCTACCCTAAACTGCCCGATATCGCCGCGCATTTTGGTACACCTTTTCATCTTTATGATGAAGAAGGCATTCGTGAAACTGGTCGCCAGTTACAACAAGCTTTTTCTAAAGTTGAAGGCTTTCGTGAATACTATGCGGTTAAAGCCCTACCTAACCCCAGCATCTTACGCATTATGGCGGATATGGATTTTGGCTTTGATTGCAGCTCCATTGCTGAGCTTATATTGTCTCGTCAAGCCGGTGCTAAAGGTGAAGACATTATGTTCACCTCAAATAATACGTCGTTAGAAGAGTTTATGGTTGCCCAAGAAGAAGGCGGCTGTATTCTTAATTTAGATGATATTAATTTAATTGATAAAGTACCTGAAATGCCTGAGCTGGTTTGCTTTCGCTATAACCCAGGTGCTGCACGTAGTGGTAATAGCATTATTGGCAAGCCCACGGAAGCCAAGTATGGCGTAACGCATGAACAAATTTTTGCTGCCTTTGAAAAAGCCCGTGCAAGAGGCGCTAAGCGTTTTGGTTTACACACCATGCTTGCCTCTAATGAATGCAATGCTAGCTATATGGTACAAACCACCCAAATGCTGCTAGACCTAGTCGCACAAATTGGTCAAACACTTAACATTCAGTTTGAGTTTATTAACATTGGTGGCGGGCTGGGCATTCCTTACCGTCCTGAAGAGGCTGTGTTTGATGTGGCATTTTTGGGTGAAGAAACGCATAAGTTGCTAGAAGAATTTTCAGCAAAGCAAGGTTATAAGCCCAAGGTTTATATGGAAAGTGGCCGTTATATTACCGGCCCACATGGTGTGCTAGTGACTCAAGCCATTAACAGCAAAGAAACCTACCGCAACTATGTAGGTGTCGATGCCTGTATGTCGGCTTTAATGCGCCCAGGTATGTATAACGCTTATCACCACATTGCTGTGTTGGGCAAAGAACCTAGCCCACAAGACCCACTGGTTGATGTTGTTGGTTCTTTATGCGAAAACAACGATAAATTTGCAATACAACGTGCCTTGCCCAAGGTTGAAGAAGGCGATTTGCTAATAATTCAAGATACCGGCGCACACGGGCAGGCAATGGGCTTTAACTACAACGGCAAACTTCGCCCACAAGAGTTATTGCTTAAAGCCGATGGCAGTGTAGAACGGGTTCGCCGTGCAGAAACGCTAGAAGATTACTTTGCTACGTTAAGTTTTGAGCCAAAAACTTGGAGCGGCTCTTTATAATTTAAAAAACCAAGCCAGCAGCAAAACCAATACAAACCACCCTAGTTGTAATAGCTAGGGCGGTTTTTTATGGAATACCAGCCAGCTCGTTTTTACCCTAAGCTGTACAATGGGTGAATAGGTTTTTTCATAAAAATCGGTAGGTTGGGTTAGAGTACTAGAAAATAAGATTTTGGCAGCAGTGGTAATATGAGATCACTAATAAATGTTATGTGTCAGGAGTTTTTATGAGTGTTGAGTTAACAAAAAGCGGTAAACCCGTTTCTGAAAAAACTTTTGGAAGCATGGTGTGTGCAGATAAATCATGTAGGCATTCTGCGGTAGAACTTGGGTTATTCGATCCAGATTTGCGATTGTTTGGGCGTTATTTACATTTTAATGGTTACAAAACTGTTACAGAAGCAATAGTTGTTATGGCCGATCTAGTTGAAAAGCAAGCTAATCCATTTGTTGATCTTAAGCCCAAACTAGGGAAAGTTATTAATTTTCAACAATGGAAAAGTAAAAATATATAACAAGAAACTATGGTGCCAACAGTTGGCTATTAACCAACCATTTTTATCCGCTTAGCAAGGCGTTATAGACTAGGATTGAAGTTGCGAACGTATAAGCGTACGCTCTGGGTTCTGGAGGTTAAAATATGACTATACTAAATGTAACAGAAGCACGTTCAAAGCTCTATAGCTTAATTGATGAAACTCGACAAACACACCAGCCTATTGTTATTACAGGAAAAAGAGGTAATGCAGTACTGCTGTCTGAAGATGATTGGACTTCTATAAACGAAACGCTCTTCCTACTTTCTGTTCCGGGAATGAGGGAGTCTATTCGGGAAGGAATGGATACTAATCTTAGTGACTGTGAAACGGATCTTGATTGGTAATGTGGCAAATTTACTATACCAAGCAAGCGAAGAAAGATGCAAAGAAGCTGGCTTCGGCAGGACTTAAAGATAAAGCTATTAAGCTACTTGAAGTCGTCCAAGTAAATCCCTATCAAACCCCGCCGCCTTATGAAAAATTAGTAGGTGATCTCGATGGTGCTTATTCACGAAGAATAAATATTCAGCATCGGCTAGTGTATCAAGTTTTTGAAGAGGAAAAGGCTGTCAAAGTATTAAGGTTATGGATGCATTACGAATAAAAAAGCCTATAATCGGGTAGTCAGAGGTGTCTAGCCTCCAGCCTCAAATAAAGGGGCAGTGTCAATTAAACCCTTTCCTCTTAGTGATTTTGCAGCATTTATGCTTTGCTGCCTTTAGCTGGATACCTACCTCACGCTAAAACGATCGTTTCAGCCATGCTTGGCCTGTAACGTTGCAATAAACTCTTCTGCATTTTCTACGTTAAAATAAATTGCCAGCTAAGATGGGCAAAAAAGTACAAATAACAAAGAGCGAGCTGCTACTAGTAAAAATGGTAAAAAAATTTCTACAGCTCAGTTAGGCTTCAGGAATAAGAGTATCTTGTCATGGCAGAGTTATTAGAGTTTGAAACCGAGCGGCTATATTTGCGGCAATGGCGTGAAAGTGATTTCGAGCCGTTCGCTGCCCTTAACGCTGACTCACTGGTTATGGAGTTTTTTCCCGAACAGCTAAGTCGTCAGGCAAGTAATGAGATGGCGGATAGAATCTACTCGCTCATTGAGCAGCGCGGCTGGGGATTCTGGGCAGTAGAGATTAAGGGCGCTGAGCCTTTTATTGGTTTTTGTGGGCTGCACGTACCCACAGCAACATTGCCTTTTTCTCCGTGTGTCGAGATTGGTTGGCGTTTGTCGTCAGTCTACTGGAGAAAAGGCTATGCAGCAGAGGCTGCTCGTGGTGTGCTAAATGTTGCGTTTCAAAAGTTAGATCTCCCCGAGGTTGTCTCTTTTACTACAGTTGAAAATCAGCGGTCGCGTCGGGTCATGGAGCGCATTGGTATGAAGTGCAGTGATGAGTTTGAGCATCCCAGTTTACCCGAGGATAGTTTGTTGAGGTCACATGTGCTTTATCGTTTACGGCGAGAGCAATGGGACGTAAAAGCCTAATAATTAGCTCTAGTTCGTTCTGAACCTACGGGCTTCACTGGACGACCTTTTCATTGTGGTTTTGCCTATACTAGAAAGTTACACTTGCTGGCGGCGTTAAATTAAAAAGGATGGAATCTATGTTTACTCGAGAAGTAACAGAAGATGATATTGAACAAATCTGTAAGTTAACAGAAACACGAGAAGAGCTTTTTTACTGTTTTCCTAGAGCAACTTTTCCGTTAACCGTAGCTGATGTGCGCCTTAGCATTCAAACGCGTGCGAGTGCAACTGTGGTGGAAAAAGATGGGCATGTTGTTGCCTTTGCAAATTTTTATCGCTGGCAAGAAGGGGTATGCTCAATTGGCAATGTTATAGTTTCTTCTGACTGCAGAGGCGCCGGTGTAGGCCGTTATTTAATCTCGTATATGACCAAGCTAGCCTTTGAAAAGTACCATGCAGAAACTGTAACTGTGTCATGTTTTAACCGAAATGTAGCGGGGCTCCTTTTTTACCCAAAACTTGGTTTTTGTCCTTATGAGACTGAGTCGCGAGTAGATTATAATGGAGATCAAGTTGCTCTCATCCACTTCAAGGTTGAGCCGGATGCAATTTAAGTCATTGCACCATCTTTGACGATGAAACGCTCGCAAGCGTGCACTCATACGCTAGGCGTTATGCGGTATCGAGGATTTGAGGTTTATATATGAATAATGCTAAGGCGGATGCGGCACTCTATCTTTTAACAGGTCTCCTGCAGCGTCTGGAAGTTGATCGCCCAGGGATGCTTCAGGAAATGATTGAAGGTGTCGCAAGTGATCGTGCTTCACTTCGGGAAAATACCGAAAATAGGCAACATATTGATAAAGTATTTGATGAGGCTATGGAACTGCTAACTCGTGCCAACATTGCATAGTCAGTCGCACAGTACGCGGCCGTCGAACACTATTGGCGTGACGCCGCGATGGTTGGCGTTATGCGCATAAATCGTACAAGGTGAGTTATGGAATATATTGATTGGAGCGACTTTCAGAAAGTCGATATTCGTGTTGGAACTATCGTCGATATTGAGGACTTTCCAGAGGCTCGGCGGCCTGCATACAAGCTAAAGGTGGACTTCGGGCATGAGCTGGGTATTAAAAAATCTAGTGCCCAGATTACAGCTCTATATACAAAAGAAGAGCTGCTCGGTAAGCAGGTGCTAGCAGTAGTAAATTTTCCACCAAAACAGATTGGCCCCATTATGTCTGAGTGTTTAGTTACTGGTCTGCACCGCCCTGATGGTTCTGTAGTGCTATCAGCTGTTGATATGGAACTACCCAATGGAACAAGGTTGGCATAACAAGTTCAAATGGTTTCGGCTGCAAAAAAGTCTGACTTCCACCGGACTCATTAACGCTTGCGGTATAACGAAGTGTTATGCAAATGAACAGCTGGCTTCGGCATGAATGCCGTTCCAGCTGTTCAAGTCGGCTGGTAATGCCGCTTAAAACCATCGCTTCGGATATTGTTTCCCAGAAATAACTCGATGGTATAACACCCCAAACACCACAATCAGAACAGCTCCTGCCGCAACAGGCATCAATAGAAAACCCCAGTGTTCACCCGCGAGCATAACAACTAGTGGATTGGCCCCTGCTGGGGGGTGAATGGTATTGGTTAGCATCATCAAACTTACCGCTAGCCCTACTGCCAACCCTAAAGTCCAAGGCGTAACGCCCACCAAGGTCGAGACGGAAAGCCCAATCGCAGTGGTTAACAGATGTCCCACGATAATATTTCTTGGCTGTGCTAATGGACTTTCGGGCAACCCAAAAAGAATCACCATGGTCGCGCCAAAGGGAGCCATTAACCAGACGGAGGACTGAACTGCGCTACCTAAGCTGCTTAGAGCGGTAATACACAGCATTGCCCCAAAGCCTGCTAACAAAGGGACAAAATGACGTGAAGTGATCAAACGTTGATACATAAGGTTATATCTCGTAGTAGACAGAGTGGTCTACAATGATAGACAGACTGTTCTACCTGTGTCAAGATTCAACTATATGGTCAGAATGTGTGGATAGTTATGGATAAGAAAGAGTTGCTAGTTCGTACCGCTTTTAAATTATTCTATATTCACGGCATCCACGCTGTGGGTGTGAATCTAGTGTTGGCAGAGTCCGGTATAGCCAAAAGAACGCTTTACCATCACTTCCCCAGCAAGGAGCATCTAATAGAAGCGGCAGTTCGTCATCGCGATCGTAGTTACCATGCATGGCTTGTATCTAGACTAGACGCTGTGCCTGCTGGCAAGCCCGCTTTACTAGAATTATTTAATGCCTTGAATGATTGGTTTCACAGTCGGGTGCCAGATCTCGACCACTTCAACGGTTGCTTCTTCATCAATGCTAGCGCCGAATTCGGTGACCGAGACAATGCTATCCATCAGGCTTGTGCTGAACATAAAGCTGGTATATCGGCGCTGATTCGAAAGCATGTTGACGAATTATCCCTTTCAGATGGAATAATAGTGGAGATTACAAACTTGGTTGTTCTACTTAAGGAAGGATCAATATCGCTGGCTCATGTTCAGGGAAATCTTGACGCAGCGTTAGAAGCTAAAGCAATACTGGAGAGTGTTTTACAAGACCGTATTGCTGATAAGTAAGTTGGGATGAAAAGTACTTCAAAATTTACGTAGAACTGCTATTTTTAGTATAAAAAATGATCAGTTTTTTGGTTGAGATTTTTCTACAACCTCGTTATTTTTCCGAGTTACTGAGATTAGAGTAATGATGAATTTAGATGGATTAATTGTGCGGGAAGCAAGAGGTGACGACTATCGTTCTCTCATTGCACTGGAGCAAAAAGTGATTGACGCTGAACGGCCGTATAATACGTCTCTGAAAGAGAAAGATGCCTATTACTACGACATCGAAAAGCTGATTTCGGATTGTAATAGTAGGTTGGTTGTTGGAGAGGTTTCTGGCGGCATTGTCGCTACAGGATACGTTCAAGTGCGCCACTCAAAGCCTGCTTTGGACCACGACAACCATGGGTATTTGGGCTTCATGTATGTGGCAGAGGAGTACAGAGGGCTTGGGCTAAATAAGGTTATCTTGCAAGATTTGGTCGGCTGGGGCCGTCAACGAGGAGTGACTGATTTCTATCTTGACGTGTATGCGGAGAATAATTCTGCGGTTCGAGCGTATGAGAAGTTTGGCTTTCGAGGCTCTTTGCTAGAAATGAAGTTGAATCTTGAGAGTTAACCAGTGCAGGTACGGGGATGCCCACTACATTACGCCTTTGGCTCCATTCCGCAGGCGCGCATGCTGCATGTAGCTCAAAGGCGATTATTTTAGCGTTAAGAGAGTTGGCTTGTTTTCCATTGCACGATTAAAACACTAACTAGCACAATTAGTAGCCCTGCTAGAGCGGTGCCGTTAATATTTTGTCCTAGCAATGCCCAACCTAAAACAACAGCAGTGATTGGGCTTAGTAAACCTAGAGAGGCTACAGCGACAGGTGGTAGCGCCTTGATTCCTTTGAACCACAAAAAATAAGCCAGTAAAGCTCCCGCTAATGATAGGTAGCTGTAAGCTAGACCTTCAGACAAACTAATTTGGGTGAGTGGTGGGTCAATAAAGTAGGCAAATGGCGCTAAAAAAATAGCACCAATAAAAAGTTGCCATCCAGTTAAGCCCAATAATGACAGTCCTGTTTGCCAACGGTGTGTTAGGTAGGTTCCACTTGCCATGAAAATGGCTCCCATTAACGCTGCAATAATACCTATTGTGTCCCATTTTGCTTGTGGAGTTATTAATAAAAGTGTAATGCCTATGACGCTCGCTATACAC
>NZ_DATESC010000029.1:0-3317 GCF_035271045.1 Marinospirillum sp. | reverse complement strand
ACAAGCCTACATCAAGCACATTCTTGACCGCATAGCTGTCGCTGACACATTAGAAAAACTCGAAGCCCTGCTGCCATGGAATGTAGAGCTGGATTAAGCTAAGTAGCCGTTCTGCAAGGGTGCTGATTTAAGGGCGCTTACTGAATACTCATGTACTTTATGTGTAATTTTAGCTTTTTTGACTAGATTGATTCCAGGTGTCATTTCCATCTCGCACGTCTAATTATTTAACAAAAAAAAGCAGGTAAACCAGCCTATTAAGCTAATTTACCTGCTATTAAAAAGAATTACTTCAAGTGCTTATAGAAAATGCTTAGAAAAAACCCTTATAGGACGATAAAGCGATCTTCATCAGCCATAAATTCTTTTTCTGAAAACTTACCCTGATGTGAACCAAAAGGCATTTGGGCGCGTAGTTTCCAGCTAGCTGGAAGCTTCCACTCTGCTGCTACGGCTGCATCAGGTAATGGATTATAGTGTTGCAAACTTGCACCAATATTGGCTTCAGCTAGCGCAGTCCATACCGCAAACTGAGCAATACCTGTTGAATGCTCTGACCAAATTGGAAAGTTATCGGCATAAAGTGCAAAGTTTTCTTGCAGGCCTTTTACAACATCTTGGTCTTCATAAAATAAAACTGTACCTGCGCCAGCTGCAAAGCTATTAATTTTAGCTTCTGTAGGAGCAAAGTTTTCAGCAGGAACAATTTTCTGCAATTCGTTTCTAACAATATCCCAAAACTTTTCATGCTGAGCGCCGTGTAAAATAACCGCGCGCGAGCTTTGTGAGTTAAAGGCTGAAGGTGCTTGGCGCATAGCTTCTTTAATTAACTCAGTTACTTCTTGCTCTGCTAAAGGTAAATCTTTACCTAACGCATACTGACTACGACGTTTTTTAATTGCTGCTAAATATTGCTTAGTCATTTAATAAACTCCTGTTTTGTCTCAAAAATTAGTTTTCGTTTTTTTAGTAGTAGCTGCTTAATTTGCATCAACTAAAACTAGCTCAGCATCTTCTAATGCCGTTATAACAATTTTTTCTTCTTGGTGAATCGCTGCGCCATCGCGTGCATTTAATAGCAGGCCATTTACTTCAACTTTTCCTTTAGCTGGCACTAAATAACCATAACGATCAGCACTAGCAAAGCTGTACTCTAGTTGTTCACCCGCTTTTAATGTTGCGCCTAAAACTCGCGCATCGGTACGAATTGGTAAGGCTTCAGTGTCTTCAGAAAAACCACTGGCTAAGACTATAAAACGGCCAGAGCGTTCATCTTTTGGAAAAGGTTGCGCTCCCCAAGAGGGGCTAGTAGGTTTTTGGTTTGATTCAATCCAAATTTGGAAAATGCGTGTTTCTACTGCTTCCAAGTTATATTCAGAGTGTACAATACCACTACCTGCACTCATCACTTGCACATCACCCGCTTCGGTACGGCCTTTATTACCTAGGCTGTCTTCATGGGTAATGGCACCTTCTCTTACATAGGTGATAATTTCCATATCTTTATGGGGGTGCGACGGGAAGCCTGTATTGGGCTGAATAATGTCATCATTCCAAACGCGTAAGGAGCCCCAACTCATGTGTTTTGCATCGTAATAGTTGGCAAACGAAAAATGGTGTTTAGCATCTAGCCAACCATGGTTTGCTCCACCTAAGCTTTCAAATGAACGATGTTCAATCATAGGGTCTCCTTTAACTCAATGTTATTTAACATGAATTCAGTGTAGTGTTTTACCCTCTTGTAGAGAATCCCTAAAATGGAATAGCAGCCTTTCCAATTCTGATGACTCAATTTGCTAAGGTGTATAAGTGCAACGTTTACCTGATTTTGAAGCTTGGGCTATTTTTGCCACCATTGCTCGCGAAGGATCTTTTGCTAAAGCAGCAAAGGTTTTAAGCTTGTCTCAAGCAACCGTTTCTAAGGTAATTACTCGCTTAGAAGCGCGTACCAAAACTACCCTTTTTCACCGCACTTCACGCGGTATTTCTTTAACAGAAAGTGGCTATGGCGTATTAGAAGGCGCTAACGATCTGCTTAACATGGGTGAAGAGGTTGAGGCTGATATTAAAGAACAGTCAGAAAGTTTACGTGGGTTAATTCGTATTTCATCACCTATGTCCTTTGGCTTAAGTAACTTAGCACCTTTATTACCAGACTTTCTTGAAAAACACCCAGATATAGAAATCGATATTCAGTTTAATGATCAGCAAGTTGACTTGGTAACAGGCCGTTTTGATTTTTCTTTACGCATTGCTAACCTAGTCGATTCCAGTTTATTAGCAAGGCGTTTATGCCCTATTAATATTCTTCTAGTGGGTTCCCCTGCTTACTTTTCCAAACATGGCACACCCAAGCACCCAAGTGATTTAGCCGATCACCAAGCCTTACTTTATTCTTACGATAACTATGGCACTAACTGGCGTTTTACCCATGCTGAAGAAGGAGAATTTAGCCAAGCTTTACCGCCTAGTCGCTTACGCGTAAATAATGGTGATGCTTTACAACCGGCATTAAAACGCGGCTTGGGCTTAGCTCTACAGCCAGATTTTTTAGTGTGGGAAGGTCTACAAAGTGGTGAACTTATTCAAGTTATGTGCGATTGGAAGGTAGCACCGATTGCCTTGTATATTATTACGCCGCCCGGACGATCGCGCCCAGCTAGAGTAAAAGCTTTTATTGAGTATTTGGTTCAGCACCTAAGTTCAGCCCCTTGGAATAACGTTTTAATAAACTAGGCTACCCATCATTAACTAAATCTACTATTGTGTTGCGCGCATTTAATCAAAACATATTAAAAATATTGGAAGGGTATCCATGATTTGTAAAACACACAGGATTTTAAAAAACAAGTTAGCAGTCGCTTTTTTGGTTGTTGGCGCTTCTAGTCAGGTAGCAGCCATAGAAATTAATGAACATAACGGAACCAAGTTTAGTTTTGGTGGCTATATTAAGGCTGAAGGCATTGTTAATAAACCTGACCAAATAAGTAACAAACCTGATTCTGGTGACCGAACTTTTGAATCAAGTTTACGTCAGTCACGCCTAAACTTTTCTGCCGATACGCTTATTGAAGCGCATAAAGTAAAAGCTTTTGTGGAAATCGACTTTTGGGATGATCTGGATAAAGGTGCTGATGCTTCTTATGCACCTAGATTGCGCCATGCTTATCTAGGCATAGATAACGTTACGATTGGGCAAACTTGGAGCGGCCAATTTTTTGCTGCTGCGCCAATGGATGTAGAAATGCTAAATATGTTTGGCCTTGGTACTGGTACTTTGGCTGGCACAGGCGCTACAGTCCGCCCCGATTTATTGG
>NZ_DATESC010000028.1:0-78197 GCF_035271045.1 Marinospirillum sp. | reverse complement strand
CTGTGAATTGAATGATGGCCGCATGCTGGTGGTGGAATACAAAGGTGACGTGTATGCCAGCAATGATGACTCGGCGGAAAAACGAGAAGTGGGCAATAAATGGGCGCAGCTGAGTCACGGTAAATGCGTGTTTATTATGGCAGTAAAACAAGATCAAGAGGGGCGTGATGTTAGGCAGCAGATTTTGGATACGATAGTGAGGTGACTGAAGCCTATTTTTAATTAGGCTTCAGTGGTGAAGGAAGAGGCCCCACTGAGTGTGTGGATGCACAAGCCACCGAAGTGACTTGTGCACCGCTCAAGCACCGCCCCGTACTTCCTGTCATTGCTGACCATACACACGAGTCGATACTGAATAGCGCTCTTGCGAGCACTGGCTTCAGCCACTGGCGAACCAGTAGAAGATGAGAGGACACCCTTCCTTCAAAGGTAAGTATAACTTAATACGCCTGCTTCAGTTCCTTCTTCTCCAAAGAATTGAGCAAATCAATATCCTTCCAATCCACCTGTGCATAGCTTGTATTAATGCCCGTCAAAAAGTCCTGCAAATCCGCGCTGCCGGGCTGGGAAAATTGAAGGGTTCTAAAGAAATTTTTTATCCAAGCGGTCTTTTGCTTATCGGGTACATAGGGACACGAGAATAGGTCGAGTAAGAGATGAGCCTTTTCGCTATTCATCAAGACATCAGATAGTTTTTCCACCGCAGCATCCAAAAGCTTAGTCCTCAATTCTTGGTACACCTTGGAATCTCGCACATAGAACAGAGAGGCAACAATGGTGAAGTATGTTAACTTTCCCGCGCTGACAAAGAGCTCATCAATAATCTCAGGTGGCAACAGGTGATTATCGCCTAGCTCCCGCGTTGCTAATGCGATATTGAAGAATTCAAGGTGAACAAACCCTTCAATATCGCCAGCGTGTTTCATGCCACATTGGTCATGTAGCAACGAACAGGTTAGATCAAAAATCTTTTGATGTACCGTTGGGTAACCAGTAGGTAAATGCTGCTTGCTAAATCGTGCAGCTAAAATTAAGGACGTACTAAGTTTGTAAGAAGCACCAACAGAGGGGGCAACACTGTAAAGAAAGAACAACACGTCAAGCAACACAATAAACGCATCAACATATTCAGCTTCTTGTATGGTGCTCGAAGGGTCGTCATGATTAACAAGCCGCTTGACTCGCTCAGTAATTACTGAAATTAAGAAGGAGGCAATCTCATCATAGGTTGATACGTTTGAATGACATAGAGCCTTCACTGAGTCAATGTAGCTTTTGGTTAATTTCCATTTATTATGAATGCTTTTAGGGCTAAGCTCACCTGTCCCAGTTTGCTCAAGGAATTTTTCAAAAAAAGAATTGGCTTGTTGCCCTGCGTCATAAACAAGCCTTGCCTTGGATAAGGAAAATGGCCTCCCCATGCATGTTGACTTTGCTGTGTTTGTATGAAGATTAAAATCAATTAGAACATCTGCATACTTATCATGAATTCTACTGGCAATAGACTCATTCCGAGCAAATATAAAAACGTCATCTACGTAGCGTCGAAATTCATAGTCTTCATGAAATTTCAAGTCCGCTAACTCTTGTATTACCCGTCGATCAATTTTCTGAAACAGTATTTCAGCAAATATCCGACTCACCTCAGGGCCTATCGGGATTCCGTTTGTCTCATTATGATTGCCGTGCCGGATGACGCCATCAAACTCCTGGGCAAAGGTAGAGGAGACAGCAACGTGCGATTTTGTAAAAGGTTTGTCCTTGACTGCCCAGGAAAGGCAGTGTGTATAGATGCTATCAAAGCATTTTGTAACATCAAGCGTCTTTAGAAAAGAAAATCTTTTCTCCAATGCAAAGTAATCTCTCGAATTGAAGAATTTGTAAAGACGGTCATATCCTCTGTACGAAAAAAATGAGGGTGCGTGCTTGGCATACCTGTCAATCCCATCGAGGGCGATGGAGCCGGTTTTATACTTGTTAATGTTCTCCCAAGAGCTTTTTGAGTAAAAGCTACTGGCAACTGTTTTGGGCGCGCGGATAGATGCCGGGCTGATAGAACAATAGTGTATTATTAGCTGTTCATATTTTTCATAGAAGACCCTTGCTTTCCACTGGGAGGCCGGATGCAGTAGAGCAAGACGTCGAAAACTCTTTGAATCTTTCTTGATCTTATATGTATATGGCACGGTCGAGCTTGGCGTTTTGCTGATGCCGTCATGCAAAACCAGAGATTTGATAACGGTACTTTGCACATGACCAGCACTATCTAGGGCAGCAATCTGGTCATAGAGCCCATCATTCGAGAAGATGATTGGGGTTTCAAACGGAGTGGTTTCCGTAATAAGAACCCTATTGTAGTCGCTACGGCGAATCCGATTTTTCTTCATTTTACGCCTTAGTAAATCCAGCAACTCTGGATCTGAGATATTCTTGCTGCAGAGAAGTGGATAAAACTACGGTTTCTGTGTCCTCTTGCAAAGCTATACGCGAGCAATTTGCGCCTCTGATGTGAAGAAATCATTGTGTTTGTTATCGAAAAAACCCTACCTTTTTTCGATAAGACTGCATTTCTAAGGAATCTATCCAGCTCTTTTAGGCCAGCAGCGTCATCTGAAATCAATGGGTAGCTATGATATATCCCGGCGATTTTCTTCCCGCCAACTTTCGGGTTATACACACTGAAGTTTTGCGTCAAGAATGCGATGCGATCACGGAGCAATCCCCAGTCATTCGACTTAGCATGACTCAGGAATGATCGAACAACTCTTGTTTTCATTCGTTTGATCTTTTTCTTTGCGATATCCACGTGGACTTTCCGGTATAACTGTCCGGCCTTAGTTTTCCCCGCTTCCTCCTTGGTAGGGTTTTTAACTAAGAATTGATAACCAAGATAGTCAAACTGAAGGGGGGTTGACGCGATTGTAGAACTTTCTTTTGCCACTCTGGCCGTCGCTGCAACAATGTTTTTCTTATCAGGATTTAATTTAAGCCCAAGAGGAAGAAAGGATCGCAATTCCCGCAGAAAACATTCTTCGTCTTCCCTTGCCGACGAGACAATAATGATGTCATCGACATACCGAGAATAGTAAAATGTATTACTGGCCCAGCGCACCTTCTGATCGAAATCCCACATTAGAATTTCCGATAGAGCAGCACTAATAGACAGCCCCCTTGGTACACCGCGACCTCCAATCGAAGCATGGGCATCAAGCAGCGCCCCGATTAACTTCCTACTATGCGGACTCAAGCTTTTGATGCTCGAAACGGTATCAAAAATATGGCTCTTTTCGAAAGACTCGAAGAATGATCGAATATCCAGACGATAAATTCGATAAGGAACACCCTCTTCCAAAAGGAGCTTGAGGTTTCTGACGATCTGAGACCGCCCATCTACACTAAGTGAAGTGCTCTTTTTTAAATTCAATCGAAGTTTTCGCTCCACTAGCTCGTCTTGATGCCTAGCCAAGCGATAAACAGTTTTTCCTTTAAGAGGAAAGCCAATCAAAGGTGCTGTTGGAGGGTCAAAGTGGGACATAGCTGATACTAGTGCTTGACTAAGCAGCTGCTCTCGAAAGTTATCTTGGGCTAAAGCAGGAATCCCACGAAAATCACTCTTATATAGGACGCGTTCAAGCATTTTTTTGCAAAAAGATTGATCGAATGAAGATTCCCTTGTCATTTTACTTCCTCTATACCTTCAAAGCTTAGATGATAGCTAAGGAACCTCTGAAAAAAACCAGCTTATTTTTGGGGAGTTACTCAGAGGATCCCTAATGCCAATATTATGGCAAAAGCTCACTTAGGGAACATAGCAAAACTTCAGCAATTATATAACTTCTCTACTGCAATATTTACTTCCACACGCTCAATACGCCACTACAATCCTGTTTACTCTACAAGTCGTACACCTGACACACTTCGTGTAGATTATGATTACTAGATAATCAGCCGCTGTATAGCCTCACTCTGTGGTCAATCAAAGAATGATATTATTACCTTCGACAAGGATGCAAAAATGGACGGAATAAAGCGTTTAGCTAATGAAAATGTTTCTACCAGTAAGCAAATAGCTTCTGATATAAAAACAGCTCCCATTAAAGACAACAATGAAAATACCGAATCTAATAGCCCTGCGACAGCTAGTAATTCAGGCCTATCTATCAGTAACGAAGCCAGTATTTTAAATGCAGCCAGCGATGCTATCCAAGGGTTCAAAGGCAGTGAAGATATTCCTTACTATCTTCAGCCACCTCCTGAAGGTTTTATCCCAGATGCGACCGCGTTAAGCGGAAATGGATTCTACTTTCTTACTCAAGGAGACCGGGAATCCCTACAAGCGGCTCATGACTACGCCATAACCAATGACCAAAGTATTGAAGATGTAGAACTAGCTGCCTTCTTCCTCTCCCATAAGCGCTATGTAGAAGATATGGTGTCACGAGGGGTGAAGTATAGCGTTCACGTTCCGTCAGGTAAGAATATAACGTATGTTCCTGGTCTAGGATTCCAAGGCTTAGAATCGGAAAGCTCACCCAGCGATAACCTAGAATCGTCCCGCGATGCTTTATTAAATGACATCATTAGTGGCGGACTATTTAGTAAAAACCCTATGTTGAATAAAGACTTATTTCTCGGCCCACTTTATGATTTTTTTAATTTGGAGCCAAAAGACGCTTTATCAATCATAGAATCTATGGTTCAGACAAAAACATAACACTATACATGAGCAGCCTATTGGCTAAGGCAGTATACAGCCATAGCCAATAGACTCCGAAGATAAAAATAAAAAAGTTATACTAGTAAAACCACCTAAGCCATTACATCTAACAAAGGCTTTTGATATTCAGGCTGAAAAATACCTATAACTTTATCTAAAAGCTTTTGATACTCTTCTGCCCTTTCATCTTCGCCCATATACTTAGCACCACTAACTGAGCTAACAAAGTTTTCATAAAGGTTCATTTTTTCACTATTCATTTTCTCTTGATACTCTGCATGTGTCATTGAGCCTAAGGTATTATTTAAATGATAGATTACGCCCGATGTATTCAATGCAAGATAAAAAAGACTAGACTTTTCATCTTTATTAATTAAACCCTCATTAAATAACCTATCTGACAACTCTATAATTTCAGGCCCAGTAATACTGGTTAAATCATAGCTAGTATAAGGTTTCTTTTCTTCGCTGGTTGCTTGGTTAACCTCATCAGCTTTATGGCTTTTTGTAAGTTTAGCTTGTTCAACAGCAGCTACACTTTTTACTTGTAAAGGATTAACGCTATTAATATTCATAACATAACCACCTATTGAATAAATAATTGATTAGTTAGCCACAACTAAAGTTGTGGCTAGTTATATCAACACTAAAACTTAGCTACAAGCCTTATTTGGCTTTACTCTGACCCCACATAAAGACTAGGCAAAACCTTGCCACCCTATATCTAAAACGGCTATAAACTGCCGTTTTATCAGGAAAATATCACTAAAAACTTATGGCATGTTATTTGCTCGTTAAGTATTGGAATGAAAGCAAGGAGCGTAGACATGGCAAGGCCAAAAAGATTGCTAATAGACCAACAACCGCACTTAATTCATTATCAGGTTATTAATCAAAGAAATGCATTTTCTGACAATCAGGACTATCAGCAGTATTTACACTGGTTAAATAAAGAATCTTTAATACATGATTGTGTTCTTCATGCTTATTTATTATTGCCCAAACAAATATACCTAGTGCTAGAACCTTCTTGTGGAGAGGATATTTCTAAGCTTATGCAGGCTTTAGGACGGCGCTATGTGCGCTACCTAAATTTAAAAGAAAAACTTAGCGGCACGCTTTGGAAGGATCGTTTTAAGGCATCACCTTTACACAGTGATTTTTGGCTAAAAAACACACTTCACTACTTAGTTTATAAACCCGTTAGTGAAGGCTTGTGCAAAACGCCCAAAGACTACCCTTGGAGTAGCTACAGAAAATACGTCTTTCAACAGCTTTCTTACCTTCAAGATTTAAAGCTTCCACCTGATCCAAGTATTCGCTCACAACTCGAAGTTGCAATTAGCCGTAACCTGCCTTTGCCGTAAGAAAACCTCGCCACTCCTTAGATTTTTTACAAAACAGGCCATTTGTTCACTAGCGGATAACGCCTATCTTTACCAAAAGCTTTAGGCGTAACCCGTGTACCTGGGGCAGCTTGGCGGCGTTTGTATTCATTCATATCCACCAGCCTAACCACTCGCAATACTTCTTCTTGCTTAAAGCCTGCGGCAATTAAGTCAGCGGCAGATAAATCGTCTTCAATATAGCCTTGCAGCATTTTATCTAGCACTGAATAAGGCGGTAAGGAATCTTCATCTTTTTGATCAGGTGCTAATTCTGCTGAAGGTGGGCGGTCAATCACTCGCTGAGGAATCACATAACTTTGGCTATTGCGCCAAGTGCATAGCTCAAAGGCTTTGGTTTTATACACATCTTTAATGGCATTAAAACCACCGGCCATATCACCGTAAAGGGTGCAATAACCTACTGCCACTTCACTTTTATTACCCGTGGTTAACAGCATTAAACCTTTTTTATTCGATAAGGCCATAAGCAACACACCACGACAACGGGCTTGCAGGTTTTCTTCAGTAGTGTCTTTGCTGGTTCCGGCAAAGGTATCTGCCAAGCCAGCCATAAAACTTTCGACCATCGGTGCTATAGGAATAACCCGATATTCCACCCCTAACAGCCTTGCTTCCTCTTCTGCATCGGCAATGCTAATCGCCGCTGTGTAATGGTAGGGCATCATTACACCCATGACTCTGTCGGCACCTAAGGCATCCACGGCAATCGCCGCAGACAAGGCTGAATCTAAGCCGCCCGACATGCCCAAAACCACGCCTTTAAAACCACTGTTATTCACATAGCTTTTTAAACCTAACACGAGAGCACCATATAAATAGGCAAGGTCTTCTGGCCAGCTTTTAATGGCATTGCTAGCAGTTGAACTTGCCTCCCAGCCTTGCTGACCCGCTTGTAAATTCACCAATAAACCATCTTCTTCTAGGGCTTTGGCTTGAGCAATCACTTTACCTGCAGCATTCAAAGCAAACGAAGCGCCGTCAAACAACAATTCATCTTGCCCACCCACCAAGTTGCAATACACCAAGGGGCAAGCTAAAGCTTGGCAATGCTGCTGGGCTAGGTGTAAGCGCTCATACTGCTTGCCCTCGTGCCAAGGCGAAGCATTCAAAGCCAGCAAAACATCAGCACCAGCGGCAACTGTAGCAGCGGCAGGCTCTGGCTGCCAAAGGTCTTCACAAATTAAGATACCAAGCTTGCAGCCATTAATTTCTACCACACCTGTTTGCTGTCCAGCAGTAAAATAACGCTGCTCATCAAAAACCTGCTCATTGGGAAGCAACTGCTTAAAGTATTCAGCTATCCACTGTCCTTTATGCAATACTCCCGCAGCATTAAAAAGCTGCCCATTTTTAGAGCGTGGATAACCCACAATTAAGCTAATACCCTGCACTTCTTCCTGTAGTTGTTGCAAAGCCGTTTCTATGCGGCCTTGTAAGGCAGGTCTTAATAACAAATCTTCAGGCGGATAACCCGTTAAGGTAAGTTCAGGAAGCAATAAAAGATCGGCCTGATTGTTAACAACTAAGTTCTTGGCTAGCTGAATAATCGCTTGGGTGTTTGCTTGAATATCACCAACCAGTGGACTGATTTGGGCAGAGTAAATTCGTAAGCCAGACAAGACAGACTCCTAAAAGCTAAGGGTTAAAATACAAAAACTGTTAGAATCAGATTATAGATTAAACACCCAGTAAGAATAAGGAACAAAAATGAGTTTATTAATTGTGCGTCTAGTCGTTTTTGTGTTGCTATTTTGGGTAGGTTTTCGTATTTGGCAATATTGGCAAACCCATCAAATTGAATCCAAGAACAACCAGATTAATAAAAATGAAGATGGTTCAGAAACCATGGTGCGCTGTGAAAAGTGCCAGATTCACCTACCTCAAGGTAACGCCATTAAAGCAGGTGAGTATTATTTTTGCTGCCAAGAGCATCAAGCTTCTTTTGAAAAAGAATAGGGCGCCATATCAATAATGGCCTCTCGCTTTAGCAATAAATCGGCCATGCCACGTGCAGCAGCCGGTGCTAGCACTAAGCCATTACGAAAATGCCCAGCGCTGGTGTAAAGATTCTTATAGTTGGGCACTTCACCCATTAATGGAATGCCATCTAAGCTACCGGGTCGCAAGCCAGCCCAGTGATGCTCAATTTCATAATCACGCAACTTAGGTAGAATTTGATAAGCCGTTTCACGCAAAGATTCCAAAGCATCTTCGGTAATTTGCTTATCAAAACCCACATATTCCATCGTAGAACCGGCCAAAATCCGGCCATCTTTACGCGGAATCAAATAGCGACCATTCATCAGCACCACGCGATTAATTAAACCTGGCGGCGCTTTAAACATAATCATCTGCCCACACACGGGCTTAATCGCTGTTTTCACAGCTAGCTTTTCTAACAACTTGCCTGTCCAAGCGCCAGCACATAAAACCGTACGCCGTGCAGAAAAAACCATTTGCTTACCTTCAACACCCAGCACTTCGCCTTCTTCTTGGTAAATATTGTGGATTTCGGTATTTTCTAGCAAGCGAATGTTTTTATTTTGCTGCAAAGAAGCCCTAAGCGCCTTGGCTAAACGTGGCGTTCTAACACTAGCAACCTTGGGCATCCACAAAGCACTACTAAAACCTGCTGCAACGTCGGGCTCTTTATCGTATAAAAAAGCCGCGTCAACTTGCTCAAGTTCACGGCCTTCTGCAATAGCCCAATCTATAGCGGCTTGCTTATCAGCAACGCTTAGCAACAGCAAGCCATCTTCACGAAACTCAGGATCTATGCCAGTTTCTTCAAATAATTGCTGAGTGACTTGGGGATAATAAGCCTGTGCGTAAGATGCCAGCGCAGTGATAGAATCAGGGTAACGCCAAGGATACAAGGGCGACACAATCCCACCGCCAGCCCAACTGGACTCTTGACCGCACTGCCCGCGTTCTACTAGCGTAACGTCAGCACCAGCAGCGGCCAATTCACGCGCCAACATCATTCCTACCACACCCCCACCTACTAACAAAAAGTCACTCATCAGCTTTACCTATGTTGAACTGGTTTATTTTTTAACGGTTTAACGACTAGATTTAACGACTAAGCGGCACTTTACCTACGTGCTTAGCAGCAAAAGGAAAGCTACTTAACAAAGGCAAACTGCTACCTAATTCAGAGTCTAAATCTAACGCGTAATTAATATCGCCGCCTGCTCTTAACATCTCATAAAAAGCTAATGCTGAAGAAATACCAAACGAAAGATTAACCGGAATATCGACACTACTTTTACCAGCAGCAGCAATTTTAATCTGCTCACCTAAACTACCTGCAGTCACCGCATGACCATTCAAAGCCAAGGCATAGTTTAATTTATTCACTAACAAATCAAAGGCATTGGGGTTATCCAACTCTACGCTTAATACCAACTCCGCACCGCTTAAACTTAAACGCTTTTGCTGTACGCCTGCTAATTTAAATTTAGGCATACGTGGAATAGGAATTTCACCCTTGGTTTCATAAGGCACTCTTAACGGACCTACAACGGGAATATCAAAAGTCATGCCACCAGCAACCACGTAATCTAATGCATTCAAATCACTTAAATTAGTAATAAACTTACCTAAATCAGCAAACCCAATTTCGAGCGGTAAAATAATTGACTGGTTTTTGCCTGCTGCTAATTTATTGCCTTGTAGCTGCTGACCCGCCAGTATTTTTGCATCTTGTAAATTTAGCTGGAAATCTAAAGCGCCTAATACAATCGGATAACGGTTCGGGTTGCTAACATTTAACTCAACTTCTAACAAAGCCTTACTTAAAGTTAAACCCACTAAACGGCTACCAGCCACCTTTACTTCTGGTTTTACCCAAGCGCCTGATTGCTCTAAAACACTACAACCGCTGATAAAAAAAGCACCCAGTAACAGAACCAATAAAGTTTTTACTGGTAATTTTATTAGACTAGCCATTCCATTTTCCTTCGATTTAAGTTTAAAAATGAGTACTATCTTTGTTATACTAGCATTCTCTAATAAACGAGGCACAGCATGACCTTGAGTGAACTACTAGCCCAGTTAAACCAACATCCCGTTGATTTTCAAACCGTGATGCAAGTGATAGAAACTGAATACACTTTCACACCTACACACTTTATTAACGGTGACTTAGTTAACGAAGCCAACACTAATAACGGCTCATGCAAAATTTTTGCTTTTGGTCTGCTTCATCAATTAAGTAAGCAGGCAACTTTAAATGCTTTCGGTGATTATTACACACAAGATGTCTTAAAAAACCCTCTAGGTCTAGACCACCAAAATATACGTAATTTTATGCGAACAGGCTGGGCAGCTATTAGCTACAGCTCGCCTGCTTTGCTAATAAAATAAACTCACCTTTCTGCACGCACTCTTTAGTGCTACAAGGCAATAAATAATGAATCTTGCAAGTTTCGACAAAAAACAAAATAACGGTAAAGTTAACTTTAGTGCTGTTATGGAAGTTGAAGCACGAATCTTTACGACTTCAGAAGGCAAAAACGATTACAGCGCTACCACAGATGTAGCAAAAAAACCTGCCTCAACTAATGCGGCTACGCACAACCCCTACAAATAAACTTAACCAGCCCAAAAGCAAAGCAAGGCCGCCAATTGGGGTAATAAATGCTAAACGGGTATTGCCAGTCACGGCCATTAAGTAAAGTGAGCCGGAAAAAAGCAACATGCCCACTAACCATCCCCAAGCGGCTAAGCGAAATCCCTTATTTTTATCTATCCAAGTTGCTGCTAAACCCAACAAAGCTAAGGTATGCCACATTTGGTAGGTGGTTGCTAACTTAAACCACTCCTGCGCCCGCTCATCTAAATAAGGCTTTAAACCATGGGCAGCAAAAGCACCTAAAGCCACGACTAAAAAACCACTTACTGCAACCAAAGCTAACCAACGTTGCTGATAACTAGACACACTTTACTCCTGACCATAAAAAAACCTAGCAATTGCGAGGTTTGAATCTACAACACCGCTATTTCTTTTGGGTTATTACCAAACTGGTTTTTACCAGACTGGCTGTCTTGAACAGCAAACACAATAAGAACAATTCTTTGCGTCAACCTATGTCGCATAAATAATTTATTTAGCTTTTTAATAACCTTAAAAAACAAACTGAGATGGGGCATTGATAATTTATATTATTCTTCGGCGTTTAGATCGCTGTAAGCGTGATTCTTCTTCATCTACTTCAGCTAGCACTTTACACACATACTCAATGTGTCGATTTGATAACTCTCGTGCTTGTTCAGCCTGTCCAGACTTAATGGCTTGATACAAAGCACGGTGTTGCTCTATTAACATTGTGCGAGTTTCGCTACGCTGACTGTACATACCGCCAATATTCGTCACCACGTTACCGCGCAACAAATCGAATAGTCCGCGAATAGTATGTAACAACACAACATTGTGGCTCGCTTCAGCAATAGCTAAATGAAAACGCGCATCTGCCAATCCTTCTTCAATACGACAGTCTTGCGTTGTATTCTCATAACACGCCTCCAACTGCTCAAAGGCTAAATCTAAACGCTCATAATCTGCTGGAGTGGCACGTTGTGCAGCATAATATGCGCAAGCACCTTCCAAAGTATGCCGAAATTCGAGCAAGTCTTTTTGTGCACCTGTTCTTTTTGCTAACAAGGCCAGTAGCGGGTCACTAAACGTTGCGCCCACTTCTTTGCTTACGTAATTGCCACCACCTTGACGGCTGACTATCAAACCTTTTGCTACCATTTTTTGAACTGCTTCACGCAGTGATGGACGTGACACACCAAACTGATCGGCCAACTTGCGCTCTGCAGGAAGACGCTCACCCGCTTGCAAGGCGCCTTCCAAAATCATAGTTTCTAAGCGTTCAACAATCTCATCCGATAAACGGCGTTGCTGTATATGTGTAAAGCTCATCGCTTTTTTTCCCTACCAAAATAGCTACTTAAATCATCCTAGATTATCACAACCACTTATTTACAACAGCGTAAAACACTTATATATCAACCACCTCAACCAATCATTGCCACTAAAGTAGCAGGCAAATAATTTGACAGATAAAGCCCGGTGTATTTAACTTAAAAACTCACCAATGTAAATTGGTATGACCAATTACAAAAACAACAACAGACAAAGGATCCAAGTCATGTCAAACCTCTACTCTCTCTTCATCATCCACACAAGCTATATAAAACAGCGATTGGAGCCACACCATGTCGCCTAATTTACTTGCACTACTAGCATTTTCACCTATTCTTCTGGCTGCAATCTTGTTGGTTGGCTTACGCTGGCCTGCAAAGCGTGCCATGCCACTTGTTTTTGTAATAACTGCAGCTATCGCCCTCTATTGTTGGGAAATGAGTTTTAATCGGGTTTTAGCCTCAACACTACAGGGGCTAGTGATTACAGCCGGAGTGCTATGGATTATCTTTGGAGCAATTTTGCTACTAAATACCCTAAAACACTCAGGTGCAATTCAATCCATTCGAGCAGGCTTTATTACTATCAGCCCTGATCGCCGCGTACAAGCTGTGATTATCGCTTGGTCATTTGGCTGCTTTATCGAAGGCGCTTCAGGTTTTGGTACGCCAGCTGCGATTATCGCACCTTTACTGGTAGCTATTGGATTCCCAGCAATGGCAGCTGTCATGCTTGGTATGTTGGTGCAAAGCACACCTGTTTCATTCGGTGCTGTCGGAACACCTATTATTATTGGTATTACCAGTGGGTTAGACAGTGAAACTATCGGCTCACAACTTTTAGAGAAGGGTTCAGACTGGGCCACTTTTCTGCAGTTGATCACCAGTCAAGTCGCCATTATCCATGCTATTGTTGGCGTATTCATTCCGTTGATTATGGTTCTAATGCTGACACGCTTTTTTGGTAAAGAAAAAAGCTGGAAAGCTGGTTTTGCCATCCTTCCTTTCGCACTCTTTGCAGGCCTAGCATTCACCATCCCATATGCCGCAACCGGTATTTTATTAGGGCCAGAGTTTCCTTCTTTACTAGGTGGTTTAATCGGTTTAGCTATCGTTACGACTGCGGCACGCTTTAATTTCCTTACCCCAAAAACCGTGTGGGATTTTGCCCCAGCTAAAGAATGGCCAATCCAATGGTTAGGCTCTATTGAAATGAAACTGGATAAGGTCACCAGTAAACCTATGAGTAACGCACTCGCGTGGCTACCATACATTTTAGTCGGCCTATTACTGGTGATTAGCCGTATTTTTCCAAGCGTAACTAATGCGATGAAGGCAGTAGTAATTAAATTCCCAAATATCTTAGGTGAAGCAGGAATTAATGCAGATTTTATGCCCTTGTACTTACCTGGCGGAATATTAGTGTTTGTCGCCTGCAGTGCATACTTCTTACACCGGATGCAATGGCATAGCTTTCGTTCAGCAATAAGTGAATCCAGTCATATTTTACTCGGCGCAGGCTTTGTCTTACTCTTTACCGTACCCATGGTACGTATTTTAATTAACTCTGGCGTTAATGCGGCAGATATCCCTAGCATGCCTATTGCTATCGCGCACTTCTTCGCTAACAGTTTTGGTGAAATTTATCCATTATTTGCACCCAGCGTCGGTGCGCTTGGAGCATTTATTGCAGGCTCCAATACTATCAGTAATATGATGTTCAGCCAGTTTCAGTTTGGTGTTGCCGAAAACCTCGGTATTTCGACTGCAATTATCGTTGCCGGCCAAGCGATTGGTGCAGCAGCAGGTAATATGATTGCTATCCATAACGTCGTCGCTGCATCTGCTACTGTGGGTTTATTAGGGCAAGAAGGCGCTACACTCAGAAAGACAATCTGGCCAACCCTCTACTACGTATTTTTTACCGGTTTAATTCTCTTAATTGCCGTTACAGTACTGGGTATCAGTGATCCATTAATGTCTTAAAACCTTATGCAAAGCGGGCCTGCCTTGTGTCGCTACGGACAACACAGCCCGCACCTGCTCTACTTGAATACCGTCGGAGCTTTACTATGAGTCATCTTTTTTATAATGCAGCACCCCAAGAAACACGGGTTACTAAGCCACGTAAAGCGCCGCGCAGCTACCCAACCCACAAGCCTACTCATATCTACCTTTATGGCACCTGTGTTGTCGATTTGTTTTTCCCAGAAGCTGGGATGGATGCCATTCATTTATTAGAGCGTGAAGGCATTCAAGTGAACTTTCCTCAAGCACAAAGCTGCTGCGGACAACCCGCCTACACCTCTGGCTATACCCAACAAGCCAAAGATGTTGCTCGCTCGCAACTCGCCTTATTTACAGAAAACTGGCCAGTGGTGGTTTGTTCAGGCTCTTGTGCGGGCATGTTCCGCGAGCACTATCCTGACCTCTTTAAAGATGAACCGGAAACGCTAGCCCAAGTAAACGCTTTGGCTGAACGTACTTATGAGCTAAGCGAATTCTTATTAAAGGTATGCCAAGTAGAATTAACAGATCAAGGTGAAGCGACCCAAGTGGCATTGCACACCTCTTGTTCTGCCCGCCGTGAAATGAATACCCACCTGCATACCCGTGAATTGCTAAATCAATTAGCCCAAGTCGAGCGCCTAGACCACGACCATGAAAGCGAGTGCTGCGGCTTTGGTGGTACTTTTTCAGTGCGTATGCCCGATATTTCAGGGGCTATGGTGGCGGATAAAACGCAAGCCTTACAAGCAAGTGGTGTACAGCAGGTGGTGAGTGCTGACTGCGGTTGTTTGTTGAATATTAATGGTGCTTTTGAAAAACAAAATATTCCATTACTAGGTCAGCACCTAGCCAGTTTTTTATGGCAGCGCACCCAAGCTAAGCAGGAGTCAAACACATGAGCAGCCAACGCATTCCTACGCTTGATGTCACTGCACGCAAGCTTAAATCCAATGCACGCCTGTCGTTAAAAGATCAGCAGCTGCGTACTAATATGCGTAGCGCTATGGATTCACTCATTAGCAAACGCCTTATCTCTATGCCGGATGAAGATGAACGTGAAAACCTGCGTGAGCTGGGCAATAAAATTAAAGCCAGAGCCTTATCGCAACTGCCCGATTTGCTGGAGCAACTGGAAAGTAATTTAACCAAGCAGGGTATTCAAGTGCACTGGGCCAGCACGACAGAAGAAGCCAATGCCATTGTTTTAAACATTGCTCAAGCCCGCAATGCCAAGCAGGTGATTAAAGGTAAATCCATGGTCAGTGAAGAAATGGCCATGAATGAGCACCTCACCGAACACGGCATAGAAGCGCTTGAATCGGATATGGGCGAGTACATTATTCAGCTAGATAATGAAAAGCCCACGCACATTATTATGCCAGCGATTCATAAAAATGCGCAGCAGGTGGGTAAGCTTTTCGAAAGTCGTTTAGCGCTACCCTATACCGATGATGTAGATAGCTTAATTCAGTCGGCACGCAGTATTTTAAGAGAAAAATTCTTTCAGGCGGATATTGGTATTTCAGGGGTTAATTTTGCTGTAGCAGAAACAGGCACTTTGTTGTTGGTGGAAAACGAAGGCAATGGCCGCATGTCTACCACGGTTCCGCCCGTACACATTGCCGTAACAGGTATTGAAAAAGTGGTTGCCAACTTGCAAGACACAGTGCCGCTCTTGTCACTACTCACTCGCTCTGCATTAGGGCAAGGCATTACCACCTATGTAAATATGATTTCTGCACCACGCCAGCCAGATGAGCTTGATGGCCCAGAAGAAGTCCATCTAGTGTTGCTGGATAATGGTCGTAGCCAAGCTTTTGCAGACAGTGAATTAAGGCAAACACTGAATTGCATCCGCTGCGGTGCTTGCATGAATCATTGTCCTGTTTATACACGCATTGGTGGGCAAGCCTATGGCACAGTTTATCCTGGCCCCATAGGTAAAATTATTTCGCCACATCTATTAGGTTTAGAAAACACCCCAGACCATCCTTCAGCTTCTTCTTTATGCGGCGCTTGTGGCGAAGTCTGCCCCGTAAAAATCCCCATTCCTGCCTTATTGCGCCGCTTGCGTGAAGAAAATGTTAAATCGCCCAAGCAACAACCCCAAATAATGGCTGGGCAGGGCAGCCGTTATTCAAATAAAGAAGCACTGTTATGGAAAGGCTGGCAAGCATTTAATACTAAGCCGTTGCTGTATAAAACTGGCACTTTCTTAGCGACACGCCTAGGCAAATTCACGCCCAGCAAGCTAGGTGCTTGGACACAAAACCACAGCGCCCCCAAGCCTGCAAAACAAAGTTTGCATGAATTGGCTAAAAAGCATTTGGAGAACAAATAATGAGCGCAAGAGATAAAATTCTAGCCAGCCTACGCCAAAGCTTAGAAGGCACTCAACCGCTAGCCGATCCTTTTAACGCTAGCTTAGTGGATGAGCCTTGGCGCTATAAACCAGAAGAAAGAATTACACGTTTAAAAGAATTAATGACCGCGGTACACAGCCAAGTGCATCTAACATCAAGCCAAGCTTGGCCTGCACTGGTGTGCAAGTTGTTATCTGAGCGAGCGATTAATAAACTATTAGTTGCCCCCACTACCGCCCACGGCAAAGCACTGGCTAACTACTGCAAAAATGAACACCCAGCCTTAAAACTCTTGGCTTATGACCGCCCTATAGAAGAATGGAAGCGTGAACTCTTTGATGACGTGCCCGCCAGTTTTACCGGCACGCTAGCAGGGATTGCCGCTACAGGCACTTTGGTGGTGCAACCCAGCCCAGCCGAACCACGCCTAATGAGTCTAGTGCCACCGCTGCATATTGCGCTGCTGAAGGCGAGCCAGATTTATGACAATTTATATCAAGCCCAACAACACTGGCCCAAACCCCTGCCAAGCAACTTGCTGTTAATTTCTGGCCCTTCAAAAACTGCCGATATTGAACAAGTCTTAGCCTATGGCGCTCATGGTCCTAAAGATTTAATTGTATTGCTGGTGGAGGATGCATGAGCTTACCTGCTGCTTTTTTAGCTACTGTAGAAGAAACCCTTCCTGCTTCAAGGCTTTTTTCTGATCCGCTTTCAACACTCACTTTAGGTACAGATGCCAGCTTTTATCGCTTAATTCCCAAACTCGTTATTCGGGTTGAATCGGAAGATGAAGTGGCTTTTATTTTAAAGCAGGCAAGCAAACACCAGGTTGCAGTAACCTTTCGTGCCGCTGGAACTAGCTTATCTGGGCAGGCTGTAAGCGACTCTGTCTTAATTGTTTTGGGTGATCATTGGAACAGCAAAGAAGTGCTCGATAATGGGCAACTTATTCGCCTGCAACCCGGTTTTATCGGTGCCAATGCTAATCAAGCTTTAGCCCATTTAAACCGTAAAATAGGCCCAGACCCTGCTTCCATTAATGCAGCAAAAATTGGCGGCATGGTGGCTAACAATTCTAGTGGTATGTGTTGTGGTACAGCACAAAACACTTATCAAACCCTTGCGGCCCTGCGTCTTTTACTAGCTGATGGCACTTGTGTAGATAGCGCAGATCCTGACAGCGTTAGCCAGTTCAAAAAAACTCACCAAGGCTTGCTGAAAGGTTTGGCTGAACTCGCTAAGCAAACCCGTGAAGATGCAGAGCTTAGCGCTAAAATTCAACACAAGTACCGAATCAAAAACACTACAGGGCTTTCGCTTAATGCGCTTATTGATTTCACCGACCCTTTAGATATTTTGACTCACCTAATGGTTGGCTCCGAAGGTACACTTGGTTTTATTAGCTCAGTCACTTATTACACAGTGCCAGACCATCCCAATAAAGCCACCGCCTTGGTGGTTTTTCCTGATGTTGAAACCTGTTGCCAAGCAGTGCTAGAACTAAAAAAACAACCTGTAGCAGCCGTTGAATTATTAGACAGGCGCAGTTTGCGCAGCGTACAACACATGGCAGGTATGCCAGCTTGGATAGAACAACTAAGCAGTTCCGCTTGTGCCTTACTTATTGAATCCCGTGCGGCCAACACTTCTTTACTAGAAGAACAACTACAACAAATTGATGCCAGTATTGAACACTTCCCTAAAGAAGAGCACATAGCTTTTAGCCAAGACTCCAAAGTTTATGAGCTCTTGTGGCGTATGCGTAAAGACACCTTCCCCGCAGTGGGTGCATTACGAGAAACAGGCACCACCGTTATTATTGAAGACGTTACCTTTCCATTAGAGCAACTGGCCGAAGGGGTTAATCGCCTTATCAGCCTGTTCGAAAAATACCAGTATGATGAAGCCATTTTATTTGGTCATGCACTGGATGGAAATTTACATTTTGTCTTTACTCAGCGTTTTGACCAGCCAGAAGAAGTTGCTCGTTATAGCGCTTTTATGGAAGAAGTAAGTCACCTAGTTGCGGTTGAATTTGGTGGATCACTAAAAGCTGAACATGGCACTGGCCGTAACATGGCGCCTTTTGTTGAGCTGGAATGGGGGAAAAATGCCTATCAACTCATGTGGCAGATTAAACACCTACTAGATCCGCAGGGTATTTTGAATCCTGATGTTGTTCTATCAAAAGATGCCGGCATTCATTTAAAAAACCTTAAATCATTACCAGCTGCCAACTCCTTAATAGACAAGTGTATTGAATGTGGCTTTTGTGAACCTGTCTGCCCAGCCGCAGGCTTAACCCTTTCGCCTCGCCAGCGCATTGTTGCTTGGCGAGCTATTCAAGAGCAAAAACGCCAAGGCTTAGACACCAGCCAACTGGAAAAAGATTTTCAATACCAAGGAATAGACACCTGCGCCGCAACGGGTTTATGTGCTCAGCGTTGCCCAGTAGGTATTAATACTGGTGACCTGATTCGTGAATTACGTGCTAAAAAGGCAAGGCATTCAAAAACAGCAGAGCATTTGGCAGGCTCTTTTGCCAAAATTGCCCGTGCCGCTCGCTGGTCTTTAGTGGGTGCTGAACTTGCTCGCAAATTACTTGGTGCACCAAGAATGCACCGTTGGACGCAACAGCTGCATCAACGCTTTAATAGCCTACCTGTTTACTTGCCAGCTACACCTAAAGCCGCCCAACTTCCGCCACTACCAAGCCCTAACCCAGCGTCTGAAAAACCTCGTGTTGTTTACTTTGCTGCCTGTGTTTCTAATGTTTTGGGGCCAGCACACCTAGATAAAGACCAAACGCCTTTAAGAGTTAAAACCCAACAACTCTTAGAAAAAGCTGGTTTTGAAGTGGTTTATCCAGAAGCCTCTGCTAGTAGTTGTTGTGGACAACCCTTTGCATCCAAGGGTTACCCTAAACAAGCAAATAACAAGCTGCATGAATTAGAAGAACAATTGCTTAAAGCCAGCCGTAACGGGCAAGACCCTATCTATTCAGATACCAGCCCTTGCACACTCAGGTTATTAAAAGAATTAAAAGAAACCCAATTAAAGATTTATGATTCCGCAAAGTTTTTAAATGAAGAAGTGCTGCCCCGTTTAAAGCTAGAACCCTTAGACGAGAAAGTTGCAGTGCATATCACCTGTAGCACACAACACCTAAATGAAGCAGATAACCTGCTAGCCATCGCCAAAGCTTGTGCTACGCAGGTAATTATTCCTGAAGGAATTCATTGTTGTGGTTTTGCAGGCGACAAGGGCTTTACCCTACCCGAACTTAATCAACATGCTTTACGCAATTTAGCAGAACAAGTTGATGCGTGTAGTGCTGGCTTTTCTACCAGCCGAACCTGTGAAGTAGGGTTAAGTAGCTACAGCAACCTTAGCTATCAGCATTTGGTGTATCTGGTGGATAAGGCAAGTAAGACTTAATCCACCAATTCTATTTCTAAGCTATCTAGCAACCTTGTTGCTTCAAAACGGCTAAATTTTGCATGTTTAATTTCATTTCTATAAACATCAATGTCGTAGTTTGTTGCTTCTGCAAAGTCGGCACTGGTTAGATTAGTATTGCCAAATAAGCTGTTGGTAAAGTCGGTATAGGTGAAGCTTGAATTACTAAAATCGCCTTCCCTAAAATCTACGCTGTGTGCTTTGCTTTCTTCAAGCACAAAGTCTTGAAAGGAAAGCCCATAAAAAGAGCTATCGTTAAGGATAGATTTATAAAACTTAATAGGGGCAGCAAAGGCAAAGTTAGACCAAGCTGCTTTGGTCCAATCGATTCCGACTAGCTTTGATTCGTGAAAAACCACTTCTGAAAACTTACTGTAACCCAGTTCTATATTGCTTAGGTTGCAGTTAACAAATTCACAATCAACAAAGTTGCAACGCTTAAAAATTGCCTCACTGAAGTTACAGCCTTCAAACGTGCAGCCATCAAATTCTTTAGAAGCTATTTCTAACCCAGAAAAATCTTGGTCAGTGAACGTTACTGTTAAATAGTCATTTTTATCTTCTAACTTACCCAAAGTTTAAACTCCTTATAAAATAAAAAAGCTGTTTTCATTGCTTAAAAACATAGGTTTTTTTACTATCGAAATAACCATTTTCAAGAAGATATAGAGGTTGACATGGAAATCACAACGAATACAACAACGCGTCAATTAAACACGCCAACAACCCAAGCCACATTAAAAAACAATCAAAGCCCCTCACAAGAAACAATCACTGCTCAAATAAAGCCAGAATTAAGTTCCACCAGCCAAGCCGTGACGCAGGCTTTTCAACAGGCGGTGGATTGGCTGCAACAAGAATCAGTTGAACCTTTTCAAGGTCGTATGGATCAGTTGGGTAGAGTCAGCGTAAACATTGATGTAGGGCGCTACAACCTTTACTTGGTAGATAAAAAAGTTAACGAATTACAAGAGCAGTTAGGTAACTCTGTTGATATCAAAGAAATGAGAAGTCAGTTAATCCAAGCTTCTGGCATTACTACTGAAAACCCACTAAATGCTGCCAATAGAAAGGATCAGCTAAATCAAAATGTAGCTGGCCTTTTACATGAAAAAGATGTGCAAGCACTAACCGACGTGTACATCCATGCCAAAGAAAAGGGTCTTGATACCGAGCAAGTCAACCATCTAGGATTCTTTATGGGGATTTACCGCCAGAGCCAACAATCCACTCACTACTTTCACCCACCAACAGAACCTGCCGATCCAGCAACAATACAACAAGCTCAGGCCATTTATTCTAGTAAAGAAACACCCCTTGTGCAGTTTGATTCTGGCTTTCTGGAACAAATGCTCCACCCTGAAAAAAACCTTAAACCCTTCAGCAAGATGGTCGATCTGGATTTCCTTCAGGAAATGACAGGCGCAGGTGCAGGGGGTGATGTCTTTTTACCAGCAGAACAACCACCCAAGCGCCCTTCAGCAGTAACATCTGATAAAACCACCAGCCCATCAAAAGATGAATTACAAGCACAATTAGCCACTTGGCTAAACCAGCATTGGTCACAAGAAGCCTCACTGGTTAATCAACTGCTTGGCTTAAACTTAGACGATCAGCAGGATCTCTGGACACAATTACGGAGTAAGTTTGCGTGATGATTGGTGATGGCAAAAACAGTAAATGAAAACAAGAGCGCCCCTGCTGATATCAAAACAGCAGGGGCTGTTTTATCGACTCCTACCTTTAAGCCTTGTGGTAAATCTTCGCTCCCGTGGCTAAGAACTCTTTGGATTTTTCAATCATGCCTTCTTGTGCTTGGGCGTTAATGGCTGCGACTTGCTTTTCATCTAAATCACGCACTTCTTGGCTTATTTTCATGGAGCAGAATTTAGGGCCGCACATGGAGCAGAAGTGAGCAACTTTGGCTGAGTCTTTAGGTAGCGTTTCATCATGAAAACTACGTGCTGTGTCTGGGTCTAAACCTAGGTTAAATTGGTCTTCCCAACGGAATTCAAACCTTGCTTTAGAAAGGGCGTTATCACGACGCTGTGCCGCTGGGTGGCCTTTGGCTAAATCCGCTGCATGGGCAGCTATTTTGTAGGTGATAATGCCGGTTTTTACATCGTCTTTATTCGGCAAGCCTAAGTGTTCTTTGGGTGTTACATAACAAAGCATGGCACAACCGTACCAGCCAATTATCGCCGCACCGATGCCGGAAGTAATGTGGTCGTAACCCGGTGCAATGTCGGTAGTTAAAGGGCCAAGCGTGTAGAAAGGCGCTTCATCACAGCATTCTAATTGCTTGTCCATATTCTCTTTAATCAGGTGCATAGGCACATGCCCTGGGCCTTCAATCATCACCTGCACATCGTATTTCCAAGCCACTTTAGTTAGCTCGCCCAAGGTTTCTAGTTCGCTAAATTGGGCTTCATCGTTGGCATCAGCAATCGAGCCAGGGCGCAAACCATCGCCCAAAGAAAGTGCAATATCGTATTGGGTACAGATTTCACAAATTTCTTCAAAATGTGTGTAAAGAAAACTTTCTTTATGATGCGCTAAACACCATTTCGCCATTATCGAACCGCCACGGGACACGATTCCGGTTAAGCGTTTTGCGGTCAGGGGCACATAGCGCAGCAACACGCCTGAGTGAATGGTGAAATAATCCACACCCTGTTCGGCTTGCTCAATGAGCGTGTCACGGAAGATTTCCCAAGTGAGGTCTTCGGCCACGCCATTTACTTTTTCTAGCGCTTGGTAAATAGGTACGGTGCCAACGGGTACGGGAGAGTTACGAATAATCCACTCACGGGTTTCATGAATATGCTTACCGGTGGATAAATCCATAATGGTGTCGGAACCCCAACGAATGCCCCAAGTCATTTTGGCCACTTCTTCTTCAATGGAAGAACCCAAGGCTGAGTTACCGATATTGCCGTTAATTTTTACCAGAAAGTTACGCCCAATAATCATTGGTTCAGTTTCTGGGTGGTTAATGTTGCAAGGAATAATTGCCCGACCCCGTGCCACTTCTTCACGTACAAATTCTGCGGTGATTACTTGTGGAATGGCTGCACCAAAAGACTGTCCTGGGTGTTGATGACCTAGCAAGGCTTCGACAGCTTCAGTACCTAACTCATGGCGCTGCTGGTTTTCACGCAGGGCAATAAATTCCATTTCTGGGGTAATCATGCCTTGGCGTGCATAGTGCAGCTGGGTAACATTTTTACCCGCTTTGGCGCGGCGTGGCTGGCGTTTCAGGTTAAACCTTAAAGCTTCTAAAGTAGGGTCTTGGCTACGGCGCTTACCAAAATCACTGGTTGGTGCGTCAAGCAATTCAGTATCTTGGCGCTCTTCTATCCATTGCGCTCTTAAAGAGGCTAAACCTTGGCGAATATCTATCTTGGCTTCTGGGTCGGTGTAAGGGCCGGAGGTGTCGTAAACCAAAATATCAGGATTTTTTTCTTCGCCTGAATCAGTGGCAGTGATTGCTTGGCTAATGGAACGAAAAGGCACACGAATATCAGGGCGTGAGCCTTCTAAATAAATTTTACGAGAATTAGGTAAAGGTTGGACGCTGGCCGAATCGACTTGGGCAGTTTCTTTTAAATGCTGACGGGTGAAGTTGGTTTTGGGTTGATTCATTGTATGCTCCCACGTTATTTTAAGTGCGGGAACCGGACGGGCGGACAGGACGAGCAATTACTGCTTTTACTTTTCAGTAAATTACGTTTAAGTAAACAACAGAAAAAGTGCAAATATCTCGATTCCTACGCCGGTACTAACCGGTTCAGGTTCAACGGGTGTTATCTCAGCCCTTATGCAGTTTAAGCATTCAAGCACCCCGTCAAGATGTTGGGTATAGTCTAACAAGCCAAAGCAAGGTAATAAAGCAGCAGTTTTTTAATTTTCTTCTAAAGTTTTCTAATCTGAAGCCGAAATAGTTGAGACAGTCGTATTTATATCTAAAAGGTAGTAGATGCCACCATGCGTATTGAAAACGCTTATACAAAATCACTCGAAGTTCAAGAATCTCTGAACACCTCGCTAAATTCAGCGCAGGGTGCTCAATTTTCCTTGGTACTAAGTTTGATGATGGCACCTGTTTACTCACCCGACTTACATCACCTCTACAATAATCTACCCACGCAAAGTTACGCACCGCAAAGTATTTACCCCAGCCATATTCCTACTGCTTTTGACCCACCTGGATTAACTGATTACATCAATCGTCCACCTGCACATCACAACATTGTGCTAGTAGAGGATACTTACAGCCGTAGTTTAGCGCGGAATATTCAAAGTGATATGGGGCAAGCTTTAGTGCAAGGCAATTCTGGCTACTTTAGTTGGTTACGTGCTTTAACTGAAGAATACCCACGCCTGCAATTTATTACTACGCTTAAAGCGGCCGGTGCGCCTGCACCTAGCCAAGTGGCTGCTGCTTATGCTGAACAAGCTAAACCAGACACAGCAACCCTTATCAAAGAATTAAACTCCATCAGCGTTGCTGTTTAATAACGGCCGCCATGCGCTGCAAAGCTTGCTTTAGCTGTTCTGCTGTACAGCCAAAATTTAACCGCACATGAGAAGCTTGCCCATAAGCCTCACCTGCTGAAAGTGCCACACCACCGCTTAAAAAAATCGCAACCGGATCAGCCATCTGCAAAGCCGACACGTCTAACCAAGCCACAAAAGTTGCTTGTGGGCGCTGATAACCAATTTGCGGAAAGTCTTTTAACCAGTGTTCTAACAAATCCAAATTAGCATTTAAGTGAACTTTAAGCGCGTTTAACCAAGGCTCTCCTTTTTTCCAAGCGGCTTGCGCGGCAACCAAACCTAAATAATTCATATCCGGCATTAAGCCGCGGATAGCCTTGCGATAACTGGCACGCAGTTCTTGGTTAGGAATCACTGCCACAGCGCAAGACAACCCCGCGATGTTAAAGGTTTTGCTAGGGGCCATTAGTGTAACGGAACGCGCTGCTGCTGCGGAGCTAACACTGGCAAAAGGCACATGGCGTAAATGAGGTTCAAGCAGCAAATCACTCCAAATCTCATCCGCGATGACTAACAAGTCTTTTTCTTCGGCTAACTTGGCTAACGCTTCTAATTCAGCACGGCTATAAACCTTGCCCAGTGGATTTTGTGGATTGCATAAAACCACCGCTGCTGTTTCTGGTTGCAAAAAAGCCGCAAAATGCTGTTGCGTCACTGGCTCGTTAACCAACACATCAACGCTTGGGCGCTGGCGCAAATGACCCACAACACGAATGGGTGGGTAAACGGGCGATTGTACTAACACGCCTTGTTCAGCGCTTAACCAAGCTTCAATGGCCAGATTAAAACCTGGCACAACACCGGGAATCCACACCAACCAATCTTCTTCTACTGGCCAAGCGTACTGGCTAGCACACCAATCAATAAAAGCTTGGTTCAACGCAACAGGCACTTCGCCATAGCCAAATACACCCTGCTCAACGGCTTGCTGCAACGCTTTTTGCACGGCTGGTGGCGACCTTAAATCCATATCCGCTACCCACATAGGAATAACGTCCTGCTGCTCATAACGCTGCCATTTTAAACTGGCCGTGTTTTTTCGTTGTACTGGTGTTACAAAATCAAAATTCATGGTTATACCTTACTAAATCACACTTTAAACTGTGCAACCTGTTGTTTTAAATGTGCAGACAAACCAGCCAAATCATTGCTTGAAACCCTAGTTTGTTCGGTTGCTGATGCATTTTCTTCGGTTAATTGCACTAGATGTACAATATTATGGTTAATCTCTTCGGCAACTGCGGCTTGTTGTTCTGCTGCTGAAGCAATTTGATGATTCATATCTCGAATGTGTTCAACAGCACTGGCAATGGCACTCAGTGAACCCTTGGTGCTTTCTACCGCTACGACGGTTTGCTGCGTTTCTTTGATACTTGCCGCCATAACACTAACCGCTTGATCTGCCCTAGCTTGCAGCTGTGCTACCATTGTATTAATTTCTTCGGTACTTTCACGGGTTCGACTGGCTAAAGAGCGCACTTCATCAGCCACCACCGCAAAACCACGCCCTGCTTCACCGGCACGCGCCGCTTCAATCGCGGCATTAAGCGCCAGTAAGTTAGTTTGCTCAGAAACACTACGAATCACATCCAGCACCGTACCAATGTTAGAAGAATCATCACTTAACTGATTAATGACCTCCGTTGACTGGTGTACTTGATGCGCTAAACGGGCAATCGCTGCTGTCGCTAATTCAACATTATTGCGGCCTTCAACTGTCGACTTGTCGGTAGTGGTTGCAGCCGCAGAAGCATCACTGGCATTACGCGCCACGTCTAAAAAGCTGGCACTCATTTCATTCATGGCCGTTGCAATGTGATCGGTTTCTTGCGCTTGGCGAGCTTGGTTTTGAAACGCTTGCTCAGACGTTGCCGACATTTGCCCTGCAGCGGAGGCAACAGAATCCACTGAATGTTTAACTTCAGAGACTAACCCCTGAATCTTGTTAGTAAAAGCATTAAAGTGCAACGCTAGCGCAGTCACTTCATCGCGGCCTTTTTCGCTAAGGCGCACGGTTAAGTCGCCATCACCGCTACCAATTTCACGCATCGCATTCACCGTTGCATCTAACGGACGCGTAATTGAATTAGTAATCAACCAACCCATCAGCATTAGCAGCAATAACACCACAAAAGAAATTGCGCCCAGCGTTTTTAAGCTAGCCATAAACAAGGCATCAATGTCATCCACATAAACACCCGTGCCTATTAACCAATCCCACTCAGCGTTGTAGCGAACATAGGTGATTTTTGGTTGGGGTAATTCACTACCGGGGCGATTCCAGTAGTAAGGCATATAAGATTCACCCGTTGCTAAAGCTTCAGCATTTAAAAGGCTAAAAAACTGTTTACCGTTAACGTCTTTTAATTCACTTAGGTTTGCACCGCGTAATTTCGGACTAGGGTGCGCTAGCATATTCATTTTAGAATCATGTACCCAAACATAGTCATTATATTGACCATAAGTCATGGCACTCACCCTTTCTAACAAAGCCGCCCTTGCTTGCGTTTCTGTCAACTCACCCAATGTTACCCTTTTTTGATAATCAATCATTACACCTTCGGCAACATCAACCAAATGGCTGATTTCTTGCAATTTCATGCGTTCCATTTCGTTATACTGCTGTTTCACTGCAACCAACAACATCAGCAACATACCAATGACTGCAAGCAGGTTGATTATCCAAATACGGTGCTCAATTCTTATTTTTCGGAGCATAGCAGCCTCTTAAACTCAGCAATAAAATATTTATAATTTTAAAAAACAGCTTTACGTTTACGTCAAGAGTAACTCTAATAGGTTTTAGTTTTGTTAGTATTTTGTTACTTAACACCCAAATACCCTTATGGAGATCAAGTAATGTTCACCCTTAAATTTGAACCCAGCTTTACGGATACCGATGCTTTAGGACACATCAACAACACTCGCCTGCCCGTTTGGTTTGAACGCGCACGCAATGATTTATTTCGTTTATTCACCCCCGACTTAGACCCTAAAAAATGGCGTTTAATTTTAGCCAGTATTAAAGTCGATTTTTTAGGCGAGCTTTTTTATGGTGAAAACATTGAGATTCGCACCTATTTAAACCGCATTGGTAATAGCTCGTTTGTGGTGATTCAAGAAGCTTGGCAAAACGGTAAGATGGGTTCGCGCGGTGAAGCAATTTTAGTTCACTATAGCTTTGAAAACAAAGTGTCCATGCCGATTGAAGGCGAGCTGCGCGACGCATTAACAGCCCACCTAATTACAGAATAGAACGAATGAACAATAGTTAGCCAAGGACGGCTAGCTTAGAAATGAAACATAATACCTAGATGCGGGCGAAATATAACTTCACCACGCTCATTGGTATTTAGATTATTAGGGCCATAAAGCGCAGACACAGCACCTGAAATTACAAAATGACGGGTAATGGGTAACTCGTAACCTAAACGCAAATCCACACCCAGCTTAGATTTAGCCGCCTTCTTTTTATCACCATACCAATAGCCTGCACCTAACTGAAAAAAGCTACCGCTTAAATACTTTTCGTTATAGCGCTTAAAGCCCAACTCAAGCACTTCATACCTTTCGCCCGAGGCCAAGCCCATGATTAAAGCTGAACGTCGCCCAACCGAAACTTGCCCTGTCAAGTTAACCTGCCCATCGTCTTGGTTTTTATCCAACTGGCGAGCCAAATCATAGCCAAAACCAATACTTGTCGCTGCTTGAGCTGAGCCAATAACCAATAAAGACAATACTAGCCCTGCAAGCAAGAGAACCCAAAAGCGATTAAACATGAATAACTCCAATTATGGATATAAAAAACTAAAGCAAAGCATCTTAAAATAAAAGCTGCCTGCTGCCTACTCTATTAGTATTTTAAGCTGGCTACGCAACCATTTATCCAGCGCTTTCTTACCCTTCAAACCTAATGCATCTTGTAGTTTTTGCTCAGAAACCTCTTGTAGAAGTAATTGCACCCACGGCGCTAGGTTTATATTTTCTCTTGGTTTAGCCAGCACATTCCACAACCAAGCTTTTAAAGCGGTGCGACTAACCGCTAATGAGCGGTGACCATTAGCAAAGGCGTGTAATTCCAGCTGATTTTGTTCATTTAATAGCCTAGTTTTTAAAGGCAAGTTTTTTAAAGGCAAGGCTTGCAGAATTTGCACCAGTAAATCAGCAGGTAAAGCTTGCAGCCAAAGCGATAAAGCATCGGGCAAGGTTTCAATAAACCTGGCTAATAGCCGCTGCTGCAAGGCTTTTCCGGCCACAGAAATGCCTTGTACAACTTGTAAAGTATGCTCACCACTGGCTTGATCTTTGGTAATGCCTAAACGCACAGGTTGATAGCCTGCGTTAAACCAAAAGGGTAATAATTCCGGCGTTGCACCAAAGCTACTACCAATTAAATCTAACGCCGGCTGCTGCTGGGCTTTTTTTAAAACAAAATTTAATAACTGCTGCCCAACGCCTTGGCGCTGTAACCGTGGGTGAACTAAAATCCGTTGAATGCGCCACCAATTAAGCTCTGCTGCAGTTACTAAACCACCGTGAAAAGCCAGTGACTGAGCCAATAAATGCCCTTGTGGACGGCGTTTACCCATAAAAATGGCTTGGGCTAATTCAGCATCAAAACCACCTTCGTGTTGAATTAACGCTAAACCCACCGGCAAATCCCCCTGCCAAGCACAGGCTAAATGCATATTCGGTGCATCGAGTAATTGGCGAAAATCATCAGGTGTGGTGCGATAATGCGCCAACACCAATAAACCAAATACCTGCTGCAACAGCACCTCATTCGCTGCTAAATCCGCTTGTTTTAACCAACTAAAAGTCAGTGGCTGCTTGTTAATAACAGGGTTAAGAACAGGGTCAATTACCTCAGCATCTAACAGTAATAAACGATTCACCAAAATTTCTAGCGGATCACCCACAGCCCAACGCCACGGCTGTTGCAGATTAAAGGCCAACCAATTAGGCGCGTACTGGTTTAAGTGTTGCGTAAAGCGCAGTGCAAATCCCCGACCGTTGCCTTCATAACCTTGCTGCGTGGTCGCAAATACACAAGTAGGATAAGCCGCTAGCAACGCTTGTAAAACCGGCACAGGCATTGCTGCAGCTTCGTCAACGATTAATAAATCAGCAGGCGGTAAGTTTTGCAATACAGCATCTGGCGCAACAAAGCTCACTTGTGCTTGCTGCTCAGCAGGTAGATCAGCAAAGCGTGCAAAAATAGCGGCAGCAGCTTGGGTGGAAGGAGCTGTTACCAGTATTTTTTTGACAGAAGGCTGCTGAATGAGTTCGCGTAACAACAAGCCCAAGGCGCTACTTTTACCTCGCCCACGATTAGCAGTAAGCACCACTGGCGCCAGCGGTTTAGATTGAAACCAGTTCACCAACTGTTCAACCAAAATCGCCTGTTCTTCACCAGCAACACTTAACGCTGCTGTTGGTAGGTATTGATATTGAGGTAAAGCCCAATCACCCATTTTGCCTTGCGACTGACTGATTTGCGGCGCTTGGCTTTCTATTAACAACCTTTCACAACGCGCTACAAAATAATGCGTTAAATTTTTAGCGTCTAAAGGCCAAGCAGCAAAGCGTTGGTAATCTGGATCAATGGCTTCTGACCAAGCTTCTGGCGTTAATAGCAGCAGCAAACCACCGGCTTGCAAAGTACCCGCCAAAGCCCCTAAAGCATCAGGATGGAATCCACTAAAAGCATCTAAAGCCAAAATCTGTTGTTCACTGCCTAACCAGCCTCGACTTTTAGAAGCAGGCAAAAAAATCATGCCTTCAGGTAAGTCAGGCTGAGTTGAACTACCTACAATCGCTTGCACCCAACACCCTTTTAAAGAAGAGGTTTGTAGCGTTTGTTGGGATTCAATAAGTGATAAAGCTTGTGCTTGGCACCAAGCCTGTTCACCACGCAACCAAATTAGCTGGCGAAAACGGTAGACTCTAAGGGTGTGTAGCAGGTTAACAAAGGTATCTTGATTAAGCATATGACTAGAATTCATTATTTCTTAGCCTGTTACAAGTCTAAATAGACTTGTAACAGGCTAAATAAAAAAAGACCACTGTTCGAGGGAGTGAAAAGTGGTCAAAGGCATTACTCAATAAATCGACTAAATAACATTACTGAGTGGTATAACCACCATCAATAACAACAGCTTGACCCGTAATACCGCGGCCGCGGCCACTAGCTAAAAACAAGCAGTAATCAGCCACTTCTCTTGGCTCTAATAAACGCTTTTGCGGTACCAGTGGGTAGATAACTTCCTCTAATACTTTCTCTAGTGGCACGCCTCGTGTTCTAGCCAAATCATTCAGCTGACCACGCACCATTGCTGTATCAACATAACCTGGGCACAAGGCATTAACCGTGATGCCATATTCAGCGCCTTCTAAAGCGGCAACTTTGGTTAGCCCTATTACGCCATGTTTAGCAGAGTTGTAGCCCGCCTTGCCAGAAAAGCCTACTAAGCCGTTGATGGAGGCAAGATTAATAATTCGACCACCTCTCTGACGCTTCATCACAGGAAAAACCTGCTTAATAATTAAGAAGGGTGCGACCAGCATTATGTCTAAGAGTTTACGAAAGCTGTCGGAAGGAAAGTCTTCTATCGGTGCAACGTGTTGTAGACCTGCATTATTGATTAGCACATCTAAGCCACCAAACTTTTCTACCACTTCATTTACTGCTGTGTTTAGGGCTGCTTCATCGGTTACATCACAAGCCACACCCATACGGTCTGGCCCAGCACCGCCTAGGCGATCTAACGCCTCGGCGAGTGCTTCTTTATCTAAATCAAGAATCGCAACACTGTCACCTTCTTCTAAAAAGGCGCTGGCAATTTCAAAGCCTATTCCTTTCGCAGCACCTGTTATAAGTACTCGTTTACCAGCCATAATACTAATCTCCTACTTATAGAATTATTTTTATAAAAGACCCGGCAGCCAAAGTATAATGGCAGGAAAGGCAATACAAAGTATTAAGCCTGTTACTTGCAATAGTACATAAGGAATAATTGATTTATAAATAGTCGTTATTTTAACCTTACCTTCAGTAACACCTTTTAAATAAAAGAGTGCATAGCCAAAAGGCGGTGTTAGGAAGCTAGTTTGTAAATTAATTGCCATTAAGATACCAAACCACACCAAAGTAGCTTGAGTGGTCATACCAAAATCTAGCAAAGTAATAACAGGTAGCAATAGAGGTAAAACAACATAGCTAATCTCTATCCACTCTAAGAAAAAGCCAAGGACAAAAATCATTAACATAATGGATAGCAGTAAACCGTAAGGGCCTAGGCCAATCGATGAAACGATATCCATAATTAAATAATCGCCACCTAGCCTTTTAAATATCAAGCTATAAGCAGTCGCAGCAATTACAATAAATACAATCATTGCCGTACTTTTTGCTGTGTCGTAGCAAACATCTCTCAAGGTTACATAATCAAGTTTTCTAGCAATAATTGCTAAGAATATAGCACCCAAAGCACCAATGGCTGCGGCTTCGGTTGGTGTTGCAATGCCGCTCATAATAGAACCCAGCACTGCCACCATAAGAAACACAGGGCCAACCAAATCTCTTAATAAAGCCAAAGCTAGGGGTGTGGTATCTGTATCTAAGTCATCAGGATCAGCTAAAGGCATCCATTCAGGTTTAAGCCAGCCCATAAAAAATAAATAACCAATATATAAAGCACCCAACATTAAGCCCGGAATCAAAGCACCTTTAAAAAGGTCCCCTACTGAAACCTGCATAATGGAACCCATTAAAACCAGCATAATGGAGGGTGGAATAAGAATACCCAGCGTGCCAGAAGCAGCTACAACGCCTAGCGCCATTTCTTCTTTATAGTTCTGCTTAAACATAACTGGTAGCGCCAGCATTCCCAACATAACTACTGAAGCACCCACTATGCCGGTACTCGCCGCCATAACCACGCCTAATAAAGCAACAGAGATGGCTAGGCCACCACGTACTTGCCCGAACAATCTTTGTAAAGTTAATAACAGGCGACTTGCCACGCCTGATTTTTCTAGCATTAAGCCCATAAATACAAAAAGAGGAATGGCGATATACAGCCAGTTTTCAACCACCCCGCCAAATATACGTGAGCCCATAATGCCTAAATAAGGCAGTGGTATATCACCTATCAAAGCAAAAATAATGCTTAGGCCACCAAGTACAAAGGCAACAGGATAACCAGTAAAAATACCCAGCAATAAGCAGACCACCATTAAGATGGGCAGCATATATTCAATGAACATGGAAAGGCTCCTTAGTTGCTCGTTTTGGATCTATTACTATAGATAGGCTATAAAAAATTCGGCCTAAAGCATTAAGTGCCATAAAAACGAGCGCTATAGATAAAGCACCCTTAATTATAAAACGATCGGTAAGACCACCAAAATTTGATTGTTCACCTGAATTAAAACTCATCACTACTTGTGGCCAATACAAATAAGCAACCATCAAACAAAAAGGAATTAGAAAAAACACATGCCCAACCAAATCAACAAAATGCTGTGTTCTTGGTGAAAAGCGTTGGTACAACAAATCAACCCGCACATGGGAATTAGTATGGAGGGCATAGGTTGATGAAAAAAGTATTAAAAAACCATATAAGTACCACTGAAGTTCTGTTGCAGAATTAATAGTAAATGCTTTATTAAAAAGAAATATTGAGTTTTCCCAACGCAATAGCTCATTCATTCCCAACAGGTTCATAATAATAGTCGTCATGACAGCGGCTATGACTGCCAGAACAAGCCAGCTAGTCAGTCTTCCTACCCATATCCCAACCCCTATTAAGGGTTGAGATAGGTAGTGAAGAGCCGCCGCCACTTTTAGGTGAGCGGCGTCATTCATTATTTTAGCTCCTGCAAGTCGTACCAACCATCAATCAGCTTGGCGTGTTCCATCAATGACTCATAAGCTTCTTTAAAGCGTGGATTATTAGCCATTTCTTCAACGACCACTTCATCCCATGCGCCTTCTAGTGCTTTTAATGTTTCATCATTAAAGCGTCTAACTTCAAAACCTTCTTTCTTTTCCATACGAGCAATTGCACGCATCTGCTCGGGTGGCGATGCAGTCATCGACCAAGCAAGCGTTGACTGACAAGCCGTTTGGAATTGCTGCTGTTGTCTTTCACTGTACTTATTCCAAACATTTTTATTAATAATGAGCGAGAACCAGCTTGCAGACTGGTGCCAGCCTGGGAAGTAGTAGTATTTAGTGATTTCATTAAAGCCCATCACCTCATCTACCTGAGGCACCGAGAACTCTGCACCATCAATACGTCCACGCTCTAGCGCTAGGTAGATTTCACCACCAGGTACTAGCTGAGTAGAAGCACCAAACTTATTAAGTACACGCGCACCCAAGCCAGAAATACGGAAACGTAAACCATCAAAATCTTTTACTGAATTAATTTCTTTATTGTAGAAACCGCATTAAACACTTCAAAAGCTGGTACTAGATCACCTGGCTCATGCACTCGGAATTTAATCTTGCCATCAGAAGCGACATTAATTTGCTTACCCATGTACTGGGCACCTGCTCCAAGGAAGTTATTGGTTGCGAAGGTACTAGCAACATCAATACTCTTTGGCCCATCAGCCAGTGCGACTGTAGATAAAGCCATAGTTGCAGCAGCTATAGCGGCAACAAGCGGTTTTTTAATCATGATTACGACCCCTGATTATTATGTTTATTCTAGGAATTACTTAACCGCTTAGCTGGCGGCTTAAATATAGCTAAGCAAAAATCAGACCTAAAGACAATATCTACAAACAATTCAACGACTTAACAAAAGAATCTTTAATACGCAACTATCCCTCTAAATAAAAAGCCCATAAATTCCTAAAAACAGGAAACTATGGGCTTAAATTACATTGAATCTATTGTCTACAGCGTTCGGATAACCGGACTCATTCCACTTTTCAGGAAAAAATAGGTAATTATACCTTAAATCGGCCTGTTTGCTGCTGCAACTCTTGGGCATACTCGGCTAGCGCACCACTAATTTTACCTATTTCATCAGAGCGCGCCGCGCCTTCTGCAGCCAAGTCATTAATTTCGGTAATACTGCGGTTTATTTCATCAACTACCTGTGTTTGCTCTTCTGTAGCCGAGGCAACACTTACGTTCATATCAGCAATTTGGCTAATAGAATGCAGAATTGCTTGAAGCTCTGTTTCGGTATCTGCCGACAGCTTTTCAGTCGCTACAACTTCTTTACTGCCTTTTTCCATCACCTCAACAACTTCAGCAACACCAGATTGCAAATTAGCGATCATGGTTTGAATGTTTTCGGTAGATTCTTGAGTACGGCTTGCTAGCGTTCTTACTTCATCAGCAACTACAGCAAAACCACGGCCATGCTCACCTGCTCTAGCTGCTTCTATTGCTGCGTTTAGGGCAAGCAAATTCGTTTGTTCAGCTACACCTCTAATCACATCAAGAACGGTTGTGATGTTTTCAGAGTCTTCTGCTAGCTTTCTTATCGCAGTAACGGCTGTTTCAATTTGCTGGGAAAGACGGCGAACTTGCACTGTAGAGCTATGAATAATCTCTGCACCTCGATTACCATTTTCTTCAGCGCTTTGCGTTAATACCGATGCCTGCGAAGCATTACCAGCCACCTCTTCTATAGCGCTATGCATTTCATTAATGGCAGTCGCCACCATAGAAATGGCATCGACTTGTTGTGTTACGCCACCCTCATTATTTTTTGCTGCCTGAGCCAGTCTTGCAGCTTCATCTTTGAGGCTAATCGTTAAATTTTGCACAGCACCTATCATCTGCTGAAGATTGCCTAATACTGCATTAAAGCTGTTAGACAATTTACCTATATCATCATCATTAGTAACAGGAATACGCTGCCTAAGATCCCCTTCACCCTGTGCAATGTTATCTAACTGATCTCGAATCTGCTTAATAGACTGCACGATCAACTTTAAGAAAATGAAAAACAAGACCGCACTTAAAGCTAGAGTTAAAAGTGTAATAACCAATATAGTAATGGCGCTTGAATAAGCTTCTGCTGAAGCCTCCGTAGCTTGTAAATTAGCCTGTTTATCTGCGTGCTCACTAATTTTATCGTACAAACTTCTTAAACTAGAAAATAAAAGCAGTGTTTCAGATTTATGCAATTTTTGTGCAGCTTCTACACGGCCACTGCTCGCCATCTGCATAACTTTCTGAGCAGAATTAATCCATTGTTCAAAAGCCTGATCAAAACCTTTGACATACTTTTCAACACCTGTTCCTGCAAGGCGCGATGCGGCCTGTTTAAAGCGGTCTTTAGCCTGTTGAGCGTTCTCATTAAAATCATTTAATTCAGATGCACTTTCTTGCTGATATTCGACTGCTTCTACATAATTAACCTGAGCAACCAAAGCTTGGTATAGATCACGATCACCATTAAGAATTTCACTGACTGCTGGCAAATAATTTTCTGCCACCTCATCAACATCTAAAACAAGATTACGAACAGCATTAATACTAAACAACCCAATAAAAACTAAAGCAGCTGCAGTAATTATAAATGGCAGCGCTATTCGGGCACGAAATCCTAAAGTTCCAAGTTTAAACATAGCTAAATCCTTATTTTTTATTAGATAACAATTACAGATTACAATACTTTGCTATTGGGAAAAACATTTAACTCAACCCCTCCCAATGAAAGATTCATTAGTTAACTCGTAACGAGACAACTTGTCATAAATAGTTGTTTTTCCTATACCCAGCATTTTAGCAGCCAGTTGCCGATTACCTTTACAAGTAATTAAAGCTTGTTCAAGTATTTCTTTTTCTGCCACAGCCAGTTGCTCTTTTAACGTTCCTTCCACTAAATCCTTATCTGCAATTACAACCCCTGCTGTTAAAGAAGCTGGTAGCGCCTGCAAAGAAATTTTATAGCCTTGACTAAGGTAAAAAGCAGATTCAATGGCATTTTCCATTTCACGCACATTGCCTGGCCAAGTGTATTCAAGCATACGCGTCAAGGCATCGGCGGTTAATTTTGGTGCTCTGCGCCCTGTTCGAGTAGCTAGCCTATTTAAAAAATGTTCAGCAAACGCTGGAATGTCTTCACGCCTGTCTCTCAGTGGTGGTAAATCAACAGAAACGACGTTAATTCGATAATAAAGGTCTTCTCGAAACTCCCCTGCTTCAACCAGCTTTTCTAGTGGCTGATGGGTAGCTGTTACTAGGCGAGTATCAATTTTAACTAGACGATTAGAACCCACGGCTTCTATTTCACGGTCTTGCAACACACGCAATAACTTAGCCTGCATTGTTAGGGGCATATCACCAATTTCATCAAGAAAAAGCGTACCCTTGTCTGCTAGCTGAAACTTACCTTGTTTACCGCCATGTTTAGCACCAGTAAAGATAGAGCACAAAACCGATTGCGCCTATAACTTTTCCTGCTTGGCGAATGGGATAGCGATTGGTAATCATGTGCCGCCCACGCACTTCTTGTAATTTAGATAATTCTTCTTGACCACTTTTTATAACAAAATGCATACGTGTATTTTCAATTACATCAACAACATAGCATCCATAAGACGCTTCTCGCTTAATACCCAAAAATTGAGCGTAAGGCAAATTAATGAATTGGATCTTAGCAGCAGCATCAACCACTACAATCCATTCATCTAACGCATCTAAGGCTAAGTTCAAGCTAGTGAGATCTCTGTTTAAGTCAATATTCATACTTGTAGAGCTCAGTAGAGTGAAGGTGATTTAGGGTCTGGCCGTGTTTTAAAACGGCGGTGCATCCATAAATATTGTTCAGGGTTAATTCTTATCATTGCTTCAATAACTTTATTCACCTGAGTGGCATCGGCTACATCATCGCCACTGGGGAAGTTTTCTAAAGGTGGTAGGTATTCTAATGTGTAGGTGTAGTTATCTGGATTACGGTGAATACGTAGCGGTAGCACTTGTACTTTTGCCATTCTTGCAATACGAGCGGTCATAACAATGCTAGCTGCCTCAACACCAAAAAAGGGAGCAAAAACACTAACATCACGTCCAAAATCTTGATCGGGTGAATACCAACAAACTTTACCGTTTTTTACTCGACGTACTAGCTTTTTTAAGTCACTGCTAGGTATTTGTTCTTCAAAATATTGGGTACGGCCTCGCTCAATAAAACGATTAAAGACTGCATTTTTATGTGGTTTATAAATAGAGTCTCCTGTAAAAAAAAGACCATGCAAGGCACCACCTAGATCTAATGCTGAAAAATGCACACCTAAAATAATCGCGCCTTTGCCTTCAGCTAGAATTTTATCTAAATGCTCACGCCCTTTAAAAGTAACCCTCTTTTTTAGAAAAGAGATACCTCTTACTAAAGCTGTTGCGGTTTCAAAAATACCTATGCCATTAGCTAAGAAGCATTCTTTAACAAGCTTCTTCTGTTCTTTTGCTGTTTTCTCTGGAAAGCAAAGCTTTATATTTACTTCAGTAATATGCCGACGACGACCTGCAGCATACATGGCTAGATAGCCCAACCCTTTACCAAAAAATATTTTTACAGGCCAAGGTAGGTAGGCAGTAATGGTTAGAAAACCTATAATTAGCCAGGTTCCCCAATAACGAGGGTGCCAAGAATTTTTTGGGTATTTATTTTTTGCCATCAGCTGCCATCCTAAAAATCAAAAGACTAATTCTAACCTACCAGAAAAAAGAAAACCTCGGTGCTAGGCCGAGGTTTTAGTGTTATTAATAATTAGAGATTAATTTTTAGCTTTAACTAGCCAGCCATTAAGCTCTTGCAAATCTTTTACTACTAAGCTGCCTGCGACTCGCTTTAAACGCAACTGGTTTATAATGTAGTTATAACGCGCAGCATCATAATCACGACGCGCACCCCACAAAGCACGTTCAGCATTTAGCACGTCAACAATGTTGCGCGTACCCACTTCATAACCTGTGCGCGTGGCTTCTAACGCACTTTCTGATGACTGAATGGCTAATTCACGCGCCTGAACAGCCAGAACATCAGTACTCACCTGAGTAAAAAGGCTACGTGTTTGTTGCAATACTTGGCGTTTAGCCAATTCTTCGTTAGCGCGTGCTTCTTCTAATGCTGCTGAACCTTCACGAATACTAGCACTGGTCAGACCACCACCGTAAATTTCTACGTTTGCGGTAATCCCAAAAACCGTTCGATCATAACCATCACTGCTTTTAAGCTGATTAGGTAAATCGGAATCATTACTGTATTCAGCAAATAAAGCCATCGTAGGCAAATGTTTGCTGCGTTTAGATTTCAAACCTTCTTCAGCAGCTTTAAGCCCCGCCCTAGCTGCTTTTAAAGCAAGACTAGCGGTTAACGCTTGATCGACCCAAGCCTGACGATTATTAGGTAGTGGTGCAACAACAGGCAAATCAGCATTTAAGGTATCTATCTTTTCGTAACGCTCGCCAGTAATTTGCTCTAAGTTTTCATAGCTAATCATTAATGCTGCTTCTGTACCGATACGTGCTGCACGCGCACCATCGTAAGCAGCACGGGCTTCTAATACGTTAGTAATCGAAATAAGCCCCACATCGTATTGCTCTTGTGCTTGATCTAGCTGGCGCTTAATCGCTTGCTCTTCTGCTTCTGAAGAACGTAAATTATCCTCAGCACGCAATACGTTAAAATAAGCCTCAGAAACCCTTAGCAACAGATTTTGCTCTGCATTTAAATAACCCGCTTCAACCGCAGAAAAAGCTGCTTTTGCGGCACTTTTACCAAACCAAGCTTCACCGTTAAACAGTGCTTGTTGGGCAGATAATGTAACATTGGTGTTACTAACTTTATCCGTCATATTGCTAGCATCAATGTGCGAAAAAGTACCGCTAGCATTGATTTGAGGCAAAAGGTAAGAATCTGCTTGCTTCACTTGGGTACGGGATACTTCTAAACGCGCACGCTCTACCGCTAGCTCGGCATCTTGCTTAACGGCATCTTGATAAACTTCTAATAAACCAGCAGCCTGTAAGCTTGGCGCCAGAAAAAGCGCCAGCGCACTGGCTAAAAGTGTCTTGTGATACATAAGGTTAATATCCTCTTGCGCGTAAAAAAGCGACTATATAACGTTTAATCTATTGGCTAAATACAGCGAGCTTACATCAACTAGACCAGCCAGTCTACTCAAGTAAAATCCAGTATTTACAATATTAGCGCGTATTAATGTATATTTCATCCATTAACATTAAACCTAACAAATAGTCCCTTTTGTAAAACTTATAGCCGTTAGCATAACAATAACCTTGATTGATTTTACAACTTACATTAGCTTTAACATTTTCACAGGAGGTTACGCATGGAACGTCAGTACATGACTCTGGGTTACTACTCAGGCTTTGACAAACTTTTCAAACCCACTTTTGAAGTGATGGATTACTTAAAAATACCCGTCTGGGGTGATACTAAAAGCATTCGTGAGCTAGTCAAAGACAAGGTAATTCGCAGCGAAAATGATTTAGAAGGCTTAGCCAGCCACCTTAAAAGCCAAGATATCTTACATCTAACCGGACACCTCGTTGAGGGCATTATTCTTGACCGTGCCGTGCGTGAAAGAGTTCAAATTGAATTGCCGTTACGCGAAGAAGAAAAACGTTTTGGTATGGCTTGGAGTACCATCAACAAGCTTGACACCACCAATGGACGCTTACGCCGTGATGTAAAATTGCCCATTGGCGTGTTTGAAAAAGACACGCCAGTTATTGAAATATTACGCGGATTAAAGCCAGTTTTCCCTTTATTTAATTTAGACTTAGCGTTAACCGATGGCGTTAACAAAATGCTATTAATGCACCGTGAGAGCTTATTACAAGAACTAAACGCTACACAAGAATAATTCGACTCTGAGTCAATTTCAGTGGTGAGCCTTATCTTTAATTAAAAAAGCAACTGACTGAAATTGAATTAGCTTTTACGTCCTAACGCTACATCGGTCAACAATAACAGCGCCGTTTTATACGCTGAATTTGGAAGCACTTCTAAGCAGGCTTTCGCTTTTTCTGAACAAAGGCGAGCCTGTTCACGGGTGTAATCTAGCGCACCCGTTTTATTAACGATCGCCAAAACTTCATCTAAAGAATCCAATCCACCTTTGCGAATTGCTTGACGAATAAACAAAGCATCGGCTTCGCTGGCTTGTTGCATGGCATAAATCAGTGGCAGGGTTGCTTTGCCTTCGGCTAGGTCATCGCCCACGTTTTTACCCATAGTGGCTGCATCGCCTTCATAATCTAGCAAATCATCAATTAACTGAAACGCCAAACCTAACTGAGCGCCGTATTCACGCATCGCTTCTTGCTGTTCTAAAGTAGCTTCGGCCAGCACCGCAGCAGTTTGCGTTGCGCCTTCAAACAACTTGGCTGTTTTGGCGTAAATCACTTGGCGGTATTGTTCTTCGCTTACCTTGGGGTTACGCACATTGGTTAGCTGCATCACTTCGCCTTCAGCAAGCACACAAGTCACCTTGGCTAGAATTTCCATAATACGCATGGAATTAACCCGCACCATCATTTCAAACGAGCGTGAATAAAGAAAATCACCCACTAAAACGCAGGACTGATTGCTCCACTGGGTATTGGCCGTCGGGCGACCACGACGTAGGCTAGATTCATCCACCACATCATCGTGCAGCAGCGTTGAAGTGTGCATAAATTCAATTAAAGCGGCCAACAACAGGTGTTTGTCGCCTTGATAACCCAGCGCACGGGCAGTCAACAAAGCTAAAAGGGGACGTAAGCGTTTACCGCCGCTGTCGATTATGTGGTGGGCAATTTTTTCTACCAGCGGCACCTGTGAGCGGCACTCTTGGATAATAAGCCGATTAACGGCTTCAAAATCATCAGCAACAACAGCGTGTAAAGAAGAACTGGCAGACATGAATTCACTTCCTAAGCGACATTTAAGGATAGCTCAGCATCCTAGCAGCCGCTCAGGGTGTGTCAAGCAAAGGCAAGATCTAGCCAACGAATAGCAAAATTATTGCACCAACTCTTTTTCAGTAAAGATACCGTCAAACAAAGGTGTCGATAAATAACGTTCACCTGAATCGGGCAAAATAACCACAATCATTTTATCTTTGTTTTCTGGCAAGGCGGCTAAACGCAAAGCAGCCGTTGTTGCAGCACCACAAGAAATACCGGCCAAAATACCTTCTTTATTCATCAGTAAACGAGTCGTAGCAATTGCTTCATCGTTGCTAACCTGTTCAACCTTGTCGACCAAATTCAAATCTAAATTGCCCGGTATAAAACCAGCACCTAAACCCTGAATTTTATGGGGTGCAGGTTTAAGTTCAGTGCCTGCCAATGTTTGACTAATCACGGGTGAGTCGCTTGGCTCGACCGCAACGCTGGTAATCGCCTTGCCTTGGGTGTTTTTAATATAGCGAGAAATGCCGGTAATGGTGCCACCTGTACCCACGCCAGAAACCAAAATATCAATTGCGCCGTCGGTATCTTGCCAAATTTCAGGGCCGGTGGTTTGTTCATGAATAGCGGGGTTAGCGGGGTTTTCAAACTGCTGCAACATAATGTAGGTATCAGGGTTGGCATCGACCAATGCTTGCGCTTTGGCGATAGCGCCTTTCATGCCCTTGGCTGGTTCAGTTAATTCTATTTCTGCACCCAAAGCTTTAACTAGCTTGCGACGCTCTAATGACATGGACGAAGGCATGGTAAGAATTAAACGATAACCCTTAGCCGCTGCAACAAAAGCCAAAGCAATGCCGGTATTACCACTGGTAGGCTCAACCATTGTCACGCCAGGTTTTAGCAAACCACTGGCTTCGGCAGCATTAATCATGCTGGCACCAATGCGGCATTTCACCGAACCGGCTGGATTGCGTGATTCCAGTTTTGCATAAACATTACCAGCCGGCCAAAGGCGCGACAGGCGTACTAAAGGTGTGTTGCCAACCGTTTGAGCGTTATTATCAAATAATTTCATTGCACCCTTTCCTTAATGAAATAAATAGAATTTACATCTAGTCATTCTAGTGTAACTAAATAAAATATTCTGTCTTAGCTAAACTTGCTATAAGAATATAAAAAGCCAGTAGCACGCTAACATTCATCTTGCTTGTTATAACCGACTGCTTTAAAATCACGCGTCCTTTCGTCTGGACGGCTCCCTGCACGAGGGTTACCAAAGTGTTTCCCTTCATCAACAGGTATTAGCAGCCTTTCTGATCCAGAAGAAGTTAAGCAAGTGGAGAGCAGTATGTACGCAGTTATTAAATCGGGTGGTAAACAGTACCGCGTTAAAGAAGGTCAAACGCTTAAACTAGAAAAGCTAGAAATAGCGACTGGTGAAACGATTAATTTTGACGAAGTTTTATTGACTTCTGATGGCGAAAAAATCAGCGTTGGCGCACCTTTTGTTGCTGGCGCAAAAGTAACCGCTGAAGTGATTGACCACGGTCGTCGTGACAAGGTTACGATTATCAAGTTCCGTCGTCGTAAGCACCACATGAAGCGTCAAGGTCACCGTCAGTGGTACACTGAAATTAAGATTACTGGCATTTCTGGTTAATTTTCTTTCACCAAGAATTTGAGGTAAAGCATCATGGCAACGAAAAAAGCGGGTGGTAGTACTCGTAACGGTCGCGATTCCGAAAGCAAACGCCTTGGCGTTAAGCTGTTTGGCGGCCAAGCAGTTCAAGGCGGTAATATCATCATTCGTCAGCGCGGCACTAAGTTTCACGCTGGCGTAAATGTAGGTATGGGCAAAGATCACACTTTATTTGCCAAAGCCGAAGGCGTTCTTAAATTTGAAGTAAAAGGCCCTAAAAGCCGTCGCTATGTAAGCGTAGTGCCTGCTTAATTTGCTTCAAGCAAGTAATAAGCCGTAAGTAAAATTAAACTTGGTACAATTAAACTTAGTACAATTAAACTTATAGCTAAAACAAGGCTCTACCAACCGGTGGAGCCTTTTTATATGGGGCCCTCTGACCCCAGAGGTGATACCAGATGCAATTTTTAGATGAAGCAAGAATTACCGTAATCGCTGGTAAAGGCGGTAATGGCTGTATGAGTTTTCGCCGTGAAAAATACGTGCCTAGGGGCGGCCCCGACGGTGGCGATGGCGGTCATGCAGGCAGTGTTTACCTTATTGGCGATGACAGCCTAAATACCCTTATCGACTTCCGCTTTCAAAAACACTACCGTGCCCAAAGTGGCGAATCAGGTCGTGGCGGTCAGTGTGCAGGTAAAGCAGGCGAAGACCTTTACGTTAAGGTTCCTGTTGGCACTAGTATTGTTGATGAAGACACCTTAGAAGTGATTGGCGACATTACTGAAAATGGACAACTATTATTAGTCGCGCAGGGCGGCCATCGTGGACTAGGCAACATTCATTTTAAGTCTTCCACTAACCGTGCGCCCCGCCAAACCACCAAAGGTACCGAAGGCGAAGAACGCAACCTAAACCTAGAAATGAAGGTAATGGCAGACGTTGGCTTGCTTGGTTTGCCTAATGCGGGTAAATCAACGCTCATTCGCTCTGTTTCTGCTGCTAAACCTAAAGTCGCTGATTACCCTTTCACTACGCTAGTGCCTAATTTGGGCGTTGTAAAAGTCGGCTTTCACCAGCATTTTGTAATGGCAGACATCCCCGGTTTAATTGAGGGTGCTTCAGAAGGCACAGGTTTAGGCTTTAAGTTTTTACGTCATTTAACGCGCTGCCGTTTACTGCTGCACGTGGTTGATATTGAGCCTGTTGACCAATCAGACCCCGTTGAATCGGTGCGTGTTATTGCTAAAGAATTAGCTAGCTACAGTGAAACCCTAGCCGAACGCCCACGTTGGTTAGTGCTTAATAAGCTCGACTTAATGCTAGATGAAGATGCTGACGCTGCTTGTGAAAAAATTATTAGTGAACTGAACTGGCAAGGCCCAGTGTTTCGCATTAGTGCCATTAGCAACCAAGGCACAGAGCGTTTAAGTCAGGCCATTATGACCTGGCTATTAGAGCAACGGGCTTTAGAAGCTGAAAACCCTGATGCTGCCGAAGCTGAACAGCAAATACGCAGCCGTATGGAAAATGAAGCCGTTGCGCGTGTTGAAGCTTGGTTAAACCGCCGTCATAAGCGTAAAGAAGCGGAAGCAGAAGACGACGATGATGACTACGACGACGATGACTACGACGTTGCTTTTGAGTATGTGCAATAGCTCTAGGTATGATAACCATGCAAAATGAACGCCAATCGCTCACTAAAAGCCGCCGTGTGTTGGTAAAAATCGGTAGTGCTTTATTAACTAACGACGGCCAAGGGCTGGATGTTGCGGCTATTGAAGGCTGGGTCGCGCAAATGGCCAAGCTTAAAGCACAAGGCCGCGAACTGGTTTTAGTCACCTCCGGTTCGGTTGCTGAAGGCATGGTGCGCCTTGGTTGGAAACAACGTCCCAAAAGTGTTCACGAACTACAAGCAGCCGCAGCAGTTGGACAAATGGGATTAATTCAAACATGGGAAACCGCTTTTAAAAAGCATGGCATTAACAGCGCTCAAATTTTATTAACCCATGATGATTTGTCTAACCGTAAACGCTATTTGAATGCACGTAGCGCCCTGCGTACTTTGCTTGATTTAGGTGTTGTACCCATCATTAATGAAAACGATACCGTTGCCACGGACGAAATACGTTTTGGTGATAACGACACGTTAGGTGCTTTGGTGACTAATTTGTTGGAAGTTGACACGCTGGTGCTGTTAACCGACCAACTGGGTTTATTTGATGCCGATCCGCGTGACAAGCCTGAAGCCAATTTAATCCACGAAGGTCGTGCTCAAGACCCAGAGTTATTAGCCGTTGCCGGTGATGGCGGTGCGCTAGGGCGTGGCGGTATGTTTACCAAAGTGCGTGCGGCGCGTTTAGCGGCGCGTTCAGGTGCCAAAACGGTTATTTTAGGCGGGCGTACCGAGCAAGCATTAATTCGTCTGTTTGACGGAGAAACGCTGGGTACACTGCTGCTGCCAGATGACGAACCCATTACGGCGCGTAAGCGTTGGTTGGCGGGGCATCTGCAAGAAAAGGGTGTGCTGGTACTGGATGCCGGTGCAACAAAAGCGGTGCAAGAGCAGGGTAAAAGCCTCTTGCCAGTCGGTGTTAAAGAAGTGCGTGGGCGATTTAATCGTGGCGAATTAGTCGCTTGTGTAGATGAAAATGAGCAACGCCTCGCCAAGGGTTTAATCAACTACTCTTCTAGCGAAGCACGCTTATTAGCCGGACAAGCCAGCAGCCAAATTGAACGTATTTTGGGTTATATCGAGTCGGCTGAATTAATTCACCGCGATAATTTAGTGGTTATTAAATGACTAATGAGCAATCTAACGAACAACCCAACAATCCGTTGCATGGCATTACCTTAGAGCAACTAGTTACCCAATTACAGCAACATTATGGTTGGGATGGCTTGGCAAAACGTATCAATATTAATTGTTTTAAAAGTGAGCCTTCGGTTAAATCGACTTTAAAGTTTTTGCGCCGTACCCCTTGGGCAAGAACGCAAGTAGAAAACCTTTACATGAATTCTCGTTTTTAACCGTTTTTCTAAGCACCTACTTTTAACCACTACCTTTACCGGCTAGCGGTGTGGTAGAATTCTCTTCCCTTATTTTTAGGGATTTCTTGCTGGATAGAACCAGCTTTTACGATCATTGCAAGACTCCAAGGAGTTATCGTGGCCAATATTAAGTCTGCCCAAAAACGTGCGATTCAATCTGAAAAACGTCGCCTACACAACAACAGCCAACGCTCTATGGTTCGCACCAGCATCAAGCGTGTATTCAAAGCAATTCACACGGGTGATTGGGAAAAAGCGATGGCTGAATTTAATGCTGCTCAGCCCATTATTGACCGTATTGCTGACAAGGGTGTTTTCAATAAGAACTGGGCTGCTCGTACTAAGAGCCGTTTGAACGCTCGTGTTAAAGCACTTAAAACTGCCTAAGTTTTAAATTGCTAATAAAAAACCGGCCTAGTGCCGGTTTTTTTACATATAAAGCCCAAATAAAGCCCAAATTATGATGAAAAAACGTAAAAAACGCAGCTTATTAAGCTCTGGCCTTATTGTTAGTGCCATGACTTTTTTATCACGCATCTTAGGCTTAGTGCGCGATATAGTTATTGCCTCTTTTGTGGGTGCAGGTGGTGCTGCCGATGCTTTTTTCATCGCCTTCAAAATACCCAATTTTTTACGCCGCCTCTTTGCTGAAGGTGCATTTAACCAAGCCTTTATTCCGGTTTTAAGTGAATATGCTGAGAAAAAAACCAAAGCAGAACTGCGTTTATTAATTGATTCAGTAGCCGGTTGCTTAGGTTTGTCTTTAATTGCTTTAACCAGTGTTGCCATGTTGGCAGCACCGCTTTTAGTGTGGGTATTTGCACCTGGCTTTGCCAGCGACCCTGAAAAACAAGCCATGACCGCTGATTTGCTGCGTATTACCTTTCCCTATTTACTGCTGATTTCTTTAACGGCTTTTTCTGGCAGTATTTTAAATACTTGGGGGCGCTTTGCCATTCCAGCCATTACTCCCGTATTTTTGAATTTAAGCTTAATTGGCTGCGCTTTATTCTTAACGCCTTTAGTTGGCTCTGCTGCTGAAGCCTTGGCTTGGGGTGTGTTAATTGCTGGCATGGTGCAGCTAGCTTTTCAATTACCTTTTTTAGCCCAAATTGGCTTATTTCCCATTCCTCGCCCGCATTGGAAAAATGAAGGCGTTAGGCGCATTTTGAAGTTAATGGCACCGGCTTTGTTTGGGGTTTCGGTCAGCCAAATCAATCTGTTATTAGATACCGTTTTAGCGTCTTTTTTAGACGATGGCAGCGTGGGCTGGTTATATTATGCCGACCGCCTTGTTGAATTACCGCTGGGCGTTTTTGGCATTGCCATAGCCACTGTTATTTTGCCTTCCCTTTCACGCCAACACGCCAGCACCGATACCGATAAATTTGCTAAATTATTAGATTGGTCAATTCGTATGGTGCTATTAATTGGTCTGCCAGCTGCCTTAGCATTAATTATTCTTGCTGAACCTTTACTCATTACGCTCTTTCAATACGGCGCTATGACGGCGAACGATATCGTTATGTCGGCCCGCGCTTTGCAAGCTTACGCCTTGGGCTTGTTGGCTTTTATGCTGATTAAAGTGTTAGCGCCAGGTTATTTTGCCCGTCAAAATACCCGCACCCCAGTAAAAATTGGTATTAAAGCCATGCTTGCCAATATGGTATTTAACTTAATTTTAATCGTGCCTTTAGCCCACGTAGGTTTGGCCTTGGCAACCGCCGCTTCGGCTTTTTTAAATGCCGGTTGGTTGGCACAAGGGCTTAAAAAAGAAGGGGTTTTGCGTTGGTCAGCAGGCTGGGGGCGTTATAGTTTACAGCTAACAGCGGCTTTAGCAGCAATGGTGCTAGTGCTGCTTTGGGTATCGCCCAACGCTGCCACTTGGCTGGAATGGTCGATCACTGAACGCATTATACGTTTAGGCGTGGCTGTCGTGGCAGGTGCAGGCATTTACCTAGGCGTATTAGTTGTAGCAGGTATACGCCTAGGGCATTTAAAACATCAAGAATAGGAAATTAAGAACAAGAACGCTGTTGCTTATTTTTCAAGCTGAGCGAGCCACGCTTAAATGCCCAAAGCGTAATAAACGCGGGAATGTTCATTAAAATGCCATAAAGCAAAGCCACCATGCCCAACTCTGGCGCTTGTAAAAAGCTAAAGGCAATCATAATTGCCATGCCCGCATTTTGTACGCCAGTTTCAAAGCTTAAAGTGCGTGATTGCGCTTGGCTTAAACCAACCAACCTTGCCAACCCATAACCCAAAGCCAGTGCCAGCGTTGCCAAGAGTACAACCATTAACGCACTTAGCCCAAACACAGAAGGCAAGACATGGGCGTTCACCACAATAAGTACCAATATCATTAGCATTAACAACCCAATGGATACTTGCTTTAGGCGTTGTTCATTGGTTTGCACCCAGCTAGGGTAAAGTTTACGCAGCCCCATACCCAAAACTAAAGGCAAAGCCGTTACCAAAAGAAGCTGTAACACCACTTGTACATAAGACAGCTTAAATGCAACGTCATAGCCCAACCAGCCCAACTGGGTTTGTGCTGCCCAAGGCATCCAAAGCGGTGAAAGCAAGCTAATTACAGCGGTTAAAGCAATCGACAGCGGTAAATCACCATCGGCCAGCTTACTGAACAAATTAGACGTTGCACCGCCAGGGGCGCAGGCTATTAACACCAAACCAGCGGCAATAACAGGTGGCAGGTGCAAGGCTAAAATAAGCACCCACACAATCATCGGTAATAATACTAGCTGGGCAACAATGCCTAATAAAACAGCTTTAGGCTTGTGCAGCACGGGTAAAAAACTTTGTAGACTAAGCCCTGTACCCATCACCAACATAATTAAGGCCAAGCATAAAGGCAGAAGAATTTGATTTGCTAACATGGTCATTGCATTCCCTTGTATTAAATCGCTTATATTACCGCCAATGTTGCAATGGGGCAAAAGGACGTTACTGTTAAGCCAAAACTTCAACTTAGATCAATAAAGCAGCAAATGCACCTTGTCCTTTCTTAGCAAGTAACTAGGCTAAAAATACCCCTGAACATGGAGTCTAGTTCATGCCTTACGCTAACGGTTTTACGCTTTTAGAGCTACTGCTAAGCTTATTGTTAACCGCTTTAATGGTGATAGGTGTTACGCAATACTTAATGGTCAGCACACGGATTCATTTAACGATACAGCAAGAAGCGCTGGCAGCAAGAACACTAGAAGAACTGATTTTGAAAAGCACCCTGCAAAGCATTAACCATCCACAATGCCCTAACAATCTAGCCTTACCAAATTTTAGCTGTAGCACCAGCAGCACATTTTTATTAATTAAATGGCAATCACCCAGCGGCTTACGCCAGATACAACGGCCTTTTTCTTAACAAGGAGAGTGTTAACAAGGAGAACACACCATGCAAAAAGGTTTTACACTACTTGAAATGCTAATGGTTAGCTTGTTTGGTGGTCTACTACTGCTAGCAGCTAGTCAAGTAATTATTAATTTAATTAATACGCAAGCCGATCAATCAGAACTGTTGCGCCTTGCTGAAAATGCTATGTTAGCTGAGCTAGTTTTAAAAAAAGAAATTTCAGAAGCTAAGAGTATTTTATTAAGCGGCGAGGCAATCAATAGCCGCCTAGTAAAAACATCAGAATCTAATTTGTTAACAGCTAATAATCTAAACAACGAAATAAAATTTAATCAGTTTAAAAATTCTGACTGGCTATTACTATATACTACAAGAGTAAAAGAAAATAATAACTGTGACAACAAATATATCATATTACACATTGATAAAAAAGAATATGCTTACGGTTTGTCTTATAAATATTATGAAATAGCAAGTAAAGGTACAATAACCAACGCGACAGATAAAACAATCGAATTAGATCCACTAAATAACCCCATATTAAGTAGTGATACCTCACGTTCTGATACGCTAGTCAGCCAAATTGAGTTAATCCGTTTTCGTTATTTTTATGAACAAGAAAGCAAATGGATAAAAAGCAATGAAATCCTAGACTATAGTTTAATTAAAAAAGTTCAGTTCGCATTTATTATAGGTACTAACAACCCTGTTAAAAAACAAAATCCTAATTATTTCACACTATGGGATGAAATAATTAATCTACCTAAAGATGGCATTTATCGACAGCTAGTTACAGCCATTGTCAATTTGAAAGGTGTAGAATGCATAGAAAACACAACCAAGGATTTATATTAGCACCTATACTAATATTAACATTAATTAGCTTGTTAATTATAGCAACCGGAAGTAACGAGTTGCATCAAACAGTATTAATGCATAAATTACAGCTTTATAAAAATTGCATAAATATGATTGAACAATTTGAACCTAAATTAGAAGCAAGCTTTTGCCCTGCTTGCCCACTGCCTTTAGGCTGTCATTAAAATGGCTGGACAGCGCGGTTTTAATTTAATAGAGGTATTAGCCACCCTTGCCATTGCTAGCTTTTTAATGGGCATTGCTGTGCCTTCTTACCAACGTATACTTGAACAGCAAAGCCAAATGTTAGCGCTAGCAAGGCTGCAGGCCGTATTAAGTCATGCGCGTTTAATGGCAAACGTAAATGCAACATCTGCAACTGCAATAAAAGTGGAAGATAGGGGGCTTATCTTGTGTTACAGCACCAACGGTCAAGATTGCAGCACAGAAACAGCCACCAATGATAATATTTTAGTGCTGACTAAAAAAGATCGGCAGTTAGTACATTTCTCAAGCGGTGCAGGTTTTATACTGATTTGGCCAGCACCTGAGTTGCTTATTCGCCCACTACCTAACCGAGGTTCAACGGGTACTTTTTTACCCTGCACGGGCTTTAAACACGTTAAACCCAAAGGCATCACGTTGTCTTCAGCAGGCAGCCTAAGGGTGAATGATGGCACAGGCAGAGCGACTAATTTAAAATTAATAACGGAATTAGCCAACCAATGCCTTTAAAGCGAATAATGCAAGCGGCTGTTAGTAATAGCGTATCTTCTATATAATCATCTGCTCAAATTTTATCACTCTCATCAACTAACCAGAGCCTAAATGGAACTGATTCGCGGTATTCATAACCTTCGTAAAGAGCACCGTGGCTGCGTGGCAACCATTGGTAATTTTGACGGTGTACACCTTGGCCATCAGCAAATTCTGCAACAAGTCAGAGAAATTGCTGCACGCCTACGCCAACCGTCAACGGTTATGGTTTTTGAGCCTCAGCCGCGTGAATTTTTTGCAGGCGATCAAGCACCACCACGCATTAACAGTTTTCGTGAAAAGTTAGAGCGCTTAACTGAATACGGTGCTGAGCGCATTGTTTGTTTGCAATTTAATAGCCGTTTACGCCAACTAACCGCCGAAGCGTTCGTCCAAAAAATTTTGGTGGATGGCTTAGGTATTGCACACCTAGTAGTAGGCGATGATTTCCGCTTCGGCTGCGATAGGTCTGGTGACTTCCATCTATTACAAAAACTAGGGCCAGAAAAAGGCTTTAGTGTTGAACACACCCATACCTTTTTAATGGACAATGAACGTGTTTCTAGCACACGAGTGCGTGAACAACTCATCAACGGCAATATCGCTGAAGCTGCCCGCTTGTTAGGCCGTCCTCATAAAATTTCTGGACGCGTTGTACATGGTCGTAAACTTGGCCGCACGCTAGGCGTACCGACTGCCAACCTTTTACTTGGTGATCGTAAACCTGCATTAAATGGCGTGTTTAGCGTATTAGTAAAAATGCCTAATGGCCTTATGCGCCCCGGCATTGCCAATATAGGGCTACGCCCAACCGTTGATGGTGTTGTACCTGCGCTTGAGGTGCATTTACTGGGTTTTAATGGCAATATTTATGGTCAGCGGCTTGATGTTTTTCCGCTTGCCAAACTTAGAGATGAACAAAAATTTACCGGTTTAGAAGCATTAACCACCCAAATCAATAAAGACATTACTCAGTGCTACCACTTTTTTAAGCAGTATGATTCTCAATGGCAGTCTGGTGAATTTTGGTTAACAGCAAACACCGCGCCAATGCTAGCCAAAATACCGCTTTAATTTCAATTAATAATTTCCAGTTAACCGCAACCTTGATGACACAATAACCATGACCGACAAGAACACGGACCAATACAAAGCTACGTTAAACCTTCCTGAAACCACCTTTCCAATGCGCGGTAATTTGCCTGCTAAAGAACCCGAACGTTTAAAGCAATGGCAGGCAATGGATCTTTACGCCCGTTTGCGTGAAGAAGGTAAAGGCCGCCCTACTTTTGTACTCCACGATGGCCCACCCTACGCCAACGGTAGCATTCACATTGGTCATGCGGTTAACAAAATCATTAAAGACTTTATTGTTAAATCACGCACCCTAGACGGCTTCGATGCGCCTTACGTGCCGGGTTGGGATTGCCACGGTTTGCCAATAGAACACAAGGTTGAAGTCACTCACGGTAAAAATTTACCATCAGACAAAGCCCGTGAATTATGCCGTGATTATGCTGACAAACAAGTTCAAGGCCAGATGCAAGACTTTATTCGTTTAGGCGTTATCGGTGATTGGAAAAAACCTTACCGCACGATGAATTTTGAAAACGAAGCCGGTGAAATTCGTGCGCTAGCTGAAATGGTAAAAGGCGGCTATGTTTTTAAAGGCTTAAAGCCGGTGAACTGGTGTTTTGATTGCCGCTCAGCCTTGGCTGAAGCTGAAGTTGAATACGCTGATAAAAAGTCCGACGCTATCGACGTTGCCTTTACTTGCAACGACACTAGCGAACTGGCTGCTGCCTTTGGTTTAGCTGAATTAAGTAAACCCACTGCGGTGGTTATTTGGACGACTACCCCTTGGACCATTCCTGCCAACCAAGCGTTAAATGTTCACCCAGAGTTTGTATATGCGTTGGTGGATACTGGTGAGCGCTTCCTACTGCTGGCTGAAACTTTGGTTGAATCCAGCCTTGAGCGCTTTAAGTTAGAGGGTAAAGTTATTGCCACAACTACAGGTGATAAACTAGAAAACATTCGCTTTAAGCACCCTTTTTATGAGCGTTTATCGCCCATTTATTTAGCCGATTACGTTGAAGCTGAAATTGGCAGTACGGGCATTGTTCACTCAGCACCAGCCTATGGTTTAGATGACTTTATTTCTTGCCGTGAACACGGTATGGAATTTGATGACATCATCAGCCCCGTACAAAGCAACGGTGTTTATTCCGACGATTTAGATTTTTTTGGCGGTCAAATGATTTGGAAAGCTAACCCACAAATTGTGGCTAAGCTGGCTGAAGTGGGCGCGTTGATGAATCACCAAGAAATCACCCACAGCTATATGCATTGCTGGCGACACAAAAGCCCCGTTATTTACCGTGCCACCGCGCAATGGTTTGTAGGTATGGATATTCCTAGCAAAATCGACGGTAAAACGCTGCGTGAGAAAGCCCTAGCCGGCATTGAGCAAACGCAGTTTGTGCCTGCTTGGGGGCAAGCACGTTTGCACTCAATGATTGCTAATCGTCCTGACTGGTGTATTTCACGTCAGCGCAACTGGGGCGTACCGATTCCTTTCTTTTTACACAAGGCAACTGGTGAACTTCACCCACGCACCACCGAGTTAATGGAAGCCGTGGCAGTTAAAGTGGCAGAAAAAGGCATTAATGCTTGGTTCCAAATGGAAGCCAGCGAATTGCTAGGCGCTGAAGCCGCTGATTACGATAAAGTCACTGATACGCTAGACGTATGGTTTGATTCAGGCACTACGCACTGGCACGTTTTGCGTGGTTCTCATGCGCATGGACACGAACAAGGCCCGCGTGCTGATTTATACCTAGAAGGCTCAGACCAACACCGTGGTTGGTTCCATTCTTCATTATTAACCGGCTGTGCGATTGACGGGCATCCACCGTACAAAGCGCTGTTAACCCACGGTTTTACAGTCGATGCTAAAGGCCACAAAATGTCTAAATCTTTAGGCAACGTGGTTGCACCACAAACAGTCATGGATTCAATGGGTGCCGATATTTTACGTCTGTGGGTGGCTTCTACTGATTATTCCAGTGAAATGGCGGTTTCTGATGAGATATTAAAGCGCACTGCTGACTCTTACCGTCGCATTCGTAACACTGCACGTTTCTTGCTTTCTAACCTAACTGGGTTTGATCCAGCCAAAGACTTGCTACCAGCGGATGAACTGCTGGCACTAGATCGTTGGGCTGTAGATGCTGCTTTACAGCTACAAGAGCGTATTACTAAAGCCTTTACTGACTACCGCTTCTTAGACGTTTATCAACAGGTTCACCACTTTTGTGTACGTGAATTAGGTGGTTTTTACCTAGATATAATCAAAGACCGCCAATACACCATGCAGCCAGATTCACGCGGTCGCCGCTCTTGCCAAACTGCGCTGTATCACATTGCTGAAGCCTTAGTGCGTTGGGTTGCGCCCATTCTTAGCTTTACAGCCGAAGAAATTAACGAAGCCCTACCCGGTCAACGCCCTGATTCCATTCAGTTAACCACTTGGTACAAGGGGCTTTACGCACTACCCGCTAACAGCGATTTAAGCCGCGAATACTGGGGGCGTTTAATTGAAGTCAAAGATGCTGTTAACAAGTGCTTAGAAGACGCACGTAATGAAAAGCTGGTTAAAGGCTCGTTAGGGGCTGAAGCCACGCTTTATGTCAGCGATGAATTAAAAGCTGACTTAGAGCGTTTGGGCGATGAGTTGCGTTTTGTGTTGCTTACTTCTGAAGTTACTTTAAAGCCTTTGGCTGAAGGCACAGCAGCGCGTAGCACAGACTTAGATAACCTTAAAGTTACCGTACAAGCTTCTGAAAAAACCAAGTGTGTACGCTGCTGGCATCACCGTGAAGACGTAGGTAGCCACGCCGAACACCCAAGCTTGTGTGGCCGCTGCATTACTAACCTGCCAGAAGGTGAGGGCGAAAGCCGCAGCTATGCCTAATTCAATTAATCAGGATAGCAAGCAGCAAAACTGGATAACGCAGGGCTTAAGCAGCCTTGCGTTTCAAAAGCGCAACTTGCCTTGGGTGCTTATTGCGGCGCTGGTGGTCTTGCTTGATCTTGCCAGCAAAGCTTGGATAAGCGGCAATTTTGACTATGGGCAACGGCTAGAAGTCTTGCCCGTATTTGATTTGGTATTACTGCACAACACCGGCGCAGCCTTCAGCTTTTTAGCCGACAGTGGCGGTTGGCAACGCTGGTTTTTTGTCGGTATAGCCGTGGTTGCTTGTTTAGTTATTTGGGGCTGGTTGAATAAACTAAAAGCCCATGAAAAGCTCACTGCCTTGGCTTTGGCACTCATACTAGGCGGCGCATTAGGCAACCTACATGACCGTTTTTTTTATGGCTATGTGGTTGATTTTTTAGCCTTTCATTGGCAGCACCGCTACTTTCCAGCCTTTAATATCGCCGATAGCGCTATAACGCTAGGCGCACTACTGCTTATATGGGAAACGCTGTTTGGGAAAAAACAAAAATAGCCTGAATTCAAGACCAAAAAAAGCCTTCAATTGAAGGCTTTATTTTATTTTTTATTAATATAATCAATACCGCTCAGTGCACAGAAGTCTGCCAAACTCCTTACTTCACCCAAACCATAAGCAGTTCCCTTTAAGCCATCACCATAAAAAAGTCGCAGCACTCTTTTTTTAGCTCTCGCCCTTAAATAAGCCCCATCTAACGCCCGTTTAGTGCTGGTGCTTTTATGCCAATGGTGGGTAGTGTGCTCTTCCCCTGCTTTTTTATATAAATGGTAAAGCGGTATGTAGTTAGGGTTATAAATATCCCAGCCACGCGTATAAGCTCGAACTGCTAAGCTTTGTTCTTCGCCATGAAAGTAAAGGTAAGGGTCGTAGGGTACTTCCTGCATAAAATTAGCACTAGTAAAGATAAACCCACCTGCAAGATGATAACCCAACACTGGCTCATCACTTAATTGATGCTCGGCTCTGAACCTTAATACGGCATTGTCTTCATTTAATGAAGTGTCTGGATGAGGCCTTAGTACCAAGGCATATTTTCGAGAAGGTTCCTTAAAAGTAGGATTGTTATTTTCATCAAAAGAAAAAGCATAGGGGTAGGTTGAAATAATTGGCTTAGCCGACTTCTTCTTCAACTCTTGATACTGCTTAAGTAAGTTTGTATCCCAACCTTCTTCAAAAAGGGTGTGAGAATCTATTTGCAGCAAGTAATCTTCATCATCCCATAAAGAAAAGGCAACATTTCTTGCCCAAGAAACCCCAAAGGTATCTAGCTTATTAATAAATACATACCTAACTCTTGCCCCTAAACCTAGTCCTTCTATGGCATCTTTTTGCGATGCTTCATTCTGATCAACGACACCAAATACTAGGTTTTCAGGTATAGCAGCCTTAGCTAAGCAGTCTTTAATGGTAAAAAAAAGCAGCTCATCGCAATAAGAAGCAACACTAATAAAAATCTTCATATAACTCCCTAGAAACAATCTAGTAGAAAATAAATAAAAAAGCCTTCGATTATGAAGGCTTTTTAACTTAATAGTTAACGCTTAAAACTCTTCCCATTCTTCATCATTTTGACGCTTGGGTGCAGGTAAAGGCTTGCTAGCTACTTTTCTAGCTGCTGGCTGGCTGACTGCTGCTTTTGTTTTCTGGGTTTGTTTTACAGCTAACTTTGGCTGAGGTGCCGATTGTTTAGCAGCGGCTGAAGCGAGTTGTTTAGGCTGGCTAGATTGATTAGCAATGCGGAATTCTGCCACTGCCTCATCTAAAGATACTACCTGCTCTTCAAGCGACTCAGCTGCAGCGGCGGCTTCTTCAACTAGCGCAGCGTTTTGCTGAGTTACTCCATCCATCTGCATTACGGCTTGGTTAACCTGCTCTATGCCCTGGCTTTGCTCATCAGATGCAGCAGCAATCTCACCCATAATATCGGTAACACGCCTAACGGAGCCAATAATTTCTTCCATACTGGCGCCAGACTCATTCACCATTTGGCTTGTTGCACTAACAATTTCACCATCTAGCTTAATTAACTCTTGAATCTCTTTGGCGGCGGCGGCTGAACGCTGAGCCAAGGAGCGCACTTCACCGGCAACAACTGCAAAGCCACGGCCTTGCTCGCCAGCACGCGCTGCCTCTACGGCTGCGTTTAACGCCAAAATATTAGTCTGGAAAGCGATACCATCAATAACCGTAATAATTTCGCTCATTTTTGCAGCACTGGCTGACAATTCGTTCATTTTCGTCACGGTATAGCGAACTTTTTCACCGCCTTTAACTGCTTCTTCATTAGCAGCAGCAGAAAGCTGGTTAGCTTGGCGAGCGTTGTCTGCGTTTTGTCTTACGGTTGAAGTTAACTCTTCTAAGCTTGATGCAGTTTCTTCAAGGCTCGAAGCTTGCTCTTCTGTACGCTGAGAAAGGTCTGAGTTACCTGCAGCAATTTCACTAGCTGCTGTGCCAATACTGGCAACTGATTCTTTAATGCCGCCAATTAAGTCATTTAAGTGATCGGCCATTTCTTGCAGGGCTACGGCTAGACCACCAATTTCATCAGAACGGCGTAAGTGCTTAGGATCAATACGCTGAGTTAAATCACCCGCAGCTATGGCTTTAGCAAAGTTAACAGCATCAATTAATGGACGACTAATTAGGCGCGATAAAATAATACCCAGCAGTAAACCAATGATGATTGCTACAAATACACCAATAGTAATGATTTGGGTACTATGATTTTGAGTACTTATCATCTGTGCAGCACCTTGTTGAGCCGCACCTTCAGCCTGCTTAATCACATCCTGACCTAAAGTAGCCATACGTGGCAGGATTTCTTTAATTAACTTGTCATCATTAACAATCCAAACAGCAGCAGCAGTAAAATAATTATTAGTAGCAATACGCGCTGCATTCACTTCTTTATCGGTTTTACTAGGATCTAATTGATTAAAATAGCCGGTTAATCGTGTCCGTAGCTCTATCATCCTCTTATAGTGCGTACGATTCGCATGAATCCGCTCTTCTTTTTCATGCTTCATAATCTCTAATGCCGTTACCCAAATACCTAATGCCGCATCAGAAGGCGCTTGCCTATATTGACTTTCTGCTAAGCGAGCAACTTCTAAGCCATTTTGAATCATCAACTGAACGGCTGCGTTATTTTCTTGTAAAGCCTTTACACCTGCATCATAGCCTTTACGGTACTCATTAGTGCCTTCTCTGGCAGCCTTGGAGCGGCGTAATAAATCAGGATCTGTGCTTGATGCATCTATTTTATCTAAAGCACTAATAATAATATTCATACTATTAAGTGCTTTTTGGTGCGTCTCAGCTTTGGCTTCTAACAGGTAGTTTTTTTCTTCCATAATGGTTAAGTACGCATTACGTTCAACTTGCGTAGCTTGCTGTAGACCATCGAACTTTTCACGTATTTCATTTAAGTTAATGATTGCCGTAACACCAAGTATCGTTAAGATAGTAAGTACAGCGATAAAACCAGCTAGAATTTGTTTACCCAAATTCCAGCTAAACATTCCTGATGATTCACTACTTTTAGTCATAAAACTTCCCCTTCACCTAAATCGAACATTCTGATGCTACAGCCATATTATTACATTTTGTAATAATACTTAACTTACCACTAAATTATTATCTTAATATGTTTTTAGCCAGTTATGTTATTAGCAGGCCCAACATCCAAAGCAACTGACTGAGTGTTTCTTGACTATCCGTGATAAGATTTTGCTTTTATTAATTGCCCGGAAAAACACCATGAACGACTTAAAAATAAGCGAAGGTACACAAGTATCCCTTCACTTTGCACTGCTACTTGAAGACGGTGAAGCCGTCGATTCTAACTTTAATAAAGAACCCGCAACGCTAATCATTGGTGATGGCAATCTACCTGAAGGGTTTGAAGCTTGCATTCATGGCTTGGTTGCAGGCGATCAAAAGACATTTACTGTCTTGCCTGAAAAAGCTTTTGGGCAACACAACCCTAGCAACGTTCAACAAGTCTCTCGTACTGATTTTTCTAATATTGATGCATTAGAAACGGGCATGATTATTGGCTTTACTGATAAGGCAGGGAATGAACTGCCCGGTGTTGTTGCTGAAATTGGTGAACGTCAAGTGACCATTGATTTCAACCACCCTTTGGCGGGGCGCACGCTCACCTTTAAAGTTGAAATTTTAGACGTTAATCCCGTTACACTTCAATAATACAGGTAAAAAACATGAATAAAAATATCCAGTTAGCTAATCCTCGCGGTTTTTGTGCTGGCGTTGATCGTGCCATTGAAATTGTTAACCGTGCGCTGGATGTTTTTGGTCCGCCCATTTATGTACGCCATGAAGTAGTTCACAACCGTTTTGTCGTAGAAAAACTGCGTGACCGTGGGGCTATTTTTGTTGATGAACTCGACGAAGTACCCGATAACGTTATTATTATTTTTTCAGCACACGGTGTTTCGCAGGCTGTGGAAAAGGAAGCCGAACGCCGCAACCTAAAGATTTTTGATGCGACCTGCCCGTTAGTAACCAAAGTTCATATGGAAGTCTTACGCTATGCTCATTTAGGGCAAGATTGTGTGCTGATTGGTCATGCCGGACACCCTGAAGTCGAAGGCACTATGGGGCGTTATGATGTCAGTCACGGTGGGCATATTTATTTAGTTGAAAGCGAAGCCGATGTAGCCAGCCTAGTGGTTAATAATCCAGAAAATTTGGCTTACGTTACCCAAACCACTTTATCAATGGACGATACAGCACGAGTGATTGATGCCTTACGCCAGCGTTTTCCTAGCATCAGCGGGCCGCGTAAAGATGATATTTGTTACGCTACTCAAAACCGCCAAGATGCTGTTAAAACGTTGGCTGAAACGTCTGACCTAGTGCTGGTGGTTGGTAGCCCCAATAGTTCTAACTCCAACCGTTTACGTGAACTAGCCGAACGTATGGGTGCAAAAGCCTATTTAATTGACGGCGCTGATGATTTAAAAAAAGAATGGCTTGATTCGGCACAATCTATCGGTATTACCGCAGGCGCTTCAGCGCCAGAAATTATTGTCCGCGATGTTATTAATCAGCTAATGCGCTGGGGTGCTGTGTCACCTAAAGAGCTTTCAGGGCGACCTGAAAACATCACCTTTTCAATGCCAAAAGAGCTACGCTTAACGCCCATTGATTAAACGTACCTTTAAATACCTATCAGCCTTGGGCTAACTAGCCGAATCCGCTAGAATGACGACCCTATTTTATACAAGCCGCTTCTAGGAGGCTTTTTTGATGTCTGTTACTTCTGCCCAACACCTTGTATTTGTTCCGGGTCAACGCTGGATAAGCGATGCTGAAATTGAGTTAGGACTTGGCACTATTTTGCAGTGTGACCGGCGCAGTGTAACGCTGCTGTTTAATCACAACGGTGAAACAAGGGTTTATTCAACTTCGACCGCTCCTTTAACGCGCGTTATTTTTAGCGAAGGCGATCAAGTTACGCATCAAGACGGCTGGAATATGCGCGTTACCGAAACGCAGTCTTTAGACGGCTTGCTGGTTTATTTTGGCGAAAGTGACCAAGGCGAGCCGCTTGAATTAATGGAAACGCAGCTAGATTCACAAATACGCTTCCAAGGCCCAAGAGAACGATTGCTAACGGGGCAAATTGATAGAAACAACGAATATATGCTGCGAGCGCTGAGCCGCCAAGCCCAAACCCGTTTAGCTAAAGACCCGATGCGTGGCTTGCGTGGCCCTAGAGTTGGACTGATTCCGCACCAGCTGTATATCGCTTATGAAGTGGGTCGCCGTTTAGCGCCCAGAGTGTTGCTAGCCGATGAAGTAGGTTTAGGTAAAACCATTGAAGCCGGTTTAATTTTGCATCAACAACTGATTACTGGCCGTACCCGCCGTGCATTAATTTTAGTGCCCGGTAGCCTTTGCCACCAATGGTTGGTTGAACTACTGCGCCGTTTTGGTTTGCCGGTTACTTTGGTAGATGCAGACCGCGCCCAAGCCACAGGTGCGCCATTTACCGATGCGACCATCGCCTTAGCGAGTATTAATTGGCTAACCAACGATGCAGAAGCCATGCAGCAAGCGCTGGCTGAAAATTGGGATTTACTCATTGTTGATGAAGCACACCACCTGCGTTGGTCGCCCGATGAAGCCAGCCCAGAATATGAATGCGTGCGTAAGCTTTCTGAGCCAACACCTGGTTTATTATTGCTAACAGCAACGCCAGAACAATCGGGTGAAGCGGGCTTCTTTGCCCAGCTGCAACTGCTAGACCCAGCACGCTACCCCAACTTAGAAGACTTTTTAGCCGAAGAAGAAGGCTACCGTTCGTGTGCTACTGCCATTGCCCGACTTGAAGCCCAAGAACCTTTAGAAGTTGAAGATTTAGCCGCCCTAGAAGAGCGCCTTAGCGGTGACAGCTTAGCCTTATTAGCCTTGCTAGATAACCCACAAAGTAGCAACGAACAGCGCAATACCGCACGTCAGCAATTAACGGAACAACTGCTTGATCGCTACGGTACGGGGCGCGTGTTATTCAGAAACCGCCGCGCTAGCGTCCCCGGTTTTCCAGAGCGTAAAGTTTTCCCTGTTGCCCTAGAATGCCCTGCTGTTTATAAAACCATCTTAGAAGAATACGAAGAACCACATAAACAACTGATGGCAGCGGCCTTAACGGGGCAACATTGGCCCTATGCTGCGCTCTATCCAGAACGCTTATACGCCATTCAAAAACGTGAAGAAGGCGACTGGTGGAAATTTGATCCTCGTGTCGATTGGCTGCTTGAAAAATTAGTCGAATTACACGACGAAAAAGTGCTATTGATTTGTGCCCATGCCGATACCGCACTAGATTTAAGTGATGCGCTGCGCCGTAGAGCCGGTATTTTAGCCGCTGTTTTCCATGAAGATATGCCGCTGATTGAGCGTGACCGAGCTGCGGCTTGGTTTGCCGATGACGAAGATGGTGCACCGATTTTAATTTGCTCTGAAATTGGTAGTGAAGGGCGTAACTTTCAGTTTGCTCACCATTTAGTGCTGTTTGATTTACCCGCACACCCCGACTTATTAGAGCAACGGATTGGTCGTTTAGACCGTATTGGACAAACCCAAACCGTTAAAATTCATGTCCCTTATTTACAAGACACCGCTCAAGCGCCTTGGTTAGCTTGGTGCAATGAAGGTTTAGAACAGTTCACCCATCCACGTCCGGTTGGCGCGACTTTGTGGCTACAATACCAAGATGAGCTACATAATTTTTTAGAAGGCATTCTGGAAGCGGATGACTTTCTACCCCAAGTAAAAGCCACCCGCCAAGCAGCAGAAATCGAGCTTGAAGCCGGTCGTCATCGCTTATTAGAATTGGCTTCTCACCGCCCTGACATTTCAGCCCAGCTGGTTGAACAGCTAGCCGATACTGAAATGGACAAAGAGCTTAGAAATTATTTAGAAGTAGCGCTGGATGTTTATCGTATTCAAAACGAAGATTTAGATGCTGACACTTGGTATTTAAAACCTGGCCAAGAATCGGACACCGCTATTTTTACTGATGTGCATTTTGATATGGAAGAGGGCAGCTCTGGCACTTTCTTGCGTGATAAAGCTTTGGCGCGTGATGATTTGCACTTTTTAACGTGGGAGCACCCTTTAACGCGTAACTGTTTAGAGGCGGCAACTAGCACGGTGCAAGGCAACGTAACGGTTGCCTTGTTAAAAAACCCAGCCTTGCCTGCGGGCACTTTGTTGCTAGAAGTGTTCTTTTGCTTAGAAAGCACGCAGCGTAACAGCCTAGATATTAATCGCTACTTACCGCCACAAAGCTTGCGTTTATTATTAGACGGACAAGGTAATAACCTAAGCAGCAAGGTAAAGTTTAAAGGTTTATCACGCCAACTGGTTCGAATGAAAAAAAGCCTCGGCCGTGAAATCGTTAAGCTGCGTAAAGATCAGCTGCGCCAGTTATTAGATAAAGCAGAAACCCTTGCTGAAGAAGAATTGCCTTCAATACTTGAACTAGCACAAACAGATATGCGCGAGTTGCTTGATCCTGAAATTGCGCGTTTAACCGCGCTGCAACAAAAGAACCCAGCGGTACGCAGCGAGGAAATTGACCAGCTAGTGCAATTACGCAAACAACTCGACTCATCGTTAAATGCTGCAACGCTACGCTTAGATGCGCTGCGGGTGATCGTTGCCGGTGGGCAAGAGTAAAACGATCCAAAGGCAGGACTAAGATGCAATTATTTACTTTACTCAGTGGCTTATTGCTTATTACCCTGCCTAGTTTGTTACTAGCAGCCAATAATACTAACTGTGCAGAGTCCATTGTTGGTTGCTTTCAAACGTCTGAACAATCGGCTTTAAGTGTTTACGAACCCATGTATTTAATTGCTGGTGGTGAATACGGCGAAGACTTAAAAGGACGCTTCCAATTTAGCTTTAAATACAAGTTATTTGATGATCAGTCTTCTTTAATTGACTCAGCACCTTGGCTAGATAGCTTACATCTTTCTTATACACAAACCAGTTTGTGGAACTGGTCTAAAGATTCGTTACCTTTTGAAGATACCAGCTATAAACCTTCTTTTTATTTTACGCTAAACGAAAGCCCCTTTTATGATTTACTGGCTTTTGGCTATACCCATGAATCCAATGGGCAAGCTGAAGAGGTTTCGCGCAGCATGGATGCACTTTTTATTCAGCCCATTTGGACTTTTCCAGTAGCCAATAGCTCATTAACCGTTTTTCCACGGTTTTTGTACTACCTAAGTAAAGGTGAGTTTAATGACGATCTTGCCGATTACCGTGGTTATGTTGATTTAAACCTACGTTATGGTAATGAGGATAGCTGGGGAATTAACACCCTTTATCGCTACGGAAGATCAGGCCAATACAGTGTGCAAGTTGACCTAACCTACCCCATTAGAACCCCCATTTCGATACGCACGGGTGGCTTTTTATACCTACAATACTTTCAAGGTTATGGCGAAAGTATGTTGAATTATAACGAACAAGTAGGCCCAATTTTAAGAATTGGGCTGGGCATAGTGCGTTAACTTTTTATAATATTTTTTAAAGCAGTATCTAATTGTGGGTAAGCAAATTGAAAACCTTCTTCCACTAAACGCTGCGGTAGCATTTTATCGCTGACCAGCAACAGTTCAGCCATTTCACCAAACAGCAGCTTTAAAACTTTCTCTGGCATAGGGAAAAAAGTTGGACGGTTAAGCGCCTTGCCCAATGCTTTAGTGAAATCAGCATTAATAACAGGATTAGGCGCACTGGCGTTAAACACACCGCTAACGCGTTCAGTTTTTAGCAACCAAGCATAAATGTTTGCCATATCATCTAAATGAATCCACGGAAACCAATGCTTACCCTTACCCAAAGGCCCACCCATGCCCATACGAAAAGCCGGCAGCATTTTAGCCAACGAGCCACCGCCTTGCCCCAACACTACGCCAGTACGCACCAAGCAAACCCGCACACCTAAATCGTTAGCTGCTAACGCTGCGGTTTCCCAAGCGGCACATAAATCATGCGTAAAACCAGCAACGGGCTTGGTTTGCTCCGTTACGGTTTGCTCACCCTGTTCGCCGTAATAACCCACCGCAGAAGCCGATAACAAAACTTTAGGGCGAATGGCTTGTGCAGCGATCCACGCCACTAGCTGCTCAGTGGTTTTTACACGCGAGCTAATTAATTGCTGTTTGCGTTCTTTTGACCAGCGCTTATCAGCAATGCCAGCACCGGCTAAATTAATCACCGCTTGTACTGAATTAGGTTCTAATTCATTAAGCTGGTGTACATAATCCGTTACACCTTTGGGTAAACGTGGTTTTAATTGCCTTGTCCACAAAACTAACTCGTACCCTTGACTCGCCAGCAAAGGACAAAGTGCTTGACCAACAAACCCTGTACCACCTGTGATTAAAATACGCATACTCACCTCAAGCAACTTAATGTACAATAACTATACAATACTTTAACAACGTACAATAAAGCTAGGTAAACAAATGAAAAAAATAAACTCAGTTGTTATTGGTAAACACGCAATCATCGGCGCAGGTCTTGCTGGTCTGGCAAAGCCGAGACTTTATTACTTGAAGCACACCGTTGGCTGTATGCCTTTACTGCACAATCATTGGGCGTGGCTTATTTACAAAAGATTTAGCCCAAAGATTAAATGTGTGTGGTGACTATTGTGGCTGCTTAGGTGATGATTTAAGTCATCAAGCTGAAGTGGTTTGGCTTTCCGGCGATCAATTGGGCAAACAGCTGACCAAAGTTATACAGTAATTCTTCCAATACGCGACTAAACTGTATTTAACTTTACTTTAAGTTAAACTAATTTATTCAATAACACTGCAGCAGGCTAAGTAATGGAGACTCACCAAAACCCCTTATACCCCATTCGTGAAGTGTCACGTCTAACCGGCGTAAATACAGTCACACTTCGCGCTTGGGAAAGACGTTATGGCTTAATTACGCCACAGCGCACACCTAAAGGGCATCGCCTTTATTCTGCAGAAGACATTGAAAATGTACGCCGTATTTTACAATGGCTAGATAAGGGCGTTACGGTTAGTCAAGTCAACGACCTACTTGATAAGCCACCTGAAGCCATTGCGCCACCAGAACCTGCGGGGGATTGGTTGGTATTAAGAATGCAATTTAATGCCTGTTTACAAACATTAAATGAAGAAAATTTAGACGCACTGTTTTGTGCAAGCTTTGTGCGTTGGTCTGCTAGCCAACTGGCTCAAGCCGTGTTCCAACCGTTACTAAAACAGCTAGATGCAGCAACTGCCGCGCAAGGTTTATTGCTGCGTTATTTAAGAACACGGGCTGGCGAACGCATTCAACAACGGCGCAAATTGCTGGCTGGGCCAAAACTTTTACTCTGTGCAACTGAATATAACCCAAGTGAACTAACCCTAACTTTGCTGGCGCTTAGTGATTTAGACTTTCAAGTTTTTTGGTTCGATCAGCCGCTGAGCTTTAACGAAATTATGCATACTGCTCAACAATTTAAGCCGCAAATACTGCTGCTCGGACAAGGCATTTACACGTCAGAAGACCATAAAACACTGGCAATAAGCACTAACGCAACGGTTGCCGAACTTGCCACGTTAACGGACGTTAATTCGATAACACTTTACAGCCTGCTAAGAGAAAAATAATGCCGCGCCAGCTTATGTGGTTTCGTAATGATTTACGTGTTGAAGATAACCCAGCATTTTTTCAGGCCTGCCAGCAGAGTGAAGTGGTGGCCGTTTTTGTTCATTCGCCAGAACAATGGCAAGAACATGGTTGGGGCGCTTTAAAAACAGCTTTTGTTCTAAGCAATCTTCATTCCTTACAGCAGCAGTTAAGTAAGCTGAATATTCCGCTAAAACTACTCACTATTACAGATTTTACTGCCGCACCTGCTGCACTGTTAAACCTTGCCCAAGAGCTAGGTGTTAGTGGGTTATTTTTTAATGATGAATACGAATTTAATGAACAGCAGCGCGACAACCAAGTGGTTACTGAGTTTACTAAAGCAGGATTAGACGTAGAGCGTTTTACTGACCAAGTTATTTTTGAACCGGGTAGAATCCGTACTGGCAAGGGTGATTTTTATACAGTTTTTACGCCTTTTTACCGTAACTGGCTAAGCCAACTTAAACCAGAACACCTAGTACCTTTGCCAGCACCCAAAGCCCAAGCGTCTACTCAACTAGCCAATGACCCTTTACCCGCCTTTGTAAGCAGCCAACAACTTGAGCATTGGCCAGCCGGTGAAGCGGTTGCCCACCAAAAGCTACAAGATTTTTGTGAAAAAGCGTTGAATAACTATGACCAACAAAGAGACTTTCCAGCGATTGAAGGCACTAGCCAAGTATCAGCTTATTTAGCTGCTGGCGTGTTATCAAGTCGTCAATGTTTAGCCGCTGCACAAATGCATTCTGCTGGCAGGTTTATGGACAAAAGCACCGGCGCTGGCGTATGGGTTTCAGAATTAGTCTGGCGGGAATTTTATCGTCATTTGCTAATTGGCTTTCCACGTATTAGCAAAGGTCGAGCTTTTAAACCAGCAACAGAAAAGTTAGCTTGGCGCTCGATTGAAAACTCTAAAGTACAAAGGGATTTACAGGCTTGGCAAACAGGGCAAACCGGCTTTCCTATTATTGATGCCGCCATGCGCCAGTTGTTAGAAACAGGCTGGATGCATAACCGTTTAAGAATGCTAGTGGCGATGTTTTTAAGCAAAAACCTGCTGATAGACTGGCGAGTAGGTGAAGCCTTTTTTATGCAGCATTTAATTGATGGTGATTTAGCGGCCAATAATGGTGGGTGGCAATGGGCGGCTTCCACCGGCACCGATGCTGTGCCCTACTTTCGTATTTTTAATCCCTACACCCAATCCGCTAAATTTGACCCAGAAGGTAAGTTTATTCGCCGCTATGTTCCAGAATTAGCCCACTTAACCAATAAACAAATTCACCAACCGCCTGCTAACCTGTCATTTAATCAGCAACAGGCTGTGGATAAGTTAACCGGTGATTTGTTTAGTAATGAAAGTGGAAATGAAGATGGCAAGCGCAGCAGCTACCCAGCACCCATTATAGATTTAAAGCTAAGCCGAGACAGAGTAATGCAAGCTTTTGAAGCGATTAAGTAGTGTGTGCTAATTTATAGCCATAAAAAAACCGCAGTCTTAATTAAAAGCTGCGGTTTTTATTAGGCAAGTCAAAAAACAATGTTTTTGAAGGTGCAGCTAGTTATTTTTAAGCTTTCTTTACAAACTCAGTTTTCAACTTCATCGGTCCAATGCCATCAATTTTACAATCAATGTCGTGGTCGCCTTCAATTAAGCGGATATTCTTAACCTTAGTACCCACTTTAACCACAGATGAAGAACCTTTAATTTTTAAATCTTTAATCACGGTAATGCTGTCACCATCGACTAAAACAGTGCCGTGAGCATCTTTATACACTTTTTCTTCTTCACCGCTGGCTTCAACAGCATCTTTTGACCATTCATGCGCACATTCAGGGCAAACATACTGTAAGCCATCATCGTAAGTGTATTCAGAGCCACATTTAGGGCAGTTGGGTAAACCACTCATAGTAAAACCTTCTTATATAGTTAATATCTAGAAACCTAAAAATAATGTTACCAAGGGTGCAGGTAACATTATTTATATCACTAGTATAACCTAAAGACCCGCTGCTGCTTTTAGTTCAGCAATGCGGTCTGTTTTTTCCCAAGGGAAGGCAGTGAAAGTTTCAACCATTTCTTTACCGTTATCGTCTTTCCAAGCATAGCTGCTATCAAACGCTTCACGGCCAAAATGACCATAAGCAGCAGTTAACTGATACATAGGGTGTAGTAAATCGAGCATACGTGTAATGGCATAAGGGCGCAGGTCAAAGCATTCACGCACTAGCTGATTAATTTTTTGCTCTGAGATTTTGCCCGTACCAAAAGTATTAACCGAAACTGACGTAGGCTCAGCCACACCAATCGCATAAGACACTTGAATTTCACAACGGTCAGCCAAGCCAGCCGCAACCAGGTTTTTAGCGACATAACGACCTGCATAGGCCGCTGAACGGTCTACTTTAGAAGGATCTTTACCCGAAAAAGCACCGCCGCCATGACGCGCCATACCACCATAGGTATCCACAATAATTTTACGGCCGGTTAAACCACAGTCACCCACTGGGCCACCAATTACAAATTTACCCGTTGGGTTAATGTGGTATTTGGTATTTTTATCGAGCAGATTAGCCGGAATAACCTGCTTAACAATCAGCTCCATCACCGCTTCTTGTAAGTCTTTCTGGCTTACTTCGGGGTTATGCTGAGTCGAAAGAACAATGGCATCTATACCCACTACCTTACCATCTTCATAACGGCAAGTTACTTGGCTTTTAGCATCAGGGCGCAGCCAGTTTAGCTGACCACTTTTACGCACTTCAGCCTGACGCTCAACTAAACGGTGCGCGAGGGTAATGGGTGCTGGCATTAATACTTCCGTTTCATTCGAGGCATAACCAAACATTAAACCTTGGTCACCAGCACCCTGTTCTTCTGGACTTTGACGATCGACACCCTGAGCAATATCAACGGATTGCTTGCCAATAATATTGATTACGCCACAGGTATCGCCATCAAAACCAACGTCAGATGAGTTGTAACCTATGTCTTTAATAACACCACGCACTAGGTCCTCTAAATCAACCCAAGCCGAAGTAGTAATTTCACCACCGACTATTGCTACACCCGTTTTCACCATCGTCTCACAGGCAACACGCGCTTGTTTATCGCGGGCAATTAACGCGTCTAACACTGCGTCAGAAATTTGGTCAGCTAGTTTATCGGGATGACCTTCAGAAACAGATTCCGAGGTAAATAAAGAATATTCACTCATAGTAGAGTAGCTCCTATAGCTTTTTTAGATGGCTAGCATTCTAACCAGCCTACCCCTAGATTGCACATGAATTAAACTTGCAGCTTAATGAAAAAGGTTGGATTTTTACATTGCTTAAATGTATGAGCATTTTGTGTAAACTATAGTTAAAATCAGCAACTAATAAACATTTGCTTCACTCAGATAAAAATAGGATTTTTTATGCAGAAGTTCCTTTCACTTTTTTTGGTTATCACTAGCCTAGTTGTTGCGATCCCTCCTCAAACTTTCGCATCAGCTTTTGATGACACCATAAAAGAAACAGTACAATTTTCATCTAAACTGATTTTCAAAGGCTCTCATTCTAACGAGCTAGTTAAAGCTGTATTCAATAGCTCAGGTAATTTGGCATTAAGCTATAGCCAAGATGGTGAATTAAAATTATGGGACACCGTTAATTTAAAGTTATTAAAAACGCATCAAATCAACCAAATAAAAGACATTGCTTGGTTATCAGGCACTAATAACTTTGTAGTACTTACTAAAGATAAGGCTACTTTTTACAAAGAAGGCTTTGAGTCATACGGCACTATAAGTAACGAATCTAGTCATCCCTTTGAGCAAATGGCCTCCTTCCATACTAAAGATCAGATTGCAGTTACCCAAAGAAACTTATTTACAGTTTATGACAGCGAGGGTGTTGAAAAAGGTAAAGCTAGCATTAAAGACGGAACAGCAACCAATATTTTAATTAGCCCAAATGATCAAGACTTAATCCTCATATCGAATCATAGAAGAAAACTCTATTTATATAATACTAATAACTTAGACTACCAGAGAGAAATAGGTGCGGCTTATTCGCCTGTAAAAAGCAAAATGGTCATTGTTGGCAAAGAGTTATGGATTCAAGCTGAAAAGGGTATCAATCGAACTCAGTTATCTACTGGTGTTACCCATTTCACACCACTTGAAAACTGGACTAATCACGATAAAAATTATAACTTCATTCAAGCCGATAAAAACTACTTTATCTACAATGATGAAATATATACCCCTAAAAAGCTAAAGCTTGCCCTGTTAGATACAATGGATAACTATCAAATACTAACGGAAGGAAAAGTAAGTTTTATTGATGCCAGTTCACTTGTATACAATGAAGCTGCCCGCCAACTTATTGCTTTGAAGGACAAAGATATTTATATCTATGACCTTAGCGCTCTCTACTCAGAAAAAACCCAATCTACAGTAGTCGCTCCGCTTGTAATCTCTAAACCTGAACCCAAGCCTGAACCTCAAATTAAAATAGCAGCACCAACCAAAGCGATAGAAGTTGAACGTCTACCGCCCTCCACACCTGAGCCAAAAAAACCGATAGATATAACCATTTCGGCTAGTGTTACCGAAGGTATTGCTCCTTTAGACGTTACTTTTTTATTAAACTCAGCTAGACCTGAAATGGTTGCAGCGACCTATAGCAATATTGCCAATAAAGAACAACTGCATGAAGGCATACCTCTCACCATAAAGCATACTTTTACTAAACCAGGTAAACATTCTGCAGTTTTTGCATTTCGTACAGCCGAAGGAAAAGTCGTTAAAGACAGCGTACTTATTGATGTACGAAAAGAAAGTTTTGAAGACTATAAAAAACGAACATTAGGCCACTAATTTTTCTCGTTTGCTACTAACTGAAAGATGCGAGAAAATAGCGCAAATTTAATTAAGGAGTGTATTACCCATGACTTCACGTTTTGATCGTGCCAACGCCATACGCGCACTGGCTATGGATGCTGTACAGAAAGCTAAATCTGGCCATCCGGGTGCGCCAATGGGCATGGCTGACATCGCCGAAGTGTTATGGAATGACTACCTAAAACATAACCCAACCAACCCTAACTGGGCAGACCGTGACCGTTTTATCCTTTCTAATGGTCATGGTTCAATGCTTATTTATGCACTCTTGCACTTATCGGGTTATGACTTATCCATTGAAGATTTAAAAAACTTCCGTCAGTTACACAGTAAAACCCCCGGCCACCCAGAATATGGCTACACCCCTGGCGTTGAAACAACGACCGGCCCTTTAGGTCAGGGTATTGCTAATGCGGTGGGTATGGCACTAGCAGAAAAAACCTTAGCAGCTCAGTTCAACCGCCCCAACCACGAAATTGTAGATCACCACACCTACACCTTTTTAGGCGATGGCTGCATGATGGAAGGTATTTCACATGAAGTGTGCTCACTAGCTGGCACGCTAGGCTTGGGTAAGTTAATTGCTTTTTATGATGACAATGGCATTTCTATTGATGGTGAAGTAGACGGTTGGTTTACCGACAACACCGCTCAGCGTTTTGAAGCTTACGGTTGGCAAGTGTTGCGTGCTGATGGTCATAACGCAGAAGAAATTAAAGCAGCAATTGAAATGGCGCGTGAAAATGACGACCGCCCTAGCCTAATTATTTGTAAAACCCAGATAGGTTTTGGTTCACCCAATAAAGCCAACACCGCCGACAGTCACGGTGCGCCACTAGGCGATGATGAAATTGCTTTAACGCGTAAGCAGCTAGGTTGGAATGCCGGTCCTTTTGAAGTTCCTGCTGATATTGCTGCCCAGTGGAATGCCCAAGAAAAAGGCCAGCAAGCTGAAGCCGCTTGGAATCAGCGTTTTGAAGCTTATCAACAAGCCTTCCCAGAACTGGCCGCTGAATTTAAGCGCCGCCTAGCGGGTGATTTACCTGCCGACTTTACTGCTTCCGTTGATGCCTACATTCAAGAACTGCAAGCTGCAGGCGAAACGGTTGCTAGCCGTAAAGCCAGTCAAAATGTATTAAATAAATTAGCACCCCAGCTACCTGAATTATTAGGTGGTTCTGCTGATTTAGCCCCGTCCAACTTAACTTTTTGGAAAGGCGCACAAGCCATTACAGCTAAAGATGCTTCTGGCAACTACCTGCATTACGGTGTGCGTGAATTTGGTATGGCGGCAATTATTAACGGTATTGCTTTGCACGGTGGTTTTATTCCTTACGGCGCAACCTTCCTAATTTTTATGGAATATGCCCGTAATGCACTGCGTATGGCGGCACTAATGGGTATTCAACACATTGAAGTTTTCACCCATGATTCCATTGGCTTGGGTGAAGATGGCCCAACGCACCAACCGATTGAACAGCTTGCCAGCTTGCGTGGCACGCCAAATATGAGCGTTTGGCGACCTGCCGATGCGGTTGAAACTGCGGTGGCTTGGAAGTCTGCTTTAGAACGCAAAACTGGCCCTACAGCACTGATCTTCTCACGCCAAAACTTGCCCCACCAACAGCGTGATGCAGCACAGCTAGCTAATATTGCCCGGGGTGGTTACATTTTAAAAGACTGCCAAGGCGAGCCAGAAGCCATTATTATTGCCACGGGTTCAGAAATTGGTTTAGCCATGCAAGCGGCTGAAAAACTGAATGCTGAAGGCAAAAAAATTCGTGTGGTTAGCTTACCCAGCACCGATGTATTTGAGCAGCAAGATGCTGAATACCGTCAGTCAGTGATTCCTGCTGAAGTCGCCGCACGTTTAGTGATTGAAGCCTCGCATAAAGACTGGTGGTACAAATACGCTGGTTTAGAAGGCACGATTATTGGTATGGAAAGCTTTGGCGAATCTGCGCCAGCCGACCAACTCTTTGAAGCGTTTGGTTTCACTTTAAACAATGTATTGGCTTGCTTAGAAGAGTTACTAGAAGACCTAGATGACTAAGCTTGGTTTGTAAAAACCGTTTTAAAAACAGCACTTAAAAAGCAAGGCGCTTTCCTTTAAAGGTCAGCGCCTTTTTTTATTGGCTGCTACACTCAGCGCACCTTATTAGGAGTGAATTATGTCCGATCATCCGTTTGCAAGACTTACCCCAGATTTAGTTTTAGATGCTGTAGAAAGCCTTGGCTTAATCAGCGATGCGCGGGTTATGGCGTTAAACAGTTACGAAAATCGCGTGTATCAGGTGGGTATTGAAGGCAGCGAGCCATTAATTGCTAAGTTTTATCGCCCAGAACGCTGGAGTGATGCACAAATTTTAGAAGAACACACCCTCTCTTTCGAGCTAGCCGAACTAGGTATCCCTTTAGTTGCACCTATTCAACATAACAGCAAAAGCTTGTTTGACTACGCAGATTTCCGGTTTTGTTTATTCCAAAGGCGCGGTGGACGTGCGCCAGAACCAGGTGATTTAGATCAGCTTTATCGCTTAGGGCAACTGCTGGGTCGTTTACACGCGGTGGGTGCCAAACAGCCTTTTATTAAGCGCCCAGAATTAAACCTTGCTACTTATGGACAAGCTTCTTTTGAATTCTTACGGGCGGGTAACTTTTTACCCAAAAACTTAAAAAAAGAATGGGAAACCGTCACCCAAGAGGTATTAAAAAAGGTCGACACGCTTTTTAAGCAGCACCCTTATACGCCGATTCGTATTCATGGCGACTGTCATCCTGGTAATCTTTTGTGCCGTGAAGACAGCTTTTACATTGTTGACCTAGATGATTGCCACATGGGACCAGCGATTCAAGATTTATGGATGATGCTAACCGGCAGCTACCAAGAACGTAACTTACAACTGTCAGAATTGATTAGTGGCTATCAAGAATTTTATGATTTTTCGCCCCGTGAGATACCACTCATTGAAGGCTTGCGTACACTGCGTTTATTACATTATAGTTCATGGCTGGCCAAACGTTGGAAAGACCCTGCCTTTCCCAATAGCTTTTCATGGTTTGGCACCGAACACTACTGGAATGAACAAATAGCCATTCTACGTGAACAAAAAAATACCATAGATCAACCTTACTTAAAATTGTTTTAAAATAACTGCAACAATTCCACTGTACACTGACATTTAATGTTAAAAGATTTCCGCCATTATTAATAATCACCATTCACGTTAAAAAACAATAACTATAGAGGTTTGCAAAGGTGAAGGATAACCAATCAATCACACAAAAAGAATACGTGGTTCGACCAGACTGTGCGATTATTTCATACACTGATGCTTCTGGAAATATTACTTACGTTAACGATGAGTTTATTGAGTACGCAGGTTTCTCACACGCTGAGCTTATAGGTAAACCGCATAATATCATTCGCCACCCTGATATGCCTCCAGAAGCCTTTCGTGATATGTGGGCTACGCTAAAAAAAGGCCGTGCGTGGCAAGGCATCGTAAAAAACCGATGCGCTAACGGTGATCACTATTGGGTAAAAGCAACGGCAACGCCTTTATCTAAAGGTGGCTATATGAGCGTGCGCTTAAAGGCAACCGATCAAGAAATACAAGCAGCGGCGGCACTTTATGCACGTATGCAAGCCGGCAGCCGTGACCGACTTTGTGGTGGATATCATTTAACAGGAATTCTTTCACGTTTTTCGCATTTTTATCAAGGCATTAATTTAACACCCACTGCAATGCTGCCAATGCTCTTCTTTCTTGTAGCAACGCTTGGAATGATTTTAGGTTGGCATTTTAATACCCATGATCCAGCCGCTCATCAAATAATGCTGCCTTTGGTTACTGGTATTGCCACCATTGGTGGCATTTCTTTTGTCTGGTTGTATTTCGTTATGCGCGAGCAAACACGGCGAATTAACTACGTTAGAAAGGTGGCACTTGAAATAGGTTCTGGTAATTTAGTCGGTCATGCACCTATGGGTAAAGCTGATGAAATAGGTAGTGTTTTCAATGCCGTACAAGTCATGCGTAACCACTTACTTGAAGTTGCATTTCAAATGAATCGGTCAACCAAATCCCTTGACCTTGCTGCCATAGAAATGCTCGCTACCAGCAAAATAACTGCTGAAGGTGCAACCGCTCAATCCATTTCATCCACCAGCATGGCGGCAGCATTAGAAGAGTTAAGTGCTTCAGTGAATCAAATTGGTGATAGTGCGCTGGATGCTCATTCAGCATCTAACAAAGCAGGTGAAGTATCACGCATGGGTGCTGAAGCCGTTTATGCCAGCACCCAAGAAATTAGCGCCATCGCTGATACCGTTAATCACTCTTCAGCCAAATTAAAAGACTTGGCACAACTGTCGAACAATATAGGCAAAATTGTATCTACCATTCGTGAAATAGCCGACCAAACTAACTTACTGGCTTTAAACGCTGCCATTGAAGCAGCACGTGCTGGTGAACACGGTCGTGGTTTTGCTGTCGTGGCTGATGAAGTCCGCAACCTAGCAGAACGCACCGCACACTCCACCGTAGAAATATCCGACATGGTTGCACAAATTCAAAAACGTACCGAAGAAGCCGTAGTCGAAATGCAAAGCAGCGTCAAACAAGTTAGTAAAGGTGTTAGCAAAGCAGAACGCGCTGGCCATTCGGTAGCAGAAATTGAAGTAGAAACCAGTAAAGTTGTACAAGCAACACAAGACATTCAAGCCATTCTTCAAGAACAAGCGCTAGCAGCTAAAGAAATAGCAGAAACAGTCGAAGGCATTGCACGCTTAGCCGATTGTAATGCTGCTCAAGCATCACAAACACTGGCAGCTAGCCAAAATATACAAACCACCACACAACTGCTTAACCAATTGTGCCAGCAATTTAAAGTTCATCCTGACTAAAACGCACAACGAATTAGAGATTAATTAATCTATGAAAATACGGTACTATAAAGGGGTATTTTTATGGGTTAATTAACTATGGTCAATAAAATCATGCAAAACAAGCTACTCAATTTAAAAAATTTAATTATTTTATTAGCTTTTTCTGTGGCTTTTATTACCCTTACTAATGGTTTTTATGCTAATTATCGAGTACAAAAAAGTCAGCTAATCAAACACTCGTTAGATACTAACCATTCTTACGCTCAAAAGTTAGCAGCAGCAACGGATAACTTTATAATTGCTGCCCACCAGCAACTTGCTTTTGCAGCTAGAATCATAGAAAAAAATTTAGATAACCAATTATTAATAATGAGTGAAGCAGAACGTATTCACTTACAAACCGCTAGTTTTAACTCGGTAACCATTGTTAACAATCAAGGCTTTGCTTTAGCAACATCGCCCAATACATTAGGCATTATTGGCAAAAAACTACAATCCATTGGCGCACAAGAAGCGCTAAAAGCACAAAAACCCATGATTAGCACACCCTATATTTCGACTGCTGATAATTTTTTAATACTTGTTTCTTCACCCCTATTTAGTAAAGAAGGAAAGTACTTAGGCTATGTTGGCGGCACTATTTATTTAAAAGAAAAGAGCATACTTAATGACCTGCTAGGAAAACACTTCCATAAAGATGGCTCTTACATTTATGTTGTAGATAAAAATAAACGCATTATTTATCATCCTAACCCTAAACAGGTTGGCTCTTATATTGAAAACAATGAAGCTATAAATTCCGTTACTAAAAATATCAGCGGGTCAGCCCAGGTAACCAATAGTTTAGGCATTGAAATGCTGGCTGGTTTCTCACCTATTACAACAACCAATTGGGGTGTTGTTGCTCAGCGTCCTGTTACCGCCACACTGAGTTCGCTAGACGATTTAATGAAGCGAGTAGTTTATCGTACTTTACCTCTGGCACTATTTACCTTTTTTATTATTTGGCTGTTTGCCAACTACATTTCTCGCCCTTTACGCCAGCTAGCCACCACAGCTAAAGAAATGGACTCACCTAACGCACACACTAACTTAACTGAAGTTAACTCCTGGTATTTTGAAAGCAAAGAATTAAAGCAAGCCATGTTAAAAGGGTTAGGCTTACTAAACACTCAAATCAATCAGTTAAAACAAGATGCTGCAACAGATCCTTTAACCGGTGTTTTTAACCGACGCAGCCTGCAGTTATTACTTAAACAGTTAGAACAAAAAGGCATTCCTTTTTCTGTATTGGCTGTTGATATTGACCACTTCAAAAAAGTGAATGATACCTTTGGCCATGCGGCTGGTGATAAAGCGTTAATTGAGTTAACTCAAATGATGCGCCAAATCTCAAGAGAAGAAGACCTAGTAGCCAGAACAGGTGGTGAAGAGTTTTTATTAATTCTTCCAAACACTACCAGCTCTAGCGCACAGGCTATTGCTGAAAGGTTACGCAAACTGGTTGCACAAACCCAAATTGAACCCATTGGATCAATACAAGTATCCATCGGTATAGCGACCAGCCTAGAAAGTAACTTTTCTACCGACCTAGTCTTAGCCCAAGCTGACCAAGCACTTTACCAAGCTAAAAAATCGGGTCGCAACCGCTGCATTGTGTTTTCACCAACCGTCTAGGTAAAAAAAACTAGGTAGAAAACTTATACATCGCCATCAATTCTACTTGTTGACCTTTAGGCCGTGCTGCACTATCGGTAGTGGTGGGCGACGTATTTTGTGCATTTTGATCACGCCATTCAATACCAAAATCTAAATTAGGCAAATAGGTGTAAATCAAATTCACGTTAACCATTTTAAAGGTATCATTGGTTATAGTTGGATTAGGGTGCTTAAAGTGATTCGCTTTAACTTGCCCATAGCGCACTGTGCCGCGCAACGTGGGCGTAAATTTTTGGGTAATGCCTGCTGAAAACCCCGTCGTGGTAATTAGCTTACCAGTAGCGTTGTTCACATCGGTATTTTGATTAGCCCCTGCAGCACCTAAATAGCCCCAGCCTGCATAAACACCCGCACCTTGCCCAGTAAACGCACTTAATGCCAAGGTTGTGCCAGCTAGCTGAAACTTACTGCCAAGTGATACCGCAGCAGCAAATTTTGATTC
>NZ_DATESC010000027.1:0-44762 GCF_035271045.1 Marinospirillum sp. | reverse complement strand
GCGAATTCTACAGCGTTTCGCTTCAGTGTCAAGGGTTATTTTTAAATTCTTTTTAAACCGCTTAGACAAAAAGAAAGTACATTAAAAACAACCAGTTACACCCCTTGCCAGTGATTGCTACAGCGCTTATTGCTAAGTGCTCCCTGACAAGAGAGGCGCATTATAGGCACAATTTTAAAAGATGCAAGTGCTTTTTGTAAATATTTTACTCTACTGCACCAACAACCCTAAATCTTTATACTTACATCACCTTTCTAAGGCTATAAGCTAGAAGGCAATAAGGAACATTGACCAACTCATTTGCCTAACCTAATTAAGAAGTAGAACCCATGATGAAAAGATTGCTTTATTTTTTTACGATTGGCCTAATTTTAATCACCCTGAGTGCCTGTAGCTCGCTTATGTCAAAACTTTCTATGTCAAAACCTGCAATCACTGCTAACCAACCAATAATCAGTCCTAATGACCAAAACGACTATTTGAATTTTCAGCTAACCAACGGTTTAAAAGTACTGGTCATTAGTGACCCAACGGCAGACAAAGCTGCTGCCTCTATGAATATAGCGGCTGGTAGTTACCATGAGCCAGATGCTTGGCCAGGTTTGGCACACTTTTTAGAGCATATGCTATTTTTAGGCACTGAGCGTTTTCCTGAACCCGATGCTTACCAGAATTTCATTAGCCAGCACGGTGGTAGCCACAATGCTTTTACCTCAGCTAGAGACACTAACTACTTTTTTGATGTGCAACCTAATCACCTAGAAGCTAGCTTAGAGCGCCTAGCCCAATTTTTTATTGCACCTTTATTAAGCCCTGAATACCTAGAGCGTGAAGTAAATGCTGTTCATTCAGAATGGAGCGGCACTTTACAGGACGATAGCCGTTTACGTTTAACGGCTTTACGTCAGGCCTTTAATCCTGACCACCCAGCCTCACGTTTTAGCGCTGGCAATAAAGAATCTCTAGATATTAGCAATAACACCATACGCCAAGCTTTATTAGATTATTATCAAATCTACTACACCACCGACCGCATGACTTTGGTGGTCTTAGGTAAACAGCCCGTTAATGAATTGCGTGGCATGATTGAAACGCATTTTTCTGCTATAAAAGAAAGCAGAGCAACACCAGAACCTAATTGGCCTAGCTTGTTTACCGAAGAGCAATTACCGGCACAGGTTGACTACTTGCCACTACGCCAGCAACGCCAATTACAACTTTTATTTCCTATAAAGGACCAAACGGCTAACTACCGCAAAAAAGCCGACCGTTACTTAGGTGGTTTAATAGGACATGAAGGCGAAGGCAGCTTGCTAGCCGTATTAAAAGAAAAAAACTGGGCCACTAGCCTTTCGTCCGGCACACAAATGAATACAGGTAGCGAAGCCTTATTCTCCATCAATATTGAATTAACACCGGCTGGTGATGCACATCAAGCAGAAATTCTTACCTTAGTTTTCAATCATATCAATCTAATTAAACAACAAGGCGTAGAAGCATGGCGCTACCAAGAAGATGCCCAGCTAGCCGCGAATGCTTTTCGCTATTCAGAAAAAAGCAAAGCCAGCAGCCTAGTGACACACTTAGCAATGAACCTTGCTAACTACCCAGCACAGGATGTGCTTAGAGCACCCTATGCCTTTGATGTGTTTGATCCAGCGCTTATCCAAAGTTTATTAGATCAACTCACACCAGAACGTCTACTTATTGTACGCACTAGCCCCGAAGTAAAAGCCAACCTAACAGGGCAATGGCTACCGGCACATTTCAGCCTTAGCAAACCAACCATTACTATCAACACAGCAACAACAACTACCCGATTACCGCTAGCCAATAGCTATCTACCCTCTAACCTTGCATTAAAAGAAGGCAAATCTGCTAAACAACCTAAAGCACTCATTCAAGAACAAGGAATGGAAATTTGGCAAGGCTTAGATACCAGCTTTGAAGTACCGCGTGCACGACTTTACATTAGCCTTCAAAACCCACAGGTTACAAAAAACTTAAAACAACGCCTTTTAGCCCGTTTAGCCGCTAGCTGGTTAAACGACCAACTCAATGCCTCCGCCTACCCAGCACGTTTAGCAGGATTAAATTACGATATTTACCCACACGCGCGTGGCATAACACTAGCGCTTGGTGGCTTTAATGCCGAACAACCTAGGCTTATTGAACAAATGCTACAAGCACTACAAGCAGCTCAAGTCAATGGGCAACAGTTTGCTCGCCTACAACAACGACTCAAGCAAAACCTACAAAACCAACAAAAAGACCGTTTAGTTCAGCAGCTAATTCGTAAGCTTTCTGATGATGCCATTGAACCCGGTAGCTGGACGCTTGAAGAGCAGTTAACAGTCTTAGAAAAACTGTCTTCGGCTGATCTTAGCAACTTCTTAACCCATTTTACCGAACAGCTTTATGTGCAAATAATGGCTTGGGGCAACATCACGCCAGAAGAAACTTTAGCCCTAGGCGAACAAGTTAAGCGCCAGCTGCAGCCAACTTTAAATGCGGCTGATGTTGATTTAATTAAAATAAAACAAATCCCACTAGGGCAATGGCAAAGCAAACTCAACCTAGATCATAACGATCGTGCGCTACTCTTTTACATTCAAGCAAAAGACCAAAGCCTCACAGAAGAAGCAAAGCTAAGCTTATTGAATCAAACACAAGCGGCTGCTTTTTTTCATAACCTAAGAACCCAGCAACAACTAGGTTATGCTGTTTTTAGTAGTACTCTGCCATTAATGCAACAACCTGGTATTTTTTATTATGTGCAATCACCACAAAATGAACCTGAATACCTAGCTGCAGCAATAGAAACCTTTTTGTTAGAAGACAAGCAACGTTTAGAACAACTTAGCACAGCCGATTTTCAACAACACCAGCGCAGCCTAATGAATAACCTACTACAAGAAGACCAACGCTTAGGTGAAAGAGCAGAACGCTTATGGAGAGAAGTAGGCAACCAGCGCCAAGATTTTGACCGGCGCGAACAACTAGCTAAGGCTATCAAGCAATTAAGCCAACAAGACCTATTAAACTTTTATGATGAAGTAATGAGTCGCCAAAGAGGTTTTTATCTATTAGGCACTACGCCAGTACAAAGCAACCAACCTTTGCCTGGCGCGGCAGCAAAAACTAAAGAATGGAAAATTAAATAACGCGTTATTCGTCAATAACCAAACCACGGTGAAGCACCCGTTTTAAAACTATTCCCAATACCGGACTCGCAGCCATTACCCCTAACAAGGGTAGTGGCGAACCATCGCCTAAAATACCTACTGCACCACCGGCCAATGCGCCTATTGCAAAACCACTGGCATTCATTACCGCACTGGTAGTTGCTGCACTGTGTGGAAAATATTCTGCAGCGCTGGAAATACCATTAGCAATAATCAATCCCTGCATACCAATAAACAGCATAATTAAACCAACGGTTATCCATAAAGGAGGCGGTTGAATAATAAAAATCAACAGCAACAAACTACCCGTAACTAGCTGAACACCCTGCCCAATACCTAAAATACGTAAAGGACTCGCACGACTCAATAAACGTACATTTAAACGGTTACACAAAATCAGCATCACAATATTTAACCCAAAAATAAAAGGAAAAACCTGTGCGCTAACGCCGTAATATTCCATATACAGCAAAGAAGAGCCGGTAATAAATGCAAACATACTGGCTTGACTAAAAGCGGTTGCCGCTAAAAAACCCAATACAGGGCGATGCTTTAATACTTCTAAATAACGTCTTAATGGGCTTTTAGTCGGCTCAGTCGAAATACGCCGCGTTTCTGGTAATTTCCACACCAGTACCGCCAGTAATAACGCAGCATAAATACCTAACCCAATAAAAATACTGCGCCAGCCACTCAGCAGCAACAAAGCACTGCCTAGAAAAGGTGCGAACAAAGGTGCCGCCATCATAATAGCCACTACACGCGATAAGGCTTTAGCCGCCTCTCGCCCACTATAAAGATCACGCACAACAGCCATGGTATTAACCACACCCACGCCACCACCAAAAGCTTGAATCAATCGTGCAGCCCATAGCAGTTCAATAGTGTCGCTAGTGGCAGCCATTAAACTACCTACAACATAAAGCGCTAAGCCACTAAAAATAGTAATGCGTCGACCATAACGATCCGATAAAGGCCCACCAATTAACTGACCAATAGCAAAACCCATTAAGTAAATGCTAACCGTTAGCTCAATTTGGTGGATAGAAACGTCCAAGCTATCTGCAATAGCTGGCATTGCAGGCAAATAAGCATCCACAGCCAGTGGCCCTACTGAAATCAGCCCCGCTAGCATCCAAATAAAACCACGGTGTGAAGTTTGTTTTTGATTCATAAAACTTAGAATGACTCCATAAACTGCAAAGGCAACATCGACTCCACCCAAAACTGTAGTTCTTGTAGTAAAAATAGCTGTTTATCGTCCAAACCTTGCGTGCTTAAACGAATCAATTCCGTCTGTAAACCTTGTAGGGTTAGGCTAGAAGAAACCGATGAATGTAAACGCTGCCAACGAAATTCGTCCCAACGCTCTCTTTCAGCAGTCGTTAAATATTCAGGCCAATTACGCGCACGGTAACGAAACAGCATTTCTTCACAGCGCGGGTCTTCAAAATTCAATTCTAATTCACTTAACGCTTCGGCTGGTGTGCTGCGTATTTGCTGAAAGCGCTTGCGATCATTAGTTGAAAAGAAAGCACCGGAATACAGCATTAGATCAGGATCACCAGCATCTTTAAATCCACCCTGCCCATCCGCAAACACCTGCTGCATCTTAGAAACAAATGCAGCATCTAAGTTTGTTAACTGCTGCCAATGGCTTTCATTCAATACCAAGTTAATGCCGTGGCGCTCAGCAATGGCTGACTCCATCGCATTCACTGGCAATACAATAGAGCAACGGTTTAAATGAATGAGCTTTAAAGGAATACGACTTAAACCCTTGGCTTCTAAATCAACATTACTCACAAACACTCGCTGCATAATTTCTGCAGCCGATAAAGTCAGTAATGCTTGTGGATTTTCTGATAAATCGTAAACAATCACCCCGTTAGGATTGCTGGGATGACGCGCCAAAGGCAATACAATAGCAGCGCAACCACGGCTGGCAGGAAAGCGACTAGAAATGTGCAGCAGCGGACGCGGGTCATCTAAGTTAATCGCCTTAGCTACCTGCTGCTTACCACGCATATTAAATAAATGCTCAAACATACGCGGTTGGGCTTTTTTCAACAACTTAGCTAGCTCAATCGTGGCATACACATCGGCCAAAGCATCGTGCGCTGCATCACCGTGCTTAATACCATTAGCAGCGGTTAAATCCTCCAGCTTAAAGCTAGGCGTACCATCTTCTTTACGCGGCCAATTTATACCTTCAGGACGCAGTGCATACATAGCCCTCACCACGTCGATTAAATCCCAACGTGAATTACCGTTTTGCCATTCTCTTGCATAAGGGTCAATAAAGTTACGGTAAAACAGATGCCGCGTTACTTCGTCATCAAAACGCACCGAGTTATAGCCAACCACGCAAGTGTTGGGCTGGCTCATTAAATCATTAACTGCACCAGCAAATTCTGATTCAGGTACACCTTCATTTTTAGCATCTTGTGGCGTAATGCCAGTAACCAACACGGCCATAGGGTGAGGTAAAAAATCATCCGCAGGCGTGCAATAAAACATTTGTGCTTCGCCAATTTGGTTAAAATCTGCATCGGTACGAATCGCACCAAATTGGCTGGGGCGATCAAGGCGCGGGTTAGCGCCAAAAGTTTCATAATCGTGCCAAAGAAAAGTCACTTGCTTGTGCATAATAGCCTCAGCGTCCTAAGGGTAATAATTCAGTTAAAGGGCGTTCACCATTTAAAGCCGCCATTTCATCCTTACTTAACCACTGGTTGGCATCTTGTTTAGCCAACTCAGCTAACTTAGCAAGTAAGTGCGCCCAACTACAGCGGTTAGCCAGCAATAAACCGTGTACATCTAAAGTGCCACCACGGTTGATATAGCCCAGCGCTGCGGTTTTCTCGACACCCAAATCTAACGGGCGCAAATGCCCTAACAAAACTTCAGGACGGGTATGGGTTAGAAAAACTCTAGCCTGCACGCTAGTAGGGAATAATTGATTACACAGTTCGTCACTGGCCTGCCAAGCAGCTTCGTAGCTATCACGTGGCATACGGAAACGCCCCGGCTCTTGTAAATAAACCAAGGAAGCCTCAACGCCTTTTTCTTGTAATCGCTGCCAAGCTTTTAGCGCCTGCTGTAATTGGTAAGCACCTACCGCCACTAGCTGCAAAGCCGCCTGTGGATCACCTTCCACGCAAATAGCGCCGTCTTTACTTAGCTGGATTGCCTGTTCAGCAGTTAAATAAGAAGGCAAAGCACGCTTAGGCACAACCAAGTTAGCAATTTGCCCCCTGTGCTGATAAACCGCTAACAAGGCTGCGCCAGCTGAGTTGGCATCGGCAGGAAAAATAACCCGCGCTACATCGCTCATTTCACCCAGCAAGGCTTCCGCTAGGGTAGAATCTTGGTGCGACTGTTCGTTCTTACCGTTTTCCCACAAGTGTGAACTGGAAATAATGGCGACAGAGCGCCAGCCCGGTTGTTCACCGCCTTCCATTTGATGCCTAGAAAAAATAATTTCTTGGCGCAAAGCCCCCAGCATTTTTACCGAAAAAGCTTCATAAGAAACGGCTAGGTTCAAACCGCCCCGATTAGCCAAAACAGCACTGACCACCGCTTCTTCATTCAAAGCCGTAATCACGCCACCATCTAAAGCTTCATCTTGTGAAAATTCAGGTGATGCCACCCGATGCTTTAACTTAGCAAGCGTCAAGCCCATATTGTTGCTCGACATTTCATCAGGGTTACCCACCCTAGCCCTTAACTTGGGGTTTTCTTTAATTAGCGCACAAAAAGCCACATCAACCGAAGTCATGGGGGAATGCAAACGCAAATCGGCAGGAATCCAAGGCGCTTCAGGCATTACTGGGTTCGCTACTTTGCGTACCGCTAAAGGGTGGTCTTTTTCTTGCGGGCGATTTTGCGCTTGGTGCTGGGCAAAACTTGCCACCGCTTGTTTTAAATCATCGGGCGATTGCCATAATCGCGCTGCACCTTCATTAAATAAACGTAAAGATTCAGCATCTTTGGCTGGGTTAGCAGGCAAGGGCGTACCGTGCGCACGGTTAGTCCCAGCACCTGAAAAACCGTAGCCTTTCGATGATTCAGCAACCAAATAAGGCAGGCGTGCAGGATAAGAACGATCACCCCGTTGAATGGCAGCCGCTTCATCTTCTAACCACTGCTCGCCCACCAAAATACCCCAAGCAAAAGCGGCAGGGTCTTGGCCGTCGATAACGCTGGGTTCAAAACCTTGGTGCTCTAAATGCTTGGCAAACCATTCAATACCACCTTGCAGCATTAAAGTGGTGCGCTGGTCGATACGGCGACCATTGGCAATCATAATAGGCACAACCCAACCGTTATCTTCAGCACGCCACCATAAAGGCGCCCAATCACTGCCGCGCTGCTCTTCAAAAGCACCATCCGATAAAAAAGCCACTAGGCGCTCATTCTTTTCGCTGGCATGTACATACTGCAAAGCCGTAAAACCTAAATAACCGCCTTCACTCACTGCACCGGCAGTATTCACGTTTAAATGGCTACCTAAAGGCGAGGCTGGTTTACCTTCATTATTTAGCTCATAAGAATAAAAATCTTGTACAAAACGGCTTAGCGATTCATCTGACCAATCAGGGTAAGCCGCTGCATGGCGTGTTTTTTGATTGCCTAACAAAAGGTTTACACTGTCGATGGCAGAAACGCAGTGGCCTTGTTCCATTAACCAACTACGAGTGTCGCCGCTAAACAAATTCGCCAACATATAACCCACATAAGCCGGCACCATGTTTAAAGAACCGCCCGTATGACCTTGTGGGTCGGCTTTAAAATCAGCAGCCGTTAAAGGCTCGCCGTTAATATCCACTCGCTTTGCATAAGTGGCATGGACCACTAACCACATAGCAGCATTAGCTAGCCTATCGGCTGCTTTTAAGCGTTCCAATAAAAGTGAGCGCGATTGCCCTTTGGCAACTAACTTATCTAACAGCTGGGCAATGCGTACTTGCGTTAAATCTTGATGCACAATAACACCTAGACCTGCAGCCCAAGCAGCAAAATCAACATCACTAGCGCGTAATCTTGATGCCTGATCGGCAATATGAGAGGTATCCATAACAACTCCTTAACTTACTTCAACTTAATCTGCGCTACCCGCAGCTTCATCTGCTAGAATGTGCGGCTTATCAAAGGTTGGGTAGCGCTGGTTTTGTTTAGTCTAAGCCTCCTGACGCAGCTTTGCACCAAGACCTACTGACCAAAACCTGCTGACCAAGACCCACTGGTTGTTTTATATCATTTTTTGTAGCAAGGGCCGCCTAAACTCATGAATTCGCTGTTCATAAGAATTGCACCATTTTTATTTAAACCGTCTCTTAATCATCAGGATCCTAGCATCCGGTTATTAGCGTTAAATCGCCTCGACCTTAGTGTCGATCAACAACAGAGCGCTTTTTTAAGTTGGCTAGCACAAGAGCAAGATTCACAATTGCTTAAAGAAGCATTACCACGCTTCCCTAGTCCAATAAAACTCATTGAGCTGTTTAATAAAAATCAACAAAACGAATCGCTTTATCAAGCACTTAGCCAGCATTTACAGCTGCTGTTAAGCAAAGATGCACAGCTTAACCCTGCTGAGCGCCAATCGCTTTCGTCACAAATTACCGACCAAGCATTACTGCTTAGCTTAGTTCAACAAGGTGAGCCTGTAGATTTTCGTCTTTCTTTACTAACGCATTTAGAAGCGACCGAAGAAGACTGGCTGACGATCGCGCTTAGCAACAGTCTTGCCAAAGTTCGCCAAATAGCCGCTGAAAAAATAGCGTCTGAAGCTGCATTAGAAAAGCTAGTTAAAGAAGCCCAAGGTGATAAGCGCGTGCAGCGTATGGCAAGGGATAAACTTAATGCCTACCGCGCCGCGCAACAAGCAGAGCAAGAAGCAGCGCAACAGCGCTTACAGTTGCTAGAGCAATTACAAAAGCTCATTAATGTAGGTGATGAATCACTTTATCGCGCACGTTTTGAACACCTAACCAGCCAATGGCAAGACGTGCAATTAGCGCCAGATGCAAAACTGACTGAACATTTTGAACAGCTTAGCCAAACGGCCAACAACTTCATTCAACAATTACAAACAGCAGCGGCGGCGCGTCAAGCTCAAGAAGCCTTGCGTCAACAAAGCCAGCAGCAGCAGCAGCAATTGCAAACCCAGCTGGATGAATTAGTTGAGCAACTAAAAATACAACCTGCTGCAACAGAAACACTTTTGACCAGTCAACTAGCCGCGCAATGGCAGCAAACCTTGCTAGATTTTATGCCCAGCAAAGGTGAACAAAAAACCTTTGAGCAGCAGCTACAACTGGCGAATGAATTAATAGCCTGCTCGCAAGCTTGGCAAGAAACACAGCCACAATTAAAAGAGCAGCTTCAAGCTTTAAATGAACCGCCAAGCCAAACTCAACTGCAACAGCTTAGTGCTTTATTAAACACGATTAATTGGCATAACAATTTGCCTATACCTGCATTAGTTGAGCAGGCCAAGCAAGTATTAAGTACCAGCGATCAACAGAAAAAAACTGCTCGTCAAGCCGTACAAGATGCCAAACAGCTGAATTTAGACCGCATTGAACAAAGCTTTATTCAGCTAGAGCAACTGATTGACTTAGGGCAAAGCAAAGAAGCGATTAAACTGCACCAGCAGCTACAAGCGGAAGCGGATAAGCTTGGTAATAGTCACCGCCTTGCCATTTTCTTTCGTGGTCTAAGCGCTAAAATTGCTGAATTACGTGATTGGCAAGGTTATGTTGCTGCACCTAAGCGCGAAATGCTTTGCCAACAAATGGAAAGTTTAGCCGCTGACACCAGCATGATTCCACAAATTAAAGCCGATAAAATTCAAGCACTCCAGCAAAAATGGCGTGAACTGGGTTCAGCAGCAGCCAATAAACCGCTTTGGGATAGATTCAAGCAAGCTGCTGACTTAGCTTATGAGCCTTGTAAAATTTGGTTTGCTGCACAAAATGAAGTACGCGACTACAACCAAACCCAAAAATCCGTTATTTGTAATGAACTAGAACAACTTGCGCTTAGTGGTGGTTTGTTAGCGATGGACGAACAAGCGCTTGATGAGCTGCTAGTACAAGTTCACGAAGAATGGCACCGCTTTAATCCGGTTAACCGCACTGAAGGCAAACAATTAGCCAACCGTTTTCAGCAAGCATTAACGCCGATTCGTGACCAACTGTATCAGCTGCGCCAAACTCACGCAGATAACAAACGCGCACTGATAGCAGCAGCCAAAGCACTGCTAGAAAGTGACGACCTGCAAGCAGCGACTGAAACCAGCAAGCAGCTTCAGCAAGAATGGCGCACTGTAGGCGCAGCACCGGGAAGCCTAGAACATCAGCTTTGGAAAGAGTTTCGTGCCCAGTGCGATAACTTATTTAAACTGCGTGATGAGCAGCGCAAGAATCGTTTAGAAGAACACTTGCAACGCTTTGCTCAAGCGCGTCAACAGTTAGTTGAAGCTAAAGAGGCACTCGCCACTGGTGAATATCAGCAAGCATTAAAGTTATTTCAACAAATAACGGGGCTACGCCAGATTCCTAAAAAGGAACAACAACGCTGGCAAGCAGAACTAGATCATTTGGCTGAGCAGTTACAACGCATTGAACAACAACAGGCGCGTAAAGATTTAACGCAACAGCTTGATGACTTGTTAAATGTGCTACCTGAAACAGGTGAGCCAGAAGATTCACTAGAAGCCAAAGGCTTAATTGTTGAGCTTGAATTATTGGCTGGCGTACCCGTGCAAGCAGCAGATCAACAACTTCGCTTACAACTGCAAATTAACCGTATGAATGCGGGTTTAGGTGTACCTGATGAAGCAACTACTTTGCAAAACATTCAGCAGCTATTAGAGAAATGGCATGAAATTGGTGGCAGTAAAACCAGCCCACTTGGTCAACGCTTAATGGCAGCGATTGAGGTTTATCAAAACCCTAGCTAGCTAACCAACAAACAAACAATAAAAAAACCCAGACCTAAATCTGGGTTTTCTTGTTTTACGGCCTCTGTTAACTAAGAAGCTAAAGTAAAACTTAGTGCATGAACTGACCACCATTGGCAGAAATGTTCGCACCCGTAATAAAGCTAGCGTCTTCATCCGCCAAGAACACTACAATGCGTGCAATGTCTTTGGGTTCACCAAAACGGCCAACGGGGATTTGAGCACGAATACCTTCACGAATTTTTTCTTCAATTTTCATGATCATATCCGTAGCAACGTAACCCGGTGAAATAGTATTCACGGTTACGCCATTACGCGCCCCTTCTTGAGCAACTGCTTTAGTAAAGCCGTGCATACCTGCTTTAGCAGCAGAATAGTTAGCCTGACCAAACTGACCTTTTTCAGCATTAATAGAAGAGATATTAATAATACGGCCAAATTTTTGCGTTAACATTTCGTCAAAACAAGCTTTTGACGTATTAAATACGCTACCTAGGTTAGTGCTTAGCACATCGCCCCATTGAGTAGCATCCATACGCTTTAAAGTAGCGTCACGGGTAATACCTGCGTTGTTAACTAATACTGAAACTGCACCAAACTGAGCTTTAATTTCTGCATGACTTTTTTGAACTGATTCAAAATCAGCAACGTCGGCCTGACTAATCGCAATATCAAAACCTGCTGCTTTTTGTTCTGCTTGCCAAACTTTGGCTTTTTCTTCGTTAGAATAACCAGCAACAACCTGATAACCCGCTGCGGCTAAAGAACGGCAAATTTCTGCACCAATGCCACCTGTACCGCCAGTGACCCAAGCTACACGTTTTTGCATAGCAAACTCCCTCTGTTAACACTAAGCTTAGCAGCACTGCCGCTAAAACCCGTGCCTGATAAGTAGATAAACAGGATAGTTATTATTTGACCCGTCTGAATTAAGGCAAAAGGTTATTATTTTATTCTTATTATATTCAATCCCCTGCACCTAGTAAGTTACACTGTTACTCCCTCAAAGCCAACAAGCACACCTTACAAAGTAAATAATCTTTAGTCTTATCTTGACAAGCCAAATTAAAAGGCTATACTAGCTTCACTTTGATGCGGGGTGGAGCAGTCTGGTAGCTCGTCGGGCTCATAACCCGAAGGTCGTTGGTTCAAATCCGGCCCCCGCTACCAAATTTCAGAAGGCAGATTATTAATTTAATCTGCCTTTTTTTATGCCTGAAATTTAACCTTCGTTAATAAACTGCTCAAAGTCTTCTGCTATTAATGGCTTAGAAAAAAGATAACCTTGAATATAATCACAATTTAATGCCTTTAAAAACATTAGTTGTTCTTGGCTATCAACACCTTCAGCAACCGTTTCAAGACTCAAGCTATGCGCAAGCGCAATCGTAGCGCGTATAATGTGTTCATCAGAATTTTTCTCACCAATGCCAATAATAAAGCTACGGTCTATTTTTAAATGATTGGCATCAATTGCTTTTAAATAACTAAGCGATGAATAACCCGTACCAAAGTCATCAATCGACAAAGTAATGCCCGATTTTTTTAGTTGTTTTAGGTTATCCATCACACGATCAGAATTAGTCATTAAAGTTGTTTCTGTTATTTCAACGCAAAGCTGATTAGCTAAAATACCATACGCTTTCATCATAGCTAACATTCGCTCCGCTAAAGAATCTCTGGCTAGCTGAATGGCAGAAATATTCATAGAGATTTTACCAAACTTAACGCCACAACAGTTCCATTTGGCCATCTGCTGAAAAAGGCTTTTCATTAACCAAATACCAATATCCATAATTTGGCCTGTCTCTTCAGCCAGTGGAATGAATTCAACAGGAGAAACCCATTCACCAGCAGTAACTTCCCAGCGCATTAAAGCTTCAGCACCATAAAGTTCACCCGTCAGAGCATTAATTTGTGGTTGATAACGCAAACTAAACGCCACGTCAGAATGTACCGCCATTTCAAGCTGCTGCTGTAAATAAACACGCCGCCTCATGATGGCATCCATAGCATCATCAAAAAAACGAAAGGTGTTTTTACCCGTACGCTTAGCACGATACATCGCCATATCAGCTTGGCGTAACATCATAGAAGCATCCGATGTATTGATATTGCCAGTAGCAACACCCACGCTACAAGTGGTATTAAATACACCATCACCATAATAAAATAACTTAGCAACCGTCGTAACAACCTTATTAGCAAAAATAACTAACTGTTCATGGTTAATCACTTCTTTTACTAAAATCGCAAACTCATCACCGCCTAACCGAGCCAATAAGTAATTATCATCCATTAAACTTTGTAAATTAGAGGCGGTTTGAATTAAAAGTGCATCACCCGCTTCATGCCCTAAAGTGTCGTTAATGTCTTTAAAGCGGTCTAAATCAATAAATAAAATAGCGATTTCCGTGGGGTCAAAAGTTGCAAAAACATGATACAGATGCTGCTCAAAATAACGCCGATTAGGTAACTGGGTTAACGAATCATGATCGGCTAAAAACAACGCTTGTTGCTCTGCTTTTTTACGTGCAGTGACATCTTCATGCACAGCAATAAAATGCTCAATATTGCCTTTTTTATCTAAAATAGGTGTAATTGTTTGATCGACCACAAGGGTATAACCTTGCTTGTGCCGATTAATCAACTCACCCTTCCAGCTTTTACCCGATAAAATGGTTAGCCATAACTCACTAAAAAATGCTTTTGGTTGCTGCCCTGAGTTCAAAACTCTCGGTGTTTTTCCTTTAACTTCTTCAAAAGAATAACCCGTAAGCACCGTAAATGCTTTATTAGTCCAATGAATACTACCTTCTTTATCAGTAATCAAAATGGCATTGGCCGTGCTTCTAATCGCTGTACTTAATAGGTGTATATCACCCAATGCTTGCCAGCGTTTTTCTCTTAGCACAGCAATCACTAAAGCAACCACAACCGTAATTATTGAAATGATAAACAAAAACCAACGCATCATCCGCTCATCTTGCCGCCAAGCTGATAGTGCCGATGCTTCGTCAGACACCAGAACTAGAATTAAAGGCAGCAAAGAAGTCGAGCGATAGCTCACTAAATATTCACTTTCAGCAATGGGGGTACGAAACTGCCCCCAGCTTTTTTCTTTAACACGCATTAAAATGGCGGCTGTTTCCGGTTCAATAGCACTCGCCGTTAGTAACGGCTCACCATCATAACGATACAAGTAAACATAAGAGTCCAAAGAATTCGTAATTGAAGCAAAAAGATTGTAAAAATACTGAGGATTTATTGAAGCAATGAGCACTTTTGATAATTGACCACTAGCATCATGAACAGGCACGCAAAAAGGAATGTATTGATGCACTGATTGTGCGGCAAAAGGATCGTTGGGGTAACGGCCTTTTTGAAGCGACTCAATGACAAATGCTGTCAATGGCTCGTTATTTAGCGTATCAATGCAAGAATAAGTGACTTGATTACCTTTATTATTTGTCACTGAAGTAATCACCAACCCCTGCGTATCAAGCAAATCAATCGCTCTTAACTGGGGCGATGTACGCAATTGCTCCAATAGCACGTTCCTTATATCTTGATCAGAAGCTAGCTGAGGAATGCTTTCTGCTAGCGTCAACATCGAGCTATTAACTGACTGAAATGAACGGACAACAGTATCTTCAAGTGCATGCAATAAAACGGCATTACTTGCATCCTGCTCAGCTAAACTTCTTGCAACACCTTGGCGTGCGGTATGTTGCAGAACCAGCCAAAAACAAAGCAAAATAAATAATGCCGTAAGAAGAACCCATTTTTGGCGGAAGGTCGCATTTTTTAAAAGTAAAAAAAGATTCGATAGCATGGCGTTAAACCATTCCTTAAATCAGTAATAAAAAAACAGGAAGAAGCTATATGAGGCAAAGAATTAGGCTAGCTTTATTAACAAAGAATTGCATTAAATACCAACGATTTAGCTTTATATTTTTACTTTTGTGCAGTTTGATTTTACAAAACAACGCCTTTGCTGCGTCAGAGCGAGAGCAAAAAATCACCGTAGCAGGAAAGTTACGTGTCTGCATTTGGCCTGATTATTTCTCTATTTCTTACAAAAACAGCAAAACAGGTCAACTAGAAGGCATTGATATCGGCTTATCACAAGCACTTGCTAAAGACTTAGGTGTAGACGTTGAATATGTCACCACGCATTTTGGTATTTTTATGGATGATATACAGCAAGATAAATGTGATATCGCCATGTTTGGCGTGGGTATAACAACAGAACGCAGCAAAAAAATTGACTATAGCGAACCTTACCTAAGCAGTGGTATGTATGGCGTTGCTAGTAAAACTAATCCAGTTATTGATAGCTGGGAATCAATCGATAAAGAAGGTGTTATTGTCTGTGTCCAAAAAGGTACCTACATGGAAGGTGCAATGCGTAGCAGTTTAAAAAATGCTGAAATCATGACCGTCATAAAAAATAGTCAGCGCGAAATAGAAGTGCGCTCGGGTCGTGCTGATGTATTTATTGCTGATTACCCGTATGGGCAAAAAATGCTCCAAGTTTATGACTGGGCAAAACTTTTAACACCCAAACAAGCAACAGAACAATTTGAATACGCTTACGCCATTAAAAAAGGGCAGCCTGAATGGTTAGCAAGAATCAATACGTTTGTAAAAGCAATTAAAGCGGATGGTCGCCTTGAAAAATATGCCAAAGAAAATAATTTACTGCCTATCGCGTTAATTAAACCTTAATCAGCGCTTTTTCTAACATAAAAACTGCCCATTTCGCTTAGAATGTCTTGCAGCTCAGATTCATTTGCATACATACTAAAAATAATCAAAAGCCATGCTGTAAACATTCCTATTGCTTGAAATTAAGTTAAAAAAGCCAGTTAAATAACTGGCTTTTAATACACTTTCTAATCAACTTTAAAACAGTACAAGCTATAAAAAATGGGCTTATTCAAAAACACCATTGTGGTAAATTTGTGCAACGTCTTCTAGGTCGTTTAATAAGCCAACAAAGCGCTCAAAACTAGCCACGTCATCACTGGTTACTGAGTGATCGGTTTGTGGTAAATAAGTGATTTCTTCCACTTCAAAATCTATCGCTGGATTCATTTCTGTTAAAGCAGTTTTAGTTTTAAAATATTCAGTGGGTGGTACTAACACGGTAATCATACCTTCTTCGCAATCAATATCTGCTACATCAACATCGGCCATCATTAATACTTCTAAGGCGGCTTCTTCATCATCACCTGCAAACACAAACATCGCACGGTGATCAAACATATAAGACACAGAACCTTGGCTACCTAATTTGGCTTTACACTTGGTAAAAATGCCACGAATATCACCAAAAGTACGGTTAGCATTGTCGGTTAATGCGCTAATCAATACCAAACAGCCACCTGGCGCAATGCCTTCATATAAAGAAGGCTGAAAATCTTCACCACCACCGCCTTTAGCTTTTTCAATCGCTTTATCAAGTACGTGTGAAGGCACTTGGTCTTTTTTAGCCCGTTCAATTAAGCTACGCAAAGTAAGATTGGCAGTAGGATCAACGCCCCCATTTTTAGCAGCCATATAAACTTCACGGCCATAGCGTGAATAAACTTTAGTTTTAGCCGAAGCTGTTTTGGCCATGGAAACTTTACGATTTTGGAATGCGCGACCCATAGGAAAAGGTGTCCTTTAGTTAATAAAAATACACGTTTATTTTGCTAAGTTTATAAATTCTACACTTATTAGGTGTCTATTTACTGTTAAACTATTTTACGTGAGTAATCACTTTTAGTGCTAACTAGTTTTAACAAGTAAGGAAAAATCTTTATGTCGAATCAAATTAAGGTAGCAATTGCTGGGTACGGTAATTTAGGGCGTGGTGTTGAATCAGCACTTGCACAAAATCCAGATATGCAATTAGTAGGTGTTTTTAGCCGTCGTGACCCAAGCAGTGTTGAACTTCTCAATAAAGATGTGCCTGTTTATGCCATAGCCGATATTGAGCAATTTCAAGATCAGGTTGACGTAATGATTTTGTGTGGTGGCTCTAGGTCTGATTTACCCGAACAAGGCCCTTATTTAGCCCAGTTTTTTAATACCGTTGATAGCTTTGATACACACGCCAAGGTTAACGAATACTTTGATGCTTTAGATATTCCTGCTAAAAAAGCCGGTAAAATTGCCCTACTATCCGTGGGTTGGGATCCTGGTCTTTTCTCGTTAAACCGCCTCTATGGTGAAACCATTTTACCTCAAGGTGAAACCTATACTTTTTGGGGCAAAGGTTTAAGTCAAGGTCATTCTGATGCCATACGTCGTGTCGCCGGTGTTAAATCGGGCGTACAATATACACTACCTTCAGAAACAGCCATAGCGCGTGTACGTGCAGGCGAACAACCGGAATTAACCACCCGCGAAAAGCATACTCGCCAGTGCTTTATTGTTTTAGATGACGGTGCTGATGCTGAACAAATTCGTCATAGCATTGTGACTATGCCAGATTACTTTGCCGATTATGATACCGAAGTTAACTTTATTGACTCAGCTACTTTTGCAAAAGAACACACTAAAATGCCACACGGCGGTTTTGTTATTCGTAGCGGTGTAACTGGTACTGCTAGCAAACAAACCATTGAGTATTCTTTGGCTTTAGACAGCAATCCAGAGTTTACTGCCAGCGTATTAGTTGCTTATGCGCGGGCTGTGCATAAATTAGCCAGCCGTGGTGAAGTGGGTGCAAAAACTGTATTTGATGTAGCGCCAGGCTTGTTATCGCCTAAAACACCGGCTCAATTGCGTAAAGACTTACTTTAAACATTGTGCATGAGTCGATTGAACAGCAGCAGCTTCTAACGAAGCTGCTTTTTTATTTCCTTCAATTATAAATGAAGATTTTAATGCCTATTCGTTATTTATTATTAACCGCTTTAATTTGTATCACCAACATTGCTATGGTTTCTGCTGCTAACATTAACACTGCAATTATCAATAAAAATGCCTTGGTTATTGCAAGCTGGAACATTCAACACTTGGGGCGAGGTTCTAAAAAAGACTATCAAGCGCTGGGTAAAATAGGTGTTCAGTTTGATTTTATCGCCGTCCAAGAAGTGATGACCATTGAAGGTGTGAACGCTTTTGAAAAGGCTTTAGAAGCCGCCAGCGGTGAACCTTGGCAATCCATGCACTCTCACTTAATTGGCAGCTCTAGCTATAAAGAAATGTACGCTTTTGTCTGGCGAGAATCAGCCGTTGAATACCTAGATGGTGCCGTGGTTTATTTAGATCCAGGTGATTTATTTGCCCGCGAGCCTTATTCAGCACGTTTTCTTAACCTTAAATCCAAACAGGCCTTTGCTGCTAGTACCGTACACATTATTTATGGAAAACGCATTGGTGAGCGTGTTGCAGAGCTTGAAGAATTAACCAATTATTGGCAGTGGTTAGAAGAAATCTACCCAAAAACGCCCATTATGTTGATGGGTGATTTTAATATGCCGCCACGCCATAAAGGTTGGCAAAGCTTAAAAGCTTTAGGCGTTGAACCTTTAATAACTGAAGAATTAGGCGCTAGCACCCTTTCAACTAAAGAAGGTGTATTTGCTAATCTTTACGATAATATTTGGGTAGGTACTAACCGCTTATCTGTGGGTGAAGTGGGTATTTTAAAATTCCCTGAACTGCTTGGCATAACGAATAAACACGCAAGAAGTCATATTTCTGACCATGCGCCTGTGTATATGCAGCTGTTAAAGCCCTAAAAAAAGCCGCTGATATATCAGCGGCTTTAATTTTATTTACGCTTACGCTTACGATCAGCACGCGCTTCTTTTGTTAATTTTAACTGCCTTGCTCTAGCCGCTTCACGGCTGTCTTTCTCATTAGGTGTTGCATAGGGATTTTCACCGCTACGGAACTCAAACCTTAATGGCGTACCCGTCACCTTCAAAATTTTACGGAAGGTATTCATCAAATAGCGCTTATAGCTGCTAGGAATCGAAGCGGTTTGATTACCATGCACCACAATAATCGGTGGATTCAAACCACCTTGGTGTGCATAACGCAGCTTAATACGGCGACCATTAATCATAGGTGGCTGATGTTCACTCACCACATCTTGCAACAGCGTTGTTAAACGATTTGTTGTCCAATGACTGGTTGCGGATTTGTAAGCTTTTTCGACCGAACGAAACAACTCACCAACACCTGTACCGTGCAACGCTGAAATATAATGCACGTCAGCGTAGTCAACAAATTCCAAACGGCGATCAATATCTTTTTTGATTTTGTCGCGACTTTCTTGGTCAAGGTTATCCCACTTATTAATAGCAATAACCATTGCACGCCCTGATTCCAGCACAAAACTTAACAGATGCAAGTCTTGTTCAACTAAACCAGTACGCCCGTCAATGACCACAACGGCGACGTTACATTCTTTAATGGCTTGTAAAGTCTTAACAATAGAGAATTTTTCAGCAATCTCAGTGACGTTTTTACGGCGACGAATACCGGCAGTATCAACCAGCGTATAAGGCGTACCGTTGCGCTCAAAAGGAACCGTAATTGCATCCCGCGTGGTACCTGGCTGGTCAAAAACAATCACTCGCTCTTCACCCAAAATACGGTTGACTAGCGTTGACTTACCCACGTTAGGACGACCAATAATGCCAAACTTTAATTGCCTTGCAGCGTGTGCTTTAGATTCTTTTTCTAATACAGCGTCTTGTTCTTCAGGCGTAGGCTCATCAAAATTAACCTCGCCCCAAACAGGTTCTTTAGGCCCTAAATCTTCTTCAGTCATTGGCCCTAACAAATCATCCAACAACTGGGTAATCATACTGCTAACACCACGGTTATGTACCGCAGCAATCATAAATGGGTCAGTCTTCATACCCAGCGCATAAAATTCAGCACTGTGGCTATAAGCATCCAAACCATCAGTTTTGTTAACCACAAGGTAAGCTTTTTTATCATGCTCACGCAAATAACGGGCAATCATTTCATCGGCAGCCGTCATACCCGAACGTGCATCAACGATGAACAAAACTAAGTCAGCTTCACCGATAGCCAGTAAAGAGTGACGCGCCATTTCTGCATCAATGCCTTCTTCGTCACCACTAATACCACCAGTGTCTATAACGATGTAAGGGCGACCACCCACTTTACCTTCACCGTATTGACGGTCACGAGTAAGGCCAGGAAAGTCTGCAACCAAGGCATCACGGCTGCGAGTTAAACGGTTAAACAGTGTAGATTTACCGACATTAGGACGGCCTACTAAAGCAATTACAGGAGTCATGGTTTTTATTTCTTAAGGGTAAAAAGCCCAAGGCGGCCACGTATGGAATGTACCAGTAACTTATTATTACTTACGACGGGCGTGGCACGAATACCGTCTAAATCAAAATTTTTACGACCAGTCAACGTACCTGTTTGTGCATCAAGCAAATGCAAATAACCTTGGTAATCAGCTACGACTAAGGTTTTTTCTAAAATCACTGGCTCGGTTAATTCACGACCATAAAGTGCATCTTGAACCCATAAGCGATTACCGCTAAATAAATCCAGTGCATGAATACGGCTAGCTTCATCAACAATAATCACTTGGTTATTAAAGATAGCAGGGGCATGAAAACTAGAAACGTCTTTATACCAACGGCTGCGCCCAGTAAAAGGGTCTAGTGCGTGAGTTTGTCCTTGGTAGCTATTAACAATTAGCATTCCTTGGGCTTCTTTGGCCTGACCACGTACATCCACCAAACGCTCTATGTCGGTACGACCTTCAGGCTGAGTAATGCGAGTTTCCCAACGCACTTGACCACTGTTGTTATCAATGGCAACAAGTTTACCATTAGCAAAACCAGTAAACGTTTGTAGGCTAGTTACCGTAGGAATTGCCGTACCACGCAAAGTCAATGAAGGCATCAGCGCATCATAAGTCCACAATTGCCGACCGGTAGCAACATCAATACCAGCAAGGCGACCATCAGCAGCCAAGATCACCAATAAATTATCTTTAATTTGTGGCGCACTTAATGCTTCGCTCGACAAATTAACTCGCCAGTTAAAAGCACCGGTACGTGCATTAACAGACAGCAGTTCACCATTTTGAGTGGCAATGTACACGCTGTTGTTATGAAGGGTTAAACCTGCGCTAACGCCTTGCTCAAGCTGTTGTGACCAAAGTAAATCTGACTTAAAAAAGCCACTGATTGACAAGTCAAACGCTTGTACAAAACCTTTAGCATCAGCAGCAATTAGAAGATCGCCGTCTAAAACAGGCATTAATTGATAACCGCGCCAACGCTCACCATAACCTGAATGATCTTGCCAAACACTAACAAGCTGACTCGTATCGCTATGGCTAGGCAATTGAGCCGGTGGGTATTGTGGGTCTGGCAAGCTGCTGCAACCAGCCAAACATAAAACCAGTCCTGCAGCAGCAGCTTTTAAACGAGCGCTTTTTAAAAGGCTTCTATTTAAAAGATTTTTACGCATTAAGCGTCCCCATGAGCAGCAAGCGAATCTAATTTCATTTCAACTAATGGTGTTGATTCACCTGCCGAGCGGCTGGCATCTAAAGCGCGTTGATAAGCTTCACGGGCTTGTAAAGCATCGCCTTTGCTCATTAACAAATCACCACGCAGCGATTGAAACTCGGTTGTAAAACCACCCGAATCAGCAACATCTAAAATACTTAGCGCTTCTTCAACTTTTTCTTGTGAATTTAGAATACGCGCTAAACGCAAACGCACAACCAACTCAATCGCATCCACCTTGGTGGTATCTAAAGCTGCACGCAAGTGTGCTTGCGCTTCGTCTAATGCATCACGCTCTACGGCTAAACGCGCTGCAAAAAGGTATGCATAATCAGAATAAACACTGCTGCTAAAATTACTGGTAATGCGTTCAATCAAGGCATCCGCTTGCTGTTGACGCTGATCGCCGGTGCTATTCATCACCACTTGATTTAATTCACTGTAAAGCTCAGAGGCTGTCTCAGCTTGGCTTAACTGATGATTTTCCCAGCCTTTCCAGCCACCAACACCAGCGATAGCAACCACCGCACCAATAATCATCGACTTACCGTTTCTACTCCACCACTGCTTGATGGATTCTAATTGCTCTTCTTCGCTGTGCATAAACAAGCCTATAAAATGGTTTAATCTGCAAAATGTTGGCTATCTTAACTTAGCTTAGTGGCTTTGCAAATGCTGGTGTATAAGTCCTGCTAGCTCACTAATCGCTACTTCACTTTGCGCTTGATCTGTTCTTAAATATTTAACACTGGCAATGCCTTGAGAAATCTCATTTTCTCCCAACAAAATAGCCAGTTCTGCACCCGATTTATCAGCGCGTTTAATTTGCTGTTTAAAGCTACCACCACCACAATGGGTTAAAATCCTTAATGTTGGCTGTTCGCTGCGTAAACGCTCGGCTAATAACAAGGCATAAGCATCCGCACCTTGCCCTGAAGCCGCTAAATACACGTCTAGCTGTTGCTCTAGTTCAGCTGGGAAAACATCCAACGTCTCTAACAACAAAATTAAACGCTCAACACCCATCGCAAAACCTACCGCAGGCGTCGCCTTCCCACCCAATTGTTCAACTAAAGCATCGTAACGACCACCTGCACAAACTGTGCCTTGTGAACCTAAAGCCGTTGTAGTCCACTCAAAAACCGTTTTACTGTAGTAGTCTAAACCGCGTACTAATAAAGGATTGAGTTTATAAGTAACGCCAGCGGCATCTAAAAACTGGCAAAGACCGGCAAAATGTTGCCGACTTTCAGCATCTAAATAGGCATCAAAAGACGGTGCATCTTGTAAAATCTTTTGCGTACTTTCTGATTTAGAATCCAAAATCCTTAACGGATTAGTTGTTAAACGGCGCTGACTGTCTTCATCTAATTCGTTATAAAATGCTTCTAAATAAGTTGTTAACGCTTGGCGATAGTCAGCACGTGCGGCCGAACTACCCAAGGTGTTTAGCTCTAGGGTTAAGTGATCTAGAATGCCTAATTCACGCCATAAACGAACCGATAATAAAATCAATTCAGCATCTATGTCTGGGCCATTCAAACCAAACGTTTCCACGCCAATTTGGTGAAACTGGCGATAGCGGCCTTTTTGAGGGCGTTCGTGGCGAAACATCGGGCCTTGGTACCAAAGCCGCTGCTGCTGGTTGTACAGCAAACCGTGTTCTTCAGCCGCGCGTACACAACCGGCTGTTCCTTCAGGACGCAAGGTTAAACTATCGCCATTGCGGTCTTCAAAGGTGTACATTTCCTTTTCAACAATGTCAGTTACTTCACCAATAGAACGCTTAAATAACCCTGTCTGCTCCACAATCGGCATACGCATTTCTTGATAGCCATAACGTGCCAACAAACGCCCTACTAATTGTTCTAGGTATTGCCAACGTGGGCTAGCGGTTGGAAGTAAATCATTCATACCACGAATTGCTTGAATCTTTTTTGCCACGAAATAAATCCTATTAACTGCGTGCTAAGAGTTGATCTAAGGTTGCTTGTTTTGCTGCCGCTTTTTCACGAATCATGTTTTCTAACTGATCGACTAGCTTGTCACTGCTTAGTTTGCTAACGGGCTTGCCATCCACATAAATTAAATGCTGCGGCTCACCACCCGTTAAGCCTAAATCTGCTTCACGGGCTTCGCCTGGGCCATTAACCACACAACCAATAATAGCAACGTCCAGTGGTGTTAATACATCTTCAACGCGCTGCTCCAGTTCATTCATGGTCGCAACCACATCAAAATTCTGTCTTGAACAACTTGGGCAGGCAATAAAATTAATACCCTTGTTGCGAAGACGCAGGCTTTTTAACAAATCAAAGCCCACTTTTACTTCTTCAACAGGGTCAGCCGCTAAAGAAATACGCAGCGTGTCGCCAATGCCTTCCATCAATAAGATACCGAGACCAACTGACGATTTTACTGTACCCGAGCGTAAGCCACCGGCTTCGGTAATACCCAAATGTAAAGGTTGCTCAATGCGTTGCGCTAACTGACGGTAAGCGTCAACCGCCATAAATACATTGGATGCTTTAACACTGATTTTGTATTCTTGAAAATCTAAACGGTCTAAATAATCAGCATGGCGCATAGCAGATTCAACCAAAGCAGTCGCGGTTGGTTCGCCGTATTTTTTTTGTAAATCTTTCTCTAATGAACCAGCATTTACACCAATACGTATTGAAATGCCTTTATCACGCGCCGCAGCCACCACTTCACGCACTCTATCTTCACGGCCTATATTACCTGGGTTGATGCGTAAACAATCAACACCCAACTCGGCTGTACGTAAAGCAATTTTGTAATCAAAATGAATATCAGCAATCAGTGGTGTATTCACCAATTGACGAATTTGCCCAAAGGCTTCTGCGGCTTCCATACTGGGAACAGAAACGCGCACCAGATCAACACCGGCTTGTTCCATTTTTTGAATTTGCGCCACAGTAGCAGCAACATCACACGTTTCAGTATTAGTCATGCTTTGTACACTAATGGGTGCATCACCACCAACAAGCCGATCACCAACACGAATTTGGCGGGATTTACGACGCTGAATAGGAGAGGTCTGCTGCATAATAAATATTAAAACTCTTAAATTTTATTCAACTCGAATGGAAGCATAGCCGTTAGAGCGAATACGTGAAGAGAAATCAAAGTTTTTTCCTTCATAAAAAACCTTGGCGACAGTACCGTTTCCAAAAACAACTTGGAAAGGCGGTTTGCCTTCCAACAAAATTTGATCGTCTGCTTGCATCAGTGAAGCGTGCAACATACGACCTAAATCGTCTCGGACTTCAACCCAACACTCATTACTAAAGACCAATGCCACTAAATTATTATTGCCTGCCGTTACAGTCGCAGGATCACCATTAATTGTCTTAACTGGCGCTTTAGCTGCTGCATTAACGACTGGTTTCTCTTCAACAACAGTCGCTGCAACAAGGGGCTTCTCTTTAACAACCGACGCTGCAACAACTGGCTTTACAACCGTGGGCTTTTCAAGAGCAGGCTTTTCAAGAACAGGTGCAACAACCGCTACTTCAGGTTGTTGCTCAATAGCAAGCGACTGCTCAGTTTTTTTTTCTTCGATTGCAACGGGCTGAATGGAGGTAATTGCCTCTATCTGCACCGGCGCAACAATGGTATCACCATCTAAAGTGTCAACTTGAACGTCTTGATTGCTCACACTGGGCAAAGATTCTGCTGAACGGCTTTGCCACCAAATAATAATAACGGCAACTAAAGCAATAACAACAAGCAGACTAAATAGCTTAAAAATCATGCTGCTGGTATTTTTTTCAGACTTCAATGCCTCAACAGACTGTGGTGTTTCTTGCTTAACTAATTCAGGATGATGCACCACAAAACAACGCAGCACTTCATCGGCATCAATCTCTAAAAAACGCGCATAAGCACGCAAGTAACCTTTAATAAAGGTGATGCTGTGCAGCGGTTCAAATTTTTCGTCTTCTAATGCAGGCACGTAAAGCGGTAAAAAATTAAGCTTTTTAGCCACTTCTTCTTGGCTTAAACCTTTGGCTTCACGGGCCGCTCTTAACAACTCACCAGGGCGACTACAGTCAGCTTTTGCAAGGCTTTCTGCTGTTTCTTCTGGCTTTTTCTGATCTTCTTTTTGCTGTTCTGTCATAATCTTTGGAATCCTCGTTTACAGAATCTTCCTGAATTTTAATTAGCGCCACTAAGTTGGCTATTGATTAAGCAAACCATTGATATAGTTTACTTCTTTTTGGTTGCCGGTATTTTGTACCACAATCAATGCCTGTTTAAGTGTCGCGTCATCATTTGTTTGTGCATCGCGTAAAACAAACCAGTGGCGCTCGGCTTGCTGCCATTCTTGTTGCTTGCTACGTAATGCTAATAATGCTTGATGTGGCAAAATAAAACTGGGGTTTAATGCCAAAGCTTGCTGAAAATAAGCAATCGCTTGAGCAGATTGCTCCAACTTAATCGACACATAACCAAGATTGGTAAAAACTAATACTCGATCCGTATAATAAACATCTTTACTCACCCGCTCTAATTGCTTACGCGCTTCATCATAACGGCTTTGGCTAAATAAAAAAGCAGCATAATTATTTCTAATCGCTGTTTGACTATCCTTTTGATGACTTACTTGACTAGATTTAGCTTGCAGCGCTTGCTCAAAATACGACTCAGCCAAGGCTAACTCGCCCTGCTGCTGCAACGCTAAAGCAGTACCGTGCAAAGCTTCAACGTAAAAAGCGCGTACATTTAAAGCTTTACGAAAATCACGCAACGCACGCCCTGTTTGACCTTGCTCTAAATAACCAAAACCTAAGTTAGTATAAGCTTTGGCTTGGCGATCATAGTCTACTTGTTCCCAAGGGGCTTTTGCAGCGCAGCCCGCTGCAACTATAAAAAAACCACACACTAAAAACCTTGCCAAGCGCTGCATAAGGTTTAAAGCACCTGCTGCACTTGAATCAGTGCTTGTTCTGCATAACGCGCACTCCGGCGCGTCTTATCTTGAACACGACCAACCAATTGACCACAAGCCGCATCAATATCATCACCGCGTGTGATACGAATCGGCGCAGTATAACCCTGCTCATGTAAACACGCTTGAAAACGCATTAGCTGATTACGTGAAGGGCGCTGATAATCTGAACCCGGAAAAGGATTAAAGGGAATCAAATTAATTTTACAAGGCAACTGTTTAAGCAATGTCGCTAACTGCTGCGCGTGCACTAGCTGGTCATTGACACCAGCCATTAAAGTGTATTCCACAGTAATGTCGCGCGAATCACCGCATTTTTTTAAATAGCGTTTGCAAGCAGCTAATAATTCTTGAATAGGATACTTACGGTTAATCGGCACTAATTCGTTACGCAACGCATCGGTCGGTGCATGAAGCGAGATAGCAAGCGACACGTCAATTTCATCACCTAACTGATCTATTTGTGGCACTAAACCCGACGTTGATAAGGTAACACGGCGCTTAGATAAACCATAACCGTTATCATCTAGCATAATTTTCATGGCATCAACGGCTGGACGAAAGTTCATTAATGGCTCGCCCATACCCATCATAACGACATTGGTAACAGGACGGTTTTTGCTGTCTTTACGTGAACCAAACGATTTTTGTGCCACCCAAACTTGACCAATAATTTCTGCTGGCGTTAGGTTACGTTGAAAACCTTGCTTACCCGTTGAACAAAACGAGCAATCCAGCGAACAACCCACTTGCGAAGAAACACATAAAGTGCGACGGTTTTCGCCCACAGGAATTAACACTGCTTCAACATGGCTACCTGCACCAACTTCTAAAACCCATTTGCGCGTACCGTCGGTTGAAATGTCTTCTAATACCACTTTAGGGGGACGGACTTCAGCACAAGCCAACAGCTTTTCACGCAACGCTTTACTTAAATCGGTCATCTGCTCAAAGCTATCTGCACCGTGATGGTGTATCCATTTCATGATTTGGGCAGCACGAAATTTTTTTTCACCAAGGTCGTCAACAAAAAAAGCTTCTAGCTCTGGCAGAGTTTTACCCAGCAGGTTTACTTTTTCAGTTACGGCAGAAGCGGCATTGCAAGCTGTCATTATGGCTGACCTATTTATGGCTGTTTAAATTAAATCACTTACTGAATCACTTAAAGCGCGAAAGGGCAGGCATCTTTTATGCCTACCCTTTACTTAATTACGACTATAAAAAACGAGTAATTAACCGCGTGGGCAAATTTCGTTAGTTTCAAAGAAGTAAGCAATTTCGCGTGCTGCAGATTCAGCAGAGTCTGAACCGTGAACCGCGTTAGCATCAATAGAGCTAGCAAAGTCTGCACGAATAGTACCAGCTGCCGCTTCTTTAGGGTTAGTTGCGCCCATTAAATCACGGTTAGTTAGAATAGCGTTTTCGCCTTCTAAAACTTGTACAACCACAGGGCCTGAAGTCATGAACTCAACAAGGTCTTTGTAGAAAGGACGTTCTTTGTGTTCAGCATAAAAACCACCAGCTTTAGCATCGTCTAGCTGAACCATTTTTGCTGCAACCACTTGCAAACCCGCTTTTTCAAAACGTGCCATAATTTCGCCAACTACGTTTTTAGCAACAGCATCAGGCTTGATAATAGATAATGTACGTTCAACAGCCATGGTATTCTCCCGTTAGATTTAAAAAGTAGACGTTAAAAAACAAAAAATTTAACTTGGCAGATTATACGCTGAAGCTCTCGCCACAACCACACTCGTCTTTAACACGCGGGTTATTAAAACGAAAAAAACTGTTTAGACCTTCTGTAACGTAATCAACTTGCATACCGTCCAGCAAGGTAAGGTTTTCTTTGCTGACAATAACTTTTGCGCCGTGTGCTTCAAAAACGGCATCATTGGCTTCAACCGTGTCGGCAAAATCTAGGGCATAAGCATAGCCTGAACAACCACTCGGCTTTACATTGACTCTTAAACCTTCACCTTCGCCACGGTCTTTTAAACAACGGGCAATGTGTTCGGCGGCGGTGGCTGTAATGGATATTGACATATTCATCTCCCAATTATCTGGTTAAATACGACTAACTTTCTAGACGCTCTAGTTTTAGTTTTTTAAACGCTCTAGGGCTTGGTTAACTTGCTGACCGGCAAAATTGGCTTGCGCTAACGTAAGATAACGCCCAAAACTAAAACGAATAGAACTGAGTGCTGTTGCACGGTTTAAACCTAAAGCGACAAGCACATAAGAAGGGTCAATACTGGCAGCGTTGCAGGCCGACCCCGTTGAAACGGCTAAATCTGGCAAAGCCATCATTAACGTTTCTGCTTCTACGTTAGGAAAAGCCAAGTTAACAATGCCTGGCCAGTTAGTTAGATTCGCTGCTGTTTGCACGTATAAATTAGGATTAAGCTGCTGTAAAAAAGCAGCGCAGCATTGGCTAACGTGCTGCTTATCATCGGCTATTTGCGCTGCGGCCATCGCTGCTGCTAAACCGATACCGACTAGCTGATGCGTTGGCAAAGTACCCGAACGCATTCCACGCTCATGCCCGCCACCATGAATAATCGCTTCTAAATGCACCGCTGGTTGACGGCGCACATACAAGGCACCCACACCTTTAGGGCCGTAAAATTTGTGACCACTCAGCGACAACAAATCCACTTTTAGCTGGTTAACATCAATGGGCAATTTACCAGCCGCTTGCGCTGCATCCACATGAAATAGCGCTGAATGGTTTTTTAATAACTCGCCAATTTCAGTCACCGGATTCACCGTGCCAAGCTCGTTATTAACCAGCATTAACGACACCATAAAAGTGTCGGGTGTTAAAGCAGCAGCAACCTGTTCAACCGTTATTTGCCCTTGGGCATTAGGCTGTAAACGTGTAATGGTATAGCCGTCTTTTTCTAACCAATGGCAGGTATCCAATACTGCTTTATGCTCTATGGCTGAAGTAATAATGTGCCTGCCTTTATCGGGATTGGCACGCGCTGCACCAATAATGGCAAGGTTATTGGCTTCTGTTGCGCCTGAAGTCCAAACTATTTCGCGTACATCAGAGCCTATTAAATACGCCACCTGCTGACGGGCTTTTTCAACAGCTTGCTCGGCTTGCCAACCCGCCATATGTGAGCGTGAAGCGGGATTAGCAAAACAACCACCCAAGGTAAGGTACTCAGCCATAAGCTTTGCAACTTCAGGTGCTACCGGCGTAGTAGCGGCGTAATCTAAATAAATTAAGTTATTCATTAAGGTTACACAGCCGCTAGTTGAATTTTATTGCCAACGGTTAAAGCAGCGGACTGTCCAATCGCTTTTTCTGCGCGTTTTTTATTTTCTTTTGTCACCAGCTCAGCCAATGTAATGCTACTTAAAAACTGATGTATTTGGTCAGACAAATCACACCAAAGGTGGTGTGTTAAACATTGACTGCCTTGCAAGCAATCACCTTTACCGCCGCAGCGTGTGGCATCCACCGACTCATTCACCGCATCAATAACCGCAGCAACACAAATGCTTGCAGGATCTCGCGCTAACTGATAACCACCACCAGGACCACGGACGCTACTTACCAACTCACTACGACGCAAGCGAGCAAATAGCTGTTCTAGGTAGGAAAGGGATATTTCTTGGCGGCCGGATATATCCGCCAAAGACACTGGCCCTTCTTGTGCATTAAGCGCCAGGTCTAGCATAGCGGTGACCGCATAGCGGCCTTTAGTGGTCAAACGCATGAAAAAATCTCCCTGACAAAATTAGGTGATTGAATTATGCAAAGACCACGTATTTTAGTCAAGTAATGACTGACTACGCAGGTAATCTTCGTAAGTACCGTGGAAGTCCACAATGCCAGTCGCAGTTAACTCAATAATGCGCGTTGCTAGTGACGACACAAACTCACGGTCATGGCTAACAAACAGCAATGTACCTGGGTAGTTTTCTAGCGCTAGGTTTAACGATTCAATGGATTCCATATCCAAGTGGTTAGTTGGCTCGTCCATGACCATAATGTTGGGGCGTTGCAGCATTAGCTTACCAAACAACATACGGCCTTGTTCACCACCCGATATAACGCCTACTTTTTTGTCGATTTCTTTTTGAGAAAAGAGCAAACGACCTAGCGTGCCGCGAATCACCTGCTCGTCATCACCTTCACGACCACAAGAAGCCATCCAGTCATAAAGTGTTACAGGCTCGGCAAATTCGTGGGCGTGATCCTGAGCGTAATAGCCTATCTCAGCATTTTCAGACCACTTCACCTTGCCTTTTGTGGGTTCTAACTCGCCCATCAAACATTTAAGCAGTGTAGTTTTACCAATACCGTTAGGGCCGATAATGGCCACCCTTTCGCCCACATTCACTTGTAGGTTAAAGTTGCGGAACAGCTCTTGGTCAAAGGATTTAGCCAAGCCTTCCACTTCTAAAGCAATGCGGTGCAGCTTCTTTTCTTGCTCAAAACGAATAAAAGGATTTTGGCGGCTAGAAGGCTTAATTTCATCCAGCTGGATTTTATCAATTTGCTTGGCACGCGAAGTGGCCTGCTTAGATTTAGAAGCGTTAGCAGAAAAGCGGCTAACAAAGGCTTTTAAATCGGCAATTTGTGCTTTTTTCTTAGCGTTATCTGCCTGCATTTGGTCACGTGCCATAGTGGAAGCGGTCATGTATTCATCATAGTTACCGTGATACAAACGCAGCTCACCAAAATCCATATCCGCCATGTGTGTACACACACTGTTTAAAAAGTGACGGTCGTGCGAAATAATAATCATCGTACAATTACGCTGATTCAATACGCCCTCTAACCAACGAATGGTATTAATATCCAAGTTGTTGGTTGGTTCATCTAACAGCAGAATTTCTGGGTCTGAGAACAAGGCTTGCGCCAAAAGAACACGCAATTTAAAACCCGGTGCAATTTCGCTCATCAAACCAAAATGCTGTTCAACAGGAATACCCACACCGATAAGCAATTCACCAGCACGCGATTCAGCGGTATAACCATCCATTTCAGCAAAATCACCTTCTAGCTCACCGGCACGAATGCCATCGGCTTCGGTCATTTCTGGGTTGGAATAGATAGCATCGCGCTCTTGCTTAACCAACCAAAGCTCTTCATGCCCCATAATAACCGTGTCAATCACGCTAAAAGCTTCATAAGCAAATTGGTCTTGGCGCAGTTTACCTAGCCGTTCATTAGGATCTTTAGAAACGTTACCGGCGGAAGGCTCTAAATCGCCACCCAAGATTTTCATAAAAGTGGTTTTACCAGAGCCATTAGCGCCAATAAGACCGTAACGATTTCCGTTACCAAATTTAACAGAAACGTTTTCAAACAGTGGCTTAGCGCCAAACTGCATGGTGATATTTGCAGTGGTTAACAAGGGAATTTACTCAACATTAGATAAAAGAAAAAATAGAAAGGAATTCAGGCGGCGCATTATGCCACAGCGCTGCCTGTTACCAAAACTGACAAGGGTGTTTTATCAATTAAAAGTGCATGACTTGGCTTATCAACGGTCTTTTTTACGACCAATTTCATCCAAGCTACATGGATCACAAACATCACTCTCATCAGGGAAGTTACTGGATTCAATTTTAGGTAGTTGCTCGGCATGAAAGTCGTTATCTAAACGCTTTAATGCTTGGCACATTTTCACCATGCGTTCATCCACCAAATGCATATGATCCAACATACCACGAATCGACTTAGCCACCGGATCAGGCATACCTTCACTAATACCGTAGGCATCAAAACCATAGCGCTTTTGTGCAGCAGCGCGTAACGCTGGATCTACTGGAATATCTTCTTCTGGTTCGTCTGGCTGGCTGCGCAAAACAATGCGCCCCGGAATACCCACCACCGTTGCACCGGCTGGAACGGCTTTATTTACTACCGCATTAGAGCCAATTTTAGCGCCTTTACCCACCGTAAAGGGGCCAAGAATTTTAGCACCAGCACCCACAATTACGCCATCTTCAAGCGTTGGGTGCCGCTTGCCTTTGTTCCAGCTAGTACCGCCTAGGGTAACGCCATGATAAAGCGTAACGTCATTACCAATTTCTGCGGTTTCGCCTATCACTACGCCCATGCCGTGATCAATAAAAAAGCGGCGGCCAATTTTTGCGCCAGGGTGAATTTCTATGCCTGTAAACCAGCGTGCTAAGGTTGAAAGCCAGCGAGCTAGCCATTTAGCGCCTTTATTCCATAACCAGTGGTTACAGCGATGAATAAGCAGTGCGTGTAGGCCTGGGTAGGTGGTTAGCACTTCAAACCAATTGCGGGCGGCTGGGTCACGCTTGAACACGCTTCCAATGTCTTCGCGAACTTGTTTAAACATTAGTTACTCTCTGGGGGTTTGGTTGCAGCATTTTTATTAGCTGCCTGTTGCGTTAAGGTCAAAATACCACGCAGCATATTCATTTCTATTGTATCGGGTCTGGCGCGCATATACAGGCGACGTAAACGGCTCATCAACAACCTGGGGTTATCAGGATTATGGAAGTTAATATCAATTAAGGTTCGTTCTAAATGATTAAAAAAATGCTCTAGTGTTTCGCCATTTGCAAAAGGCGTATCCCACTCGGTACCAAAAGGCAGGGTTTTGCTGGGTGTTTGCTTTTCTTCAGCGGCCAGCACCGCCATACGTAATTCATAGGTTAGCACCTGCACTGCAGCAGCAAGGTTTAAAGAACTAAAATCTGGATTGCAGGGAATGTGTACGTGAAGGTGGCAAAGGTGCAGCTCTTCGTTGCTTAAACCACGGTCTTCACGTCCAAATACTAAGGCGATGCGGTGCTCTGAATGGGTTAACTCTTGTTCTAAACGCTCGGCTAGCTGGCGCGGATTAAGTAACGGCCAAGGTAAGTGGCGTGAACGGGCGCTACTGCCAGCCACCAAGGTGCAATCAGCTACGGCATCTTCTAAACAGTCGTAAATTTTAGCATTATCTAAAATATCGGTAGCACCCACACTGCGCAATACTGCTTCATGGTGAGGGAACTGTGCACGAGGTGCGACTAAACAAAGTTCGGCCAGCCCCATGTTTTTCATGGCACGCGCAACGCCACCAATGTTGCCCGGATGAGACGTACCAACTAATACAATTTTAATGGCTTTAAGCATAATTTTTCTCTAAAAATAAATATCGCTTGGAAAATAAGTATCGCGCCGCTTGTTATTACGCGAAAAGTGCTTATCATACTCCCCCCAAACGTTCCTTAACAATTATGACCGGTGAAGTATGCACCCGACAATTCAATTGGCCCTACGCGCAGTGCGTAGCGTCAGCGAACACTATGAGTATGTTGCCGAGCGCTTAGACATTGCTCGTGTAGATAATGCCGTTGCTGAATTACTTGACACCTGTGGACGGCGTGTAGAACAAGCGTTAGAACGCCAGCTGGTTAGGGCACACCCTGATGCTTCATTTAACGGTCGTAATATTCAGCTTAAAGGCAGTGGCGATATGACTTGGGCAGTGAATCCGCTGCTGGGTTATGACAATCTTAGCCGCGCCTACCCTGCTTATGGCATTTCGGTTGCCATCTACCTTAAAGACAAGCTAGAACACGTCATTATTTTCAATCCAGCGACCGAGCAAGAATTCATTGCTAGTCGCGGCCGTGGCGCAACGGTTAACGGCCGTCGTATTCGGGTTACTTCTGGCTGGAAAGCAGAAAAAGCAACGCTTGCCTTCCCATTACCGCCAATGAATATGCGTGAACAGCTGATGGGTGTTTACACCAGTTTAATGCCTAATCTGGGCGTGCAAAATATTGTTGCCAGTGGTTGTGTTACCTTAGATATTTGCGCCATTGCTGCGGGTCAGCTAGATGCAGGTATCTTCTTAGGTGCAAATGAAACTGAACTTGCACCCGCCTTGTTAATTCTAAAAGAAGCCGGTGGTTTATACGGTGATTTAACCGGCGCACTCGCTTTAGACAGAGAAGGTCGCTTACTGGTTACTAATCCAAAAGCATTCCGTCAGCTTGTTGGTCAGTTAAAGCCACACCTTATTTAAAATTTTTGAAAAAAGCTTAGCTTAACTATGAAAACCCACCCATTCTAGGATTGGTGGGTTTTTTAATTAAAATGACTTATAACTGTAATAAAATACACCTTAGCCTCTAACTCTGAGTGCAACACCCAAGGCAAAAATGTGGTATTATTGCTTTCTACCTAGGAACCCAAAAGGTTAATGATAAAAAGGAAACCGTCAATGTCTTTAAAGAAAAAATTTATTATCGTCGGGCTATTAGTGTTGCTATCAATGGTTAGCATCTTAGCTATTAATCAATACACCCTTAAAAAAATCCAACAATTCAATAATGTTAGCCTAAATGCCAGTCTCTTAGAGACAGATATGCTTATGCTACGCCGCAATGAAAAAGACTTTCTAGCCCGTAATGAATTGCAAGACCAAAATAATTTTGAACAAAACTATACTCACTTGCAGCAACGTATAGGAATTTTAAGTAAAGCAGTCCTAGATGCTGGCCTAGATAATATGTTAGTTAACCAAACCGGCCAAGCCATTAGCAACTACCATGATAGTTTTATGGAACTAGTGGTTTTGCAACAAACCATTGGCCTAAACCCAACCAGTGGATTATACGGCGCACTGCGTGATGCCGTTAATCAAGCAGAATTTGAAATTGCTACATTAAATGACCCAGTTTTACGGGCTGATATGCTACAACTTAGGCGTAGTGAAAAAGATTTTATGCTACGCCTTGATTTAAAACACCTTGATGCCTTTAATCAAGAAGCAGATAGCTTCTTGCAGTTTCTAAACAACAGCAATCACTCTTTAACAAAAAAACAAACTATAAAAACACTCATTAAAGAATACGGCCAATCCTTTAATGCCCTAGTGGAAGCAAGTAACCAGAAAGGTCTTAATAGTACACAAGGGCTTTTAGGTGCAATGCGTTCTTCTGTCCATCAATCAGAAACTTTACTTGCTGAACTTACTGGTTTGCTTGATAAAACAGTTAAAGAAGAAGTAGGCAGCATTGATACCTTTACATTTATTAGTAACGCTATTGGCCTCTTTTTAACCGCCTTAGTTTTATTGCTTTTATTCTGGTTAGCACAGCAGATACTAAAACCCGTTGAAGCGCTTGTTAACACCATGACTCAAGCTGCTAATAAGCAAGATCTTACTTTGCGTATGATGATTACAAAGCAAGATGAAGTGGGTGCTGTTGGACACGCTTTTAATTCTATGCTGAACCAATTCCAACAAATTCTTAAACAAGTTAGCGGAGCAGCCACACAAATTGCTTCCTCTACTGAAGAACTGAGTGCAATTACGCTACAAACCAATAAAGGTGTACATGAGCAAGAAATGCAGACCGGTCAACTTGCTGTTGCGATGAATGAGATGGTGGCAACAGTTCAAGAAGTAGCCAGACACGCAGCCGCAGCTGCTGAAGCAGCCAACACTGCCAATGACACTTGCCATAGCGGCCAACAAGTGATTCAAAATTCCGCAGAATCCATCAATACACTACTAGAAAGCATTCAACATGCGGCAGAAGGCATCCAGCGTTTAGAAGAAGATAGTGAACGCATTGGCTCTGTACTTGATGTTATTCGTGGTATTGCAGAACAAACTAACCTGCTGGCATTAAATGCGGCCATTGAAGCTGCACGAGCAGGCGAGCATGGGCGTGGTTTTGCTGTTGTTGCAGATGAAGTAAGAACTCTGGCAGGACTCACTCAAAACTCGACTCAAGAAGTTCAAGAAAGCATAGAATCGCTACAAATGCGTTCAAAAGAAGCCGTTGAGCTGATGAGTAAAAGTCAGCAACAAGCACAAATCAGCGCCGATCAAACACGTTCTGCGGGTAAAGCTTTCGCTGCAATCGTTAAAGATGTAGTACAAATTAATGATATGAACGTACAAATTGCCAGTGCAGCCGAAGAGCAAAGCGCTGTATCAGAAGAAATTAATCAAAATGTCACTGTCATTAGCGAAATTGCCGAACACTCAGCTAAAGGCGCAACTCAAACAGCTCAATCAAGTAGTGCGTTGGCTAACCTTGCTGTAGACCTACAAGCTTCTGCCGTTAAGTTTACAGTTTAAATCTAAAATCTAAATATTCACCAAAAAGCCTTCACTAGTTTAATAGTTTAGTGAAGGATTTTAGGCTTTAGCACTGTTGCCTAAGCCCGCACGAGTTAAGCGGCACACTTTTTAACTTTACATTATTTATAAAAACAAGCCTTTTTTTACACAAAACCTTATTGAATTTAATAACTATTCAACACTAACCCTAACAAGCATTATTCCATGCCGCCTGCTTAGGTTGGCTTATAAGCTGCTTATTTCAACTTGGATTTGGTTGCTATAAAGCTTCAGGAGTTGTTCCTTTTTTATAGAGCATCTAAACTTACAGTTTTTAAATCCGCATACAGGCTTTCAATATTGCGCCAGCTAATACGGAACTGATTACGCTTTTTAGACTTCCACTTACCTGCTACTAACTTCCTATTTACGCCCGGGTCGTAATAAATAGTGCTTAAATATAATGCTTTCAAAAACAATTGAAGATTTGTGCCCTTACCCAACACAACCTTTGGTCCATACTGATATTTTGGTGGCGTTTCTCTTATTGCAGTGTAAGAAACAAAACAGGTATTTGTGTGCTTCTTTTTCCAATGAAAAATTAATTTTTCGAACTTCCATCCAGCAACTAACACACCCTTAGCATCTCGCAACATTAAGCCACCATCAGGCTCAAGTATTTCACCACTCTGTGGGTCATAACCTTCAAAACGCATAGTTAACGAAGTTTTCTTATTCAGTTCATTTACGTTATGACGGCTAGCAAAATCCATACGTTCTGGTTCTATGCGTGTGCCATAGGCTCTTAGAAATGTTTCAAGATCATCAAGGTAAGTACCTATATTAGGCTCTGGTGTCATAAGCGTAACCGCACCACTAGAATGACTTTTTAACTCCCAATCCATAAAATCAGGATCTGAAGATCCATTGGGTGTAATCCCAAACTGTGCCTCTAACGTATAGCCTGCACCATTCTGTGCTTTATAAGCTATTAGCTCTCCCTCAGAGTTAAGGCGGCACGATTCTATAAAACCCTGAAGATAAATTTCTTTTAATTTTTGTAAGAGCTTTTCTTCGCTGGAAACTTTACTTAAGGTGTATTCATAAAAAACTGAGGCCACTAAACGAACATCATCACCTTCAATAATTGCCTTAATTTCATCATGTAAAGCACCATCCCAACCGCTACAGTGCGCCCAAACAGTTTCATCATTCACACCAAGAACTAAGTAGCGCTTCGCATCCTGACGTGCAGCTCGTTCTTCTGCTGTAGGTGGTTGCATAAGATGTCTAGGGGCAATCGCTTTCTCTTTACTACAACCACTAAGAAAACCTGAGAGCCTTGTTTCTGGGTATTTAGGGTAGAGAATAATCTGGGTATTGGGCGCTAGGTCCGTTTGGCCTTCGAGATTAATCCATCGAAAATCAACAGAAGCTTTAAAAATTGCACCTTTCTTAGTAATGCCTGCTGAATAAACATCACCTGAAGGAAGGGCACGAATAACTTCAAAGTCAGAACCCAAATAAATTTGCTGTTTAGAATTATCGTTATTTGCTAAAGGCTTAATAAAGACCCGCTTTACACCTAAAACCTTCATTTTATCGACAAGTGATTGAAATTCGCTCATCTAACCTCCTTGTACCATTGTTTTATTATTAGCAGCATACCAATCGCTCCTAACTATGAACACTTTTCAACTTGCTTTGCATAAGCAAGCCCCTACACTAAGCTGTATATAACCCCAGCCTCATTGCTAAAAAAGAACGATTGTGTGATTATGCATCACTCAAAATACCCAGAGGAAAAGAACAATGAACCAGCTTGAGTTAGATTGCTTACAAAATACGCTTGATGACACAACTGATTTTAAAGTTCTTTCAAAGCTCTTAGAGATTTACGACCAAAAATTCTTAGCTGACTACCTTAACAAGCTACCTAACAATAACTGGACGCGTGAGACAATTAACCGCTGGGTTAAAGGAAAAGCTTCACCCAAGCTAAGCAAAATTGAATATGATCATCTAACGGTATTACTGCCTAAGCCTTTAGTAACACCTGAAAACTACGATTTTAAGTTTATTGATCTATTCGCAGGAATCGGTGGTATCCGCAAAGGGTTTGAAGAACAAGGTGGTTTATGTGTGTTTACTAGCGAATGGAATAAATTTGCAACACGTACTTATAAAGCCAACTTTGCCTGTGATAATTCTTTTCATACCTTCAATGAAGATATACGCGATGTAACCTTGAGTACAGATACATCAATAACTGAGCAAGAAGCTTACGATCATATTAATCAAAATATTGCAGACCATGATTTACTACTAGCAGGCTTTCCATGCCAGCCATTTTCACTTGCAGGTGTATCTAAGAAAAACTCATTAGGTGTTAAGCATGGTTTCGAGTGCGATACCCAAGGAACGCTTTTTTTTGATGTGGCACGAATTATTGCTGCAAAACATCCTGCTGCTTTTGTGCTTGAAAATGTTAAAAATTTAAAGAGCCATGACAGAGGTAAAACTTTTAAAACCATCATGAAAACGCTTGATGAGTTAGGCTACTGGGTTTCTGATTCCGAATACACTGACACTAAAGATCCCAAAGTTATTAACGGCTCTAACTGGGTACCACAAAATAGAGAGCGCATTATCTTAGTCGGCTTCCGTAAAGACTTAAACATACACCAAGGTTTTACCCTTAAAGATTTACCACTCCCTGATAGCACACCAACGCTTGGCGATATCTTAGAAGCTGAAGTTGATGATAAATACATCCTGACACCCAAGCTTTGGGAATACCTTTTCAACTACGCTATTAAACATAGAGAAAAAGGCAATGGTTTCGGTTTTGGTTTGGTCGGCCCTAATGATAGAGCCAGAACCCTATCAGCCCGTTATTACAAAGATGGTTCAGAAATTCTAATCGATCGTGGCTGGGATTTTAATAAACCCATTACCGACCCAGAGAACTTACTCAATCGCCCACGCCGTTTAACGCCACTCGAATGCGCACGACTCATGGGTTTTAACACCCCAACGGGTAACGAGTTCAAAATACCTGTTTCTGATACCCAGGCATACAAGCAGTTTGGCAACTCTGTTGTTGCACCCTTATTTGCTGCAATAGCTAAACAAATGAAGCCCTACATTATGAAAGTTAGGGCTTTAGAAGAGAGCAAAAAAGTAGCTTAAAAAAAGATCTTAGTTTTAATATTTATTGTTAGCCTTTTTTAAACTGCGCTCTAATTTCTGCCAACAATCCTTTAACCGGCCCTGCAGTTTTATGTTCTAATTCACTATTGCCACATTTAGGGCAGTTGCTAACAAAACCCTGCCCTGGTAATAAAACATCACTAGCTGGGGCGAAGGTTTTGCTCCAGCTGCATTGGGTGCATTTAAGTTCATAAGGCTGGGGTTTTATCATGGTTAGTTTTCCTTGTTGCTAGCTACAAATTAAGCGACTAAAAAGCGTTTAGTCTTAGTTTTGTTACACAGCTACTTTACCCGCACCCTGCGTCAATTGGTGTCGCCTCATTGGATTGTTTTGCTAATCCGTTGTTTTTTTGATTTTAAACAAGAATCTCACATTGCAATTGCGTATAGTTATCATTTAGACTGTGCTGCAAATGGGTAAAATACTTATCTCCAAGAAGACATTAATAAGGATTATCTTATGCGTAAAAACCTCTTTGCTCCCCTTGCTTTAGTAACCAGCCTGCTAGTAGCTCCTGTTGTATCTGCCGCCTCCCTAACGCTTTATTCTGGCCGTGGTGAATCCATGGTTGAACCCATTCTTAAAGAGTTTGAAAAAGAAACTGGCATTGAAGTGAATGTTCGCTATGGTGCTACTGCCCAGTTAGCGGTTCTTCTACAAGAAGAAGGTAAGCGCAGCCCTGCGGATGTATTCTGGGGGCAAGATGCGGGTGCTATGGGTGCGGTTAGCCAAGCAGGTTTACTAGCTAAACTGCCTAGCAATATTTATGACAAGCTACCGGGCATTTATAAAAGCGTAACGGGTAACTGGATTGCTACCAGTGGTCGTGCACGTTTGTTTGTTTATTCTTCAGAGCGTGCACCCAGTGCAGAACACCCTAAAAGTATCTTTGATATTACCGACTCACGCTTTAAAGGCCGTGTAGGTTGGGCGCCAACTAACGGTTCTTTCCAATCTTTTATTACTGCAATGCGTGTTGAACACGGTGAAGAACGCACCCTTGAATGGCTCAATGCTATGAAAGCTAATGGTGCTAAAACCTACCGCAACAACGGTACGCAGTTAGAAGGTATTGCCGATGGTGAAATTGATTACGGCCTAGTGAATAACTACTACCTACCCCGCTTTACGAAAGTGGATGCTAAGTTTCCGGTTAAGCAAGATTTCTTTAAAGAAGGCGATATCGGAAACCTAATGAACGTTGCCGGTGCGGGTGTGCTTAAATCAAGCAAGAACCAAAAGAATGCGGTTGAGTTATTACGCTTCTTAACCTCTAAACATGCACAAGAATACTTTGCTTTAGAAGTGAATGAATACCCAGTTATTCCTGAGGTTTCTCACAGCAGCGATGGCACTAGCTATGAAAAAGCGCTAAAAGCTAGCCCAAGTATTGACCTAGACAAGTTAAACGACTTAGAAGGTACGTTAGCGCTACTAAGACGTGCCGGCCTTATCTAAGTTTAGACTTTTCTACTGCGGGCTAGCTTACTGCTAGCTCGTATTCTAATCGGATTACCCAAGATGAATAATAAACTTGCCAGCCTAGGTGGTGTGTTTGCTGCACTGCTATTTTCTGGGCTACTTCAGGCACAGGCACAAGCTACGAGTGCTTCTAAACAAGACACCCCTGCCCGACAAGTTGAAGCGTCTACTCAACAGATGGCGGTGGAGATCCAACAAAAAATTGAACAGTTGGATGCCCAGCGCCAAGCTGATTTTCAAGAGTGGCGACAAGTAAGACGTGAACTGCTGTTATTAGAAGCTTATAACGAGCGTCAGTCACAATGGAATCAACGCCTGCAAGATCAAATTACTAGCCTAGAAGAACAGCTAGCCAGCCTAGATACCACCCGTGAAGCCTTGGAACCTTTGCTACAACAAATGGCTGAACGCTTGGGTGAGTTTATTCAACACGACCTACCTTTTAAGCAAGATCAACGTTTATTTAAAGTGAAGTCTTTAAACAACCTGCTCGCCAGAGTCGATGTCAGTCATGCTGAAAAATTACGTCAACTGTTAACCGCTTATCGTAATGAAGTTGAACAAGGCCGTTCTTTAGAAGTCAGCCAAGAGTTTTTACAGCTAGGTGATGCCAAGGAAAAACAACGCTTAACCTTGCTGCGCGTGGGTCGTATTGGGCTTTATTATTTATCGGAAGACGAACAAAAAGCAGGCTACTGGTCAGCACAGAAAAACACTTGGCTAGCCTTGAATTCTAGTGAACGCCAACAAGTTATCCGTGGCCTAGCCCTAGCTGAAGAAAGAGGCTTGCCAGAATTTTTATCCTTACCACTTTCTGTACCTTTACGCACGGCAACCTCTACTCGCTTGGAGGTTAACTAATGAAAAACTTATCTTTATTAACAACTCTTCTGTTAGCTTTTTTATTGGCTAATAGCAGTTACTCCCAAAACTTACCTGAAGATTATTGGCAAGAGTTACTCAAGCAAACTCAGCATAAAAGTGTTGAACGTAAACTAGCCGAAGAAGCGCGTTTACAGCTCAATAGCCAAGAAACTCAAGCCCAGGCAAAAGCCCTTGCAGAAACCAAACAAGCTTTAAAACTGGCAGAACAACGCCGTACTCAGTTAGAAAATGAACAAGAGCAATTAGAAGCGCAGCTGCAAGAAACCCAGCAGCGTTTACAAATTCGTTCCACCGCCTTAGGTGAAGTGTTTGCTGTTTACCGTGAAGAAAAATCGAACCTATTTGGCTTGTTAAGCAATGCCCGTTACAGCCAGCAATACCCAGAATTATTAGCTTTTGCTAAACCCAACCCCAGTGAAGACCGCCTTCCTTTAATTGAAGATTTTTATCAGCTTTGGCAGGCGTTACAGCAAAGCTGGTTAGCCACAGGGCAGGTAACTAACTACACAGCACCTTGGGTAAACCTTACTGGGCAAGTTGAAGATTCACAGCTAACTCGTTTGGGTGATTTGCAGCTAATGAATGCCCAAGGTGTGCTGCGTTTAGACGATCAAGCGCTGCCTTCTTTATGGTTAAGGCAACCCACCAGCCTAATTAAAACCAACCAAGCATTTATTGCTGACCAAAGTGAGCTTGTGACCCTAGACCCAGCCCGTGGGTTAACGCTAGAACTGCATAGCCGTCAGCCTTCTTTACTGGAACGTGTTAAACAGGGTGGCTTTGTGGGTTATTTAATTATTATTCTTGGCTTGGCTGGTTTATTAGTCGCCCTTGTTCAATCCATTCGTTTATGGCTAGAACAGCAGCGTGTTGTTAAACAGTTGGCTAAACCACAAGACTTAAAAAACCAGAATGCTTTAGGTCGAATTTTGTCGGGTATGAATAGTGCTAGCCAGCAACAAGAAAATACCGCACCAGAAGCCTTAGAAGCTAATCTAGATGAGTTATTAATAAGAGAATCCGCAGCACTAGAAAAAGGTTTAGCACTGGTAAAACTACTTGCAGCCATGGCTCCACTGTTAGGTTTGCTTGGCACAGTAACCGGCATGATAGCTACCTTCCAAGCCATTACTTTATTTGGAACGGGCGACCCAGCCATGATGGCTTCGGGTATTTCGCAAGCCCTAGTGACTACCGTATTAGGTTTGTTAACCGCTGTACCTTTGCTTTTAGCTCACTTATTGCTGCAAGGTCGTTCACGCAAATTGGCAAGAATTTTAGAAGCCGAAAGCTCTGCTTGGTTAGCTAAGCTACTTAACCAAGCGCCAGCAGCCAGCAAGGAAGCTAAGGCATGACAGGGTTATTAACCCTAATGCAGCAGGGCGGCCTAATTATGTGGCTGCTGTTTATTGTGGCGTTGCTGCAAATTTATTTATTTCTGCAACGCTGGCTAACCTGGCCTAGCCTAAACTGGTTGCCAACCGCCAGCAGCCAAAGACCCCAGCTACAAAGACGTGCCGAACACTTATTGGCTTTAAACCAGTTAGAAAAAGGTTTACCGCTACTTAAAGCCTTGGTGGTGATAACACCCCTCTTAGGTTTAACCGGCACAGTTACCGGCATGATGTTGGTTTTTGATGGTTTAAGTTTAGGTGGAGCTGCCGACCCACGCCGCTTATCTTCAGGAATAGCCCGTGCCATTTTGCCAACCTTTGCAAGCATGGCAGTGGTTTTGTTGGGGATGTTTTTTCTTAGCTTTTGGCAACGTAGGGCACGCAAAACCCTTCAGGGTCATTAAAATTCAAGCGTGTTATTAAATGCTTTTTGGAGTCTAGTTGTGCGTAGAAGCAGCTTATTAAATCAAGAGCAGGACGATACCGAAGTTAACCTAACACCCATGTTGGATGTGGTATTTATTTTGCTCATCTTTTTTATTGTTACCACCAGTTTTGTGCGTGAAAGTGGTATCGAAGTCGATCCACCCCAAGCCTCTACTGCTGAAGTGCAATCCCAAGCCAGTATTCTAGTTGCCATTACTAGCGAAGGGGATGTGTGGGTCGACAGACAACCACTGGCTTTAAGCGCTCTTGGCCCTGTGGTAGCTCGTCTACAAGCAGAAAGGCCACAATCGAGCGTGGTTATTCAAGCCGATAAAGCCTCTCGTTCGGGCCGTTTGGTAGAAGTCATGGACAAGCTACGCCAAGCGGGTGTGGATAAAATAGCTTTGGCAGCACAGCAACCATAAAGTGAGTCTCTTATGTTATCGCCACGCCTAATGCCCCTTATCTTATTTCCACTAGCACTGGCTTTATCGCTAGGCTTGTTTGCTGGTTTAGGTTGGATTATTCAAGGCCCTAGCGGCAGTTTAAGTGAAAAAACACCACGCCTCGCTTTAAACTGGGTACAAGTCGCTGGTAATACAGAAGTAGAAACACTTAAACCACCCCCACCGCCACCCC
>NZ_DATESC010000026.1:0-29360 GCF_035271045.1 Marinospirillum sp. | reverse complement strand
CAAGGGCGGCTTGAAGCTGAAAAAAACTTTGAACAAAAACAGCGTGAAACAGTACGTCAGTTGCTAGCCATTGATGCGCTTACTTTAACGGATGAGCAAATAGCCGAAACCTTTAAGCTAGCGGTTGAAGACGTTGCCCAGCTACGCCTTGAGCATCAACACTAAAGCTGTTTAGTAAAAGGGGTCAGAGTCGTTCGTAAAAGCCCGACACGTTTGACCCCTTTTTGGCAGACCCCTTTTTCTTTTTCCTGCTAAAATCACCTTCCTTAAAACTAACGAACCCTCATTCATGTCACCCATTATTGAAGGCTTGCGCGGCTTAGGCGCTTTAATGGTGTTAGTTCACCATTACGTTTATTCATTAAACCCCAAGTGGGCAGAAGCCTTGGCTGGTTTGCATTTTTTTCATACAGGGGTCGAACTTTTCTTTGTGCTAACCGGCTATTTATTTGCGCCTTTAGTGCTAGGCGTGCGCCATCAAACGCCCAAGGTTTTTTTAAAGCGCCGTGTGTGGCGTTTATACCCATTATATTTATTGTCGTTAATTTTAACCGTGGTTCTAGCACCCAGCAGCACCTTGCAAGGTTGGCTTGAAAATCTTAGGCTAACCCTTTGGCAATTGCTGCACCATTTGTTTTTTCTACAAGCCGCCCCTTGGCAAAGCTTACATGGCATTGCTTATTTTAATGAGGTGTATTGGACGCTTTCTGTTGAAGTGGCTTTTTATACCTTGGTGTTGGCTTGTTTATTTCTGCCGGCAAGCTTATCAGCTAGGTTACGTTTTTGGGGTTTGGCATTATTAAGCTGTGTAGGTTTTATAATCATGCATTACTGGCACTACCAGCCAAATAATGGTTATTGGTTGGTGCGCCAAGCTCAGTTACCTACGTTATTAATTGAATTTTGGTTGGGTATGGCGGTTTTTTATTGGCTTTTTAATAAACCGCTAGCTAAACCTTTATCTGTTAAGTCTTTATCTATTAAACCTTGGGCGTTATTAACTTTGGCTGGTGTGTTATTGGTGGGTTTATATAGTATTTATCCTTTTGCTTCGGCTGGTTTAATTAGCCCTCGTCCATTTGGTTGGTTTAACTTGGGGGTGGCTTTTGCCTTTGCTTTATTACTCGCAGGGTTACTGCTGTTAGATGCACAACAACAAAATAAGCCCGCTATTCAAACACCGCTTAAACTAGGTATAAAAAGTGCTAGCTATCAAATAGCGCTACACCTAGGTTCATTAAGTTATGGGGTGTATTTATTACATGGCCTAGTATTATTGCTAATGTCAGGTGTGTTTGAATCGCCTAACCTACATCTACTGGCTTCTGTTTTAGTTACTTGGTTGCTGGCTGCTTTGTTATATCGCTGGTTTGAACTGCCTTGCCGTAACTATGGCAGGCGTTAAAAGCGAAGTACTGCCCTTTGAAGTCGCTGCTCGCCATGCCGGTGAATCTTCTTGGGGCTGGCTACATCTATTACGCTATTCAATACGCAACCTAAAACAAAAGCAACCCTACTGGCTTATGGCTGGTAGGGTTTTTTTATGGTTGAGGTTAAACAATTTAAGGCTTTGGGTGAGTAAGTGCCGCTTCTATTACTTCTGTTTTGGTGTAGCGCACGTCTTGCCCCTCTACTAAATAAATCACGTATTCAGCAAGATTGCTGGCATGGTCGCCAACACGTTCTAGCGATCTTAATACCCACATAATATTCATTACTTGTGAAATGGCCCGTGGGTCTTCCATCATAAAGGTGACGAGTGCGCGGGTTGCAGATTGGTATTCTAAGTCAACATTTTTATCTTCACGCAGCACAGCTAAGGCTTGTCCGGTATCAAAGCGAGCAAAGGCATTTAACGCATCTTGTACCATTTTTCTGACATGATTGCCCAAGTGCTTTGCTTCGATATAACCTCTGGGTGATGTACCTTCTTCCGATAGTTTTAAAGTGGCTTTGGCAATCTTGCTGGACTCATCGCCTATGCGTTCTAAATCAGCCGTAGCGCGTATAACCGCTAATACTAGCCGTAAATCTGAAGCGGCGGGTTGGCGACGTGCTAAAATTTGCGTGCATTGCTCATCAATATCGAGTTGTAGCTGATTAACTTCACGGTCTTTTTTACGCACTTCTTTAGCTAGCTGAGTATCGCCTTCGGTGAGTGATTGAATAGCGTCTTGAATTTGCTGTTCTACTAAACCACCCATTTCTAACAGTTGACTACGAATATCTTCTAATTCTTGATTAAATTTTTGTGAAATATGGGTGTTATGACTTTCTTGACTTATTTTCATATTATTAGCTCTTCTCTTTAAATGCTAAGTTATACCTTTAACTTATAAATGCTAATTTACAATGCATTAACCGTAGCGACCGGTAATATAATCTTCAGTTTGTTTTTGGTTAGGGTTAGTAAAAAGCTTATCAGTGCTATCAAATTCAATAACTTTACCAAGGTACATAAAAGCAGTGTAATCAGAAACTCGTGCCGCTTGTTGCATATTGTGAGTAACTATAATAATAGTGAATTTGTCTTTTAGGTTATGAATGAGCTCTTCTATTTTTAACGTAGAAATAGGGTCAAGGGCTGAAGCAGGCTCATCCAACAATAAAATTTCTGGTTTAATCGCAATGGTACGCGCAATAACTAAGCGCTGCTGCTGACCACCCGACATACCCAAAGCAGACTCATGCAAACGGTCTTTAGTTTCGTCCCAAAGGGCTGCCGATTTAAGCGCCCATTCCACCGTTTCATCTAACAGGCGCTTATTGTTAATGCCTTGAATACGCAAACCATAAGCAACGTTTTCATAAATGGATTTTGGAAAGGGGTTAGGTTTTTGAAATACCATACCCACACGGCGGCGTAAATCAGCCACATCCACGCCTTTAGCGTAGATATTTTGTTTATCTATATTCACTTCACCTTCAATTCTTACGCCATCAACCAAGTCATTCATGCGGTTAAAAGAGCGCAACAGCGTTGACTTACCACAGCCAGAAGGCCCAATAAAGGCGGTCACTCTTTGCTTAGGAATTTGTAAAGTAACGTCTTTTAACGCTTGGCTAGTGCCGTAATAGAGGTTCATGTTTTGAACATCAATACTGGTGGTTTCTTGTGCCAAGTTAAGTTGCTGGCTGTTACGCCCTAAATCAGCCATTTTTATGGCGGGTGCTGTTGTAGTGTTATTCATTCTTAGTACCTTTAATCTTCTTTAGTCGAGCTGTGCAAAGGAGCAATTTATTTAATTCAATCGTTACATATCCAGCGCACGGTATTTTTCTCTGAGTCGGTTACGTAGGCTTATTGCCGTTATGTTTAATACAGCAATTACTACCACCAGCATTAGTGCTGTGGCATAAACTAAAGGCCGTGCGGCTTCTACGTTAGGGCTTTGAAAACCTACATCGTAAATATGAAAGCCGAGGTGCATAAATTTACGCTCTAGGTGCAAGAAGGGTGCGTTCATATCCATAGGCAGATTAGGGGCTAATTTAACCACGCCAACTAACATCAGCGGCGCTACTTCACCCGCGGCGCGTGCCACGGCTAAAATTACACCAGTCATCATGGCAGGGCTTGCCATAGGAATAATAATGCGCCATAGCGTTTCAAGTTTAGTCGCGCCCAGTGCCAGCGAGCCTTCTCTAACGGTACGTGGAATGCGTGATAAACCTTCTTCAGTGGCAACAATAACGACGGGCAGGGTAAGCAACGCCAAGGTTAAAGAGGCCCACAGCAAACCCGGTGTACCAAAAGTAGGTGCGGGTGCGGCTTCTGGGTAGAAAATCTTGTCTAGGTTGCCACCAATAAAGTAAACAAAGAAACCTAAACCAAACACCCCATAAACAATAGAAGGTACGCTGGCAAGGTTGTTAACGGCGATACGAATCACACGGGTAATAAAACCTTGGCGAGCATATTCTCTTAGGTAAACCGCCGTAATAACACCAAAAGGTGTAACCAGTACCGACATAATCAATACCATCATAACCGTACCAAAGATAGCAGGGAAAATACCGCCTTCGGTGTTGGCTTCACGCGGGTCGTCAGATACAAACTCCCAAAGCTTAGTAAAGTAATGGCTGGTTTTTTGCGTCAAGCTCATATTATTGGGTTGATAAGCACGGACAATTTTACTGAAGTTAATTTCTTTAGTTTGACCGTCAGCAGTTATTACTACTAAGCTGGCGGTTGATAACGTTTTATAAAGGGCTCTTAACTCGGCTTCCAATAAGGCATATTTTGCTTGCTGTTCTGCTTTTTTAGCGTTTAATTTGGCTAAATTTTCAGGGGTATCATCACCTTTTAATACTAAGCGACGTTCATCCAAACGCAGTTGTTCAAGTTTGTAGTTAATTGCACCAATTTCACCTTTTTCTAGCGCTTTAATTTTTGTATGGATAAGGTCGGTTTGCTGAATGCGTTCAATGACACTTGCCCAAAGTTGATTACTGCCTTTTTCCTGCTGTGCTGTAATCTGTCCATTTTCTTTAATACTAAGTATAAAACCGTAAAAATTACCCTGCTCGTAACGCTCAAAGCTAGTCGCGTAAGTTGGGTAATCTAAGTTGCTAAGCTGGTTTTCTAATGCCCATCTAAAATCTGAACCATAAACTTCACGATTACCGACTTTAATGAGCTGGCGACCTAAAAGTTCCATGCCTTCAGGAACAGCAATACCAGAATTACGAATTTGCTCGGCGGTCACTTGTTCGCGCTGCACTTGTTCGCCTAACACTTGTATTTTTAAGTCTTGTGCTTGGGTATAGGTATATTCTTGTAGCGTAGCGGGCCAAAAATGCACCAGCCCGCGTGAAGCAATAATACCTAGCAAACCCAGCACTAATACCACGCTAATCGCAACAGCACTGGCGCTTAACCAAATCCAAGGTGAGCCACTGCGAATCCAATCTTTTAATGAAATCTGCATTATCATTAACTCCTAAATTTATTACTGTGCAGTGTTATCAATACTTACAAGGTTGCTAACTAAAGGGTGCTGTACTTTTTACGCATCCTTTGGCGAACAACTTCTGCTAAGGTGTTAACCACAAAAGTGAATAAAAAGAGCACCAAGGCGGCCAGGAATAGAACACGGTAATGACTGCTGCCAATGGCGGACTCACCCATTTCAACGGCAATATTCGCGGCAAGGGTTCGCATACCTTCAAAAATATTGGCATTCATAATGGCGGTGTTACCCGTTGCCATGAGTACAATCATTGTTTCACCAACAGCACGCCCCATACCAATCATTACCGCAGAGAAAATACCGGGGCTGGCGGTAGGTAAAACCACTCTAACCAAGGTTTGCCAAGTGGTTGCACCTAAAGCAAGTGAGCCGTGGCTTAATGATTTAGGCACACCGTAAAGCGCATCTTCAGCAATGGAATAGATGGTTGGAATAACCGCAAAACCCATCGCAAAACCCACCACCATGGCATTACGTTGGTCAAATGGAATGCCTAAATCGTTGGTTAGCCAGTTACGCATATCGCCTGCAAAAAACCAGATTTCTAACGGTTGACTCATAGTGAAAGAGAACCAGCTAAGAAAAATAACCAGTGGAATAACCAAAACAAGGTGCCAGTTTTCAGGTACACGGTGACGAATGCTGCCGGGAAGTTGCGCCCAAGCAAAAGCAAAAGTAAGAATACCTAACGGCATTATTAGCAATAGCGCAAATACGCCGGTTAAATGGCTTTCCATAAAAGGTGCTAAGAATAGACCAGCAAAAAAACCCAAAATAACGGTGGGCAAGGCTTCCATTAATTCAATAACAGGTTTTACTTTGTTACGCACTGCTGGCGCCATAAAGTAGGCTGTGTACATCGCACCACAAACCGCTAAAGGTACGGATAGCAACATGGCATAAAAAGCGGCTTTTAACGTACCAAAAGCTAAAGGTGTCAAGCTGAACTTGGGTTCAAATTCAGTCGAAGCAGAAGAGGATTGCCAAGTGTATTCTGGCTGTTCGTAACCTTCGTACCACACCTTGCCCCATAGGGATTTAAGTGAAGTTTCTGGGTGTTTGTTGTCTATCGCAAAGTTATGCACCACACCCTGATTATCTTGCACCAAAAGCATCGAAGCACGAGGTGCCATGCTAATCAAAATCGGTTTACTGTCAGTCAGTAGTTGTAGATCAATGGCTTTTTTCTCGGCGGTGGTGTTAAAAACACCGGCTCGCCCAGTGGTATCTATTGCAACAAAACCTTTGCGGCGTTGTTCAGCTTCTAAAAAGGCAATGGGGGAGTCACCTAACTTTAGGGTACGAATGTGCGTTAAGCGCTGTGCATTGTCTTCATTTCTAACCATAAACCATTGGCTAATTTGCCCTTGATTATCACCGACTAGGAGTGATTGTTGACCTAGCTGGAAAATCATTTGCGTAACTTCTTGGTTAGCTGTGACTAGCTGAACACTATGATCTAAAACAAGAGTATTTAGGTTTTGAGCGTTATAAACATCAAGTTGTCCACTGGCCGTTAGCGCAAAAATATACCGTGCTTCAGGCGCTATCAATAGACGCTTATAAGAAGTTTGATTAGGAAAGTTAAGCGGTTTAATGGTTTCTACAAAAGCACCAGTAATAAAGTTGGTGCGCTGCTCCACTTTAGTTAACAGCACTTCACCTTGTTTAACTAAGCCTGCAACTAAAAAACCATCGTGAAGTTTTTGGTAGGTTACTTGCTGAATGGCACGTCTTAATGGGTCTAGCTGAAAAGGGCTGGTATTAAATAGCGGTGTCACTGTGGGTTTAATACCACCACGTTCGCCTTGTTGGTTATATTCCACTTGAAAGCGAGTATTAACCGCCAGCACCTCACCATTACTTAAACCCACCATTAAATTGGTGTCGCTGGGTGTTTTTTCTTTAACGCTGGTGATGTTGGCCTTACCCACTGGCAGTTGGTGGCGGGCTTTTTCTGTGCCATCTTGGGTACTAAAAAAAACCAGCTGCCCTTGGTTAGTCAAAATGCCCGCTTGTTCATTTTGTTCTTCAGTAATCAGAGCAAGGTTCTGGCTAGTGGCTAATTCACTGGTCAAAGAGAAGCTGCTTGTTGTTTCAAGTGAGGCGCTTTTAAACAGCGGAACCACTTCATAAAGCAGGTAAAAGAAAATAAGGGTGATGGCGACTATGACACCCATACCACCAGCGGCAATACCGTAACGCGCAAAAACATCTTTAAATGCACGAAATTTGCGACGTTTTTTTATGGGGGAGCTGTTGAGTCTCTGCTCTAAAACTGAAGATATGTCCTTCATGGCTTAACCTTTTAAAGTTACTTTGTGAACAATGTAAGCTTTTTCTGTGACAGTTAAATGACAAATAAAAAGAGGCTTAAAAGCCTCTTTTTATTTTGGCGCTAGCCTAGTTTTAAAGGGCTAAATCGTTACGCAATTTTTCTACTAAAGGTGCAGGTAAAGGCACATAACCATCACGTACCACTACATCTTGTCCTTGTTTTGATAAAATCAGTTTTACAAATTCTCTGTCTAAAGGTTGCATGGATTGATTAGGGCGCTTGTTCACGTAAACGTATAAAAAGCGTGATAAAGGAAATTCACCGGAAGCCGCTTGTTCTGGTGTGGCATCAATGTAAGCATCGTTTGCTGTCGCTGCTAGCGGTACGGTACGAATGGACGAAGTACGATAGCCAATGCCTGAATAACCAATGGCATTCAGTGATGTTGAAATTGACTGAACCACTGACGCTGAACCGGGTTGTTCGTTAACGCTATTTTTAAAGTCGCCTTTACATAGGGCGTTGTCTTTAAAATAACCGTAAGTACCAGACACTGAGTTACGCCCATAAAGCTGAATAGGACGATTAGCCCAAGCGCCGGTCATGCCTACATCACCCCAGCGCGTTACATCTTTTTCTGCACCACAGCGACGCGTAGAAGAAAAAATTGCATCAACTTGGGCAATAGTTAGCCCTTTAATGGGGTTATCCTTGTGTACAAAAATTGCTAAAGCATCAATAGCAACCGGTATCGCCGTTGGACGGTAGCCATAACGCGATTCAAACGCCTCTATTTCGCTGTCTTTCATCATGCGTGACATAGGGCCAATATTTGATGTGCCTTCTGCCAATGCCGGTGGCGCGGTAGAAGAGCCAGCCGCTTGAATTTGGATGTTGACATTAGGGTAGTTCTTTTTAAATTCTTCTGCCCAAAGGGTCATTAAGTTAGCCAAGGTGTCGGAGCCTTGGCTGGTTAGGTTGCCAGATACACCGCTGGTGCGAGTATAGTCAGGTAGTTTTGGATCAACCGCAGCAATGGTGCTGGTCGTTAATAGTGCAGCTGTTAAGCCAAGCGCTGCACCCAATACTTTAGTTTTCAGAGTCATGTAGTTCTCCACTTTATGTCATTGTCTTTTATTGAAAACATTCTTTTATTCATTTGAATAATTCATTTGAATAAAGTTTAAGGTAGATAAATGACAGTTTGATGAAAAAGAGAATCTAGTGGGGCAATGTGCCGTAAGCGGCGTAGTTTTTTATTGACGCGTTTTTAGCAGGCTATAAATGGCGAGGCTGCCTAATACTAGGTAGCCGGTTAAGCTCCACGTTGGTAAAGGTAAGCCTAATAAATTAGCGGTTTGAGCGCAGTCAGAAGAACCGACCAGCATTTGAGTTAAGGCTTCGGTTAGCGGGAAAAATCCTAGCAAGGTTTCGACATCTAAACCACAGCCAGCGCTGCTAGGGTTTAGCTTAATGTACAAATGACGCAGCGCGATGCCAATGCCTGTGGCTGTCACTAGCGTAAAAGCAATGATTAACAACCAGCGCATGGGTGTGATTGATTTTTGGATGACTGATTTTTGAGTGATTCGGTTTAGCAGCAGCGCTAAAGCGCTTAATACAAAAAATCCCACAAAAATGCCCCGTTGCAGCCAGCAGAGTGGACAAGGCAATAATCCGGTAATTTTTTCATAAGCAACAGCAGCCAGTAAAATTAACGCTGAGCCAAGTAACGTTAAAAGCATACCGTGGCGTTGCAAAAATGTTAGGGTTAGCAAGTGATTCAAAAGACGCTTCCTTATTCATAAAAGTGATACAAAGTGGATTGTATTTTTGCTGTTATCGCAAGATTAACACCAATGTTTGACCAAAAATTGAAAATGGGTTCATTCTCAAGGTCTGATATGGGTAGAATAGATAAATGTACCTTTTTATAAGAAAAAACTGAACGTGATTAATATTCTGGAACACCTACGCAATACAATGGATACCTTTCGCCGCTCTGAGCAAAAGGTTGGCAATTATGTGCTAAAAAATCCTAACGAAGTCATTCATATGCGAATCGTTGATTTGGCAACTGAGTCTCATGTGAGTGAGCCAACGGTGGTACGTTTTTGCCGTGCGTTAGGCTGTGATGGTTTTCAAGACTTTAAGCTGCGTTTAGCGCAAGTTTTGGCAACCGACACCAGCTTTGCTCAATTTTCAATGAATGATGGTGACACGGTTGCTGAGTTTTCGCGCAGCATTTTTGATTCCACCATTGGTGTGTTGCTGCAAGTTCGAGACAAACTAGAAACGCCTAAGTTGCAAGAAGCCATTCGGCTATTAACCAATGCTAACCGTGTTGAGTTTTATGGTTTTGGTGCTTCGGGTGCAGTGGCTGTTGATGCTCAACATAAGTTTTTTCGGTTACAAATGTCGACGGCAGCTTACTCTGACCCTCATATGCAAAATATGTCGGCAGTTACGTTAACACCGGGTGATGTGGTGGTAGCTATTTCACAAACAGGGCGCACTAAGTCTTTAATGCAAAGTGTGCAGCTAGCTAAAGAAGTGGGTGCTAGTGTGATAGGTTTGTGCCCTTCGGGTTCGCCTTTAGCCGATATGGTGACTTTGCCGCTGTTTATGGATGTGCCAGAAGACACTGAAATTTACACGCCCATGAGTTCACGCATTGCCCATTTGGTGGTGATTGACGTGCTAGCTGTAGGTGTTGCTAAAATGCGCGGCCCTAAGCTTATAGAGCATCTGCAAGTGGTTAAGCGCAGCTTGCAGGGTTTACGCCTACCCGACCGTTTGCGTTAATACGCTTGCTAAATGTACATTAATTCTAAAATTCACGTTCTAGCAGTTGTTCAAAAACATCGGCTGGAACGGGTCGACTAATAACAAAACCTTGTGCATAGTCGCAGCCTAATTGTTTTAGTTCTACTAATTGCTGTTGCTCTTCTACGCCTTCTGCAACCACCTTCATGCCTAAACCATGCCCTAAAGCAATAATGGCACGGGTTAAAGTACCTTGGTTTTTATTGCCTTGGTCGGTCATTAAAAAGCTGCGGTCAATTTTTAAAATATCCAGTGGAAAGCGTTGCAAATAGCTAAGCGAAGAATAACCTGTACCAAAATCATCAATGGCTAAAGAAATGCCTCGATTACGCAAGCTTTGCATTTCAATAATGGCTGCTTCAGCATCTTCCATTAAAGCACTTTCGGTTAACTCTAATTCTAGCATTCGTGCCGGTAGTTCATATTGGCTAAGTAGGTTATCAACCTGCTGTAGTAATAAACCACTGTCTAATTGTTGTGCAGCAATATTAACAGCGACTTGTATATTAAGTCCTTGATGATACCAAGCAGCGGCTTGTTTACAGGATTGCTCTAATACTTGCAGACCAAGGTTCTCAATCAGCCCCGTGCGCTCTGCAAGGGGTATGAATAGGGCAGGTGAAATAAAGCCTTGGTCGGGGTGATGCCAACGTGCTAAAGCTTCAGCCGCATTAATTTTATTGGTTTTAAGGTCGAGTTTGGGTTGAAAATGCACTTTTATTTCGCCATTTTCTAGGGCTTTGCGTAAATCTTGCTCTAGGCGTAATAGCTCTAAACTGCTTTGGCGAATGGTGTCGTTATAAACCTGAATGCGATTACCACCCAAAGATTTACAACTTAATCGGGCTTGATCGGCTTGGTTTAGCAACACTTGCAGTTCGCTGGCATGATCGGGATAACAGCTAATGCCCATGCTAAGCGTTAGGCGTAACTCTTGGCGGTCAATGTTAAAAGGCAGGTGCATTTGTTCTTGCAAGGCTTCACTTAATAGTACACTTTGCGCTTCATCGCCTTGAATCAGCGCAGCAAATTCATTGCCGCCGGTGCGCGAGATAATCACGGCACTGGTCAATACTTTAGCAATTCGCTCAGCTGCTTGTTTTAACAGTTGGTCGCCTGCATGATGCCCCAAAGAGTTGTTGTAGGCTTTAAAACGGTCAATATCAAATACAATTAAACCCAGCTTTTCTTTATAAAGGCGAGCTTGGGCAAGGGTTTGATGCATCCGGTCATAAAATTGCCCACGATTAGCCATACCGGTTAACTCATCGTACTCGGCTAAATAATTAAGCCTTGCTTCCACTTCGCGTGTTTGCGTCAAGTCAGAGAAAATACCGATTGTGTAGGGTTTGTTTTGTGAAGAATTAAGAATTCTAATAACCCTAAGCCATTGTGGGTAGCTTTCACCGTTAGCACGTTTTTGAATCAGTTCGCCTTCCCAGCGCCCTTCTTTTTTAAGATTGCGTGATACGGTTTGATAGAAGTCTTTGGTTTCATTAAAACTATTTAATGACCAAAAATTCTGGTTTAGAATATCTTTTTTTGCATAGCCAGTTATGTCTATAAATGCTTGATTAACAAAAATAACTTGGCTGTTTGAGTCAATAATATAAGTAGCTTCACTAGACGATTCAAAAGCTTTCCAAGCTAATTGTAAATAATCGTCTTTTTCTTGTTCTTCAGTAATATCACGGCGTGTACCTAGCATTTTTTTAGCGATGCCTGTGGTTTGATGCCGTTCAACCACTTCACCATGATCTTCTAGCCAGCGCCATTGCCCTGATTTATGACGAATCCTAAAGCGACACTGAAAATGTGCGTTACGCCCTTTTAAAGCATCAATTAAACTTTGCCTTAAACGTGGGTAATCATCAGGGTGTACCAATGGTTGTAAATTGCCCATAAAATGTGGGATTTCATCGTGGCCATAGCCAAAAATATCTGAAAAGTGTGAGTGATAAATAGAGTCTGTTTCTAAATCCCATTCCCAAAGCCCTAGTTTACTGGCTTCTATGGCTTGGCTAATTTGTTGGCGTTGATCTAGTAATTCACTGTGGGTTTTTTTGTGTTGCAGCACTTCTTGCTGAAGTTTTTTTTGCTGTTTATAAAGTAAAAAACTTCCCCCTAAAAGTGGCAAGCTAAAAAGAGCAATTAAGGCAATTTGCAGTGGGCTAATGGGATTATTTGCATAAAAAAATATGAACCACAATACAATTAAAGCCAGCAACGCAGTAACTGAATAGCAGCAGAGAATTAAAGGGTTTTTTATTGTTTCTTGTGGCTTAGTATCTTTAGTCATTGATTGCCCAAGTATTTAATTTTATTGTTATTTGTTTTATCTTTAGTGGCTTTTAGCCTATGCCGATAGTAATTTATATCAGAGTTACAAAGGGTTAGCTACCTAGGATATGTTAATATTTTTAGTAGTCTATAGCGCTAAAGCAGCTAATGGGTTGCTTTTTTAACAAAAAATTGACTGGGTTTAAAATGACTTTGCTTACTTCTCACCCTTTGCTAAAAGCCCTTAATTCAGCGCAAGCTGAGGTGGTTGCTGCACCAAGGCAAGATTTACTTGTATTAGCAGGCGCTGGTAGTGGTAAAACGCGTGTTTTAGTACAGCGCATTGCTTGGCTGATTCGGCATGAAGGCTTATCACCACACGAAATTTTAGCGGTTACATTTACTAACAAAGCGTCAAAAGAAATGCGCTTGCGGTTAGAAGTTGAACTCAACATGAATCTACGCAGTATGTGGGTGGGCACTTTTCATGGCTTGGCACATCGCCTTTTGCGTACCCATTGGCAAGAAGCTAAGTTACCGCAGCACTTTCAAATTTTAGACAGTGACGACCAGCTCAGCTTAATTAAGCGGCGCATGAAAGAATTAAATGTTGACACTGAAAGTACGCCGCCCAAACAAGTGCAGGCGTTTATTAATGGTCATAAAGAAGAAGGCCGTCGTGCTGCCCACGTTTTAGCGCGGGGTGATTTTGAACGCCGAATGCAAGATTTGTATTTTAGTTATGAAGAACTTTGCCAGCGTCAAGGTTTGGTAGATTTTGCGGAGCTGCTGCTGCGCTCTTTAGAAGTGATGCGCGATACACCACCTTTGTTAAAGCATTATCAGCAACGTTTTTCTAACCTGCTAGTCGACGAATTTCAAGACACTAATAGCTTGCAATACGCTTGGCTAAAACTGCTGCGAGGTACAAATGGTTGCATTATGGCAGTGGGTGATGATGACCAATCTATTTACGGTTGGCGCGGCGCTAAAATTGAAAATATTCATAATTTCACTAAAGATTTTGCTGGTTCAAAGCTGCTCAAGTTAGAACAAAATTACCGTTCGACTTCAACCATTTTGGAGGCGGCGAATGCGCTGATTAAAAACAACAGCGAGCGTTTAGGTAAAGCCTTATGGACAGATGGTACAAGGGGTGATCCGATTCGTATTTATGCGGCTTTTAATGAGCAAGATGAAGCACGTTTTATTGTGGATATTATTGCCCAGCACGTTAGAAATGGTGGTTTACGTGCCGATTGCGCGGTGCTGTACCGTTCTAACGCTCAATCACGTTCGTTAGAAGAAGCTTTTTTACGCCAAGGTATGCCTTACCGTGTGTATGGCGGTCAGCGTTTTTATGAGCGCCTAGAAATTAAAAATGCTTTGGCTTATTTAAAATTGGTGGTTAACCGCCAAGACGATCCAGCTTTTGAGCGCATTATTAATACCCCGACGCGTGGCATTGGCACGACCAGTATTGAGAAAATACGTGCCTATGCGCGTGATGAAGGTTTAGGTTTGTGGGATGCCGCTGTTGAAATGGTTAGCAAGCAGCAATTAACCGGCAGAGCGGCAACGTGTGTACAATTATTCATTGAATTGATCGAGCGCATTGATAATGAATCTTTGCCGTTAACCCTGCGTGAAAGTGTTGAGCTAGCTTTAGAACTGAGCGAGTTAATGGTATTTCATGCCAAAGAAAAAGGTGAAAAAGGCTTAGCAAGGGTAGAAAACTTAAAAGAGTTAATAAGTGCGGTGCATCACTACGAACCCACTCTCACCTTAGAAGATGATGCTAACGAAGTGGTTAACCTAGAAGGTCGTCAAGCATTAGCCGTCTTTTTAACCGAAGCCAGTTTAGATGCGGGTGATAAGCAGGCTGAAGAAAATGAAGATGCCGCGCAGCTGATGACGCTGCACACCGCTAAGGGTTTGGAGTTTCCGTTGGTGTTTTTATCGGGCATGGAAGAAGGTTTGTTTCCACATTCAATGGCGATGGACGCCGGTGATGACGGTTTAGAAGAAGAGCGCCGTTTGTGCTATGTGGGTATTACCCGCGCCATGCAAACCTTGTATATGACTCATGCTGAAAGCCGCCGAATTTTTGGGCAAGAAAAATTTTGTCGCCCCTCGCGCTTTATTGCTGAGTTGCCGGTTGAACTGCTGCATGAAGTTAGGTTGAAAGCTTCGGTTAGTCGCCCCGTGCAATTTGCTAGTAATCGTCCTAAACCCGCAGCAGCACGAGTGGGTGGAGTGGGTAATCCATTAAGTGGTGCAAAAGAAAGTGCTGCTGCGGCTAACTTGAAAATTGGGCAGCGAGTCGAGCATAAAAAGTTTGGCGTGGGCGTTATTTTACACGCGGAAGGTGAAGGTGAGCGGACTCGCCTGCTGATTAACTTTGACGGCATTGGTGAAAAAACATTGGTGCTAGGTTTTTCACCGCTAACACCTTTGGATTAATAAAATGGAAGGTGTTTACTTCTTTCTCCCTGCTATTTTTACTGACATTAATGGTGGCACAGAATACTTATGCCTCATCAGAGACTGGGTCAATGGATTTAAACACCTTGTTACAACAAGCAATTCAGCTTTTTGAAAACGGAAGCTATTCAAAGGCGGAAGCGGCTTTTCAACAGCTACATCAAGCCAAATCGTCTTTTCTGTCTACCCTTTATCTGGCGCAGTTAGCCCAGTTACGGCAGGAGGGTGCTTGCTGGATTAGCCCCCTAGAAGAAGCTTTAACCCAGCACAGGGGCAGTGCAGATGGATACTATATTTTGGGGCATAGCTATCAGCAAAACCACCTCGAGCGACACACTGATCGAGACGATTACGGCGAACGATACATCAAGGGTTATCATCTCTGGCAGCACCGTCACGATCAACCCCGCTACCACCCTCGCTGATAACACCGGCCATTACATCCAGATCGACAAACGCGCCTTCTTCGACGCCGATGGCATGACCTTTATGGGCATTGATGATAAAACAGCTTTGAGCTTCACAACAGGCTCATCAAATGCCACGCCAATGGCGGTAACTTGGCCAGCGATCCGGTAGTGAATCTGGATATTACCGCCGTTAACGACGCCCCTGTGCTGGACAATTCTGGCACGCCGACTTTAACCGCCATTGATGAAGATCCTGCCACTAATGAAGGGGCTTTGGTCTCTGCGGTGTTGGGAACGACGCTAACGGATGTGGATACTGGCGCATTGGAAGGCATAGCAGTAACGGCGGTAGATAACACCAACGGCACCTGGCAGTACTCGACCGATGGCACCAACTGGTCGGATGTGGGTGCGGTCGCGGACAACAGCGCCCTGCTATTAGCGTCAGACGATAAACTGCGTTTTGTACCCACGGCGGATTACAGCGGCAGCACTACGGTGACTTATCGCGGCTGGGATCAGACCTTGGGTGCGGCGGGTAATAAAGCGGATGTCAGCGCGAATGGTAATACCACCGCCTTTTCCACGGCATCAGAAACGGCCAGTATTACGATTAATGCTGTTAATGATGCCCCCACCCTATCCGGTGGCCCTTACGCCTTTACCGCCACCGATGAAGATACTGCCTCGACTGGTGTGCAGATTTCGACCCTATTAGCCGGTGTCACCGCTGCCGATGTAGATGGTGATACGCTGGGGGCGGCGATTAGCGCCCAAACCGGCAACGGTACTTGGCAGTATTCTACTGACAACAGTAGCTGGACTGATTTCGGCACGGTCGGCAGTGCAAATTCTCTGTTATTAAGCGATAGCACTTATGTGCGTTATAACCCCGATGGTGAAAACGGCGAAACTGCCAGCCTGACCCTATATGCTTGGGATGGCAACAGCGGCAGTGCTTCCACGCACGGCTCGATCAGCACCGCCGGTACCAGCAGTAATGGCGATGCTACTGCCTTTTCAACGAGCACCATTAATGCGAATCTAACGGTCAATCCGGTTAATGATGCCCCGACAGGCACGGATAAAACCCTGACCGCGCAGAAAAACAGCCCGCTTACGATTCAGGTCGCGGATGCCGGTTTTAGCGATATTGATACCGGGGATGCACTGGAACAGATCACCATCAGCACAGCCCCCACGCTCGGCACTTTATGGGTCGATACCGATAACGACGGTACGGTAAACGGTGCTGAAAGCGCCCTTAGTACGAACGATACGGTAACTGTGGCTGATATCAGCGCAGGTTTATTAAAATATCGCCCTGCAACCGATGGGGTGGGTTCTGCCTATGCTTCGATTGGCTTTACAGTCCATGATGGTGATGCCGATGCGGGCAGCGCCAATATCTGGACGCTGGATGTGATCTCTGCCACCGCCACCTATACTGAAAACGATGCTGACACCCCGATTACGCTGGTGGATGCCGCTGCCACTATTACCGATGATGATACCAACCTGAACAGCATGAGTCTTCAGATCAGTGATGGGGCGCAAACCGGTGATGTTATTAAATTGGGTAGCCGTAACTCAGCGGATGTAGTTAACGGCATTACCATCACCTATACCTCTGACAGTGAAATCAGTCTTTCCGGCTCGGCCACCAAAGCCGATTATCTGGCACTGTTAAAAGAGCTGACCTTTGCCCAGACTGGGAATGAGGTTGGCGGGGCGGATCGAACTGTCAGCGTCACCGCCACAGATGCCAGTAGCCAAACTGGGCTGGCCTCCACCATTAGCGTCACCGCAACCGGTGTCAATGATGGGCCTACTGTTGCTACCAATACTGGGATCACTCTGAATGAAGCCGCTACCGTTACCCTTGCTAATACGCAGTTAAATGCCACCGACCCAGACGATAGCGCAAGCGGTTTGACCTATACCGTGACCACTGCCACCACAAACGGCACCTTCTGGCTGGATGCCAATAACAACAGCACCCAAGATGATGGTGAAGCCTTGGCGCTGAACAGCACCTTTACTCAGGACGATATTGACAACAGCCGCCTGAAATACACCCACGATGGCGGTGAAACCACCAGTGATACCTTGGGCTTTAGCCTAGCCGATGGCGGGGAGGACAGTGTTTCCGCAGTCACGGGGCAGAGTTTTGCGATCAGTGTGACCCCACAAAATGATGCACCTACCCTGAGCGAGCTATCCGGTGATAGCCTAGCCTATGTGATGGGTTCCGATGCATTGGTGATCGATCAGGGCACAGCTGCCAGCGTGGTCGACCCGGATTCCGCTGATTTTAATACCGGCGCTTTAACCGTGAGAATCACCAGTAATGGCGTAAACGATGAGGACAAGCTTTCGATCAGAAACCAAGGCACAGACGCCGGTCAGATTGGAGTTTCCGGCAGTAATGTCACTTATAGTGGAACCATATTCGGCACTCTAGCCGGTGGCACCAATGGCACAGATCTAACAGTAGATCTAAATGCTGACGCCACAGCCACAGCACTCTCGGCGTTATTGGGCAATATCACCTACGAAAATCTCGATAGCAGCACGGCTACCGAGAATACCCGCACTATCCGCTTTGCACTGACCGATGGTGATGGCGAGACTTCGGCCGATATTGATACCAGTGTGGTTGTTTCTCGCAATGCTGTCCCCGTCATTACCAGTAACAACGGCGGTGACACAGCGGCAGTGAATGTGGCGGAAAACAGCGCCACCGTGACCGCCACTGATGCCGAGAATGATACCCTTGCTTTTAGTATTAGCGGCGGTGCAGACAGCACTCTGTTCAGTATCGACGCCAATAGCGGGGCGCTGACATTCAAAGCCGCCCCGAATTATGAAAACCCGCAGGATCAGGGTGATACAGCGGGTAATAACACCTATGTGGTGGAGGTACAGATCGACGACAGCAACGGTGGTACGGATACTCAGACCCTGACAGTCACCGTGACGGATGTGAATGAAACACCTGAACCAGAGCCAACACCAGAGCCAACACCAGAGCCAACACCTGAGCCAGAGCCAACACCTGAGCCAGAACTAATACCAGAGCCAGAGCCAACACCAGAGCCAGAATATGAATGGGGTAACTTGCCTGATAATGATGGTGATGGTGTACCGGAAAGCGTGGAAGATTTTGTTCCTTCCACCGACGGACAAACGCTGGGTGATGGTAACGGTGATGGCATTGCTGACAGTGAACAGTCGGATGTGTCTTCAGTCCCTTTCCGTAATACCAATAAGGTATCCGTTGAGCCAAACGCTTCGAAGGTCTTTATTACTCTGGCGGCAACAGAAGTAACTGCCGGTGATAATAGTACTTCTGGCTCATCATCGGCCAGTATTCGCGATGTTAAACAGCAGGATGCCCCTGTGGATAAACCAGATGATTTAACGATGCCCCTAGGGTTGATCAGTTTTAAAGCCGATGTATCCAACCCTGGTGATATTCAAAATTTCAACTTGTTGGTCAGCGATGAAGCCTCTGTTAACGGCTACTGGAAACAGGATAGCACCGGAGATTGGGTTAACTTAGCCAGCGAAGCCTACGGCGGTAGTGTGAGCCAAGTGGGTAATAAACTGCAGCTGAACTTTGTGATCCAAGATGGCGGTATGTTTGATGATGACGGTGTAGCTGATGGCGTGATTACCGATCCCGGCGCATTGGGATTCCGTGATCCTGCGCTAACACCTGAAATACTAGCCCCCTTTGAAGGTACTGAGGCGAATACCTTCTTTGACTGGCTGCTGCTGGGTTAACTCTTATGAAAAATCAGGTTGGAAATACTATGTTGAAAATACACCGCTTATTACTCACCGCTAGCACTTTGCTTTTCGCTCTGAATGCACAGGCAGGTAACGCTTATTTGCAGCTTGAAGCAGGCCAGTCCCGCTCAGATATAAACATCAGTCACTTCGAGGCCTTTAATAACAGTATTGAAGCCGCTGGTGGCAGCGCCCGTTTCACAGAGAATAAGACAGATACCGCCCTGATTATCGGTGTCGGTTATGAATACTCACCCCATTTCGCGGTTGAGGTGAGTTATCTGAATCTGGGAGAGGCCTCTGCCTACTCAGAAACCACAGATACCGCCGCAGGCATTACGCGTTACCGTACCATTAAAGAAAGCGTCGAACAGGATGCTTTGATGCTGAGCCTCATCGGTCAGCTACCCTTAACGGAGCAATGGCAATTGCGAGGCTCTCTGGGGCTAGCGTGGCTAGATCAAGCCAGCCGAGGTGAAGCGTCTGGAGTCAGTCGAAATAATGTTGGCACGGTGATGAGCGAAACCTCAGAAAGCACCCGTCAATCCAGTCACGAATGGGTTCTCGCATTAGGTTTAGGAGTAGGTTATCAATTTAAACCGGAGTGGCAGCTACAGCTCAACTGGCGGCGTTTGTTAAACACCGCCCCTGCCTTGTTGGGTAAGCAGAATGTGGATGTCATCACCGCAGGTGTGAGTTATCGTTTTTAAGCTTTAGGTAGTCGAGCCAGCAGCTGGGCTGCTGGTTCTGGTTTGCCATAAAAATACCCTTGGTGCAGGTTACAGCCGACCGAATAAAGGTAAGCTTGTTGCTCTTGGGTTTCAACGCCTTCGGCAACTACGGATAGTTCTAAATGTTTAGCAACGGCCATCATGGTTTGCACCAGCAACGCATCGCTAGAGTCATCGGGCAAGCCGTCCACAAATGAGCGATCAATTTTTAATTCATTAATCGGTAGTTTTTTCAGGTAAGACAAAGAAGAGTAACCCGTACCAAAATCATCAATTGAAAAACTAATGCCTAGTTTTTGTAGCTCTAACATTCGCTTAGATGATTGGTTAAAGTCCGTAATTAACAAACCTTCAGTAACTTCTAGGGTTAAGCGTTTAGGGTCGGCTTCTGTTTCATCAATTAAATGCCGTACTAAGCTTACAAAACCTGGGTTGCGAAACTGACGCGGACTGATATTAACGGCAAAAGTTAGCTGTGGGTAATGCTTCATCAACAACAGCGTTTCTTTTAAAACCCATTCACCTAAAGGCAGAATCATGCCGGTATCTTCAGCCAGTGAAATAAAACGGTCGGGTGGAATTAAACCTTTTTCAGGGTGCTCCCAACGTACTAACGATTCTGTGCCGTAAATAATGCCATCACGGTTAGTTTTAGGTTGTAAATAAAGGCGCAGTTGCTGATTATCTAACGCTTTACGTAGCTCCCCTTCAAGCTCAAAACGGTTTTCAACCTGTCTTTGCATACTGGGTTTAAAGCGTCGCCAAGTACCGCGACCGGCTTCTTTAGCGGCATACAGTGCAATGTCTGCTTCTTTAAGTAAATCGGTGAAGCTTTTATTAAATTGCGTATTAAACGAAGCACCTAAACTGCTACCTAATAAAAACTCACTTTCACCCAAGCGTACAGGCTGAGAAAGGGCATCTTGAAAGCCTTGTAAGCGTTGTTCGAGCAGTTGTTCTGCTTGTGTTAAATCCGTGTCTTCTTGAATCAACAGCAGCACAAACTCATCGCCACCAAAGCGGGCTAATACTTCGTTGTCTTTTAGTAAGTTATTAAGACGCAAAGAAAATGCCACTAGCAGCTCATCACCTTTAGTATGCCCCAGTGCATCATTCATATTTTTGAAATGGTCTAAGTCAATAATGGCTATTACCATTATGCTAGCATCAGGTGTTAGCTGTTGAGTGATCTCAGTTAGCTTTTCTTGAAATAAATAGCGATTAGGTAAGTTAGTGAGTGGGTCATAAAAGGCTAAAAATTTAATACGCTGTTCGTGCTGATAGCGTTCAGTAATATCACGACTAATGCCCAGCACACCAATAAACTCATTGTTGATGTCTAATAACGGTGCTTTAAGTTTATCTAATAAGCGCTTAGACCCATCAGGAAAGTGAGTCCATTCTTCAGTGTGGATGACTTCACGACTGTCGACGACTTGTTGATCTATTGTGCGGTATTGTTTAGCCAGTGATTCAGTAAATAAATTAAAATCTGTTTTCCCTACAAGCAAATTGCTGTCTTGGTTAACAAAGCTAGCAAATTCAGCATTGCTACCTAGGTATTTACCTTGTTTATCTTTAAAAAAAATCATGTCTGGAATGGAGTTAAGCAAGCCTTCCAGCATAGTGGTTTTTTCGCGGAGCTTTTTTTCGGCTTTGCGGCGGTTAAGAATATTCCATACTAATAAAGCGATAACTAGTAGTTGGGCGAGTATGGTTAGCCAGCGAATTTGATTGATGCGCTCTTGGGTATTCATTAGTTGTTGATAACGTGTTTCTGCCAGCTTCTCTAAGCGGTCTTTATATTCTAAGACGCTGGCTTCTGCAATTTTTTTGCCAGTAATATCTAGTACCACTGAAAATAATAAAGTTTCACCTTTATCTGATTTTAACGGCCAAGAGTGAACTTCAACGGTGCGTATTTCACCGGCTGCGGTACGGTGCGGAAAAATAAAATAATTACGATTTTCTTGTTCGGCAAGCTCGCGTTCTAGCTTCACATCGTCAATATCTAGCGCATTAATTTGTTGAATATTCATGCTTTCTAGCTGCTTAACGCTATAACCATAAAATACAGATGCTGCTTGGTTGGCTTGGCGTATTGCACCACTGTGTGGTTCTATAACCAGCATGGGTGCGCCGTATTCTTCAAAAAAACGGGCAGGTAATTGCGAAGCAAGGCTTTGCCCAACCGCTTGCGTTAATAGCAGCATTAACGCAAGTATGACCACTAAAAAAATGGAGGTTTTGCTGCTTAGAGGAAACAGTTTTATTGCCATAAAATTTATCCGCCACTTAACTTAACACGAAATCCTTTAGCTTCTAATAAAGCTTTAATGACTTCGCGTTGATCGCCTTGAATTTCAATAGTACCATCTTTTAATGCACCACCCGTTCCACAGCGTTTTTTTAATTCCGCTGTTAGATTTTTTAAATCATCTTTTATTAAGGGAACGCCTTGAATTGAGGTAACGCCTTTACCTTTACGCCCTGCTGTTTCACGGCGAATACGTATAATACCGTCTAGGGTATTTAAGCGCTGTTGATCGGCTAAAGTATCACAACAGCAAGCAGCCGTAGGTTGTTGACAATTAGGGCATAGCTGACCTTGTTCCGTAGAATAGACTAAACTGCTTAGCTGTTGTCTTAGCGACTGCATGAAAACCCCTGAAAAGCTGAGTTGATTGTAACAAAGGGTTAAAATACCATATTTAGGCTTAGGTTAAACCTTTGCTTAGTTAGATTATTCATTAGACTAATGAAATATAATTTTTGAGACAGATAAATGCGACATTTATTAACAGGAATACTAACCAGTGCATTGGTTTTAATTAACACTTTGGTGTGCATGATTCCACTTATGGTTTTTGCTTTGCTTAAATTACTGATTCCTATTGCTGGGTTTAAGGTGTTTTGTTTTGAAGCAGTGCGCTCTATTGCAGCGACTTGGATTAGTCTTAATATTCTAATTTTTCGCTATTTAACGCCTACATACTGGGATATTCGCGGTCAGCAAGTTTTAAATCGCCAAGAATCTTTGTTGGTGATTTCTAATCATCAAACTTGGGTCGATATTCCAGCATTGATGGTGGCTATTCATGGCAAAGCGCCATTTTTTACTTTTTTCTTAAAGCGTGAATTAATTTGGGTGCCTTTGTTGGGACTGGCTTGGTGGGCGTTGGAATACCCTTTTATGCGCCGCCACAGTAAAACGCAGCTAGAAAAAAATCCGCAACTGCGCGGTCAAGATTTAGATATTACCCGTAAAGCTTGCGACCGTTTAAATGGCCGTCCTGTTTCTTTGGTCAATTATTTAGAAGGCACGCGTTTTACATCGGCAAAACATCAACAGCAGCAGTCACCTTACCAGTATTTATTGAAACCTAAATCAGGTGGCGTGGCTTTTACTTTAAATGCAATGAACAACCAGCTAGTGCATTACTTAGATATTACCTTGGTATATTTTGACGAGCAGCCACCGACTTTTTGGAATTTACTGAGTGGTAAAGTAAAACGCGTTATTATTGATATTCAAAAGCAACCAATACCAAAAGCTATGATGAAAGGCGATTATCAACAAGATCCTGTTTTTAGAGCTAATTTTCAAGCTTGGATTAATCAATTGTGGCAAGCAAAAGATCAACGCATTACACGTTTGCGTCAAGATTTTATGTAGCGTTTGGGTGCTGATGACTGGATGCTTTTTTTCAGGTAGTTTAGAGCTAAAAAAACCTAACTAAATCTTGAACGGAATCTGGAGACGATTTTGCAACACTTACCTTCTTGTTTGTTAATGACTATTGTTGAGGCGACTCCTCACGCTATCGTGGTAACGGATAATCAGCAACGCATTATTTATGTTAATCCTGCTTATGAATATTTAACGGGGATTAGTAAGAAAAATGCATTAGGCAATACGCCGCGCATTAATCAATCGGGTAAGCATGATGCGGCTTTTTATAAAAGAATACGCGCTGAACTGGATAAAGTCGGTCGTTGGGACGGTGACATTTGGGATAACCAATCTAATGGCCACTCTTACCTTAAACACTTGAGCATTCAAACAGTCACCGACGATAAAAACGACGTTAATTATTATTTTGCTATGTTCAGTGAAATGTCGGCTTTGCATCGCAGTGAAGCAGAATTAGAGCGCTTAACCCACTATGATCCACTGACTGATTTACCAAATCGTATTTTATTTCGTAACCGTTTAGGCCATGAATTTAATATCTCTTCACGTCATAACTCGCGTACTGGCCTTGTTTTATTAAATATTGATCGCTTTAAATTAATTAATGACACCTTTGGTTTTGCAGCAGGCGATCAGCTATTGATTGATGTAGCCACGCGTTTGTGTGGCGGTATAAGGCGTACCGACCTGTTAGCACGCCAAGAGCACCGCCAAGAAAGGGATGCTGATTTATTGTCACGCATGGGCGGTAATGATTTTTCGTTTATTTTAAGTGAATTACGCAAACCCGATGATGCCAGCATTGTTGCAGAACGTTTAATTAGCTGCCTTGAAGCACCTTTTATTGTACAAGGTGAAGAAATTTATGTATCCGCCAGCCTTGGTTTGGCGATTTATCCTGATAATGCTCAAGATGAAGATGGTTTACTGCAGTGTGCTGAATCGGCTTTAAAGCAAGTAAAAGAGGAGGGTAAAGGTGGTTATCGCTTTTTCTCAGAAGACTTAAACCTTAGCAGTGCTCGCCGTGTGCGTTTAGAAGCAAAAATGCGTAAAGCGTTACAGCAAGAAAGCTTTGTCCTTTATTATCAGCCTAAACAAGATTTAGCTACAGGTAAAATAACAGGTATGGAAGCGCTACTGCGTTGGCCCACAGATGAAGGCATGATTTCACCCGAAGAGTTTATTCCTTTGGCTGAAGATACTGGCATGATTAACCCTTTGGGGCGCTGGATTTTATTTAATGCTTTGGCTGATACCATGCAAGCCAGCAAAGTTTTAGGCTACCCTTTGCACATTGCCGTTAACCTTTCGATGCGCCAGTTTCAGCGGCCTGGTTTAAAAGAAATGGTTGCCGAAGCCATTGCTTTTAGTGGCATTTACCCTAGCCAAGTTGAACTAGAAATTACTGAAAGTATGGTGATGGATAAGGTGGACGAAGCCATCACAACCATGCATAGCTTGCGTGACTTAGGGGTGCAATTAGCGATTGACGATTTTGGTACAGGCTATTCTTCAATGGCTTATTTGCGTAATTTTCCGGTCAATACGCTAAAAATAGACCAAACTTTTGTAAAAGATTTAGTAAAAGAAGACAGTAATTCTTGCATTATTGAAGCAGTTATCGGGTTAGGGTGTGGCTTAGGAATGCAGGTAGTGGCTGAAGGAATAGAAACACCGTTGCAGTTAGATTTTCTTAAAAAAGCTGGTTGCCATTTAGGGCAGGGGTATTTTTTAGGCTATCCTATGCCGTTGAATGATTTTATTGCCCATTTGAAAAGCCTCTGATTAAGCTAATAGTATTCATTAGTTAATCAGAGGTTTAAATCTATTGTTGAACGGGCTAGTTAATTTTTGGATCAAGTTCGCCGGTTAAATAACGGGCGGTCATATCATCTAGGCTAAGTGCACGCATTTTACTAGCGTGGCCTGCCGTACCAAAGGCTTCATAACGATTAATACAAATATCCGTCATGGCCGTTTGTGAGGCTTTAAAGTATTTACGTGGGTCAAACTCTGCGGGGTTTTCTGCTAAGAAGCGGCGAATTGCACCCGTTGAAGCAAGGCGTAGATCAGTATCAATATTCACCTTACGCACACCGTATTTAATGCCTTCCACAATTTCTTCTACAGGAACACCGTAGGTTTCAGGAATTTTGCCACCAAATTCATTAATAATGGCCAGCCATTCTTGAGGAACAGAAGAAGAGCCGTGCATGACCAAGTGGGTGTTAGGAATGCGTGCGTGAATGGCCTTAATGCGGTCAATCGCTAGCGTGTCGCCGGTGGGTGGCTTGGTGAATTTGTAAGCGCCGTGGCTAGTACCAATCGCTATCGCTAGGGCATCAACTTTAGTTTTCTTAACAAAGTCAGCGGCTTCTTCAGGGTCGGTGAGCATTTGTTCCATGCTTAAGGTGCCTTCAGCGCCTATGCCATCTTCTTCACCGGCTTGTCCGGTTTCTAAGCTACCTAAACAACCCAATTCGCCTTCAACAGAAACACCGCAAGCGTGTGCCATTTCAACCGTGCGACGGGTGACATCGACGTTGTATTCATAGCTAGTCGGTGTTTTACCGTCTTCGCCTAAAGAACCGTCCATCATTACCGAGCTAAAACCTAGCTGAATGGAGCGCTGGCACACCGCAGGGCTGGTGCCGTGGTCTTGGTGCATACATACCGGAATATGCGGAAATTCTTCAATGGCCGCTAAAATTAGGTGGCGTAAAAAAGGTGCACCGGCATAGCTGCGTGCACCGGCTGATGCCTGCACAATAACAGGCGAATCGGTACGGTCGGCAGCCTGCATAATGGCACGCATTTGTTCTAGGTTGTTTACGTTAAATGCAGGAACGCCATAGCCGTATTCAGCTGCATGATCTAGCATTTGGCGTAGGGTAATTAGAGCCATAGTATTTTTACCTTTTAAAATTTTAAATAAGTGTGTGTTTAATGGAGAGCTTGTGTAGATAAAGTATTATTTTTTTGCTGCAGCTTTTAAAGCGGCTACAGCAGGTAGTTCTTTACCTTCCACGTATTCTAAGAAAGCACCGCCGCCGGTAGAAATATAAGAAACTTGGTCAGCAATACCGTACTTGTCGATGGCTGCTAGGGTATCACCACCACCAGCAATGGAGAAGGCAGCGCTATCGGCAATGGCTTTAGAAAGCACTTGGGTACCACTGCTGAATTGCTGAATTTCAAAAACACCCACAGGGCCATTCCACAGAATAGTACCGGCATCTTTTAGCAATAATGCCAAAGCTGCAGCAGTGTTTGGACCGATATCTAAAATCATATCGTCTTCGGCAACCTCTGCAACTTGCTTGATAGTTGCTTCTGCCATGTCAGAAAACTCTTTAGCCACCACAACATCGGTAGGTAAAGGAATATTTACCTGAGTCATTAACTGCTTAGCTTTATCGAGCAAATCAGCTTCGTATAAAGATTTGCCAACAGGAAAACCTGCCGCCGCTAAGAAAGTATTGGCAATGCCGCCACCTACAATAATTTGATCGCATTTTTCAGACAAGCTGGTTAGCACTTCAAGCTTAGTCGAAACTTTAGAACCACCAACAATAGCCACCAGTGGTTTAGCTGGCTGGGCGAGGGCTTTTTCTAATGCGTCTAATTCAGCAGCTAATAAAGGGCCAGCACAAGCAATCGGAGCAAAACGCGCTACGCCGTGGGTTGAAGCTTGAGCGCGGTGCGCAGTACCAAAAGCATCCATCACAAACACATCGCAAAGAGCGGCATAAGCTTTGGCTAAATCGTCTTGGTCTTTTTTCTCGCCTTGATTAAAGCGCACGTTTTCTAACAGAACCACTTCCCCTGCAGCGACTTCAACGCTTTGCAAATAATCTTTAACCAACTTAACGGGCTGACCTAACAAACCACTTAAATGTTCTGCAACGGGCGCTAAAGAACTGGCTTCATCATAAACACCTTCTTCTGGACGACCTAGGTGCGACATCAGCATAATTTTAGCACCGGCTTTAATCGCCAGTTGAATCGTTGGCAAGCTGGCACGAATGCGGGCATCCGAAGTAACTTTGCCATCTTTAATGGGTACATTTAAGTCTTCACGAATAAGCACGCGCTTACCGGCTAGGTCTAGGTCGGTCATTTTAATGACTTGCATGGTGAATCCTCATATTAATAGCGGTTATTGGTTTATTTTTAAGCATTTATTTTTAAGTGTTTTTTTCCAGCGCTAGCCAGTAAAGCGCAATGTCTAACATTCGGTTGGCAAAGCCCCATTCGTTATCAAACCAGCAGAGCAGTTTAACCAAGCGTTTGCCAGCAACGTGGGTTTGGGTGGCATCGACAATGCTAGAGCGTGGGTCGTGGTTAAAATCTACAGAGGCATTAGGTTCTTTGGTATAGCCCATAATACCTTGTAATGCACCTTGGCTGGCTTGTAATAATAATTGGTTAATTTCAGCAACGCTGGTATCGCGCTGCAAGCAAAGGGTTAAATCCATAGCAGAAACATTCAAAGTAGGCACACGCAAATGTGTACAAGCAATGCGTCCTTCTAAATGCGGGAGTAGGCGGTTAATGCCTTTAGCTAGCCCAGTTTCAACAGGAATAATAGAAGCCATAGCGGAGCGAGTTAAGCGCAAATCGTTTTTATTGTAAGCATCGCTTACTGGTTGGTCGTTCATAACTGAGTGAATGGTCGTGGTGGTACCGTGCTCAATGCCAAAAGTATCATCGAGTAATTTAAGCAGGGGAATAACGCAGTTGGTAGTGCAAGAAGCGGCTGAAACTATACGCATTTCATGGGTTAGCTGGTCAAGATTCACGCCCCTGACGATGGTGGCATCCACATCGGCTTCAGCAGGGTGGGAAAAAAGCAGGCGTTTGGCGCCGGCTTCTAGGTGTAATTCAGCCGTGGCTCTGTCTTTAAAACTGCCTGTGCATTCTAGTAATAAATCAATGTTTAAATCAGCCCAAGGCAAGCCGTCGGGCGTTGGACTGCACAACACGGTAATGGGGTGATTATTAATCAACAACTGATTATTAAGGGTTTCTACTTTACCTGGAAAACGCCCATGAATGGTGTCGTAACGGGTTAAATATGCCAGCGTAGCTAGGTCGGACAACTCATTCAAAGCAACTAAGTCTAAGCCACGGCAATCTTCACGTTCTGCCCAAGCGCGAAGAATGCACTGCCCAATTCGTCCATATCCATTGATGGCAAGCCTAGGTTTCATGTTTTAGCAGCCTTTAATTAAATAAACGCCTATTTTACGCATCCAACGGTTAGGCGCAAACTTGCAGTCATTAAATTTAATGATGTTTCAAAAAAAATTAGCTGGCTAGTGTTGGCCCAGTTAGATGCTTTTATTAGTAAAAGCATCTATTGTACTGGCTCATTTCATCAAAAGATTGGAAAGGTATCCATGATTGCTAAAACACACAGGGTTTTCAAAACAAAAACTGCCGTTACTTTATTCGTTGCTAGTGTAGGTGTGTCCACTCAGGCAGTTGCGGCGGCAGTAACAGAATTAAGCGAAACAAAGTTTACTTTTGGTGGTTATATTAAGGCGGAAGGCATTGTTAATAAGCCAGATGCTGGCGCTCGAACTTTTGAATCAAGTTTACGTCAGTCACGCCTAAACTTTTCTGCCGATACGCTTATTGAAGCGCATAAAGTAAAAGCTTTTGTGGAAATCGACTTTTGGGATGATCTGGATAAAGGTGCTGATGCTTCTTATGCGCCTAGATTACGCCACGCTTATCTAGGCCTAGATAACGTTACGATTGGGCAAACTTGGAGCGGCCAATTTTTTGCTGCTGCGCCAATGGATGTAGAAATGCTAAATATGTTTGGCCTTGGTACTGGTACTTTGGCTGGCACAGGCGCTACAGTCCGCCCCGATTTATTGG
>NZ_DATESC010000025.1:0-4231 GCF_035271045.1 Marinospirillum sp. | reverse complement strand
CAAGGGCGGCTTGAAGCTGAAAAAAACTTTGAACAAAAACAGCGTGAAACAGTACGTCAGTTGCTAGCCATTGATGCGCTTACTTTAACGGATGAGCAAATAGCCGAAACCTTTAAGCTAGCGGTTGAAGACGTTGCCCAGTTGCGCCTTGAGCATCAACACTAAAGCTGTTTTAAAACAAAAAAACAAATTACTCCCCAGCCAAGTTGCTTACGCTTCTTGGCTTGAATAATTGTGAGAAAAGGGGTCAGAGTCGATTTAAAAAACCAAATTGCGTCTGACCCCCCACAAGCCCTGCCTTTTGAACTGACTCCATTTCTTAATTGACTCTTGCTACTGAATTTCCCATAATGGGAAAGCTGAACTTCTAACATCTATAAAGGCACCTAATGCGCGTTTTATCTAAGATTACTTTAAAAGAGTTTTGGCAGCAGCCTAATTACTCAGACTCTGAGCAGCCGTTAAAAGCTTGGCATGACGAGTGTAAGAATGCTGATTGGAAAACTCCGCAAGACATAAAATCCTTATACAGAAATGCTAGTTTTGTAGGAAATAATCGAGTAGTTTTCAATATTCATGGCAATAAATACAGGTTAATAACTGCAATAAACTATAAGTTTTCTATGGTTTATATTCGTTTTGTTGGTACACATGCTGACTATGACAAAGTTGATGCAGCAACCATTTGAGGTAACAGTATGCAAATCAAACCCATTAAAACCCCTGCCGATCACCAAGCTGCACTTGCTAGAATTGAACAGCTTTGGGAGGCAGAACCACACACGCCTGAAGGCGATGAATTAGAGGTATTGGCAACGCTAGTTGAAGCGTTTGAAGCAAAACACTGCGCGATTGAAGCCCCCGACCCAATTGAAGCGATTAAATTTAGAATGGAGCAGCAAGGATTAGAAAATAAAGACCTAGTTCCATTTTTAGGACAGCGCAGTCGTGTTACAGAAGTCTTGAACCGCAAGCGTGGGTTATCTATGTCAATGGTTAGAAAGCTACATAGCGGATTACACATACCTTTAAGTGCATTAGTACAAGAATATGCGCTAGAGGTTTAGGAAAATTCTTTAAAAAAGAAATGGGGTCAAAAAAAGAAATGGGGTCAGAGCCGAATTAACGGAAGCACACAGAAAAAACAGCTACAAGCATTTATGGAGGCATGGCGATATGAACAGTCGTGATCTTTTTGCAGAACTAAGCGCCGCACTCGTTGAAGCAAAACAACATTCAGAAGGTAAGCTTACACTTAAAACGCATTCTCCCCAGCAAGCAGAGCAAGTATTGGCTATTTCACCTCACGAAATTATTCTTATTCGAGAACAGTTTAATATGTCACGGGGTGTTTTTGCACGCCTGCTCCACACTTCAGCACGAACCCTAGAAAACTGGGAGCAAGGACGAAGCGTACCCAATAGGCAAGCCGTTACCCTGTTAAAGCTGGTTAGACACCATCCAGAAACTTTAAACCATATTGCTGGGCTATAAATAATAACGCCACCTCAAAAATTAAGAAAAACATGGGGTGTCATTTTATGATGCCCAACATGCATTCAAAGATGAGCAACGTGTTATTGCAGAAGATACCTTGCATAGCCAAGCTGAAAAACGTTATTTTTGTTTTGGTTCCAATCAAGAAAATACGGGCATTTTAACTAATTGTGCGTAATTCTCCACCTAGAATCTTTGATTTAGGTGGCGATGTAAGCACAGCGCCCTAGTTAGGGCGTTCTTGCTTTTCGATGTAGCGCCTAATCGTATCAATCGTTGCACCGCCCGTTGTCAGTAGGCAGTAAGCGCGTGTCCAAAGCACAGGTTTCCAATAGTACTGCGCTAAGTGGTCTCCAAATGCCTTTCTTATAAGTCGGCTTGAGACGGTTTTTAGATTATTGATGAACTTGCTTGGCATAATGTTGGGGTGCATATCAATCAATAAATGCACATGATCTGCTTCGCCGTTGAACTCGATTAGCTCAATATCCCACTTTATGCAAAGCTCAGTAATAATGATTTTTAGCTGATCGAGCATCGCGCTGGTAAAGCATTTTTTGCGGTATTTTGTAACTAACACTAAATGGTAGGTAAGCTTGTAAACGCAGTGATGGTGTGATTTTATTGGTTTATTCATAGTTGACGCTAAGTTAGATGGATACTAAAATAATACCTATATTTCGTTTACCGTACAAGTTGTAGAGTCATGCTAAAAGCCTATAAATACCGCCTTTATCCAAACCGTGAACAGCGAGTGTTGATTGAAAAACACTTTGGCTGCACACGCTTTGTTTATAATTGGGCGCTAGGCTTACAGAATGATTATTACCAAGCAAATGGCAAATCATTATCTCGTGGTGCTATTCAAAGCCAGCTAGTGGCCATGAAAAAAACAGCCGACTACGAGTGGCTAAAAGAGGTGAATAGTCAGTCGCTATTAAGTGCCTTGCTTAACGTCCACACGGCTTTTACTAACTTCTTTAAAACCCGTGCTAATTTCCCACGCTTTAAATCCAAAAAGATACCCCAGCGAAGCTACCAATGCCCTCAGCATTGCACGGTTAACTTTGAGCAAGGCATTATCAATTTACCCAAGCTGAAGGGCATCAAAGCAGTCTTTAGCCGTGAGTTTGTTGGCAAAATTAAAACCGTGACGGTCAGCAAAACAGCCACAGGTAAGTATTACGCTAGTCTGCTGGTAGATAATAAAGAAACCTTGCCAACACCGACCACCATTGAGCCTAGCTTAACCCTGGGTATTGATTTGGGTATCAATCACCTGCTGAACTTTTCGGATGGTAGCAAGGTTGATAACCCAAGGCATTTAGCCAAGGCCAGTAAACGGCTTGCCATACAGCAAAAAATCTTTGCACGTAAGCAAGTGGCCAGTAAAGGCTACCAAAAACAAAAGCGCGTTGTTGCCCGTATTCACGAAAAAGTACGCAACAGCCGCCTTGATTTACAGCATAAAATCACCCATAGCCTGATTCGTGAAAACCAAGCAACCAGCTATGCATTGGAAGATTTGGCTGTAAAGAACATGGTAAAGAACCGTAAACTTGCCAAGTCCATTAGCGATGTCGGCTGGGGTCAGTTTGTTACTCTGCTGACCTACAAAGCGAACTGGTATGGCAAAAACATTCTTAAAGTAAACCGGTTCTTTGCCAGCAGTAAAATTTGCTCGCATTGTCAGCACAAGCTCGACAAGTTGCCTTTGTCGGAACGTGATTGGACGTGTCCTAACTGCCAAGTCCACCATGACCGTGATCTCAATGCCAGTATCAATATACGCCAACAGGCGTTAGCTGATCTAGCAGGGCTTGCTAGTGTATAAAGAGTTCCTCTAGGCCAAAACTCATCAGCGTGAGTGGTCTAGCGAAAGGTGGTAGCTATAAGCTGTCATGGGTCGCAAAGATTCCCCCATCAAAGCCTAAAGGCTTGATGGTGGGAGTAAGTCAAAAGTTCAGTATTCATCACCCTTAAAGAAGCGTTTTTATGAGCCATCCAAAAGCCCAAGCTAATACACCCGAACACCAAGACCCCATTCGCCAAGACTACGATGGTGCTTGGAAAGCTGCATTAGAAAAATACTTTAAAGAGTTTTTAGAGCTACTATTCCCAGCCATTCACGCAGAAGTGGATTGGACAAAAGGCCATGAGTTTTTAGATGGTGAGTTAGAAAAAATAACCGTAGATGCCAAAACAGGCCGCCGTTATACCGATAAGCTGGTTAAAGTTTATTACCAAGATGGCAGTGAAGAATGGCTATTAATTCATGTTGAAATACAAAGCCTACCCGAAGCCAAAAACGTATTTGCAAAGCGGATGTTTACCTACTGGTCACGCTTAATTGACCGTTACCAAGTGGACGTTGTTAGTTTAGCCGTTCTAGCCGATACTAACCAAAACTACCGACCTAGCAGCTTTCACTTTAGCCGTTCGGGAACTGAAACTACCTTCAGCTATCCAATGGTTAAGTTAACCGACTTTGAAAGTGAAGACGCTTGGGCTAGCCTTGAAGCCAACAACAATGTGTTTGCTTTGTTAGTGATGGCACAAATTAAAGCTAAACGCTTAAAAGGCAATAACCAAGGGCTTTATGAATTTAGATTAGGCTTAACCCGTTCGCTGTATAAACGCGGTTACACACGAGAACAAGTGGTTGAACTATTTAACTTTATTGGCTGGATGATACAACTACCTGAATCATTAGAAGACCAGTTATTTGAAGCCA
>NZ_DATESC010000024.1:0-124055 GCF_035271045.1 Marinospirillum sp. | reverse complement strand
AGTCGAAAATCAGGCTCAGGAAAGCTGGAAAGTGACAAAAAATCAGTTAAAAAGGCCAGTAAGCTCAGTAAAAAATGAGTATCAAAACATAGGGTCGCTGGTAGCAGGGTCAAACAGCGGTTCGGAGAGGCTGATTCACAGTCTCATGAATAATGCGGGGTAAAGAGTCGCATTATTAACCAGAAATTTACGGGGCACGCTGTGGATCGTTGCACACAAAAGTTGATCAGACAGAACTGTTAGTGTAACTTTGACCCATGTTACAAATTAATAAAAGGATTTATGCCATGAAAGATTTTGCTCTCCTTGTCGTTCTTTCCTTGGTTTTTGAAGCTAATTGCCTCAAGACCTATATAGGCAAGTTTTTACTGCTTACCTTCTAAACTGAGCTAATTGTCGAGAACACAACACCCTTTTTAACCACGAGGGGCTCTGAAGCGGTAGTAATGCGATCAGGGTGCCAATTGCAACAGCAGCACTTCACAATCTGCGACCATTGGGGTAATGCTCACCCTTACCAAAACGACAAGCATCCACTTGAGTGTCGATCCATCTACCAAGTTGACTGGGGTGTCTTTACTCCCACACAAAATAACAAATTCAAACAAACCGCTTGCCTTGGTTGTATTATGTATTCCCCCTATAGAGGAGAGGGGGTAATACAGATAATACATGACCAAAACGCGTAGGCTCTTCTGTATTATTCTTCTGATAATACAAATAATACAAAGCAATTCTAAAACTGTGGAAGCTTTGCCCTGGCTGGCTTGCAGCTGTATTAATCCAATAATAATACAGATAATAAAGCCGCTTACTTTTAGTGTGATTTCTGTATTATTTCCAAAATAATACAAACACTTTTTTAGCCTGTTTTTACGCTGCTTTTTGAGTCACTTCGTTTGCTATTCTGCTAACGTCATTCGTGTGCAAAATCATTAAGTTATCTTCATCTTGGGTAAGTAGTTTTTTACCCTTTAAGCCTTTTATGGCATTAGTAAAAGCACTGCTTTTGGCAACCGCCATTCCTCTGTCTGAGGTGTCTTTCGGGCTAACAATGACTCTTTTTACAAATTCGCTTTTCCAGTCTGTTTGGCTTATTCCTAAAAACTTACCGCTTGTAAATTCGCCCTTTCCATTGTTCAAGCATTTTATATAAGCATTCTCAGCTTCTTTAGCTCGCCCTGTAAGCCCCTTACCTTTAGCGCCTCCAACACCTAGGATTGCAACAGCGCTAGCCACGATGTGTCCCTCAGGTGTCTTTGTGTCAAGTTCGACCTGTGAAAGCTTGTAAGGCTTGCTGACTGGCAAGGCGTCTTTTGATTTGCCACCATTTTGAGCTGAAGTGCTTAACCAGCCCTCTTCCCCTGTTGATGATTTGGTAGCAGCAAGCACAACGTCACAAGCAGCATATAAACTGCTATGACCTCTAGCTCCCTTAGAGCGATCTTTTCCTAAATGATGCACTGCTAAAACTAACCCACCCGTGATCGCTTGAATTGTCTGTAATCCTTGGATAATTAAACCCATATCTTTACCGCTGTTTTCATCTGTCCCTGCTGACGCTTGGTTAAGCGTGTCGATACATATAACGCAACCTTTACTAATTTTCTTAACTGCATCTTGAGCAAACTCAATACAGCTAGACTCATTAGCAAGGTTGAAGCCACTCTCTAAAATAAAGCTAAAATTGCTGTCTGGGGTAAGGTTGTAGTACTTTTGGATAGCGAGCATTCTGTTTTTGATACCTGAACCACCTTCTAGGCCCAAATAAATAACTGGAGTCTTTCTACTGCTCATTCCTAAAAAGTCACGTCCCTGGCTAATCATTGCCAGCAAATAAAGAGTTAAGAACGTTTTACCGCCGCCGCTAGCACCGATTAGCAAGCCAATCCCATTGGCTGGCAATAAATCCCTTATAAGCCAATCTTGTGGAGGCAAGTTCATCAGATTGGCAAAACTTAAAAAGCGCTCTTTTTCTTCACCCAAGTTATGACTTTTACTAATGCGCTCAATTACTTTTTGAATGGAATTATTAAAGTCACTAATAACAGCCTCACCCTGATTGGCTTTTATGAGCTGGCTAACGGTATTTAATTGCGTCGCTTTAATTTGGTTGATAATCTGCTGTGCGCTGGCACTAGTGTCGGCCTCCACATAAGAATTATTTTCAGCTTCACCATTTAAAAAGGGTGCGGCAGCAGCACCAACCGCACCCGTGTAGGTGTTATATGTGCTTTCTGTGGATTTGTTTAGCGTCATATTCCCGTAGGTATCAGCCCCTCGCTTTTCATCCCACTTAGCGCGCATTAAAGCCGATTGCCTGAATAATCTATCCATTGCACCAGCATCTTTACCTGTAATAAAAGCTAGGTGATTACATAAGGCTAGGTCGTTGGTGCTCGCATCATCTGAACCGATACCGTTAAACAGGTTTTGACTGTCTTTGCATACCCTGAACATGGTATCCAGTAGCTCATTATCAAACTTACTAGCAGTGGCTTTAGGTGGGAGTAAAGGCGCACAAGTCGCTTCTAGTTGCGCTTGGCGCTTTTGCACTTCGTTGGGGTACTGCTCTAGCCTATGACCTGTAAAAGTTGCATAGCGCCCTCTGTCGTAAACCTCTAACTTGCTGTTATGGACTTTTTTTGACTTGCAGCTCATCCCCACGGGCTTTTTTGCCTCCACAATTACATGATAACCATTACCACTAGGGCTAAGCTCGGTAAAACTATCTAGCTCCTTTATTATGTTAAGGGCCCACTCTTCATTTAGGCACCGGTCAAAATCGACAAAAGTAAAAGGGTCATTCTTGGTAAAAACAAAGCCGATACCATCAAATTCGCCTTTCTCATACTCTGCAAAAGCATCGTTAAAACTCGACCAAGTTTCAGGGTTGACGGATGAAGCTCGGCATTTAGTTTTTGGGCTATAGGGTATTTTTGTTGGTTTGTTGTCTCTATGTTCTTGCTTCCACAATACCCACTGATCATAGAGCTGCATACTGTCAGGAATGTTTGCTGTAATCACTGCTAAACGCTTGGTCATAGCAAGCCCGACATCAGCTGGGTTAGTGCCGCAATAATTACGATGCAAATTGTGCTGGCTGCTAGGGGGGTGGCTGGATTTTTTGTCCATTTTATGCGCCCCCTGCTAGTTTTTCGTTAACCCAGGCCTGCACCTCATGTGAACTCCAGCCTACAGCGCGTAGGCCCAGTTTTACGTTTTTTGGAAAATCACCCTCTGCCATCAGTGCATAAATGCTGGAACGGCTGTAACCTGTTTTTTTAACAACCTCTCCCATACGCATAATGCGTACTGCGTTATCGATATCGTCTTTTAAGTATTTTTTCATAGTAAACCCAAAATCTGGACCTAGCTATACACCTGTCACCTCTAATCAATATTTACAAAAAATTGATTAGAGGTTATCCTAGAGTTAGATTTTAGCGCTAACTAAAATCCATAAAAAGATTCAGGTGTAACGCTTATGTCTTTAAGTTAAGCCGAACTTGGTGGTCTTCAGATTCGTCGTCTACAACTACCAAGTTTGGTGCTTTGCCGCTTAAATTAAGTAGCTATTAATATAGTAAGCTAGTTACTCATACCTGCGAAAGCATAGCTATAAAAGCTAAATTTCTTAGCAGATCTAAGGCTTCAGAGTAACTAGATCTGACGATTTACTGCTTAAATTGAGCGGCTATGAATATAGTAAGCTAGTTTTTAACACCTGCGAAAGCATGCACATTTCCACCAAGTTTTTGGTGGCTAATACTCATCTATACCATTTATAAGCATGGTTTTATTTCCAAAAAAAGACACTGAAGAAACGCTAAAAAAAGAAACAAAACCTTCCTACGGTGCGGTTCACGCATTTGGATTGTAGGCCTATAATCAATTCAATACCAAAGCTGGAATTGACCACTCATGCCGAAACCTAAAACTAATTCAAATCCCCCCTGAACTTCCCCTAAACTACTAGACACTTTTATATTTTGTGAATGTGTTAATCCCATGCCAAGCATGCTAGAAATAGTACACTGATAATATGGTGAGTTTTATGGCTAGAACCTCTAAGACCAAAACACAAATGAAAAACTTTATCGACCAAAATGACAGCAGCGTTTTTCTGCGTTCTGATTTTGATAACATTATAAGTGCTAGTGCCAGTCATATTACTCGCTGCCTATCAGCGTTATGTAGTGAAGGGAGATTATATCGGCTTGGGTATGGTGTTTATGTTAAAGCAATGAAAAGTTTGCTATCAGGAAACCAATTGGTTTATGAGGTACTAGAACGGCTAGGTGCTACATTAGAGCTAAGAGAAGCGGCTAAAAAATACAACTCTGGTGCGTCAACTCAGATCCCGGTAGGATTTAATTTAACTGCACGTGGTGGAAAGCGAATAACAAGAAGGTTAGGCATCAAAGGAAAAAAAGAGATTGACTATAACCAATAGCCTTTGATAAACCAAAGAAACAACAGAATCGTAGATCGGTATCTGCGGTTATCGAACGCTTCCCTGTAACAATCTGGCCGATCCTCTGAGCAGGCACTCCAATCTCTTTAGCCAAGCGGTATGTATTGGGAAATACCCATCGGCTCAAGAAATTCTTCCTTCAGTAACTCACCTGCTGTTACAGCATCAATATTGCGCATAAGTTACCTCCTAATGGTAGTCAACAATTTCAACATCTACCGCACCAGCTTTGGTTCAGCGGAAGCAAATATGGAACTGCCTGTTGATTAGAATACTGTGCTGACCTTGGCGGTCATCGTATAATGGCTCCAACATATTTCCGGGCGGTACTTTAAGACAACCCAGCTGGCTTGGAGCTGCCGGGTTTTCCTCAAGGCAACCCGCTTAAAATTCATGAAGTGCCTGAGACTGTGTTCGTTTGCTAGCTTTTCAGTTTCCTTACACTTAAATGAAATGATCATGACTAAATAGTAACGCCTAGCGTTATTAACTTAAAACATCACTAATACAGAAAACTCTCCCGCCCCTCTTCCATTGTCCACCGTTAGCTATTGCAGCTATTTGCTTTCTGTTCTTATACTGTTTACACGGAACAAAGCTTTCTTAAGATTAATAAGTATAATTTTGAGGTGACTTATGAATATGGATTACGAAACTTTAACGACCCTGGTAGAGCGTTTTCAATCTATTGATGAGGAGGATGAGGCTAATGGGGTTAAGCCGATTGGAGTGATTAGAAGTTTTAGTGATTTACCACAGCACATTTTTTTGTCAGGTAAAAAAGTAGGTGAAAACACCTATGCGTCTGTGGATTACCAATCGGATCAAGATGATGGCGAAGAACCTGACGAGCCGATAACAGAAGCATTGGTCAGCATACGAATTGTCGAAGATTTGCCAGAAGAAAAAAGCCGTGCTGAGATAATTAATGCCCAGTGGCGATTCACTGCTAAAGGCATTGAGCAAACTAGAGGCGAGCTATCAGATTTAATGGGGTTCTTTGAGTTTGGCTTCATGCTCTAAATGTCGACAGAATTATCGAGGACTGATTATGATTATTTCAAAACTGATAACCTCCTAAAGCATGACACCTCCAACTCCAAACCGGAAGATCATTCACCATTAGGGCGCTTGGTGTAGCTGCTTTTATTCTCAAGTTAAAAAGCTCAGTATATACTTCTCTAAGTTGAGTAAGTTTTTCTTGTGATCGGCACTACCGTTCAGTACACATTAAACCAATGGGATAAGTTGCAGGTTTACCTTGAACAAGGTGAAGCCGCTATCGACAACAATCGTGCAGAACGAGCAATTAAACCCTTCGTGATTGGCAGGAAAAACTGGCTCTTCTCCAACACCCGAAGTGGTGCTCGTGCCAGTGCCTACTCTACAGTTTAATTGAAGCAGCCAAAGCCAATGGCATCCAACCTAGTGCTTACTTAACGGCCTTGTTTGAGCAACTACCGCACTGCAAAGAAAACGATAAACTTGACCATCTGCTGCCCTGGGCAATCAAACTTTAAGCAACAAAAACCGGCCAAGATAGTTGTCGCTAGATTAAATAGGTGGGGTTGTTGTTACGCTTACTTTAAAAGCACGTCCAAGTAATCACCCCATAAGCGCCAAGCCTCAGCTTTTTCTTTTGTATAGTCGTAGTGCTGGTAGTTTTTTCTTGTTTTACTTTTGGTTTCTATAACGTGATTTTGGCAGCGGTCGATAATCTCAGGTGGAACGCCAAGCTTTTGCATCATTGTTGCTCCTGTGCGTCGCAAGTCGTGAGGTGTCCATTCGCCATTATTGCCAGCAGATAACACTAGGTCGTTATTGTGGTGTCTGCCAGTAAGTGGCTTGGCTCGATTCTTGAACATGGCTTGCCTATCACCTACTTGCTTACTAACAGTTTTTACGCAAACATAATTAAGCTTATTGCTAGATGGAAAGCAGAATTCTGAATCCCCTGTTTCTCCCTTAAGGCGCTTAAATTGAGTAACAGCAAAATTCGATAAGGTTATGCGATGATCTCTACGTTTACCCCTGAGTCCTTTTGTATTTGCGGCTGGAATAAACCAAGTGCCAGCATCTAGGTCGATATGCTCCCACCTGCTTTGAAGCAGCTCACCAATACGGCATAAATTACTTAAACATAACCATACAGCACATTGAACACGGCTACTTACTGGTCTAGGGTTGCCATACTTTTTACCTGCTGGGATACTTTGGTAGTCAGTTTCTAGTTTATTAAAAATAAACTTTAATTCCCTGATTTCATCTTCACTTAAAATGCGTTCTCTAACTTCCTGATAATCCTCATCTTGAATGCGCTTCACCTGCTCACTATTAATTAAATCTATCGGATTACCTTCAATCATTAGTCTACGCCACGGCTGTCGTTTTTCGCCCCACCTAAGCATTTGTGATAAATCACTAAAAATAACGTCTATTGTTCTATTAAGCCCACGCTGGGGGTCATCTTTTACAGGTGCTCGATCTTTAATTGCTCGAAGCATTTTAAGAATGTCGTTATCTGTCAAGCTGCTGACTTTAGTCTCACCAATACGAGATAGTACATCCTTGTTAAATTGTTTGCGTAATGCGTCATTACCATCTTGGCGCATCACTCCACTAGGTGAACTTGTCCACTCCTTAAACAAATCTGCCACGGTTAAAGCCACTGCCCGCTTCTTTTTATCTTCTGCAATAGTTTTTGAGATAGCTTCTTGCTTCTCTATGCGCTCTGCTTGACGCATTTCCGTCGGATTAACACCTTCAGCAACTAAAGCTTTGGCTCTATCCCTTTTTTTTCTAATATCACTAATTGTGACCTCTGGAAAAGTGCCACAATAAAACCAACGAGTTTTACCATCAAAGCGAAATGAATACTGAAAGTTGACGGTAACCTCGCCTTGCTTATTTACACGCACATGCCCACGCAAACCACCACCGTCATTCAGATGGTCGCCTTTCCATGATTGAGGTATGTTTTTTAATTCAGTAGCAGACCAATTTTTTCGTGCTACACCTGTTTTTTTATCTTGCGCCGGATATCTTGTAGCCATAAAAACTACCCCTACCTTAAAAATAAACTCAATTTCTAGACTAGACACCAGACTATACAGAAACACTAGATAACATTAAATGCCACTAAACAGTACTAGACACTAAAACAACCTAAAGCCCTTTAAATACATGGGCTATACTATGCCAGCAGGGTTTATTAGCGTCTAATAGAATATAGTTATTAAGTAGATGGGGTGCAAGGGGTAGTAGGTTCGAATCCTATCACTCCGACCAATAAAACTAGTAAAATCAAAGACTTACACCAACTAGGCGTAGGTCTTTTTTTTGGGTTTTGATTATTTGAAAATATCCTCAACAAATACCCATACAGCACTTCTTCCATGAATTAATGCAATACTTACCCGTCGCACTAGTTTGGAGTAGCCTTACTGGAAATTAGAATAAAAAGGTTATCTCTATGAAGCAGCTACTTAAAAATTACCCTTTAACGGTCATAGTGCTAGCTCAGCTTTTTGGTACGTCTCTCTGGTTTAGTATTAATAGTGTGGCTTTTAATCTGACCGAACACATTGGCTTAACTGAAGCGGGGTTGGGGCATTTAACACTAGCGGTGCAGTTTGGCTTTATCACTGGTACGCTTTTGCTAGCTGTTAGTGGTTTGGCCGACCGTTATCCAGCCAGTCGTGTATTTACCCTAGCAGCTTTGTTGGGCGCTTTAAGTAATGCCTTGTTTATTGTGATTGCAGATACGTTCAGCCTAGCGCTTTTATTTCGCTTTCTAACGGGGCTTTGTTTGGCTGGCATTTATCCCATAGGAATGAAGTTGGTTATTAGTTGGACACCACAATACGCTGGGCGGGCTTTAGGTTGGCTGGTGGGCATGTTAACACTGGGAACAGCTTTTCCTCATTTGCTTAGAGCAGCTACGCCTAGTCTGAACTGGCAATATACACTTTTACTGGCTTCTTTACTTGCTGTGATTGCCGCTGGTTTAATATTTTTGTTAGGTGAAGGCCGCGAATTACCAAGGCGCAGCTACGGTGTTTCACCCTTACAAGGATTAACCGCTTGGAAAGATAAGCGCTTTCGTAAAATTTCAGCAGGTTATTTTGGTCACAGCTGGGAGTTATACGCCTTTTGGACGCTAGTACCTTTTTTAGTTGGGCGAGAAATCTCACGCCTAAATGCAGAGCCGTTTTGGATTAGCTGGCTAGCTTTTGGGGTTATTGGGCTTGGTTTGTTTGGATGTGTTGTTGGTGGTTTTATTAGTCGTTCTACTGGCAGCTTAGGTGTTGCTAAAAGTATGTTAATGGCATCGGGTTTGATTTGTTTACTTTACCCTTTTTTGGGGCAATTACCGCCTTGGGTGTTATTAACTTTGTTAGCCTTGTGGGGCTTTACAGTCATTGCCGACTCTCCTCAGTTTTCTGCTTTAGCTTCTGCCAATGCGCCTAAAGAACACCTAGGTTCTGCACTGGCTATGATGAATGCAATAGGTTTTAGCTTAACGCTACCTGCTATTGCTTTGGTAACAAGCTTTTGGCCTAGCATGGAGCTTTGGGTTTTGTTTTTTCTACTGCCAGGGCCTGTGGCTGGGCTTTGGGCTATGTTTAAGTTAGAAAAAAACCAGCTAAAAGAAATTTAGCAAGGCGTTGAGTTTTTTATATTATTTCTCCTTAACTTGTTAACCACTTGGGCTTTACCTGAGTGATCGATCAATATAAAGTTGGCGCGGCATCCCAACAGATAAAGCAGACTTAATCAATATGGCACGAACCAGCAACCATAATCGCCAAGATTCACTAGAAAAAGCGCTTCAGCTATTCTGGAGGAAAGGCTTTCACGCCACCTCACTAAAAGACATAGAAAAAGCACTTGATATGCGACCGGGCAGTATTTATGCCGCCTTTGGCAGTAAAGAAGGGCTTTTTCAGGAAGCCCTAGAGCGCTATGCCCAACAAAGCCTACAGGAATTAAAACACCACCTAGCATCCTTTGATTCACCCTTATCAGGACTAACCGCCTTTATACGCGGGCTGGGCGGCCTGCGGGATCAGGATTTACCCAGTTGTGCCTGTATGCTGGTAAAAAGCTTGTTAGAACTCAGTTATCAGGAGCAAGGCTCTAGGCAAAAAGCCGATAACTTACTGGCCAGTATGGAAGCTTTTTTTACCACCTGCTTTATTGCCGCCCAAGAAGCCGGAGAGCTAGACACCACCCTTGATCCTGTTCGGCTAAGCAGACGGTTACAGGCAGAAATTATGGGGTTACGTGCCTTTGCCGAACGAGATGTTGAGAATGAAGTGGTACAGGCAGTTGCTGATGATATGGCACTTAGCCTAGAAGCACTCAGCAATACTCAGCTAAAAACTCAGAGATAAAAATCAGGCTTGTTTTTTTATAAACAACTGATCAACTGAAAACTTACCCGCACCATAAACCAGCAAATAAAGAAGCACACTAGCCCAGACACCATGCGTTGCATAAGCACCAGGATAAACCAGCAGTTGTATTACGCCAGTCATAATCAAAAGTGATAAGGCAGAAATGCGCGTAGCAAAACCTAAAAGCAAAAGTACAGGAAATAAGTGTTCAGCAGTTGTCGCCATAACAGCGGCAATTTCTGGTGCAATTAAAGGTAGCTGATATTCCTCTTTAAACAAAAAAAGGGTTGAATCGGCCAACCTTGGCCAACCTAAACTAAAATCCCCTTTCACCAAATTAATAGTAAAACCTTCTATTTTGGTTTGTCCGGATTGCCAGAACACGGCAGCAATTGAAAAGCGCCCAATCAGTGCAATAAAAGAAGATGGAATTTTCTCAAGCAATAATAAAAAGTGGCTATAACCATTAATGATAGAATTCATGATCGGACACCTTTGTTGTTATTAATGAAGCGGTGATTAAACCTATAATCGCCTGTTGCTGAATAAGTAATTTTAATGCTGCAGTTAAATCAAAAGGGTGGGTTGTTTCAGCAGCAGCCAAAAGAGGAAATGTCTGGTTCAACTTGGTTATAAATTCAGCCGTTCCCTGATCAATAGAATGTAACTCAACTTCCAAACCTGGCCTGGATAAAAAAACTGCTTCAGACTGATCAAGCTGAATTTGGCTTAAATCAAAGGGAGGTTTACCCTGATGCGCGTACCAGATAGAAGCAATTGGAAAACCCGAAGTAATAACCTCTGCTGAGGCAGCCAGCTTTAAACCAGTCGATGCCATAGCTTGATGATCTTCAATAAGATGCAACAGTTTTGCTGTTGCCAATGGTAAACTATCAGCACTATGACGACTCAGCTGAATAGCATATTCAAGTTTTGCTATATCAGCTAAATAGGCAATGGAAGCCGCCGGAGGAAAAGCCATAATAAAGTCAGCAAAGTCTTCACCATAGAAAGCCATAACAGGTGTTTTGGGTGGAAACTGGCTGACAAACTCCCGAGCCATAGCCCGAAAAAAACCTCACCAACCAGATGTTGTACAACCGGAAAATTAACCGCCAGTGCATCGATCAGCGAAACCACAACATTATTGCGGTACACAGCAAAACGGCGTTCACAATTGGTTTTATTCCAACTGACCAGTCCTTTTGGCAGTACTGAGTCAGTATTGAGTAAAGCATTATAAAAAGATTTATGCATGGTACGCTCCCTTAGTCTGTCTCGCTGCCCTCAGGTAAAGATCCGCCTGCTTAGCTTCAGCACACAAGATAGGTAAGGAAGGAATATTGTCGTCACGCTCCAGCAAAGTGGGGCGAGGCCCGGTAAGAGCAAGGGCGGCTTGATACAAAGACCAGACCTGCGGCGCAACTTCAGCATCATGACTGTCAATCAGCAACAGCGAACCATCACTGTCATAATCCGTTGCAAAACCCGCCAGATGAAATTCGCCAACGGCATCTAAAGGCAAGGCACGAATATAATCAAGCGCATGACGCTGATGGTTAGTGCAGGCAACATACACATTATTAATATCAAGCAGCAAACCACAGCCTGTTTTATTAATAACTTCTGTTATAAATGCTGCTTCAGACATACTTGATTCAGAAAATTCAAGGTAGGTGGCAGGGTTTTCCAGCAACATAGACCGCCCAAGCCGATTTTGAATAGAGTCAATCTGCTCACAAACCCTCGCCAGCGTTGCCTGAGTATAGGGAACAGGCAACAGATCATTTAAAAAATGCCCCTGATGTGTTGACCAAGCCAAATGTTCAGAAAAAAGTTCCGGCTGGTAACGCTCCAGTAATAGTTTAAGACGATTAAGGTGCTGTTCATCAACCGGAGCAGCGCCACCAATAGACAAGCCAACACCATGAATGGATAAAGGATAATCTTTGCGGATACGTTCAAGATAAAAATGGAAAGGGCCGCCCTCAACCATATAATTCTCAGCGTGAATCTCAAAAAAGCCAATAGCCGGCAGCGTTTCAAGAATAGCCTCGAAATGTTCGGGTTTTAGCCCTATACCAGCCCGGTCAGGCAAGAGCCTGGCCGAAGCAGAGTTAACAGCAGAAAGGTTGAGGTCGGACACAGTTCACTCCCTGTAACGGTTAACAAATTAACTACGTTTTTCTTTAAAAGCTTGCAACTGCCCAGAACCGGTCGATGAGGTTTTAGATTCAATTTGCTCGCAGCTACATTAATCTGAACGCTGAAAGTGTCGCCAGCCGCTTACTTCTGCTGTTTATAGTTGAACACCGGGAACAACGCATCGCGCTGTACAAAGATATGGATAGCCGTAATGCCCAGCTGGATGAAGCAGTCGTCCGCCTTCAGCAGTTAATACCCAACCAACAAGACGTTATTTTAAAATTAGAGCAGCTTAGAGAAATCTACCAAAACAAGCTTCAGTCAACGGTTGAATCGCTTGAAATGGGACAGCTTACTGAAGCAAGAAAAATGATGGCCGGAGAAACACGGTCAGCCTTAGATGATTTACTTACTTTTACTGAACAACTGACAAAAGAGCAGCGAATCAGTATGCAGGCCCGCCAGCAACAAACACTGGCAACAGTAGAGCAATCGGTTTATGTCATGATTTTATTAGGAATCGGAGCATTGCTACTGGGCATACTTATGTCGCTCTTCATTACAAGAAGTATTGTTAAACCCCTTAACCTAGCAGTTACAGCAGCAGACAGAATAGCCGCAGGTGATTTAAGTGTTAAGGTTCCCTCTGGTCGGTCAGATTAGCTGGGCGTATTACTGAACAGTATGGCTAATATGCGAAAGCACCTGCTGGGTGTGGTTGAAAGAATTCGTAAAAATGCCAGAGCCGTTAGTCAAGCAGCAGAGCAGATGCGCCACTGTGCAGAAGACGTAAGAGTAGATACAGAAGGCCAGAACCAGCTAACTGTTGATATAGAAAGCTCCATCACCCAGTCTTCTAAAAGCTCCAGTGCAATGGCAAAAGATTTGCAGACAACCCGGGATCAGGTACTTAAAGCCAGAGATTTAGCCCAGCAGGGTGTCGATGATATAGGTATAGCAGCAACAGAAATTACACGTATCGCCAGCTTGGTCGCAGAATCGGCAGAATCAGTCATTCAGCTGACCCACAGTGCAAGTGAAGTTGCCGGTTCAGTTGGTCTGATTCGTGAAATTTCAGACCAAACCAACTTACTGGCACTTAATGCATCCATAGAAGCAGCACGCGCAGGTGAAAGTGGCCGGGGCTTTGCAGTGGTAGCCGATGAAGTAAGAAACCTAGCGCGCAGAACCAGTGAAGTGACAGAACAGATTGACAAGGTTATTTCAGTTATTAACAGTCAGACCAAAGAATCTGTTAAGCGAATAACTGAAGGTAAAGCAGGAATGGATAAAGGAGCCGTATTAATTCAGAATTTGATAACCCCCTTAGAAACATTAAAAGAAGATGCACAAAAATCATTAGACAGCCTAGAAAATTTAACTGCACTGGCACAAGAGCAGGCAGAAGAAAGCCAGACTATCAGTAGCAGAGCAAATCAGATAGCGGTTATGGCTAATACCAGTCGCGGCTCAACAGAGCACCTTTCAAAACTAACTGATCAGTTACTGCAAACAGCACAGGCTACAGAAACAGCCGTCAGTTCTTTCCAACTGACAGAATAACACCAGCCAGCCTTAGAAGACTTTATCTTCTAAGGCTGGATTTTTGATTATAAACGCAAAAAAACACAATTAAGTGTTTTATTTGTCTTTGGTATGTAAGCTATTTTTTAGTGGTGCCCGGAGCGAGACTTGAACTCGCACACTCTATGAGCGAGGGATTTTAAATCCCTTGTGTCTACCGATTCCACCATCCGGGCATTTACTAAACTAACACTTACTTTACTAGGCTTACTACTGAAACTAATTGGAGGCTAGAGTCGGAATCGAACCGGCGTTGACGGATTTGCAATCCGCTGCATGACCACTCTGCCATCCAGCCACTTTTCTTAGTTTCAGCTTTAAAACTTTGGAGCGGGAAAAGAGATTCGAACTCTCGACCCCAACCTTGGCAAGGTTGTGCTCTACCACTGAGCTATTCCCGCTGATCTGGTTGCACATTATAGGCAGATTTTTTTTCTTGTCAATAGGTTTTCTAAACTTTATTGAAAAAAAGGCTATCTTAGCAATGGCTTACAAAAATCACTGATCGGTTTTAGGTAAAAGGTAAGGTTTGGCTGCTAACAAGTAATTGTACATAGACCATAAGGTCAGCAGTGCTGCAACGTATAACATAGCGATGCCGGCCCAAGAGATCAGCTGCCCAGGCGGTGCTAATAATAACAAAAAGATAGATAACATTTGGAAGGTTGTTTTCACTTTGCCAATCCAGCTTACCGCAACATTAGCGCTTTTTCCTATTTCAGCCATCCATTCACGCAATGCAGATATTACAATTTCTCGGCCAATAATGACCAGCGCCGGTAATGTTAACCACCAGTTGGCATAAGCTTCAATTAAAACCCCCAATGCCACCGCCACCATTAATTTATCTGCAACGGGGTCTAAAAAAGCACCAAAAGGGGTCATTTGATTCCAGCGACGGGCTAAAAAGCCATCTAACCAATCGGTGAGTGCTGCTGCACCAAAAATTCCTGCACAAATAAGGTATTTACTTTCTAAAGGTAAATAATAAATCGCAACTAACAATGGAATCACTAAAATACGCAGCAGCGTTAAAAAAGTTGGAAAGTTCATGGCTTAGGCTCTTAAAAATTAAGTTCTGAAAAAAACTGGGTTTAGCGTTTAAAACTACATTTAATGGTTGTGAAGGGTAGCATGAATCGTTTCAGCCAGTGCGCGGTTTATGCCATCAACTTGGCATAAAGCTTCAATACTGGCTTCGGCAATGGCTTTAAGCCCACCAAAATAACGCAATAAAGCTTGGCGGCGTTTAGGCCCTACACCAGCGATGCTTTCTAAGCCAGACGTTGTGCGTGTTTTATCACGGCGCTGGCGGTGTCCAGTAATAGCAAAGCGATGCGCTTCATCGCGTATCTGTTGAATTAAATGCAAGGCGGGCGAATGCTCAGGTAACGCTAGTTGGTTATCAATCGTTTCTAAAAACAACGTCTCTAAACCTGCTTTTCTTGTTGTACCTTTGGCAACACCTAAAAGATGAATGTTAGTTAAATCAAGTGACTCAAGAATGGCTTTAGCAGCATTTAGCTGACCTTTACCCCCATCAACAAGCAGTAAATCGGGTAGGGTTACTTCACCAGCTTTAACTCTTTTATAGCGCCTTTCTAGTGCTTGACGCATGGCAGCATAGTCATCGCCGCCAGTAATGCCTGCTATATTAAAGCGCCGATAATCTTGTTTGAGTGGTCCTTCAGCATCAAATACCACGCAAGAAGCAACGGTTGCTTCACCGTGACTATGGCTAATATCAAAACATTCCATACGTTGAATAGGCTGGCTAAAACCTAACGCTTCTTTTAAGGCTTGCATACGCTGTTGCTGTTGGCTGGATTTATTAACATGGCTTAATAACTGCTGGCTTGCATTGGTTAGCGCTAACTTTAACCAACGCGCTCTTTGGCTGCGTACCTTGTGTGCAAGGCGCGACTTAAAACCAAAACGTTCTTGTAAAGCGGCTTGAATAACTTGGCTTTCTTCGAGTTCATGGCTTAACAAAATTTCTATTGCTGGTGGCAAAGATGTGCGAGTTAAATAATACTGGGCAACAAAAGCGGTCAAGGTAGCGCTGTCGGTTTCATCTAAAGGATTTTTAAAATTGAAATGACGTGTACTGATTAATCGCCCTTGGCGAAGCTGTAATAAGCTAATACTGCTATTGCCTTCTGACGAAACTAAGCCAAAAACATCCACTTCACCTACACCCGTGTCAACGTCTTGCTGCGTTTGTAATTGCCTTAACTGTTGAATTTGGTCGCGGTAATGGCTGGCTTTTTCAAAGGCTAATTCCGCCGCCGCCGCGTCCATTTTTTCTGCTAATGCATTGGTAACTTGCTGGCTTTTACCTTCAAGCAGCAACTTGGCATGGCGTAAATCTTCAGTATAGTCTGCTGCGCTTATTTCGCCCGTACAAGGCGCAGAGCAGCGCTTAATTTGGTATTGTAAACAAGGGCGGCTACGATTGCTAAAGGTCGTGTCATCACATTGGCGCAGTAAAAATACCTTATAAAGCAATTGTAGCGTGTCCTTTACGCTAGATGCGCTGGGGTAAGGGCCAAACCATTGCCCTGAACCGCGCTGATGCCTAGCGTGCCTAATACTTAAAGCCGGCCAAGCATGGGTTGAAAAGCGTAAGAACGGGTAGGATTTATCATCGCGTAACAAGATATTAAATGGTGGCTTTAGTGCTTTTATTAAATTTTGTTCCAGTAGCAGTGCTTCAATTTCAGTTTGTGTAACCGTTACTTCAATTTTATAAATACGGCTGACCAACGCTTTTGTTTTGGGTGCTAAACCCGTGCTACGAAAGTAGCTTGCAAGGCGTTTTTTTAAATTTTTCGCCTTACCAACGTAAAGAATTTTACCGTCGAGCGCAAACATTTGGTAAATGCCCGGTGCTTGGGTGGTTTGCTTTAAAAAAGGCGCGTGGTCAAACACGGTTAAGGCTGCATCAAACACTTTTTTCTACCTGTTTTTTTACCCATTAATCAGTTAATCAGTCACATCAACCAGTTTATGACGCATGGCTAGGTGAGTCAGCTCAACATCATTACGCACCGATAGCTTTTCAAAAATTCGATATCGGTAGGTATTAATAGTTCTTGGACTAACAAATAAGCTATCAGCAATTTCGTGTACCTTTTGACAAGTCACCAGCATCATAGTGACTTGCATTTCACGGTCTGAAAGCTTGCTAAAGGGGTTGTTGTTTTCTGGATCTCTCACAATAAAACCACTGGTTAAAGTAGGGTCAACATAAAACTGCCCAGAAGCAACGTGACGTATGGCGCGAACTACTTCTTCAAAACTTGCCCCTTTTGTTAAATAGCCTTTAGCGCCAGCTTGCAATAAGCGTTGAACAAAAGTTTCATCCCCGCTAGCGGTTAAACCAATAATACCGATGGCAGTATTATTGCGTATGATTTTACGGGTTGCTTCAATGCCACCAATACCGGGCATTTTAACATCCATTAATATTATATTAGGACTAAGTTCACGGGCTTTTTGTATGGCTTCTTCGCCATCCGCTGCTTGCCCAACCACTTCAATGCCATCCGTGTCAGCGAGTATTCGTTCAATGCCTGTTCTTACCAGAATGTGGTCATCCACAATTAATACACGAGTCACAATTGATTACCTCAAAAGATCGGTTCAACAAGGGCTAACAGAATAACAGACGGTGCAAGAAACGGTTAATAACACCAAGGTATGCATTCTTTTTTAAGCGATCAAATAGCACTGTTTTAGGTGGCTACAAACCGTTAGAATGCCGCATTAAATTCCACCAGAGTATATTTTTTTATGGCTTCAAGCACTCATCTAAGCACGGCCTCTCATAAAGTTGGCTTTGTTAGCCTAGGTTGCCCCAAGGCATTGGTTGATTCTGAGCGCATTCTTACCCAATTGCGTGGCGAAGGTTATGATTTAGTACCTAGCTATGAAGATGCTGACCTAGTGGTTGTCAATACCTGTGGTTTTATTGATGCAGCTAAGGCGGAGTCTTTAGAAGCCATTGGCGAAGCGATTAGTGAAAATGGTCGCGTTATTGTGACTGGCTGCATGGGTGTTGATGAAGCATTAATTCGTGATTTGCACCCGCAAGTATTGGCCGTTACTGGCCCGCAGCAGTATGAACAGGTAGTCAAGGCTGTGCATCAGTATTTGCCGCCTAAAATCGACCATGACCCTTACATTGACTTATTACCGCCGCAAGGGATTAAGTTAACGCCTCGCCATTATTCTTATTTAAAAATTTCAGAAGGCTGCAACCACCGCTGTAGTTTTTGTATTATTCCTTCATTGCGTGGCGATTTAGTTTCTCGCCCCATTGGGGATGTATTAAGTGAAGCCGAGCGCTTGGTTAGTGCTGGCGTACAAGAGCTGCTAGTCGTATCACAAGATACCAGCGCTTATGGCTTAGATTTAAAATACCGTACTGGTTTTTGGCAAGGTCGCCCCATTAAAACGCGCATGAAAGAGTTGTGCGAAGAGTTGGGTCAATTAGGTAGCTGGGTGCGTATGCACTACGTTTACCCTTATCCACACGTTGACGACATTATGCCGTTAATGGCAGAAAACAAAATTTTGCCTTACTTAGATATTCCTTTTCAACACGCGCACCCCGATGTATTGCGTGCCATGAAGCGTCCTGCAGCTAGCGAAAAAACCTTAAAACGCATTCAATCTTGGCGTGAAGTTTGTCCAGACATAACCCTACGCTCCACGTTCATTGTGGGTTTTCCGGGTGAAACCGAAGCACAATTTGAATATCTACTCGATTTTTTGGATGAAGCACAACTAGATAGAGTGGGCTGCTTTACCTATTCGCCCGTTGACGGTGCCAGCGCTAATCAGCTTCCTAATCCAGTAGCTGAAGAGATTAAAGAAGAACGCTTAGCCCGTTTTATGGAAAAACAAGCGCAAATCAGTGCTGCTAAACTGCAACAAAAAATAGGTAAGACCTTAGAAGTGTTAGTGGATGAAGTGGGTGATGATGGCGCTGCTGCACGTACCCAAGCCGATGCACCTGAGATTGATGGTCAAATATTCTTGCTAGGCGCTTCTCACTTAAAACCGGGGCAGCGTTTACAAGTAAAAGTCACCGATGCAGACGAACATGACTTATGGGGTAAGCCTGTTCAGTAGTTAATTAAGTTGGGCGGTAAAGAATTAAGAATTTTTCGATACAGTAGTCAATGTGCTGCTGTATCGCTTCTTTGCTGGGTGTTTCGCCGGTCATAATAAATTTAGGGCGAAAGTAAGCATTAAGTGCGCCTTGGAAAAATAAAGCGGCTTGTTCTGGATCATCAATCGTCAGGTTGCCTGCTTGGTTTTGCAAGGTTAAAAAACCAACTAAAAGTAAACGGTCTTTTTCTAGCCCTGCGGCAAAAAACATTTCACCTAAATTTGGAAAGCGAATGGCTTCAGAAATCATCATCCGAAACATGGCGGTACTTTCTGCTGAAACAAGGTCTGCTAATTTATTTTGGGCGTATTTTTTTAAAATATCTTCAACGTTTTCACTTTTAATGACATTGGAGCGCATCGTGGCGTTGTTATGGCAATCGCACTTTTGGTCAACCACCGCTATAAACAATGCATCCTTGTTACCAAAGTAATTATAAAGCGTTTGCTTGGCAACACCCGCTTTGCTAGAAATGGTTTCCATGCTGGTGTTTTGATAGCCATTTTCTAGAAAAGACTCAGAAGCAGCATTAATAATTACTTGGCGCTTATCGTTTTTGACCGGTTGTTGGGTAGTTTTAAGACTATTCACGGAAGTTTTCCATACAGGATCAATGGGAAGAATTGGAAAAAGTTAAGCTAAGTATAACAAAATATACGCTATTGCTCATAATAACATATTAAGCGCAAGTTATTTTTACCAAAAAATTAAGGAGTTTGCTTTGCCTATAAGTCTTTTAAATGCCTTTAGCTGCTTGGATTGGTTAGCTATAGGCTGTTTTTTTATGTGTTGGGCTTGGTACTATTATTATTGCCGTTTACGTTTAAGAACTAAGCGTTGTTTAGCCGCAACGATGCACAGCTACCGCTATGATTGGATGAAGCGTATGGTTGATCGAGAAGTACGCATTGCTGATGCAACCATTATGACCCACCTAGAACGTAACGGGGCTTTTTTTGCATCCAGTTCATTACTGATTTTGGCGGCTTTATTTAGCTTATTAGGCGCAACAGAAAAAGTTTTAGCTATTATGACCGCGCTACCTTTTGCAATGTTAGCACCCACCGAGTTAGGCATAGAAATTAAGTTATTGCTGCTGATTAGTATTTTTATCTATGCTTTTTTTACCTTTAGCTGGTCGATGCGTCAGTACAATTTTTGTGCGATTTTAATTGCGAGTGCGCCCTTGCCTAGTGAAAAAAGCATTACTCCTGGGGCTAGAAGTGCCTTTGCTATTCAAGCGGCAAATGTTATCGACCTAGCCGCCAATCAATTTAATTATGGTCTAAGAGCCTATTATTTTGGTTTAGCATTATTGGGCTGGTTTTTACACCCGTTGGTATTGATTTTTTCAACTGTTGCTGTTGTTGCGGTGCTTTACCGTCGTGAGTTTCACTCTAAAACACTTAAAGCATTAGTTGCTGGGCGTGATCCCAATATAGTTTTTCGAGGTATCTTACAAGACCTTGAAAAGACTGAAGTTGGTGTGTCGTCTTTGCAAGACACTGCAACCAATGATAGAAAACCCTAGAATCCTTAGCATTAATGTTTAACCACTTTTAATTACACCCATTTAATCACGCTAAGGTTTTTATTGATGACTAGCAGCAAACTAATTACGTCCCGACTTTTAGTCATTAGTATTTTTGTGGTGCTTGTTACTGGTTGCCAGTTACTACCCGCACAAAAAGATAACCTACCACCCGCCGTAACTAAAGAAGAGTTACAACTGTCAAGTCAAACGCTGCAAAATAATTTTTGGCAAGGATTGGAAGCTTTAGAGCAGCGTCAATTAGCCAGCCACAAACAACAAGCGCAAGAAATACGTAACCTAAGAGCGCTGCTTAAAAAATATCAACAAGAAAACCTACTTTTTCAACGCCAGCACACCTTTCAAATTGAACAATTAGGTCACTTATTAGCACCTGACCAGAGTAATAGCACCGCACAAGGGTTAATCATTAACAAACCAATCACGGAGGTGGTGCAAAATGATGGCAAGCTGCTGTTAGGCGAATATGAGTGGGTGTTGTTGCCAATACAACAGCTAGTTTTACCTGCAAGAATTGATTCTGGTGCAAACACTTCTTCTTTACACGCCATTCATCTGCAGCAGTTTGAGCGTGATGGCAAAACTTGGGTAAGGTTTGAAACCCATTATCAGCCAGAAAACAATCAACCAGCATTTGAAGCGATTATTGAAGCACCTTTGGTGCGTAAGGTGAATATTATTCAAGCAACAGGCTCAGAAAATCGTCCTGTCATTACGTTACCGATACAGCTAGGCGCTTTAACACAACCCGTTGAATTTACTTTAACGGATCGTAGTAATTTAACCTTCCCTATATTACTTGGGCGGCGTTTTTTTATGGACATTGCTGTGATTGATGTTAGTCAAACTTATATTCAGGGCAAGCCAGAGATTATTAACAATGCACCTGCTGAGGCTGAATAAATGAATAAAAGTCGCTCTGCCTTACTTTGGACAGCGCTCATTCTTATTATGTTAGGCAGCTTACACACAGCTTGGCGGCATTTTGTGCATCAAGTGCCTTTGCTGCCAGGTAGCCAACAAACCTATTGGGATTTAGAAGCACGGGTTGAAATGGAGGCTCAAGGTAAGCCGATTAAAGTACGTTTAGCCATTCCACAAAGCCAGCCAAGTTTTTTAATGCGTTCAGAACACACAGCTTCACCAGGGTTTGGCGTAAGTCTTACTGAAGGTAATCAGCGCTATGCCGAATGGAGTATTCGTACGGCGGCTGGAACACAATGGCTTTATTACCGTACTCAATTTCAATTTGATCCTAAACAACACATTGCAGCAGTTGACCATGCACCCGCTTTAGTCAGCAGCACCTGGTCTTTGCCTTTACAAGCGGCTGCAGCACAAATTTTAAGGCGTTCATGGCAAGAGTCAGCAGATGCATTTAGCTTAGCAAAAGCTTTGGTAGAGCAATTAACCAATGAAAAAAACCAAAATGGGCGTTTATTGCTCAGTGAAATGACTGCTGCTGAAGCCATGGTTAATCTGTTAAATGATGCTAAAACACCGGCTAGAATACTGTATGGCATTCAACTAGAAGATGGGCGACGTAGGCAAGGCTTGCAGCAGTTGGTGCAGGTATTTGATGGACAACGCTGGCAGTTATTTGCAGTCAACTCGGCTTTAAATATTAATATTACTGGCAAAAACTACCTATTATGGCAACAGCAAGCTGGACCTATTTTAGAAGTGGAAGGCGCACAGGAATCTAAAGTAACTTTTTCGATGCTTTCAACCCATGAACCTGCCAGCAGCAGTGTCAATGCTTTGGCGGTGAAAGATGCGCTGTTAAGCCTTTCAATTCACAGCTTACCAATTTCTGAACAAACCTTATTTAAAACCTTACTATTACTACCTTTAGGGGCTTTAGTGGTGGTGGTGTTAAGGGTTTTTGTCGGTTTGAAAACTTCAGGAACTTTTATGCCGTTGCTGATTGCTTTGGCGTTTTTAGAAATGTCCTTATCAGCAGGGTTGATTACCTTTTTGCTTTTAGTTGGTGCTGGATTGGTGCTGCGCCAGTTGCTAGCCCACCTTAATTTATTATTAGTGGCTAGGGTCGCTGCCGTTATTGTTTGCGTGATTGGCATGATTGCGCTGTTTGCGGTGGTGTCTTTTCATACAGGCATTACAACCGGCATGAAAGTAACGCTGTTTCCAATGATTATTTTGGCTTGGACGATTGAACGTATGTCGATTCTTTGGGAGGAAGATGGCCCAATGGAAGTGGTTAAGCAAGGCGGCGGCAGTTTAATAACCGCAACCTTGGCTTTCTTGTTGATGGATATTTACGAAGTTCGTTACTGGATGTTTAACTTTTTAGGTTTGCAGCTGGTAGTGCTGGCGCTGATTTTGATGGTGGGCAGTTACACCGGCTACCGTTTATTTGAACTTTGGCGCTTTAATCCGTTGGCTAATCAAGCCTTAGCCTCATCCAAAATAAAGGAGTAGATGAGTGTTAAATTGGCTGAAAAAACATTTTGTTAGCCCTAAACGTTTAAATGAATTGGGTGTTTTAGGCTTAAACGAACGCAACCTTGCCTGTATCAGCGCCCATAATCCGCGAAAAGGCTTTCCACTGGTCGATGATAAATTACAAACCAAACTGCTAGCACAAGATTATCAAATTGCCACACCCGCTTTATTAGGCGTAATTCGTCATCAAGCCGAAATTGCTAAGTTTGAACGCTATTTACCAGTACAGGATGGTTTTGTGATTAAACCAGCACAAGGCAGTGGTGGTAAGGGTATTTTGGTGATTCAGTCCGCTAAAGAGGGACGTTATTTAAAAGCTTCAGGGGAATGGGTTACGCAACAAACGGTGCAGCGCCATTTATCAAACCTTATTTCTGGGCTGTATAGTTTAGGTGGTCATCCAGACGTGGCACTTATTGAAAGCTTGATTCATAGCAGCAGCGATTTTGCTGATTTTACTTTTGAAGGTGTGCCAGATATTCGGGTTATTATTTATCATGGCTATCCGGTGATGGCGATGATGCGGCTGTCTACCCGCGACTCTGATGGCAAAGCTAACTTGCACCAAGGGGCGATTGGCGTTGGCATTGATTTAAAACTAGGCACCGCCATTCAAGCCGTGCAACATGATCGTCCCGTTTATTTGCACCCAGACACAGGTAGCGCGTTGCATAAGTTGCGAATTCAAAACTGGCAAAACCTTTTAGAACTTGCTGCACGTTGCTATGACATGACCGGCTTAGGTTATTTGGGTGCTGATTTGGTGGTGGATGCTGAATTAGGCCCGCTGCTTTTAGAGCTAAATGCGCGTCCTGGTTTAGCGATTCAAATGGCGAATGGCACTGGCTTAAAACCTAGACTACAAGCGATTGACCAGCATAGAGCCAAACTTAAAGGCCCTACTGAAAATTACCAAACAAGGGTCAATTTAGCGCAGCAGCTATTCACACAAAAACCATTATTCACACAAAAATCACCAATCCCCCCTTTTACTAATACGCAACAAGTTTGTTCTATTAAGCCTGCCAACGTAGAATGTAACAATCAGTAGCATTCATTCTTATAGAAGTTCATCAAATGAGCCAAGTACCTGAAGCATTAATGACCCAAGCCGATGCACTGTGTCAACGTGAGGGATTAAGGTTAACGCCCACCCGCCGCCGTGTTTTAGAAATGATCGTGCATAGTCCAGGTGGGGCTAAAGCGTATGACCTTTTAGATGCGTTAACCGCTGAAAATGCGTCTGCGCGTCCGCCAACGGTTTATCGTGCTATCGACTTTTTACTCAGTAATGGTTTAATTCATCGTATAGAATCATTAAATGCTTATGTGCGTTGCACCTGCCCTGAACACGCACAAGCTTACCAACTGCTGATTTGTCAAGTTTGCGGTAATGTGCAAGAACTGCATGAAGAATTTATAGATCAACGTTTGGAGGCAGCCGCCGCTAAACAAGGTTTTAGTGTTGAGAAAAAAACCATTGAAGTGCATGGTAGATGCCAAGATTGCCAGCCAGAAAAACACCTTATGGAGCCAGCCCATGTATGATTTACTCATTTTAAATGCGACTTTAGTTAACGAAGGTCGTTTGATGCAGGCGGATGTTGCAATCGCTAATCAACGCATTGCTGCCATTGCCTCGGATTTATCATCAGCACCAGCAAAACAAGTTATGGATGCAACAGGGCTGCATTTATTACCGGGCATGATTGACGACCAAGTACATTTTCGTGAGCCAGGTTTAACCCATAAAGGTGACATAGCTACAGAATCAGCCGCAGCGGTAGCTGGTGGTATTACTACTTACATGGAAATGCCTAACGTTGATCCGCTTACTATTAATGTGGCGGCTTTAGACGATAAATACCAACGTGCTGCAGGGCGTTCACACGCTAACTTTTCTTTTTACCTAGGCGCTAGCAATAACAATATCGAAGAAATTAAAAACCTTGATCCTCAAGCCGCTTGTGGTATTAAAGTATTTATGGGTGCTTCAACCGGCGATATGTTGGTGGATAACCCCGCTTCTTTGGATGCAATTTTTGAGCACGCTGCTATCTTGGTTGCTACGCATTGTGAAGACACGCCGCTGATTAGCGCTAATGAAGCTGCAGCGCGTGAGCAATACGGCGAAGATGTGCCTTTTTCTGAACACCCTAATATCCGTTCTGAAGAAGCCTGTTGGAAATCCTCGTCTTATGCGGTTGCACTGGCTAAAAAGCACAATACTCGCTTGCACGTTTTGCACATTACCACCGCCAAAGAATTAGAATTATTTGAGCCAGGTGCATTAAAAGGCAAGCGCATTACTGCTGAAGCTTGCGTGCATCACTTGTGGTTTAGCCAAGACGATTATGCACGTTTGGGCGCACAAATTAAGTGTAATCCAGCCGTTAAGCGTAAAGAAGACCGTGATGCTATTTTGCAAGCTGTTACCGAAGGGCGCATTGATGTGATTGCAACCGATCACGCGCCACATACTTGGGAGGAAAAGCAGCGCAGCTATTTTAAAGCACCGGCTGGCTTGCCGTTAGTGCAACACGCTTTACCCAGTTTATTGGATCATTACCATGCTGGGCGTTTATCGCTACAAACCCTTGTGCAAAAAGTTTGCCATAATCCGGCGGATGCTTTTGAAGTAAAAGATCGGGGGTATTTGCGCGAAGGTTATTTTGCTGATTTGGTATTGGTTGATTTACAAGCCACCAGCACCGTTACTAAAGAGTCGATTCTTTATAAATGTGGTTGGTCGCCCTTTGAAGGCCATACGTTTAACAGCCGCATAGTCACCACTTTAGTGAATGGTGGTTTTGCTTGGCATGAAGGTGAACTGGGTAAAAATGTACACGGGCAACGCATTACATTTGATCGTTAATTTAAAAAGCTAGAATGTTAATTTAAAAAGTTAGATAGGTAAATTGGTAATGGCATCAAGCAATGAGTTTTGGCTAGATTTAGAAAGTGCCCCAGTGGGTAGTCAGCGCGATTTTTCAAAAGCAATCGATCAACTGGTATTTAATGAACAAGGGCTAATTACCGCCATTGCCCAGCAGTTTGATACTGGTGAAGTGCTGATGCTGGCTTGGATGAACCGTGAGTCGTTGCTGATTTCACTACAAGAACAACGTGCTTGTTATTGGTCGCGCTCGCGTAATCGCTTATGGCGAAAGGGCGAAAGCTCTGGCCAAGTACAGTCGTTAAAAGGCTTACGGATTGATTGCGATGGCGATGCTTTATTGCTAGCAGTCGATCAACAAGGCCCCGCTTGCCATACTGGGCGCAAAAGCTGTTTTTATCTGGGTTTAAAAGGCTTAGATTTAAAAGAGGGGCAATTAGAAATACTGAATGCACCAGAAATTGACCCAACTAGTTTATATAAGTAACTGACTATGTTAATGCACTGGCTGTTAATGCCATTAAAAGGTTTAGGGTGGTTATTAAAAAAGCTATTGATTGGTTTATTACGTTTTTACCAATTATTTATTAGCCCATTAAAGCCGCCTAGCTGCCGTTTTTACCCAACCTGTTCTAGCTATGCGATAGAAGCAGTACAAATGCATGGTGCTTTAAAAGGTTCATGGTTAGCCATTAAACGCGTAGGAAAATGCCACCCTTTACACAAGGGTGGTGTTGATATGGTGCCTGAAAAGTGTTCTAAACCAGACTGCAATCATTAAGCTTTAACTGCGTTGGCAATGGCGAAAATACGTTCTAACATAGCGTGCAAACCATTACTGCGTGTGGGGCTTAGATGTTTATCAAGCCCTAAAGCTTTTAAAAAGTCGGGTGGTGTAGCAAGAATTTCTGCCGCTGTACGGCCATTGTAAATACGCATTAGCAGTGCAATTAAGCCTGAAACAATCGCCGCATCACTGATTGCAGCAAAAGAAATAATTTCACCATGTGCTTCTGGGTGTATCCAAACTTGTGATTGACAGCCCTCAATTTTATAGTCAGCTGACTTCCATTCTTCTGGGTATTCAGGTAAGGCTTTACCTAAATCAATAATGTATTGATAACGGTCCATCCAGTTATCAAAAAAATCAAACTCTTCTAACAATATTTGTTGCGCTTCTTTTGCTGACAAGGTTTAAATCTCCAATTTTGTTAAAGATTACTCAAGAAATTATTCAATAAGTATTCATTTAATTAGCATCTAATTGACGTACTTCCAGCCGTTCATTACTGGCAATGCGTACAATTTGCCCATCTTTAGTAATAAACCCCCTTTCTTGCAGGTCTTTTTTATACACTTGATAAGTGCCAATGTAATGATTACCCGCACTTGTTGAAGTGATGATTTGTACTTCTAATAAAGTGCGCTGATCTTTCCAGTCATAAACCATCCAAGCAATAGTCACTAGAATAATAACACCTAAAGCAACTGAAAAAATTAACTTGATCGGCGGTTTAACTTGATCGTATGGTGCAGGTAAGCAGCGATTTTTTTCTTGCTCAACAGTAGTATTATTTTTATTTTGCTGATTTCGCCATGAAAAATAAATAATGCCGCCAACGATTAAAGTGACTAGCAACTTACCTAGCATACTTACTCCTACTTAATAAACTCAAATGAACTGATTCAAATTTTAAGCCCAATGGTTATTATCATGGCATTAGCACCCAGTAAAATAGCTTCTGCTTGTGTGTTTTTAAATTTAACACCAACTGAAGGCAGTATAACAGGAGCAACGCCTAGATTATTAAAAGGGATTTTGTCACGATACTCACCTTTATAACCGTGAATAAAACCACCCGTTAACTTACTATAAAAAGGTGTGTTAGCAAAATCATACCGCTTACCAACATAAATATAATAAGAGCGCTGATCGAAAGAGTTAAGGAATGTAGCGCCACCCCAAAGGTAGCGATCTGCTCTATTACGTTCAATACCTATTAATTTTTGATTATTATTATGTTCCGGCTTAGGGTTAAAGTGCTTAGTTAAAATACTGGTTTGTAAATACCAATAAGATTCAGCAGAAGCAGATTCTAGCAATTTAGCGCTTAGCGTTAAAGGCAACGATAAAACAACTAGACATAAAAAAATACGCCCTGAAAGTTTCAATTTAGGTCTCCATTCCAGTAAGGCTAATAAATACAAGTATAGGTAAAATTTTTAGGCTGAATAGTGCCACAGATAAAACACATTGCAAATTATAGATTTATTTTTCTTTTACCCAAGGTGCTTGCCAGTTTTGTTTTTTATTTTGCGCTTGCCATACATCGTCTTCTTCATGTAAATAAATACGCGTAGTCGCTAAATTAGCGTGACGAGCATTGCGTGCTAAAAACCTTAATTCCACACCAGCATCAGCTTGATGAGTAATGGCTGTGTGTCGAAACCAATGTGTTGATGTTTTAGCTAAACGCTCAGCAATGTCTGGGTGAGTCGCAGCGCAAGCTTGGCTGGCTTCATCGGTTAAATCTTTCATGGTGCGATAAATCATATTGGGGCTGATGCCTTTAGTGCCTGATAAATTACGAATCACCGAACTAAAATCATCGTTATCTGGCAAAGCCGATAAATTTAACGTTTCACGGTAACGCATTAACGCATTGATTAACGCTTCGTTGACCGGAATTTCAGCGTATTTTTTACCCTTACCTTCCACCGCCCACCACCAGTTACCACGGCGTTGAAAAAAATCATTCATTTTCGCCTGTGCCACTTCATGCACACGCGGCGCTAATAAATATAAAAATGCCAACAGCAGTCGCCAACGTTCTAGCTGTTTTTGGCGCTGTACATTATCTGCTTCTTGTTGCTGTAAATAATCCACCAAAACTTGCCAGCTAGCTTGGTCTAAATGGCGTTCCCGTACATTGCGTGAATCTTGGCGAGCATCTTTTTGTCGCAATAAAGCTAAAGGGTTACCTGCTAAATAATTGGCTGAGTGCAGGTATTGAAATAAACCTTTTAAAATTCTAAGTGCGTGCTGTTGACTGGCTTTACCTAATTTACCTTGAAACGGTCGCCATTTTGATGAATGACGCGGCGTTCGACCATTTCCACACCAGCGCGAAGTGGGTTGTGGATCAGCTAAAAATAATTGATAAGCCGCTAAGTCTTGGCGATTAAGGCTGGAAAACGGCTTGCCTAATTCTAGCCAGCACCAGAGCAACAAGCGTTCTGCTTCTTTGCGATAGGCACGAAACGTTTGCGGCTGTTCTTGGTATTCCATTAACCAAGACTGAACTGCTTCTAAATCTGTGTTGGCGGCTAATTGGCAATACTGGTTAGCAGCAGGGCGGTTTTCACCAAAACTGCCATTAAGCGCATCGGGTAAATGCGGTAAAAATTCCAACGGCGCCATAGGTAGCACGAATTTTTCGTGTTTTTCATTTGGCGTATTTTTTAATCTTGAAATTTCAAAACTGCACATTTTGCTGCTCTCTTATTCATTGCATTTTTATTTAGCGGGTTTTGTAATCATCTCACATTTACTCTATTCATGATAATAACGGTTATCATGAATAGATACCACCAAATGTATTTTATTTTACATATTACGTAAAATGTATTATTATGAATAAAATGCAGGGAGATTGAGAAAGCTAACATTCACGCTAAAAAATAATTTTTTAAAACTAAGGTATTACGAAATGGCCAGAGTAGGCATTCAATACGAAACGGTAGTTGAAGCAGTTTTACAGTTACAAAAACAGGGTGACAATCCCACTATTCAACGAATACGCGAATGGTTAGGCACAGGTAGTTTTACAACAATTAGTGAGCATTTACGGCAATGGCGTGAAAATCAGAAAAACAGTACGCCTTTACAGCAGGAAGGATTAGGCTTACCTGCTAACTTAATCAAGTTGACCCAAGAACTTTGGCAGCAAGCTTGTTTAGAAGCCGATGAAAAAATGCAGGTTTATCAACAACAAGCCGATGAAAAAATAAATCAAGCCATTGCTGAGCAACAAGCAGCGTTAGAAGCAGCGCAGCGCACTGAAGAAAGGAATCTATTGTTAGATAAGAAGAATAATGAACTACTAACTGACCTGAAACAGCAGGCAGCACAGGTTAGTCGCTTAGAAGCAGGCCTAGAAACTAGCCAAGAACACTTAAATAGCAGTAAAAATCAGTTAATTTCTTTAGAAAAAATCGCTCTAGCGCAAGAAGTAGCAAAAAATCAGCAGATAGTGGCGCTAGAAGAGAAATTAGAGCAGCAAAAAGAACAGCAGAAAATTGCGCTCACGCATGAACAGCAGCGTAATGAAGAAAACCAACTACGCTGGATGCAGGAAGTGGATTTAGCGCGTCAACAAACGCAAAGCTTAAAAGAAGTTTTACAACAAGAAACTAAGCAAGCTAAACAGCGCATTCAACAATTAGAAGAAAATTTAAATATTAGTCAACAGCAGACACAGCAACAGTTGTTAGAATTACAGCGTTTAAAAATTAAAGAAGAAAATTGGCTTAAACAACAACAGCAACTTGAAGGACAACAAGCAGCTTACTTAACTAAGTTGGAAGCTATGAAAATAGAACTGACCAATAAAGATCAAGAAGTTAGAAAATTAAAAGCAGCCGTTGCGACTGCTTCAAAAAACCGACCATCGCCATTAATTATGGTTTGATAAAGTGTTCATTCCTTTACTCCTTCTGACGTTAGCCACTGGTGTGATAAAAGCCGTTCTAAACTCGCACCACGGTGGGAAATAACGTCTGGAAAATACGCACCAAAATAGGTGTAAAACAAAAAAACAGCAGCAACGACCATTAAAGGTGGGCCTAAAGCACGGCGGGTGGCTTCTAACAGCAGCAACATACCGACACCAGAAAACACTAAATCGGTTGTATTAGGAATACCCGGGCGAGTGGCTAAAGCTTCATAAGCAAAAACCAAATACATAGCAGAAGCAACGCCCAGCAAAGCAAACAGCCAGTCGTGCCAAGGGATTTTATTTTGTGCTGATTTTTTAAAAGCCGGATAAGCTAAAAAAGCTAAAAAGATAGCAAAAGCTAAGTGTATGGGGCGCGCAAAAGAAGAACTCATTAAAGAAAAAGGTGAAGCATACCAAAGCTGAAAAAGTGACCAGCTTAAAGCCACCAGAAGAATAACCTTGCCACCTAAGTTTGCGGGTAAACGTGAACCACTTTCCGATTCAACCAACTTTGTTGCTTCATCAACTGAAGAGTCGTCAATGCTAATACGCTTACTGAGTTTATTTTCAGTCATGCAAATCACCTCTTGCAAGTTGGCTGTCTTGTTATTGACGACAAAAAAGCCAGCTAGTCCTGTTGCTGATTAGCTGGCTTTTTGAACCGGCTTAACGATTTAGCTTGCTAAAAATCGAATAAGTTGGCTATTTAAGCAGTCCAGCTTCACGGTAATACTTAGCTGCACCTGGGTGAAGTGGCGCAGAAATACCCGCGCTAACCATATCTTCTTTAGTTAAGTCTGCAAATGCAGGGTGTAAACGTGTGAAAGTATCGAAGTTATCAAATACGGCTTTAACTAGCTGATAAACCTGTTCATCAGAGGTTTGGGCACGAGTAACTAAAGTAGCAGCCACACCAAAAGTATGAGTATCTTTAGGATTACCGCTGTATTCACCACCTTTAATCACTGCACGGCGATAGTAAGGGTATTTTTTTAACAGCTCATCAACGTAAGTACCGCGCACATTGACAAGGTTGCTGCTACAACTACTAGACGCTTCTTTAATAGAACCACTTGGGTGACCAACCACATAAATCATTGCATCAATGCGGTTATCACAAAGGGCACTGGACATTTCTGCTGCACGTAAATCCGCCGCTAAAGAAAATACCCCCATATCTTGCCCACGTAATTCTAAAAGCTGTTCCATCGTGGCACGCTGACCAGAACCTGGATTACCCACATTAACGCGCTTACCTTGCAAATCATCAAATTCTTTAGCTTTAGCATCAGCACGCGCAACAACGGTAAAGGCTTCAGGGTGAAGAGAGAAAACTGCACGTAGGTCTTTATAAGCACCGGCGTTTTCAAACTGACCTTTGCCACGGTGTGCGTTGTATTGAACATCCGATTGAGCAATACCAAAGTCGAGTTCACCAGCACGAATGGTGTTGACGTTATAGGCAGACCCCCCCCGTACTTTCAACGGAGCAACGAATACCGTGTTCTTTACGACTGCGATTAACTAAACGGCAAATAGCACCGCCCGTTGGATAATAAACACCCGTAACGCCACCCGTGCCTAAAGTAATAAAACTTTGTTCTGCGGCTATGGCTGAACTACTAACGGCTAATGCGCCTAAACCTAAACCCGCTGTAACAATCGCTGTTGACAGTGTTTTTCTTAGCATATTCATACGTTTTTGATTCTCCCAAGCCGCTTTATTTGTTTGGATCTAAACTATGAATTTATGCAGTTAGTACACGAGTGTCAAATACTAATCCTTTTATTTATTCAGCCATTATTTATAATAAGCGTTTTTAGTGACCGTATGGTCGGTTACATCACGAATGCCACGCAGTGCTGGTAAACGCTCTAATAAGGTTTTTTCAACGCCATCTTTTAAGGTTAAATCCACAGCAGAACAACCCTGACAACCACCACCAAACTGTAATACAGCAAAGTTATCTTCTGTTAACTCTATTAGCTTAATTTCACCACCGTGTGCGGCCAAACCTGGATTGATATCACTGTATAAAATGTAGTTAATTTGGTCGGCCAATGGGCTGTCTGCACTCACTTTAGGCATTTTAGCATTCGGCGCTTTAATGGTAAGCTGGCCGCCCATGCGATCGGGGTTAAAATCCACAACGGCTTCATCTAAAAATGCTAAGCTGTTTTTTTCTAAATAAACTTTAATTTTTTCTAACTGCAACAGCACATCGGTGGGCTCTTCTTCACCGGGTCGGCTGTAAGCTAAACAAGTTTCTGCATAAGGCGTACCCGGTTGGGTGATGAAAACTCTGACAGACATACCTTCAACCGCTTGCTTAGAAAGTAGCTCAGCCAAGTAGTTTTCGGCAGTTTCGGTGATTTTTAAAGGATTGCTGATTACTTCTGACTCGCTCATCGGTTTTACTTCCTTTTTAGGTATAAGACTTAATTTATGAGCATCTTATGATAAATCGAGTCTAAAAAACAATACCCTAGTATTTTGATAGGTCTTTTTATCTAAACGCCCTTAGTGCTTTTTGTTACACTAGCGCAAAATATTATTTCGGAGTTAGCACCCCAAATGAACAGTCCTGTCAATGCCAATCAAACACGTATCGCCGCCCTTAGAAAACACCTAGAAGAACGCATTGTTATTCTGGATGGCGGCATGGGAACACTGATACAAAACCAAAAGTTGTCTGAAGAAGACTTTAGAGGCGAGCGCTTTGTTGATTGGTCTAGTGATGTTAAAGGCAATAATGACCTTTTAGTGCTGTCTCAACCGGATTTAATTCGTCGTTTACACGGGGAGTATTTTGCTGCCGGTGCAGACATTGTTGAAACCAATACGTTTAACTCAACGCGCGTTTCACAAGCTGACTATGGTATGCAAGATTATTCGGCAGACATTAACGAAGCGGGTGCGCGTTTAGCACGCCAAGCTGCCGATGAGTATTCTACACCAGAAAAACCTCGCTATGTTGCCGGTGTTCTAGGCCCGACTAGTCGCACTGCGTCTATTTCTCCCGATGTAAACGATGCAAGCTTTCGCAACGTTACTTTTGATGCTCTGGTCGAAAACTACATAGAATCGACTGAAGCTTTGATTCGTGGTGGTGCCGATTTAATTATGATCGAAACCATTTTTGATACCTTAAACGCTAAAGCCGCTATTTTTGCCGTTCAAGCGGTCTTTGCTAAGCAAGGTTATGAGCTGCCGATAATGATTTCCGGCACCATCACTGATGCTTCTGGCCGTACCCTTTCCGGTCAAACTACTGAAGCTTTTTGGAACAGTATTCGCCATGCTCGCCCTATTTCTGTGGGGCTTAACTGTGCCTTGGGCGCTGAAGATTTACGCCCTTACATCGAAGAATTGTCACGTATCGCCGACACTTTTGTTTCTGCTCACCCCAACGCAGGTTTGCCCAACGCGTTTGGTGAATACGATCAAACGCCAAAAGAAATGGCAGAAATTTTGGTGGAGTTTGCTCAAGCCGGTTTAATGAACATTATTGGTGGTTGCTGTGGTTCTACACCTGAACATATAAGACAAATTGCTGCAGCGGTTGCAAAAATATCACCACGCCAAGTGCCTATTATTGCTCCTGCTTGCCGTTTGTCGGGTTTAGAACCGTTTAATATCACCGCTGACTCTTTATTTGTAAACATTGGTGAAAGAACCAACATTACTGGTTCAGCACGCTTTAAAAAGCTAATCATTGCTGAAGATTACAACACGGCTTTGGAAGTTGCCTTAGAACAGGTAGAAAATGGCGCTCAGGTTATTGATATCAACATGGATGAAGGTATGCTGGATTCTGAAGCCGCTATGGTTAAATTCCTTAACCTGATTGCCGGTGAGCCTGATATTGCCCGTGTACCAATAATGTTGGACTCTTCTAAATGGTCGATTTTAGAAGCTGGTTTAAAATGCGTGCAAGGCAAGCCTATTGTTAATTCTATTTCAATGAAAGAAGGTGAAGAAGCCTTTCGCAAACAAGCCATACTGTGCAAGCGTTATGGTGCTGCCATTATTGTGATGGCGTTTGATGAAGTGGGTCAAGCCGATACGTTTGAGCGTAAAACTGAAATTTGTGCAAGGGCTTACCGTTTACTCGTTGATGACATTGGCTTTCCTGCTGAAGACATTATTTTTGACCCCAACGTATTTGCCATAGCTACAGGTATAGAAGAACACAATAACTACGGTGTCGATTTTATTCAGGCAACCGAGTGGATTCATAATAACCTACCTCACGCCATGATTTCTGGTGGTGTTTCTAACGTTTCTTTCTCTTTTCGTGGTAACAACCCCGTTCGTGAAGCCATTCATTCCGTGTTTTTATACCATGCCATTAAAGTAGGTATGAGTATGGGTATCGTCAATGCAGGTCAGCTAGCCCTTTATGACGATTTACCCAGCGAACTGCGTGATGCTGTTGAAGATGTGGTGCTTAATCGCCGCGATGATGGTACTGAGCGCCTGCTTGATTTAGCAGAAAAATACCGTGGAGATGGTTCTACTGCCGAGAAAAAAGAAGACTTAGAGTGGCGCAAACTGCCGGTTAACGAACGTATTTCTTACGCTTTGGTTAAAGGCATTACAGCTTTTATTGATGTGGACGTAGAAGAATCTCGCCAGCAGGCCGACCGACCTATTCATGTGATTGAAGGGCCGTTAATGGATGGCATGAACGTGGTGGGTGACTTATTTGGTGAAGGTAAGATGTTCTTACCCCAAGTGGTTAAGTCAGCGCGTGTAATGAAACAAGCGGTTGCCATTCTTATCCCCTACATTGAAGCTGAAAAATCGGGCGAAGTGCAAACCAAGGGCAAGATTTTAATGGCCACGGTTAAAGGCGATGTTCACGATATCGGCAAAAATATTGTTGGCGTGGTTTTGCAATGCAATAACTACGAAGTAATCGATATGGGTGTGATGGTGCCTGCCAGTAAAATTCTAGAAAAAGCCCGCGAAGAAAATGTTGATATTATTGGCTTGTCGGGGCTTATTACGCCTTCTTTAGATGAAATGGTTAATGTTGCCAAAGAAATGCAGCGTCAAGGTTTTACTATTCCTTTAATGATTGGTGGTGCAACGACGTCTAAAGCGCATACCGCTGTAAAAATAGACCCTCATTACGATCAGGCGGTAGTTTACGTTAGCGATGCTTCACGCTCTGTTGGCGTGGCAAGTAATTTACTGTCTGACGAGCATAAACCGGCGTTTATGGAAAATATTCGTGAAGAATATGAGCAGGTCAGAATTCGTCAAAGTAAACGTATCTTAAAAGGTGCATCGTGTGATTATGCCGAAGCACGCACCCGTAAGTTAAAACTAGATTTTGTTACTCACCCCCCCGTTGCACCTAAAACTTTGGGTGTGCAAACTTTTGTGAATTATCCCCTTGAAGAATTGGCTGAATTTATTGATTGGACACCTTTTTTTATTAGCTGGAATTTAGTGGGTAAATACCCTGCTATTTTTGAAGATAAGGTGGTAGGCAAAGAAGCGATTGAACTCTTTGCTGATGCACAATCCATGCTAAAAGCGATTATCAGCAAAAAACAAATTGAAGCTAGAGGCGTATTGGGTATTTGGCCTGCTAATAGTGTTGATGATGAAGTCCTTGAAGTTTATGCAGACGAAAGCCGCCAAAAAGTGATTAAACGCTTAACACACCTACGTCAACAAACGCCTGACAAACAAGGCTTTTGTAAGTCCTTAGCCGACTTTATAGCACCCAAAGATAGCGGTATTCCTGACTGGATCGGCGGTTTTGCGGTGACTTCTGGTATCGGTGTTGATGAGCTTGCCAAAATTTACGAAGGCAAGCTCGATGACTACAGCGCGATTATGCTGAAAGCCCTTGCCGACCGCCTAGCTGAAGCCTTTGCTGAATGCTTGCATCAACGCGTACGTAAAGAATTCTGGGGTTATGTCACCGATGAGCAGCTAGATAACACAGATTTAATTAAAGAAGCGTATCAAGGCATTCGCCCTGCACCTGGCTATCCAGCCTGCCCCGACCATACTGAAAAAGAAGGCTTATTTGAGCTTTTAAATGCTACTAAACATACCAGTCTATTTCTAACTGAAAGCTTTGCTATGTACCCAACCGCTGCAGTTTCTGGCTGGTATTTTGCTCACCCTAAAAGCAAATACTTTAATCTAGGTAAAATTACCCGTGACCAAGTAGAGTCAGCAGCCAAGCATAAAAATATGCCTGCAGATACGCTAGAACGTTGGTTGATGCCAGCACTTAGTTATGATCCTGACCAAGCTTAAATGCAATTAACTGCTTAGAAATACCCACTATGCATCAAATGCAACGTAGGAAAAAAATTCTGACTTTAGCGCTACCCATTATGGGTGGAATGCTAAGTCAGAGTTTATTAAACCTTGTTGATGCAGCTTTAGTGGGCAGTTTAGGCGAAACCGTATTAGCAGGGGTAGGCGTGGGTGGTTATGCTATTTTTATGCTATCAGCAATCATTGCGGGTTTTAGTTCTGGCGTACAATCTCAAGTAGCTCGCCATCAAGGTGCAAGGCAATACACCATTCGTGCTAGCCCTTTAAATGCCGCTATTCTTTTAGCTTTACTCATTACCTTACCGCTTAGTTTTTTTGGCTGGTTTAATGCTGGCAAACTGATTGCTTTAATAAACCCCACGCTTGAAGTACAGCAAGTGGCTAAAGATTACTTTCAATGGCGAGTTATTGCTTTATGGCCTATCGCTTTAACTCTTTGTTTTCGTGGCTACTGGCATGGGATTCAAAAAACAGGGATTTATTTTCAAATTATTGTTTTTACTCATACCTTAAATATTCTGTTAAGTATTTGGTTGATTCATGGTGGCTTAGGTATAGCGCCTTTAGGCGCTAGCGGTGCAGCTTTAGGCACTAGCATTTCTATTACTATTGGTTCACTTATTTGGAGTTGGTTAACTTGGCGCAATGCCTGTCCAAGTGGCTTTTTACTTAAATTACCTAACTTAAATCTTATTTGGAAAATGCTACGCCTTGTAGCACCTAACTCGTTGCAACAGTTTTTATTTGCGGTCAGTTATGCCGTTTTATTTTGGTTTTTAGGACAAATAAGCACAGCAAGTGTTGCCGTTGGTCATGTATTAGTGCATTTATCTTTGTTATTAATTTTACCCAGTGTAGGTCTGGGCATGACAGCAATGACGCTAGTTGGCAACAGTTTAGGCGAGAATAACCCAGAAGAAGCCTATCGCTGGGGTTGGGATAGTGTACATTTAGCCATGATTATTTTGATGGTTCTAAGCTTACCGCTATTGTTTTTTCCAGAAAAAATACTGGGTTTATTTTTACACCAATCCTATTTAGTTGCATTGGGTAAAACGCCTTTAATGCTGACTGGCGTTATGATTACCCTAGATGCAGCAGCCATTGTTTTTAATCAAGCTTTACAAGGCGCTGGCGCACAACGGCTAACCATGCAAGTTAGCCTTTTAATGCAGTGGCTAATATTTTTACCTGTAGCTTGGCTGTTTGGTATTTATTTTCAGTGGGGTTTATTAGGCATTTGGAGTGTACAATTAGCGTACCGGATTATTAATTCTTTAGTATTCATTAAAATTTGGCAGCAACGGGGCTGGCAAAAACTGGATATTTAGGCATGAAAATAGACCATAAAAAACCCTGCTATTCGGTTAAGAACAGCAGGTTTTATTTTCAATAACGAGTAATTACTAACTTTAACGGTAAGTTGGAATTTGTTGGATACCTTGAAAAACTTCACGCTCTTCAGTCAAATCACGCTCCATTAATAGAATTTCAACACGCCGATTACTAATTCTACCTTCTGGAGTTGCGTTAGAAACCAGTGGTCTAGCATCACCATTACCCACTACATAAAGGTACTCTTCGTTTAAATCGCTCATCCAAGTTAACTCATGTGCAACGGAGGTAGCCCGCGCAGAGGATAACTCCCAGTTAGAGCGGTAACGACTTGAATTAATAGGTACATTATCGGTATGTCCACCGACAATAACATACATCTCAAATTCAGAAATCAAATCACCCACACGCTGAATAATTGGCACCATTTGCGGTTCTAGCCAATCACTACCCGATCCAAAAGCAGCATCGTCTGGAAAGCGAATAATAATGTGATCTTCATCTTGTTCAACAATGATAAGCCCACGCTCAATTTCATCCACAAAGTTAGTTTGTAAACGATTTCCCAGCGTATCTAACTGATTTTCCATACCAGTATTTTCAGTTTTAGGCGGCTCAGGCTTTATTGGAGCGACGATATTTTCTGTGCGTGGCGGATTATCCACAGGTATTAAATTCAGTGGGTTCATATTTTGAAAACCAAAAGAATTTTGTAGTGCTGTGGCAACCGCTCTAAAACGCTCTTTTTCCATACTAGAAAAAGATAATATAAGGACAAAGAAAACCAGCAAAAGCGTCATCATATCAGCAAAAGTAACCATCCAAGGTGCTATGGGCGTTCCTTTGACTTCTTTTTTCTTTTTTTGCGGTAGACTCATAAATACTTACTCTATTTCTTCAGTCATATTCATCGCGCCACGCTGATACTCAGGTAGGTAAGTTTCAAGAAGCTCATCTAAAACTTGCGGGTTCATGCCGTTATAAATACCCATTACCGAGTCAACAATTAAAGCCATATTGTTTCTTAGCTGATCACTTTTCATTTCCAGCTTATCAGCTAAAGGAATAAAAATTAGCTGGGCTAAAACTGAACCATAAAGTGTGGTTATTAACGCAAGAGCCATACCTGGACCTAGTGCGCTTGGGTCATCTAGGTTGCTCAACATAGCGATAAGACCAACCAGCGTACCTATCATTCCAAATGCTGGTGCAAGATCACCAAAAGCACGGAAGACTTTTTCAGCGACTGACTTGCGCTCTATAGTAAGCAGCATTTCTTTTTGGAGTACTTCTTGAATAAACTCTGGCGCACTACCATCAACACACATTTGCACACCTTTTTTGAAAAAGGGATTGTCGATGGGCTCATCTTCTAAACCAAGTAGACCATTACGACGCGCAATGCGTGATAAGCGGTTAGCTAAAGCAATGATTTCACGTGGGTTATCACTACGATCAAAAAACGCCGTTACGATGCCTTCTTTGATACCCGTTAAATAACTTTGTACGCTAAATTTAATTAAAGCAGCAGCAAAGGTACCACCAATTACGATTAAGATACTCCCAATATCAAGGAATATACCTAACTCAGAGCTGGTGACGATTGCTAGAATAATGAGCGTAAAGCCCAGTACTAAGCCAAGAATTGTAGCAAGATCCATAGTGCGATCCTTCAGTGTTGGTTACATCGATTATTTTGCTTAACCCCAAGATGACCCTTTAGGTACAAGGCACAAGTGGCACTATAATAACAGTCCTACGCCATTTGAACAGCATTAGAAATAAGGCTTTTAGTGCTAAGAGTGTATTTTTATCTAAAAAGTGTTGTTATTTTTTTAAAATTAAAAATGCTTTAAATATACTTATTAATTGGTAATCAAAATCACTCACTAAAATGCTTATTCTAAAAGGTCTAACTCAAAAGGTAATTTTTTGCTGAAAGTACAATTTTATTGTAAAGTCTCCCCTTCTTTAAGCAATCTCTTATAAACACATAAAATGAACGGAGTTCTCGCTATGATTAAAAAAGTTATTACAATTGCTACTTTTGCTCTTTTAAGCAGCACCGCAGTACAGTCAGCTGATCTATTTAAGCCTGACGATGCGGTTAAGTATCGCCAAGCAATTTATCAAGTTTTTGCTGCACAAACAGGCATTATGGGCGCTATGTCTCAAGGTAAAATTCCTTTTGATGCTGCTGAAATTAACAAACGTGCCAAGAATATTGCCGCAGTAGCTCCTATGCTTGGTGAAACTTATTTCCCTGAAACTAAAGATGTTAAAGGCACTAAGTTAAAGGCATCAGCTTGGGCAGATATGGAAGGTATGGGCGCTAAAGGTAACACTTTTGGTAAAGCTTTAGGTGAACTGATTGCTGCTTCGTCTAAGCCTGACTTTGACCTTGCCAAAGCTCGTCCAGCGGTTGGTGCAGTTTTACAAGGCTGTAAAGGTTGCCATGACGACTACCGTGCTAAGTAGTTCTTGCTAAATAATTTTTAGTCATTACCTAAAAATTAAAACCACCGCTTAAATTCAATGCGGTGGTTTTTTTGTTATGGCGCTCAATAAAAGACACTAATAACGACAGTCGCTGCAATAACAATAGCAACAGCAAAACGCGCCCAAGGAAAGGATTCTTGCAAAACATTGGCTGCTAATAAGTCTTTATCTTTAATAGATGCTTCTTTTTCACCGCTAAACATGGCTTTAACTAAACCTTCACCCAGCCATTTATATAAAGCAATTGCGAATAAGTGTAAGCCAATTAACACCAACAACCCGTTAAAAAAAGTGTAGTGCCATTTGGTCATCCATTCAGATACGCTGCTGCTAACACTGTCATATAAAGGCCCGCTGAAAAAAATATCATCAGTGGTAAAAAGCCCAGTTACTAATTGAAAACTTACCGCACCCAACAGCACTAACACCATAAAACCACCGGGTGGATTATGGCTTAGGTAGCGCGGTTTATTGCTAGAAAAAAAGTTTTTAGCATAGTGTATAAATGCCTTAGGCCCATATAGAAAGTGTTTAAAGCGTGCATAAGGCGTACCTATAAAACCCCAAATGAAGCGATAAACCAGCATACCTAGTAATACTTGACCCAATAAGAAGTGCCTATCCATTTCACCCTGATCCTGTGAAAACCAAAGCAAAAAGATCAATACGGGCAAAGACCAGTGAAATACTCGTATAGACCAATCCCAGACTTTGATACTCTTAGTTGAATTAGGCTGTGTCATTAATAAATAGCTCCTAAATTAGTTATTAGCTTTAAATAGATTGATTACCTTACTTTACCGCAAGAGGATAGCAAGATGAATCGTGATTTAGCAGGTATGCGTCGTGTTTATGCTGCAAATGATCTGGTAGAAGCAAACGCCGGTAACTGTCCCTTTGCCTTATTTGATGCTTGGATGGCTGATGCAGCAAAAACCGAAACCCTTGATCCTAATGCCATGACTTTAGCAACAGTCGATACAAAAGGTCAGCCAAAAGCAAGAACGGTACTTCTAAAAGGTTTTTCAACAGCACTGGGGTGGGTATTTTATACCAACTATGCCAGCGATAAAGGTCAAGAGCTTGAACACAACCCTCAATGCAGCCTCCTTTTTTGGTGGGAACTATTAGAACGCCAAGTAAGGATTGAAGGGGTTGTAAAAAAGCTAAGCGAAGCAGCATCGGATGCGTATTATATTAGCCGCCCGCGTGAAAGTCAGTTAGGCGCTTGGGTTTCTGAACAAAGCCAAGTTATTACTAGCCGTGATGTGTTAACGCAACGTGAAAAAGCATTAACTCAGCAATACCAAGGTGTAGAAACTTTGCCAAGACCTACACATTGGGGTGGTTATCAAGTTATTCCAACGGCTATTGAGTTTTGGCAAGGTCAACCCAGTCGCTTACATGACCGTTTAAAATTTAAACAAAACTTAGACAGCAAACTGTGGACTAGAGAAAGATTAGCGCCCTAGCCCACGTCTATTGTTTTTAATCAACCGCGTTATTTAAGCGGTGCTGCTGCCATTCAGTGGTTGGTTCATTAAGTGGCAGTACCGCATCAATCACTTGCTCTTCCATGTTGTAAGTTGCTTTAAACCCTAAATACTTCATTAGACCGCGCATTGGGTGGTTTTCAACCATGATTTTACCAATCATTTCCAAGGTTCCCACGCTGCGTGAATAATCAATAATCGCATTCATCAATAACGAACCTAAGCCTAAACCTTGTAAATCATCACGAATAATCACCGAAAACTCAGTACGAATGTTGTCTGGGTCTGTCCAAACGCGTGAAACGCCTAAAATCTCCCGTCCACCATCGTCTAGTATTTCTTCAGCAATGAACGCCATTTGTCGATCGTAGTTAATCTGTGTTAGCAGTGAAAGGTCACGTTTTGTTAAATCGGCTTTATTGTGAAAGTAACGAAAGCGGATACTTTCTTCGGATAAGCGGCTATGAAAACGCAGCAAGGCTATCGCATCTTCACCACGAATAGGACGCACCTCTACTTCCCGACCGTCTTTTAATTGTACGATTTTTCGTAAATCTTCAGGGTAGGGCATAATCGCATGGTAAGCCGGTGTGCTTAAATCGCACTGTACATCAATCGCAAACATTTCACGGTTATTAAGTAGCAATGGGTTAATTTCTAAACCTTTAATCAACGGCATATCAGAACACAATTGCGACAATTTAACTAACAGAACCCCAACTCTTTGTAAGTCACTTTCAGGGTGATTGCTGTGTTCTTTAATTAGCTTGCCTGCATGACTACGCATAATTAAGTTTTGTGCCAAGCTAATATTTAAAGGAGGCAGTGCCACTTGACGATCAAGCAAGATATTAACTTTATAGCCACCGATACCAAACACAATGATAGGGCCAAAGAGTGGGTCGCGTGTTACTCCAACATTTAACTGCATAGAGTGCTTGCCACGTTGCATAGGTTGCAGCACATAGGAGTGAAACCCGCTATCAGGAAACTTTTCTTGTACTTTCAACAGTAAACGCTCAGCACCTTTGCGTACATCATCGGCTGTTTCTAAATCTTGTAAAAGACCCGTAGAAAGCCGATTAGGATGCTTACGGTACACAAAAGGATAGGAGTTATGATCGTGATTAATTTTTAAAGCTTTAGCGCCTGAAAATTGCGCGGCCATTGTAACGGCTTGCTCTACGGTTTTTGGATAAAGTACAGGCGCTACTTCAATACCATAAGCCTTTAACAGTTGATGCGTTTCTTCGTGACTAAGGTGATTACGACCGGTAGCCACAACAGCTTCCAACATTTCACGCACTTCTTTTCTTGTATTGCTGGTTGTTTCAAAAGGCAACGTAGGGGGTGTTTCTTGTAATAGCTGCTGATTACGCTGGTAATTCACCAAATGCATAAAAGCTTGGACGGCTTTTTCTGGTGATAAGTAGGTAGGAATGCCAGCCATATTAAACTCATGGCGAGCTGGGAAGGCGTGTTCCAAACCCATCCAACTGGTTAATAAATTGCGCTTAAATAGCTTTTTATTAGCAATTAAAGCCAAGGCAGTGCTTTTACTAGGTGCTAAACGGGTCGGTGCATGAACCACTAATACGGCATCAACGCCTGGGTCTTCAGACACCATTTGAATGGCTTCTACAAACATCTGCGACGTTGCGCCACCGCCTATGTCTAAAGGATTCACCCGCGAACGGTCACTGGGCAGCCAATCTTGTAACTTAGCCTCGGTTTCATCGCTAAGCTTGGCCAACTCGCCACCTTGGTGAATCAGTCGATCCACAGCCAACATACTTGGGCCTAAACCATTACTAATAATGGCTAAACGCCCTCCTCGCACTGGACGCATACGTGTCAGTGTTTCCAATGCATCAAATAATTCTTCGCTATTGTCGACGCGCACCATACCGGCACGCGAAAAAGCAGCATCATAAATAGGGTCACGGTTAAGTAAACCAGGTGTAAAAACATCAGGATTACCTTGAGCTTCCATTGTTCGTCCTGATTTAATCACTAAGACTAATTTATTACGTGATGCTTCACGTACCGCCGTCATAAAATGGCGCGAATCGGGAACATCTTCCAAATGCAACAAAATAGCCTGAGCACCTGAAAAGCGGTTAACGTAATCAATGACATCAGCCAAACGCACGTCAACACTATCACCCAGTGTAATTAAGTGTGAAAAACCGATGCCGCGCCCATTAGCCCAATCAATAATGGCGTTACCCAACATACCCGATTGACCAATGTAAGCGACTTTACCGGCCTTGATGTTTTGTGGGGCATAGCTAGCATTTAATTGACTAGAAGGTACTAAAATACCCATGCACTCAGGCCCCATTACACGAATGCCTGATGATTGTGCCGCTTCTAATAAGCGGGCTTTGTAGTTAGTTTGGCGATGCCCTTGCCCAGAAGTCAGCACTAAAGCAGCTTTAACGCCAAAACGACCTAACGCGGCAACAACATCTGGAACCGTTGCTGCTGGCGAACAAACAACAGCCAAATCAGGCACTTTAGGTAAATCACTCACCGCACGAAAACAAATGCAACCGTGTACTGTTTCATAAGGTTTAGGATTAACAACAAAAATATCACCAGAGAACTTGGCATCTAGCATATTAGCGACTACCTGCCCACCTAGACTGAAGTTTTTTTCTGAAGCCCCAATAATTACGAGGCTTTTAGGCTCAAAAAAGTACCTTAAAAAACGTGTGCTCACCTGAATCTCCTTGCCTAAATTTAGCTTTATTTGCTTAATATTCTTGCAAACCCTGCGACGTTTGCCCAGTATCCATTAATCTGTAACAAGATCAAACCTTATAAAAATTAAACGGACCTTATAGATGATTACATCGTTTATCACTCACGAAGATTGTGCCCTTCATGATATGGGGCCTTGGCACCCTGAAAACCCCATGCGCTTAAATGCCATTATTGAGCAATTAAAGCTTAGTGGGTTAATGAATCAGTTAATGCAGTATAAAGCACGTCAAGTGACTGAAGAGCAACTGCATCGCGTTCACCCTAAAGCCCACATCCGCTCTTTGCAACTTAGCTTGCCAGAGCATGGCTTTACTACCATTGAAGATGAAACTTTACTGGGCCCTCGCTCTTTAGAGGCCGCTTCCTATGCAGCAGGCGCTGTAATTCGTGGCGTTGATCAAATTTTTCGTAATCAAGCAGACAATATTTTTTGTGCTGTACGTCCACCTGGACACCATGCTGAACGGGTAGAAAGCATGGGGTTTTGTTTTTATAACAATGTGGCCGTTGGTGCGCTGCACGCTTTAGAACAGCACAAACTTGACCGCGTAGCTATTTTTGATTTTGATGTTCACCACGGCAACGGGACAGTTGATATTTTTAAAAATGATCCACGTGTGATGGTGTGCTCAAGCTTTCAACACCCTTTTTATCCTTGGCGTTACGCTGAATCAGAATGGGAAAACATTGTTAATACGCCCTTAGATGCCCATTCTGGCAGCCTAGAATTTCGCCGAGCGATTGAATCAAGTTGGTTACCGGCTATACAAAAATTTAAGCCTCAGTTAATTTTAATTTCTGCCGGTTTTGATGCACACCGAGAAGATCCTATGGGTGAGTTAAACTTAGAGGATGATGATTTTCATTGGATTACTAACTTTTTAATGGATCAAGCTAAAAGTCAATGTGAGGGTCGCCTTGTTTCAGTGCTTGAAGGTGGTTATGACTTAAACTCGCTAGGACGCTCTGTTCACAGGCATATTGAAGCCCTTCAAGGTCTATAATACATTTCTTAACCTAGCTAACTTTTGCGAGGTTGGCTAGGTAATGTATAGTTGCATTATTTTAAGAATCTTATTTTAATAACCTTGGCTTTAAAAACTTTTAGCTGTTCAGGATATTGTGAATGCCAGAATTTACTGCACCAGTGATACCGACACCCTTGTTAACAAAGCTTAAAGGTTGTAAAAGCTTACCTTCCTTACCCATAATTGCCCTTAAAATTATAGCCCTTGCTCGCTCTCCTAGTGCCGGTACCAGTGAACTTGCAGCACTTATTACTAGCGATCCTTCTTTAAGTGCTAAAATTTTGGCTGCTGCCAATTCTGCTTTTTATGGCAAAGACAGCTATAGCAGCTTGCAACAAGCGATTAATCGAATAGGCATGGATTCGGCGCTATCTTTATCTCTTAGCTTTGGTTTAACTCGCCATTCAAAACAAAAAAACAATGGTATGTGCCTTGATAGCTTTTGGAAACGTGCAGTTATCAGCGGCATAGCCGTGCGTGAATTACATAAATTGTTAAAGCTTAAATTTGATGTAGAAACAACTTTTTTGGCCGCAGTGCTGCAAGATATCGGTATGCTGGCGCTTAACGAGTTAGACCCTAATATTTATGGTGTTATATTTCACAGTGCAAGGTCACATCGTCAACTCGCTTCTTTTGAAGAAAGAGAATACGGTACCAGTCATATTCAAGTGGGTTATTGGTTAGGTAATCACTGGGGCTTACCTGAAAAATACACAGGCTTAATTATAAGCAGCCATTATTTACCTAAAGAAATTTTGGCAGATAACATTGCTCAAAAAGTTTTGGCTTTATCAGGTTTACTAGCAGACCCTTGGCTTGCTGCTAATCGTGAAATGGCAATGACTGTTGCCTACCAAGCCAGCCAAGAATACCTTGGCATGGATGAGCAACAATTTAGCCACTTATTACTACACATCCAAGAAAAACTACCTGAGGTCGCTAAACTATTTGAATTACCTGTACCGGCTAACATTGATACATTTAATTTATTACAGGAAGCTAAGCAACTGTTGGTAGAGCGCAACTTGCGAATGATGCAAAAATTAATGGTGCAACAACAAGAAATTGATTCATTACGAAAAAATTCAGAAAAACTACAAGAGCAGTTAAAAAGAGACCCACTCACCGGCATTTTTAATCGTCAATTTACGGAAAAGCAGCTAAAAAAATATTTTGCTAATATAACCAATACTAATGGTCAACTAGCGGTTGCTTTTATTGATTTAGATTTCTTTAAAAACATTAACGATCAATATGGTCATGCGTTAGGTGATGCAGTATTAAAAGCCTTTGCTGCAACACTTGAGCAAGAAATTGATCCTGATTGTGTCGCAGGCCGTTATGGTGGTGAAGAATTTGTGGTATTAATGCCTGACTATGGGCAACAAGAAGCATTTAATTTTGCTAAACGCTTACAAGAACACCTCGCTGAAATACCGCTACTTAGCCATAACAAAGAAGATATTTATATTTCTGCTTCTATAGGCTTAGCTGTGCATAACAATCAAAATGCCAATAATAAAAATAGTTTTTTTGATGATGCCGATGCACTGATTAATGCAGCCGATCAAGCCATGTACAGTGCTAAACGTACAGGGCGAAATCGTATTTTATTATACACGGCTCAAGGTTATGAAGATTTAAGTGTTCGAGACTGATTTTAACCTTTAGTGGCAACATCAATGCCTTCAGTGGCCACTGCTGCTAGCCAGTTAATTTGTTCCGGTGTAATGATGTAGGGCGGTATAAAATACACCACATTCCCTAAAGGGCGCAGCAATGCGCCTTTTTTCATGGCGTGTTCATAAACCTTTAAACCACGGCGCTCTTGCCAAGCGAAGGGTGTTTTGGTGGTTTTATCTTTTACCATTTCAATTGCTAATACCATGCCCGTTTGCCTAACTTCAGCAACGTGAGGGTGGTCTGTTAAATGCGCTGTTGCTTCACCCATTTTTTTAGCTAATAACTGATTAGCTTCAATCACTTTATCTTTCGCAAAAATATCTAACGTTGCCAAAGCTGCAGCACAGGCTAAAGGATTGCCGGTATAAGTATGCGAATGCAAAAAAGCCTGTTGCGTATTATATTCAGCATAAAAAGCTTGGTATACCTGCTCTGTAGTTAAAATTGCTGCCATAGGCAAATAACCACCAGTTAAGGCTTTGGAAAGAATCATAAAGTCGGGTGTTATTCCTGCCTGCTCACACGCAAACATTGTACCGGTACGCCCAAAGCCCATCGCAATTTCATCAACAATTAAATGCACACCATAATAATTACAAGCTTCACGCAGCAAGGTTAAGTAAATGGGGTGATACATACGCATACCACCTGCGCCCTGCACCAACGGTTCTAAAATAACCGCTGCTAGCTCAGTGTGGTTCTCTTCAAGCGTTTCGCGCATTTGTTCAAACATTAAACGTGAATGCGCTTCCCAACTCACCCCTTCTGGGCGGTAATAACAATCTGGACTGGGTACTTTAATGCAATCCATCAGCAAGGCCTTATAGGTTTCTGTGTACAAAGCCACATCACTTACCGCCATAGTTGCTAAGGTTTCCCCGTGATAACCATTGGTAATGGTCGCAAAACGTTTTTTATTGGGCTGCCCAGTATTTAACCAATAGTGATGACTCATTTTTAACGCAACTTCAATCCCAGACGAACCGTTGTCTGCATAAAATACCTTGTCTAAACCTTGTGGAGTGATGCTGACTAAACGCTCAGACAACTCAATAACCGGTTGGTGACTAAAGCCTGCTAACATAACGTGTTCAAGTTGGTCTAGCTGCTGTTTAATTCGCGCATTAATGCGTGGATTACAGTGCCCAAAAATATTGGTCCACCAAGAACTCACCGCATCCAAATAACGCTTACCTTCAAAGTCTTCCAGCCAAATGCCTTGTGCTTTACGGATCGGCACTAAAGGCAATGTTTCGTGATCTTTCATCTGCGTGCAAGGGTGCCATAAAACCGCTAAGTCCCGCTGCATCCAACTTTTATTAGAACTCAATGCCTTTCCCCTTGCTTAAAATGCTGTTAACCTTTAATTAAAATCTAGTTTACACGCTAACTAATCGTCTAAGCAAATTGAATGAGCAAGCCCTTAACTATGCGATTTAACCTGAGTGAACGACTGGCTAAACGCCATGCAGAAAACCTTTACCGGCAACGTCCGCTGCTGCAAAGCCCACAAGGGTCTAATGTGAAAGTTGCCGGTAAAAACTATTTGGCTTTTTCATCCAACGATTATTTAGGGTTGGCTAATCACCCTGTAATAATTGCTGCATTACAACAAGGCGCAAAAAAGTGGGGCGTAGGTGGTGGTGCTTCACACCTAGTGCTTGGTCACAGCGAACCCCATCAACAACTGGAGTTAGCTTTAGCCAAATTTACGGGCCGTGAACGCACTCTAGTGATGAGCAGCGGTTACATGGCTAACCTTGCTGTAATTACTGCGCTAATTGGGAAAGGTGACACCCTGTTGCATGACCGCTTAAACCACGCTTCTTTACTGGATGCTGGGCTTTTATCGGGCGCACGGTTTAGCCGCTATTCACACCAAAATATGGCAAGTTTGGCTAAGCGTTTAGCCACAGCAAAGGGCAAAACCTTATTAGTGACCGATGGCGTATTTAGCATGGATGGCGATTTAGCCCAGCTACCCGAATTAGCGGCTTTGGCTAAAACCCAAGATGCTTGGCTAATGGTTGATGATGCCCACGGTTTTGGGGTACTGGGTAAAACGGGTGGTGGCCTAGTCGAGCATTACGCCATGACCGCAGCAGACGTACCAGTATTAGTGGGAACACTAGGCAAAGCCTTTGGTACGGCAGGGGCATTTATCGCTGGCAGTGAAGCGCTGATTGAAACCTTGATTCAATTTGCACGACCTTATATTTATACCACCAGTTCGCCACCCGCTGTTGCTTGTGCAACTTTAGCGAGTTTAAAAATTTTGCAAGAAGAACATTGGCGGCGTGAACACCTACAAGCACTTATTCAACAGTTTCGTAACGGCGCACAAATTTTAGGTTTAAATTTAATGAATAGCGCCACCCCTATTCAGCCAATCATTATCGGAACTTCAGAAAGAACAATGAGCGTTGCTGCTAAATTACGCGAACAAGGCATTTTAGTCGGTGCTATTCGCCCGCCCACCGTTGCTAAAAATAGCGCCCGTTTACGCATCACCCTAACCGCTGCACATAACCATGCACAAGTAGAGCAACTACTTAAAGCGCTATCTAAGTGTGATTTAAAGAGTAAATTATGACTAAAACAAACACCCTTGTTTTTATAGCCGGTTGGGGTTTAGGCGTTGCACCTTTGCAAGCGTTAGCGACTGCACTGACTCATGAATTAAGCTCGGTTTTGCCCGATTTTGTCGTGCAGTTACAACCCTTGCCAGATTTTACAGGGCAAGACACTGCAGCAGTTATTCAACAACTAAATATTGAACTGCCTAACCACTGCTGGTTAGCTGGTTGGTCGTTGGGTGGAATGCTTGCCACTGCCGTTGCTGCACAGCGTCAAAATACCTGCGCGGGTTTAATTAGTGTTGCCAGTAATGCCTGTTTTGTGGTGAAAGATACTTGGCTAAATGCTATGCCAAGCAGCAATTTTATTGCATTTCATAAGCGTTGCCAGAATAATTTGACTAAAGGTTTAAAGCACTTCAGCCAGTTATGCAGCCAAGGTGCTACAGATCCTAAAGTTTTATCCCGTGAATTATTAACGATGGCTTTAATGCCTGATTTAAACGTTATGTTAGAAGGCTTAAATCTTCTGGCTAAATTAGATAACCGCGCTGCAATCGCCCACTTTTCAAGTCCTCAATTACACCTTTTTGCTGCCGACGATGCTTTAGTGCCGGTTACCGCTGCGGCTGATTACCAAATTTTAAATGCCCAAGCAGCGGTTGAAGTGTTAGGGCAAAGCCACGCCTGTGTATTAGCTGAACCACAATTACTGGCACAACGTATGGCAGAATTTATAGTGAGCCATCAAAATGCTTGAGCGATTAGAAAGACAAAAGAAACAACAAATAGCTGAGCGTTTTTCACAAGCAGCCCACACCTATGACAGCGTTGCTGACTTACAACGGGCGGTTGGTACACGCTTATTAAGTTTGTTGCCTGAAGTAAATATTAATTCTAAAAAAATAGAAAACTGGTTAGATATCGGCTGTGGCACTGGGTATTTTTGTCAGCAACTATTAGAAAAATGGCCTAACGCGCAAGGTATAGGACTAGACCTTGCTGAAGGTATGTTGCAGTTTTCACGCCTTCATTGCCCCGCTATTAACTATGTGTGTGCCGATGCTGAACACTTACCTTTAGCGGATAACAGCCAAGATTTAGTTTTTAGTAGCCTAGCCGTGCAATGGTGTAGTGATTTTTCTAGCGTTTTAAATGAAGTGCAGCGCGTATTAAAACCTAATGGGCTGTTGCTGTTTAGCAGTGTTGCAGACGGTTCATTAATGGAGTTAAAACAAAGCTGGCAAGCCGTTGATGGTGTAAAGAGTACCGCGCGAGTGAATGCATTCCGTTCTTTTAGCGACTATCAAAAGCTAATCAACAGCAGCAACTTGGCAATAGAGCAGTTACATTGTAATCAGCACGTTTATCATTATAAAAAAGTTCACAATTTAATCCACGAACTTAAACATTTAGGCGCAAATCACCTTCAAGCGGGAAGAACACAAGGTTTAATCGGTAGAAAGGGTTTTCAACATTTTTTGAATACCTATGAAACTTACCGTCAGCCACAAGGCTTACCAGCAAGTTGGCAGGTAGTTTATGGCGTTTTAAAAAAAGAGCGTGCAGCATGAAAAAAGCATTTTTTATTACGGGTACCGATACCGATGCAGGCAAAACTACCGTTGCAACAGCATTATTGTATGCCGCACAAGAGCAACAATTAAGCACCTTAGCCATAAAGCCGGTTGCATCAGGTTGTGAAATGACCGAACAAGGTTTACGCAACAGCGATGCCCTAAAGCTAATGGCACACAGCAGTATTAAACGCCCTTACGCAGAAGTAAACCCTTATGCGTTTGCACCAGCAATCGCACCGCACCTTGCTGCACAAGAAGTAGGCATTGCGTTAACCATCAGTGATTTATACCAAAAAGCACAAGTGATTTTACAGCAGCAAGCAGATTTTACTTTAATAGAAGGCGCTGGTGGCTGGCGTGTACCTATTTCAAATAGCGAATACTTATCTGACTTAGCCATCGCTTTGCAACTGCCAGTTATATTAGTGGTGGGGGTAAAACTAGGCTGTATCAATCATGCACTGTTAACAGCACAAGCCATTATTGCTGATGATTTAAAGTTAGCGGGCTGGGTGGCGAATGTTGTTGACCCTAACGGTTTGCGCCTTAATGAAAATTTAGCCAGTTTAAAAACAAGAATGCCTGCACCGTGTTTAGGACAAGTCCCTTATTTGGCGCAGGCATCCGCTAAAGCGGTTGCTAGCTATCTAACTCATTGCTAACTATCTAGTTCATCTGCTGGCGCGTAAGAGCCATCTTCGCGGTGGCGCTCACTGCCGGTAATCGCAGGGTAAAAAACACACGCCAAAGTCATGGTTTTACTGGCTCTTAGCAGGTGTTGGTCATGCTTATTTAACACATACACATCACCGGGCTTAATCGGCCAAATTTTACCATCGGCAAGGGTTTCAACTTCACCTTCACCTTCAATGCAATAAACCGTTTCTAGGTGGTGCTTATAATGAATCGGCGTTTCAGTATCGGCATAAATGCGGGTGATATGAAACGAATAGTTCATCTTATCTTCAGCCAGAACTAAGCGTGTTGAATCCCAGTTACCACCTTCAGCGGTAACCATACGGCCTTCTTTACGTGCTTCTTCTAAGTTTCTTACAAACATACATTAAAATCCTTAGGCAGTTTTTTTAACTTGATCAGCAGCTAATTTTTCTGTTTGACGCTTAACCGCTGCTTCTAAAATATCTAAACCTGCGTTTAGCTCATCATCGGTAATCAATAAAGGGCATAAACACTTAATAACTTGGCCAGCAGGACCACAGGTTTCAATGACTAAGCCTTGCTCAAAGCAGTCAGTAACAACTGCATCGGCCAAGTCACCATCAATAATGTCTAAACCACGCATTAAGCCACGGCCACGTTCTTCTGCTGCAATGCCAGCATCTTGAAAAGCACGCGCAAGCTGCTTAAAGCGATACTCAACAATCGTACCTTTACGTGTTACTTCTTTGGCCAGATCATCGTTAGCCCAGTATTCACGCATCGCAACGGTTGAAGTGACAAATGCTAAGTTATTACCACGGAAAGTACCGTTGTATTCACCCGGCTTCCACTGGTCAAGTTCAGGCTTCATAAATACCGCAGCAAAAGGCAAGCCATAACCTGACAAAGACTTAGACGTGGTAACGATATCAGGCGAAATGTCAGCGTGTTCAAAGCTAAAGTACTTACCTGTACGGCCACAGCCGGTTTGAATATCATCAACAATCAAAAGAATGCCGTGCTTTTTACAAATTTTATCAATGCCTTCTAACCATTCAATAGAAGCCACATTAATACCACCTTCACCTTGTACCGTTTCTAATAAAATAGCCGCAGGGAAATCAACGCCGCTGGAATTATCCGTTAATGTTTTTTCAAGAAACGCCAAGCTTGAAGAATCACCATCCATATAACCACAATAAGGCATAAAAGATACGCCCTGTGTTGGCATTGCTGCCGCATGACGGAACTTACTATTAGCGGTTGCTGCCAGCGCACCTAAAGTGACACCGTGAAAAGCATTAGTAAAAGACACAACATTCGTACGGCCAGTGACATTACGCGCAATTCTTAATGCGGCTTCAATCGCGTTAGTACCTGTTGGACCACAAAATTGAACGGTGTATTCCAAACCACGCGGTTTAAGAATAACGTTTTCTAGCGTCTCTAAAAATTCACGCTTGGCGGTACTCCACATATCTAAACCGTGAGTTAAGCCATCGTCCATAATGTAATCAAGCAAAGCTTTTTTTAGCTTAGGATTGTTATGGCCGTAATTAAGTGTGCCAGCACCAGCTAAAAAGTCGATGTATTCTTTATTATTTTCATCGTATAAAGTTGCGCCACGAGCGCGAGTAAATACCGTTGGAAAAGAACGGCTATAAGTACGAACTTCTGATTCTAAACGCTCTAAAGATTCTGAATTCACATTGGGAGTTGTCATTTATTTACCTATTAATAATTTATTGAAATGGACCAATTTTGACCAAAATCTCTGGCTCGTGATCGTTACCTAGCTGTTGGCTAGTAAAAAGTACCGTATCAACGAGTTGAGCATTACGTTCTTTAGCAAAACCACGAAATAGCGCCCAAGAAGCTTGGTTGTCAGGTGTTATCGTCGTTTCTAAAAATTCAACGTTATTACAAGCTGTGCGCTTTAAAACTTCATTCATCAGCTGTTTAGCCATGCCTTTTCCTCGCAACACATCGCCTACAGCAACTTGCCATAAGAAAAAAGTATTGGGTGAGTCTGGTTTGATATAACCAGAAAGAAAAGCAGCAACTTTGCCGTTAACTTCAGCAACAACGCAGGTTTCAGCAAAGTGAGTAGATTGCAGCAAATAGAGATAAGTTGAATTGAGGTCAAGCGGTGGACAATTCTCAATTAACTGATGAATAGCGACGCCGTCATTGGCATTGGGTTTTCTAATCTTCAGATTTTCGGAAGGCATAAAAGCTTGGGTCTCTGTCTAAGATGCCAATTAGGATAACAGCTTAGTCAAAAAAATCAAACGCTTTGTTATCATAAAACCATTTAATGATAATTTTTTATTATACTAAAGGCTTGATTTTACTTTCCAACAAGCTTTTTAAACAATAAAAAACGACCCTTTAAGGGTCGTTTTAAACCATTATATTGTGCTGCTTAACTAGTTACGCGTTAACGTCCGCATCGTAACTAACTCTTCAGCAGAAGTAGGATGAATACCTATCGTGGCATCAAAATCAGCCTTGGTTAAACCGGCTTTAACAGCAATACCAATACCTTGCACTAGCTCACCGGCATCTGAACCAACCACATGGCAACCAACCACTTTATCGGTGGCATCATCAACAATCAGTTTCATTAAAGTACGGCTAGTATTACCAGACAATGTATTACGCATGGGTTTAAAGTTAGTGGAATATACACGAATGGCTGGGTAAGCTTTACGCGCTTCTTCTTCACCTAAACCTACCGTGCCAATGTTAGGGTGGCAAAACACTGCCGTTGCAATATTTTTATAGTCCATTTTGCGTGGTTCTTTACCGCTGTACAAATTATGTACAAATACCATTGCTTCTGCCAATGCAACGGGGGTTAACTGTGGCCCACCCGTGATATCACCTAACGCATAAATACTGGGAACTTGCGTACAAAAGTTGCCATCAACGCTTAATTCGCCGCTTTTATTCACTTCTAAGCCTACATTTTCTAAACCTAGATTTTCAACATTGCCACGTCGTCCTGTTGCGCTTAATACAGCATCCACTTCTAAATGACGACCATCGCTTAATTTTACTAAAAGCCCCGTTGCTTGCTTTTCAATGGCAATAATTTCACAGCCTAATTGCATCTGTACGCCATGTGCTGCAATTTCGTTGTGTGCAAATTCGCGGACTTCTTCATCAAAACCACGCAACGGCTTATCGCCACGATAAACCAAGTGGGTTTCTGCACCTAAGCCATTAAAAATAGACGCAAATTCAACGGCAATATAACCACCACCATAAACTAGAAAACGCTTAGGAAATTCAGGTAAATCAAAAATTTCATTGGATGTTAAACAATGCTCAGCACCTGAAAACTCAGGTACAAAAGGCCACGTTCCTGTCGCAATTAATAAACGTTCAGCCGTGTAAGTTTTATCACCGACTTGCACGCTATTTTCAGAAAGAATTTTTCCACGACCATCAATACGCTGCACGCTGCTGTTTTCAAGCAAGGTATTATAAATACCGTTTAAGCGTAGAATTTCTGCGGCACGGTTATCACGCAAAGTAGGCCAATGAAATGCTGGTTTAGCCACTGTCCAGCCATAACCCGCTGCATCCGCAAAATTTTCAGCAAAATGCGCCGCATAAGAATACAGTTTTTTAGGTACGCAACCCACGTTAACGCAAGTACCACCCCAATAGCGGTCTTCAATAATACCCACTTTAACGCCTTGCCCAGCAGCAGTACGTGCCGCACGCACACCACCAGAGCCTGCACCAATTACTAATAAATCAAAATCATACTTAGTCATTTAAAATTCCTATCTTTTTATAAGCGGTTATTTGTAACGAAATGCATTGTGGCAGCGCCGACAACCTTTAGCGGTTTCGTCAATCAACTGCCCAGCTTTCGTTAAGTTTCCAGCCTTAATTTCATCGTTAATATCTTCTAAGTTATCAACAAATTCAAACATTTGTGCATCAAAAAATGTTTTACGTGACCAAATCTCTGGACGCGAACGGCTTTGTGGAAAAGCGTCGGCTGCTGAAGGTACATCAAATAAGTCCGGTAACCGATAAACAAGTTCAACTAATTGACTAGAAAATTTTAAGGCGGCTTCATGATTTGTGCTGCGCTGATTAACGACTTTAAACCTTAGCGCCTTAAATAATTTATCAATTTCATCAAAGGTTTCAATTCTTAAATCAATATCCTTGGCAGATATTTCTTGCGCGTTAGCAAGAGGAATGGCTAAAAAACCCACAAAAAACAAAGCTATAGCTAACGGATACAAGATTGAACGCATACTTAATTCACTCCTTTATTACTCATTTTTTCACTTGCCTTTTAACGAACAATTTTTAGCTGACCCTTTTTAATTTGATGCCCCATAAAAGTGTTGGATTAAGGCGAGGAAGTTGATGTGGACTTACATTAGCGACAATCGCGTAATTAGGATTGCTGGTATCGCGCTCTTGCATACGCATAAATAGTTGATTGTATTCATCCATCACACTCGTCACTCTAGGGGCACGGCTATCCGAAGTACGCCTTATAACAATGGCAGTTTCACCATTTTGTAATTTCACACAAGAACCCGGCGGATAAAGCCCCAATTCATTCAAAAATACGCGACTCAGTTTTTCATCAAATTGCTGCCCACGTTCTAAAAAGATAGAGCGTAAACTTTGTTGAGCACTTAAACCTGGGCGATGCGGTCGATTACTGACTAATGCAGAATAAGTATCACCTAAAGCAATAATTCGCGCTTCTGCCCGAATTTCATTGCCTTTCAAACCCTTGGGATAACCCGTACCATTAATTTTTTCGTGATGTTGAAAAATAATCTGTAACCAAAGCTTATCGGTGACACCTGCATCGCTTAGCATCTTGGCACCAACTAAAGGGTGTTGATCGACTCTGGCTCGTTGCTCTTTATCTAACGGTTTGGCTTGAATGTGCAAACGCATTTGATAGCTATTCATGCCCACATTTTGGGTTAATGCAGCAGCCAGCATTGATAACTGTACTTTTTGTGGGATTTGTAAGGTTTTAGCAACTAAGGCCGTCATAACAGTAACGTGCAACGGGTGTTGAATGGTATATTCATGCGTATTGTTTAAATGGACTGCGCCTAATACGGCATCACTATTCAGCACCGCTAACCCCTGAATTTGTGCTGCCATTTCATAAATTTTACGCTCAACTTCACCGGGCTTAACACTTTTAAAATCAATCCGCTCAAATAAACCTTTTAACTGATACCCCATTTCATCCAACTCAGCAAAAGGATTGGTGTTTCTAGCAAAAGTAACAGGCTGTGGTTCGCCAGGCGGTGGGCCTTCTTCCGCCTCTTCTTCACCGGTACTAGGTTTACCTTCTTTTTCACGATGCCCATTAGATAATAAGTTATCTAATTTACGTTGATTATCAACAACGGCACCTTCTCGCATTAAAAGTTGGCCGCTGGCACTGTAAACTGTCCAGGGTAAAGTGAACCCCAGCTCAAGCTCTTCTTCTTGCAAAGGATGTAAATAAAAGTCTTTAGCCATTAGTTTTTAAATTCTTGTGTTTGCTGTTTAGCTTCTTGCCAAGCTTCAATGGTTGGAAAACCTGCTTCAATTGCTTGTGTTTCTAGTAAGGTAGAATAACGCCCGATAAATGCGAACAAGGCCACCACCAACAAACAAAGGGTTAAAGCCACATGAAATACTGGCATTGTAGGCAAACCTAAACGCTGAATAATTTGTTGCCTAGATGGTGGCCACCATAAGAAACCAATTAAAGCCAAAGCAGCGCCGGTTAAAAAATAAAACCCTGTTAGCCAAAAGCCGATTAGTATTAACGAGCAACCAAAAAGCCAGCCTAAACTCGTTGTTATTCGTCCATCCATCTTACTTAGCCTTTTGTTTAAATAGCCCAGAATGCTACCCTTGCACATAACAAAGTCAACTGGAAGCCAAAAAAGTGAAATTTTTTAACTCAGCTACCTTCACACCTGAAGAATTACAGCAACGCCAAACCGTTGCGTTAGCATTAGCATTACAAGCCGGTGAAATGATGCTAAAGGCACGTCAAACGGGCGACTTTAGCCACAATTACAAAGACCATCAAGAACTTGTTACCAGTGTAGATAAGGAAATTGATGATTTTCTGTGCCGTGAAATTTATCAAGCTTTTCCTGATGATAAAGTGCTGAGTGAAGAAAACGATACCGACAGCAAGCAAGCTGAAGAAATCGCTGGCTTATGGATACTTGATCCAATCGACGGCACAATCAACTTTGCTCATGGTCAACCACACGTTGCAGTTTCTATTGGTTTTTATTCCAAAGGCATTCCACAAATAGGCGTGGTGCATTCACCTTTTTTACAAGAAACGTTTACTGCCATTAAAGGTCAAGGTGCTTTTTTAAATGAACAACCGATTAAAGTCAGCGGTTTAAATACTTTTCGCCCAGCACTTATTGCCACAGGTTTTCCTTACGATAAAAGCCAGCTTAGGCATTTAATCGACCGTTTAATGGCTATTCTACCTGAATGCCAAGATTTGCGTCGCTGTGGCTCAGCGGCTTTAGACATTTGCCACGTTGCCAATGGTTCGTTAGATGGTTATTACGAAAGCCTAAGTTTATGGGATTTTGCCGCAGCAGTGCTGATTGCTGAAGAAGCTGGCGCTAAACTTAGCCACTTATATCCTAGCGAATTTATACCTTTTTACTTAGATGTACGCGATTGGGTTATTGCCACGCCCGCTATTCACGAAGAACTAACCCAACGGCTGTTAGTTTCTGATAATAACTAGTTGTTTAATTAACTTTATTGCTTAAATGGGCTCACCATATGCACTGACCCGTCTACTGTTTGTTTCTGGTAGATGGGTAAAAAGTACCGGAAAATCACTGAATATCCCGTTAACGCCCCAACTAACTAAGCGTTTGTTTATAACTAAATCGTTAACGGTATAAATATAAACATCTAACCCTAACGCCCGTATTTGTGCAACGTCTTCTTGCAACAAAGTTGCTTCGGCTAAATGCACTGATCTAACCGCGTATTCGCGCACAGCATCACGCCAATTAGTGGCTAGCTTTTTATACAATAAAGCGCGTGGAATGTTGGGCGCTAAAGCTTTAGCCGCTTGTAAGGCGTTAAAATCAAAGCTAGAAATTACCAAATGAATGGCAGGACAGGTCTGCAACACCTCTAAACTGCGCTGCAAGGTTAATTCACCTAAGCCTGCTGTAGTGGGTTTTATTTCTAAATTCAATCCCATACTTAATTGATGAATTAAGTTAACTGCTTCTTGTAAAGTTGCAATCGGGGCAGAGAGTTCGGGGCTACCTACTGGTGCTGGCACTTGAAAGCTTTGCAGCTGCTGCCAAGTTTTATCTTTAATAACAGCAGTATCGTGAAAAATAATCGGTAATTCATCAGCTGTCAGCATCACATCTAACTCAACCCATACAGCACCTTGCTCTGCTGCTAGTGCAATGGCTCTTAGTGTATTTTCGGGTGCAACACCACTCGCGCCCCTATGGGCAATAACTGCTGTCATCAACATAAGCAAAACCCTAAAATATTGGTTAACATTCGCTACCTACTTTTTTTAAATTGAATCAAGCTGTTAAAACTGGAGTTAGGCATGGCTCGCCCCCTTGTTGCAGAAATCAATTTAGCTGCATTGCGTCATAATTATCAATTAGCATTGAACCAATCACCCACAGCGTCTGCCCTTGCTGTAGTCAAAGCCAATGCTTACGGGCATGGTGCAGTTGAAGTTGCAAAAGCACTAGCTGATTTAGCGCCAGCCTTTGCCGTTGCTTGCATTGAAGAAGCACAACAACTTCGTGCTGCTGGAATAAAACAGCCGATTACTTTAATGGAAGGTTTTTTTGAAGCAAGCGAATTACCGATTATTTTTGCCAACAATTATCAACCCTTGATTCACAGTCATTGGCAAGTTGCAGCGTTAGTTCAGTATTTAATCCATAATCCAACACCTGCAGCAAGTTTAAATACATGGCTAAAAGTAGATACAGGAATGCACCGTTTAGGCTTTACGCTGGCAGAAGCGGCTAGTGTTTATCAACAGTTAAAAGCTTTACCCGCGATTAATCAAATTACGTTAACCAGCCATTTTGCTTGTGCTGACGATCTGGCTAACCCAGCAACCTTAAAGCAATTAGTCGCATTTAAAAACTTGCAGCAGCAGCTTAACTGCCCTATTAGCATTGCTAATTCACCTGCAACACTGGGTTGGCCAGCAGCACAAACCGGTTGTTTACGCCCTGGGATTATGTTGTATGGTGCATCCCCATTTGCAACAGGACACGTTTTAGGCGACCAACTGCAAACCGTTATGACATTAAAAACGCAGTTAATCAGTGTTAGTGAGTTACCGGCCGGTGAAAGTGTTGGTTATGGCGCACGTTTTGTTACTCAAAAAATAACGCAAATGGGTGTCGCCGCTTGTGGTTACGGCGACGGCTATCCAAGGCAAGCTTTAGATGGCACGCCCGTAGTAGTTAACGGTATAAGATGCAGTTTAGCCGGACGAGTTTCAATGGACATGATTACCCTTGACCTAAGCCTTTGCCCAAACGCTAAAATTGGTGATGAAGTACTCTTGTGGGGCGCAAGCTTGCCCGTTAATGAAGTAGCCAGTTATTGCGATACAATTAGCTATACGCTATTAACAAGCTTGTTACCGCGTGTTAAACGCATTTACCTCAATCAATAAGCTGAGTCGATTACCATGAAACTTGCCGCTAACATCAGCCTTATGTTTAACGACTTACCCATGCAACAACGCATTCAACACGCAGCAGCGCTGGGGTTTCAAGGCATAGAAATTCAATTCCCCTATGTATTAACTGTAGACGAATGGCAACAGCAATTAGCAAAAACCCAGTTGCCCCTAGTATTAATTAACTTGCCTGCTGGTGATTTTATGCAAGGCGGCGATGGTTTAGCCTGTCATCCACAGCGCCAGCAAGATTTTAAACAAGCATTAGAACAAAGCCTGCCTTACATCGCCAAACTAAAGCCGTCAGTGGTGAATGTATTAGCGGGTAGACAAGTCGCAGGATTTAGCCGCAACGCTTGTTTAGAGCAACTGGTTGCCAATTTAACGCTAACCTGTGAAATGCTGGCTATTTATCCAGCAACCGTTACTTGCGAGCCCATTAACAACCAAGACCAGGTTAATTATTTAACGCCTAGCGTTGCTGATTGGTTACAGCTAGCCACACAAGTTCAGCAGCCTAATTTTGGATTGCAGCTGGATTTATACCACGCTGCCTGCATGGGTGATTCGCTTCAGCAGCTAATTAGCGAACACAGCAACGACCTAGCACACATTCAATTTGCTGATTATCCAAACAGAAGCCACCCAAATACTGGACAGTTGCCATTGATGACAGTGTTTCAACAGCTTAAACAGCAAGGCTATAAAGGCTGGCTAGCCGCCGAGTTTCCTTCAGCAGCAGCGGATAATTATGACTGGGTATCAGATATTTGTGCGATTACTGGTCATTAAAGAACACCTTTGTACGCATTCTCCTACAAGCAACGAAGACTTCTACTGCTACACCAAACCGCCTTATCACTTTATTATTAGCGCTGAGTTTAGGACAGGAAGTTCAGCTCAACAGGCTAGAATCTCACTCACAGTTGAGAAGCACACAGATAAAAGATCTGCTGTCTACGCCCCGCTTAGGCGGGGTGTTTCGTTTTTATTTTTAGATCATCAATTCTAATTAAGCATTTAGTTTTTTTATATTGGAAATCCTGCTAGCAGTCAGCCAAAATAGCTTCAGTCATTAAGAAACACTCAATTTAATCGTTAATTTTCTGAGGTGAAAAATGAACATCGTTATTTTTGGTCGTCCGGGTTGCCCTTTTTGTGTAAGAGCTGTTGAACTTGCTAAAAAACTAGAAGCTTCACAAGGTGCTACTTACCGTTATATCGACATTCATGCAGAAGGCATTACTAAAGCTGACATGGAAAAAACCATAGGCAAGCCAGTAGAAACTGTGCCACAAGTGTTTTTTGATAAAACGCATATTGGTGGCTACACAGAAATGGAAGCCCACGCTAAAAACCAAGGTTGGATTTAATTGTCTGCTTAGTTAAGTTTTAATGTGTAATAAAAAAGCCGCAACTAACATTAGCTTGCGGCTTTTTGCTATTCTAGCACCTTAAAATAACCTTTTGGATACTTTCGCAATGCTTAGCTACCGTCACAGCTTTCATGCTGGCAATTTTGCCGACGTTTTAAAACATTTAACCCAAGCCTACATTCTTAACTACCTAAATCGCAAAGATAAACCCTATTTTTACCTAGATACCCACGCAGGGGCTGGACTTTATTCACTCAACACGCCTGAAGCCAATAAAACAGAAGAGTTTCGTCAAGGCATCGCACGTTTATTTGAAGTTGAACCTAAACACCCGTTGCTGCAAGCATTTAAAACACTGATTAGCAGCTTTAACACTGCTGAACGCCTTGATTTTTACCCAGGTTCACCGGCGATTGCAGCTAAATTAATGCGCCCTACCGACAGGTTAGCGCTGCACGAATTACACCCCAGTGACTTTCAACTACTAAGCAACACCTTTCAAAAAGATAAGCGTATAAAAATCAGCCAAAATAATGGTTTTTCTGCCATAAAAGCCCAATTACCGCCACCAGAAAGGCGTGGACTTGTTTTTATTGATCCATCTTATGAAGTAAAAACTGACTACGACACACTCATTAAAGCAGTAGTAAATGGTTTAGAACGCTTTGCTAATGGTACTTATGTTATTTGGTACCCAGTATTACAGGCACAAATCACCAACGCTTGGTTAACACGCCTCCAAAAAGCAGGTCTACCCAATTTGTTAAGAATTGAACACAGCCCTTTACCGCTGATTAGTGGCTATGGCATGAGTGGCAGCGGATTATTAATTATTAACCCACCTTACTCGTTAGCTGCCGATTTCAAGAATTTATTACCTGAACTAAATACGCTATTAAAACAAGGAACTAAAGGAAGTTACCTTGTAGAGCAGCTTATTTGACGCCTATATTAGACACTTGACTTATATTAGACTTTTTGTGCATTGCACAAAAAAAGTCTTCCCTTTACATAAAAAACTGGTTATTGTCTTTTCTGAACCTAAAAATACATATCAGTGGTACTCGCTTACCGCTCCTTTACTCAATACAACAAGAGCAGGAGACAACTATGTCTAAAAGAGGTTATGTAGCAACAGCCGGTGGTTTTTGTGTCGCAATTAGTAGCGTAGCTACAACTAACGAAACCAATCTTAAACAAGATGCTGTCACTTCGACTACTATCGCTATAAAAAGCCCAATACCTTTAACTCAATCCGCCGCAACACCTTCAGTTAAAAAGTTAGCATAAACGCCCAGCTTCTGTTCATCGCCTGTTTACCACCTAAAGTTTTTAGATAGCCTAACTTCTAGGTATAGTAACAACTTGGTGAACAGGCAGCTTAGGAGCTCTAGTGCAAAAAACAACCCAAACTCTTATCAAACAAAGCCAAGGCCCTTTTTTTATGCCGTTAGGCGGTGCTGGCGAAATTGGTGCAAACTTTTATTTATATGGCAGTAATGGTTATTGGATAGCCGTTGATTGCGGGCAAGGTTTTATTAATAATACCAGCGGCGATCCATTGGTTTTAATTCCTGATATTCGCGCCGCTAAAGTTAACGGTATAACAATACAAGCGATTCTTATCACTCACGGTCACGAAGATCACATCGGGGCTTTACCATATTTGTGGAAAAAACTGAGATGCCCCGTTTATGCTTCACCTTTTGCAACAGAACTGATTGCTTCACGCATTAAAGACAGTCGCCTACTTAGTCAACTTCATACCATAAAGGCTTTAAACGCCTATACATTTGGCCCATTTAATGTCGAATGGATCCCCGTAACGCACTCCATTCCTGAAGCACATGGTTTATTCATAAAAGTTGCTGGACGCACGCTTTACCACACTGGCGACTGGAAACTTGACCCTGAACCCGTATTAGGCAGAACAACCGCGACTAAACGCCTAAAAGCTATTGGTGAACAAGGTGTAGATGTGGTTATTGGCGATTCAACCAACGCACCTAAAACAGGGCACAGTAAATCAGAAGGCAGCGTACAAAGTGCTTTACTGGATATAATTCGTCCTTTGCCTAACCGTGTGATAGTGACTTGCTTTGCCAGCAACCTAGCGCGAATTTATAGCCTTGGTAAAATAGCTCAACAAACCAACCGTCATCTAAGCTTATTAGGACCCAGTATGCAGCGTATTTTAGGCATTGGTCGTAAGCTTAATTACCTAAAAGACTTTCCTGAACAGGTTCAGCCGCAAGAACTGGGCTATTTACCGCGCAATGAACAATTAATTATTTGCACCGGCAGCCAAGGCGAGCCTCGTGCAGCATTGGCTAGGCTTGCGGAAGGTCGGCATCAGTTTTTAGAGTTAGAAGCAGGCGATCATATTATTTTCTCTTCCCAAACCATCCCAGGTAATGAAGTAGCCGTTGCACGCTTAACCGAACAGCTAGCAGCACGCAATATACAAATTTTGACCGACAAAGATGGCTTAACCCACGCATCAGGCCATCCAGCACAAGACGAAATTCGGCAACTCTACGAGTGGCTGCGCCCTAAGCACCTTTTAGCCATGCATGGTGAAAATTATCACCAACAAGCTCACTGTAGCTTTGCAACTAGCTTAGACATTAACGCCCGTTCAGCACGTGATGGCGAACTCTATGACCTTTCTGCTGCACCTAAGCTTATTGATGCCATTGAAATACCACTGATTCAGCTAGAAAATCACTAAAAACACGTTATTTAAGGAATATTTAAAAATAGTGCTTGACGAATAATTTTTAGATGCTACTATACGTCTCGTGTTGGAGGGTTGGCTGAGTGGTCGAAAGCATCGGTCTTGAAAACCGACGAGGGTGTGAGCCCTCCCAGAGTTCGAATCTCTGGCCCTCCACCAATACATTCTTTAAGCCCTTGATTTATCAGGGGCTTTTTTTTGCCTTTGATTTAAGCAGTTATAAAAAATAGAACTGACTAGCCTTTTACGCTTAAAGGTAAACCAGCAACAGTTAATACTACTCGCTCACAAACAGCAGCCAAACGCTGATGCAACAACCCTGCTCTATCCCCAAAAGCGCGTGATAAAGCATCCATAGGCATTATCCCTAAACCTGTTTCATTCCCCACCATAATTAACTCTGCCTGACCACCTGCTGCAACCACTTCCACTAATTCATCAAGTACTGAATCTACCTGCTGCAACAAAACATCGCTTAAAGGTGCTGCACACAACAGCTGAGTTAACCAAAGTGTTAAGCAATCTAAAAGAATCACCCTAGGCTGCTGCAACAGTACCGCCAATTGCCTAGGCAAACCTGCATCAAATAATTCCAAAGTAACCCAATCAGCTGGTCGGTAGGCTTGATGCTGCTGAATGCGTTGTTTCATTTCATCATCACCAGCCCTTGCTGTAGCAATATAAGTCACCGATAAACCCACTTTTTTAGCCAAGCCTTCGGCATAACGGCTTTTACCCGAACGCACTCCACCTAAAACAAGCTGACGCATAGCCATTCCTCAATAGAAAATCTAACGCTAAAAACAAAACCCTTACCTATGCGATACCTTAAAAAAGTTTAGACTGCTATAATAATTATAATTAACGCCCTAACCAATAAATAAAGGTTCTTTTTAGTGGCTAGCTCTCGCCTACTTTTATTGTCATTATTTTTGTGTATTTTTAATACTAGCGCGCTGGCGTTACCAGTGATAGATGTCAATAAAGAATCCGTTCAGTTAACGAACTACACCATTGAGTATTTAACCGATGATTCAAAATCATTGTCCTATGATGCCATTCGTAAGCAAAATTTCAAAAAAACTAATAACACCACTACGCTGGGGACCCAAGCAACCGTTACTTGGTATCGAATAACACTACACAATTCAAAAAATCAAACCAAATCACTTTTTCTACATTTACCAAAAGCTTATCACATACGCTCTGTTGAAATTTTTGAAGAGCATGATCAAAAACTCATCAAGCAATCGTTAGTGGATCTTAATAAAGCCAGTAATCACCCCTTAATGTATCAAGGGACTATTGTTTACCCTTTTACTGTGCCATCAACAACAACACTTTACATTCGTAGTCACGTCTATTCTCATCAGTGGTTTTCGTCACAAATCTACGATGACGAACAGTCTCGTAGAGCACTGGTAGGTGGCCACCTCGACATCGCCCTGTTAGTTGGCATGATGGTGGCTTTAGTTTTTTACAACGGGCTGCTTTATTTTGCTACCAGTAAAAAAGAAAATATTCTCTATTCTTTATACCTTATTTCAGGGCTACTTTGGATTGCGCTCTCCTACGGCTTGCTTAGCAAAGCCTTCAATATCTATGGAGACAATCTTTTTATATTAAATTTATCAGTTTTCAGTATGCCAATTTTTCTATTACTGTTTATGATGGCAATTTTTGAAACAAAAAAACTTTATATTAAAGAGCATCGCGCCCTACAAATTATATTAGCGTTACTAACAATCTCTTTTATATACGGCTTATTCGATATAACAGGCGCATTGAAACACTCGACTAGCTTAGCTGCACTTATGATGGTGACTACTTTTTCAGTCAGCATTTCATTCCTTATTAAGAAAAACCCTTTAGCAACGTTCTTTTTAATGGGTCACACGCTATTTATTTTATTTAATGGGCTTGCAGTGATGTATTACAAAGGATTCGTTATACCCAATTACGTGAATAGCCACGGTGTTGGAATAGGCATTGTGCTAGAAGCACTAACTTTGGCATTTATTATCTCTTATCGAATAAAAATACTAGAAGGTATTCGCTCTAAACAAGCCGAACTAACAAAACAAGCATCAACAGACCCACTAACGCAGCTTTATAATCGCCGCTATTTCTTTACTGAAAGTAATTATATGATTAAAAAAGCGCAAGCTAATGATGAATCTTTATCCATTATTATTCTTGACATTGACCATTTCAAAGCAGTAAACGATCAATATGGACACAAAGCCGGTGACTTAGTTTTGGTGGATGTCGCCAGTATTTTTCATCAACTCAGTCGAGATCAAGATTTAATTGCTCGGTTTGGTGGTGAAGAATTTGTCGTTATTCTGCCAGATACCAACACTACAGAAGCTCAAGTGTATGCAGAGCATATTCGTCAAAGCATTGAAAAGCATAGCGTAAATTTAGGCGATGAACTCACACTTAATATCACCGTCAGCCTAGGGGTAGCCGAGCTTTCTATTACCACTAATGAAGCAATAGAAAGCGCTGTTGACCGAGCCGATAAAGCGTTATACGAAGCCAAAACCCTTGGCCGAAACCGCGTGTGTATGGCTAGCGAACCTAATCATCATTAAACTGAACCTATTTTCACTAGGCAAGCCGACATCAATCAAAAAAATATCACTTAGCCTGTCTGCTTATCCCCCTAAACTAGGGGGTTTATTCCGCTTTAAAATCTGTCACTATTTGTCGATGAAAAAAATACTGATTTTAGAAGACCTTCCCGATGTTAAAGACTGGCTAAAAAATTTAGTCCAAAGCCACCTTGCTGCTGAAAAAGTTCATACCGCTGGCACTTTAAGCCAAGCTTTTGAATTACTAAAAAACAACGCCTATGACCTAGCGTTACTGGATATTGGTCTACCCGATGGCTCAGGATTGGATGCGCTAAAGCTTATAAAAACCCAAAATGAGCACTGCTACTGTGTTGTCACCAGTATTTTTGATGCGTCGGAATACTTATTTACTGCGCTAAAATACGGTGCTGACGGTTATATATTAAAAAGCGAAAGTAGCGAGCAAGTAGCCGAACACTTAGCCGGTATTTTGCTAGGCAAACCACCTTTATCGCCGGTAATTGCTAAAAAAATGCTCTTGGCTTTTCGACCCGAAAAAGACCTAGCAGCCAACCTTTCACCACGCGAAGAACAAATTCTTAGCCTTATTGCCAAAGGTTACAATGTGCCTGATGCCGCTAACTTGCTAAATATTTCACCTCACACAGCAGCAGGTTATTTAAAGCAAGTCTATAAAAAACTACAAGTAAACAACCGTGCCGATGCAACACTAAAAGCTTACGAACTAGGCTTGGTTAACTCGGGTAAAAAAATCACATAAAATTAGCGAGGTAATGGAATACTTATTTGTACCTGCCAAACCACCCCTTGCTGCTGATACTGAAAATGCCCACCTAAACTTTCGCAGCGCTGTTGTAAAATTTTACAGCCCCGACTGTCTTTAACCGCTGAAACAATAGCTAACGCAACGCCATCATTGGTCATAATAATAGTCAATTTATCAGTCACCAAAACTTCAACGCTAATCTGGCTAGGTTTTGCATGACGCAATGCATTGGTTAAACATTCACGAATCGCGCGTGTTAAATGCGAAAAATACTCAGGTGGTAACTCCAACCACAGTTTTTCTGGTGGTTCTTGCCAAATAAACTGAATACCCTCTGGTAGCCTTTCTCTAGCTTCTTGCTGCCAATGCGCTAAGGCATATTCAATATCAATGGGTTCAATTTCAATACTTTGCAGCAGGTTACGCAAATCAGTTAACGCTTCTTTAGCTAATTGTGCAGGGCGCGGCTCTTTAGTGCTATGTAAAATACTTAATAGCTTTGCACCTAAATCATCGTGAATATCTTGTCGAATACGATCACGTTCACTATTAGCACCCTCAGCTTTGGCTGCTAAGGCTTTAGCCATCAACTGATACATTACCAATAGTGTTTGGGCATTTTTAACGTCATTTTTAGTGAATAATCGCTGCCCCTGACCGGCGTTATTAATCACCAAACTACCCGCTTGAATTATTTTAGGCAGCCTCAACTGTAATCCATTACTCAAAATAGTAATCGATTCCACAACGGTACTTTGCTGATTAAGCGTTAATGGCTGAAACAAGGCTTGTAAACTTTGCTGCCATGCTGTTTCTAATTGTAAAGGCGTTTTTACGTTAACTAACTTAGCGACGACTTTAGGCAACCAAGCTTCAATCGCCAAACCTTTACGGTAACTAATACGTCGCCAAGCCCATTGGCGCAGCGGGAAATACAACCAACCGACCAATGCTGTTGCTAACGTTAATGCTGAAGTGCTGGTCAAGGTCAAAAAACTGGCAAGCACCAAATCCATTAATAAAATCGCTAAACCACCTAAAAACCAAGCCCAAATAGAAAACCACCAGCGTTCTAAATCAAATAAACGGTAACGTAAAACGCCCAAAGCCAAACCACCATACATCAATAAAAATGTCGTAAACATTAAACCTTGTGAAGCCAGTGGGGGCATTTGTAACAAAATGGGCAGCATCATACCGCCTGCAAAAAAAACTGTACCGGCATAAATAGATAAAAGCATCCAACGCACAGCACCGCGATCCAAAAGGTTTTTTCTGGCAAACCACCACTGAATAAAAGATCCCAGTAAACCAAATAAAAACAATCCAAACACCCAAAGGTAAGAACCCGTCGCAGGGCCGTTTGTTAGCTGTAAACCATCGACCAGCAAATTAGCAACAAATACCGCATAAGCCAAAGTGCTAATCGTGTATTGGCTCACTGCGCGTGGATAATTCCATAAAAAAGCGGTTAACGAGGCAGAAAACAACATCGCGCCAGCATGGTTTAAAAGTGACAGCGCATGAAATAATTGCCCGTCTATAAACACGTTGCGAGTGCTGTAAATCGCTGCGGCAAAAGTAAATAATAAATAACTAAAACCAGTTAATGCAAAAGCATTAATGCCTTGATAGTTAGGACGTACACTTTTAATCAGCAAGCAAATTAAAAAACCTAGGCTTCCACACGTAATTTGTAACCAAAAGATACTGGGCAAGTCTTTTAATTGGCGTGCCCTAGTGACGAGCGATTCTAAATGACCATCACTTAAACGCATACTAAGCTGCTGCTGATTTAAACCCATCATTAACTGACTATTCAATGCCATTAACGCATTAAAATCTTGGTAGGTTGCAACCGTATCAGGCTCTTCTAAAGCTAAATGATAAGACGCTGGAATGGGCTGATCGCCGAAATAAAACCTAACGACAGTGCGCGGTATTTCACCCAACCGATTGGCTTGTAAGACGGGCTCTGTAAAGGCAGAGGATTCAGCAGAAGTTTGTGATGATGTAATAGAAAACTGCCAAGCCGTTTGTGGTAAAGAAAGCGCGGTAGTAATCGCTAGCAGCAGTGCAAAAAATAACAAGGCTAGACCAAGGTACAAACGCACTTTAATTGACATGATTTTCTCTGAACTTTTTTTATAAGAATTTGATGCGCGATAAGTATAAAACAGATCAAGATCAATCGCTTAAAAACCTAGCTTATCAACTCTTTTTTTATGCCTTAAAGCGCTCTACCCCTCATTTAGGGGGGTGGGGTGCGGTTTAAATACCTTCTATATTGGTGGTTACATGATGACTCATTCGCTATAAAGGCATAAAAATATGAAAACCTACCAAAAACTCTTAATTACTTCAGCAATTACCGCTTTATTAGCTGGCTGTGGAGGAAACAACACCCTGCCACAAAACACCGAAAGTGGCACAAAACCAGCATTTAGCACCGGTGGCGATCCCAGTTTTTTAAAAGGTGATACGCAAATTGCCATCGCATCCTTTCGCGTAGTTTTTATAACAGAAGGACAAAAAATGCAGGCAGCAGCCGATAAAGGGCGTTGGGGCAGTTCAGGTAAAGCAAGTTCTACTGCAACGGTTAAAACAAAATTAACCGGCGTTGATAGTCAATTAATGCAGCAGATAACCGACCAAGCTTATACAAACTTTAGCCAAAACTTAGTACAGCAGGGGTTTTCTGTATTGCCTTTGCAACAAGTCACAAGCAATGCAGCATTTAAAGAACTGGATAAACGCGACAATGGTCAAGTCAGTTCAACAATCAACTCAGCCAAAGAAATGCTCATGGGCAAAAAATCAAGCCTCAATGAGTACCCTGTTTATTCGCCTACGGGCTTACCGTTGCTAGCAGAATCTTTTTTATGCAAACAAATAGAACCATTATTTAAAAGTATTTGCTTGCCTAAAGTCGCCAGTGCTTTGGGCATGACGACCTTACACGTTGCTTATGTTGTTGATTTTAGCTCTTTTGAATCATCTGCCAGAGCAGGCATGAACTACGCAACCGATAGCATTTATGCCAATGCTAAAGTAAGTACTGGACAAAATTTGCATTTAAAACCACAAAATACCGGCATTGTTGCCATTAATAATAAAGGCAAAGAAGTGGCCTTGTATTTAAATCCAGATAACCCTTACCAAGGTGCACGGGCTTTTGGTGAAAGCGTCGAAGCAACGTCCAGTACTGATAAAGCCGTATCAGGCTTTAAAAATGCACTAGGTGCATTAAGTGCCGTATCAGGTGGCACTGCAAGGTCTGACAGCACAATCACTTACGAAATGCAGGCGCAACCTAAAATTTATCAAGCAATGGTTAATGATTTATTAAAAGCCAGCTCGAATGAGTTAGTTTGGGGCTTAGAATATTTTCGCAACAAGCCGTAATCTAAATAAAAAAATCAGCAACTAAACAAAGCCACCCAAAGGTGGCTTAACGTTAAAGTGGTTTAAACGTTACTGTCTATGACCGCTTTAATCTCTTCTTCTTTTTCTGTTTCTAAGTAGTTTCTTTGAAGAAACACCTCGCTTAGTATTAGCTGTTCTATGTAATTTTTTTGTGCCGCTTTAGCAGGTACACGAACAATTAAGTGAACTTCTTCAGCATCAGGAAATTGTAAAGTAACCCGTGGATCGACATTAGGAACTTCCAGACCTAGTTGTACCGACACTTTAAGCATATGACGGCGTATCGTATCTAAGTTATGTGAGCAATGCTTAATAGCCGCCGCTAATAAGGCTTGTTGTGCTGCACGCCAATCATCTTTACGCATAAACGGTACAATAAAGACGTGCAATACAAAATCATGGGTAAAACTTTCATTAATCACCGCCTCAGACACAAACAAAGCATTAGGCAATACAATCATTCGACCCGTGCGCTGATGGATTGTCTTGCCTGGCCCTACTTCTAAAATGGTCGTCACCAGCAGATTTTGGTCAATCACATCACCTCTAAAATCCTTAACCTGAATACGATCACCAATATCAAAAGAACGCGCACCCGTTTTTAGCAAACTGCCGGTAATGCACATAATAAGCTCTTTGGTCGCCACTACAAAAGCAACCGCAATCGCCACTATGGACAATGCAAGGGTGCGAAGTTCTTCACCCCAAATCATAAACAAACCCAGCAAAGTCAGCAGCAATAGCCCATTGCGTGATTGTACCAACCATTTGCGCCTAAGTTCCGTTGACACCACACGTCGACGAATAATACGGCTTGCAACGGCTTGCAACACAAACATAGTAACAATCAAAAACAAAGTACTAAATAATAAGCGGATTAGCTCATGGGACACTGAAAAATCTTTGATCCAATTAAACGCAGATTCCAACATAGAGGGATTGCCTCCTTTAAAGTAGTATGAGTATCAACCTAAACCATTCATTAAATATGAGATTTAAATGACTAAAATTCCAGCACCAACCCGTGAAGATTGGGAACACCTTGCCACTAACTTAACGTTTACCAACCAAGCTTTTATTAATGGCGAATACGTTGATGCATTAAGTGGCGCAACGTTTGCCTGTGAAAGCCCTATCGACGGTCGCATTCTAACCCAAGTTGCTAGCTGTGATGCTGCGGATGCTGACTTAGCCGTTAAAGCCGCTCGCAACGCATTTGAATCCGGTATTTGGCGCGATTTACCACCGGCTAAACGCAAGCAAATTCTACTCAAGTTTGCTGATTTAATCGCCAAAAATCGTGATGAGTTAGCTTTACTAGAAACACTTGATATGGGTAAGCCAATACGTTTTTCGAGCAGCGTTGATATCGGTGGTACTGCGCGAGCAATTAGCTGGACAGCCGAAGCGATTGATAAAGTTTATGGTGAAATTGCCCCAACACCAACCAACCAAATGGGCTTAATTACCCGTGAAGCAGTAGGTGTTGTGGCGGCAATTGTGCCTTGGAACTTTCCTTTGTTAATGGCAAGTTGGAAATTTGCGCCAGCACTAGCAATGGGTAATTCGGTGATTTTAAAGCCTTCAGAAAAATCACCTTTAACCGCGTTACGCGTGGCAGGCTTGGCTAAAGAAGCCGGTATTCCTGATGGTGTGTTTAACGTACTGCCAGGTTTTGGTACAACGGTTGGTAAAGCTTTAGCGCTGCATATGGACGTTGACACCCTTGCCTTTACCGGTTCTACCGCTGTTGCTAAGCAGCTAATGATTTATGCGGGTGAATCCAACATGAAACGTGTTTGGTTAGAAGCCGGTGGTAAAAGCCCCAACATTGTGTTTGCTGATGCACCTAATTTAGAAAAAGCGGCTGAAGCAACGGCACAAGGTATCGCTTTTAATATGGGGCAGGTTTGTACCGCAGGCACGCGTTTATTGGTTGAAGCCAGTATTAAAGATAAGTTTGTGACTTTAGTGAAAGCGGCGCTGGTTAAATGGCAACCCAATCATCCTTTAGACCCTAACACTTTAAACGGCGCGATTGTCGATAAGCAGCAGTTAAGCAAAGTATTAGGTTATATAGAAAAAGGTCAGCAAGAAGGTGCGTCTTTATTGGCTGGTGGTGAACAGGCTTTTCAAGAAAGTGGTGGCTATTATGTACAGCCTACGGTGTTTACTGACGCTAAAAACACCATGCAAATCGCTTCTGAAGAAATTTTTGGCCCAGTATTAAGCGTACTTACTTTTGATTCAATGGAAGATGCCATCAAACAAGCCAACGATACCATTTATGGTTTAGCTGCAGCGGTTTGGACAGCCGATTTAAACAAGGCACATAAAACGGCCAAAGCACTGCGTGCCGGTAGCGTGTGGATTAACAACTATGATGGCGGCGATATGACTGCGCCTTTTGGTGGTTTTAAGCAGTCAGGTAAAGGACGCGATAAATCGTTACACGCCTTTGATAAATACACTGAAATAAAAGCCACTTGGTTAAGCTTCGAATAATCTTATTTCAACTGATTTAAGCCACCCGGCTCGCTAAGCTAGGTGGCTGTATTAACTAACTTAATCACTAAAAAATAACTACAAACTTCTAGCGCGAAAACTACGGCCTTTAAGTTTTCCATCACTTAATAGCTGCAATGCTTGTTTGGCAACTTGGCGCTCTACCGCGACAAAAGAGCGTCGATCCGTCACATGAATTTTACCTATTTGCTGACCTGCTAACTGCTGATTAGCCGTTAACGCACCTAGAATATCGGTGGGACGCAGCTTGTCTTTTTTACCACCATCTATCAGTAAGGTTTGCATGGTTGCTGGCTTAGGGTGGTTTTTTAATGCTTCAGCACTGGGCAAAGCTTCTGGTACTAGGCTTTGCTGTAAATAATCGGCCAAAACCGCTAAACGAAAGGCTTCTGCTGCGGTGTAAAGCGTACAAGCAATGCCCTGCTCACCAGCCCGACCAGTACGCCCCACACGGTGAACGTGAACTTCAGGATCAAGCGATAGCTGATAGTTAAAAACGGCATCTAAAGCAGCGATGTCTAAACCACGTGCAGCAACGTCGGTTGCCACAAGAATACTACTGCTTTTATTAGCAAACTGAATCAACGTTTGATCGCGGTCTTTTTGTTCCATATCACCGTGCAACGCTTGGGCGCTAAAACCTAGCTTACTTAAACCATCGGCAAGGTCTTGGGTTTCTTTACGGGTGGTACAAAACACCACACTAGACTCAGGCGCATAATGCAGCAACAGTAAACGCAAAGCAGAAAAACGTTCAGCTTCGTCATTTAATTTGAAAAAATGTTGCTCAATACTGCTGGCAGTATGGCTAGACTCCACTTTAATTTGTTGTGGATCTATTAAAAATCGTTTAGCTAAGCTGGCAATTTTATCGGGAAAGGTGGCACTAAATAACAAGGTTTGGCGCTGTTTAGGCAGTTGTTCAACAATGGCATCTAGCACTTCTTGAAAGCCCATGTCTAACATACGGTCGGCTTCGTCCAACACCAGCATAGCCACGTTTTCTAGTTGTAAATTGCCTTTGCGTAAATGGTCATCAATACGACCCGGTGTACCCACAATAATGTGTGCGCCGTGTTCTAACGAATGTGCTTGTGGGCCAAAAGGTTGTCCGCCACACAGGGTTAATACTTTTACATTGTGCATACCCCGCGCTAAACGGCGAATTTCAATGGCAACTTGATCTGCCAATTCACGCGTTGGGCACAAGACTAAAGTTTGAATTCTAAAGCGTTCAACATCTAGCTTTTGTAATAAACCTAAGCCAAAAGCAGCAGTTTTACCTGAGCCAGTTTTTGCTTGAGCAATCACATCTTGCCCCGCCAAAATAGTGGGTAAGGCAGCCGCTTGAATAGCGGTCATTTCTTGATAACCCAAGGTGGTAAGGTTACTCAAAAGTTCAGACTGTAAGTTTAAAGAAGCAAAAGCAAAAGTGGTCAAGGCAGCACCTAGCGTTAGAATTAAAAAAAGGGTTCTATAAAAAAGAAAAGTAAAAACCAGCCCTTGTGAGGCTGGTCTTTTTTAGTTTACAGCATAAAGCCAATAAACTTATAACTAAGACAAGAAACTTATAGCTGTTGTTCTAGCGCAGGTACTGCGTCAAACAAATCAGCCACTAGGCCGTAATCAGCCACCTGGAAGATGGGCGCTTCTTCATCTTTGTTAATAGCAACAATGACTTTAGAATCTTTCATACCGGCCAAATGCTGAATCGCACCAGAAATACCTGCCGCAATGTACAGTGCTGGTGCAACAATCTTACCAGTTTGACCGACTTGTAGATCATTAGCTACATAGCCAGCGTCAACTGCTGCACGCGTTGCACCCACCGCACCGCCTAATTTGTCAGCTAACTTATAGATAATATCGAATTTCTCGGCACTACCCACGCCACGACCACCCGCAACAACCACTTTAGCAGCAGTAAGTTCAGGACGGTCTGAAGCGGCTAATTCTTCACCAACAAAGCTAGACAAACCAGCATCAGCAGTTTCAGAAAGTGCTTCAATACTAGCAGAACCCGTTGCAGCAACTGGATCAAACGACGTACCACGTACCGTGATGACTTTAATCGCATCTTCACTTTGTACAGTAGCAATCGCATTACCGGCATAAATAGGACGTTTGAAAGTATCAGCGCTTTCTACCGAGATAATTTCAGAAATTTGCTCAACATCTAACAGTGCAGCAGCGCGTGGCATAAAGTTCTTACCGTTACCCGTTGCGCCCGTTAAGATGTGCGTATAATTTTTACCTAAACCAGCAACCAATGCAGCCGTGTTTTCAGCTAGCTGATGCGCATAAATAGCGTTATCTGCTATTAATACCTTGCTTACGCCCTCTAACTTAGCGCCAGCGTCGGCAGCAGCTTGGCAAGCAGCACCAGCAACCAATAAGTGAATCTCACCACCAATGGCTTTAGCAGCAGCAACAACATTAGCAGTAACAGGGGCTAGATCAGAATTATGATGATCAGCGATAACTAAAATGCTCATTTAGACCACCTTCGCTTCGTTTTTCAGTTTATCAACCAGCTCTTCAACGCTGCCCACTTTAATGCCAGCAGAACGCTCTGCCGGTGGTTCAACTTTCAAAGTTTTCACTTTAGAAGCCATTTCAACGCCGTAATCTGCTGGCGTTTTAATGTCCATTGGCTTTTTCTTAGCTTTCATAATGTCAGGAAGCTTAGCGTAACGTGGCTCATTTAAGCGTAAGTCAGCACTAATTACCGCAGGCAAATTAATTTGAATAGTTTGCGTACCGCCATCAATCTCACGCTCAACCGTTGCTTTACCGTCAGCAACAACTAATCCAGAAGCAAAAGCACCTTGCGAGAAGCCTGCCAAAGCAGCCAGCATTTGCGTGGTTTGGTTGTTATCTGTGTCAATGGATTGCTTACCCATCAGAATAATCTGAGGTTGTTCTTCAGCAGCAACCTTGGCAAGAATTTTGGCAACCGCCAAAGAGCTTAGTTGCTCATCGGTTTCAACTAGAATACCGCGATCAGCACCCAGCGCCATTGCAGTACGCAACTGCTCTTGGGCTGTTTTAGGGCCGATAGAAACAGCAATAACTTCAGTTGCTATGCCTTTTTCTTTTAAACGAACCGCTTCTTCTACTGCAATTTCACAGAAGGGGTTCATGGACATTTTGACGTTAGTCAGATCGACACCTGACTGATCTGCTTTAACACGAACTTTGACGTTGTAATCAACGACACGTTTGACAGCGACAAGAACCTTCATAGATTCTCCGTTTTCTCAGTGGTTGAACCGACAGACCAAACATTTGGCCTGCTACTTAAAAATCAGTTAAATAATGACTGCAATCAAGCTTTCAGTCAAACTTGACCTTAAACTGACGAGTCACATTTTTATGACTATAATGCCACCTTTTAAGGTTAGCCTGTTGCTGCTTAATTTTTAAACACCCACTTTACACTTAATTTGCTTAACATAGGTGCTCGTTAAGGTGTTTATTTTAGCCAAAGCTTGACCGTAAGCAAACGACCGTTTTAAATGCACTCTATCTGAGTGTTAAAAAGATAACAAGTCTGAGGAGATAAGCTATGGAACACGAAGCTATGGAACAACAACCTATAGAGCGCGACTCAATGGAGTTTGATGTTTTAATTGTAGGTGCTGGCGTTGCGGGCCTTGCTGCTGCCATTCGTTTAAAACAACAAGCCAACGAAGCGGGCAAAGAGCTAGAAGTTTGTGTTGTAGAAAAAGGTGCTGAAGTTGGCGCACACATTTTATCAGGCGCTGTTATTGAAACCCGTGCCCTTGATGAGCTGATTCCTAACTGGAAAGAATTAGGCGCACCTATCAAAACACTGGTGACAGAAGACCAGCTGTATTTGCTGCGTAATGAGAAATCTGGCATAAAATTGCCCGGTTTTGCTGTGCCTAAAACCATGCACAACGCAGGCCAAAACTACATTATCAGCCTAGCCAACTTAACCCGTTGGTTGGGTGAACAAGCCGAAGCGTTAGAAGTTAACGTTTTCCCTGGCTTCCCTGCTGCTAACATTATTTACGGCGAAAAAGGCGAAGTGCAAGGCGTTATTACTGGCGATATGGGCATTGGTGCTGACGGCAAGCAAAAAGACAGCTTCACCCCCGGCATGGAACTTAAAGCCAAATACACCCTGTTTGCTGAAGGTGTACACGGGCATTTAGGTAAAGAGCTGATTGCTAAATACAACTTAGCTGAAGGCAAAGATGCACAGCACTACGGTATTGGCATTAAAGAATTGTGGGAAATCGACCCTAGCAAGCACAAGCCGGGCCTAGTAGTACACGGCTCTGGCTGGCCTTTATCTGGCGATACTGGCGGTGGTTTCTTCTTGTACCACGATGAAAACAACCAAGTTGAAGTCGGTTTAATTGTTGACCTTTCTTATTCCAACACTTACATCTCGCCCTTCGACGAATTTCAGCGCATGAAGCACCACCCAGTGCTAAAGCAATACCTAGAAGGCGGCAAGCGCATTGCTTACGGTGCGCGTGCCATTACTAAAGGTGGCTATAACTGCTTACCTAAAATGACGTTTCCTGGCGGCTTGTTGATTGGTTGTAATGCTGGCACATTGAATTTTGCGAAAATTAAAGGCGTTCATACCGGCATGAAGTCGGGTATGTTAGCGGCTGAAAGTGTCTTTGAAGCCATTAAAGCCGGTGATGAAGGTGGTCAAGAACTCACTAGCTTTGCTAAAAAATGGGAAGAAAGCTGGGCGAATGCGGAACTTAAAAGTACGCGTAACTTTGGTCCTGCCATGCATAAATATGGCACTTTCTTAGGTGGCACGTTTAACTACATCGACCAAAATATTTTTGGCGGTAAGTTGCCAGTTACCTTGCACGATACAACGCCTGACTACGCCATGCTAAAGCCAGCTAGCGAATGCACCAAGATTGAATACCCTAAACCCGACGGCATTTTAAGCTTTGATAAGCTTTCTTCTGTGTATTTGTCTAGCGCGATTCACGAAGAAGACCAACCCGTGCATTTGCGCCTAACTGACCCTAAGTTACCGCTACGTGATAACTTACCTAAGTACGATGAACCCGCACAACGCTATTGCCCTGCTGGTGTGTACGAAATTGTTGAAGATGAACCCGGTCAACCTAAGTTTCAGATTAACTTTTCTAACTGTGTACATTGCAAAACGTGTGATATTAAAGACCCAGCCCAGAATATTACGTGGGTAACACCTGAAGGTGGTGGTGGCCCTAACTATCCTAATATGTAATTTTTTAAAAAAACAACACAAAAAAAGGAGGCTTAGTGCCTCCTTTTTTATTAAACTTAACGCCAAATTTTAGTCCATATAACGGCAAAGGTAAGCGCTTTGCTCTTCTACTTTAACTTGGAACGAGCTGTTAGCTGGTACGTTAAAGCTTTGACCTTTATTAAAGGTACGCAAAGCAGGATCACCAGAAAGCTGCACTTGCAAGCTACCCGAAACAACCGTCATTTCTTCATCTTTAGACGTTGAAAAGGTGTACTCACCCACGTCCATAACACCCATAGTTAAAGAACCTTCATTGTTAGTTAAAGCAATGGATTTTACTTGACCATCAAAATATTTGTTTACCTGCAACATACTAATATCTCCGTCGATATTTTTTAGCATTAATCATTATTTTTTTAGTGCTAACAAAGCTAACGCATGGGTATTTAATGCGGCTAAATCTAATTGGCTATCACGCTCATGCCACCAAAGTGTTAGCGTAGCAGAACCCCACTCAATAGCAAAAGCATCGTCTGGCAATTGTGTTAACCACTGCGCTAAACCCGATTGCTGCTCAAGGGTTAAACAGTTTAACTGACCACTTACAAGCTGCCAATTAGGAAAAACTATCTTACCTCTATCTCGATCCGCTTCTTTTTTTAGCAAACATAAATAACCACCCAATGGCGGCGCTTCAGCAGAACGCAACCAACGATAAGCAGCGCCTTCTAACGTTAAGTTTTCGTTAATTTGATGAGGAAGCACTGTAACCTTAATGCCTAACGCTAAGGCTTTATCCCTTAAAATAATTAAAGTTTTTTGCCGAGCGCTAGGAATCAGCATACTCATCGGACTAAGTATTAAAACAACAATCAGTAAAAACCACCAAAATCCACTCAATGACATCCCCTACATATTTGGTTTATAGTAAAGCAAATGACTCAGCAACAGGAAAACTACTATGAGTAATGCGTACAAAAATATTTTAGTCGCCATCGACTTATCTGAAGAATCACGCAAAGTGCTGTTACAAGCTAAAGAAATTGCTGCTCGTAATCAGCACGCCAAATTATCCGTTGTTCACACCCTTGAACCGCTTGGTTTTGCTTATGGTGGTGACATTCCAATGGATCTAACCAGCATTCAAGATCAACTGGATGCTCATGCACGATTACGCCTGCAAGAACTTCTGGAAGGTATTGATATTCCTAAAGAAAATCAATACATTTTAGTAGGTATGCCAGATACTGAAACACACCGTTTAGCCAACGAAAAAGGCGTTGACCTAATTGTAGTTGGTAGTCATGGTCGTCACGGCTTTCAATTACTGCTTGGTTCAGTATCAAGCGGTGTGTTACACGGCGCACCTTGTGACGTATTAGCCGTTAGAGTCGGTAAAAAAAGCTAAGTTTAATTTAAAACGTTTAAAGTTTAACACCTGCGGCTTATAAAGCCGCAGTTTTATGAGAAAAGTAATGAATAAATTAACGTTTGAATATCAACAACTATTAGATACTTCAGGACTTTACTGCCCTGAACCCATTATGCTGCTGCACACCAAATTAAATGAAATGCAGGTGGGGGAAATACTGTTACTCATTGCAACAGACCCCGCAACCACCAAAGATGTGCCTAAATTTAGCCAGTTTTTAAAACACCCATTGGTTCATCAAGAAGAAACCCAGCAGCAATATCGCTATTGGTTAAAAAAATTGGGCTAATTAAAAAACTGACTAATTAACTTGCCCCATCACTTCATTAGACCACTGTTGACTTATAAGCCAAGCACTATTTAACTTAACAACTAACGCGGGTGACTTACCATCAAGCTGTGCATGTTCAAAACCAATCACTAAATTAAGTAACTTACCTAAACGCCCTTTGCTTGATAAAATAGCGTCTTTAATTTCTTGCGTTAAAGGCATTTGTTCCATTAACTCAGTCATATCCATAGCCATCAATAAGTCCATCATGGACATCAAACCCAGCATAAATGCAGAACGTGGGTTTAAATCACTTGTACCTTTTGCTAACAGTTCGCACATCCGCGCACGGATTAAGGCTTGAGGTAAAAGTAAACGACTCGCAGGACCATTATTTGCCAACATAACCGTGGTAACGATACTCAGCACTCGGTCTAAACCTAGCGTGCTTAATGCTTGATGGATAGTAGTAATTTCATTACGACGACGAAAAGCCGCTGAGTTTACATATTTAAGTAACATAAAAGTAAGCTGAGGATCTTGAGCAATTAAATTTTCTAATAATTGATAATTAGGTTCCTCAGACTGAAGTTCTGTAATAATGCGAAGCTGTACGCTGTGATTATTAGCGCGTCCCTTACGCGACGTTTCTTTATGTACTTCAGGACGCGCATAAAAATAACCTTGAAACATTTCAAAACCTATTGCTTTAAAACGGTTAAAAGTTTCTAAGTCTTCAACTTTTTCAGCTAATAACCGTATACCACGGCGCTTATATTCAGCAATGTCTTCTTCTAATACTGGCTCAAAAATATCCACTTTAATAATGCTGGCTACGTCTAATAACGGACGGGTTTGGTCGCTAAGAATAAAATCATCAAGTGCTACGTCATAACCTAATTCACGCACTCTTTTAAGCGCATTAACAATGTCAGGCTCGCCTGTCACACTTTCCAGCACCTCAATCACCACTTGTTCGGGATGAGGGGGCAATAATTCGGGTTTAAGTATCCATTCTTTAGGGGCATTAAAAAAAAGTTTACGATTACCAATTAAGTTTTCTAAACCTGTTTCTAAAAAAGTTGCGTTAATAACCCTTGCTGTTGCCATGAGCTGATTGTCAATTTGAGCAAAAGTTGCCGTTACACTTGAACGATAAAGTAATTCATCTGCAACATGATTCATTTCAGCGTCACAAATAGGCTGTAAAGCAATACAATAATTTTCTTCTATCACAAGCTTGGCTTCCTTTGCTTTATTTATATTTTAACCATCATGTCTAACTTAATCACAATAATAAATACCGATCAATGAAAATCGCATTGAAAATATATCTATTAACCAATAATAATTAAAATACAAGCAAAAAAATCCCTGCCTAAGCAGGGATTTTATTACAACATTTAAATCACCAAGAATACATTAGTCTTGGTTTTTTTCCATCTTTTGCTTAATCAAGTCACCAATGGTGGTAGGACCTGCTAAATCAACCTGCGCTTCACGCTGAGTAGCAACAGCTTGCTCAGTTTCAACTTTGTCTTTAGCTTTAATAGACAGGCTAATTACACGATTTTTACGATCAACATTGATAATACGCGCTTCAACTTCGTCGCCTTCTTTTAGTGCATTACGTGCATCTTCTACACGCTCTGCGCTAATTTCAGACGCTTTAAGTGTTGCCTGAACTTCGTCTGTTAGGTCAACAACAGCTTCTTTAGCTTCAACGGCTGAAACGATACCTTTAACAACAGAACCTTTGTCGTTAATGGCGAGGTATTCGTTGAAAGGATCGCTTTCTAACTGCTTGATACCTAGCGAGATACGCTCACGCTCTGGATCAATCGAAAGAATGATTGTTTCAACTTCTTCGCCTTTCTTGAACTTACGAACCGCTTCTTCGCCAGTATCGTTCCAAGAAATGTCAGATAGGTGAACTAAACCGTCAATGCCGCCGTTCAAGCCAACAAAGATACCAAAATCTGTGATGGACTTGATGCCACCAGAAACTTTGTCGCCTTTATTGTACTTGCTTGAGAACTCTTCCCAAGGATTAGCACGGCACTGTTTGATACCTAGAGAAATACGACGACGTTCTTCGTCGATGTCTAGGATCATCACTTCAACTTCGTCACCTAAATTAACAACCTGCTTAGGATTAACGTTTTTATTAGTCCAGTCCATTTCAGAAACGTGTACTAAACCTTCAACGCCTTCTTCTAGCTCAGCGAAGCAACCGTAGTCAGTTAGGTTAGTGATACGTGCCTTAATGATTGAAGACTCAGGGTAACGCGCCTTGATTTGAATCCAAGGATCTTCGCCTAACTGCTTAAGACCAAGTGATACGCGGTTACGTTCACGGTCAAATTTAAGCACTTTAACATTAATTTCATCACCAACAGCAACGATCTCAGAAGGATGCTTAATGCGCTTCCAAGCCATGTCAGTAATGTGTAGAAGACCATCTACGCCGCCAAGATCAACAAATGCGCCGTAATCAGTAAGGTTTTTAACGATACCTTTAACTTCTTGACCTTCAGCAAGGTTAGCCAATAGTTGTTCGCGCTCTGCAGAGTTTTCTGCTTCTAATACCGCACGACGAGATACAACCACGTTATTACGCTTAGCATCTAGCTTGATAACTTTGAAATCTAGCTCTTTGTATTCTAGGTGTGCAGTGTCACGTACCGGACGTACATCAACCAAAGAACCAGGCAAGAAAGCACGGATGGTATTGATATCAACTGTAAAGCCACCCTTGACCTTGCCATTGATAATACCCTTGACGATTTCGCTCTTCTCGAAAGCAGCTTCTAGCTCGATCCAAGATTCAGCACGACGTGCTTTTTCACGGGATAGACGCGTTTCACCGAAACCATCTTCAACAGTTTCTAGCGCTACTAGCACTTGTGAACCGATAGTTAGATCTTCATCGCTTTCAAACTGACTGCGATGAATAACACCTTCCGACTTTAAGCCAGCATTTACGGTAACCCAGTCACCATCAACATCAACAATAGTGGCCTTGATAATAGCGCCCACTTCCATATTGACTATCTGCAAGCTTTCTTCAAAGAGTTCGGCAAAGGATTGTGTCATGTATTATTTACTCAATTTAAATGTCTTTAATAATGCGGCGAAATTGCCGCCCTCCGCGCCACCAGCAAACGCGGGCCTGTTTATTTTCATACACATACAAGTGTGTTAACGCCGGTTAAGCCTGACAGAACTTTCAAATGTGGATTCTGGCAAACTGTGACACTGACTTGCATTACCTCCTAACAACTTCAGCTAATTAAAGCCGCCTTAAATGGAGGAGTCTAAGGTTTAAACATACAATATTTCATGCATCAAGCCACGGCGTTTAGCCTCAGCAAGAATCAAATCAACGACTTCAGTAATGCTTAGTGCTGTACTGTCTACTTGCAACGCGTCTTCTGCAGGTTTCAGCGGCGCAGTAGTGCGGTTCATATCACGCGCATCACGTTCTAAAATGTCATTTTTAAGGTCGCACAGTTTAGCAGCCACACCTTTAGACTGCAACTGCTCTAATCGACGCTTGGCTCGCTCATCAGCACTAGCGGTTAAGTAAATTTTTAAAGGTGCAGCAGGAAAAACTACCGTTCCCATATCTCGACCATCGCAAATCAAACCTGGCGGCTGTGCAAAAGCTCGCTGACGCACCAGCAGTGCAGTGCGTACACCATTTAATACCGCAATTTTTGAAGCCAAACCACCTACGCGTTCAGTACGTAACTCATGGCTAACGTCTTGACCTGCTAAAATAACGCTGACTAAATCATTTTGATCAGCAAGAAACTGCACATCTAATTGTTCAGCAATCACGCTTAATCCAGCTTCATCGTCTAAAGCCACGTTTTGTTGCTCAGCAGCCAAACCTACTAGGCGATACAGCGCCCCAGAATCTAACAAATACCAGCCCAAAGCTCGTGCCAATCGCAGACTTACCGTGCCTTTGCCTGCCCCACCGGGGCCGTCTACCGTAATAATCATCACATTAAACCTCGCCCTATTTTAAACCACTCATTAAGTATTATTCAGCGCTGATTAGCCACTGCCGCATCAATTCTAATAGCTTACCTTCTAATACCACGGCTTTTTGGTTTTTTTGATCGGTGACTACAAAGGTAACATCCGCATCAACAATGATTGTTTCAGTGCCTTTCAACACGACTTGCTGCTGGATTAATGCGCTTTTATTACCAATTTTAGCCAGTTTGGTTAGCACTTCTAATTCTTCGCCCATAAAAGCACCACGACGAAAGTTAATATTGATATTCACCACCGCCATGCCTAAATCAGAAGTCATTAAATAATCTATTTCTGGCTGCTGCTCTAAAAAATGCCAGCGGCCTTCTTCTAAAAACTCTAGGTAGCGGGCGTTATTAACATGGCTGTATAAATCAATGTGATAGCCACGAACTTTTATCGGAGTACGTGTTTGCATTTTTTATTCCTAACAAAAAGATTAACGGGTATTAAACAATCCAGTCAGTCTAATCTTTTTAGGGAATAATTCAAACGACCGTTTACAAAAATGCAAGTACCTAAATCCTAATCGTTGCTTCTATTTTAATGCTAACATTTGGATGAATTTTTTATAGCCAGGAGAGGCCGTAATGTTTAGACAAACCATGTATAGCAAATACCAGAAACGTGTAATTAAATTTTTAACCGACCTCTTGGGCACGGAAACGCCTTTTACTTATGAAAAAACACAAACCAATCATTTGAAAGTGCTGATAGATGGGGTGCCAAAGCCGATGTACACCGGCTCAACACCCTCGGATCGTAAGTCGATTGATAACTTTATGGCCGATGTAAAAAGAGAACTAAAAGCCAGTAAAATTAACCACAGCTTAGATGATGAAACGCAACCTAAACCACAAATGTCTGAACCAGTTGACGAATATCACGACAGAATTGTGCAAAGTTGCGTTAAAACGTTAAGATCAAGGCTGGGTATGCTTAAATCACAAGAACAAGAAAAAGTGCTAGAAAATCGCTCAGTTGATGGCATAACCGATCATCGCAGCGAAGTGGTTAAAAATATGGTTGCGCTCGCGTCTCAGGCGCGTAAACCTAGCACCTATATCAAACATCAAGAAATAAAAAGCATTGAAAACATGGTCTTAAAGCATTTAAAGTTTATGATGCCTACCTTAGCGCATTACTCCGAATTACTAGAAAGTAAATCCAAATACAAAAAAAATATCAACGACACAACCAATGCAGTCATTGCCGCAACAAAAACTTTACCTAAGCCAACAATCCAATTAGATGAATCGAGTAAAACTGAATCAACAGAAACATTAACTGAAGCAACTGTCCCTTCCATGAGTTCTACTAGCCTAACAGCCGATTTAATGGCAATGCAGATAAACAGCCGCATCAATCTGCTGCGTAATTTAAGTAAACGGCAAGCGTTGCAGCTCATTGATGACATTGAACAAGCAATGGCGCTAAATCGTGAACAAGACATTGCCGCAGTGGTTGCTTTAATTAAAGAAAAAGGCGTGCCGCTAGAAGCAATTATTGAACGGCTTAGTAAGGAGGCTTAGCAGCGCTAAATTTAGCCTAGCAAACAAATAATACCCAGCAGCAGTGACAAGCAATCCTGCTGCTATGCTAATAACCACTCAACCATCCAAATCACCACTTAAAAATGGGTTAAGTTGCTCCCATTCATTTAGCTGCTTTTTAGTTAAGCGGCGACCCAACTCAATTAACTGACTGGCTCGGTGAAACTCGTAGCTGCTGCAAGCGCTGCGCGGTACTTCAATCAATATATCGGGTGGATAACCCGCAATTTTATATTGAGCTAAAGCCGCTTGAGTCGTTTCAAAGGATTGAATAATAATGTTGAGCTTACCCCAATTAGTATCCGTCCCTTCACCTTGACCTATTGGTTCATTTTCTTCGCCTTCCCAAAAATTAAGCCGTCCTAATAAGTCACCCGCTTTGCCTTTAATTCGGTGCATCCATTCACCAACTGCGGTTGGCTCAGTATCTTTTTTATTTTTATTACTCCAATCCGGCATTAGTTCATCAAGGGTTGAGCTTGGTGTTTGTGCCGTCACATTAACGGCAATAATTAAATCAGCGTGCCAAGCAACTGCCGGTGTAATCGGCAATGGATTTAATAATCCACCATCAACCAAGGTACGACCTCGATGCTGCACAGGTGTAATAACACCAGGTACGGCAACAGAAGCTCGAATCGCTTGTTCTAATGAGCCTTCTTGAAACCAAACTTCTTTTTGATTAATTAAATCCGTCGCAACTGAAGTAAAAGGAATGGGCAAAGATTCAATCGTGCGACCATTTAGCATACTGGCGATCACATCCATGACTTTTTCGCCTTTAATCGCGCCCATCGGACTCCAAGTCACATCAACCAAGCGAAATAGATCAAAGTAATTAAGGTTTATCACCCACTCTTTGTAGTCTGATAGCTTACCTGCAGCATAAAGACCACCAATCAAAGCACCCATTGAACAGCCAGAAATACCAACAATTTCATAGCCTCTCGCTTCAAGTTCTTCAATAACACCTATGTGAGCATAGCCTCTAGCACCACCTGAACCCAATACTAGCGCCACACGTTTATTATGCATTGAACGAATCATTGCGTTCTCACACATAGCTTTGTCAAACACTGTCTTATCACCTGATATGCTATCACCTGAGATACCCACCACCTTAATGACTCCTTAAAAAATGCAAAATTGCAGCCGTAACAGCTTGGCAACTGGCTTCTTCTAAATGTAAATGGTGTCCACCAGCCAAAGTTAATTTTTTCGCATTTTTTATCGCTTGCAAACGTGTCGCTATTTCCGGACGCTCAACCATTAATCCTTTATCACCTTCAATCATTAACGTAGGCGCTTGAATAGCTGCCATAAAAGATAAATTTTGTGCTTCGGTTAAACGAAAAGGTGAAGGATGGCGTAAGCGGGAATCACTGCGCCAAAACCAACCCGAACTAGATTGATCAAAATCATTGGACTGTAAAGCACGTTGGCAAAGTACCAAAGCAGCAGCGTAATCAACCGCACCAACACCTTGCATACGTGCTTTAGCCGCCGCCGCAACGCTAGCATAAATTCTGCCAGAAAAAGCAGATACCGCATCTTTATCATCAGCATGACGGCTTTTTTGTTGATGACCTATCCAACGTGCTAAAGCTTGACCTAGCTGATCCGCAGCGTCTTTATCTGGCGTAGTTAAAGTGCCTAAACCATCAATTAATACTAATTTCTCTACCACTTCTGGGTGAGCACCTGCCAATAAAGAAGCCACACCAGCACCCATAGAATGCCCGACTAGGGTAAATTTCTTCCAACCCAGCGCCATAACCGTGGCTTGCACATCAAAGCAATTATCTAGCATTAGGTAGGTTTGACCTGCCGGTCGCCAGTCTGAAAAACCGTGCCCAACAAAATCAATCGCAACAACACGATAACCAGCAGCGGCTAAAACAGGTGCGAGCTTTACAAAAGTCATGGCATTGTCTAGCCAACCGTGCAACGCTAATAACGGCTTGCCTTTAGGATCACCCCAAGCCAGCGCTGCTAATGCTAAGTGAGGAAGCTTAATGCGAATTTCTTCTGCACCTTGAGGAACAGCAACCAACGATTCATTTAAAAACATTCAATCATCCTAAGTCATTAACTTAATCCAAACCAATGCAAAGCAAATACGCCTATGCTGATGGTTAGCGTGCCAAAAAGCGTAGTGAGTGCAACGATATTGGCAGCTAAAACCGCATTGCCGCCCATTGCTCGCGCCATCACATAACTTGCTGCTGCGGTTGGGCAACTAAAAACGAGAAATAGTACACCCAGCGTCATGCCTTCGTAACCTAATAACCAAGCACCAAAAACCATTGGTACAGGCAACAATAACAACTTATAGGCCGTAGCTTTTAGTGCCAATCCACTGGTTTCACGCAAGGCACTTAAATCCAATGCAGCACCAATGCACAAAAGGGCTAGCGGCAAAGTCATACTAGCAAAATAATCCCCTACTTTTAGCACTACAGCAGGCAAAGGCACTTGATAAAGCGAGGTAGGAATGGCAATAAACACAGCAATAATCAGTGGATTTTTGATGATATCACTAACAATTCGCCGCCAGTTAACGCCCTTACCATCAGTGGTGTCACGCCACAAGTTTAATGCAACCACTGAAAGTAAATTGTATAAAACAATCAACAGCGCCAGCAAAATAGAGGTGAGCGCTAAACCTTCATCACCGTATTGATTAGCGGCTAATGCTAAACCTAGAATACCTAAATTACCCCGAAAAGAACCCTGTACAAAAACGCCTTTATCTTCATTAGCAATAATGTAGCGCGCGTGCCAGATAAGCCAACCAAAAGCCGCCAGCGTGACTAACGCAGCATAAGCTAGTAGATCAAAGGCAAAAACTTGGGTTAAATCCGTGTGTAATAAGGTTAAAAAAACTAACGTTGGTAGCGTAACGTTAAAAACCAACCTTGAAGCAACACGGTTAAATTCATCGTTGATAAGGCCGATTTTACCAAACAATAAACCCAAAAATACCAGTATAAAAACGGGTGCTGTTACGTTTAAAGTAAAGCTTAGCGTACTAAAAAATAATTCCATTCGCGCAATTGACCTAGTTATTTACTAACAAATGCATAAACAATCGCAGCAAGAGTTACGCCGATAAAAACGAGGCCACGCAGGGCTGTTTTACGTTGAGGTTTTTCGTTAGTCATGCTGGGTTACTCTTAATAAGATTAAAGGGACGACTCAGATTAAAGCCAGATTCAAAATTAGCAAGCCTTGCATTTAATTAAAACAAGCGTTCTACTATCGACTTATTTTTATCCTAATTAAGGATTACGCATGAGTCGACCTATTCTACATTTTGCACACGCTAATGGCTTTCCGGGACAAAGTTACCGTGTTTTATTAGAACCAATGCAAAGCCAGTGGCAAGTTAAAGTACTGGATCGTTTAGGTCATCAACCAGACTTTCCGGTTAATCACAATTGGCAGGCTTTAGTTGATGAACTATTGCAGCACCTAGACCAAACCTGTAACCATCACCCAGTAATAGGTGTGGGGCATTCGCTAGGTGGTGCTATTACTTACATGGCGGCTTTAAAAGCACCCGAACGTTTTTCGCAAATCATTTTATTGGATCCACCCATTTTAACCGGCATTGATAGCCTAGGTTTAAAGCTGGGTAAACGCTTTGGATTTATTGATAAAATAACACCTGCAGGCATTACCAAAGGACGACGCAGCCACTTTCCCGACCAAGCCACAGCGATAAAATACTTTACCCATAAAAAATTATTTAAAAATTTTCACCCACAAGCCTTAGAAGATTACATTAATTTTGGTACAGAACCACGCGCAACGGGTGGTATTCAATTAAGGTTTAGTCCGGCTGTTGAAATAGCCATTTTTCGTCATTTGGCAGATAATTTAACGGGCAGTCACCGCAAACTTAAAGTACCAGCCAGTATTATTCGTGGCGAATCAAGCGATTTAATCACTCACGAACGCGAGCAACGCTTACGCAAAATGGGTTTTGAAATGCACTGCGTTCCGGGTGGACATATGTTTCCATTAGAACACCCAGAACAAACACGCCAATGCTTAGAGAAAATTCTAACCAGCCGTTTGCAGCTTAATAAAACGTGAAGCTTGGCGAACACTTGTAGCCGCTTGCGGTAAATAGCGGTAAAGCAACTGCCAAACATGGGGCATCCAAGGCGTTTCGTTAAGCTCTGCTTGACCACCTTGCTGTTGAATGGCTTCAACTAAGCGCCTTGCATCATCACGCAAAATTTCTTGCGAGCTAACCTGTACGTGTAAAGGTGCTAAGCCACAAAGATTACCAAACAACGGCGAAATCTCAGGGCTGTCTAAAGGCAGCTTATTAGCATAAAGCTCAGCAAAAGCGTGCATTTGTACACGGTTTAGAATCGGATCTGTTGCAGCATTTAAATCCATCGACTGACTTGAACAAGACAAATCAACCCAAGGTGATAAAAGCACACAGGCTGCTGGTTGAGGCGCTTTTTGTTCATGTAATTTTTGCAGTAGAGAAACGGCTAAACCACCACCAGCAGAATCGCCACAAACAGCCAGACGATCCGCTGTAACGCCTTGGTCAACAAGCCATTGATAAGCTGCTAATGAATCGTCTAAACCTGCTGGCGAAGGATAATCTGGCGCTAAACGGTAATTAATGGCCAGTATTCGTGCATCCGCATTGCGCGCAAAAGCAGTCACTAGCTCACGGTGCGTGTCTAAAGAACCCAGCGCAAAACCACCACCGTGCAAATACAAAACATAACGTTGAGTAGAACTCCCTTTAGGGCTAATTAATTCAGAATCACAACCATTAATTTTAAAGCTAATGCCTTCCATATCATGGGGAAGGCGACCCACAGCTTTAAAGCCATCTAAGTAATCACGCAGTAAACGGCATTGGTTAGCCAACATTTGACGATTGACTAGATCAATACCCTGCTGCATTGCAGCTAAGGGCCAAAGCATATTATTCCACATTTAAAATTTTCCAAAGCAGGCTTAGCTGCTATTAACTTTTATTAATTGATTTTTCGCTGGGCGTTGCATCTTCATTAACTGCTTCGCTAGGCACATAAGGATTAGCATCCGCTGCTTGAGCGTTGGGCCAATCGGCAAATGGAAAAGGCTTAGCTTCAGTATTGAAAGTTAGGTAGCGAAACACTTGATAACTAAAAAGGGTGAGTTGCGAACCTAGCTGTAATAATTGCAACTGAGGCTCACCTTTAAACAATCGAAAAACAATTTGCACTAAAATAATACCGATTAAAACTAATTCTGTGAGCCGCCAAACAATAAAAAACAACAACATAAAAGGCAAGCGTAACCAAAAGCTTTCATCTTTTAAGCATTGTTTCATATTTTTTTCTGTCATTTTAATTAACCTCCACAGTTAATGCGTTATGCGGGTAATCTTTTTAGCGGACTTTAGCATTTCATCATGCGGCAGAACAAATTCAACGTCGGTACTTTGTTCACGCCCCATTAAAGAGCTCGCCATTTCTTTAGGGTTATGGCCTTCAAATAAAACAAGGTACAAGGCTTGCACCAATGGCATATAAATGCCCATTTTATCGGCTTGAGCTTTAACTAAACGCACCGTGTTTACACCTTCAGCAACTTGGCCTAAAGCAGCAACAATGTCATCTAAACTTTTACCTTCACCTAAAGCATAACCAACACGGTAATTACGAGAAAGAGGCGATGAACAGGTAACAATTAAATCGCCAACACCTGAAAGGCCTAAAAAAGTCATGGGATTCGCACCTAAGCTGACGGCAAAACGACTCATCTCAGCCAAGGCACGCGTCATTAACATACTTTTAGTATTTTCACCCATGCCCAAGGCCACTGCCATACCCACAGCAATGGCGTAAATGTTTTTAAGTGCGCCGCCCAACTCAGCACCATACATATCAGTATTGGCATACACGCGAAAATAATGATTACCTAATACTTGCTGCACAGTAATCCGCGTTAAGTCATCAGGGCTAGCAATAACGGTTGCCGTTAAGTATTTTTTAGCAACTTCACCGGCAAGATTAGGCCCTGACAAAATCCCCAAATGTTGAAAGCCAGTGGTTTCTTGTAAAATTTGGCTCATTAATTTAAAGCCTTTTTCTTCAAAACCTTTGGTTGTGCTGACTAAAATTTGCTCTGAATTCATAAAAGGTAGCGCTTGCTGTAATACTTGCCCAAAACCTTTACTTGGAATCGCCATAAAAACTAAGCCAGCGCCGTCTAATGCTGCTTCTAAAGAGCTTGTTGCCTTAATGCTGGCGGGTAATTCTAAATCAGACAAATAACGAGGGTTACGATGCTCTTGATTAATTTGCGCTGCTAAGGCTGTGTCACGCACCCATAAACGCGTTGTATAGCCGTTATTAGCAGCGATAGATGACAAAGCAGTACCGAAGCTGCCACCCCCTAGCACGGTAACAATAAGACCTTTAGCCATGAAAATCCTTTACTTTTACACTTTCAATAAACTTAATTGACGCTTATTGTAACCTACTACTGCGTCCTTAACAGAGAATACCTGCTGTTAAAATCTGCTGTTAAAATCTATTGCTCAAGAAAAGGCAGTCCAACTTCTTGCATAGCATGGTCAACGTACTTAGCATTACTGTTCATCATGTCGACTAATTCATCTACATAAGCTTGACGGCGCTCAGAGTAGCTTAATAGACCCGGTGCTAGATCAACACCTTTCACGTCTTGACCCACAACATAAAGACGTTCTCTTAAATCACGCAATTGACGGTAAGCACGGTGGGTATTGATATTATTCATGTAAGCCTGCACACTTTCTAAAACAGTAGCAAATTTTTGCACTTCATGGCTTTTACCCGCATCACGTCCAGCAGGCACTAATCCACAACCCTGAGTAAAACACCATTGCCCAAAAAGATTGTTGCCTTCACGCGCAAAGCGCGAAGTACCCCAAGCAGATTCATTGGCAGCCTGCATTAACACTAGATCAACCGGCACTTGATGCACTCGACGCTCTAAAGTAATCCATTCCTCATCGCTTAACGGCCATTCCAAATCATAATTTTTGGCGATATGAGTGACGGACTTTAAAATTTCATCATTCAATACTTTACCCTGCTGCAACTGCTGTTTAACCAATGCTAGTTGATTACGCTGCGAACTAATGCGGGCATTTTCATACAGCGCTAGCGGCAATAAAGCTTTAAAAAAAGCAGCTTTACGCGCAGGTATATGAGTAATTTCACGATAATCTGGCAAAGTATAAAGCGGGTCTTCTAATACCAACTTAAAAGTCGTCATTGCTTGATCTGCTGGTGATTTAGATGTCAGCCATTCACTCACTAAAGCAAATAACCCAATCAGTAACGAAAAAACAATTAACAAAGGGAAAATAACAGGCGTTTTTACAGAAGGAGCTTGCATACTAAGATTCCTTTTTTACTTTTTAAAACCAGCCACCTAGTGAAAGAGTGACCAATGGATTAATCAATAAAAAATAGTTAGCTAACTTGGATATGCCAAGGTTCATAACGCACACCAAAATTATTATCTGTGGTGTAACGTATTTCTACAAAACCTAAATCTTGTAGTCGCTTATAAACATCTGTTTCAGAAAAATCATCGCTAAAGTTACGATAACCAAAGCCTACTTTACCGACATCAAAATCACCAACAGCGTGATAGGAGTAACCTGGAGGGGCGAGCGAGCGTGAAGCTTTAGACATATTACCGGCTGATTGTTCAGCTTTAGCTAAGAAAAGGTGTAGCTGCTTAACCATGCTACGCACACCTGAAGTTAACACTAAATCATCACCTACATCTTTAAGTAAACGATCATAAAAGACCATTGACTTACCTTTAAATAAATAATGTCCTGTGCGCCCAACACTTTCCACATCGGTCTTAACAATGCGACTGGTTAAAGTATTTAAAACACGATCACCATAAAAACCATACAAACGAGCATCAATGTGATAGAGTTCATCTAAAAAGTTCATTTCGGCTGGCGTAAAGTTACCAATGTCCGAATAATTACGGGCAAACTTTAATGCTTCATCAAAAGATAATAGATTAAAATTACCGTGACCGACAAAAGATTGTAAACGATCCAAACGTTGATAAGCCATCAACATGGTTTCACGTTTATCTTCAGGTAAAAAATAATCGTCGTCAAACACACTTTCAAAATAACGTGTTCTAGTTTCCGCTTCGGTTACACCCGTTGCAACTGCTTGAGCAGCCGCTTGCTGGTGAACAACGGATAATGCTTCACTCAGTTCGGTGGGTAAAATATCTTCCATGCCATATTGTAAATTATTAGCAGCCCACTCTCCTTGCAGCGCACCCATACCAAAACTTTTTTGTAATTTATCAGTCATCATTGCTTGACGCAGTATTGTACCGCTACCTAAGGCAACAAAACCTAACAAAGATAAAGACTTTAAAAGTGTTCTACGATCCACTACCCACTCCATCTTAATTAATTCATTATGATGTTTAATAGGTGAACTTTACCCATTGAGTACCCAAGTGTCCAGAACAACTACAAAAACGCTCGGTATTTAAACCGAGCGCGACAAACTTACATTGCTTACTTACTGGCTAAATCTAATAACAAACGGTTTAATCTTTGTACAAATTGACCAGGATCTTCCAAGCTTTCACCCGCCGCCAATGCTGCTTGATCGCAAAGTAGCGCGGCTAGGTCATTAAAGCTGGCTTCTTTAGTATCCGCTTCTAAACGCTCAATCAAAGGGTGATTAGGGTTGATTTCTAAAATAGGTTTGCTATCCGGCATTTTTTGACCAGACGCTTCTAAAATTTTACGCATTTGTAAACCTAAATCACCAGCACCAATCACTAGCACTGCGGGCGAATCCGTTAAACGCGTTGAAACGCGCACTTCGCTAACGCGATTTTCTAACGTCTTTTTAATACGTTCAAGTAAATCTTTTTTAGTTTCAGTCGCAGCTTCTTGGGCTTTTTTGTCTTCTTCAGTATCCAGCGAACCTAGGTCTAAATCGCCACGGGCTACGTCTACTAAAGATTTACCGTCAAATTCGTTCAGGTGGCTCATTAACCATTCATCAATGCGGTCGGTTAACAGCAGCACTTCAATGCCTTTTTTGCGGAAAACTTCTAGGTGTGGGCTAGATTTAACCTGCGCCAAGCTTTCACCAATCAGGTAATAAACCTTATCTTGGCCTTCTTTCATGCGGCTAACATAATCGGCTAGGCTAACGCGCTGCTCTTGCTGTTCGGTTGAGCTAAAACGCAGCAGTCCAGCAATGCGTTCACGGTTCGCAAAATCTTCACCAGGACCTTCTTTAAGCACCTGACCGAACGCTTTCCAAAACTCATAATACTTGTCTTGATCTTCAGACATTTTTTCTAGCAGGCTTAATACACGCTTGCTTAATGCCGACTTCATGCTGTCAATTTGTGGGTTTTGTTGCAGAATTTCACGCGAAATATTCAGCGGTAAGTCAGAAGAATCAACCACGCCCTTAATAAAGCGCAGGTAAAGCGGCAAGAACTGCTCAGCATTATCAAGAATAAACACACGCTGCACATAAAGCTTTAAGCCACGCGGTGCTTCACGCTGGTATAAATCAAAAGGCGCACGTTTAGGAATATACAGCAGCGAAGTATATTCATGTTTGCCTTCTACCTTGTTATGACTCCAATCTAAAGGCGCTTCAAAGTCATGGGCTACGTGCTTGTAGAATTCTTTGTATTCTTCTTCTTTAATTTCATTTTTGCTGCGTGTCCACAAAGCATTGGCTTTATTAATGGTTTCCCATTCAACCGCCGTTGCTTGTTCAGCACTTTCAGACTCGCTATCTATTTCAACGTCTTTAAGCAACTGAATAGGCAAACCAATGTGATCGGAGTATTTTTGAATCACATTACGTAAGCGGTAACCATTCGCGTATTCTTTAGCATCTTCTTTTAAGGTTAGTGTAATGCTAGTACCGCGTATGGCTTTGTTAATGGTTTCAACTGTAAACTCGCCATCACCTTTAGATGTCCAACGCACACCTTCTTCTGCTGCTGTGCCAGCTTTACGCGTTTCAACAGTCACTTCATCAGCCACAATAAACGCTGAGTAAAAACCCACACCAAACTGACCAATTAAGCTAGAGTCTTTTTTCTGATCGCCACTTAACTGTTGAATAAACTCTGAAGTTCCAGAACGCGCAATGGTACCCAAGTTAGCAATAACATCTTCACGGCTCATGCCGATGCCGTTATCTGCTAGTGTTAACTGATTAGCCACTTCGTCAAAACTGATTTTTACTTTTAATTCAGAATCTTCTTCCAACAAAGCAGGCTTAGCGATGGCTTCAAAACGCAGTTTGTCGCAAGCATCTGAAGCGTTAGAAATAAGCTCACGTAGAAAAATTTCACGGTTAGAATAAAGTGCATGCACCATTAAATGTAGCAACTGCTTAACTTCAGTTTGAAAACCAAGTGTTTGTTTTTCTGTCTGACTCATTATCAGCGAACTCCTAGCTATTAAAATTCAAGTATTAAAGTTGATTAAATAAAAACCTGTTCAAAGTAATGGGGTCAGCCTAAAAAATTTCAAGGCTAGCATTTATAAAACCTGCCTATTAAGCTATTTACTCGACAAAGATAGCTATTGATTAAATAAAGGAAAAGTATTGTACAAGTCTAAAACTAATTCGTTAAAATAAGCAGATGCTAAAATAACCACGGAGATAACAATGCTTGTTCCTGCACGCTATGCTCGCTATGTGTTCACAACCATTATGTCGGTTTACATGGTTACGATAATGACTTGTGTAATCACCTTAGTGAACACTGGTTTTGATAGTGGTTTTTTTTGGCGTTGGCTACACTCTTTTTACATTGCTTGGCCCATCGCTTTTGTACTTATTTTAATTGGAGCGCCTCGCTTGCAAGCCTTTGCAGCACGTTTAATTAAAAATCCTGAGCCTATGAAAAAAGAGAACCCATGATTTAATCGCAAACAACTAGCCATAAAAAGCAAAAAACCGCCTACTTTTTTAAAGTAGGCGGTTTGCTTTACTAGAAAAAATTTAGCTAAAACTTACCAGCCGGTAATTTCTTTTAGTGCGCTACCAATATCAGCTAAAGAACGCACAGTTTTAACACCCGCGTCTTCTAATGCAGCAAACTTTTCGTCTGCTGTGCCTTTACCACCAGAAATAATGGCACCAGCATGACCCATACGCTTACCAGCAGGTGCAGTCACACCAGCAATGTAAGAAACAACCGGCTTAGTTACGTTAGCTTTAATGTAAGCCGCCGCTTCTTCTTCAGCAGAACCACCAATTTCACCGATCATGACAATCGCTTCAGTTTTAGGATCTTCTTGGAATAGCTTTAGAATATCGATAAAGCTAGAACCTGGAATAGGGTCACCACCAATACCAACACAAGTCGACTGACCAAAACCGTAGTCGGTCGTCTGCTTAACGGCTTCATAAGTCAAAGTACCTGAACGCGATACGATACCTACTTTACCTGGCAGGTGAATTTGAGCAGGCATAATACCGATCTTGCACTCGCCAGGTGTGATAACACCTGGACAATTAGGCCCGATTAAAACAACACCTAGCTCATCACACTTCACTTTACATTCCAGCATATCCAAAGTAGGAATGCCTTCAGTAATGGCAACGATTAGCTTAATACCAGCGTTAGCCGCTTCTAAGATAGAGTCTTTACAAAAAGGCGCCGGAACGTAGATAACAGAAGCTTCAGCACCTGTTGCTTCAACGGCATCTTTAACAGTGTTAAAAACAGGCAAACCTAGGTGAGTCGTACCACCTTTACCTGGAGTAACACCACCCACCATTTTTGTACCATAAGCAATGGCTTGTTCAGAATGGAATGTACCCTGACCGCCAGTGAAACCCTGACAGATTACTTTGGTATCTTTATTAATTAATACGCTCATTATTTGCCTCCCGCCGCTTTAACAACTTGCTGAGCTGCATCCGTTAGGCTAGTGGCCGCAATGATGTTTAGACCGCTTTCAGCCAATTTTTTAGAACCCAGTTCTGCGTTGTTACCTTCAAGGCGGACAACCACAGGTACTTTAACGCCAACCTGTTCAACAGCACCAATAATACCTTCAGCAATCATATCGCAACGCACGATACCACCGAAAATATTAACTAATACTGCTTTTACATTACTGTCAGATAAAATAATTTTAAATGCTTCAGCAACGCGTTCTTTAGTAGCACCACCGCCAACATCTAGGAAGTTAGCAGGCTCGCCACCGTGGATATTAACGATATCCATAGTACCCATTGCCAAGCCAGCACCATTTACCATGCAGCCGATGTTGCCATCAAGTGCGACATAGTTAAGTTCCCACTTAGCAGCCGTTGCTTCGCGCTCGTCTTCTTGACTAGGATCACGCATTTCTTGTAAATCTTTATGACGATACAAGGCGTTGCCATCAAGAACAATTTTAGCATCTAGGCAGTGTAGGTTGCCTTCGGTAGTAATAACTAGCGGGTTAATTTCTAGCAAGGCTAAGTCTTTGTCAGTGAACAATTTAGACAAACCTAAGAATATCTTAGTGAATTGCTTAATTTGTTCGGCATTTAAGCCCAATTGAAAACCTAATTCACGCGCTTGGTAAGGCTGAGCGCCCACTAAAGGATCAATGATTGCCTTCAGAATTTTTTCTGGCGTTTCTTCAGCAACTTTTTCGATTTCCACACCGCCTTCAGTCGAGGCCATGAAAACCACGCGACGTGTTGCACGGTCAAGAACAGCACCTAAATAAAGCTCATTAGCGATATCGGTACAGCTCTCAACTAGAATTTTGCTAACCGGCTGACCATTTTTGTCAGTCTGGTAGGTTACTAGGTTTTTACCTAGCCATTGCTCAGCAAATGCACCTGCTTCTTCAACAGATTTAATGAGCTTTACGCCACCAGCCTTACCACGACCACCAGCATGAACTTGAGCCTTAACGACCCACTTATCGCCACCAACTTTTTTACAAGCTTCAATGGCTTCTGCTGGAGTATCGACAGCATAACCGATAGAAACTGGCAGACCGTAGTCAGCAAACAGTTTTTTACCCTGATATTCGTGCAGGTTCATATTTTCAATGCCATTTTATATTTGTTACTTGCGATCTTGATACACCCAACCAAAAGCCAGTTAATACCAACCTTTAGCTGGATGTATCCCCCGTGAGTTATTTATTAGATCAACTCACAAACCTTTCTAAACTAATGCACAAAACTTAAAGCTTTTTGCTGAAAATCAGCGTTTCTTACGATTAGGCATATGAATAGCATGACCATCCACAGCCAGCGCTGCTTCATGTACGGCTTCAGAAAGCGTTGGGTGTGCAAAGCACATCAGCGCCAGATCTTCCGCTGAAGAAGCGAATTCAAGGGCTATAACACCTGTATGAATTAATTCACCGGCATTTTGCCCAAAAATATGCATACCTAAAACACGATCCGTTTCAGCGTGTGCCAAAATTTTAACCATGCCTTCAGTGCAATTGTTAGTCATAGCACGACCAGCCGCCGCGAAAGGAAAAACACCTGTTTTATAAGGAACATTCGATGCTTTAAGTTCTTCTTCCGTTTTACCAACAGCAGCCACTTCTGGGAAAGTATAGATCACACTAGGAATTGCATCGTAGTTTACTTCTGCTTTATGACCAGCGATTAAATCGGCAACGGCAACACCTTCTTCAGATGCTTTATGCGCCAACATAGCACCACGTACAACATCACCAATGGCATAAACGCCCGGTGCTGAAGTGCGGCAATTGTCATCAACAAAAATAAAGCCACGTTCATCTAAGCTAACACCAGAATCATCGGCTAATACGCCTTGTGTGAAAGGTTTACGACCCACACAAACGATTAGTTTATCGAACACTTTGCTGTGCTCACCTTTGGCATCAGTAAAGGTTACTTCAACCTCTTGATCATTGATTGTAGTACCCGTTACACGCGCACCTAACTCAATTTGCAAACCTTGCTTAGTCAGTGATTTCTTCACATCTTTAGCGATCTGCTGGTCTAATGAAGCTAAAAACGTATCCATAGCTTCAAAGACGGTCACTTCAGAACCTAGGCGACTCCAAACAGAACCGAGTTCTAAACCAATAACACCGCCACCAATAACGCCTAAACGCTTAGGCGTTTCAGTGAATTCTAATGCGCCTGTTGAATCAACGATTAAACCTTCGGTTAAAGGTGCGGGCGGAATTTCGACTGGCACAGAACCTGAAGCAATAATCACATTGCCCGCTTCTAAAATTTGAGTACTACCATCGTGAGCGGTTATTTCAACTTTTTTACCGGCTAATAATTTACCCGTACCAATAAAGCGCTTAACGCCATTGGCCGTGAATAAACCTTCAATACCACCGGTTAGCTGACCAATGATTTTATCTTTACGATCAATCATTTTTTGGACGTTCATTTTAACGTCAGTCGCTTGAATACCAAAAGTATCAAAATCATGCGTGGCTTCGTGGAACTTATGTGACGCTTCTAGCAATGCTTTAGAAGGAATACAGCCCACGTTTAAGCAAGTGCCACCTAAGACATCTTTACCGTCTTTATTAATCCACTTTTCAATACAAGCGGTTTTTAGGCCTAGCTGTGCAGCACGAATAGCAGCAACATAACCACCAGGACCAGCACCAATTACTACAACATCAAATTTATCAGACATAATTTCTGTTCCTGTTTCAGAGTAGCAGGATTTATACACTTTCAGACTTTATACATCCAGCAAAATACGCGCTGGATCTTCCAAGAGTTCTTTAATAGTCACAAGGAATTGTACAGCATCTTTACCATCAATCATGCGGTGGTCATAAGAAAGCGCAAGGTACATCATTGGGCGAATAACCACCTGACCGTTAACAGCCATTGGACGATCTTGGATTTTATGCATACCCAAAATAGCCGTTTGTGGTGGGTTAATGATAGGTGTAGACATTAACGAACCAAATACGCCACCGTTAGTAATCGTGAAAGTACCACCTTGTAAATCTTCAATACCAATTTTACCATCACGGCCACGCGCACCTAAATCAGCAATAGCGCCTTCAATATTAGCCAAGTTCATCGTATCGCAATCACGTAATACTGGTACCATCAAGCCGCGTGGTGTAGAAACAGCTACGCCAATGTCTTGGTAGCCATGATAAACAATATCAGTACCATCAATGGAAGCGTTAACATCTGGGAAGCGTTTTAGTGCTTCGGTTGCTGCTTTAACAAAAAACGACATAAAGCCTAAACGTACACCGTCATGGCGCTTTTCAAACAAATCTTTGTACTGTTTACGTAATTCCATGATCGGCTTCATGTCAACTTCGTTGTAAGTTGTTAACATGGCGGCTGTTTGCTGTGCATGAACCAAACGCTTAGCAATGGTTTGACGCATACGGCTCATAGGAACACGCTTTTCAATGCGCTCACCGGGTGCAACATTCACTTGAATAGGTGCTTTAGCAACCGGCGCTTTAGCAACTGGCGCTGAGCCAGCATTCATAACGTCTTCTTTAGTGATTAAACCGCCTTTACCAGTGCCTTTAACACTAGTTAGGTTTAAACCTTTTTCAGCAGCAAGCTTACGCGCAGCAGGTGCTACACGTACATCACCAACTACTTCGGCTTCTTCTGTTAAAGCTGGTGCTTTCTCAGCTTTAACTACAGGTGCTGCAACAGCGCCTTCTTTAATCCGCGCCAGTAGCTGTTCAGAAACAACAATGCCACCCTCTTCTACTAAAATCTCTTCTAACACACCATCCGCAGGGGCTGGCACTTCTAAAACTACTTTATCGGTTTCGATATCAACAATGATTTCGTCGCGTGTTACCGCTTCGCCTGGCTGCTTGTGCCAAGTTGCTACGCTGCCCTCAGCCACTGACTCAGGGAAAGTTGGAGCTTTAATTTCAATAGCCATGTTATGCCTATCCTACTTATTCTTGTATTCCGAGCCTTTATAGGCTCGGAAGCTGAAGTTTATTTGCTGCTGATTTTTAAAGCCTATTTTTAAGTCTAAGCTTCAAAAGCATCAGCAACTAAGCGGTTTTGCTGCTCTACGTGAACACTAACGTAACCTGAAGCTGGTGCTGCAGAAGCAGGGCGACCAGCAAAGCTAAACTTCTGATTAAGTTCAGGCTTAATAAGGTTAAATACATTACGCATATGGTGTTGGCTTGAGTACCACGCACCTTGGTTTTGTGGCTCTTCTTGACACCAAACCACACTTTCAAGGTTAGTATACTTAGCCATTTCTGCTTCTAAGTCTTTTTCTGGGAAAGGATACAGCTGTTCAATACGAATGATTGCTGTATCTTCAATACCCTGCTCTTCACGCTTAGCAGCTAGATCGTAGTAAACCTTACCACCACACAGAATCACTTTTTTAACTTGCTTTGCATCTAAGTTGCCCTTATCACCAATCACGCATTCAAAGTGACCGTTAGCTAAATCCTCTAGCGTTGAAGTGGCATCTTTATGACGCAACAGGCTTTTTGGTGACATTACCACCAAAGGCTTACGCAGTGGGCGCAATGCCTGACGACGTAATAGGTGGAAAATTTGTGCCGGTGTCGTTGGCGTACAAATTTGCATATTATGCTCAGCACACAGTTGCAAATAACGCTCTAGGCGTGCAGAAGAATGCTCTGGACCCTGACCTTCATAGCCATGCGGTAGTAACATGGTTAAACCGCACAAACGTCCCCACTTGGTTTCACCAGAAGAAATAAACTGGTCAATAACCACTTGAGCACCGTTAGCAAAGTCACCAAATTGCGCTTCCCAAATCACTAAAGTATCAGGCTTAGTTGTAGCATAGCCATATTCAAACGCTAACACGGCTTCTTCAGACAAGAAAGAGTCATGGATAATGAACTTAGACTGATTAGGCTTCATGTTTTGTAGCGGCACATGAACACGGGCATCATTAAAGTCGTGTAATACAGCGTGACGGTGTGAGAAAGTACCACGACCGACATCTTGACCCGTAATACGAATGGGCAGTTCAGCATCAACCAAGGTTGCATAGGCTAATACTTCAGCAAAACCCCAGTTAATTGCCATAGCACCGGCTTGCATTTTGCGACGGTCTTCGTAGATTTTAGAGACTTGACGCTGCATCTGAAAATCTTCAGGAACTTCGCACATTTTACCGGCAAGCTCTTGTAGCTTTTTCATTTCTACGCTGGTGTCATACTCAGCAGTCCATTCATGCCCTAAGTAAGGTGTCCAATCAACAAATAACGCCTTGTTAGGTTCTAACACTAATGAATTAGCAACGTGCTGACCATTATCGAGTGCATCGCGGTAAACATCACTTAACTGCTTATTTTGTTCTGCAGAAATTAAACCCGCTTGAACAAGTTTTTCACCGTAAAGCGTACGTGTCGTTGGATGTTTAGCAATTTTCTGGTACATCAATGGCTGAGTACCGGATGGCTCATCCGCTTCATTGTGACCACGACGACGGTAACAAACTAGGTTGATAACTACATCGCGTTTAAACTGCATACGGTAATCAACAGCCACTTGCGTAACGTGAAGTACTGCTTCTGGATCATCACCATTAACGTGAAAAATAGGCGCAGAAATCATCTTTGCTACGTCAGTACAGTATTCAGATGAGCGTGTATCTTCAGGTTTAGCCGTAGTGAAACCAACCTGATTATTGATAACGATATGAATTGTACCGCCGGTCTTATAAGCACGGGTTTGAGACATTTGGAACGTCTCCATCACCACACCCTGACCAGAAAAAGCCGAGTCACCATGAATAGAAATAGGTAGAACAAGCTGACCTTCAGCATCGTCACGACGGTCTTGGCGAGCACGTACTGAACCTTCCACTACAGGTGAAACAATTTCTAAGTGAGAAGGGTTAAATGCCATCGCTAGGTGAACTTCACCACCAGAGGTCATCACATTAGATGAAAAACCTTGGTGGTACTTAACATCACCTGAACCTGATTTAACCACTATTTTACCAGCGAATTCTTCGAATAAGTCAGCAGGGCTTTTACCTAGAAGGTTAACTAATGTATTCAAACGACCACGGTGCGCCATGCCTATAACAACTTCTTTCACACCGTAAGAACCGGAGCGCTGGATAATTTCATCCATCATAGGAATGTAAGACTCACCACCTTCTAAACCAAAACGCTTAGTACCCGGATATTTAGAGGCTAAGTAATTTTCTAGCCCCTCAGCAGCCACTAAGCGTTCTAGCAAATGTTTACGCACTTCTGGACTGTAGTCAGGCTTAGAGCGCACAGATTCAAAACGTTGTTGCAACCAGCGTTTTTCTTCTGTATCCACTATGTGCATAAACTCTGCACCAATGGTGTTGCAGTAAGTTTGCTGAACAGCTTCATGAATTTCACGCAGCGTTGCTTTCTCTTTACCAATAAAAAGCGAGCCAGTTTGAAATTCTTGATCTAAATCATCGGTATTTAACTGATGAAAACTTAACTCTAAATCAGCTATTGGGTTACGTTTCATAAGCCCAAGCGGATCTAAGCTAGCTTGTTGATGACCACGAAAACGATAGGCATTGATAAGCTGCAACACTTTAACCTGCTTTTTATCGCTAAGGTTATCGGCGCTGCTGCTGGCAGTGCGAGAGACGCGTTGGCGGGCCAAACGGGAGAAATGATCACGAACAGGTGCTAAAGGAAGATCCTGCGCGGATGCGCCTTCCGGACGGGGGAGCTTATTGAAATACTCACGCCATTGCTCCGGTACGGCGTTAGGGTCGTTAAGATACTCTTCGTAGAGCTCTTCGATATAGTGGATGTTGCCCCCATAAGTATGGGAAGAATTCCACATTAACTCCATGCTGCCTTCTTGCATTCTGTTATCACCCTGCATGAAGGGGAGTCCATTCGCTTTGACCACCGAGTCAATTTCTTCTCAGTCCCCTGGCCGCTGCGAACAAACGGGGAAAACCCGTATCCCCTGATGGTTACTAAATTTTAGTCAGAAGCCAGTGACTTGCACTGGCTTCGTCTTGAGTATTGTACCCCACCTATAAAAAAACAGACAGTAGAGGTACAGGGTTTTACCCACGACTTTCGGCTTAGTAAAGTCGCGTTAACAATATACGACCTAAGTAGCGTTACTTAGTAACATATTGCGAATATTACCAATAGCGCGTGTTGGATTTAGACCTTTAGGACAAACCGCAACACAGTTCATAATACCGTGGCAGCGGAATACGCTAAATGGATCATCTAAACCAGATAAACGCTCTTTTGTTGCCGTATCACGACTATCAATCAGGAAACGGTAAGCTTGCAATAGACCGGATGGGCCAACAAACTTATCAGGATTCCACCAAAACGATGGGCAGGCTGTTGAACAACAAGCACAAAGAATGCATTCATACAAACCATCTAGCTTTTCACGTTCTTCAGGTGATTGCAGACGCTCAATACCCGGTGCTGGCGTATCGTTAATCAAGAAAGGTTTAATACGCTCATACTGCTTATAAAATAGCGTCATATCAACCACTAGATCACGAATAACAGGCAGGCCAGGCAACGGCCGAATGATTAGCTTTTTATTCTTCACTACATCAGACAAAGGTGTAATGCAAGCCAAACCATTTTTACCATTCATATTAACACCGTCTGAACCACACACACCTTCGCGGCAAGAACGGCGATAAGACATACCATTATCTTTTTCTTTTACTAGATGCAATACATCCAACACCATTATATCTTTACCTTTGGTGTCGATTTCAAAGTCTTGCATATAGGGTGCTTTGTCCGTTTCCGGATTGTAGCGATAAACTGATACCTGAAGCATCTTTACTCTCCCAACATCAAATTCTGATTAGTAGGTACGCACTTTTGGCTCAAAATGCTTCAACATATCGCCTTGAATTATTTTAGGCGCACGGTTAACCGCACGCTTACTCAAGGTTTTAGTGGCAGGTGAATAAACAGAGTGCATCAACCAGTTTTCATCATCACGTTCGGTGAAATCATTACGGCTGTGAGCACCACGGCTTTCACGACGCTCATAAGCAGAGATAGCGGTTGCTTCAGCCACTTCAAGCAAGTTATCCAATTCCAGTGCTTCAATACGACCTGTGTTAAATGCTTGACTCTTATCTTGTAGATGCGCTTTACCAATTCTTTCACGCAAATCTTTTAGCTGATCGATACCTTTTTCCATGAACTTACCGTCACGGAATACGCCAAAATAGTTCTGCATACAGTTTTGTAGCTCAGTACGTAACGTATGAACTGACTCACCACTTTTAGACTCATTCCAGCGATTCATGCGTGTTAATGCGGCTTCAACATCAGATTCTGAAGCCGCATCATACTGAATACCTTGGTCTAATGCTTCTTCGATGTATAAACCAGCTGCACGACCAAACACAACCAAGTCAAGCAATGAGTTACCACCTAAGCGGTTAGCACCGTGTACAGATACGCACGCCACTTCACCACAAGCAAACAAACCATTAACGATCTTGTCGTTACCCTGCGCGTCAATAGTAATGGCTTGACCATGAACGTTGGTTGGAATACCACCCATCATATAGTGACAAGTAGGGACAACAGGAATCGGGGCTTTTACTGGATCAACGTGAGCAAATGTCTTAGACAGCTCACAAATACCCGGTAAACGCTTATTCAAAACTTCTTCACCTAAGTGATCTAGCTTCAAGAATACGTGATCACCGTGTTCGCCCGCACCACGGCCTTCTAGAATTTCTAGAACCATAGAACGTGCAACAACGTCACGACCAGCAAGGTCTTTAGCATTGGGCGCATAACGCTCCATAAAGCGCTCGCCATCTTTATTGATTAAGTAACCACCTTCACCACGGCAACCTTCAGTAACCAGCGTACCCGCACCGTAAATACCCGTTGGGTGGAACTGCCACATTTCCATATCTTGCATCGCCAAACCAGCACGCAACGCCATACCTACACCGTCACCCGTATTAATAAGTGCGTTAGTAGTTGAGGCGTAAATACGACCTGCACCACCCGTTGCTAGCACGGTTGCTTTGGACTTAATGTAAATATTTTCGCCTGTTTCAATGCAAATAGCGATACAACCCACTACATCGCCTTTAGCATTTTTAACAAGATCAACGGCATACCATTCATTCAAGAAGGTTGCTTCGTTTTTCAAGTTACCTTGATAAAGCGTGTGCAGCAGTGCGTGACCAGTACGGTCAGCAGCAGCACAAGTACGCGAAGCCTGACCACCCTTACCAAAATCTTTTGACTGACCACCAAAAGGACGCTGATAAATACGACCTTCTTCAGTACGTGAGAAAGGTAAGCCCATGTGCTCTAACTCAAACACCGCTTTAGGGCCTTCACTACACATATATTCGATAGCGTCTTGGTCACCGATATAATCGGAACCCTTAACGGTATCGTACATATGCCAGCGCCAATCATCGTTCGGGTCATCAGAAGCGATGGCGCAAGTAATACCACCTTGTGCAGACACCGTGTGTGAACGTGTTGGGAAAACTTTAGAAATTACTGCTGTGTTACGGCCAGACTGTGCTAACTGAAGTGCAGCACGCAGACCTGCACCACCACCACCAACGATGATGGCATCAAATTCCATAGTACGAAGTGATGACATGGATTAAGCTCCCCACAAAACTTGAACGCCCCAAACTACATAGGCAAAAAGAGCCAAAACAACCACCAAGTGAAAAATCACACGGATGCCTGTTGGCTTAATGTAATCGGTCGCTACAGTCCACAAACCTATCCAGGCGTGCGCTGCAATTGAAAGCAAAGCTAACAAACTAAAGATACGCATTGCTGTACCCTCAAATAAGCTAGACCAAACTTCATAACTAAGGTTGCTGTTTGTCAAGAAAAAACCTAATAAAAACAAAGTGTAAGCCAACATAATAACAGCTGTTACACGTTGCATTAACCAGTCAGCTAAACCACTGCGACCAAAGTTAGTAATATTAGTTACCATACCCATACCCCCGCTAATACAATGAATACAGCCGCTAATACAAATACGCTTTTTGACATTAAGTGACCAGTTTCAAGGTTTACACCAATGTCCATATCCATAATTAAGTGCTTAACACCCGCTAGGCAATGATAAGCCAAAGCGGAAAGCATTCCCCAAAGAACAAATTTAGCTAGAAAGCTTTGCTGCAATGTTGCCTTCACACTATCAAAACCTTCGGCTGAAGATAAAGATACGTCAAAGGCCCAGAACATAAAAATCAAGCCAACAAACAAGATAACACCACTCGCACGGTGGGTTATCGAGGCTAAAGCTGATAAAGGTAATTTTATCGTCGATAAATCGAGGTTCACAGGTCTATTACTTTTCACGGCTCTACACACTCTTTTATAGTGCTTGCACAGGTCTCCCTGACAACAAGCGATTATATTTAAAAGCACTCATCAGAAAACAGGTTCATCTTAGTGTTTTCTGCTGTAGCACTTATCCCCCAAGTGCAGGTTACAGATTATATAAATCAAAAAAACGTTACGCAATCTATCCAAAGGTTGTGCGCCGCATCAAAATAAGCGAATCTAATGCTAAGCCTGAAATTTAAGGCGTGGCGCATTCTAGCAAGTCAAAGGTCAAATACTCTAGGTATTTAGCGTAATTGACAGGAGAATTTTCGCTTCTATAGTAGTGCCATCTTCATTTTCAAACTGCAAGCATGATTAAAACCAATAAGGAGGCCTTATGGCTGACAAGAAAGCAGTGCTAACTATTGATGGGCTTGAGCAAACGGTCGAACTCCCTATCCTATCAGGAACTGTAGGCCCAGACGTTATTGATGTGCGTAGCCTAGGCTCTACAGGCTTATTCACTTATGATCCAGGCTTTTTAGCTACCGCTTCCTGCGAATCAAAAATAACTTACATTGATGGCGGCAAGGGTATTTTACTGCACCGTGGTTATCCTATCGATCAATTGGCGGCTAAATCTGATTATTTAGAGCTTTGCTACTTATTGCTTAATGGTGAATTGCCAACAGCAGAGCAGCACGCAACCTTTAAAGTGACTATTAGCCGCCATACCATGGTACATGAGCAGCTCACTCAATTTTTCAAAGGCTTTCGTCGCGATGCTCACCCCATGGCGGTTATGTGTGGTGTTGTGGGTGCTTTATCAGCGTTTTATCACGATGCAATGGATATCAGTGATGCTTATCACCGTGAAGTGTCAGCCTACCGCTTAATTGCCAAAATGCCGACCATTGCCGCTATGTGTTACAAGTATTCCACCGGCCAGCCCTTTGTTTATCCAAACAATGCGCTTAACTACGCAGAAAACTTTTTACACATGATGTTTGCTACGCCTTGTGAAGAATACAAAATCAACCCTGTATTCGCTAAAGCAATGGATCGTATTTTTATGCTACACGCCGATCACGAGCAAAATGCGTCCACTTCAACGGTACGTTTAGCAGGTTCTACTGGCGCGAATCCTTTTGCTTGTATTGCTGCAGGTATTGCTGCGCTTTGGGGGCCTGCCCACGGTGGTGCTAACGAAGCCGTTCTAGCTATGCTGGATGAAATTGGTGATGTGTCACGCATTGATGAGTTTGTTGCACGTGCTAAAGACAAAGAAGACTCTTTCAAGCTTATGGGCTTTGGTCACCGTGTTTACCGTAACTTTGACCCTCGCGCCAAAGTTATGAAAGAAACCTGTGATGAGGTACTTGCTCAACTGGGTATGGCTAACGATCCGCAGCTAAAAATTGCTAAACGTTTAGAAGAAATTGCCCTGCAAGACGAATACTTTGTTGAACGTCAACTTTATCCCAACGTTGACTTCTATTCAGGTATTATCCTTAAAGCCATTGGCATTCCAACCAATATGTTTACCGTAATTTTTGCCATGAGTCGTACTATTGGCTGGATTTCGCATTGGAATGAAATGATTAGTAATGATTATAAAATAGGCCGTCCGCGTCAGCTTTACACTGGCGCACCACAACGTGACTTTCCTAACCGTTAAGTAATTTTGCTCTAATAAAGGCTGCTCATTAGCGGCCTTTTTTGTTGATTATAACGATTAGAACCGGAACAAATAATGAAAATACCTACAAAAATCACAAACAAAAATTTAGCTTTTATTGGTTTAGGTGTTATGGGTGCTCCTATGGCCAGCCATCTAGTTAAAGCCGGTCATCAGCTATGTGTATTTAACCGTACATTGACCAAAGCTACCCAGTGGGCTGCAAAACACCCTGGCCATAGTGCTGCAACAACACCAGCAAAGGCTGTGGCTAATGCTGAGGTGGTTTTTATTTGCGTAGGAAACGATGATAACCTAAAAGAAGTCATTACGGGTGAACAAGGCATTCTTAAAACCCTTAAACCGGGTAGTTTTATTGTTGACCACACTACGGCTTCTGCTGCTGTTGCCATTGAAATGGCCGAGCTTTGCTACCAACAAAAAATTAGCTTTTTAGATGCACCCGTTTCAGGAGGTGAACAGGGTGCGATTAATGGCCAACTAACCATTATGGTCGGTGGTGAGGAAGACGCATTCCAGCAAATTGAACCGCTGATCCAAGTATTCGCCAAAGCCGTTACCCACATGGGTGCAACAGGTGCTGGGCAAATGACTAAAATGGTTAATCAAATATGCATTGGCGGTCTATTACAAGCCTTAGCTGAAGGACTTAATTTTGCTGACAAAGCGGGGCTAGACCAACAAAAAGTTATGGATGTTATCAGCTTAGGTGCGGCTGGTTCTTGGCAAATGAATAACCGTCATAAAACGATGATTGCTAACGAATATGAACACGGTTTTGCGGTCGATTGGATGCGTAAAGATTTAGCGATCTGCTTAAATCAAGCGCGTAAAATTAATGCTCAACTTCCTGTTACCGCATTAGTTGATCAATTTTATGGTGAAGTGCAGCAATTAGATGGCGGTCGCTGGGATACCTCCAGTTTATTGCGCCGTCTACAAGCATTCAAACCTAACTTTGAGTAAACCCACTAGTTTATGCATATAATTAACTTCAATTGTTGATTTTTTATACATGAACAGGTATTAAGCTCTACTGGTTAACCAAAACCCAAGTATTTAGGATTTAATTTGTGGGCATGACTCAAAATGAAAAAGGCATAGCTTCAAAAAAACCTACGGGTGAAAATCAACCCGAAGGACAAATAATCAAGTCTAACGAAGGCATTTATCGCCTAATGCGTAGGCTAGAGAGTAAACATACACCTTTAAAATTACGGTTTGATTCTGTTGCTGACTATTACACCAGCATGGTTTTAGCCGTTAATTTTAAAGAAGGCTATATTTTACTTGATGAAGTGACCCCCAAATGGGGGGATGAGTTAATGGCAAAAGCCGTGCCCTTTAGTTTTGATAGCTACCATGACGGTTGTAAAATTAGCGCTGTAAAAATGCAAGCCGTAGGACGGGCATTAAAAGAAGGCAGTCCAGTTTACAAAATTCTTTTTCCTACTGAGCTTAATTTTCTACAACGCCGTAAATTTTATCGTGCTTCCATCCGTCACTCACTAACGATAAAAATACAATTGGGCTTTGAAATCCCGCCTGAAAAACGTGATGAATTTGATAATATCATTCCTCAAAATCCAATTTGGGCACATGAAGGTCGATTACACGATTTATCGGCTCAAGGTTGCCAAATAGAAATTGAAGGTGACTTGCGTGAAACGCTGCCCAAGAACACGGAGTACACTAGCTGCCATTTTGTTTTTCCTAATGGTTACTTAATTGATATTGGTTTAGCCATACGCCATATAGCCTACAACGAAAAACACAAAGTCAGTAGTTTAGGCTGCCAATTTATTAATATGGATCCTAAATTAGACCGCAAAATCTCTTTTATTGTTAATGAGTTGCAGCGTGATAATGCACGGGCTAGCTCAGGCGATAGCTCTACACCTACATCTGAACTTTTCCAAGAAATAGCGACTAAAGACAGTACTAAAGACGATAAAAACAAATCGGCTGAACAAAGTGGCGAAACAGCAGAAAACTTATCTGTGATAGCGGTTCATCAAAAAGCACTCAAAAATATCCAAGATATGGTTAACAGCCTGCGTGAGAAAAAACCCTTACCAATTAAAGCAATGCGGGAAACTGCTGACCTTCTTTTAACCACTTTAGAAAAGAACAGACAGGCACTCATTCTTGCTACTCGAATTCGTACCGCAGCCAATTACCTTTATGAACACTCAGTTAGCGTTGCGGTGCTTCTAGCTGACCAAATTATGTTTAATAAAGACAACCCTAAGTCACGCGACAAAGATTACTTGCGTAATGTAATTTTTGCAGGACTTTGCCATGATTTAGGTAAAGGATTAATACCTGAACGCATTGTTAATAAAAAAGGTGAGTTAAGCGAACAAGAAGCTAAAATGATGCACAAACACTCACTACTGACGCGTGAAATTCTTTCACGGCAGCAAGGTATGCCTGAAATAGCTTTAACCATTGCGACACAAAACTGTGAACGCTTAGACGGATCAGGGCACCCCGAAAGCCTAAAAGCCATATCTATCAGCCCGATAGGTAGATTAACAGCTGTTATTGATGTCTTTGATGCCATGACTAACTCACGCAGCTACCGTGCTGGTCTACCTTATGCTCTGGCCTATAAGCGACTAATGGCAATGCGTGAACAACTTGATTTAACTTCTATCCAGCAACTGATAAAGCGTCAAGGGCTGTTCCCATTGGGTTCTTTAGTCGCATTTGAAGATGGTAATTTAGGTTTTGTAAAGGAACATGACAAAAATAATAGCCCTTCTGTCGTGTGTGTTGTTTTTAATAAGCTAAGTAATAAGCCTATTAAACCAACGGATCTTAGATTAGAGCTACTACCACCTGAAAAGAAAAAACTCTTACCAGAAGACCCAGCCAAGTACAAACTACTTAACCATGTCTTGCTTGAAGCAATTTAAAGTTACCCAAAGCCTACTAAACCTAAGTAGGCTATTAATTAACTTAAAGCTCACTAAAAAATCACAAAAAAACTCAGGACTAAGCCTGATTATTTTTTAATAGATAAGATTAGCGTTTAAAACTTAGGCATTAATTAGCATTGATACTGAAAACAAATAAGTGGCGTCCCATAGGGGGTTCGAACCCCTGTTACCGCCGTGAAAGGGCGGTGTCCTAGACCACTAGACGAATGGGACATTAGTACTTTTTAAGCTATCTTTAAAACATTCTAAATATTGGTGGAGATATGCGGGATCGAACCGCAGACCTCTTGCATGCCATGCAAGCGCTCTCCCATCTGAGCTATACCCCCACGATGTCCTGAAGACGGTGCGTATAATAGGCTGCACCCTACGCACCGTCAAGCTTTATTTCTAGCTAATTCAATTCCCCAGAAACTTTGGCTGTTTTAAACGTTTGGTGGGCTTTTTCTAGCTTCTTAGTAAGCTTTTTAGAAGCACCACCACCAGAGACTAGATCTAACGCAAAACGCAAACGCGCACGGCTCATATCTGACCCTAGAATAACCATCGCATCTAAAACAGACGTTGAAGTAGTGCTACCACTAATCGCCATAAACACCGGCTGCAAATAAATCTTCATTTTCAAATCAGCATGATCGGCTAAGGCTTTAATCGTCGCAAAAATAGCATCTTTATTCCAAGGGCTAAGGTTATCCATTTCCCAAACCAATAACTGTAACAACTCAACCAAGTTTGTTTCTTCAAAACCTAAGCTTAAATAATCTTCTTTGGTTACTTTAGGCATACCGCTAAAGAAGAAGCTTGCCAAGGGTGCTACATCAGACAGCACTTCAATGCGCGGACGTAACTGTGGAATAATCTGCTTTAAATAATCGCTGTTAAAAGCCCACTTTATTAACTCGGCAATTAACTGTTCATCATTAAAATCTTCACGCAGGTATAAACCATTCAGCCAGCTTAGTTTTTCAACATCAAATACTGGCCCACCCAAAGAAACACGCCCAATATCAAAGTTAGCAATCATTTCTTCTAGGCTGAATTTTTCTTGCTCGTTAGGCATAGACCAACCCATGCGGCCTAAATAGTTAAGCATAGCAGCTGGAAAATAACCCATACGCTGATAGAAGTTAATTGAAGTCGGGTTTTTACGCTTAGACAACTTAGATTTATCGGGGTTACGCAACAAAGGCAAGTGGCACAACACTGGCATTTCCCAACCAAAATACTCGTATAATAGCTTATGCTTAGGTGCTGAATTCAACCATTCTTCACCGCGCATAACGTGAGTAATCTGCATCAAATGGTCATCAACCACATTCGCTAAATGATACGTTGGCATACCATCAGACTTTAAAAGAATCTGGGCATCAACCATGCTCCAATCTAGCGCGACCTTGCCACGTAGCAAATCATCAATTACACAAGCGCCATCATGCTCAGGCACTAGCATACGCACAACATAAGGTGCATTAGCAGCTTCACGCTGTTTTACTTCTTCAATGGGCAAATACAGATCAGAAGGTTTTAACGCTGTAGAATGACCCGCTAATTGACGATCACGACGCAGTTCATCTAACTCTTCGCTGGTGCGGTAGCATTTAAAAGCTTTGCCTTTATCCAATAGCTCTTGTGCATATTGACCATAAATATCACCCCGCTCACTTTGGCGGTAAGGGCCAAATTCACCGCCTACGTCTGGGCCTTCGTCCCAATCCAAACCTAACCAACGCAACGATTCAAAAATTTGCTGTTCCGATTCAGCGGTAGAACGTTGTTGGTCAGTATCTTCAATACGCAGAATAAATTTACCCTGATGCTGACGGGCAAAGCACAAGTTAAATAAAGCGATATAAGCGGTACCAACGTGGGGGTCACCGGTGGGTGATGGAGCAATACGAGTGCGTACAGTCATGCGTGTTCATCCTGCTGACAAAGAAAATAAAAATAAAACCCAGATAACAAGTATAAGAGATTCCTGCGCTGAGTGCATTGCCGACAATTTATGTGACATTACACCACCTTCACAACAACGGTTTTTTATATAGAATATCGCCACTCAAATTTGTATGAAGTTAGCTGTTATCACCTAAGATACACACTTGCGATGCCTAGGCGACCTTACTCCCCTGTAAGAGTCGCCATTTTATCTTGCTAAGGTTACACTTCACCCACTTTAACTCGCTAGTGATCTTAATCTTATGCCTTTGCCGCTTTGGGGTGACCAACCCTACCCCCGTTTTTCTTTAGCTCCCATGCTGGATGTTACCGACCGTCATTTTCGGTATTTTTTACGCCTGCTAAGTAACAAAACCTTGATGTACACAGAAATGATTACCACCGGCGCACTTTTGCACGGTAAAGACCCACACAGGTTTTTAGATTTTTCTACCGAAGAACACCCCATTGCACTGCAACTGGGTGGCAGTAACCCTGAAGACCTAGCGCGTTGTGCGGCTTTGGCAACCAAATGGGGTTATAACGAAATCAATCTTAACGTTGGCTGCCCCAGCGATAGGGTGCAAAACAACCTGATTGGTGCTTGTTTAATGGCACGCCCCAACTTGGTTAGCGACTGCATTCAAGCCATGCAGTCTGCTACACCGTTACCCGTTACCATTAAATGCCGTATCGGTGTGGATGACCAAGACGAAGACACAGATTTAGAAAACTTTATTCAGCACCAAAAAAGTGCAGGCTGTGAAATTTTTATTCTGCATGCCAGAAAAGCTTGGTTAAAAGGTTTATCACCCAAGCAAAACCGTGAAGTACCACCCCTTAACTACGCCCGTGTAGAACGCTTAAAAGCCCAACACCCCGATTTAGTCATTGCCATAAATGGCGGCATTAATACCTTAGAAGAATGCAAAACCCACTTAGAAAAAGTCGATTCCGTGATGCTAGGTCGAGCCATTTGGAATAACCCTTGGCTGGTTGCCCAAGTCGATCAACAGTTCTATGGTGCGAAAGATAACGGTCTAACCCAACACCAAGCCATTCGTAATTATTTGCCTTATGTTGAAGAGCGTTTAAGCCAAGGCGACCGACTGAACCCCATGATTCGTCCACTGCTGGGTGTTTTTCAAGGTGTAGTCGGCGCAAGGCTGTTTAGACGCACTTTAAGCGAAGGCGCACACCTAGCCGGTGCTGGCGTAGAGTTAATTGAACACGCCTTAGCACAAGTGCCAGAAAATAATTAGCAATAAACAAGGAATAAACCCCATGAAGCGTTTTTTTAGTTTTGCTCTGCTGCTAATTGCCATAGCTTTAGGTGGCTATTGGTTTATCCAGCAAAAGCTACCCCAGCGTAGTGGTGAAATAAAACTAGAGCAGCTAAGCGAAGCGGTCAGTGTTCATTACGATGAACGCGGTGTTCCGCATATTCAGGCAGCAACCGAGCTAGATGCTTACCGTGCACTGGGTTATGTGCATGCCCAAGACCGTTTATTTCAAATGGAAATGGTACGTCGCTTAGCCCAAGGCCAGCTTTCTGAAGTACTAGGCGAAAAAACCGTTAAAATCGACCGCCTATTTCGTACCCTGCGCCTTCACCAACACGCCAAAAGCTATTTAAAAACGCTAGACCCTAACAGCCCAGCCATGCAAAGCTTAAATGCTTATTTAGATGGCATTAACCAGTACCAAGCTACTCGCGCTAAACCCCTAGAATTCGATTTATTAGGCATTTCTCCTCGCCCTTTTACAGCCGAAGATACCATCAGCGTGGCAGGTTATTTAGCTTACAGTTTTGCCGCCGCTTTTCGTACCGAGCCAGTGCTCACTTATATTCGTGATGAATTAGGCGAAGATTATTTACGCATTTTTGATTTAAGCACGCCTAGCCAAGGCGATGCCACCTACCCTGAACCTTCTTCCACTAACGCCACTAGCACCCTAAGTAGCAGCAAATTAACAGCAAACGATTGGCAGGGTTTAAATGCTTTAGCCGAAGTTAGCCAAGCAGCGCTGTTTGAACACAGCCTGCCCCAGTTTGAAGGCAGTAACGCTTGGGTCATGGCGGGTAGTAAAACCCAAAGCGGTAAACCCCTGTTAGCTGGCGACCCACATATCGGCTTTTCTGTACCGGCTGTTTGGTATGAAGCGCATCTACAAACACCTAGCTTTGAATTGTATGGGCATTTTCAAGCCCTCAACCCTTTTGCACTGCTAGGCCATAACCAAGCATTTGGCTGGTCGCTGACTATGTTTCAAAATGATGATTTAGACCTAATCGCCCTGCCACCTAACTGGGATAATTTAACCCGTCATACCGAGCTAATCGCCATAAAAGGCCAAGCAGCTGAAGAGCTAACCCTTTATAGCTCAGACTTTGGCCCCATCATTAACGCTGCGTTAGGTGAAAAAACCCCTGACACGCCCATTGCACTCTGGTGGGCTTTCTTAGAAACCAAAAACCCCATTTTAGACGCTTTTTACGACTTCAACCGTGCTAACACGCTGAATAAAGCCCGTGCAGCTGCCAGTAAGATTCATGCCCCTGGGTTAAATATGGTTTGGGCTAATGCTGAAGGCGACATTGCTTGGTGGGCAGCAGGTAAGATGCCGATTCGTGATGCCAGCACTCAGCCTGCTTTTATACTCGACAGCCAAACTGACCAAGCTAAAAAATACGGCTTCTACCCTTTTAGCGATAACCCGCAAGAAGAAAATCCCGAACGAGGTTATATAGTTTCTGCAAATTACCTGCCGGCTTCACCTAATCAAGTACCACTGCCTGGCTACTACAACCTTGCCGACCGTGGCGAGCAACTAATCAAAGAACTTAGTCAGCCCAACATAAAATGGAACACCCAAAATAGCCAAGCCGTACAGCTAGGTGAGCAAAGCGGCTACGCACCACGCCTGCTTAAACCCTTATTAGGCGATTTATACGCCAGCGCCAGCAGTAAAGAAGAAACGCTACTGATTAACCAGTTAGCAAAATGGCAAGGCAGCTTCCCAACTAACAGCTATTTACCAACGGTATTTACGGAATTTACCTACCAGCTATTAACAGCCACTTTTTTAGATGAATTAGGTGAAGCAACCTTTAATAACCTGCTCAATACGCGGATTATTGACAGCGCTCTACCCTTATTAGTCGCCAACCCCACTTCACCGTGGTGGAATAACCAGCAAACCGGCACCAACCAAACCCGTCAAATAGTAGTCGGCCAAGCTTGGCAAGCAACTTTAAAGCACCTAAATAAAGTACTAGGCCCTAAGCTAGACGATTGGCAATGGGGTAAAGCGCACACACTTACGCACAATCACCCTTTAGGCGCACAAAAACCCTTAGATAAACTATTTAATGTGGGGAACTTTGCTGCACCCGGCGGTCATGAGTTACCTAATAATTTATCAAGCGGTTACAGTAGCGCACCTTGGGCAGTGGAATACGGCCCATCAACCCGCCGGTTAATTGATTTTGCTGCACCCGAACAAGCCTTAGGCATTAACCCAGTAGGGCAAAGCGGCGTGAAGTTTGATAAACACTATTCAGACCAAGCCAAGGCTTATAGTGAAGGGCGCTACTACCCACAGCACTTAGCTGAAAAAGATATCGAGCAGAATACCCAAAGCAGGCTAACGCTAGTGCCCTAGTGCCCTAGTGCTTTAAATTAGAAATAAGCCACGGATTGACACAGATAAACACGGATAAAGTCAAAACCCTGCTAACTGCTTAGTTAATTCACCGGCCGAAATTTCTTTGCAGCCGGATGGGTTTTGCCCTGCCCAAAGGGGTGAAAAATCAGCTGAGTTATTCTTTTCAGCAGCAGAACGCAACTTACCCATTTCAATGGAAGCATAAGGGAAATCCGGTGCTGTTTCGCTTATATAACCCAACTCTTTAATGGCGCGGTTAACGATACCTCTAGCTGGCCTACCCGTAAATATATTGGTGAGTGCCGTGTGTGCAGCTTGAATGCTTTTTAAAGCAGCACGGTGCAGCTGACTGGTGTTAGCCTCATTACACAACAAATAAGCAGTACCCACTTGTACTGCTGTCGCACCCAGCAATAAAGCAGCCTGTACACCCTTAGCATCAGCAATGCCACCCGCAGCTATTACTGGTACTTTTACTTGGCTGACAATTTGCGGCACTAAAGCAGCCAAACCAACTTGCGTGGTTATATCAGCCGATAAAAACATCCCTCGATGCCCACCGGCTTCTAAACCTTGCGCAATAATGGCATCAACACCCTGAGCTTCTAACCACACAGCTTCTTTAAGCGTTGTAGCCGTAGATAAAACTTTAGTACCCCAGCCTTTTATGCGTGCCATTAACTCATTACTGGGCAAGCCAAAATGAAAGCTAATAATTTCTGGTTTATAAGCTTCAAGTAAATCTGCCGTAGCATGATTAAAAGGCGTTCGGCTGGTACCAGCAGGCAAGCTATCCGCCTCTATGCCCAGCTCATCAAAGTAAGGTTTTAGCCTTGCTTGCCAAGCCGCTTGCTTCTTTTCATCAAGCGCAGGCATTGCGTGGCAGAAAAAATTCAAATTAACCGGCTGGCTTGTGGCCACTTTTATAAGCTTAATTTCAGAATCCAACTGCTCAGGGCTTAACATCGCGCAGGGCAAAGAACCTAAACCGCCCGCCTCACTTACTGCTATAGCCAAAGCACTGCCCTGAACCCCTGCCATAGGGGCTTGAATAATAGGCAAGTCTGTACCTAAAAGCTGCTTAAAGTCTTTGCCGCATCCATCTGTAATGGAAAGTTCTGTATATTTCATGGCAATACCTTAATGTATTAAAGTTCAGCGTTACACTCAAAGTTAGCAGCTAACTACTATCAAAATACTAACCACTGCTGATAATCATCAATACTTACCGCTTCAACTGAAATAATCAAAGGTTTTTTCACTGTATGCTCCTACATATTTTAAATAGTACTTTTATATAATTTATCCAATACGCGGCCATTAAGTACTGCATAAGCGATTAATCCAATTAATAAGCCCCAAAAAGCACCACCGATACCCAATAAATGGATATTAGAAGCCGAAGCAAGAAAAGTGATTAATGCGGCTTCACGCGTTTTGTCGTCTGATAAGGCATTTGTCAGACTTCCACCTATCGTTCCAAGCAGCGCCAAGCCCGCTAGTGTTGTAATAAATGCACTTGGCAACGCCATGAACACAGACGCTAAAGCGACACCAAATAAACCCACTAAAATATAGAACACACCTGCTGCGATACCAGCAACCCACCGTTTAGATGGCTCTTCATGGGCTTCTTTACCGGTACAGATAGCCGCCGTAATAGCTGCAATATTAAAAGCGTGCGAACCAAAAGGTGCCATAAGAAATGAACCCAAACCTGTCAATGCCACAATGGGATTTGCACTGGTGGTAAAGCCATCATTACGAAGTACTAACATTCCAGGCATATACTGACCTGTTAAAGTAATTAAAAACAATGGCAACGCGACACTTAATAAGGCGTGCCATGAAAATTCAGGCGAAGTGAACACAGGAGTGGCTAACTGTAGCTCAACCCCTGAAAAATCAACCCGACCTTGAAGAAGTAAAAGTATTAAACCCAGAACTAAAATACCCGCCACGGCATAACGTGCAGTCACACGTTTCAAGAGTAAGTAAACCACAATTAAGCTCGTTGCTAAGACAGGCTCAAGTGTCATGTTAGAGAAAGCAGTGATACCAAATTGTAATAAAATCCCTGCTAATAACCCCGATGCAATACTCGCAGGAATTAACTTAATAACTTTTTCAAAATAGCCCGAAAGCCCTAGCACAAAAAAAGCCAAAGCAGAAATTAGATAAGCTCCAACTGCTTGCTCATAAGGCGTTGAAGCTAAAGCGACAACCAAGAACGCAGCTGCTGGTGTTGACCAAGCCGTGATAATCGGCTCACGATAGCGCCAACTTAATATAATTCCTGTAATACCAACGCCAATTGAAACAGCCCATACCCATGAAGCCGTTAATTCTGGACTTAAACCAGCAACACTGGCTGCTTGAAAAACTAAAATAAAAGTTCCACCATAATTCACTAACACGGAAACTAACCCCGCAATCACCGGGTTCCAATACTCTGTTAATTTATTTTTTTGCACGACTGATGTACTCATAACCCACCTTGTTAATGACCTTTTCCATTAAATCGCATAAATTCTACGAAGAAGAGTTGTTTTATACGTCGTCTTTGGCATGATGTAACCATCCATTTTTAAGATAGCAGGCATACCATTTGTTTAAGCATTCTCAGCTTGAGTCCGTTAAAGCAGCACTGATACAACCCAACGATATAAAGTACCCACTGTACTTACGCATTCAGCGAGCATTACGTCAGTTAATACTTGATGGCGCATTACCAGCGAATCATCCCTTACCAGCTTCGCGTGCGTTAGCGTTATCACTGAATGTTTCACGCGATACTATTGAAAATGCCTACAGTTTATTGCATGCCGAAGGCTTTATTGAGCGCCAAGTTGGCAGCGGTAGCTTTGTAGCAGAGGTGCCGTTACTCCATAAGCCCAAGCGTAAAAAAACCGCTCGGCCTGTCGTGCAAACAAGTATTCAGTTAAGCCAGCGAGGGCAGAAAATATTTAACAATGAAGGTGTAAGAGAAGCTTTAACACCACAGCCTTTTGCGCCAGGGATACCCGAAACACGCCTGTTTCCACTGTCACTTTGGACGCGCTTAGAGCGACAAGTTATTCGAGATTATCAATTCAAGGCCTTACAACATAGTGATCCTCAAGGTACTAAAGAACTGCGCCGTGCCATTACGCACTATGTAAATTTAGAGCGAGGCGCGCATGCCACACCTGAACGTATTTTGATTTTAACCAGCTCACAACAAGCCATTGCCTTATGTGCACAGGTTTTATTAGATGAGGGCGATAATATTTTTACTGAGAATCCACTGTATCAAGGCGCACGTAAAGCCTTTAATGCAGCGGGGCTAACTTCAATTCCTATACCCGTCGATCAGCAAGGTATGCGTGTTGATTTATTAAAACAGCATCCTTCATCCGCAAAAGTTCTTTCTTTAACGCCCTCACATCAATACCCCACGGGCGCAACATTATCACTTGAGCGCCGCTTAGAACTCATCGAATGGGCGGAACAAAATCAAGCATGGATTATTGAAGATGATTACGACAGTGAGTTTCATTACGCTGGAAAACCAACCGCCTGCGTACAAGGTTTAGACGCTTACCAGCGTACTATTTACATTGGTACTTTCACCAAGTCCTTATTTCCTAGCGTGCGTATTGGCTATATGATTTTACCCTCGCAGCTCGTCGCTCCAATGACCACAGCGCGAACGTTGCAAGACGGACATACCGCAACAATTTCCCAGCTTACCCTTGCACGCTTTATCGAGAATGGTCATTTTGGCGCTTACATTCGGCAGATGCGGCAAGTTTATGCCAAACGCTTAACCACACTTGAGCAACTTGTGCGCACACACTTAAAAGATTTTATCGAGCCTCTACCGCCCTTAGGCGGTATGCAAATGCCTTGTGTATTAAAAAATGAAACTCTTGAGGACGTGATTATCGAGCAAGCTAAACAACAGGGTATTACCCTAATCAGCTTGTCTAGCCTGTACATCACCACACCAAAACAAGCAGGGTTCTTGCTTGGATTTGCAGCTTATACCGAACGAGAAATGGAACTTGCTATACAGGTAATAAGAAAAATATTTATAGATTGTATGGATTAGTTTAAAGCTGGAACTACGGTCTGCACAGTTGCGTAGAGCATATTCAGCAAACAACCAGTTTTTGCGGCCAATGGCAAAGGGGTGTATCGCATTTTCAGCCAAGGTGTTTTAATTGGTTGGCTTGTTGCAGCTTGCTAATGGCTCGGCCTATGGTGCGAAGGTCTTTACCTATCACATCGGTCGCTTGATTAGCCCCTGCAGCACCTAAATAGCCCCAGCCTGCATAAACACCCGCACCTTGCCCAGTAAACGCACTTAATGCCAAGGTTGTGCCAGCTAGCTGAAACTTACTGCCAAGTGATACCGCAGCAGCAAATTTTGATTC
>NZ_DATESC010000023.1:0-65628 GCF_035271045.1 Marinospirillum sp. | reverse complement strand
AATTCTGGAGCAAGCCAAACTCATGGTTGAATACGGTGCTAACTGCATTTATGCCACTGACTCGGCGGGTTATATGCTGCCGGATGATGTCACTGCTCGCATTGGCCTGCTGCGTAAAGAACTACCTAAAAATATCGAAGTAGGTTTTCATGGCCACCACAACCTAGGTATGGGCATTGCTAACTCGCTGGCTGCCATTGAAGCCGGTGCTAGCCGCATTGATGGTTCAGTCGCAGGTTTAGGTGCTGGTGCGGGTAATACACCCCTAGAAGTTTTCTGTGCTGTGCTTGATCGCATGGGCGTTGAAACCGGTGTTGATCTATTCAAAATTATGGATGTAGCTGAAGACCTCGTTGTTCCTATGATGGATCATCCGGTTCGAGTTGACCGTAATTCACTGACACTAGGCTATGCCGGTGTTTATTCCTCCTTCCTACTGTTTGCAAAGCGTGCCGAAGAAAAATACGGCATCTCTGCTCGTGACCTTTTAGTTGAACTAGGCCGTCGCGGTACCGTGGGTGGACAAGAAGACATGATTGAAGACCTGGCACTGACCATGGCAAAAGAACAAGGGTTAATCTAATGGAAAATACAAACAAACTCACTAAAGCTCAAATTGATGAGCTAGCGACCTACTGTGAAGAGGCAGAGTTAAAGCAGCAAGAAATTACCAAAGTCACTGATAAATATCCAGAAATGACCTACCGTGATGCCTTTGATGTGCAGTGGGAAGTACGTCGTCGCAAAGTGGCACGTGGTCATAAAGTTGTTGGCATGAAAATGGGTTTAACCTCTTGGGCAAAAATGGCGCAAATGGGAGTTGAACAACCCTGCTATGGCTACCTAGCCGACTACTTTAGCGTGCCAGAAGGCGGTGAAATCAAAATGGATGAGTTGATTCATCCAAAAATTGAAGCAGAAATTGCCTTTGTAACCAAAGCCCCGCTTAAAGGTCCAGGCATCCATATTGGTGATGTGTTAAGAGCCACTGATTTTATTATTCCAGCCGTAGAAGTAATTGATTCACGCTACAAAGATTTTAAGTTCGACTTAAAAAGCGTGATTGCTGACAACTCCAGTTCCAGCCGTTTTATTACCGGTGGCCGTATGGCACGCCTAGAAGATGTTGATGTTAAAAATCTAGGTGTTGTCATGGAAATTAATGGCGAAATTGTCGCTACGGGTGCCGGTGCTGCGGTATTAGGCCATCCAGCGGCTTCGGTTGCCATGCTGGCTAACATGATGGGCGAACGTGGTGAAGAAATTCCGGCAGGCACTTTTATTATGACCGGTGGTATTACAGCGGCAGTGACAGTTAACCGTGGTGATTCGATTAATATCCGCTACCAAGGCTTAGGCAGTATTACTGCAAAGTTTGTTTAGTTAATTACTACTAACAAAAAAAGAACAAGGATGTTCTAACACTATAAAAAATAACACCAATAAAAATAACAAGGTACTTTATAAAATGAAAATCAAACAACTCACAATTGCTGCAGCTATCTCAACTTGTTTATCAGCGCCAACTTTTGCAGGCCACTATGTTCCAGGTATAGAAGGTGTAAAAGCTAGTTCTGTACCACCACCCGGTGTTTATTATAAGGGCTACTACGTTAATTATGATGTGGAAGGCAGTGTGGATGTAACTGTCAATGCTTTAGCGCACAGGCTTATTTGGGTAACTCCCCAAAAGTTTTTAGGTGGTGATTTAACCTTAGAAACCATCTTGCCTATGATTAATGAAAAAGTTAAGGCGGGTGGAACAACTGTTAAAAGTGAGTCAGGTTTGGGTGATTTGTATTTGGGTGGTGTAATTGGCTGGCATGGCGAACGCTGGGATGCAGTCGGTGGCATGGGCTACTGGGCTGAAACCGGTGATAAGGATAAAGTGGGTGAAGGTCATGATGGCATTATGCTGACCTTTGGTGGTACCTATAAGTTAAACCAAGCAGGTGATATTACTTTAAGTGGTTTAGGCCGTTATGAAATTAATGGTGATAAAAGTGGTGGGGTAACAGTAAACGATAACCTTACGCTTGAATGGGGCTTAGGTAAAAGTTATGGCACTTTAGATGTAGGTATTATTGGCTACATGACTAGAGAGATGTCTGGATCAAATAAAGAAGAGCGTAATGCGCTGGGTATGTCAGTAGGTAAGTTTTGGCCAAGCATTATGCTAGGTGCAGATATTGCCGCCTACAAAGAATTTGGTTATGAAAATTTTGTTGGTAACGGTAGAACTATACGTGCCTCTTTAACTAAAGTTTTCTAATCTATAAAAAGGGCTAAAAGCTAGAAGCGTTTTTAGCCCTTTTTAAATTATAAATATTACTAACCAATAACTTTAGGAAGAAAAAAATGCCAATAGCGCAAATTTATATACTAGAAGGTCGTAGTGACGAAGTTAAAGAAGCATTAATTTCTGAAATAACTGAAGCCATGGTTAAAACACTGAACGCACCTAGAGAAGTTGTTCGCGTAATTATTACAGAAATGCCTAAACAGCATTTTGGTATGGGTGGTACTTCAGCTAAAAAGTTAGGTAAATAAGTTTTAATGAAACTTAAGTGAGAATGAAAATGAGCCAATCCACTCCCGTTGCTGAAGACCCTGCTAGTGCTGTCACCGTTGTTGTTTCAAGGCGTGTTAAATCAGGTTGTGAAGCCGAGTTTGAAAAATTAAGCACTGCCATGTCTAATACGGCAACCAAGTTTAAGGGGCATTTAGGCAGTAATATGTTTCGCCCTGCATCAGCGGATGATCCTGAATACCGTATTGTTTTTAAGTTTAGAACCCCAGCTGATCTAGAAAAGTGGCAAAATTCAGCAGAACGTTTGGCATATTTGGATAACTTTGAAGAGCTTTTAATAGAGCCAGCTAAAACTGAAGTGCTTTCAGGGATGGTGACTTGGTTTACCTTGCCAGGACAAAACCCAGTTAAACCACCACCTAAATATAAAATGACCTTAGTTAGTTGGTTAGCACTTTATCCTGCGGTATCGATAATTTTTTTAGTTTTTGGTGATTTATTGCAGCCAGTCCCCCTCTTGTTAAGAACAATGATTATCACTGGTTTTTTAATGCCTTTAATGTCTTATGTATTAATGCCGCGCTTTACTCGCTGGTTTGCTTTTTGGCTTTACCCAAAAAACCAGCAAAGCCGTAGCTAAAGCGCTAATGTCTAACCAAATAAACCCCGCACTCGGCATGGTGGGTGTAGGGGAATTGGTCAAAGAAAGCTAACCGCTCAATTCTATGCGTAAGCGTTAGTGTTTTTAGATTTTCTGCAAGCGTTGCTGGGTTGCAGGAAATATAGATAATGCACTCGTAGTTTTGCACCTGTGCTAGCGTATCGTTATCCAGCCCTGCTCTGGGTGGGTCTACCAAGACGGTTGAAAAATCATACGCTTGTAAATTAAATTTACTGGCTTCTTCTGAATTGGGCTCATTTAATGCTTTAGAAAAATCTTCAGCAGCGATGCGCTCAATTCTTACATTATCAATCTTATTCGCCTGAATGTTATACTGTCCGGCTGCAACGGAAGTGCGGCTAATTTCAGTGCCTAGTAATTGCCTAAAGTTATTGGCTAAAGCCAGCGTGAAATTACCATTGCCGCAGTAGAGTTCCACTAGGTCACGTTTTTCTTCATCCGCTTTAAGACTAGAAACAGCGTCTGCCCATTCCAACATACTTTGACAAATCCAAGGGTTGGGTTGAGTAAAACTGCCTTCTACTTGTTTATAAAGCAATGTTTGCCCGTTGACTTGTAAAGCCTCAACAACAAAATCTTGTTCTAATACGCGCTTTTGTTTTCTGGCTCTACCAATAATCATAACACCCAGTTGTTCTTGCAGCTTCTTGGCGGCTATTTCCCATTCGTCTTCTAGCTGGCGGTGATAAATTAAGCTCAGTAATACTTGGCCCGATAAAGTCGTTAAAAACTCAACTTGAAATAAACGGTGGCGCAGCAAGGGCTTGTCACGAATGGCATCCAGCAACAGCGGCATTAAGCGGTTAATTTCTTTTCCTGCAACAGGGTATTGCTCCATACGAACCAGTGTGCGGTCTTTTTTAGGATCTTCACCTATTTCAAACATGGCATAAAATAAATCATCGCCTTCATGCCAAACACGAAACTCAGTACGCAAACGGTAATGGCTAGCGGGCGAAGCAAAAACCTCTAGCTTAGGTGGATTAAATTCAGCAAAAGTTTGGCGTAATAATGCTGCTTTTTCAGCCAGCAATTGTGAATAAATAGCTGGATTTACCTGAGGAAGACTAGAAGACATAAGTTGTTTTTTATCTCGTAAAAAAAATGTTAAATGGCGTGTTCAGTAAATTCAAAACCCGTCAAGTATTTTAGATGATTAAAACCAAAGCGCTGCAAAGATCGTGGTAGCTGGCTATTTATTGCTAAAGGTGCGGTTAACCAGCAGCTAGCGGCGAAGTTTTCGGGGCTAGATGGGTTGGCATAACCAGCATCATCTAGCAATTGCACCACACGCCGCGCAATGGCAGCGCCTGAATTTATCCATTGCCAAGGTGCTGCACCAGCTTGTTCGGCGACTTTGGCAAGTTGTGCTTGCAGTAAAGGAAAATGCGTGCAACCTAATATAACTGTATCAAGGCGCGGTTCTGCTAATAATGGCTGTAGAATTTCTAGTAGGTCTTTGTCAGCAACTTGACCCCCAGCTAAAAAGACTTCAGCTAATTCAACGAGGCGATTACTACCCACTTTTATAATGTTGCAATCCGCAGCAAATTCATTAATTAACTGTTGAGTGTAAGGTCGGTTAACTGTACCACAGGTTGCTAGTAAGCCCATTTGCCTGCTGCGGGTTATTAAAGCAGCCGGTTTTATGGCTGGAACAACACCGACGATTGGCAAATTAAAGTGTTGGCGTAATTCAGGTAAGGTTAAAGTGCTGGCTGTGTTGCAGGCGATGATAATTAAACAAGGTTGAATCGCTTCTACCAAGCCACTGACAACAGCATAGACTCTTTGCTTTAGCCAAGCTTCAGGTTTTTGCCCGTAAGGAAAAGCGGCATTATCACAGGCATAAATTAAAGGTAGGCTGGGCATACGTTCGCGTAATGCTTGTACAATTGACAGCCCACCAACACCCGAATCAAAAACCAAAATAGGGCCGGTTAGTGGTGTTGCAGCGGGTGGAGTTAGATCAGCCAAAGTTTTGCCTGTTTAGCAGCGAATAAACTGCTATTTTACGCCTTACGATGATCTTTCAGCAAATGCGTTCTTTTGTAGTATTTTTATGGGTGGGTTGATGTTTTCGCAAAAAAATAAATCTGAGTATATCCTAGAGTTTATAAGAACCTTGCCTAAGTCAAAAAAGACGGTGGCTAGCTTGTACCTCTTTCCACCTGCAGACGTAGAACATTTACCCGAACAGCTTAATCATGCTGATTGGAATGCGCGTCCGGTGGATTTTCGTTACCGAATTCTGGGTACTCCTGAAGATAAAAAACAGCACTTAGAGCAGCCAGTGTCTTTATTATCACCCCACTACGAAACCTTACGTAGTACTTGGATGGCAACGTTTCAGCGCAATATTGAAAAAATACAGTATCAAATACAACAATCAGGCTTAGCAGAACAGCCGGTTTCGCGCTTGGTACTGCTTTGTAAAAGTTTTGCTAAGCGTATTCGTACTCATGTTTCTAATGAACCAAGGCAAAGTCGTTATCAGCGTCAATTGGATGTGTATTTTTCTTGGTTAGCTGAGCAAAGTATGTTGGCTTTAATTAAGCACTCTGATTGGGGAAAACTACCTGAAGTAACGAAAATTGAAGTTATCGACTTTTTACGCCAAGAAATTGATTACCGTAAAGTGCAAGGCTATTTAAAAGAATTAGATGGCCGTTCAGCACGGGTTTTTTACCGAATGCAGTTATATCGGCGTTTTTTAGACCGATTTATTTTGCTAAAAGCCGATGTGGTTGAATTAGGGCATATAGCAAGGCGCAGTGTTAAAGCTCTGATTACCATGCTGGTTATGAGTCTGTTTACCGTGTTTATTTTTTACTTTCGTGATTCGGGTTATTCGCTGAGTGTTGGGCTTATTTTAACCGTTGCTTTGGTGTATGCCTTGCGTGATTTATTGCGTGATGATTTGGTGAAAGTATTAACCGATAAAATTCGTCAAGATAAAGCACTTTGGAAATTGCGCTACCGTAAAAGTACCAAAGACCCGCTTTTATTTCAGCAGTTTTTATGGCGTTCAGTGATTCGTTATGAGCAGTTGCCGGAACAGGTTAAAAACAATAGCGGTAAATGGTTTTTTAATGCCGATAAAAACATCTTTTTTTTGCGCTCAGTGATGGAAAGTGAAGGGCATTTAAACCTTGAAGAAAACGTCGAGGAAAGTATCGAAATTGATTTCAAGCCTTTTGCTGATTTGCTAAGCACCATAAAAACGCCCGTTTATTATTATGATATTAATGATGAACAGTCCAAAGTGGGTACGCACCTGATTGAACAACGCCATTATTATAATTTGGTGTTAGTCATTGAAGACTTAAAAAGTAAAGAACCCGTCAAGGTACAGCGTTGGAAGCTGACCTTGACGGCTGAGGGTGTTGTGCAATGCACCACAGGGCGCGTAATTGATTCATCTAAAAATCAAGCTAGTAAAAGCTAAGCCAGAAACTAGGCCTTAGATGGGTCTTTTAGTAAGTAATGGGCAAATGCTGGCAGCAACCAAAGTGCACCGACCATGTTCCAAATAAACATAAAAGTGAGCAAGATACCCATATCAGCCTGAAATTTAATGGGTGAAAAAACCCAAGTGCCCACACCAATCGCCAAGGTTAAGCCGGTGAAGCTAACGGCTTTGCCGGTTGAATGCAGCGTGTGGTAATAGGCGGCTTGCAAGGTTTCACCTTCACGCAAGTAATCGCGTAAGCGTGAATAAATGTAAATACCATAGTCAACACCAATGCCTACCCCCAGTGCAATCACTGGTAAGGTAGCAACTTTTACACCTATGCCTAGTTGTGCCATAAGTGCCTGACAAAGCACTGATGTTAAACCCAGCGGTGCAACAATGCACACCACCGCTCGCCAAGATTTGAAGGTAATAAACACTAAAGAGGCAACCACGGCATAAACAAAAATCAGCATAAACGTTTGTGCGCGGGCAATTTCTTCGTTGGTGGCAGCTTCAATACCAGCACTACCGGCAGCTAGCATAAAACGCGCATATTCAGAATTGTTTTCTGCTGCAAAGGCTTCTACGGCCTTGGTTACGGTGACTAAGGTATTCGCTTTATGGTCTTCTAGGTAAAGAATCACCGGCAATAAATCACAGCGGTTATTTATCATGCCTGCAGGTAGATTGCTCATGGCTTGGTTAAGCACAAACTGATTACGATCAAGGGTTTCCCATTTTAAATTGCCTTCGTTAAAACCAGCAATCACGCGCTTGGTAATGTAGGCAGGCGATAATGTACCTTGCACACCCGCCACGTTACGCATCTGCCATTCCAATCGGTCGACGGCTTCTAAGGCTTCATAGGCAACACAACCTTGTTCAGGGGTTTCTACCATCACAACTAATACATCGGCACTGGTCGCATAGTTATCGGTGACAAAAGCATTGTCTTGGTTATAGCGCGAGTCAGGGCGTAATTCAGGCGCACCTTTGTCTAAATCACCAATTTGCAAATCAGCACTGGCTAAAAAGCCTACGCCCCCTAAAATTGCGGCAACTAAAATTGACCAAGGCGCAACTTTTGCATGGGTGAAAAAAGATAAACGCCGCCAAACGGGTGAGTCTTCTAAGCGTTTATTTTTGGCACGTAGAATGCTTTTAGATCCTACGCCTAAATAAGACATCAGCAGCGGTAGTAAAATTAAGTTGGTTAAAATAATGACTGCTACGCCTAAAGAAGCAGCAATGGCTAATTCTTGAATAACTTGGATGTCAATAAACAGCAGCGTCATAAAGCCAATCGCATCTGACACCAGCGCCAACATACCGGCAATGTACAAACTGCGAAAAGCTAAACGTGCAGCAGTGGTACGGTCATGCCCAAAAGAAGCTTCTAAAGCCATTGCATTAATCACTTGTACACCATGTGAAATCGCAATCGCAAACACTAAAAAAGGCACCAGCATAGAGTAGGGATCCAGACCATAACCTAGAAGGTTCAGTAGCCCCAATTGCCAAGTAACGGCAATTACCGAACAAAATAACGAAATTAGCGCACTTTTAACGCACCGTGAATAAAAGTACAAAAGTACAAAAGTAATGAGCAGAGCAATCAGAAAGAAAAACCCAACTTGCGTTGCGCCATCAATTAAATCACCAATTAATTTAGCAAAACCAATGATACGCACTTCAAACTGCTCATCACTAAACTGATCGCGCACTGTTTCTAAAGCTGCAGAAAAAGCTTGGTAATCCAGTGGTTTGCCATCGACTTTATCCAGCAGCGGTGCAACCACAAGGGTTGAGCGAAAATCGTTAGCAATCATAATGCCCACTTGACCCGATTTAAGCAGGTTTTCACGCAGCGCCTCTAAGCTTTCAGGGCTGCCATCGTAGGTATCAGGAATCACCGTGCCGCCTTCAAAACCTTCTTCAGTCACTTGCGTCCAGCGCACCGCAGGATCCCACAAAGACCGAACGGCAGATTGGTCAACGCCTTCTAAATAGCGGACTTCTTCATAAACATCTTGTAAGCGCTGCATATAGTCCGCACTAAAAATATCCGCACCTTGCTTGGCTACTACCACCAAACGCACTGCATTGCCTAAACCGCGCAAATCGTCTTGGCGCTCCATAAAGTTTTCAATGTAGGGGTGCGACAGCGGAATCAGTTTCTCAAAACTGGCTTCAGGCTTTACTTGAATGGCTTGATAACCTAAAAAAACCGTTAGCATTAAAAATAAAGCCAACCAAAATGGACGAAAATTAAAGAAAGCTTTTTCAATAGTCGGGGCTTCAATAACAGCAGTGTGTGGTTTATTAACAGCGATGTGTGGTGTGTTCATAGTGATATCCTTAGCGGTCTGCTGTTGTAGGTAATGGCAGGCTGTGTATACCGCCGCGTCCAACAGCTACCCACTCATTACCTTGGCGAGCGGCAGCTAATAAAGAATAGCGACCTGATAGCGTATGCAAATTAAGCGCTTGCGCTGCGCCAGTTAGGTATTCACCATTTTGACCTAGCAGTAATAACGAATTATTACCTAAGTTATCTAATACTAGACCCGTGTTTAACGTTTGTTCACCGGCGTGTTTAAGTGGCTGCCAAGAATTGCCGGTGTCTAAGCTCATAAATAAATTACCCCGTAAACCAGTGGCAACTAGTTGTCCGGCTGGGGTGCTAAAAACACCAAATAAAGAGCCGTCATAATCCAGTTGCAATGCTTGCCAAGAGTCACCTAAGTCGGTAGAGCGATAAACACTGCCGCGTTCGCCAACAATAAACAAATGCCCCGCTATATCTTGAGTAATGGCATTGTTGTGATAGCCTTCAGGGTTAGGTAGTTTATCGCTTAAATTTTGCCAAGTTTTGCCTGAGTCTTGTGTCTTTAGTAGCAAACCATAGCCGCCGACCGCAAAGCCTGTTTGCGCTGAAATAAAGAAAACATCTAATAACGGTGCTTCTTCTGTGTCATGCTGCACCAACTGCCAACTAACACCAGCATCGCTGCTACGTAAGATGGTTGCCTCGTGTCCTACTGCAAAGCCAAGGTCGGCTGTAGCAAAATCAACCCCGGTTAACTGGCTTATCACCGGTACTTTAGCTTGTTGCCAAATTTGCTTAGTACCCTTATTAAGCGCGTCGCGGTAAATAATATGCCCTCGCTCACCCACAGCAACAAGGCGATCACCTGCAGCGGTAATGTCTAGCAGTAAAGATTGGGTAATTAATTCAGACTTTAAGGCTTGTTTAAGCAGTGCAGAATCAGCAAAAAGGGTGGGCGTAAAAAAGCTTGCACTTAATAAAAGGCAAACAATTTTTAGTCGATAAGGCCAGCAACTAGAAACCATAATAATCTCCATTATTGTTATTTTCTTGGCAAAGTTAACTCTAGCATCAAACCAGTCTTTTAGACAAACGCTCGTTTTAATTCGATGGGCTGTTAAAAAATAAACGTTCTATTTCATCACACCAAATCAAGGTCGTGCTTTGTGTAAAAGGCGTTACAGGAATCACGTCAATTTCCAACATTTTTTACGCCATTTGGGGTTTAGCTTGACCAATGAATAAGATAACATAGGTAGTACTGCTCATCTAAAAGCACCTTTTAAATGCCTTATTTGTTAATTAAACGTATTTTTAATTTAAAAAAACAACCGCTATTGATTGGCGGCTGTTTAGTGTGTCTGTTATTAAGTAGCGGCTGCAGCAGCGTTAATTTTGAAAAGCTATTTATGCCTGTGAATGTAGATAAACTCTCCTTCTATGAAAAAAGTCGCCTAAATTGTTCAATGCAATCCGGTTTACAGTCAGAAACTGATTTTTCCATCATCGCGGCAGGTATTATTAATGTTGGTTTTAGGCTGCCTTCTTTAGCAGATCAAGACGCTAATTATGACCGGCGTTTAGATGACTACAATGACTGCTTACGTATCTCTGGACTTTAGTGTGCCCTACCTTGAATACCTTTTACCTGAACAACTGAGTTTATTAAATAGCTTATTGCTGATTATTTTTGCCGGTATTACGTCTGCCATGACCGCTAGTATTGGCGTGGGTGGTGGTGTTTTGCTGTTAGCAGTGATGGCGTTAATTTTACCCCCAGCCGCTATTATTCCTCTGCATGGCATGGTGCAGTTTGGCTCTAATTTTAACCGTGCTGTTATGACCTTTAAAGGCATTGATTGGAAGCGCCTTGCAGCTTTTACACCCGGTGCAATTTTAGGGGCAGGTTTAGCCAGTTTATTTTTAGTTGAATTACCGATGCAATTTTTACAGCTCACCATTGCTGGTTTTATCTTGTTTTTAACTTGGGGGCCTAAAGTTCCTGCCATAGGTTTAGGGCGCGTAGGCACTTTTTTTGCTGCACTGATAACCACCTTTGTTAGTATGTTTGCTGGCGCAACTGGCCCTTTAGTCGCGGCCTTTGTGAAGCAGCAACATCAGGGTGATCGTTTTCGTACCGTTGCTAACTTTGCGGCAACCATGAGTGTTCAGCATTTACCTAAAGCTGTTGTGTTTGGTGCAGCAGGTTTTGTGTTTGCGGATTGGTTGGGTTTAATGCTGCTGATGGTTTTAAGTGGCGCAGTGGGTACTTGGTTAGGTTTAAAGTTGCTTAATAAATTAAGCAACCAAAAATTTAGCCGGATGATTAATGTTGTTTTAACTTTATTGGCGTTGCGCCTTATTTGGTCGGCTTTGGTTAGCTAGGCTAACTGGCTTAGCGTGCGCGGGTCTTGCTTCCATAGCCATAAGCTAATCCCCAGCGTAACTACAAACACCAATAAAGAACCCAAAATAACCCCTTGCCACTGCATTGCTTGCCAAAATGGATCTAAGTAAAAACCACCAGTACTTGCGCCTACATAATAAAACACCAAATAAAGTGCGCTGGCACTGGCGCGTGCTGTTTGGGCTTGGCGGCTAACCCAGCTAGTAATATTGGAATGGCAAAAGAAAAAACCAAAGCTGTTAATTAATAACCCGCCAACAATTGCCCATACGCTGGGTATTAACATTACTAAACTACCCAACATTAAAAGGCCGACACCCATCGCCATGCCTAATGGTTGCGCTAGTACCAAAGCAATGCGCCCCGACATAGAAGCCGCCCAAGTTCCTGTTAAGTAAGTTAAAAACAACATACCTAAAAAGCTGCTGCTTAATAGCCAAGGATCAGCCGACAATAAATAAGTTACGTAGCTGTATTGATTAATGAAAATAAAAAAATTTAAGCCACCTAAAATATAAACAAACAGCAGCAAAGGGTTTTTAAGGTGGGCGAATAGATCGTTTAGCATTCGAGTTAGGCTGGGTTTTTGGGGTTGGAAGTTTTTAGACTTAGGTAACGCCCACCAAAAAAAACTTAAACAAACGATGGATATAACCGCTGCGCCAATAAAGCTTGCTCGCCAGTTAAATGCATCAGCCAAAAAACCAGAAAATAGCCGTCCGCTAATGCCACCTAACGAGTTGGCGCTAATATAAATACCCACCGCTAATGCCATTGCTTTTTTGCTAAATTCATCCCCCATGTAAGCAATCGCTACCGCAGGTAAACCGCCCAATAAAAAACCTTGTAGGGCGCGTAAAATAAGTAGGCTGGTGTAATTAGGTACCCAAGCCAAAGCAAGTGTAATAAGTAAAGTGCCGCTCATGGTGGCTAGCATAATGACGCGCCGCCCAATAGCATCAGATAAAGGCCCATAGATTAAAAGTGAAATACCCAGCATTAAAGTAGTAACAGCTAAAGAAGCGTTCGCTTCTAAGGTAGAAATATTAAAAGCTGTTTGGAATTCAGGCAGTAATGGCTGAGTCACATAAAGATTACTGAAAATCATGAAGGAACCGCAGCAAAGTGCTAAAGTAGCACGCCAGAAAGCGGGTGTTTTTGCTTCAATCATTGGTTTAGCCTGTAAATGAAAAAAACACACTTTACGCAGACTTGGTTAATAAGCAAAATTCATCTAATGAATCCTCAGAATAAGGTCATGTTATGGATATTCGACCCCTACGTTATTTAGTGACTGTTGCTGATTTAGGTAGCTTTACCCTTGCAGCAGAAAGATTGGGTGTTGCTCAGCCTGCCGTTAGTATGTCGATTCGCAATATGGAAAAGCAGATGGGCTTGTCGCTGCTGGATCGCGGTGAAAAGCGTGTAAAGCCTACCGCAGAAGGGGCTATTTTAATGGTTCATGCGCGGCGCATTTTAGATGAAGTGGAAGCGGCTGAATTGGCGCTTAACGAAGCCCGTGGTTTAACTAAAGGTGAAGTGCGGATTGGTATTCCTAGTATGCTGGGTTCTTACTATTTCCCACCCATTTTAATGGCTTTTAAACACCGCCATCAAAGCTTAAATTTAGCTGTTTTTGAAGACGGTACACGCAGCATTCAAAAGAAAATTCGTGAAGGTGAATTAGACGTTGGGGTTATTGTTGCTGACCGCGTACCCAAAGACCTAGAAGCCATGCCTTTTTTACAAGAAGAAATGGTGGTTTGTGTACCACACGATCACCGTTTTGCGGCGCTAAGCTCGGTGAGTTTTAAAGAGTTCTTTGAAGAAGAGTTGGTGTTGTTTAAAGAAGGCTATTTTCACCGTGAATTCATTGACCGTGTTTGTGAAAAATCAGGCTTAACGCCCAGGGTTGCTTTTGAATCTAACTTGATTCCACTAACCAAATCGATTGTTAGGCAAGGTTTTGGCATTACGGTCTTTTTGAAAATGGTGTTAAAAGACGAGCCAGACTTGGTTGCAATTCCTTTTGAAGAACCTGTTTTCTTAAATATGTCCATTGCATGGAAAAAAGGGGCTTACCAGTCAATTGCCGATCGTGCGTTTGTTGAGTTTTTATTAGAGCACGCTGAAGTCGCTGCAGATTAAATTAAGTATTTAACGTCCGGTTAGTCTTGACTCACATTCTGGCAGGTTCTAGGATTTGTCGCGCTTTGTCATTAAAGCATTGCGCTCCTTCCGACCTGCACTGGAAAAACCATGTCCATTTTAGACTACACCCTCATTGTTCTAGCCTTGCTAGCACTGCTTGGCGTTATCTTTGAAGAATTTACACACATTAATAAAGCAAAAGTAACGCTGTTTTTTGGCACGTTAAGCTGGATGCTGTTATTTGCTTTTAGTCGTAGTCCAGAGCAAACCACCTTGGTTTCTACTGGGTTAGCCGAAAGCATTGCAGAAATAGCCGGTTTATGGCTGTTTTTAGTCGCTGCTATGACGTTTGTCGCGTATTTAAACAAAAAAGGGTTAATTGAAAATTTAATATTTTTAATTATGCCTCGTAAAGTTTCTGAACGGGGATTATTGCTGCTAACGGGGCTGTTCTGTTTTGTTTTTTCTTCTTTAGCCGACAATATTACTGCTACTTTAGTGTCTTGCACGTTAATTTTATCGCTTAATCTTAACCTTAGAAAACGCATAAAATTCATTACGTTAGTGGTCTTTGCCGTTAACTCTGGCGGTGTGGCACTGATTACGGGTGATGTGACTACGTTAATGATTTTTTTGGCGGGAAAGGTTGCCATTTTAAGCTTGCTAATCCTAGCGATTCCCGCTTTGCTGACGGTATTAATATTGGCGGTCTTGTTAGGTAGAGGTTTATCAGGGCAAGTGGTTCTTGAATCTAAAAATACTGTTGTTAGACGTGTAGATATCGTGATAGGTATTTTGTTTTTAAGTACGATTTTTGTGACGATTAGTGGCAATGTGATTTTTAGTATTCCGCCTGTACTGACCTTTTTATTCGGCTTGTCCATTATGTTTTTAGTCTCTCGCTTTATGAGTAGCGATTCTGATTTAGACCCGATACTTGAGTATGTTCGAGCCATTGAGTTTGAAACACTGCTATTTTTCCTTGGTATTTTGTTAATTGTTGGAATGCTCAAAGAAATAGAAGCACTGAATTCAATGGTCGCCATTTATGAAGTGTTACCACCTGTTTTTGCCAATTATTTAATGGGCATTTTCTCAGCCATTATTGACAACGTGCCTTTAACGGCCGCCTTGCTTAAATCAGGCATTAGTATGAGTACGGGTGAGTGGTTGGGTTTAACTTACTCTGTTGGTGTGGGTGGTTCGCTATTAGTGATTGGTTCTGCAGCGGGTATTGTGGCGATGAGCAAAATTCCAGGCTTAACCTTCGTGACTTATTTGCGTTATTTTTTGCAATTATTTTTAGCTTACACACTTGGGTATGCCGGTGTGGTGCTAATGGGGCAGTGGTTTTATTAGTGGTTTTATTCATTAAGCGTAAGGGGGAATGAATGTTATTAGCAGGACTTGCCGTTTTAGCAGGACTCGCTGTGCTGGTGTGGAGCGCTGATCGTTTTGTGGATGGTGCTGCGGCTACCGCGAACTATTTTAGTGTACCGCCATTACTGATTGGTATGGTGGTGGTTGGTTTTGGAACTTCAGCACCAGAAATGGTGGTTTCAGCTATCTCGGCTTCACAAGGTAATCCAGGCTTGGCTTTGGGCAATGCTTATGGCTCGAACATTACTAATATTGCGCTTATTTTAGGTATTACCGCATTAATAAGCCCGGTTATTGTGCATTCAAGCATTATTCGTAAAGAGTTACCCATACTGCTAGGCATTACCTTGTTGGCCGCTTATCAAGTGTGGGATGGTGAAATAACCCGTTTAGATGCTGTTATATTGCTGGGTGTATTTTTTCTTGTGATGGGTTGGACAATTTGGAGTGGCCTAAAAAAAGGTGGCGATGGCCTTGGCGATGACATGGAACAAGAGCTTGCCAGTCAAGACTTAACTTTAAAGTTAGCCGTTATGTGGCTGGTGGTTGGTTTGCTGCTGCTGGTGGCTAGTTCGCGTTTGCTGGTGTGGGGTGCGGTAGAAATTGCTCAAGGATTTGGCATCAGCGATTTAATTATTGGTCTAACCATTGTGGCTATCGGTACTTCTTTACCCGAGTTGGCTTCATCCGTTGCAGCCGCACGTAAAGGTGAACATGACATGGCGCTGGGTAATATTTTAGGTTCAAACCTATTTAATACCTTGGCTGTAGTGGGTATTGCTGGCGCGATCCACCCGTTAAGTTTTGGATCAGAGGTTTTCTCGCGCGATGTTATGGCGATGGTATTTTTAACACTTGCTTTATTTGTGTTGGGTTATGGCTATAAAAAAGCACAAGGGCGTATTAATCGCTTTGAAGGTGCATTTTTAGTGGCTTGTTATGTTGGTTACACGACTTATTTGCTGATGACGGCTTTATAGGTGCTGTAAAGACACCTCGGTGCTATCGACGACTTTCCGCATCACAAAGCTGGAATGCACGCCGGTAACACCGGGGATTTGCGTTAAAGTATTCAGTAAAAACTCTTGGAATTTCTCCATGTCAGGCACGATTACCTTTAACGTGTAGTCCGCAGATTGCCCTGTCACTAGCGAGCATTCCACAACTTCTGGGCAATGATTGACGATACGGTCGAATGCTAAAAAACGGTCAGGTGTGTGGCGATCTAAAGCCACTTGAATATAAGCCGTTAATTTTAATCCTAATTTAGACTGATTAAGCCGTGCCACATAGCCACTAATATAACCTTCGTCTTCTAATTGCTTAACCCGTCGTGAACAAGGCGAGGGCGATAAACCCACCAACTCAGCCAAATCTTGATTGCTGATACTGCTGTTTTTTTGCAGCGCTGCCAAAATGCGTCGGTCAGTACGGTCAAGTTTTACATTGTTGGTTGTTTTCATGGTTTTATTCCACTAAGTATTTATATTCAGCAATAATAAACTTAAAAAACTTATTTTTTAGCAATATTTATGCAGAATATGTTTTTTTAGAAGCATCTTAGCAATTATCTAGCGCTAGCTATCGGTTAAACTACTTACCTTCTATACAAGACCCTTGATTTATTCATTTTTAACTCGCAGTGAGAAATTCGTATGTCAGCCTTTGACCACACTAAATACCGCCCTTTTCCACCGGTGCCATTAAAAGACCGCCAGTGGCCTGACCAAATGATTACTAACGCGCCTATTTGGTGCAGCGTAGATTTACGCGATGGCAACCAAGCACTGGTTGATCCTATGACGGTCGAACAAAAAAAGCGCTTATTTACGCTGCTGGTTAAACTTGGTTTTAAACAAATTGAAGTGGGTTTTCCTGCTGCATCGCAGCCTGATTTTGATTTTGTACGGGCGCTGATTGATGAAAAAATGATTCCTGACGATGTTACTGTGCAGGTATTAACCCAAGCCAGAGAACACTTAATTGACCGCACCATTGAAGCGCTGGCAGGTGCTAAACAAGCCATTGTTCATGTGTATAACTCGACTTCAAAAGTGCAGCGTGAACAAGTCTTTCGTATGAGTCGTCAAGCCATTGTAGACATTGCTGTATCGGGTGTACGCCTTGTAAAAGAACGTGTTGCCAAGCACCCAGAAACTCAGTGGCGTTTAGAGTATTCACCCGAAAGCTTTACCGGCACTGAATTGGATTTTGCCGTCGAGATTTGTGATGCCGTCGTTAAAGAATGGCAGCCAACCCAAGAAAATAAAATCATTCTAAACTTACCTGCCACGGTAGAAATGTCGACCCCCAACATTTTTGCTGACCAAATCGAATGGTTTTGTCGCACTATTCAGCAGCGTTCTTGCATTGAAGTTAGCTTGCACACTCACAATGATCGTGGTTGTGGCGTTGCAGCAGCAGAATTAGGCTTAATGGCTGGCGCTGACCGTGTGGAAGGCACGTTAATGGGTAACGGCGAACGCACGGGCAATATGGATGTGATTACGCTAGCCATGAATTTGTACAGTCAAGGCGTTGACCCAAAGCTTAACCTAGCGGATGTTGAAGAAATTATTGAAGTTGTGGAAGAATGCACCCAAATTGCAGTCAATCCACGCCATCCTTATGTGGGCGAACTGGTTTACACGGCTTTTTCGGGTAGCCATCAAGATGCGATTAAAAAATCGTTAACCTGCCAAACAGAAGAAGCCGGTTGGAATGTGGCTTATTTACCGATTGACCCAAAAGATTTAGGGCGCAGCTATGAAGCGGTGATTCGCATTAACAGCCAGTCAGGTAAAGGTGGCGTGGCTTATGTGCTAGAAAATGATTATGGCTTACAGCTACCGCGTTGGTTACAGGTAGAATTTGCTAAAAAAGTACAAGCGCGTACTGAAGCGGCGGCAAGAGAATTGCAGCGTAACGAAATTTGGGAAACCTTTGAGCAGGCATATTTAAACAATGCTAATTTAGCCGTGTTAGTTAGCTATAAATTAGAAAGAAATGGCAGCGATCAGCTAACCGCTGTCGTTCGCCAACAAGGTAACGAGTGGGCGCTAGAAGCATCGGGCAAGGGTTCTTTGCACGCGTTAAGTCAAGCCTTACAAACACGCCTAGGCAGCCCTGTTCACATTACTGAATACAGCGAACACGCCCTTTCAAGCGGCAGTGAAGCCAAAGCTGCGACTTATTTACAAGTGCAAGTAGGCGAGCAAACCTACGCAGGCGTTGCAATCAGTGAAGACACGGTGAGTGCTAATTTAAATGCTTTATTAGCTGCTGTTAGCCCAGCGCTTTTAGCTAATAATTCAGCAGTTACTTAATACGAATTAGTACTTGCTCTAAACTAAAAAATGCCCTTAGTTAATCGCTAAGGGCGTTTTTTTACTGCTGCTTTTTATTTTTATACGGGCTAAGAATAAAGCGCATTAGATTTTAAAGCGTTCCACCAAGTCACGTAAATGGCGTGATAACTGCTGTGCTGCTTCGCCCGCATTCAGCGTTTCTATGGCTGATTCAGCACTGGTATTGGCTAGTTGGTCAATGGCAACGAGGCGTTGGCTAATCTCTTCAGCAACCGACGATTGCTCTTCAGCTGCGTTGGCAATTTGAATACTCATTTCGTGAATTTGTTGCACCGCAAAGTTAATTTCATTTAAAGCAACGTCGGCAAGGCTGGCTTGCTCAATGGTTGCATCGGCTTTAATTTGGCTAGCTTCCATTGCTTTGACGGCTTTTAATGATTGGGTTAACCACTGGTCAATAATCGCCTGAATTTCTTGAGTACTGGTACGGGTACGTTCAGCTAAAGAGCGCACTTCATCGGCAACCACGGCAAAGCCACGCCCATGTTCACCTGCACGCGCGGCTTCAATGGCTGCATTTAAGGCTAATAAGTTAGTTTGTTCAGCCACCGAGTTAATGACTTCTAACACTTCAGAAACGTGCTGACTGTCATCGTTTAGTTTACGTACCGCTGCTGCACTGTGACCAATTTCTTCAGCCAGTTGATTGATGGTTTCAATCGTATTGGCAACTACTTGCTGACCTTCTTTGGCTGCTACGTCGGCACGATTACCCGCTTCGGCTGCTTCGTTGGCATGAGAAGCCACTTGATGCACTGATGCTGACATTTGGGTCATAGCCGTTGCTACTTGGTCGGTTTCAGCCCGCTGGTTACTAATTTCATTCGATGAGCGTGTTGATGTTTCAGAAACCAACCGCATCTGTTCGCGTACCTTATAACTAGTACTGGTTACATCGCTTATTAGCTGTTGTAAACGGGTCATAAAGGCATTAAATGTTTCGGCTAGTTGACCTACTTCATCGCTACTTTTTACCGGCAAACGGTAGTGTAAATCAGAGTTTTCACTGTCTAGATTTTTCATGGCTGCAACTGTGTTGCGTAAATTCATCACCATGCGCTGGCTAATAATTAGCAATAATAAACCACCAATAATAAGGCTGGTTAAGGCTAAAGCTAAAGCTAGGGTGATGTCGTTTTTACCCTGATCAATGATTTTATTACGCGTTTGAGTAAAACGATCACGCTGAATTTTTACTAAATCTTGTAGCTGGTTACGAATAGCAAACCAACCTGGGTGCTCTACCTTAACTAAATGCACTTCAGCGTCTTGTAATTTGTTTTGTTCAATTAAGGTTAAAACATCCAATTTAGCTTGCTGATTGGTTTGCCAGAGACCACTTAATTGAGTGAGCTGTTGTTGCCATGCAGCATCATCTAAATAAACGTTTTTTAATAAAATAATATTTTCGTTGACCCGCTTTATCGCACTTTCAGTGACGGTACGAGGCTGTTTTAAAGTTGGGTTAAGTAACTTATTACGAATGGATATACCGGCTAACAAACCATCCGCCAACATTGAGTTTAGCTGAGTCATGGCTGCTTCATCACGGTCAAGAAATTTAATAAAGCGTTGTTCAGCGCGGTGCATTTGCAGTAAGGTTAAACTTAAAACTAAAATCAGCAGGAAGGTCGAAACCGACGCTGTAGCAATAAGTTTATTGCGTAGGCTATTGCGAAGCAGCATAAGAGTTAATCTCCAAAATGGATTCAAAAGAGTTTAGATTAAAAAGCTGTTACTGATTTATTTTTCTCTATTAGCTCAAGTTCCATCCTAGATCGAGCAAGGTATTTAGTTTTTTATTTTAGGTCAGTGGCAATAATAAATATACTTTCATTAGCCTAGTAAACAGGGTATAAAAATATTCTTCTTTGATGCTGTATTCTACTAAAAATAATGGGGATCAAATGCATATAGACTTTTGGGGCGCTGCACAGGAAGTTACGGGCTCTTGCCATTTAATAAAAGTTGGCAGACAAACCATTTTGTTAGATTGCGGCATTATGCAAGGCGGTGGCAAGGTAAAAGAGGACGAAGCTAATCGCCAAGACTTTCCTTTTGATCCTAGCAACATTGATGCTGTGGTGCTTAGCCATTCTCACCTAGACCATTGCGGTCGAATTCCTTTACTGATTAAGCAAGGCTTTAAAGGCAAAATCTATACTCAGCGTGCCTGCCAAGAAATGTGCCGCGTTATGTTTATGGATGCTGCACACATTGCCCAGCGCGATGCTTATACGCTTAATCGTAAACGTGAACGCAAAGGTTTACCGGCCCTAGAGCCACTTTTTACAACGCAAGATGCTGAAAAAGCGTTAAAACATTTTCGTGGTATGGACTACGCTCAGTCATTAAAAATTGCTGATGGCATTACGGTTACTTTGTTTGATGCTGGGCATATTTTGGGTTCGTCCATTGTTCAACTGACTTTAGAAGAAAACGGCGCAACACGAAAAGTGGTTTTTTCTGGCGATTTAGGCCATGCCGGTGCGCCGATATTGCGTAACCCTGCTTGTGTCAGAGAAGCCGATGTGGTTCTTTTAGAAAGTACCTATGGTGGGCGTTGTCACCGTAGTTGGGAAGAAAGCTTTATAGAAATGGGTGAGGTGCTTGATAATGCCAGACTGTCGGGCGGCAATCTATTAATTCCTTCTTTTGCTGTGGGTCGTACGCAAGAGTTGCTTTATTTGTTTGCTAAGTATTATCAAGAGTGGAAAATGGGTGATTGGCAAATTTACCTTGATAGCCCTATGGCAATAGAGGCCACTGAAGTTTATTCGCATCATAGCCATTTATATGACGCTGAAAGCCGCGAAATGTGGGCTAAGCATCAACAAAAAGGCAGCTTGCCTAATTTGCACATTACCCGTTCACCTGAAGAATCCATTGCGATTAATGCTATAAAAAGTGGTGCCATTATTATTGCAGGCAGCGGTATGTGTGAAGGTGGACGTATTCGTCATCATCTAAAAAATCATGTCTGGCGTAAAGGCAATCACTTGGTTTTTGTTGGTTTTCAAGCGCGTAATACTTTGGGTCGAAGGATTGTTGATGGTGCTAAAACCATTAAACTTTGGGGTGAAGAAATTAACGTTGAGGCAAAAGTGCATACGATTAATGGTTTTTCTGCCCATGCTGACCAACAAGGTTTAATTGACTGGTACCGTTGCTTTAATGATTCGCCCAAGCTTTATTTGGTTCACGGTGAAACTGAAGCACAAGCGGCTTTAATTGAAGCGATAAAACCTTACACTCATGCCCAAGCGCCTAGTGTAGGACAGCGCTTAGATTTACTTGACCCAACGGGACAATTGCAGGATTTGGTTAAAGAGTAATGAGAATAAAAAAGCTTTTAAAATTACCTAAATGGTTGTTAGTGGTTGTTATGTTGGGCGGTGGTTTTACCTATTGGCAAGAAGTGCAGCAGCGTGAATACCATGCTTATGCAGGTTTACCCATTGCCCAAGATTGGAAAGACTGGCAGCGTTGGCACCATGTATTGCGTAACCCTGGGTTTATGGTGGGCTATTCTGATATTCGTATGAATCCTTTGTGGGTGACTTATCGCCTTGAAGCTAAAGAAGCGGGTGGTAGTGGCGCTCGTCCTTCGGGTTTTGATGAGGATTGGCGCAGCATTATGCGAGTTAAACACGGCGATTATACTGGCAGCGGTTATGACCGAGGCCATTTAGCGCCTAATTATGCGATTGCTAAAGTGCATGGCAGAGAAGCCCAATTAAAAACTTTTTTAATGACTAACATCAGTCCACAAACCCCCAATTTAAACCGTCGCGTGTGGCAAAGAATGGAGCAGTCAGCGATGGATCATTTTGCCGTGCTTAAAAAAGAAGTTTGGGTAATAACGGGGCCTATTTTTGATGATAATATTCAAAGAATACCGGGCAAGTTTATAGAAATACCGGATGCATTTTATAAAATATTTATCGCTCCACCTTCACACAATCGTCCATTAGAAGTGCTGGCTTTTGTTGTGCCGCAAGACGTAAAAGGCTATGAGCCATTGGCACAATTTGTAACTACTGTGCGCGAAGTAGAAACCGCAACAGGGTTAAACTTTTTGCACCGTTTACCGCAAGTAATACAAGATCAAATAGAAACCACTAAAACCCCAAATGCTTGGCAATTAGAAAAAGTAAGTACCACTAAAGGCAGGTTTTAATCAGCAATATGAGCGTATTTATTGTAGCGGGTGTGTTGGTTAGTTTGGTGGGTACACTGATTTTTACACGTTTAAAGCCCTTGTATGCCTTTGCTGGGGCGCTGCTTATTGTTTATTTCAGTGGTTTGCTTCCTAAAGAGCAATTGTTGCTTAACTTTGTTAACGAGTCGGTGATTAGTTTATTGCTGCTGTTACTGACTTCTTTAGCATTAGAAAAAACCCGTTTTGTACAGCAAATGGCTAATTGGTTATTAAAAGGCAAAGAGCGTTTTGTATTGTTTAAGTTAATGACCAGTGCGGGCTTACTTTCTTCGGTTACTAATAATACAGCGGTTGTTGCAACTTTAATGGTGCCTGTGCAAAGCAACCCTAGTATTGCGCCTAGCCGTTTACTGATTCCACTTTCTTATGCCGCAGTATTGGGGGGTGTCTTAACGCTAGTAGGAACGTCAACGAACCTGATTATTGATGGTTTAGCCAGAAAAGAAGGCTTGCCCGGCTTAGGTTTTTTTGATTTTACATTGGTTGGTTTACCTATCTTTTTTATAGGTGTACTGCTGTTGACGATTACCTATAAAACGCTACCTGATAACGGGATTACCAAACCTAAAGTAGCCGAACACTATTTTACTGAGCTTAATCTTTTACCTGATTCGCCGCTGGTAGGACAAACTCTTGAAGAGGCTGGTATTACAAAAGTAGAAGCGTTGTATTTGGTTGAGCTAGTTAGAGCTGGCAAAGTTATTACTCGTTTTAAGTCTTCTGAGCGATTAAAAGAAAATGATCATTTGGTTTTTTCGGGTGATATTAGTCAAGTACACCTGCTAGAAGCGATGCCTGGGTTAGTGCTAGATGAAAACCTCTCAGATTTAGGTGAACGTAATCTAGTTGAAGTTGTATTAAGTCCTACCTCAAGGCTGATTAATCAAAGTATAAAACACCGCAGTTTTCAAAGTCAGTTTGATGCCACTGTAGTGGCTATAAAGCGTGGTAATCAGCACCTTTCTGGTGGGTTAGAAGCCTTATCATTAAGACCTGGTGATGTATTGGTGTTAGCGGTTGGCCCAGAATTTCAAAATCGCCCTAACTTGGGACGAAATTTTGTGGTGGTTAATGGTTTGGTAACGCTCGATCAGTACACAGGCTTTAAAGCCATTTTAATTGCAGTCAGCTTTTTTTCTGCACTGATGAGCGCAGCAACAGGTGTATTGAATCTGCTAGACTCCCTACTGATATTACTCATGATTTATTTGGCAACGGGCGTTTTAACAGCCACTGAACTACGCCGGCGCGCACCTTTTGAATTAATTTTAATCATTGGTTGTGCGCTAGGCATCGCGCAAGTCATGCTTAGTTCTGGACTAGCGGCTACCCTTGCAACACAAATAGTTGCCGTATTTTCTTACTGGGGAATAGGGGGCGCATTAGTCGGTATTTATTTAATTACTTGGTTGATTACTGAACTTATTACTAATAACGCTTCGGCAGCTTTGTCCTTTCCTATCAGTTTAGCGATTGCTCAGTAATTTGGTGTTGACCCTAAACCACTGCTGATTACAACGGCTTTTGCCGCCAGTGCTTCTTTCTTATCGCCCTATGGTTATCAAACCAATTTAATGGTCTATAGCGCAGGTAAATACCGCTATGTCGATTATGTAAAAACGGGTTTACCTTTAGCCATTATTTATGGCGTAAGCGTTTGCGTGTTAGTGCCTTGGGTGTTTCCTTTTTAAGGGTGTATCAACATCATCATTAAAATCTTTGTTAATCATTAGGCAACTAGAATGCTAGACAAACTGAGTTTAACCCTGCTTCTTATTCTTGCCGCTGGATGCAGTAGCAAGCAATCAATGGACTATACGTCAGCTGCTGATAAAGCCTTAACAGCAACAACGCAATGGGATTATAGTCAGGCTAAGGGTGAACAACCCAGTTACCTTAACGACCTTATTCAAGAACCTAAGCTTGATGAATTAATCACGCTGGCTTTAAAAAACAACCCAGGGCTACAGCAAACATCCTTAGCATTAAAAATCGCCTACGCACAAGGCAACATCAGTTCAGCAGCCAGACTACCAACCCTTAACGCTGGGTTTAGTAGTAGTCGTGAACAAGATCAAGATACAGCGTATAAAGCGGATTTAACGGTCAGCTGGGAATTGGATATTTGGCAAAAACTAACCGATCAAGTTAAAGCCTCAGAAATGGAGTTAGCGCATTCAGAAAGTTTTTATACGAGCGCCCGTGCCGTGCTAGCCGCTAATGTAATGCGAAGCTGGTTAACCCTTATTCGTGACAAGCAACTCCTTGCTGTTGAATACCAACGCCTAGCTATTTTGGAAAATAGCGAGCATTTAATTACTCAGCGTTACCTTGCTGGCTTGGGCAGTATTAAAGAGTTAGATGATGCGCGTAGCACTAGCGCCAGCACGCGTGCCAATTTGGTTGAATACCAAGAAAACCTAAAAAGGTCAGAAAGAAGTTTGCGTCAACTTTTAGGGCTACAAGCTTCCCAGCAACCCTTGCCTTCAATTGAAGAATTTCCCGATGTTATGCAAGTGCTTGCTAGTCTTCCTGAACAAAATTTGTCACAAAGGCCAGATTTACAACAAGCCTATTACAACTTAAAAGCCAACCAATATAAAACCCAAATTGCTTATAAAGATATGCTGCCTTCGATTAGTTTATCTGCGGCATTAAGTGATTTTGGCAGCTCGCCCAGTGAAGCACTTTTTACCAGTCCAGTTTGGAGTTTATTAGGTCAATTAACCGCGCCTTTATTTCAAGGCGGCAAGCTACGTGCTCAGGCTGAAATTGCCGAACTAACCACCGAACAAGCTTACTTAGCGTTTCAAGACACGCTATTAACCGCCATTACTGAAGTCAATAATGCCCTTGGCAAAGAGCAATCCCTTGAACGCCAGCAACACCACTTACAAAACGCATTAATCAGCGCAGAACGTAGTGCCAGCCATTACCAAGCTAAATATCGGTTAGGGCTTTTAACTACGCTTGATTTAATTAGCGTGCAACAGAAAACCTTTGATCTGCAAACCCAACTAACGCAACTCACTTACAACCGTTTGGCCAATCGTATTGATCTTGGGCTAGCGCTAGGACTCGGTGTTAAATCATGAATAAAACGCTTAAAACACTCATTATTACCGCCCTTGTTTTGGCTATGATTCCTTTGGCTATTACTTACAATAAGTTTGCCTCAGCTAATCGCAACCTAGTACCTAAAAACACTAAGCCCGCTAAAGTTGTTTACCCTGAAGTAGGAGTTTGGTCTGTTGAGGCAGACAACTATCAAGCCAGTGTTACTGGGTTTGGTGAAGCACAATCTAAATTTCAGCTCACGCTGGTAGCTGAGGTTAGTGGCAAAATAATCCAATTATCCGATCAATTTGCTTCGGGTTTTTCGGTTGAGAATCAAGCCCTGTTAGCCAAAGTAGACGCAACCAATTACCAACAAGCCTTAGCAACCGCCAAGGTCAATTTAGCTGAAGCCAAGCTTGTCCTATTAGAAGAAGAAAATCAGGTTGCCCAAGCAAAACTAGAATGGGGACAATCCGGCTTTGAAGGCACACCCGACTCAGCACTTGTCTTGCGCGAACCTTACCTAATAGCAGCACAAACAAAAGTTGAACAGGCAATAAGCCAAGTGCAGGTTGCACAACAAGATTTAGAAAAAACACAAGTACGCGCACCCTTTGATGCAATCATCGTTAATCGCAATGTCCAGCTGGGTAGCTATGTGCAACAAGGTGCAGAAATTGCCACCCTCTACAGCAAAGACAAACTAGAAATTGCTATTCCTTTATCTGCCAATGAGTGGCGTTTATTACCCAACCTAGAATCACTGAACACTAAACCTTGGTTGGTGACACTTTCTAGCCAAGAAAACAACCAACAGTGGCAAGCAAGGGTAGAACGCACAACCAGCCATATTGATACCAGCAGCCGCCAGCGCTCAATTATTGTGGTGGTGGATAATCCACTTAACCAACCGCAGCCGCTTTACCCCGGTACTTTTGTTAAGGCAAAAATTGAAGGTAAAACACTCACTGGATTATGGAAAGTGCCCGCTTCAGCCATTTCACAAAACAACACCCTTTGGCTGGTTGATAACAAACAAGTATTAAAAGAAGTGCCTGCCAAGGTGCTTTTTAGTGCTAATCAATTTAGTTATGTGCAACCGCCTGAAGGTGAAACTTCTGCTGATGTCGTTATTCGCCCTTTAAATACTTACCTTGTAGGTATGCGAGTGACGGCAATTAAAGAAGGCGCGATTAAAGACGATGCTTCTGCGGAGACAGCGTTATGAGTAGCCAGAATAAACCAACAGAGCCGCTAACGGGCGGTGGAATTATTGGCTGGTTCGCTGCTAACTCAGTTGCTGCCAACCTGCTATTAATTACCGTTATTATTTTAGGTGTTCTATCCTTCAGTAAACTGCGGCAAGAAGGTTTTCCTAGCCTTGAACCTAACACCATTCGTATTTCGGTAATTTATGATGGCGGCACGCCCAGCATGGCAGAAGAAGGCATTGCTTTAAAAATTGAAGAAGCCCTAGAAGCTTTGCCCGGCATTCAGCGCATGACTTCAACGTCTAACAAAAATGGCAGCTCTGTTAGCGTTGAAAAAGAAAGTAATTACGATTTAGACGTGCTGTTTACCGATATTAAAACCGAAATTGATGCGATTAATAATTTCCCATCAGAAGCTGAAAAACCCGTTATTACCAAAGCCCGCCGTCAAGATCATGCCATTTGGGTGCAGCTGTATGGCGATGCTGAATCTGCAACGATGCAGGCATTGGCAGAACGAATTAAAGTCGATTTATTGGCTAAAGATGCTATTAGTGACCTAACCATTAGCGGAAAAGAAGACATTCTACTCAGTGTGGAAGTAGAAGAAGTCACGCTGCAAGCTTATGGCTTAACCATGACTGATATTGCCAACGCCATTAATGCAGAATCTTCATCGCCGCTCAGCACCAGCTTGCGTAACGATCAAAAAGTCATGCGATTATCGGTTGCTAATCAAGCCTATAGCGTGGCTGATTTTGCAAAAATTCCGCTACTGACTACTGCTGATGGTGCCGTGATTCGCTTGGGTCATCTTGCCAGCATTAAAAATACCTTTGATGACGATAGCGCTGTGTTAACGCGCTATAACCAACAAAACAGCCTAGGCATACAAGTGCTGATGGATGAATACGGCGATGTCAGCCGTATTGTTGAGCAAGCGCAACAAGTGGCCGATGAATGGCAAGCCAGTGGCTTATTGCCCGCCAATGTTCATTTAGAAACTTGGTATGACAAAAGCTTGCTTATTAAAGAACGTTTGTCGCTTTTAACATCCAATGCCATGAGCGGTATCGCAATGGTGTTTTTTATTCTGGCGCTCTTTTTAAATATACGGGTGGCTTTTTGGGTTGCGGCAGGCTTGCCATTTATATTTTTTGGCACCTTGTTTTTTATGACCGATAGCTTTACTGGGCTGACTTTAAACCAGATGACCACCTTTGGTTTTATTATGGCGCTAGGGATAGTAGTGGATGATGCCGTGGTGATTGGTGAAAGTGTTTATGAAACCCGCCGAAGGCATGGCGATACACTGGCAAATACCGTAAGAGGCACAACCAAGGTGGCAATTCCAACCCTGTTTGGCGTGTTAACCACCGTTGCAACCTTCACTGCCCTTTCCAACATTGAAGGGCGAATGGGGCAGATTTATGCTCAGTTTGGTACGGTTGTGACTATCTGCCTTTTGCTTTCAGTGGTGGAATCTAAACTCATTCTGCCCGCGCATTTAGCGCACCTTAATACACGCCGTAAAACAGGAACGGGGTGGCGCTTTATTTGGATAAATATTCAGGCAAAAGCCGATAACGCACTGCAAGGTTTTAATCAACATATCTACCGACCAGCGATTAAAAAAGCGCTGGCATTTCGTTATGCGGTGGTGCTGGGCTTTGTTGCCTTAATGATTTTGGTGATGGGTATGCCAATGACGGGTGCTGTGCGTATTTCCTTTTTCCCCAGTATTCCGGGCGATGTTGTATCCGCACGGATTAATATGCAAAAAGATGCCAGTTTTGGGCAAACACACCAAAACCTATTGCAGCTAGAAGCGATGGCATTACAGACAGACCGTGAATTAAGTCAGGGTGCAGATAGCAATATAAAAAGTTTATTACTCTCGTCATCCAATGATTTAAGTGGCAGCATTACTATTCAACTGCACACCGATGGCACTTACACCGCCCCAGAATTTGTTAGGCGTTGGAAAGTGCTAAGTGGGTCACCCGAAGGTGTACGCCAGCTAAGTATTCGCTCCAGCCGAGAAATGGTTGATAACCTAAATGTTGAGCTTAAAGCTTGGGATGATGATTCAGTGGTTGCTGCTGGCTTGGCATTTAAAGCAGCACTAAAGCAAATGCCAGGTGTCAGCGGTATTGATGACAACCTTAGCCCCGGCGAACCGCAATTACGCTTTGAACTAACCGAACAAGGCCGTGCTTTAGGTATGGATACTGCTGCGCTTTCCAAACAAATTTTTCAAGCCTTTGGCGGCAGCAGCGTGCAAAAATTTCAGCGTAATAAAGATGAAGTAACAGTTAAAGTTAGCTACCCAAAAGATCAGCGCCAAACACAAGCAGATATTTTGCAGGCTAAAATACGCACACCTCAAAATACCGTATTGCCAATGAGTGCAGTGGCAAAAATCATTCCAGAATATGCCCAAACAGACATCACCCGAATTGATGGGTTACGTGCTATTTATGTGACTGGAATAGTCGACAAAGAAGTGATTGCCGCTAATGAATTAGTCGACCATTTAAAAGCAACTGTGGTCTCCGATTTATTAAAAATCTACCCAGATTTAACGATTTATTTTGGTGGTGAAGCAGAACAGCAAGCCGAAACAACCAACTCGATGGCACAAATGTTTTTTGTTGCTATGCTTGCTATCTATGCACTACTGGCTATTCCACTGCGCTCTTATATTCAGCCCTTATTAATTATGACTGCTATTCCCTTTGGTATTGTGGGTGCAATTCTTGGACATTGGCTCAATGATTTAACCATTAGCGTGCTTTCACTATTTGGGGTTATCGCTTTAAGTGGTGTGGTTATTAACGACAGTTTATTATTGGTTTCAACCTACAATGATTTACGTAAAACAGGCATGGGCGTAACTGATGCCATTATTGAATCTTGTACTAGCCGATTACGTGCGGTTTTATTAACCTCCATAACCACTTTTGCAGGTTTAGCCCCTTTATTAAGTGAAACATCACGGCAAGCACAATTTTTGATTCCTGCTGCTGCTGCCTTGGGTTACGGTATTTTATTTGCCACCGTTATTACCTTACTACTGACTCCTTCACTTTTAATGATTCAAGAAGAAATTAGACGCTTGTTGATAGCACTGAAAACAAAACTATTCACTAAACAGGACTCAGTGGAAAGGTGTTAAACTCTTAACAAACATTTTTGTAACGACATAAATAGAAGGGTTAATTCCGATGAAAGCCACTTGGCCGCTAGATAAAGATCCCTATGCTGACCGCGAAGCCAGCACTTATGAACACCCTGTGCCTAGTCGTGAATACATTATTGATTGCTTAAAAGAAGCCGGTCGTCCTATGACGCATGAGCAGTTATGTAAAGCTTATGGCATGACTGATGAGACTTCCATTGAAGCATTAAGACGGCGATTAATCGCTATGGAACGATCAAGCCAGTTACTGATTAATCGTCGACGTGCTTATGCTTTGATCGACAAGCTAGATTTAATTAAAGGTCGTGTACAAGCGCACCGCGACGGTTATGGCTTTTTAATCCCTGAAGGTGGTGGTGATGATCTTTATCTACACAACCGCCAACTGGCTAAAGTTTGGGATGGTGACATAATTTTGGTGCGTGAAATGGGTACAGATCAACGTGGTCGCCGTGAAGGTGCCGTTGTTGAAGTGTTAGAGCGTGGCGTGACTCACTTGGTTGGGCGTTTAAAGTTTCAGCCAGGCGGTTTTGCTGTGGTCGTCCCAGAAAATACGTCGTTACACCATGAAGTTTTAATTCCGCCCGACGAGTTAGGCGGAGCGCGTGAAGGTGAGATTGTTCAAGTTGAAATTATTGAGCACCCAGGGCATCGCCGTATGGTCGTTGGTAAAATCACGGAAGTCTTAGGTGATTTTATGGCAGCAGGTATGGAAATTGAGGTGGCGCTGCGTAGTTATAATTTGCCTTTTGAATGGAGTGCAGCGGTACTCGAACAAGCCAATAAATTTGGCAGTCAAGTTAATGAAAAGGATAAGTTGCAGCGGGTCGATTTACGTCATTTACCACTGGTTACTATTGATGGTGAAGATGCTAAAGACTTTGACGATGCGGTCTATTGTGAGAAAACAGCATCGGGTAGTTGGAAGTTATGGGTCGCCATTGCGGATGTTTCACACTACGTTGGCGTGGATTCACCACTTGACCAAGAAGCCATGACGCGTGCAACGTCAGTATATTTCCCCGGTCGTACCATTCCTATGTTGCCAGAAGCCTTATCTAATGGCTTATGTTCACTTAACCCAAATGTTGATCGCTTGTGCATGGTTTGCGAAATGAGCATCAGTAAAGCGGGTGCGTTAACACGCTACAAGTTTTACGAAGGGGTTATGAATTCAAAAGCACGCCTAACCTATACGCAAGTAGGTGCGCTAATTAGCGAGCCAGACAGCATTACGGCAGAACTAATACGTGAACAGTACCCACAGCTAACCAGTCCGTTGCAGCATTTGCACGGTGTGTATCAGACCTTGCGCCAAGCGCGTGAAGCGCGGGGTGCGATTGATTTTGAAACCCGTGAGACACGCATTGTTTTTGGTAGCGATAAAAAGATTGAAAAAATTGTGCCGGTTACGCGCAATGATGCTCACAAAATTATTGAAGAATGTATGCTGTGTGCTAACGTCGCCACGGCACGTTTTCTGGACAAGTATAAGTTAGCTGGTTTGTACCGTGTGCATGAGCGCCCTAAAGCCGAGCGCTTAGAAACGCTGCGGGCATTTTTGTCAGAGCTAGGCATTGTGTTAGAAGGTGGCGATAAACCTACGCCTATGGATTACCAAGGTGTGTTTAGTAAAATCCGTAATCGTCCTGATGCTGAAATTATTCAAACCATGATGCTGCGTTCTATGCGTCAAGCAGTTTACACGCCAGTGAATGAAGGGCACTTCGGTTTGGCTTATACCGCCTATGCTCACTTTACTTCACCGATTCGTCGTTATCCTGACTTGTTAGTTCACCGCGCTATTCGGGGTTTAATTCGCAGCAGTACAGAAACCACCAATGTGCAAAGGGTTGAATACGCGCCGGTTGATAAAGTAGATAAGTGGTCGCCTTATTCACCGCAGCAAATGATCGAGCTTGGTGAGCATTGCTCTATGGCTGAACGCCGTGCCGATGAAGCAGTGCGTGATGTGACCGATTGGTTAAAATGTGAATTTATGCTGACTCATGTTGGCGAAGTTTTTATGGGGCGTATTAGTTCGGTTGTAGGCTTTGGTTTGTTTATTGAGCTGCACGATTATTTCGTGGAAGGCTTGGTGCATATTAGCGCGTTGCCCGGTGATTATTACCGTTTCGAACCAGAAAAGCAGCGCTTAATCGGTGAGCGTGGTGGCAAAAGTTACCGTTTAGGTGATGATGTAGAAATCATTGTTTCGCGCGTTAATTTAGAAGACCGTAAGATAGATTTTGATTTAAGCGATGCCATTGATAACCCAAGCAAACCTACTAAAAAAGCGCGTAAAAAGAAAAAAGTTGACGCATTAATTAGTAACCCTGCGAATCAACCGATTAACAAGGACGTTAAAAAAGACAAGGCTGCAAAAAAAGATAAAGCTAAGAAGAAGAAAAAGAAAAAAAGCGCCAGTCGTCCCGGTAAAAAAGAACGTGAAAAACTGAAGGCTAAAAAAATACTGTGAATAAAAAACCACGTAGACCCAAAATTGAAGTAACTCAAAGCCTTGCTGCTGTATTTGGCTTTCATGCTGTTGAAAGTTTAATTAAATACCGTGTACGTCATATTGCTTACCTTTGGGCGCAGCAAGGGCGTGATGATACAAGGATGCAAGGCTTGCTTGAAACGGCTCATGCTGCAGGTGTGAAAATTGAAATTCAGCCGCGTGAAACCCTTGATAAAGAAGCCGGTGGTGGTGTTCACCAAGGCATTATTGCTTGGGTACAGCCACGACAAGCCGGTGGTGAATCTGATTTAGAACGCCTGCTTGTTGAATCTACAACACCGCCTTTGTTGCTGGTGTTAGATGGTGTGACTGATCCGCATAACCTAGGCGCGTGTATGCGTAGCGCTGAAGCGGCTGGCGCTGCTGCAGTGATCGTACCCAAAGATAAATCAGCAGGGTTAAACGCGACCGTTAGAAAAGTGGCTTGTGGTGCAACTGAAACGCTACCGCTTATTCAAGTGACTAATCTTGCCAGAACTTTGCGTAGCTTGGCAGATTATGGTGTGTGGATCATTGGTACGGCTGGTGAAGCAGAACAGCTCATTTATCAAACCGACTTAACCCGTTCAGTCGCTTTGGTGATGGGTGCAGAAGGCCGTGGAATGCGCCGCTTAACCCGCGAAGTGTGTAACGAGCTGGTTAAATTACCAATGGCTGGTGAAGTTTCTAGCTTGAACGTATCCGTTGCATCGGGTGTTGCTTTATACGAAGCTGTGCGGCAGCGGCTTTAAGCTGTTTTGCAAGCGCTGTTTTTTAAAGGCTTGCGCTTGGTATGGCGAGGGGTTAAAATCTCGCGCTTGTTTAAGTGGTCGGAAATTCACTTAAATGGCAGCGGCTATAGTTTAGCCGCTGGGTATTGAAGTTTCCTCCTTGCTTTTTGTTATTCATTCCCTTAGTAAAATTGGTACAAAAAGCTATTAATCCGTAAGGAGCATTTATGCGTCATTATGAAGTAATTTTTATGGTTCATCCTGACCAAAGCGAACAAGTTCCCGCTATGGTTGAGCGCTACACTACTTTGATTACTGAAGCTCAAGGTGCTGTACATCGCATGGAAGATTGGGGTCGTCGTCACCTTGCTTACCCAATTAACAAGGTTACTAAAGCACACTATGTTCTAATGAACATTGAGTGCCCTGAATCTGTTATGAACGAATTAGAAGACGTGTTCCGTTACAACGATGCTGTGATCCGTAACCTGGTTATTCGCACCAATGAAGCGGTAACTGAACCTTCGCCTATGAAGGCTTCTGAGTCCCGTGAAGATCGACGTCGTGGTGATGACCGTCACGAGAGCAATGACGATGATCACAATGATTCGTCTGATGACGATTCTGAAGATAACGAATAAACCACTTAATCAGGAGAATCACCATGGCTCGTTTTTTCCGTCGCCGTAAGTTTTGCCGTTTCACTGCTGAAGGCATTAAGCAAATCGACTACAAAGATATTGACCTTCTAAAAGGTTATGTCACTGAAACTGGTAAAATTGTACCTAGCCGTATTACAGGTACTAAAGCTAAGTATCAGCGTCAGCTTTCTTCAGCAATCAAGCGTGCACGTTTTCTCGCTTTGCTACCTTACTCTGACAGCCACGAATAATAATTTGGGCTGAACTGTGGCCTAAAATTTATGCGTTTTTTAGCTGAGTTTGTTATGAAAAATCCCAGTCGTGCCATTGGCGCGGCTGCGGTAACTGCCTTGATCCCCGTTCTTTCTTTATTTAGCAGTGCTATCGTTGCGCTAGTTTGGTTGCGGATGGGGCCTGCTCAAGGTGCAAAAGTTTTATTGGCCGCAGCAATACCCGGTGTTTATTACTGGTTATCTGCTTCTAGTCCTGATGTGCTTTTGGCTGTTATTGGCGCAGCAGTACTTGCTGAAATTTTGCGTAATAATCAAGGTTGGGGTCGTGCATTACTGGTGGGTACTTTAGCTGCTGCATTAGTGGCTATTACGGTTAAATGGCTTGACGATGATTTGCAAACACAAATTATTGGCGTGCTGTTGGATCAAGTCGACTTAGTTGAACGTTATGATTTAAATACTTTCGATCAGCAGCAATTAGCGATTACTTTAGGTTGGCTATTCAACGGTGTTATTACTGCTGTGCAGTTGCTTATGCTGATTGCCAGTTTGTTGTTAGCGCGTTGGTGGCAGTCAGTGCTGTATAATCCTGGTGGTTTTCAGTTTGAATTCCATGCCATACGCCTGCCTCTTTGGTCATCTGTTTGTTTGCCCTTAGTATTAATACTGGTTGCTAGCGGTCAAACATGGCTTTTATCGGCAGTACCTGTGCTATTGGTGCCGCATTTAATTGCTGGTATTGCTTTAGTGCATGGCGTGTTTGCGATTAAAAAGTACAACAGCTTTTGGTTGGGCCTGTTGTATGTGTTGTTGTTTCTTGCTCAGCCATACATGAGCTTATTGCTCGTTCTTATTGCCCTGGCGGACAGTTTGATAGACATTCGTCATCGACTGGCTCCTCCACCATCGACTCCTCCTTCGTTAAAAAAGGACGATGATGATGGCGAGGCCTAACGTCTTGAGGATATTGAAATGCAAGTTATTTTATTAGAAAAAATTAACAAACTAGGTGCACTAGGCGAAGAAGTAACGGTTAAAAGTGGTTATGGTCGTAACTTTTTAATTCCACAAGGCAAAGCAGTTCCTGCAACGGTTGCTAACCGTGAAGTTTTTCAAGAGCGCCTAGCTGAATTAGAAGCTGCTGCTGCCGAGCGTCTAGCTACTGCACAAGCTGTTGCTGCTAAGCTTGAAGGTTTAGAGCGTGTAGTTATCGCTTCTAAAGCGGGCGATGAAGGTAAGTTATTTGGTTCTATCGGTGGTCGTGATCTTGCTGAAGCAGCAACGGCTGCTGGTGTTGAGTTAAGCAAGAGCCAAGTGCGTTTACCCGAAGGTCCACTACGCAACGTGGGCGAATTTGACATTGTTGTTCACCTGCACGCTGAAGTTGAAAGCTTGTTACGTGTGACTATCGTTGCTGAATAAGCCGTGATTGCAGAATAAAAGATTCTGAGTACACTAACCGATCCAGTTAATTGGCTGATTCGGGTTTAAGAAAAAGGCATTGGGCCATAAACCCTGTGCCTTTTTTTATTTAGAACTTTCTCATTTAAGGCTTTTTTTATTTAAGGTGAGTTGAACAATGGACAATGCACGTTATAACGATGATAAAGAAGCCGCAGAGATCAAGCTGCCACCTTATTCGATAGAAGCTGAGCAATCAGTGCTAGGTGGTTTAATGATTGATAATGCTGCGATGGATGCTGTGACAGAGCAGTTGGCGGATATTGATTTTTATCGTGGTGAGCATCGGCATATTTTTATTGTGATGCAAGATTTAACGCGGCGTAACTCACCTTTTGACCCGCTTATTTTGTCGGCTGAATTAAAAACGCGTAACCAGCTTGAAGCCGCCGGGGGCGATACTTATTTAATTGAGTTAGCACGTAATACGCCATCAACCAGCAATATTTTAGCCTATGCCCAAATTGTGCGTGAACGCTCGGTGCGCCGTAAATTAATTCAAGCAGCTAGACGCATTGCAGATTCGGCTTATAACCCTGAAGGACGTACTTCTGACGAGCTGCTGAACGAGGCCGAACGGGAAGTGTTTACCATTGCTGAAGAGCGCCCTAAATTTGGTGGTCCAAGGTTGATTACTGACGTGGCTGGTGCGCTGTTAGAAAAACTGGAATCCTTGGATTTAAGTCAAAATGGAATTACTGGTTTAACGACAGGCTTTAAAGACCTTGATAAAATGACTCAAGGTTTACAACCTTCTGACTTGGTAATTATTGCGGGCCGTCCTTCGATGGGTAAAACGACTTTTGCGATGAATTTGGTTGAAAATGCCATTTTGCATTCCGATAAAGCAGCCGTCGTTTTTTCAATGGAAATGCCTGCTGAGCAGTTATTAATGCGAGTATTTTCTTCGTTGGGTCGTATTGATCAAACCAAAGTGCGTACAGGGCAATTACTCGATCAAGATTGGGACAGAATCAGTTCAACGTTGGCTATTCTAAAAGAAAAAAAACTGTACATTGATGATACACCAGGTCTTTCACCCAATGATTTACGTACTCGAACGCGCCGTATTGCACGTGATGAAGGTGGGATTTCAGTGATTATGGTCGACTATTTACAGCTAATGCGTGTAGCAGGTAACAGTGAAAACCGTACGGCTGAAATTTCTGAAATTTCGCGTTCGTTAAAAGCGTTGGCAAAAGAATTTAATTGCCCAGTTGTTGCGCTTTCTCAGCTTAACCGTGGTTTGGAGCAACGTACTAATAAACGCCCGATCATGTCAGATTTACGTGAATCGGGCGCGATTGAGCAGGATGCTGACTTAATCGCTTTTGTTTACCGTGATGAAGTATATAACCCCGATAAAGAAGGCAATAAAGGGTTAGCAGAAATTATTATCGGTAAGCAACGTAATGGCCCAATTGGTAGTATTCACCTCTTGTTTACTGGTCGTTATACGCGCTTTGATGACCTTGCCCCAGAAAGCTTGGCGCAGTACCGAAGTGCTGGACTTATTTATGAAGAATAGTGCTTAGCACTAAAAGCTAATGTTGTTTAGCAAATTAAGCAGCGGTTACGGCGACGGTCGTAATGCTGCTCGATAATAGCAAATGCCTCATGTTCACTGAATACCCCCATCCATTCGTGGCGTAAATCAGCAGCATAAATGACCTCAACTTGGTTGTTGTTTTCTTCTAAAGGTTTTACACCATAACCACTCCAATGACTGCCTAGCTGACCAATAAAACGTGGCGCTGGGTGTTGGGTGGGTGCTGCTAGCCAAGCATGAAAAACTGCTGTGCTAAGTGGCATCATCACAGTAATTTTTCTGTCTTCTAAAAAGCGCACCTGTTGCACTGCTAAATGACCAAGGTTATTAAACGCGCCTAGATGAAGCACTTCATCACCTTGTTCTGCGTATAAATACCAACCATCTGCTGTGGCTACTTTCCAAAAAGCCCAAAGTGTTTCGACTTTACTGGCAAGTAATTCAGGTAAGTTAGTTGTGGTTTGTTGTAAGTCAGTCATTGAGTACCTCTTTTTATTCTTTTCTAGGCTGTTAGCAATATAAGTTTATGCTTATATTGTACATTAGATACTTTTTTTCTGCTATCCAGCCCATTGATAAGAAAGCTGCTGCTAATGGTGTTTTGCGGCGTGACATCTATGAGTTAGAGTAGTAGTGTTATTTTCTTTAATTTTAATCAAGATCAAGGCGTTAGCAAAGATGACACCAACCAATGAAAACTCAAAAAAACTCCCCAGTGCTCATATGCTTCCCAATGCTGAAGGTTATTTTGGCCCTTATGGCGGTCAATTAGTGCCACCTCACCTTAAAGTAGTTATGGATGAAATAGCCGCTGCTTACTTACAAATTCGTGAAACAGTTGATTATCAAAATGAATTAAAAGACCTTTATCAGCATTATGTGGGTCGCCCAAGCCCCATTTATTTCGCTAAGCGCTTAACCGCTGCTTGCGGTGGTGCCAATATTTATTTTAAACGTGAAGACCTTAATCATACTGGTGCTCATAAAATTAACCATGCGTTGGGTGAAGCTTTATTGGCTAAACACATGGGTAAAACTAAAATTATTGCTGAAACGGGTGCTGGTCAGCATGGTGTTGCTATGGCGACTGCTTGTGCTCTAATCGGTTTGCCTTGTGAGATTCATATGGGTGCTGTTGATATTGTTAAAGAGCACCCTAATGTCACCAAAATGAAAATTTTAGGTGCTAAACTGGTTGCGGTTCAGTCTGGCACTAAAACGTTAAAAGATGCTGTAGACAGTGCTTTTGACGAATACCTTAAAGACCCTGATAATTTCTTTTATGCCATAGGTTCAGTCGTTGGCCCACATCCTTTTCCTATGATGGTGCGTGATTTTCAATCCATTGTCGGAAAAGAAGCACGGGAGCAGTTCCCAGCAATGACCGGCAAACTACCCGATTACGTAGTGGCTTGTGTCGGGGGTGGTTCTAATGCGATGGGAATTTTTTCTGGGTTTATGGATGACACGACCGTTAAGTTAGTTGGCATTGAGCCTTGTGGTCGGGGTTTGGGTAAAGGTGAACACGCTGCAACCTTAACTTATGGCACACCGGGTACGATGCATGGCTTTCATTCATATATGCTACAAGATGCTGAGGGGCAGCCTGATCCGGTTTACTCAATTGCTTCTGGTTTAGATTATCCAGCGGTTGGTCCACACCATAGCTATTTAAAAGACTTAGGTCGTGCGGAGTATTATGCGATTGATGATACGGCTTGCTTAGATGCTTTTATGCAGCTATCACGTTTAGAAGGCATTATTCCTGCGTTAGAGTCTGCACACGCCATTGCTTGGGTGATGCGTGAAGCTAAAAACTTAGGCACCGGCACTAACGTACTCATTAATCTTTCTGGGCGTGGCGATAAAGACGCTGATTTTGTAGCGAATCAATTAAATTTATAATTAAGTCAATTTTTAAAGCATTATACTAAGCCAAGGTTAGCTGTTTAAAATTTGGGTATTTAAATAGCTAACCTTAGTTTTATACAAGGATTCTCAATTTGCCATAAGGGATTATGCAGCCTTTATGTTGCGTCTGGTGTAAGCCAAGATTGCTGGAGAACCAAATGAATAAATGGTTTGCTAATACATCCATTCAAACCAAGGTCAATACCGTATTGTTGGCGGTATTATTGGTGATTATGGTGGCTTCTATGTTGTTCACTATTCGCAGCGAACGCGCCATGGTGGAGGAAGCCATGCTGCAAAATATTAAAGATGCAACGGATAGTTACCTAGATACTTTAAACATTATGATGCTAACGGGTACTTTAGCGCAGTTTCGTGAAGTTCATCGTGAAAAGGTATTAAGTCAGCGTGGTATTACCGAAGCCAAGGTGTTGCGTGCTCAGCCAGTATTAGATTTATTTGGTCCTGGTGCTGATGTAGACCAACCCACTGATGCGCTCGATCAGCGTGCTTTGCAGGGCGAAGCGATTAATATTATTCGTAATACAGCTAATGGACGTGTGTTAACTGTTTTACGTCCTGTTATGAGTGAAACCAACTATCGTGGTACTGACTGTACTAGCTGCCATGTTGGTTCAGAAGGTCAGCAACTGGGGGCAATTCGCCTTAGTTATTCATTGGATGAATTAGATCAGCAAATCAATATGAATTTGCTAAAGCTGGGTGGTGTGCAAGCGCTGCTATTTGTGGGTGGTTTATTGTTAATTTCTTTTGTGTTGTATCGTATTATTCTGCGTCCATTACGCTACTTGCGTAGTGCAATACAAAAAGCCGAAAATGAATCTGACTTAACCATTCGTGTACACACCGTGCGTTCCTCTGATGAAATTGGTGAATTATCTAAAGCATTTAATAAAATGTTGGCACGCTTTGCTGACAGTCTTGGTCAAGTGGCTAGCACCACACGTACTTTGAAATTGTCAGCACACACCATAGCTACAGTGGCTGATGAAACGGTACACGCGGTTAATTTACAGCACGCAGAAGTCGAGCAAATGGCCAGTTCTATGGAACAAATGCAAGCCAGTGCCCATGTTTCTCGTGAACACGCCCAGCGTACCGCACAGGCTTCAATGAATGCGGATCGTGAAGCCGTTTCTAGCCATGAGTTAACCTCCGAAAGCATCCGCAGTATTCATCAATTAACTCAGCATTTAAAAGAAGCATCCAAAGTCATTCAAGCTTTAGATGAATACAGTGATGATGTGGAGCAGGTATTAGAAATTATTACTGCCATCGCTGAACAAACCAACTTGCTAGCATTGAATGCAGCCATTGAAGCGGCTAGAGCAGGTGAACGTGGTCGAGGTTTTGCTGTTGTCGCCGATGAAGTGCGCTCTTTAGCTAATCGTACCCATGATGCGACTCAAGAAGTGCGCCGTACCATTGATCGTTTGCAAGAAGAAGCCAAAGGCGCTGTTACCATGATGGAGACCGCTAGATTAGGTTCGCAAAAAAGCGTTGCCGATGTTGAGTTGGTGGGTGAATCGTTAAGCCATATTGCCGATTCAATAACGCATATCAATCAATTAAACTATGAAATGGCTAATGCTTCAGAAGAGCAGCAAGTGGTTGCTGCCAGAGTTAATGCACAGGTGACTCACGTTGGTAACATTGCGCAGCAAACGTCTTCCAACGCAGTTAGATCTTCAGAAGTCAGTGTTGATTTAGTTAAACTAGCAAACCACCTAGAAGCCTTGGTAAGCGGCTTTAAATTGGGTTAAGTACAGGCTCTTTTTAGCGTAATTTGATGTTATCATACGCCTTAACTCTATTTAATAGTCAATCTGATATTGTGCTCTTCAACTTGGAAAAAGGAAATGCTAGAAAAAGATGTAGTTCTAGTGGTTGACGATTCATCAACGGCTCGGTCGGCAATCATTAATGTACTGCGCGACCACCTTTATTGTAAAGACATTGTTGAGGCATCTGATGGGCAGGATGCTTTACGTAAATTAAGGCAGCGTCCTGATGTTGATTGGATTTTCTGTGATTGGGAAATGCCCAATATGGCTGGTGATGAGCTGCTTGTAGAAATAAGAAATAATCCTGATACAGCGCATTTACCTTTTATTATGATTACCTCCAAAGGCGATCGTGATTCTTTGGTAACGGCGGTGCAGCTGGGGGTTACTTCCTTTATTGTTAAACCTTTTACGGCTAAAAAGTTGGTCGAGAAAGTTTTTCTAGCACAAGGTCGTATGGAGCGCCGTAATGCCGAACGTACTCGGGCCGCGACAGAACAAAAAACTTGGCTTACTATTGGTTCTTTACAGGAAGTTGAAGCTGATTTAGTTGATATTTCTTTATCGGGGTTACTTATGCTAGTGCAGCATGAGTTGATTAGAACTACGACAGTTTTTGATGCTTTCCAAGCAAAAATTGACTTACCAAGTAGTAATGAGTCCTTTGTACTGCCTTGCCAAATTATTCGTTTAGAAGCTGACCCTTTGCACCCATCAAGAACTGATATAGTGCGTTTAGCGGCTAGGTTTCAGCCAATGAATGAGCAAGCCCGCAAAAGTCTTGTAAACTACATTGAAGCTGCTGCACGTCAAGCTAGAGCAGCAGCACAGAAACTTCAAGGATAGTTTTTTTTATTTCTAATCAGCTCACAAAAGCCCGCTCAATCACATAATCTGCGGGTTCGCCTACTTTTGGAGACACATTAAAACCTAGCTCATCCAGCATTTTGCTAACATCTTTTAGCATTTCTTGGCTGCCACAAATCATAGCGCGGTCAGTGGCTGGGTTAAGTGGTGGCAAGCCAATAGTTTTAGACATTTCGCCATTAACAGCTAAGTCAGTGATACGCCCTTTATTGATAAAATCATCACGAGAAACCGCAGGGTAGTAAATTAATTGCTGCTTAATCTGCTCACCAAGGTATTCATGTGTTAATAAATCCTGAGTAATAAACTCACGATAAGCTAAGTCTTTTTCCCAGCGCACACCGTGCAGCAGAATCACCTTTTCAAAACGCTCATAAGTTTCTGGATCTTGAATAACACTAATAAAAGGTGCTAAACCTGTGCCAGTGCTGAATAAGTATAAGTTTTTACCCGGCAATAAATCATCTAACACCAGCGTACCTGTTGGCTTTTTACTAATCATTAGTTTATCGCCTACTTTTAAATGCTGGAGGCGTGAAGTTAATGGGCCATCTTGTACTTTAATGCTAAAAAACCCTAACTCTTCATCGTGATTAGGGCTAGCAATGCTGTAGGCACGCATTAATGGGCGACCATCCACTTCTAAACCAATCATCACAAATTGCCCATTTTTAAAGCGCAAACCATCGTTTCTAGTCGTTGTAAAACTGAATAAATGATCTGTCCAGTGGTGAACCGTAGTTACATCTTCAAGGTAGAATTTGCTCATTATAATGTCCTTAATACCCGTTTATTACCCAGTAAAATTATCAGTTATTTTAACGATAAAAAGTATCTACTGATAAATAGTTTATATCTATAACCTTAGAGCTATTTTAGGTCGTTAGGTTATTTCTTTTAGTTCTAAGTAGTTTTTTAAACTTAAACTTTCTCAGCTATTAAAATAGCTCGCAGCGGTGCAGGATAGCCTTCGCGGGTTAGGTTGCTGTCATTGGGGTCTAAAAAGTCACTTAACGACATAAAGGTCATCCAGTTGGTTGCCCGTTGTTCTTTTACGCTGGTTTGGTTTAAGTCTACGCAGCGAATATTAGTAAAGCCACAACGCTTTAACCATAGCTCTAGCTGTGTTACCGAGGGCAAAAACCATACGTTACTCATGGCGGCATAGCGGTCTTCAGGTATTAAGCAGGCTGTTGCATCGCCTTCTATGACCAGCGTTTCTAATACCAGTTCACCGCCTGAACGCAGGCAATCTTTTAATTCGTATAAATGGTCAATCGGTGAACGGCGATGGTACAAAACTCCCATCGACAGCACTGTATCAAACGCTTCTATGCCTACAGGTACAGCTTCAATACCTAGCGGTAGGTGATACACTGTTGCCCGGTTTTTAGGCCCCATTAGTTTACGCACCGCTTCAAACTGGGCAAAATAACGTGGCGAAGGGTCGATACAGAGTGTGAATTCTGCGCCTGCACCAGCAATGCGCCAAGCGTGATAACCTGAACCGCCGCCGACATCTAGCACTTTGCGCCCGCGTAAATTACTTAAATGTGGCGCTAACCTGTCCCATTTAAAGTCGGAACGCCATTCGGTATCTATGTAAGTACCTTGTAACTGATATGGCCCTTTACGCCAAGGTTTTAAGTCTTGCAGCAGACCAGCAATCATCCGTTTTTGGCTGTCGCTTAAAGGTTGATTATCTGCCAAGTATGCATTTTCAGCAGTCACTGCTGAGGCATTAATATCAAGGTCTGCGCTGACCACTTCTGGTAGCTTTTCAATGCGCTTCCACCAGCCTACAAATTCGGGAAAGCGTTTCGCATCTAACCCTTCAGCCAGTTGTTCGGGTAATTTTGCCAGCCAAGTGTGTAAGCCAGCGCGTTCACGACCATGCAGTGCTAGTTGTTGAAAAACATCAGAAAAATCAGGTTCACGCATTAAGAATCACCTTTAATGGCTAGAAAAGAGGCAAAGTTAAGGTACTGAAACCATTGGCTAGTGAAGCTAAAGCCTGTATCTAATAGCCGCTGTTGATGTGTTTCAGGTGTATCGGTCAGCATCACGTCTTCTAAAGCGGTGCGCTTTTGACTAATTTCTATATCGGAATAACCATTGGCGCGTTTAAAGTCGTGGTGCAGTTCATACAGTAGCTGGGCTTGGCGTGGATCTTGAAAGTGAACTTTTTCACTCATCACTAAAGCACCACCGGCTCGCAAAGCTTGAAAGAGTTTATCTAGCAAGGGCTGGCGGTCTTGGGGCGGTAAAAATTGTAAAGTAAAGTTTAGTAAAATCAAATCACACGGCTGATATTCAAGGCTACGAATATCACCGCACAAGTTAGTAATCGACCGCTGCGGTAAGTTCTCTGCCAAAATAGCGGCACAGCGTTCCGTCATTGCTGCTGAAGTATCAACGGTAATAAACGCTACATCATTTAAGTGCTTTAGCTGCTGCGCTACACTGAGTGTGGTTGCTCCTAACGAAGCACCCAAATCATAAATGCGCCCACCTTCAGGCACATAACGTTTTGCCATAACGCCAGTCATGCCAAGAATGTGTGAATAACCTGGAATCGAGCGTTTAATCATATCGGGGAAAACACTGGCAACCTGTTCGTCAAACGAAAAACTTGCCAGTTTATCTAAAGGCGTTGCAAAAATCGCATCACGGGAAATTGCGCTCTGGTTAGACGCATTATGCTGGCTCATGGTTAACCTCTAATCGCCTTGTAAACACGGAATTTTCCGGTTTCTGCTACTAATGTAACGTTGTGAAATGCCTGTTGTAGGAAGTCTGCATAAGGTAAAAAGCGATTAGCAACAATCCAAATTTCGCCACCTTTACGTAAAAACTGAGGTGCTTGGCTAATTAAGCGGCTAGCAAGTTCGTAGTCAGTGGCTTTGCCGGTATGAAAAGGTGGATTACTGATAATTAAATCAAAACCTTGCGCTGGGGCGTGTTCTGCTAGCCCTGTAAAAATATCGGCTGCAACGGCTTTACCGTTTAGCTGGTTAATGCCTAGGGTGGCACGGGTGGCATTCAGTGCAAAACCGCTAACATCTGCTGCGGTTAATTGTAAACTGGGGTATTTTTTAATCAGCCAAGCACCTAATAAACCACAACCACACCCAATGTCTAATAGCTGCCCCGTTTTAATGTGCGGTTGTTGCGTTAAGGTTTTAATAAAAAATGCTGATCCTTCATCAACCCGACCATGACTAAACACCCCAGGCTGGCTAATTAAAGTTAAGTCTTCTGGGCCGCTCCACTGGGTTTGTACGCCCTGACCTGTTTGTGTTTGCTGAGGTACTTGTGTTTGCTGAGGCGCATTGTCAGTAATTAATTGGCTGGCGGGTGCTAATGAATCTAACGCATACAAGGCGCAGCGTCTTGCTGTGTCTAGCTTGCCGACAGCAACGCCTGTATTTTTTAGCTGTTTAGCTAGGGCATTAATGCCCCCGTTACTTTCGCCTGCTAATAATACGTCTTGATGCGGCAAAGTAGCCAACTGTTGCAACCACCAATAGCCCTCTTCTTTGGCTTTGGGCCAAAACATTAAGCTACGGCCAGCTAGGTTAGTCGGTGCTTGGCCGGCAGTAAAAAAGCTGCTGATACCAGCAGTTTGGGCGGCATTAAAACTACGCCAATCATTCGTCCAAACTTGTAAAGGTTGCTTGGCATTGGCAAAAGTAATGGCAAGTTCTTGCCAATTAAGGTCGGCGGGTGCAGCAATTAAGTTTAATGGTTGGTCTAGCCAGTTATTAAGCTGGCGGAATACAAATTGATTCAAAGGCGATGTTGCTGAAAGTGCAGAGGTGCTAGGTATGGTATTGGGCATAGTATTGAGTTTCTGTTCAATCAAAAATAGAAAAGGCGCTCTATTAAGAGCGCCTCGTAAAGTTGTTTAATGATGTTGACTTAACAACTACTTGGCTCGGTAAATTATACCGGGTCTACACTGCACCATTTCATATAATTCGGGCATATTAGACAAGGCTTCAGACGCGCCTAAGAACAAGTAACCGCCTGGTTTAAGGGTGGCATGAATGCGTCTTAGAATGTCTTTTTTTAAGTCAGCCGAGAAGTAAATCAGTACGTTACGGCAAAAGACAATATCAAACTTACCTAGCATGGTGTAGCTATGCAGTAGGTTAATCATTCTGAACTCAGCACGGCGTTGAATGTTAGGGTTCACCTTCCAGCGACCCTCACCTGTTTGGGTAAAGTGTTTGGTTAGACGGTCTTTTGATAAGCCACGCCCAATTGCCAGCATTTCGTAAGTACCTGACTTTGCTGTTGCTAAAGCGGAAGCAGAAATGTCGGTGCCAATAATTTTTTCGCCACCACGCAACAGCGAGGGATTCTTTCTACGAAATTCTTCAATTACCATAGAAATTGAGTAAGCTTCTTGCCCTGTAGAACTGGCAGATGACCAAATTTTTAATTGCTGTGCACCTAATTTAGGCGCTATTTCTGGCAACACTTTATTTTCTAGAATGTTAAATGGGTGTACATCACGAAACCATAACGTTTCGTTGGTTGTCATTGCATCAACAACAGCTTCTTTTAGGCCTGAGCGAGGGTTCCGCTGCATCTCTCGCATTAAGTCGGTAAGACTTTCCATTTTTTGTTGCGCTATTATTTTTCCCAAACGGCTAGTGACTAAGTATTGCTTGTTGTCACCTAACAGAATACCGCAAGCATCTTGTAAAAAGTTGCGGAACGCTTCAAACTCTTGGGGACCTAACGTCTTGCTGATTGACATTCATCACCACCATCTAGCAGGTAACATTACAAAGAATAAAATATAATAACGAGCTAACTTACACTAAAGGGGGTTGTTAAGTCACCCTTTAAGTCCTGCAGCCTTAGTTATTTCACCAATAACGACTCTAGCAAGTTCATCGGCATCATATTTTGCTAAAAAGAAGTTAGCCCCTACTTTTTTAACCATTGCTTCGTTAAAAATACCGCTTAAAGAAGAATGCAAAAGTACAGTTAAATTTGATAGGCGAGGATCTTGTTTGATTCGATTCGTTAGCGTATAGCCATCCATCTCCGGCATTTCGATGTCTGAAATAATCATTAAAAATTGATCGCAGATATTAATGCCTTCATCTGCCAAGTTATTTAGGTAATCTAACGCTTCTTTACCATTAGTTAGGCTAGTGAATTGTACGCCGGTCTCTGAAAGATTACGCTCTACTTGATTACGCGCTACACTAGAGTCATCGACTAATAAAATGTGGAATTTGCTGGCCGCCGCTTTAATTTCTTCGGTTAAAATACCGCTAGAAACACTGTGAGCAAAAGGGTCAACGCTGGCAATGATTTTTTCAACATCAATGATTTCTATCAGTTGATTATCCATTTGCGTAATGGCCGTTAAAAAACTATTTTTACCGCTACCTTTGGGCGGTGGATGTACTTCTTCCCAGTCAATATTGACAATCCGATCAACTTCACGCACTAAAAAACCTTGAGTGCGACGGTTATATTCAGTCACGATAACAAAGCTTTCACGTGGGTTTTGCATCGGTGGTTGACGAATTGCCATGCCTAAATCGACGATAGAAATGGTTCCTTCACGGACGTGCGCCACACCTCTAACTTCTGCTGTATGATGCGGCAAGCTAGTGAGTCGTGGGCAAGGAATTATTTCCTTAACTTTAAAAACATTAATACCGTAAAGCTGTCTGCCTTTTAATCGAAACAGCAAAAGCTCCATACGATTACCACCGGCAATTTTATTGCGTGCGGCTAACTTGCCTGCAGAATTTGTCATAAAATAATCTTCTAGTTCCACCAGTCGTGATATTTAACTAAAGGTTGAGTATAAACTGCTAAGCAAAAGATTTCTAAATTTCCTTGTTAGAGTTGTGAGTTATGTTGAGTAAATATAGGTTTAGGTTGATTTTAACTGCGCTAATGTTTGTTATTAGTCATTTAGTCTCAGCACAAGCATTGCAAGATATTAGTCAGTTAGAAGCAGAGGCATATCGCTGGGTAGATCAGCAACTGAGCCAACAACCAGGTCGCTATGAAGCCAAACTATCCAATTTGAATTCTCGTCTGCGTTTAGCTGCTTGTGCCAGCCCTTTGGTGGTTGAAGTGCAGGGTAATAATGCGTTGCGGGGGCGAGTTAACTTAAAAGTGAGCTGTTTAGATAAAGACTGGTTTATTTACCTGAGTGCAGACATCGCCCATTACTTAAAAGTAGTTGTAGCACGAACTGATTTACCACGCAAAGCTAACTTAACAGACTCGATGTTAAGCTTTGCTGAAGTTGATGTAGCGAACGTGCGAGGTGATTATTTTACTAACTTTACAAAATTGCAAGGTGTAATGCTACGTAGCCGTGTACGCGTTGGTGAGGTTATTACTAGTAATGATGTGTTAATAAAAGATGCGGTTAACCGTGGCGAACAAATTACTATTGTTTCAACTAATGGCACGTTAAGCGTGCGTATGAATGGTGAGGCTTTAGACAATGGCAAGGTTGGCGATCAAGTTAGGGTACGTAATTTACAGTCTAATCGGGTGATTCGTGCTTTAGTTGTTGCGCGTGGTCGCGTGGAAGTTCGCTACTAAATAGATGCGCCTTTTTTATAAAAAAACCTAAAGTTTTTGCTTGTTTGGTCGAAAACCTTATAAGAGCAGTAGGTTTAATTTGATTTAACAAAACGAGTATCCAGTCATGGCTATTGATTTTAACAGTGTTGGCAGCAGCCTTACCCCTAGGGTTAGGGGTTCTGACCAGTCTTCTCCAGCTAAAGGTGTTAGTGCAACAACCGAAGCTGCAGTGACTAGTTCTGTGGCTGATCGTGTTCAATTAAGTGCCCAAGCGCAAAGCTTATTTAAAAATGATGATCTAGGTTCTTTTGACTCAGAACGCGTTGATGCTTTAAAAAAGCAAATTGCCGATGGTAGTTATCAGATCGATTATAGTAAGCTTGCTGGCAAGCTTATGGGCCTTGAAGCTAAGGTTTAGATTATAAATAACTGAGCTAGAGTTAGTGCATAACCTATTAAAGCCTACCTTGATTTACCTAGGTGGGCTTTTTTTATTGTGGAGTTTGTTTTAAATGCCTGAACCTAAATTAAGTATGCAGACTTTCAAAAAATTACTTTTACAATCCATTAAGAATTTTCAGGTGCTTAGTAAGCTATTAGAAGAAGAAAAAGCACTGCTGCAGAAACCTAGTGCTACGCCCGATACTTTAGAAGTTTTAACTGAGCGTAAAAATGCACTGTTAAAGTTGATTCAGCAAGATATTGACCAACGTAAAGCATTTTTAGAAGCCGAAGGTTTTACTGCCGATATTGAAGGTGTCGAAGGTTTTTTAACCCATTTACCCCCAGATATGGAAAAATCGATGCGCCAAGGTTGGAAGCAGTTAGTTAATGAATTGGAACAGGTTCAAAAAGCTAATTCAGTGAATGGGCGTTTAATTAACCGCGCGACACAACACTTTGATTTATTGTTAAGCAGTTTTAAAACTAGTCAAAATAAAGTTAAAGTTTATAATCCAGCCGGTAGTTCAGGCAATCTTAATACGCTTGGAAGTTTAGGTAAGGCTTAATTTATGACTCATGATGCTGAGCACATTATTAATCGTCCTGCAGAAGTTGCCAGTGTGCTTAGTTCACTGCAACGGCAGCATTTGCCAGTAACGGTAAGTTTTAAGGGTGTTGAACAAAAGTATTTAAGTTTAGTGTTGGCCGTTGACCGTAAAGAACAGGTTTTTTATTTAGATGAACTTAATCAAACCAGTGGTCATAAGCGTATTTTAGCCAATGAAACGTTTTCAGTACGGGGTACTGACCAGGGCATTACGGTTTTTTTTACTAAATGCCAAGCTATAAAAATATTAGATGAGAATGATGGTGTAGTTTATCGTATTCCTTTTCCCCATGAGTTAATTCATAACCAAAAGCGTGATGCTTTTCGTGCAGCCGTTATGCTGGGTAATAATTTACCCGTTACTTTGTTGTCTTTTACTCGTAAAGAACCACTACAGCCTTTAGTTGCTAGACTGATGGATATGTCAAGCACCGGCTGTAAATTAGAGTTTGACAGCTTAATTGAACCACATTTCAAAGATTTAGAACTGTTTGAGCAAATGACGATTAATTTAAAAGCATTTGAGAAAAAGCTCATTGTTCAGGTTGAAGCGCGTCATGTGGTTTATGATGAAAAAAATAATCGCACCACTTGCGGGTTTCGTTTTGTGGATACTGAACCCAGTATGCAGGCAGAAATAGACCGCTTTGTGATTTTTCTACAGCGCGAAGCTAGGCGTGTAGACGTACCTAAATAGCCTGCGTATAATTTGCGCCTGCATTTAACTTAGAAAATAGTTATGCGTTCGTAGCTCAGCTGGATAGAGCAATCCCCTCCTAAGGGATAGGTCGTGAGTTCGAATCTCACCGAGCGCACCAGTTTTATCAAAATTGCGTAAGACCTCGTACTTTGAGTGCCTTGTCGAGTTGGTACTAACAAGGCGAGCAAATTTTACTACTGGCAAAGAACCGGCCTACTTTTAGAATATTTTTGCCATACCAGCTAGTTTTGTAAGTTAGCAGGGTTATAAGCTGACCCCAGCTAACATCGCTGATGGATTTGGCAAGTTTGCGGTTCTTTACCATGTTCTTTATAGCTAAATCTTCCAACGCATAGCCGGTCGCTTGGTTTTCACGAATCAGGCTATGGGTGATTTTATGCTGCAAATCAAGGCGGCTGTTGCGTACTTTTTCGTGAATACGGGCAACAACTCGCTTTTTTTTGGTAACTTTTACTGGTGGCTTACGCACGATTAGTTAAATCAATTTCTTTTTTTTTCTGCGCTGCTAGTAGTAAACCACCTAAGGTGTTGCCTAGTGTTGCTGGTTTGGCAGATCGCTGGTTATGCGTGCTGGCTTGTTGGCTGGCTCTTGCGCTGTTGCTGTTGTTTGTATCGCTAGGCTGGTCACTCATGCGACAGCTTAGAGCGATGCGACGGCGTTCTATGTCAATTTCCATGACTTTAACCTTGATAATATCACCGGCTTTTACTAGGTCTCGCGGGTCTTTTATAAAAGTGTCAGCTAGGGCTGAAATGTGAACTAGGCCATCTTGGTGTACACCGATATCCACAAAAGCACCAAAATTAGCGACGTTAGTTACTACGCCTTCTAATACCATGCCTAGTTTTAGGTCTTTTATATCTTCCACGCCTTCTAAAAATTCGGCGGCTTTAAATTCAGGTCGCGGGTCTCTGCCAGGTTTGTCTAACTCTTTAAGAATGTCGGTTACGGTAGGCAAGCCAAAGCGTTCATCCGTGTAATCAGCGGCATTAAGGCTTCTTAGAAAACTGCTGTCACCGATTAAGCTAGCTAAATCACGCTGGTGAGCTTTGGCGATTTTTTCTACTAAAGGGTAAGCTTCTGGGTGAACCGCTGAGGCATCTAATGGGTTTTTAGCGTTGCGAATGCGTAAGAAACCGGCGCATTGTTCATAAGCTTTGGGGCCAAGGCGTTTTACGTCTAACAACTGGCGGCGTGACGTGAATGCCCCTTGTTCATCACGTAGTGCCACTATGTTTTCTGCCAAGCTGGTGCTTAGCCCAGACGTTCGCGCTAACAAGGGTGCGGATGCCATGTTTAAATCAACGCCCACACCGTTTACACAGTCTTCGACGACCGCATCTAACGAGCGTGCTAGCTGCATTTGGGAAACGTCATGTTGATATTGCCCCACGCCTATGGATTTAGGCTCTAGTTTAACCAGTTCAGCCAAGGGGTCTTGCAGGCGGCGAGCAATAGAAACTGCACCACGAATGGTGACGTCTAAATCAGGAAACTCACGCGCCGCAAATTCAGAGGCAGAATAAATAGACGCACCAGCCTCGTTTACCATCACCTTACGGGCTTGTATTGCTTGACTGGCAAGCAATTCACCTACCAGCTTGTCAGTTTCGCGGCTGGCGGTGCCGTTGCCAATCGCAATCAGTTCTACACCATGCTTTTTACACAGGGCATCTAACACAGCTAACGATTCACGCCACTGGTTTTTGGGTTGGTGGGGGTAAATGGTGGTGTAATCTAACAATTTTCCGGTGGCATCCACCACGGCTACTTTACAGCCAGTACGAATGCCTGGGTCAAGGGCTAGGGTCGTTTTAGCACCGGCTGGGGCGGCTAGCAGCACATCTTTTAGGTTATCGGCGAAGACTTGGATGGCAGCTTCTTCGGCCAGTTCACGCAAACGGGTAAGCAGCTCGGTTTCTAAGCGAGTGTAAAGTTTAACTTTCCATGTCCAGCGCACCACTTCGTTTAGCCACTTATCCGCAGCACGGCCAGTGTCTTTAATACCAAAATGCTCTGCTATCACTGCTTCACTTGGGTGAGATTTCATTGCATCTTCACCCACAAGCTTAATGCTAAGCGATAAAAAACCTTCGTTACGCCCACGGAACATGGCTAAAGCACGGTGTGAAGGGGTTTTGGCAAGGTTCTCATCGTGTTCAAAGTAATCACGAAACTTAGCACCGGCATTTTCTTGCCCAGCAATTACTCGGCTGCTTAATAAGCCATCTTGCCATAGTGAATCCCGCAGACGGCCTGAAAGTTCGGGGTCTTCAGAAAAGCGTTCCATCAGCAATTGCTTAGCGCCATCTAACACGGCTTTTTCATCGGCAAAGCCTGCTTCAATGTGAATATAAGCGGTGGCTTGAGTTTCAGGGGTTAGGTTGGGGTTTAAAAGCAGGGCATCGGCAAGGGGTTCAATACCGGCTTCGCGGGCAATTTGCGCTTTGGTACGACGTTTGGGTTTGTAAGGCAGGTATAAATCTTCAAGGCGCTGTTTAGTGTCGGCTTGCAGCAGTTGTGTTTTCAGTGCATCGCTTAGCGTGCCTTGCTCTTCAACCGAAGCCACTACAGCAGTGCGGCGTTCTTCTAATTCGCGCAAATAACGCAGGCGTTCGTCAAGGTTACGCAGCTGAGTGTCGTCTAAACCGCCCGTTGCTTCTTTACGGTAACGTGAAATAAACGGCACGCTAGCCCCTTCGTCTAGCAAAGCAACCGTAGCGGCTACTTGGGCTTCTCTAACGTTTAATTCAGTGGCAAGGCGTTGGGCAATGGAAGGCAGCAGGGCAGATAACATAGGTGAAGATTCCTGTTTAATGTAAAAATTTATCGTAAAAAAAAGATAAAAAATAACAGGAACTATAGCAGAAAATTAGCGCAAAAATTGCCCTTTGGCTTTGCCATAGGCACTGATGGCTTTGCGGCCTTGTTGATTGTCGGTGCGTAATTGGTGGAGGTTGGTGCGTAGGGTTTTGGCAAGTTTTTGCAGTTGTTTGTCTAACGTGTCTAGTTTTGCAAAGTCGGCAGCTTGTTGTGCAACTTGTGCCTCGCTCCAAAGCTCGCTAAATACTTGGTGGATCAATTGGTCGCGCAGGGTTTGTAGTTTTTCGATTTTGGATAGCGTGGTTTCGAGTTCGTCGGCTGTGTTGTTATTTTTGTTCAGCTCGACTAGCAGCAGTTCGCTGGCTTTAACTGCCCGTTGCAAGGCTTGGTTTGGGGTTAGTTCTGCAATAGGCTTGGCGGTACTCATGGTTTAAGGGGTGTCCTTTTTAGCAGCGGCATCAGCGATGATTTGTTGTTGTTTTTCGTGTAAGTCAATACGAAAAGCACGGGCTTCTTCAGCTGTTGCATCCCAAGCTTCTTTAATTGGTTTTAGCAATTTATAGCATTCTGCGACTAGGGCAATGGCTTCTTTATTGCCGATAGGCGTTAGGGGTTTTAGTTTGGCTTTTACAACAAGCTGTTCGGCGTATTCGTAAAGGCTAAACATCACTGCTGCAAATTCTGGGCTAATGTCGTGGCGTAACGAGGCACGCGCTTCGCTGATACAGGCTTGTGCTTTGCTTAACCATTTAGTTTTAGAAACACCATCGCCACGCGCTAAACCACGGCCTGCGTTGTCTAGGTGGCTTATCAGTGCTGCATACAGCATTTGAATCAATTTATGACCGTCGGCTTCGTTGACTTCTTGTTCTAAATGGCGGTTGTTGTTGACTTGTGAAGCCCAAGCAGCTGCAGATTTTTGCATTTGGTAAGGCGTTTGGCGACGTTTCATCATTGATTTGATTCTCTTTTTTAACGCTTGCTTTGATTCTTAGTGGTTCGTTTGTTGCTTGAATTAACGCATTTGTTGCTTGAGCTTATTAAATAGAACGGGCAGCGTGTGGCTGCCCGTTGCTAGTTAGTGCTTAGTTTAACCTAACCTCTAAGCTTAACCTAGTAGGCTAAGGATTGCCTGTGAAGAGGCGTTGGCTTGGCTAAGTGAAGCAACACCGGCTTGCTGTAATACTTGTTGCTTAGCAAGGTTGGCGGTTTCTGTTGCAAAGTCAGCATCTTGAATACGGCTGCGTGCTGCGGATAAGTTTTCGCCATAGGTTTGGTTGCCCGAAATAACCGCTTCAAAACGGTTCATCACCGCACCAAAGGTAGCGCGAATTTCTGAAATAATATCAATGGATTCACGGGTAAAATCAATGGCTTTGCGTGCTGATTCAGGGTTGCTAATATCAATGACTTTTGTGCCTGATAAATCACCATCCAACAAGGTCGACATATTGTTAAGCTTAGTAGATGCTTCGCCAAATAGCTCTTTAGACTGAATTGTTGTCATCCCAAGAGTAGTAGGTGCTGTAGCTTTTATACCTGGTATTTCAGTATCCGTAGAAAAAATACCTGGCATTTTTATGGTATTGGCTTTATAGGTAATGTTTAAATCAGAAGCACTGGTACCGGAACCACGGGCGTAGGTAATGCCATCTAATTCAACTTTTTCACCTGCTAGCAATGCCTCTAACTTAGGTGCTATTTTCATATTATTAATGTCAATAGCTGCAAAGACTGTAGTGCCAGCAGCACCAAAAAACTCAGCGGCAAGGGGTTGGTTTTCACTGTTTGGTTTGCTTCCAGGAGCAGTAGCAGCAACTGCACCACCAAATAAGTCTGTCATATTTTCAGATGAAATTTTTGCAGTTGGAGTATATTTACCATCTGATGCATCCCATGCTGCATTAACAGTAGTAGTTTTACCGTCAAAACTAATTTCTAGTTCGGTACCCACTTTATCGAGTGGGTTACTCGCTTGGCGGGTAAAAGTCATGCCATCAACAGTAACGGACTGGCCATTACCTAGTTGCTGCAATTCTTCTTTAATTTTGTCACCTGTATTACCAGTTAAGGTACCAAGGGTTATATCAGTTGCATAGGTAGCACCAGTAGAAGAATCTAAAACTGTATTAGGGTGTACATCGTCTTTTAGTAAATTTTGTGCTAGGGCAAGGTAGCCCGCAGCATTAGCTTGCCCTTGGGTTGCAAAGTTTTTGCCCGCGCCTTCAAAAGTAAAAATATTGGTATCGCCTTGTGCGACTAAACCACCTTCTAGGCCGGTTTCAATGCGCGAACCTAGGTCATCACGAAAGCCAATTTGTAGCGTGGTTGCTGTGGCTTCTGGGCTAAGTAGTTTTTTGCCGTTAAATTCGGTGGTTTCTACAATGCGGTTAATTTCTTGAGTTAACTGATCGACTTCTTTTTGTAGACCTTCACGTGCAGCGTCGTTGTAAGTACCGTTCGCTGATTGAATGGCTAGTTCGTTAATACGCTGTAGGTTTTGACCCACTTGGTCTAACGCGCCTTCAGCGGTTTGTGCCATTGAAATGCCGTCGCTGGCATTACGCGTTGCCATATTCAAACCGCGAATGTCTTTGGTTTGGCTTTGGGCTAAGTAAAGACCTGCAGCATCATCTTTTGCGGAGTTAATACGCAAGCCAGTAGACAAGCGTTGGAAAGTGGTTGCTTGCTGCGCTTGTGTTGTAGACAAGTTGCGCTGGGCGTTCATTGAAGCGATGTTGGTATTAAGTACCATTGCCATCTTAAAATCTCCTTGGTTCTTTAATGCGGCAAGCCTTTAAAATAGGGCAAGGGCTTTCCGGTTTTTTCAGCAAGACCGGCAAGTGTTTGCCGATCAATTTGCTAGGTTAGCTTTACTTCTTACTTGGTATTAGTAACAGCAAAAACCGTGCCATTATTCTTGACCGAGTGCATCCCACGCTTCTTTAATGGGACGAAACGCTGCAATTACTTCTTGAACGGCTTTAGCATCGTTGCCTGCTCGCGCTTCTGAAAGGTGACGACCCATAAAATCATAGACTGAATCTAGGGTTGTCATGGCTTCACCACCTTTTTCAAAGTCAATGCAAGTCCGTAGCTCAATAATAATCGCTTGGGCGCGGGTTAAAGCTTGCGTTGCTGCCGGTGTGTCTTTGCGTTCTAAAGCGCCTTTGCCTGCTGCCAAATAACCGGTTAACGACTCCATCAATATTTGAATTAAGCGGTGCGGTGAAGCATTGTTTACTTCTGCTTCTCTGTCGCTGCCTTTGGCATATTGAAAAACACCGCGTAATGATTTTTTATAACTCATGGTTCAACTCTCTACTTATTTGCGTGTGTAGCCGGGTAAATTATCCATTTGTTGGGTAAGGTAACTGGCAGTTGAATTAAATTGCGCTGATATAATATCGGCTGCGTTAAATTGTTTGTAAAGGCGTGCTTCTAATAGCTCAAGGCGTAAATTGGTTGATTCCATGCGGTCATCAATGCGACCAATCAGAGAACTTAAACCCGTTTTACGCGTTGAAATTAAGCCTTTAGAAATTTCACCATCAACTACAGTGTCGGCTGTTAGTCGGCGAGCGGCCTGTTCAAAGCGTGCAGCATACCCTGTTTCTTCGTTGCCGAAAATAAAAGCAACTTTTTCAAAGTCTTCACTGAGCATTTGGTTTAGCTTGGTGCGGTCTATTTCTAGTGTACCGTTGCGCGAGCTTGAGTCTTCACCAGGCTCCCAACCTTTTTCTACAAAGCTAGTAATACCAATAGAGGCAAGGGTGTTTTGTAAATCATTGCTGTCACCCGTTGGTGTAAAAAGCGTGTCTCTTAAAATGTTTTCAACTGAACGAATCACACCTTCAGATGCTAATGGACCTTTCTTAGCTTCGTTTAGGTGAATAACAACATCATTATAAGCTTTAATAAATTGGTCGATATTATCGGAAATCGAGGCATCATCACGCGCAATGTTCAGTGTGCCTTTGTTACCTACTTCAGCATCTGCACCTAAAGTAATGTCGACACCCGAAACCACGTTTTTAAAGCTATTGGTGCTGCTGGTGGCTTCAATACCGTCAATAGTGATTTTGGCATCTAAAGACTTGTAATCAGGATGGGTGTTGTTGTTTTGTGTTGTTTTAGTCGCATCAGTAGCAACGGCTTGTTCAGCAAACACCACGTCTTCAAGTGCCATTTTAAAGTTACTAATACCCGTGGTAGAGCGCACTTCTAAGCGATCTTTGCCACCTTCATTAACGATAAAAGCTTCTAGTTTGCCTGTTAATGTAGAAGCACCAATTTCAGTATTGATTTTGGCAGCAGCATCGGTAAGGTTTAAACCTGCAATATCAACCGTTAAATCAGATAAAGTACCTGAACCACTAAAATTAGAAAGCTTAATGCTGCCAGATTCAACTAATTCAGTTGGTGAATAAAAGCCAGAAGAATGCACTTGTGTGTAATCAACACCACCAATCAATGCATTTTTTTGGCTAAATGAATCGTCTACATTCAGTTTGTTTTGTTGTTTAAGACCAGCAAGATCAATCTCTAAACGCCCTTCATCACCTGAAGTTTTAGAATTTAAGACTAAACGTGCTTGTCCATTACCTTCGTTAACGATATTGGCAGAAACTTTGTCTTTTAAATCGACGTTATCATTGATAGCTTGGCGCAGTTCATCTAAAGACCAAGGTGTTTTTTCACCCGTTGGAACGCCACCTGCATCAAGTACAGGCGTACCCAATTCAAGTGTTACGCCGTCAATGTCAATAGTGCCACTAAAGGCTTGCTTGTCATCTAATGATTCAGAAACCCAGCGGTAACTTTCAGCTTTATTTAAAACTTCAATGCTGTAGTTACCCGCAACAGCGCCTAAGCGGTGATCTGCCGTTGCAGTAAAGGCTGATTCATTGCTACTTTTGGACGCAACAGTTTCAAATTTTTCTTCACCTTTAAGGTCTTTCATGGCAGAAGCTAGTGCATCTAAACGGCTGGTTAAGCTGCCGTAAGCACTAATTTGTTCTTTAGCGGTAGTTTTTTCTGCTTCCATACGCTTCAACGGAACAGATTCCGCTTTCATGGTTGCTTCAATAATTTCTTTGATAGGTAGGCCAGAGCCTAAACCATTAAAACTAATACTTGACATAAAATATACCCCTTAATTAATTCGACTGAGACAGTTTAGTCGACTTGTACTGAAAACTCCGTCATTTCGCCTTCTAATAATTGCTCTTTTCTTTTAAGCACTTCTTCAGAAGGGTATTGGCGGATTACTTGGTCGGTATCGGTATTAATAACCCGAACAACGAGGTCTTCAGTTTTATCATTCACTTCGAATTTTAATGATTTATTCATTGAATACATGGTTTTATTTATTTCGTCTAACACTACACCTAGTTCTTTAAATGAAATGTTTTCTTCTTTGTTTTCTTCTTTGCTTTCTTCTGTTTGTGTAAGTGTTAGATTGTTAACACGCAAGGGCTTTTCTAAAGCTTCATTTTTAGGGTAATGACTAATTTCTTCTAACGCTTTTGGCTTATTTGTTGGGTATTGTGCAGGAATGGCAGCAGATGTGCTAAGTGTGTGGCTGTTAATACCAGGTGATTCAGTAACCATGATATAACCCCGTATATAGTAATAGTAAGTAGATAGCTAAATATCGGCAGCCTAAGCAAAATCTTTAGCTAGGCTACAAAGCTACACACTTCTAAAAACAGTTAAACAGGCATTAAAAAAAGTAGTTATTAAAAGACAGAAAAAAACCCCCAGCCAAGGCTGAGGGTTTTTGCACTTAGTATTTAAAACCAAGTTACTAAAAGTTAGCGATTAAGCTAAAGCTTATAGTAGACCTAGAACAGACTGAGTAGAAGCGTTAGCCTGACCTAGAATTGAAGTACCTGCTTGCTGTAGAACTTGTAGCTTAGCAAGGTTAGCAGTTTCTGCTGCAAAGTCGGCATCTTGTACACGGCTACGTGCAGCAGATAAGTTTTCAGTGTAAGTGTTGTTACCTGAAATTACGGCTTCAAAACGGTTTTGAACAGCACCAAAAGTTGCGCGTAGTTCAGAAACTAAGTCAATTGAATCACGAGTGAAGTCAATTGCATTTTTAGCGCTAGCTTGGCTGCTAATATCAATGGTTTTAGTTGCAGACAAGTCACCGTTTAGCAAATCACCCATGACACCGCGTTCTTGAACTGCCTGGTCTGCATTTGCGAATACGTCTTTTAATACAGCACCGCCCATATTCATATCAGACATTGAAGTTGGTGCTTTACCATCTACGCTGCTAAAAGCACCAGTAAGGGTTGTTGAACCATAGTCGCTGCTAATAGTTAAGTCGCCAGCGCCAGTAGTTGCTGTATCTGAACCACTACGTGCGTAGGTAATGCCATCAATTTCAAGGCTTTCACCACCTTTCAAACCAGCTAAAGCACCGTCTCTAAAAACTTGCAAGTCGCTAGTTTTTAAATCTGCTGCTGCTGCTGGTGTGTTTGTTATAGCAGCGGCACCAAAGTAATCATCAGCTAGTGGTGCTAAATCAGATTCTCTTGCATCACCAAATAGATCAGTCATGCCAGTAGCGCTAATGGTAGTTGCTGGTGTGAAAGCACCAGCAGCAGACCAAGCACCGTCAACGGTAGTTTCGTTGCCGTTGAATTCAATTTTTAACTGTTGACCAGCAGTGTCACCAAATGCTTGTTCTTGACGAGAGAAAGTCATGCCATCAACAGTAAAAGACTCACCTTTACCTAAAGCAGAAAGACCATCACCAATTTCTTTAGCTGTAGTGCCTTCATCAGAGCCTGTTAAGGTACTGATAGCTACAGATGTAAATACTTGACCTGAAGCATTCAGTTTTGCTGGGTCAACGTCATCAGCTAATAGTTGTTTGGCTAAGAAATCTTTAGCAACAAAACTTGCTTGGTCTTTATTATGGAAGCTAATGCCTTCTAAGCCTTCAACACCAAATTTACGCACATCGCCTTGAACCGCTAAACCACCTTCTAAACCGGTTTTAATGCTTGAACCTTCATCATTTTTAAAGCCGATTTGTAGGTCAGTTTGTGTTGCATCTTTGCTTAGTAATTTCTGACCGTTAAATTCAGTTGTTTCAACGATACGGTTAATTTCTTGGGTTAATTCGTCAACTTCTTTTTGTAGACCGCCACGCGCTGCATCGTTGTATGAACCGTTAGCAGACTGAATAGCTAATTCGTTTACACGTTGTAAGTTTTTACCGATTTGGTCTAGTGCGCCTTCAGCAGTTTGCGCCATAGAAATACCGTCACCAGCATTACGTGTAGCCATGTTCAAACCACGAATGTCTTTAGTTTGAGCTTCAGCTAGGTATAAACCACCCGCATCATCTTTAGCAGAGTTAATACGTAGACCAGTAGATAAACGCTGGAATGTAGTAGCTTGGTTAGCTTGGGTGTTAGAAAGGTTCTTCTGTGCTTGCAGAGAAGCGATGTTGCTATTAATGACTAAAGCCATGGTATTTCTCCTTCGGTTATGAACTAGACTTAAACCTTGTTTTTGCTAGGTTCAGTCCGCTTACAATTAGGTTTTCGGCTGGGTTTTAGAAAACTTTAGAGTAAAGTTGAGTTTTTTATAGTTGTAGGCTGCGAATAAAAGCGGCAGGTTGATTTTGTCCTTTGCCAACTAGCTCTAAAAGCAAGCGTTTAAGCTGGTCAGAGCTGCTTAGGTTGCGGCCAAAGCGGTAAATACAATAGGTAGCTGTGTCTAAATTTAAGCCTTTATTGGCAGTAGCGTTACCAATTAGTAGTGTGCGAAGTAGTAGGTAGCGCGTGGTTAGGTTTAGCCAGCCATCAGCAAGTTTAACGCTGTTAATTGGAAAAATTGATTGCAGTAACCAGTTTACAAAAATATTTTCTAGGGCGTGAGGGTGTTTGTCTTCAAAAGGTGTAAGCCATTCTAAGCGTAGGCTAGCTAGTTTTGTTACCGTGTTTTCATTAATTTCTGTGCTGCTACTTACCCCTAAACTAAGCAATGTTTTAGCAAGCAGCTTAGCAAATGCGTTTTTTTGGTTTTTTTCTTGCATTAAGTCTTTTAAAATCACTAAATCTAATGCGCTAGGTTCTTTGCTGGCTAGTTGTTTGGCTTGAGTTGCAAAATAGCCTTCATCTAAAAGCGTATAAAAGTGCTGTAACAGCTGCTGCACAGTTTGTTTTGGGTTAGCTGGTTCTGGGTTAGCTGATTCTGAGTTAACTTGTTCTAGCAGTTGATCGGCACGGGGAATAAGCAGGCTGCAAACAAAAAGTCGCATTTCAAAGCTTAATTGACGGTATTGCAAAATACTTAACAGCCCTTGCAATAGCTGGTAGCGTTCTTGATAGTCGGTATTAAATTCAGTTTCATCACTTAAAATCATTCTGTCCCAAACGTTCACTTCACCAAACTCTAGTTGCATTGCGTTAGGGTCGTTTAACAAAGCCCTTGTTACTTCTGGGCAAGAATCAGCCATGCTTAATAATTGATCTGTACCTAGTGGCTTATAAGTACGTGGATAAACGGCACAAGTGCCACTTAATGCACCTTCACCAAACTGTTTATGAATACTGCAAAGGCCACTAGCAAGTTGCATAGGGCAGCCACCAACTTTAGGTAATGGCTTTATTGTGGCTGGGTTGATGGCTTGAGTTGTGCTGTCTTTGTTAGGCTGTAAATATGGCATAACAAGGGCGCTTAGCTTAGGGTCGGTTTGGTAAAGGCGGTAAGTGGCTGCATCAATCGTAACTGTCCAGTTTTCTGCACAGCAATCTTCTGGGCATTTAGGACCAGTACAAACAAATTCACGCGCATATTTGGGTGCAAGTAGTTTTTTTTTCACAATTTTAATTCCTGTTGTATACGTTCTTTAATAGCGATTAATCAGGAATACGGAACGACTCTACCGGAAGGCCAGCACACCAACGTTGCCAAGCCATGCGTAAACCTTTATTCCAGTTTAGGTAGCTAGGGTTTTCGTCTTCATTGGCAATGAGTTCTGGACGATTAATTAAATCTAGGCGTATTGTTTGCAGTTCTTCAAGCTGCTCAGCCCAAGCAACAGCTGCACTAATATAGTCTGTAACATTGTCAGCAAGAAAATTATCAAGATTTAGTGAGTAATGAATAGTATGTGTTAATACTTGAACTGGATGGTTTCCTTTTAAAGAAAGCACTGGTACACCCATTGATAGAGCATCACTGGTTGTTGTGCCGCCACCATAGGGCCAAGTATCTAACATTAAGTCTATTTGATTAAATAGCGCCATATATCCGATAAGAGTTAACCTGGGTTTTAGAATTAAACGGTCTGCTGGAATCTTATTTTTCACAAAAAAATCAATAATTTCTTGTTCTTTATCTTTTTCAACGTTGCCTAATAGCATTTTTGATGTTGGGTTTTTCTGTAAAATAATAACCCAAGTATTTAAACTGGCTTCATTTATCTTACTAAAGCGATTTAAACTTGCATAGGTAAAGTAACCATTCGTGTAGGCTGGTAGTTGCTCCGTTACTTTGGAAGCTTCTTTTCTTCTTTGGGGTCTTAGGTTAAGTGCTTTTTGTGGAAAAATTATAAATTTCTCCGTCCAGTATTTTTGGAATTCTTCAATTTTATTAACTAGGCTACTCATAAAAACATAATCCATAGCATTAAGCCCTGTTGTATAGGGATAGCCTATGGCTGTAATTTGAATAGGCGCTGGTTTATAGGCAAAAGTAGGTAAGCGGTTATGTCCAGTATGACCTGATAAATCAACTAAAATATCAATTTCTTGGTTTTTTATAAATTCTGCTAACTCATAGTTACCCATTTCAGCAACATCAAACCATTGATTGACTGCATTTTTTAATTTTTGTGTTGTGCTATCTTCACGTGCAAAAGTATTAAATACGCTTAATTCAAATTGATTGTTATCTAGTATTTCAAAAACATACATTGCAAAATAAGCTACAGCATGAGCACACATATCACCTGAGACAAAACCTATTTTTAACTTTCTATCAGGCTCAGGTTTATTGGTATATTCTGAAAAAGGTTTGATCGGCTTTTCAAAAAAACTTGAAAACTTTTTATGTTCTTTAAATAACTCTTCAATATTTAATTTATTCGAATGAATGCTAGCAAAAAAATAGTTGCTTATATTGCTTGGGTTATAAGGTTTTTTATTAATTGTTTTTTTAGAGATTTTTATAGACTCATCAATCTCACCTATTCTATAAAGTGCTTGTGATAATAGCCCAATAAAATCTGTATTGTTAGGTTGTTTTATTAATTCTTTTTTTATTATTTTAATCGCCTTGGTTGGCTGTTCGTTAAACATAAGTGATATTGAATAATTAGTGATTAATGAGTTATCAGTTTGGTAATTTTTTTCAGCTTGCATTGACATACTTTCTTCAAAAGCTTGAATAGCTTTATCATGATCACCAATAAGGTTTTTATAGTGACCTATCATTTTAAAGGCTGCAGCATCAGGATCCAGCACTATAAGCTTCTCTAAATAGCCTATAATTTCTTTATTCTTTTTGTTATTGTAAAGAAGTATACAAAGCTGGCGTAATATTTCTACATTGTTAGGGATTCTTTGCTCTGCTTTTTTTAGAATCTCAATGGCTGCTTCTGGATCATTTTTACTTATAATAACCGTTAATGCTATGACTAGCTTAGGTTCGTTAGGTGTAAGTTTAATGGCTTGTTGGAAAAGAGCTAATGCTTTTTTCATATGGCCATTTTTAAAAGCAAATATACCTTTTAAATAAGGTATAAATTTATTGTTTTGATTTAACTCAATTAGCTGATTAAAAGCTAGTAAACCTTCTTTTGTAAAGTCTGAATCTATCCATTGATGTGCTAATTCAGCCCATTCTTGCTCATCTTTAGGGGGCAGTTTTTGCATTTTTACTAAAGTATTTCTAAATTCTTTAGTAAGTTTTTCTTTTTTATAGGTTTTTGCTAGGTTTGAATAAGCATCAAAAAAATTAATATCATGCTTAATCGCTTCCTGAAAGCACTCAACTGCTAATTTAGGTTGCTTGTCTTCTAAATAAACTAAACCAAGGTTATTCCAATAAATTGAATTTTCAGGTTCTTGGCTAGTTAAATACTTTAAATAACCAATGGCTTGACTATAGTTTTTTTCTAATAATAAAATATCAGCTAAATCTTTAAATATATCAAGGTCTTTTGGTAATAACATTGAAGCTTTACGCAATGCTTTTAAAGCTTCGGTGTTGTCGCCTATTTCTTTAAGTGCCAAGCCTAAAGTTTTCCAACTTTCGCCACATCTTGGATTTGTTTCAGTATTAGCCTTGGCTTCGTTAATATGTTGCTGTGTTGCTGAGTTCATATCTTGCATATTAATTTAACCGCCTTGATAAAATTAGAAACGTAAGGAATGAGCCATGCTTGAAATATTGTTAAGATTGCGGCTGGCTAAGTTTATTTCTAGTTCTTGTAACATATTAGATAAATTAATACTTCTAGAAAAACGGTAGGTAATACGAGTTACATCGCTTTTTTGTAACCTGCCTTGATGCAAACCTGTACCGCTAAGTAGTGTTTTAAATAATAAATAACGTAACATTATACTGAACCAACCTTGTGTAAGGCTTGGGTTTCTTAGCGGGAATAAGTTAGTTAATAACCAGTTAGTTAAAATGTTTTCTAACATTGCTGGGTTTTTATCAATTAAAGGCAGTAAAAAAACTAATTCTGCTTGATTTAAACGTGCTAAATGGACTTCATCAAAAGGGGCTAATTCATTAACTTCAAGGCAGTAAAGTACATTTCTAACATCTTCATATAAGCTGCCTTTTACGCCTTGTTCTCGTAATATATTAAGTAGTACTAAACCTAAAGCGTGCTTATCTTGATTCTGCATTTTTTTAGCTTGTTCTTCAAAATAACCTTGGCCAATTAAAGTAAAAAATAGTTCAGTTAATTTTGGTAATGCTTCAGCATCGGGTTCTGGGTTATTTATAATGGCATCGGCACGTTCAGTATATAATCCAATAATAAATAGACGTAATTCTAAAGGCTGTTCTTGATGTTTAAGAATAGTTAACACTGTTTGTAAATAATGGTAGCGATCATTACTAATAACAGTATCTGGTTTTTCTGGCAGGTTCATTAGCTCGGGCAAATTAAATGCCCCAAAACCTAATTCCATAGCATCTTCACTTTCAACTAAAAGCCGTGCTGCTTCAGGGCAAGATTCGCTTAAAGTGATAAATAAATCGTCACCCAGCCAGTTAGCAATTCTTGGGTAGCTAATGCAAATTTGCGCCAAAGCATCTTCACCAAAGTCGCGGCGCATAATACAAAGGCCATCGTCTGCATCTAATAAAGGGCAAGTGCCTGTTGCTGGGTCTTTGCCTAAAATGACTAGCCCTTGATTTTTAACTTCACCATCTGTGCCTATTAGATGTTCTTGAACCAAAGGAATAAGGGCAGGGTGCGATGAATAAAGGTCTAGTGTGTTTTTATCTAAAAAAACATTTAGGTTACTGCAACAGCTTTCAGGGCAGTCGCCTTTAGTGCATTGAAACTGACTGGCAAAACTTGGTGTTAGTGCATCTATTTTCATAATAAACCTTATAATTTTTTTATTGAATAGTAAGCGCCCCTAAATCAGCACCCTTGCAGAACGGCTACTTAGCTTAATCCAGCTCTACATTCCATGGCAGCAGGGCTTCGAGTTTTTCTAATGTGTCAGCGACAGCTATGCGGTCAAGAATGTGCTTGATGTAGGCTTG
>NZ_DATESC010000022.1:0-49571 GCF_035271045.1 Marinospirillum sp. | reverse complement strand
ACGCCTGACGACCATAGCAAGTGGGTACCACCTGATCCCTTACCGAACTCAGAAGTGAAACCGCTTAGCGCCGATGATAGTGTGGGGTCTCCCCATGTGAAAGTAGGTCATCGTCAGGCACTTATAAAATAACCCTCAGCTCAATCAGCTGGGGGTTTTTTTATGCCTTATTTTTGATGCTCTTTTATTAAAATAATGGAGCTTGAAATTCTTCCATCTGTTAAGATTAAAATCGCTTTAGTTTAACTTTAGTCTAACTCGTAAAAATAAATAATAAGGGGTCCAAGATGATTCGACGCAATCCGAATGGTGATATGCCACAAATACACCCAGGTGCCTATGTAGACAACACTGCCATTATTTGCGGTAAAGTTATTATTGAAGATAACGTGTTTGTTGGACCTTATGCCGTGATTCGTGCCGATGAAACAGATGAAAATGGTGAAATGGAACCGATTATAATTAGGGCGCATTCTAATATTCAAGATGGTGTAGTTATTCACTCAAAAGATGGTGGTGCTGTTGATATTGGTGAATACACTTCAATTGCTCACCGATCAATCATTCATGGCCCTTGTAAGATAGGTACACGCGTTTTCATTGGTTTTAATAGTGTAATTTTTAACTGCGAAATTGGTGATGGTTGTGCTGTGCGCCATAACGCTGTTATTGATGGTTGTGACTTACCTGCTGGTTTTTATGTGCCTTCTACTATGCAGTTAAGCAAAGGTTCTTGTTTAGATGATGTACCGCGTGTACAGCGTTCTGAATCTGAGTTTTCAGAGCAAGTAGTAACGACTAATAATGGATTAGTAAAAGGCTATAAAGCATTGAGTAACGAATTCTAATCATCTTGTGGTAATAAAAAGGCGCTGGTTTTTAATCAGCGCTTTTTTTATGTCTAATTTTTTGAGGAGGTTTTATGTTTTTGACCCTTGCCAATATAGTACTACCTGTCTTTTTAATTATTGCAGTGGGGGCGCTTTATGCTAAACGTTTTAAACCTGATATTAGCTGGATAAATAAACTTAATATGGATGTTTTTATTCCCGCATTAATTTTTTCAGTGCTGTCGAGTAGTGATTTTCAGCTAGTTAATTATTGGCATTTAGTCATTGGGACTTCAGTAGTGGTAGTGGGTTCTGGGTTAATGCTTTGGCCACTTGTAAAGCCTTTAAAGGTAAGTGCTAAAACCTTTTTGCCGCCCATGATGTTTAACAACACTGGTAATATGGGTATTCCACTGTTATTACTGGCATTTGGTGAAACCGCTTTGCCGGCTGCGATTACTGTTTTTATTACCGTAACACTGCTGCATTTTACGTTGGGTTTATACATTTTAAATAGTAATACCAAGTTTAGTTCGTTGTTCAAAATACCTATTTTGGTGGCTTCTGTCGTCGGCTTGTTGATAAGTCATTTTAATTTACAGCTACCCAGCGCCTTAGCTATGCCGGTTGAAATGCTTGGGCAAATTTCTATTCCATTAATGCTATTTGCTTTAGGCGTTAGGTTGTTGGATGTGAATTTTAAAGACATGAAATTAGGCATAGTTGGTGCAATTGCCTGCCCTGTTTCAGGTATGCTGCTGGCTTATTTAATTGCACCTTTTTTAACTTTGCCTGATCAACAGTGGGGTATTTTGTTAGTGGTTGCTGCTTTACCACCGGCAGTTTTAAACTTTATGTTGGCTGAACAATATCAGCAAGAACCACAGCGCGTTGCTTCAATTGTTCTTGCTGGTAATTTTGCTAGCCTAGTATTTATTCCTTTGGCACTTTGGCTGGCTTTATTTTAGGCTAGCTATTCGTTCTTAGTTTTAAAAAAGCGATGTTTCTTGTACTTCAAAAGTTAGGGTGAAGTTTTTAATGATTTCTGGGCAGCCATGTAATGAACCACAACCACGCCCATCTTCGACTCTAAGTACATAAGTGCCTGCATCTAAGCTCTCATTTATACGAAAGTTACGCCCTTGCCCGCCATTCCAGTCTCTGGCAATGACGCTACCATCGGCATGAAACAGCACTGCTCCTGGGTAAACAGTATTGCTTCTTTTTAATGAAGTGTGACTTTCAATGACAACGTCCATACCCCGTTCAAGCACAAAATAAAAGCGCATCACTTCTTTGGGGTTGAGTTGTCCTTCATAGCTAGTGCCGGGCTTTAATTTAATGAAATTGTCTGGTAAAGACTTGGCTTGTAAGGGAACTGCCAAGGTAATTAAGAACAGAAAAGGTAACCAAAAATGACGTTGCAGCATAATAAATCCTTACTTTTTAAATTTAAAAACTGACATTTTTAAGCTTGTTAGCCAAAATTAACGGCCAAAAGTCATTGTAACCTTATAGCGAAGCTTGTTGCCTAGGTGTTTGCAGTTAAGGTGTTTATAATACGCCTTAGCTGAATTACTCATCCTAGAAGATAAAAGTTTAACTGAGGTAAATGCATGATTATCAAGCCCAAGTACCGTGGTTTTATTTGTACAACAACCCATCCTAAAGGTTGTTTTAATAACGTTGCAGACCAGGTTGCAGTTACCAAGCAGCAGGGCGTTAAAAAAGACGGCCCTAAAAAAGTTTTAGTCATTGGTTCTTCCAGTGGTTATGGCTTGGCAGCACGCATTACTGCTGCTTTTGGTTACCAAGCAGATACCTTAGGAGTTTTCTTTGAAAAGCCAGCGACTGAGCGCAAACCTGGTACTGCTGGGTGGTATAACTCTTGGGCGTTTGAAGAACAAGCTAAAGAAGCGGGTCTTTATGCTAAATCCATTAATGGCGATGCTTTTTCTGATGAAGTGCGTGCTAAAACCATAGAAACCATTAAAGCGGATATGGGTGAAATAGATTTAGTTATCTACTCACTCGCCTCACCTGTTCGTAAACTGCCTGACACAGGTGAAGTTAAGCGTTCAGTGCTAAAGCCAATTGGTGAAGTTTACCGCTCTAGTGCTATCGATACCAATAAAGACGTTATTATTGAAGCTGAAATTGAACCCGCTACTGAGCAAGAAATTGCAGACACTATTCAAGTGATGGGCGGTGAAGATTGGGAACTATGGATTAAGGCTTTAGATGAAGCAGGTGTTTTAGCAAAAGGCGTTAAAACAGCCGCCTTTAGTTATATCGGCACCGAAATTACCTGGCCAATTTATTGGCACGGTGCTTTGGGTAAGGCTAAAGAAGACTTAGACCGCGCTGCTACTGAGCTAAACAAAATGCTAGCCGAAAAGTATTCCGGTACAGCTAATGTTGCTGTGCTTAAATCGGTGGTGACTCAAGCCTCTGCGGCTATTCCTGTTATGCCTTTGTATATCGCTTTAGTTTACAAAATCATGAAAGACAAAAACCTTCATGAAGGCACCATTGAACAGCTTAACCGTTTATTCCGTAGCCAATTATACCGTGATGATGGCCAGCCTACAGAGCTAGACGAGGTCGGTCGCCTGCGTATGGACGATTGGGAATTACGTGACGATGTTCAAGAAGCTTGCCAAAAGCTTTGGGCAGAAGTGAGTGACGATAACCTGTTTGCAACCACCGACTACGCTAACTACAAACACGAATTTCTGAAACTATTTGGTTTTGAGCGTGAAGACGTAGACTACGAAGCAGAGATTTCGCCACTGGTTGATTTTACTGTGCTAGAAGCTGACGCTTAAAATAGCGACTAACTAGCAAGTTAAACAATAAATAAAAAGGGTAGCTTTAATGGCTACCCTTTTTTTATTATAAAAAAAGGGTGATTTTAGAGAATTAAGCTTTAGCGTTTAAGCCTACGCTGTTACTCAGCACTAGATCAAGTGCATTTAAGTGGACTTCTTTCCTAAACATTGAGCTTGTGTTATTAGTACTTGTAACAATATTCTGCTCAGAAATTCTAATTCTTTCAGCAGATCTTTCTTTTGCTTGTTCAATAATATCCCTGACGTGAATTCGGCCGACAAGGTCTTCTTTGGTGTATTTTGTGTTACTTATTGATGTTGAGCTTTTATTTCTAGCGGCAGCAACATTTAAAAAATCTGTCGCTTCAACTAGTTTATCACTAGCGTTAAGTTTGGCTTTTAAGTAATTATATTCTCTTTCAGATAAATCATGTTTAATAATGTCTATTTCATCGCCAGTGTTAGTGAAATCAAATTTTTTATTTAGTAGGCTGGGTTGCTCTTTTGCTACTTCTGCTAAAATACGTTGAGTTTCAGAGACCATGTCTGCAGCAGAGGTTTCTTGTTTTTTATGAAAATCATGCCTGTCTTGAAGATCTTTTTCTAAGTCTAGCTGTTCATCTGCAGACAGTTGATTTGTTACTACTTTAATAGTTGCCGTGTTCTGCTGTGATGATGTCGCTACCGTATTTTTGGACGTAGAGGTGTTGCCGTGTGCTTTTGATAGGCTTGCTTGCATATTATTAATATAACTCGCCTGTGATGACGAGTTTGCTGTAATGGGTGTAGGCATAAATGTTGAAGCAATCGTTTTCATATTTAACTCCTTTTAAATTTTATTTGATATTGCATATAAATATTTTTAAGTCTGACGCTGACAGTCTATATTGTAAATATGTAAATAGTAGTAAAGGATAGTAAGCTGGGGCCAGAGCCAATTTAAAAAGCCTAAATTGGGGTCTGCACCCAGCTTAAAAAAGTTTAAGCTTAATGCGCTTCATCCCAGTTTTTACCACTGGCGGCTTCAACCACAAGCGGTATATCTAAGGTAGCAGCCTTTTCCATACAGGGTGTAACGCCTGCTATCAGTTCATCGACTTGATCTTCTTTCACTTCAAAAACCAACTCATCATGCACTTGCATAATAATGCGTGCATCGAGTTTAGATGCGCTCAACCATTTATCAACTTCTAGCATGGCTAGCTTCATTATATCTGCGGCTGTACCCTGCATAGGCGCGTTAATGGCGGTGCGTTCTACGCCTTGGCGCTGGTTAAAGTTACGTGAATTAATTTCTGGCAAATAAAGCCTACGCCCGAACAGGGTTTCTACATAACCTAATTCGGCTGCGCTGCTGCGGGTTTCGTCCATATAACGACGCACACCTGGGTAGCGCTCAAAATATTTTTCGATATACAGCTTTGCCTGACCCGGATCAATGTGTAGTTGGCGTGATAAGCCATAAGCGCTCATGCCATAAATTAAGCCAAAGTTAATCGCTTTTGCGCTGCGGCGTTGGTCATTGGTGACTTCATCCAGCGGTAAGCCAAAAACTTCAGCCGCTGTAGCACGGTGAATATCTTTACCTTCAGCAAAGGCGGTTAATAGCCCTTGGTCGCCAGAAAGGTGCGCCATAATTCGCAGCTCAATTTGTGAATAGTCGGCAGCAACCAGCAAATAACCGGGTTCAGCAATAAAGGCTTGGCGAATACGGCGGCCTTCTTCGTTTCGTACGGGGATATTTTGTAAGTTAGGATCGGAGCTGGATAAGCGCCCTGTGGCAGTGACTGCTTGATGGTAACTAGTGTGGACGCGCCCCGTACGAGGTTCAATTAATTGAGGTAACTTGTCGGTGTAAGTATTGCGTAATTTAGCAAGGCCTCGATGTTCCATAATTAATTTTGGTAAGGGAAAGTCGAGTGCTAATTCTTCTAAAATTGCTTCAGCTGTTGAAGGTGCGCCTTTAGGTGTTTTTTTGATTACGGGTAAACCTTGCTCAGTAAAGAGGATTTCAGCCAATTGCTTAGGCGAATTTAAATTAAAAGCACGGCCAGCCAGTGCGTGAGCTTCTTCTTCTATTTCTAGAATGCGCCGTGCCATTTCTTGTGAATGAAGTTGCAGGTGAGGTACATCTATTTTTACACCCTGACGTTCAATTTTAGATAAAAGGCTAATTAAGGGTACTTCTAAATCATCTATTAAGGCTTGCAAGCGCCCAGTGTTTTTTACTTGCGGGCTAAGTGTTTGGTGTAGCTGCAAAGTAATATCAGCATCTTCAGCGGCATAAAAGCCGGCTGCTTCAATCTCAAGTTGATCAAAAGTTAATTGTTTAGCGCCTTTACCCGCTAATTCTTCAAAACTGACTGTCGTACGGCCAAGGTATTTAAGTGCTAGGGAATCCATGTCGTGACGCGTTGCGGTGGAATTAAGCACATAAGATTCCAGCATGGTGTCGGCTGTAATACCCTGCAAGTGAATGCCGTAGTTGGCTAGCACACTCATATCATATTTTAAATTTTGACCAATTTTGCCTAGCTGAGGGTTTTCTAAAAGCGGTTTTAACTGGGCTAAAACTGTATCTCTATCTAATTGTTCAGGCACACCTGGGTAGTTGTGCATAAGTGGCACATAGGCTGCTTCACCCGCAGTTACTGCAAAAGAAATGCCCACAATTTCAGCTTTCATATAGTTAAGGCTGGTGGTTTCTGTGTCTAAGGCAAAACTGCCTGCGGCCTGTAGCTTTTTAACCCACTTATCTAAGTCGTCTTGCTTGAAAATGATTTCATAGTTAGCAGCAACGGCTTCAGGCAATGCAGCTTCTGTCGCTTCTGGCTGTTTCGCTGCCGAAGCTTGTTCTGTTGTTGAGCTAGCAGGTTTATCCAGCAAGTCACGTAGCCAAGCTTTAAATTCTAGTTCGGTATAAAGCTTGGTTAAAGCGGCGGTATCAGGTTTATTAAGGTGAAGTTCATTCCACTCTAAAGGCAGTTCGCAATCTAGTTTAATGGTGGCTAGTTGGTAAGAGAGGTAGGCCATTTCGCGGTTTTCTTCAAGCTTTTTAGCTGTGGTTTTTGCGCCACGAAAACTAAGGTCAGCAATTTTATCGAGGTTGGCGTAAAGGTCATCCATACTGCCGATACCTTGTAATAAAGCCAAAGCCGTTTTTTCACCAATGCCGGGTACGCCGGGAATATTGTCTGATTTGTCGCCCATTAAGGCTAAAAAGTCGATTATTAATTCTGGGCCAATGCCGTATTTTTCTTTAACGCCGGCTTCATCCATAAAGGTGTTGGTCATGGTGTTGACTAAAGAAACGTTAGGGCAAACCAACTGCGCCATGTCTTTATCGCCGGTGGAAATAATCACAGCGTGGCCTTGTGCGGCGGCTTGTCTGGCTAGCGTACCAATTACATCATCGGCTTCTACGCCTTCAATGCACAGTAGCGGTAAACCCAAAGCTTTTACGCTGGCATGTAAGGGTTCAATTTGGCTGCGTAAATCATCGGGCATGGGTGGGCGTTGTGCTTTGTATTCGGCAAACAGCTCATCACGAAAGGTGCCACCTTTGGCATCAAATACCACCGCAATAGGGCTATTAGGGTAAGTTTTAATAAGGCTTCTAAGCATATTTAGAACACCTTTTATCGCACCCGTTGGCTGGCCTTTAGAGGTTATTAAAGGCGGCAAAGCATGAAAAGCACGGTACAAATAAGAAGAACCGTCAACCAGAATAAGTGGCAGTTGGGCAGAAGCTGATTGCATGGAGTTGTTCCAAATGTAGGGTTAAAAGTTTGTTTGCGTTAGAATATAAGAATTAGACGTTATAGAAAGCATACTGAACTCTGCCTGACAACGCATCCCTTGAAGGAATTCTTATGAAAAAAATACGCTTGCTTAGTTTGCCAGCAATATTATTTGCCCTGCTACTGGCAGGTTTTGCTATGGCAAATACGCCAGAGCCGGAAATCACGATTCGTCAGGAAGCTGACCGAACCATTGAAGAGTATCGAGTTAATGGTCAGCTTTATGCTATTAAAGTTATCCCCAGCGTAGGCGAGCCTTATTACCTAGTCGATTCAGAAGGTGATGGTCAGTTGGATAAACGTCAAGATCGTGGGCGTTTATCTATTCCTAGTTGGATTTTATTTAAGTGGTAAAAGTGAATCCTTTTTAAAAGTAAATTAAAACGTGAAAAAAAGTAAATTATCAAACCGTTTAAAAGCGGGTGTTATAAGTAAAGGTTGGAGGTTGTTGTCGCTCTTGCCTTTAGCTTGGTTACAAGCTTTAGCTGTACCCATAGGAAACTTGGTATGGCGCTTTGTAAAGCGTGAAAGAAACATAACCAAGGTAAACATGGCGCTTTGTTTTCCTGATATGCCCCTTGCTGAACGCGATGCTTTAGGTAAACAGTCCATTATTGAAATTACCCGCACCATGCTAGAAATGGGTCGTATGTGGATGGCACCTAAAGACAAGGTGCTGGCAGATTTTGTTTCTTTGCAGGGCATTGAAGCGGTTGAAGAAGCCAATAAAAACAAACAGCCAATTATTTTATTAGGCCCGCATATTGGTCAATGGGAACTGATTGCCCAGCTTATGTCCCATAAAACCAACTTCACCTTTATGTATTCTGAACCCAAACTTGCGGAGTTAGATGCAACCATTCGCAAAGGGCGTTGCCGCATGGGTGGCAACTTGGTTCCTGCCAATATCAAAGGCGTGGCTGGGCTTTTAAAAGCGCTAAAGCGTGGCGAAATGGTTGGTATTTTGCCAGACCAAGTACCTGACAAAGGCCAAGGTGGCGAACTCGTGCCTTTTTATGGTCAAGCTGCTTTAACCGCAACACTTCTACCTAAGCTGGTACAAAAAACTGGGGCGAAAGTATTTACCGCCCTAGCTAAACGCCTGCCCAAAGGAAAAGGTTTTGAGCTGATTCTAATACCCGCCGATGAACAGGTTTATTCAGACGATGAAGTAACCGCCGTAGCAGGCGTAAATGCCAGCGTAGAACAAATTATTGCTTATGCGCCTGAGCAATACCAATGGGCGTATAAACGCTTTAAAAATACGCCTGGGAAAGATGTTTATAAATAATGGAGTAATGAAAGGTTGGTGTATTCAGATCAACCTGTGATTAGATTAAGGCAGTTAACTGCATCATGGGGCAGAGAAAATCTGCTGCAGAGTCTAGTAGCCGCTATTTATTTAATCTAAATTTAACTAGCCAATAGCATTGGTGAGAAATTGCATCTATTTACCCATGTAGCTACAATGTGTCTACTTTGGTTTTGTGGAGGTGCTTATGTCTGTTTCAATTTCTAAGTGGGGCAATAGTGCTGCACTTAGGCTACCTAAAAATATTTTAGATGCTTTGTCGCTGCAAGTTGGCGACCAAGTAAACCTTACTTTAAAAGAGAATACGCTGGTAATAGAAGCAGCTAAACCTTCTTTAGAAGAATTGCTAGGCAAGATAACCACTGACAATAGCCATGTTGAATTAATTACTGACTCGGTAGGGAATGAGCTGTTATGAGCGTTGCACCTGATGTGGGCGATATTGTTTTACTAGACTTTAATCCACAAGCAGGGCATGAACAGGCAGGCAAACGCCCAGCATTAGTTTTAACTAATCGGTTGTTTAATCAAAAAACTGGGTTTGCATGGCTTTGCCCTATCACTAATCAGGCTAAAGGTTACCCTTTTGAAGTTGCTGTAGACGGCAGCAAAAAAACAACAGGAGTAATTTTAGTTGATCAATTAAAATCGTTAGATTGGAAGGCAAGAAACTTACGCACTGTTGATTCAGTTAATACTAGCTGTTTAAAAAATGTTAAAGAGTTGGCAGCAACCATTTTAAGTATTTAGCTGGAAATTAGAGGTAGCCTTATGACTATTCATATTACAGATACTCAATACTTGCAGCAGCAGATCGGCACGCTTGTAGGTAAAACTGCACTTGTGGATAAATCCAATAACGCCGACGCTTTTTCTAAAACCTTGCAGCAGGTACAGCAAATACAAGCTAAAGCGGCAACAGAAACTGTAAGCACTACGACTGCTGATGTGAATACTGATGCCTTGAAACAGCTTGATGAAAGCAGCACCAACGCTATTGATGAGTTTTTAGCTTGGATGCAAATGTCTGATGCTGAAAAAGTACGTGATCGTATTCTGAAAAGCATGGGGCTGACTGAAGAAGATTTAAAGAGTATGGAATACGATGAACGCGAGAAAATTGAAGCAATTATTGCCCAGAAAATAAAAGAAGAAACTGAAGTTAAAATTAAGAAGCAGTTGGCGGGTGATACCGTAAAGCAGGGTTATAAATAAATTAAAGACCCCACCTTTATATGGATAGGGCTGGGTGCTAATTAATTGGGAGCTGTCCATTAATGGCTCTTCGCATTTAAGGGTGTAGCTGTTTTTTAAACCCACCCGATTCTAACAAGCACCTTGCTATGTAGTTAGTTAAATTTCTAAATCCCAGTGCTATGCCTCGTAAGTTCTCCAGCCTGCCGTTAATCGCTTCGGTTGGCCCATTACTAGTGCCTGAGCGATCAAAGTAGGCAAGGATACTCTGGGCGTGTTTTTTCAACGTTGTTCCTAAGCGTTTAACTTCAATCAGCTCTACCGGTAAGTCGGGTTCTGTAATTAATTTTATGAGTGCTTGCATAAGCTTTTTGCCTCGTCTGCGGTCTGGTTCGTTGTAGGCTGTCACTACCCGCTGATACATGCTCCAACTGCAATCCACTTCAAGGTAGCGCTCATCTGAAAACAACCAATTAAGCTGCACTTTATTTGCTTCAGACAGGTAGCTAATGCGAGTAAGCATCGTTCTTCGGTGCTTATAGAGGGGGTCATTTTTATGCCCTATACGGCCTAGTGTTTCTTGTTGAATGCGCCTGTGGCAGTCATCTAGCATATTGCTTGCCCAGCGTACGACATGGAAAGGATCCAGTACGGTTTGGGCCTTAGGAATCACTTCTTGTGCCGCTGATTTAAACCCTGAGAAGTCATCCATGGCAATACTTTCTATTTGATCGCGCCATGGCTTAGGGCGACTCTCTAACCATTGCTTAAAAGCTTGTTTAGAACGACCTTCCAGCACATCCAGTAAACGGGCTGGTCCAGTTTTGTTGCGCACGGGATCATTAAATAATAGGCGCTGGCCTTCTTGGATAATGGCGTTATTAGCGGTATGCCAAGCTACACCCAGATGAGCAGCAACACGTGACACCGATAGATGATCAATCACGATAGCAGCCAATGCCCAACGTATCGCACCATAAGAGAGTTTTGAGCGTGATGGCGCAGCGCTGCTGGTATCTTCATGCCAAAAACAGCCGCAAGCACAACTAAAACGGCGAATACGCAGCAGTAACGTGGTGGGTCGCTGACCATAAAGCACGTGGGAAAGACGCCTATCAACCGTACCACGAGAAATACCCGAAGCTGCGCACTGTGGGCAAGGCTTTGGCGATTGAGTAAAGCGGCACTCGATAACAGCGTGTTTTTCATTAGTATGCTGGCCAGTGGCAACAAGACCGAGTTTATTTAATTGGCAAAAGGTGGAAAGGTCAGGGGTAGAAAAGGTATGATTATTCACGTTGGGGGGCTTAGATTTGTTTGTGTTGGAACTTACATTCTCTTAGAACCCCGACTCCTTTTCTAGTGAGTCAGATCTTTTCTACACCCTTAAATGCGAAGAGCCCTTAATACGGTACTTTTCGATACTTCGATTGTTAAAAACAAACCAGTTAGCAATTGGCAGTATTATACTTTTCGCTAATTGAACAGGAACAGCATTGCCAATCTGCTTGTATTGCTTGTTTAATTGATTATTCAATGAACTTTTTAACTCGTCACCTTTTGAAAACTCAAACCAATCTGGAAATGTTTGAATTCTTGCAATTTCTTTCACTGACAATCTGCGATGCTCTGTATTGCTTGGTAATATCCATTCATCCTTGTTGATTTTTTGCATACTTGCACCAGATGGATGCAATGGAGCTTGGCGCCCAGATGCTTGAATGGTAAAACTTTGTTCATCCCAACGCTTCTTTCGATTCCGAGATAGGTATATTGGCGAGTAACTACCAGTAAAATATTGACCGGGATTGCTTTCTAAGCTCTTAATTGAGTCTTCTAAAGTCACAAATCGGTGTAGTCCGTCAACTTCACCATGAGTTGGGTCAGGGAAGTTATAATCAAACTCTATATCCTGTCGAACGCCTACAAGAAACACTCTTTCACGTAATTGTGGAACTCCATAGTCCCTAGCGTTGATGAGTTTCATATTAACGTTGTACCCAGCAGATTCAAAATCTTCTTTAATCTGCTTCGCCACCGCGCCTTTGCCCAGAGTTAGCATACCTTTTACGTTTTCAGCAACGAAAAACAAAGGGCGCGACTGCATTAAACAACGAATAAAGTGTATATATAAAAAGTTTCTTTTATCATCAATTAATCGAGGACCTCCTTCGCTAAACCCTGGGCAAGGGAACCCTCCCAATACCATATCAGCCATAGGGAATCTATTTATTTTCTTTATGTCATCTTTAATTTGCAGAATATGATCAGGGAAGTTGGCTCGGTAACTCTGGTTCGCCTCAGTGAAATTATCTAGTGACGCTACCGTGTTAAAAATGCTTTTCTCTCTGATGCTCTCAAAATCTGTTCGACTTTTTAAAGATGAATTTACGAGATCCTTTCCCAGCACAGCTTCTAATCCCGCAAGCTCAACACCTAAATCAAGCCCGCCACAACCAGAAAAAAGGCTGACCAAATTTAATTTATCACTTTTGTGATATACTGACTCGTAACTAACTGATGTATTAAGGTTTGCAGCTTGTTCTTGCTCAGATTGGATTTTTTCAAGAAGTAGTTTAGTAATATCTTCTATATTCACATCTCTCTGTGGTCTAAACCTAGCTCTGCCTCTTTCTTCGATTTTCATATGATGCCTCAATTCGTTATGATTCTAATTTATCAGTATTAAAACTAAAAGGCCAGTTTTTAAGAGTAATTTTTAAGGAAAGCGTATGAGAACACTTAACCCGAGGGAAATTGGTGACCAGCATGTAAAAGACGTGACAGCGGAAGTCAAGCACTATCTATCTACTGGCACCTACTTAAATAATTGTTCAGTTGTCACTGCCACCGCGAAATTCATTTTGGAGCACCAAAAAGAGACGACTCAAGTTATCGGAAAGTTTGAAGCAGAGAATACAAATACGCATCCTGACCTTTTACTATTCACAGTAGATGGGTCTGTTACCCCTGTTAATTTATATAAGATAAAAAATAGCCAGACTATACAGCCTAAAAACCTAGGGGCTAAGAGCTTTATTAAGAAATACTTTAAAGCGCCTGAGCTTCAGTACGATTTTAATGGCTTTTTTGACCTTGTGTACAACGATTATTTAAGAGATATGGTTGGAACAATAAGAGATGCTTCAGATGAAGTAGACACCCTGCAAAATTACCGAAAAGTACTTAGAGAAAGTGGTGTTAAGTTTAATGATGATTCAAAAGAAATAAAGTCCCGCTTACTATATGAGCTGAGAGAGAAATGCTTTTCATTGTTCCTCAAGCAATATAACGAAAAAAGTAAAGGTATGGAAAATGCATTCAATGAACTTTTTATGACTAACTCATTTAATGTAATAAGTCGTTATAGGGATAATAAGTTTATAAGTGTTGAGGAGTTTAAAGTTGTTGTTCCTGAAATAGATGAAGTTAGTATATTGAAGATCGGCGCAAATACAGTCGGGTTCTCAATTGATAACATCATACTGATGATGCGTTTTAAATTTGAAAGTGGCCCAGCTTCTTCTATAAAGTTAGCAACTAGCTTTACAGAGAAAAAACCAATTGATGCAGTTGCTGATGAAAACAAAAGCTCGTTATTGTTTTTTAAGAATGCAATATCAAAAAGATTAAAAAAATCGTTAAATGTTAAGGATCAAAATGCAATCGGTAAATGTTCAGAGTCAATTTTTTATTCACAATTACTTGAGATGATGGGTGATGTAAAACAAATTGATAGTCAGAACTTTATTGTTATGTTTAATAATTATTCAGATAAAGTTCCAAATAAAGATATAAAAGATATAGTGAAATCGACAGTGGATACGGCGAAATCTCTAATTAAATTTCTTGATAAAAAATATGATGGATACTCAATTGAATCAATAGAGCTAGTACCCGACAATTATCTAAAGAATAGATTAGATACCGCAGATCTTGAGCTCGTCTTAAAATCAAATGGTAAGTACGCTACAGAGCCAGTCTCACTGAAAGCTACTCGAGAAAATACTGGATCCATTACTTGCAAAAACCCTGGTGTTGGTCAGATCATGGGGTCAACATATTTCGACCTCGACCAAACGAGTTTATCGGTTCTTGTTGATCAGTTGAAATCTAGCTTTATCAATAATGATGACAATCGAAGATATGTTATGGAGCAAGTCTCTAGTAACATAGGGCTGCAACTGGTTAATGCTGATCAGAAAAATTTAATTAAGGGAATACAAGCCGTACTGGGAAGAGCTGTCGTGGTTATTATTTTTTACAAACAAAATAAACACGTGATTCTAGAGCATGACGAAAATGCAATTAAAAATCTACTCGTACAAATAAACACACCAAGTAATATTCAAAATACTTTAGTTTGGCTCGATGGAAAAGAACAAGTTAGTTTAAGAGTTAAATTCTCTGGTGGAAAAAAAAGAGGGTGGTCTTCATTGAAATTAGCATGTTCACATAACTTTTCTTTAATTCAAGGTTAGTAGATTAGAAAATCTATGACTTATCGCTGTCAGTCTGTACAGTGTACTGGTCTAGCCAAATGCGTGTAGCTCGACCATTACCTTCACGAAAGGAGTGGGCGACATTCATTTCAACGTATTTTTCAATAAACTCGATTAAATTAATAAAATCTTTAAATATAACTTAACAGGTTACTTCATTCTGCTTAAAGTCAGGTTTCACTAAACGTACATTTTTAGCTTCTTGTTTGTAAGCACTGTGGCGCACGTCCCAAATTTCAACCGCGTGTTGAATATTTAACCAAAACTCAGGTGTGTTACCTAATGCTGCAGCTAACTTAATAGCCATAGGTGCAGTAAGTGTGCCTTTATCATTCACAATGCGGCTTAAGGTGTTGCGATGCACCCCCATAGCATTTGCCAACTCAGCAATTTCAATAGCCATAGGCTCTAAGAACTCTATAGCCAACATTTATCCAACAGTAACTGGGCGACGTTTTGTGTTTCTCATTAGCTGTACCTCCACTAATTTTTGTAGGTATGAGGGTCTAAATAGGTATCTTCTGCAATGCTATTTTTCCAACAGAAAATTAAACGATACTGCTTGTTAACACGAATTGAACACCACCCATGTAAATTACCAACAAGGTACTCAAAGCGATTTCCTGGTGGGATTCTGAGATCATACTCCTCAGTAGCAGCATCTAAAATCTGAAGTTTTCTAAACAGTGCACTTTCAATTGTTTTGGGTATTTTTTTATGGCTTTTATTTTCTTCATAAAAAGCTTCCAGCCATTTATTTTAATATAACAAAGGCGGGAGTTGTGCTTTTAGTTACTCTCTATGCTAAAAAAGTTAAAACGAATATTACAGCTAATGAAATACACGAGGTACTAAGCCATGAATAAAGAAATTGATTTAGAAGCCATTGCTAACGCTATTGAATTAGATGCTGGTGAGACTATTCCTGAGCTGCGTCAAGCTTTAGCTGAAGCGCAAACTATGCAGGGGCGCATCACAACACCAGAGCAGATTTTAGTTCGCCAAGCTAGGGAGCGTACAGGGTTAACTCAGGCTCTTTTTGCACGTCGTATTTCAACTCCAGTTGCGACTCTTCGTGATTGGGAGCAAGGCAGATTTACTCCGCCTGGTGGTGTGTTGCGTTTACTGGTTAAACATCCTTATTTAACGAATGAGCTGGTTAATTAATGTTACCCATGCCTAGAGATCACTTGTTTTAAATTCACTATAGCCTTCGTAGAAGTAGCTAACGTCTATGCCTTTCATAAAAAGTTCGCGGTCATTAACTTGGTTGGTTAAAGCGTTTTTGAGTAGCTTTTTAATATCCGCATCATCGACTGGGCTGCGTTGCATGGCGTTAAGGTAGGTTTCTTTATTAACCAAGTTCCAGTCAATGACCTGTTGCAGTTCTTTTTTTAAGATAAGGTCTAGCCAAATGCGAGTAGCACGACCACTACCTTCACGAAAGGGATGGGCAACATTCATTTCAACGTACTTTTCAATAATTTGTTCAAAGCTACTTTGCGGCATTTTGTCGATTTGCTTTAAGGCTTGTGCAAGGTAAATAACCGGTGCAAAACGAAAGTCACCTTTGGCAATATTTACTTCACGTAGTTTGCCAGCAAATTCATAAATTTCTTCAAACAAATAAGTATGAATATAAGATAAGCCGGTAAAAGTGCCGGTTTCAGCTTTTTCAATATCGCTTGTATCAAAAAGCTGCTTGGCTTTTTGCTTGCTGATTTTTTCTTCGGCTTTTGCCAGTTCAACTTGGTGGGTGATATTGAGTTTGTTTTCTAAAATCATGATTCCATCTTTTCTAACAAACAATAAAAGAACCCATCATGCCCTTCTGCTTGTGGAAAAAGTTGTCTGCCTAGGCGTTGTTTTGTTCCCCAGTCTGCTTCAATAATTACTTCTTTAGCATCGGGGGTATGGTGCAAAAAGCTGGCTAGGGGGTGTTGGTTTTCTTCGGGCAGAATAGAGCAGGTGGCATAAAGCAGTTTGCCGCCTGCTTTGAGTAGCGGCCATAGCTTATTTAAAAGTTCTAACTGCAATTTAGCCAGTTTGGGTATATCTGTTTCACGTCTTAATAATTTAATGTCTGGGTGGCGGCGTATTACGCCTGTGGCGGAGCAGGGCGCATCTAATAAAATTCGGTCAAATTGTTCGCCGTCCCACCAGTTGGCTATATTGCCAGCATCAGCACATTTTACTTCGGCTTTAACTTCTAGGCGTTCTAGGTTTTCGTGAACACGGTTAAGGCGTTGTGCATCTATGTCTAAAGCTACTAGGTTGATGTCGGCAGTTTCTGCTAGGTGGGCAGTTTTGCCACCGGGGGCGCAGCAGGCATCTAGCACTTTATGACCATCTTTAAGGTCAATAACCAAAGGCACTAGCTGGGCGGCTTCATCTTGCACACTGAAAAAGCCTTCCACAAAGTTAGGTAAATTAGCTGGATGCGTTGGCTGGGCAAGGGTAATGCCCCAAGGACTAAAGGGTGTAATGCTGGCTTCAACGCCTTGTTCTTCTAGCTGTTGAAGGTAGGCATCACGGCTAATTTGGCGCTGGTTCACTCTTAGCGTCATGGGTGGTTGTAAATTGTTAGCGGCACAAATGGCTTGCCAGTCTTGGCGGTAAGCTTTTTTGATTTTCTTCAATAACCAAGGTGGGTGAGCTGTAGCGGCTAGTTCTTTACCTTCAGCTAAGGCAGTTAGTTCTACTTTTTCACGCTGAAAACGCCTTAGGCAGGCATTAATTAAGTTGCTTGCCCAAGGTTTGTTCAAATGTTTGCTGGCTTCTACGCAGGTGTCTATGGCGGCATAGTCGGCGACCCTTTCTTCTTGTAATTGATATAAACCAATCAGCAACAAAAGATGTACGTCTAAATCTTGGCTTTTAAAAGGGCGTTGTAATAGTTGTTCTGCCCAATAATTAAGCCGTGGATAAAAGCGGCACACGCCAAAGGCTAGGGCTTGGGTGAGGGATGCTTCTTCACTGCTGAGCTTTTGCTGGGCTTTAGGCAGGCTGCTGGTTAGCGAGGTTTTTTGCTGCACTACTGGCAATAAAGCCTGCACTGCTTTTAAGCGTGCGGCGACACCTTCGTTCATTGAAATACCTGTTGTTGGTCTGCAAGGGGATTAGCGGTGAAGCGGTCGGGGTTGCCGTTTAATAAATCGCTGACCTGCATTTGTGGGCGACCTGCCAGTTGTAAGCGGGTGATTTTTAAATAGCCTTGGCCACAAGCAATAATTAACGCACCTTTGGTTACTTCAACAAGGGTGCCAGGGGTTGCTGTGCTGGTTTGTTCTTGCAATTCTGCTTCTGTAACTGCTTCAGCCTGCCAAACACGAATAATTTCTTCGCCTTCTTTAAACCAAGCCACTGGCCTTGGGTTATAACCACGCACAGCACGGTCTAATTCAACCGCAGATAACTGCCAGTTCAGCTGGGCTTCTTCTTTAGTTAGTTTGGCGGCATAGGTGGCTTCGGCTTCATTTTGTGTTTCAGCAGTAATTTCACCTTTTGCTAGCAGTGGCAATAATTCTAATAACGCTGCACCACCTTGTTCGGCTAGCTTGTCGTGCAGGCTGGCGCTGGTGTCGCTGCTAGTAATCGGGCAATGGGTTTTAAGCAGCATAGCGCCAGTATCTAGGCCAGCATCCATTTGCATTAGAGTAACGCCGGTGGCTGCATCGCCTGCTAAAAGTGCTCGTTGAATGGGCGCAGCACCACGCCAACGGGGTAGTAAGGAAGCGTGTACATTAATGCAGCCTAAGCGGGGCATATCTAAAACCACTTGCGGTAGCAGCAAGCCATAGGCGACGACTATCATTAAATCAGCCTTGAGGTCGTTTAAAATTTGCTGGTCTTGGGCATCTTTTAGGTTTTCAGGCTGGAATACTGGAATGCCATGTTTAAGCGCCAGTGCTTTAACGGCGCTGGGCTTTAATTTACGACCTCGACCCGCAGGGCGGTCTGGCTGGGTATAAACGGCAATAACTTCATGCTCATTGCCCATGTTTTCTAACAGGGTTTGAAGGTTAGTCGCAGCAAAATCAGGTGTTCCAGCAAAAATAATCCGCATTAAAATTAAGCCTTTTGAAGTTTTAGGTATTTCTTACGCAGGCGTTCTTGTTTAAGGCGCGAAAGGTAATCAACAAAGACAATGCCTTTTAAATGGTCGCATTCGTGCTGCACGCAATGTGCTAGGAGACCGCTGCATTCAAATGCTTGTGGATTACCATGACGGTCTAAAGAAGTGACTTTTATACGCAAGTAACGTTCGATATCTGCGGTGTATTCTGGCACTGAAAGGCAGCCTTCTTGCATTAGCTCGCAAGTTGGCTCTAAGGGTGTGTATTCAGGATTAATCAACACGCGTGGCTGGTTTTTTTCTTCAGACACATCAATCACAATTAATTGCTTGTGAAAGTCGACTTGAGTAGCCGCTAGCCCAATGCCTGGTGCTTCATACATGGTTTCAAACATATCATCTATTTTTTGCTGCAGAGCCGGTGTAAAGTCGGCGGGTGTTAAAGGCGTTGCTTTAATTCGTAGACGCGAATCTGGGTATTCAAGAATGGCTAACAGGCTCATGTTTTTATCTCTATCTATTTTATACTTGCCGCATTTGGGGCTTTAAGGCAAAGTGTTGATCCACCAGTTTTTGTTTATATACGGACGTATCTATGTTGCATATGCTTTTTCGTACTGGGTTAGTTACTTTACTTATAGCCGCTTTGTTATCGACAACAGCTATCGCGCAAGTGGTTAGTTTAAAGGCTGATGCGCCGAAACGCTACGAGGTTAAGCGCGGTGATTCACTTTGGTTTATTGCAACACAGTTTTTAAACGACCCTTGGATGTGGCCCCAGCTTTGGCAGGCTAATAAGCAAGTGGGTAATCCACACCTGCTTTATCCGGGTGATGTTATTGAATTATTAGATGGGCGGGCGGGTATTCGTTTACAACCTAGGTTAAGAATTTTAGCGCTGCAACAACCCATTCCTTTTATGCCGCTTGAGCAGGTTGACGTTTTTTTAAACCGTGACGTAATGATTGATCGCCCTGAATTTGAAGATGCTTTATATACGGTACACATTGCGGGTGATCGTCGTTTAGCCGTGCAAGGCGATCAGTTAGAAGTTTTGGGTGATTTAACGCCAGATGTCACTCGTTATGCTATTTACCGTGAACTTGAAGAGGTGCGTGATCCGTTAACCCGTCAGCACTTGGGTTTTCGTGCGCGTGCTTTAGGCAGTGCGCGATTGATTAACAGCACTAATCGTTTACCTCAGTTAGAAATTACTGAAAGCTTTGAAGAAATCAAAGTGGGGGATCGTTTGCTACCTTTTATCGACTCGCCCTTTGGTGATGGTTTTCAGCCTAAAGTACCTGAACAGCCTTTGCATGGCACTTTATTACAAGGCTTGTCGGGTCAAGAGCTGATTTCACGTAATCAAGCCGTTATGTTGAATATGGGCAGTGACAAACTAAAGCCGGGTGCTTTGCTTGAAATTATTGCACCGGGTCGCCGTTTACGTAATCACGCCACGGGTGAAGTCATTTTTGCCGCAGAAAACCGTAAGGGTGTTGTGATGGTGTATCGCGTTTTTGAAAACACCAGCTTTGCTTTAGTGATGAGTTCTAAAGAGCCTATGCTGTCGGGTGATATTTTTCGGCGAGCGGAGATGCATTAATTAAGGAGTGGGTATGCCATTAGATAAAACCGTTGAGCAACTCACTCAAGCGTTAGCGCTTTGGTTAATACCTGGCAGTAATCAGCGGCGTGTCGTGAAATCTTACTTAGCCACCACAGGTTTACCCGATGCATCCTTGGCAACGGCTGAAAGCTTGTTAGATTTGATGGCTAGAAATACGGTCTTTTCTGATAAAACGCGTGATTTAGCGCGGCTTGCTTTACACGATCCTTGGCAACTTCCCTTCGCAGATCGCATAGAAGCGCATTTGATTTGGGCTGAACAAGCTAATCATCATTTAATTTTTTTAGCCGATTTACCCAGTTTATTACAGCAGTTAGCCGATCCACCTTTATTGCTTTGTGTGGCAGGGCAGCCTGCACAAATTGAGGCACCTTCATTAGCCGTTGTTGGCAGTCGAAAACTAAGTTCTGAAGGCGAGCACCATGCAGCAAATTGGTCTTACCACTTGGCTTGGCAGGGTTTAAATATTGTCAGTGGTTTGGCGCGAGGCGTTGATGGTTATGCACATCAAGGCGCGTTGCGTGCTGTTGCTGAAGGTGCTTTTGGTACGACTTGTGCGGTGTTAGCACACGGTTTAGATCGTATTTATCCACCCGAACATCGCGCTATGGCAGCCAATATCAGCCAAACGGGTGCTTTAATCAGTGAATACCCACTAGGCACACCACCCATCGCGCGTTATTTTCCGGCTAGAAATCGCCTTGTTACGGGTATGTCGTTGGGCATTTTAGTGGTCGAAGCTGCTTTACAAAGTGGCTCTTTGGTTAGCGCTCGTCATGCAATGGAGCAAGGACGTGAAGTGATGGCGATTCCTGGCTCTATTCGGTACAAGCAAAGCGAGGGTTGCCATCAGCTGATTCGCCAAGGTGCGGCATTAGTCACTTGCCCAGAGGATGTGTTAAGCGAGTTAAGCGTGCCTTTGAATAATTTTTTAGCCGTTGCTGCGCCGTCCATTTCTGCTAATACCTCTAATTTATCTGCTAATACCTCTAAACCTTTAAAAAGAACCCTTAAAGTGGTGGACGTGCCAGAGCATTTGCATTCGCTTTATGCGCTGCTTAATGACTTGCCTCAGCCTACGGATGCTTTGTTAGCCACATTAAAACTAACCGCTGAACAAGGTTCGGTGTTGTTACTAGAACTGGAGTTAGAAGGATTGGCGGTACAAAAAACCGGCGGCTGGTGTAAAAGCGCTTAAAGCTGAATAACCAACAGAACAACTTGAGTTACTTGAACTGCTAGGTTAACTTGCCCCACTGTTAATACCTTGACCTGATTTTTCTGTTTATTTGAGTATAAAAATGCCTGTAAAAACCTCGATTGATTATAAAGCAATGCAAGAAGCTGCTGCGCTACTAAGGCAAGGAGGTGTGCTAGCCTATCCAACAGAAGCCGTTTGGGGTTTGGGTTGCGATCCTTTTAATAGCCGTGCGGTGCAGCGATTACTTTTGTTGAAACAGCGTGATCCAACTAAAGGCGTTATTTTGATTGCTGCTAATATTGATCAATTTAAACCTTGGCTAACAGACATTACGCCTGCTCAACAAGCTGTTTTAAAGCAAAGTTGGCCAGGCCCACAAACGTGGTTAGTTAAAGATAATGGCTATACACCTGAATTAATTCGCGGTAAGCACGCTAAAGTAGCGCTTAGAGTGAGTAATCATCCTTGGGTGGTTGCCTTGTGTGAAGCCTTTGATGGCCCGTTGGTTTCTACGTCAGCTAACACTGCTGGGCAACCGCCTTTGCAAACTTATACTGAAATAGAGCGTACCTTTGGTGGTGATGTTGATATGGTTTTAAGAGGTACTTTGGGTGGTTTAGATCGCCCAACACGCATTACTGACTTAGCAACGGGTGAAGTTTTACGTGCTTAACGCCTTAAATTAGGAGAGGTTTTGTGTCACACATTGATATTGCTGTTGTTAAAGATTATTTATTAAAGTTACAAGATTCCATTTGTAGCCAGCTAGAAGCCTTAGATGGGCATTCTTTTACTCAAGATAGCTGGGAGCGCTCAGCGGGTGGCGGTGGTCGTACTCGTGTTATGCAAGAAGGTCATTTAATTGAAAAAGGTGGCGTAAATTTTTCGCATGTATTTGGCGATCAGTTGCCACCTTCTGCAACGGCTGCAAGGCCCGAATTAGCGGGTCGTAGCTTTCAGGCAATGGGCGTGTCTTTGGTGATTCATCCACGCAATCCTTATGTGCCTACTTCTCACGCCAATGTGCGTTTTTTTATTGCCGAAAAAGCGGGTGAAGACCCCGTTTGGTGGTTTGGTGGTGGTTATGATTTAACGCCTTTTTATCCGTTTAAAGAAGACGTGATTGAATGGCACCAAGTGGCTAAAAATGCTTGTAAACCTTTTGGTGCAAATGTTTACCCTGAATATAAACAATGGTGTGATGAATATTTTCATCTGAAGCACCGTGACGAAGCGCGTGGCGTAGGCGGCTTATTTTTTGATGATTTAAATGAACCAAACTTTGAGCAGTGTTTTGCTTTTATGCGCGCCGTGGGCGATAGCTATATGCAGGCTTACGCACCCATTGTTGAGCGCCGTAAAGCCACGGCTTATGGTGAGCGTGAACGTGAGTTTCAAGCTTATCGCCGTGGGCGTTATGTGGAATTTAACTTGGTCTGGGACCGAGGTACTTTGTTTGGTTTACAAAGCGGTGGCCGTACAGAATCCATTCTCATGTCGTTACCGCCACACGTTCGCTGGGGTTATGACTGGAAGCCAGAAGCCGGTTCAGTAGAAGAAAAGCTTTATACTGAGTTTTTAAAACCCAAAGACTGGTTAGCAGAAGCTAAGGAATAAAACCATGCTCGATCAGTACGCTGTTTTTGGTAATCCCATCGCGCACAGCCAATCGCCACAAATACACACTTGGTTTGCCAAGCAAACCCATCAGCGCTTGCAATATACGGCTATTTTAGCGCCTGAAGATGATTTTGAAGCCAGTGCTAGAATTTTTTTTGCTAAAGGAGGGGTGGGCGCTAATGTCACCGTGCCTTTTAAGTTAGATGCGCTGGTTTTTGCCGATAAACTGTCGCCCCGTGCGCGGCGTGCTGGTGCGGTGAATACCTTGCAAAAAGGTAAAAATGGTGAAATTTATGGTGATAATACCGACGGTGTTGGCTTAGTTAGCGATTTAACCAACAACTTAGGTTTTAGTTTAATGGATAAAAAAGTGCTGTTGTTGGGTGCAGGTGGTGCAGCGCGTGGTGTAATAGAACCGCTATTAAATGCAGGCATTGCCCAGCTGAAAATCGCTAACCGAACGCCTGAAAAAGCGCAGCAACTGGTGCAGGTTTTTCATGTTTTAGAAACAGGTATTACATTAACTTCAGGCAATTGGGCTTCTTTAGAAGATGAGCAATACGATTTAATTATCAATGCCACTTCGTCGAGTTTGTCGGGTGATTTACCGCCGCTGCCCGATGGTTTATTGACACAAAAATCGCTGGCTTACGATTTAATGTATAGCAAACAACCTACGCCTTTTATGCTTTGGGCCAAGCAGCAGGGTGCAGCACAGGTTGCTGATGGTTTGGGAATGTTAGTTGAACAAGCCGCTGAAGCATTTTTTTTGTGGCGACAGGTTAGACCAGAAACTCAGCCAGTATTGCAGCATTTAAAGTCGCTAGAAAAGGCATAAATTTAATGCAGCGCATCTTAAATCGCTACACGGTTTTACGACCTTACTTGAATGGTACAAGCGTTGACCCCGCTGCTTATAAATTGCCGCAGCTTGAATTAAATGCTTTAGAAAATAAGTTAGAAAGTGACCGTGGGCGGATTATTAACTCCGCAGCCGTGCGGCGTTTACAGCAAAAAACGCAAGTGTTTCCACTAGAGCGCAACGCTGCGGTTAGAAGTCGTTTAACACACTCTTTAGAAGTGCAGCAAACAGGACGCTTTATTACTCGTACCGTTTTCAAACTTTTAAGGGAGCAGCAAGCCACTTCACCAGAAATACTGGCTTTAGAACGAGCTACCGAAAGCCTTGTTGAAATGGGTTGTTTAATGCATGACATAGGCAACCCACCGTTTGGGCATTTTGGTGAAGAAATTATTTCGCGCTGGTTTGCTGAGTGTTTGCCTGAACTAAGCATTTTTAAGCGTGAATTAACTGCGTTCGATCAGCAAGTGTTGCGGCAACAACTATTGTTAGAACTGCAACAGTTTGAAGGTAACGCCCAAGCCATTCGCCTGCTATTTAGTTTACAAAAACTTAATCTCACGTATTTACAGTCTGCTTGCGTACTTAAATACACCCGTTGCGCGACCCAGCCGAAACCAGACAGTAGCCATCCGCTAAGTTACCTACAAAAAAAGCCAGGTTTTTACTTTTCAGAAAAAAGATTTATTGAAGAGCTTTGGCAGCATTTGGATTTACAGCCTGGGCACAGATTCGCTTTAAGTTATTTAATGGAAGCAGCCGATGATATTTCTTATTGCTTAGCCGATATTGAAGACAGCGTTGATAAAGGTATTTTAAGTTATAAAGTGTTAGCTAGCCTGTTAAAAGAAGAGTTTCTTCAGCAGTACGCACAAGATTCAGAGGGTACACATTTTAAAGGCAAGTCTTTTAACCAGTTGGTGGATGAAGCTTTAGAAGCTGCAAGGCAAGAAAGTTACAATAAAGACCATGCATTTTTTTTAAGGCTTAGAGTCAAGCTAATCCACCCTTTGGTAGAACACGCTGCCCAAGCTTTTGTGGATAATTTACAGCCCATTGCCGATGGCAGTTTTAATGCGGCGCTGTTAGAAGATGATTCACCTTGCCATGCTTTGATTAATACACTTAAACAAGTAGCATTTAAAAATGTGTTTAATGTGAGCGAAGTAACCACATTAATGCTGCAAGGGCATCGCATTATTACAAGTTTACTGGATTTTTATTTACCGCTATTGCAATTGCCTAGAGCCGATTTTAGTCGCTTAACTAAAAAGCAAACGGTTGCAGGAAAGCCACTTTTTTTTGAAGTATTACTGTTGGATCGGATGCCAAGAAAACACCTAAAAGCCTATCAGCGACTGTGTGATTCTGCCGCAGCGTTAGGTGCCGGCAAGTTGGATGCTGATACTTGGGAATTGTATTGCCGTTGCCGCTTGTTACAAGACATGATTAGCGGTATGACCGACCAATACGCTTTGGATGAGTACCGTATTTTGTCGGCAATTCGTTAATATCCACTAATATCAAACCATTAAAAACAACAAGGTTAACTAAAATGACAACAACAGCTAATCAACTTGAAGAACCTTCAGTAAAGCTTTCTCTTGAAAATGGCATTGCTCGTGTCGTATTAAACCGCCCAGCGCAACATAACAGTTTAAACATTGATTTAGTTACTGGATTGTTGGACGTGCTGTCGACCTTAAATTCTAGTCGTGATTTACGTGTGGTGATTCTTTCTGGCAGCAATCACAATTTTTGTAGTGGTTTAGACGTGGCTGGTGTTATGACTGATCCTAAAAATATTCAATGGTTGTTAAGTGGCTGCGATGGTTATCCACATAATAAAATTCAGCATTTAGCTTTAGGCTGGCGTTCGTTACACGTTCCGGTTATCGCAGCGATTGAAGGTTATTGCTTTGGCGGCGGTTTACAAATGGCACTGGGTGCTGATTTACGCATTGCTCACCCAACGGCACGTTTATCGGTAATGGAAGGCCGTTGGGGTATTATTCCTGATATGGGTATTAGTGTCACGGCTCGCGGTTGTGTGAAAGAAGACGTTTTAATGCGTATGACGATTACGGCTGAAGTTGTTGATGGCGAGGCTGCTTTAACAGCGGGTATGGTGACTGAATTGGCGGATGACCCATTAGCCAGAGCGGAATCTTTGGCCGCAATCATTTGTAATCGCTCACCGGATATGGTTAAAGCAGCTAAACACCTGTTGCGTGATTCTTATACCGAAACTGATGAAGAGCGTTTGGCTTTAGAAGAAAAACTACAGCGCCGTTTATTAGGGACAGCCAATCAAATGGAAGCAGTCATGGCTAATATACAAAAGCGTGATCCGGTATTTACCACTGATTAAGTTTCAACTACGCCCTTATCAGCAAACAGCAGTGCAGCGGGTGCTGGAATGGTTTTGTGCCACCAGTGACCCAGCTGTGTTATGCCTGCCGACTGGCGCAGGCAAAAGCTTGGTGATAGCTGAACTTGCCCGCTTAGCTAGAGGACGGGTGCTGGTGCTGGCGCACGTTAGTGAGCTGGTTGAACAAAACCATGCTAAATACGAAACTTATTGGCAAGCGGCGGATATTTTTAGTGCCGGTTTAGGCTCTAAAAAAGCCGCTAGCCAAGTGGTATTTGGTTCAGTGCAATCGGTCGTGCGTAATCTTGAGCAATTCAATGATGCCGCTTTCACGTTGCTAGTGATAGATGAATGCCACCGCGTTAGCTTGGGTGAAACTACTTCCTACCAGCAAATTATCCAGCACCTATTAAAGCTGAATCCTAATTTAAAAATTCTTGGTTTAACGGCAACGCCTTTTCGTTTAGGGCAGGGTTTTATTTATCACCGCCATTTACAACAACAAGCCGTTAGAGGTGATGAAGACAGCTTTTTTAAAGCCTGTATTTATGAATTGCCTTTACGTTGGATGGTTAAAAACAACTTTTTAGTTAAACCTGAACGCTTGGATATGGCGATTTTAGCCTATGACTTTTCTAGCCTAGTGCCTACCAATATGGGTTATTACCCAGAAGCTGAATTAGACAAGGTAGTTAAAGATAACCGAGTGACACCCAGTATAGTTGCGGATATTCAACAGCGAGCAGCTCAACGCCAAGGCGTGATGGTTTTTTGTGCCAGTGTGCGCCATGCAGAAGAAGTAGCGGGTTTATTACCGGCTGAACAAACCGCTTTAATTACTGGCAAGCTTCCCAGCCAAGAACGCCAGCAAATTATTCAAGCCTTTAAAGCCCAGAAAATAAAATACCTAGTGAATGTCTCAGTTTTAACCACGGGTTTTGATGCGCCCCATGTCGATTTAATTGCCATTTTAAGGCCCACCGAATCGGTTAGTTTGTATCAGCAAATTGTCGGTCGAGGTCTGCGCCTTTCACCTGCTACAGATAAAACCGACTGCTTAATTTTAGATTATGCTGGTAACCCTTGGGATATATGGGCGCCAGAAGTAAATACACCCAGACCTAATTCCAACACGGAATTAGTGCAGGTACTTTGCCCAGGTTGTGGTTTTGCCAATAGCTTTTGGGGCGTAACAACTGCCGAAGGTGAACTATTGGAACACTTTGGCAGGCGTTGCCAAGGTTGGTTAGCCGAGGATGACGGGGAAGGAGCTGACAAAAAAGGCGAACAGTGTGATTTTCGTTTTCGCTTTAGGGTGTGTGATGCCTGTGGTGGCGAAGCCGATATTGCTGCCAGAGTTTGCCCGCATTGTGATGCCACGCTGGTGGATGCCGATAAAAAGTTAAAAGAAGCCCTGCAACTTAAAGATGCCAAGGTCTTAAGAGTCAGTGGCATGACTTTAGAAGTTTCCTTAAATGGCAAGGGGTTAGAACGTTTAAAAGTGACCTACTATGATGAAGATGCTAGCGAGTTAAGCGATTGGTATGCGCTAGAAACACCCGCTCAACGTAAAGCATTTGAGTGGGTATTTCTGCGAGAACATTTAAAAGCCCCAGCCAGTGGCTGGTTGCCTAAAAGTGCCGAAGAAGCCGTTGCTGGCGCAGATAAATTACGCTATCCAGACTTTGTCATTGCCCGTAAAATCAATAAAAAATATTGGCGTATTCAGCAGCGTTTATTTGATTACCAAGGCAGTTATCGTAAAGCTGTAGCAGCCGGTTAAACCTGCTAAACTTTCAATCATACTTCAGCAAACTTTTCAGTAATTGAATTCCTAAACTGGATTTTTACCAGTCAGCAAGAGGCATAAACATGATAGTAGTCACAGGCGGTGCTGGTTTTATTGGCAGCAATATTGTAAAGCAATTAAATGAGCAAGGACGCACAGATATTCTGGTGGTTGATGATTTAACCGATGGTACAAAATTCGTTAATATCGCTGATTTAACCCTTGCTGATTACATGGATAAAGATGATTTTCGTCAGCGTATTTTAGCCGGTGATGAGTTTGAAGACTTGGGCGGTATTGACGTTATTTTCCACGAAGGTGCTTGTTCAGCAACCACCGAGTGGGATGGTAAATACATGATGGATAACAACTATCAGTATTCCAAAGACCTACTGCACTTTTGCCTCGATTTAAAAATCCCCTTTATTTATGCCTCTTCTGCGGCGACTTATGGCGGTCGTAACGATAACTTTATTGAAGAAGCACAATACGAACAGCCGCTGAATGTTTATGGCTATTCTAAACAGCTATTTGACCAGTATGTGCGCCAATTATTGCCAACGCTTAAATCTCAAGTGATAGGCTTAAAATACTTCAATGTGTATGGCCCACGAGAACAGCATAAAGGCGGGATGTCGAGTGTGGCGTTTCACCTAAATACCCAATTATTGAATGGCGAAAACCCTAAGCTATTTGAAGGCTGTGATGGCTTTCCTAATGGTGGTCAGAAGCGTGATTTTATTTATGTTGAAGACGTTTGTAAGGTTAACCTGTGGTTTTGGAAAAATCCGCAAGTTAGCGGTATTTTTAACTGCGGTACAGGTCGTGCGGAACCCTTTCAGCAGGTAGCAGAAGCAGTGATTAAACACCACCAAAAGGGTGAGATTATTTACATTCCCTTCCCCGAACAGTTAAAAGGCCGCTACCAAAGCTTTACTCAAGCTGATTTAACCAAGTTACGTGCCGCCGGTTATCCGCATGAGTTTAAAACCGTAGCCGAAGGCGTCAGTGAATACATGGCTTGGTTGAATCGTTAGGCGAGAACTTTTAATAGCAATACAGCTTTTAATAGCAATAGTGCAATGCAAAAAAGGGTCACTAGAAATAATCTTAGTGACCTTTTTTTAGCTGAGTGTTTAGTGGTTAATAGTGGTTAACTCTTAGTTTTAGCTCTCAGCCGTGACCACTGCTTCTTAGTTCCATACGGCGTAAGAACTCGCCCATCACTTGCAGGTAAAGGTCCTCTTTGGAATACAGGTCTTCCACGTCAGAATCAATGTTAGGGTTGTCGTTCACTTCGATAACCACCACTCTATCGCCACTTTGTTTTAAGTCTACGCCATAGAGCCCATCACCAATTAATTTGGTGGCTTTAAGCGCAGTTTTTAAAACCTGTGCCGGTACTTGGTGAATTGGCAGGGTAGCAAAACCACCCGATTCCGCCTCGCCGCTAGAATGGTTATAAATTTGCCAATGCCCTTCAGTCATAAAATATTGGCAAGCAAAAATTGCCTTATTATTCAGTACACCAATACGCCAGTCATAGTCGGTGTACATAAACTCTTGCACTAGCAAAATGGCTGACTGTTTAAAGTAATGCGCGGCTTGTTCTAATAGCTCTTTTTGGTCATTCACCTTAACCACGCCCTTAGAAAAAGCACCATCCGGCACTTTTAATACAGCAGGGTAGATCATGTCTTTAGCAACTTGGCGTAGCTCTTTAATATGGTCTTTATAAAGAAAGGTAGTTTGCGGCATAGGAATGCCTTTGCTTGCCAGTAGGTCAGCCAAGTAAACCTTGTTGCAGCAGCGCAAAATGGAGGTGGGGTCATCAAACACCACCAAACCTTCAACTTCGGCTTTTTTAGCAAAACGGTAGGTGTGGTTGCTAATCGAGGTGGTTTCACGAATAAACAGCGCATCGTATTCAGCCAAGTGGCTAAAGTCTTTCTTCTCAATCAGCTCAACATCGATACCTAGTTTGTTACCGGCCTTAATAAAGGCTTTAAGTGCATCAGGGTCTGAAGGTGGTAATTTTTCTTGTGGATCAACCAAAATGGCTAGGTCGTAGCGGTATTTCTTTTTAGTGCTGGGTTTGCGCCAAATTTTACGGCTGTAACTATCTAGCGCCTTAGCAAACAGGTCTTCATCTTCACCGGTTAAATGCTTTAAACCTTCAGGGCGAATGGCTTCTATTTGCCAGTCTTGGTTTTTGCGAAAAGTGATGCTTAATACTGGGCAGGGGAATTGCTCAAATATTTGCCTAGCTAGGTCGGCTAAAGGGGTGAAGCGCGTTTGCCCAAAACAGAGGGTGACTTCTAGGCGTTGATTTTCTTCTAGTTCAGCTTTTAAAAGGGCATCACGGCTAACCAGTTTATTCAGTAGCGTATTAAGATTTTCAAGGTTAAGTCCGTAGATGGATTTTTTGCCAAGGTCATTAATGGTACGAATGGATGGAATAACCTTGTGCCCACGGGCTTCTGCCAGTAGTGAGGTGTAATAGCCATAACTTAGGTAACGGTAGCTGTTGCATAAGTTAATGATTTGCATCGCCGAACTTTCAGTAGCGCTGCTTTGAGCAAGATAATCGTGTGCTGTTAGCAGGTCTTCAGTGGGGTGATAAGCTAACCAGTCGGTGGTTTTGTCGACAATAATTTTCAAGCGAGTCATGGTAAACCTCAGGGTAATCAATAGCAGCACTATCGGTCTGAATGCCTGACTAATCAAGCGTTAAATAGCATTTTTTTAATCCGCTAGCGCAGCACTCTAGCTAGGCGTAATCTTAGCCAATGACTACTTAGAGGTTGTAAAAATGTCTGCCTATTTTTCGACTTGTTATAAAACTGCCCGCGCCGTATTTTTAAGTAAAGTTCAAGCCGCTGCACCAAGTTGGCAAGCCAGTTTTAAACACCCTTTATTGAGTGCTCAAGGTGAAGCGTTGGTTTTAGATGCCGTTTGGTTTGGTGACTTAAATGCCTCTAAATTGCTAGTGGTTCAATCAGCAACGCATGGCATTGAAGGCTTTGCCGGTTCAGCAATTCAATCGGCTTGGTTAGATAAAGCTGCTTTGTTATCAGAAGATACTGCCATTTTATTGTTGCATGCCATGAACCCTTGGGGATTTGCTCATTTACGCCGTGTTGATGAAGCCGGTATCGACTTGAATCGTAATTTTGTGGATTTTAAAGTGTTGCCAAAAGCCAAAGGTTATAGCGTGTTAAGCAAGGCATTGATTCCGTTGAGTTGGCAGCCAGACGCTTTAACTAAAGCCGATAAAACTTTAGCGGATTACCGTGATGCTTGGGGTGAAAGGTTATATGAAGAAGCCGTCAGTAGTGGGCAATACACGCACCCACAAGGCTTATTTTATGGTGGCACAACACCTAGCTGGTCACGCTTAACACTAGCGCAGATCGCCAAAGATTTACAGCTGGCTAAGCGCAAAGCCGTAGCCATTATTGATGTGCATACGGGTTTGGGCGATTACGCAGTGGGCGAAGTGATTTGTGACCATCCACCGGCTAGCCTTGGCGTGAACTGGGCTAAACGCTGGTATGGCGCAGCAGTGACCGAACCATTTTTAGGTACTTCTTCATCCGTACCAAAGCTTGGTTTAATAGACTATTTTTGGCAGCAACTACTGCCTAATGCTTGTTGTTTTATTACGTTAGAATTTGGTACTGGCAGCACAGAAAATTTATTTAATGTGCTACGTGCCGATCATTGGTTAGCAGGTCAAGCCACTGAAGGTTTAGATAAAACATTGCAACAAAAAATTCAGCAAGATTTATTAACGCATTTTTACCCAGCCGACAAAGCTTGGCAGCAGGCAGTTATTGAGCAAGGTTTAGTGCGTATTAACCAAGCATTAGAAGGCTTACAGCAAGTATGAATTCATTAGTAGAAAGTAATGTCATGCGTGAGGCTTCAATAGAAGACCTAGCTAGCCTGCTGGCGCTAGAGGCTCGCTGTTTTACAGGTGATCGTTTAAGTCGTAGGCAGTTTCGCTGGTTAATCCAAAAAGGCCATGCAGCAGTGCAGTTGTTAGAAATGCCTGCCGCAGAAGGTAAGGTGTTGGCGGCTTATTTGTTGATTTTGTTTCACCGAGGTACAGCACTGGCAAGAATTTATTCCATTGCTGTTGATCCTGATTTTCAAGGGCAAGGCTTGGGTGCATACCTAATGCAGCAGGCTGAAAATTTGGCGTTAGAAGCCGGTTGCACAGCGTTGCGTTTAGAAGTGCGTACCGACAATACCGCTGCTATCGGTTTATACGAGCATTTAGGTTATCGCCAGTTTGGGCATTATGCCGATTATTATGAAGACCATACGGATGCGCTGCGCTTTCAAAAACGCTTGCATAAAGTGCCTAATGGTTTGGTTAGAAACATTCCTTATTATCAACAAACTTTGCCGTTTACTTGTGGCCCGTCGTGTTTGTTAATGGCAATGAAAGCGCAAGATAACAGTACCTTGTTGACGCGTGAACATGAATTGCAGCTGTGGCGTGAAGCAACGACTATTTTTATGACCACTGGGCATGGCGGTTGTGGGCCAAGAGGTTTGGCTTTAGCGGCTTGGCGACGTGGTTTTAAAGTAGCCCTGTGGTTGAATGTAGAAGGTTCGTTGTTTATTAAAGGCGTGCGTAACCCTGTTAAAAAAAGTGTGCTGTCTTTAGTGCATGAAGATTTTAAGGCGCAGTTAGCCAAGACTGACGTTATTGAACACTTTGCCGAAGTAACTCAGCAAGACTTAAAAGAAATTTTAGATGCCGGTGGTGTGCCGTTAGTGTTAATTAGTGCATGGCGCTTTAGTCGTGAAAAAAGTCCGCATTGGGTGGTTATTACTGCGATGGATGAGCAGTTTATTTATTTACATGACCCTGATGTAGATGAAGACGACCAAAAGTCACAAGTCGATACCCAGCAAGTACCTATTTCACGCGCTGATTTTTCGCGTATGGCGTGTTTTGGGCAAGAAAAATTACGCACCGCTGTAGCCATTTACCCTAAAAAATAGAGCGCTAACCGTGTTAAAGGAAAGATTGTAATGAAACACAACGCAGCTTATTGGCGTGAGCAGTTAGAAAAACTACATTCAAATAAATTTTTCGAAATAGCCGTTATTAGTATTATTGTCATGTCTGCTTTGTTAATTGGCGTTACGACTTATGATGAGTCGAGTCGGTTTGAACAAGTCATTTATTGGCTAGATTGGTTGGTTACTGTCTTTTTCTTAATGGAAATTTTGATTCGTTTAGCCGCAGAAAAAAAGGCACTTAATTTTTTTAAGAAAGGCTGGAATGTTTTTGATTTTATAATCGTGCTAGCTAGCCTAGTACCAATGAATTACTCAGAAATGATACTTTTAGCACGTTTATTGAGAGTGTTTAGAGTCTTGCGTTTGGTTTCGTTGGTGCCAGAGTTAAGACTTTTAATTTCTGCTTTGGTTAAATCTTTACCACGGATGGGTTATGTTGCATTGCTGATGTTTATTATTTTTTACATTTATGGTGCGATAGGTAGTTTCTTATTTGAAGAAGTGAATGCCAAATTGTGGGGCAATATTTCCTTATCAATGCTAACGCTTTTTCAGGTGGCTACTTTTGAAAGTTGGGCGACGGCAGTGCTTTATCCAACAATGGAACATTATCCCTACAGTTGGATTTATTTTTTAACGTTTATTTTTCTTAATTCGTTTGTCTTTTTGAATATGATGATTGGTATTGTGTTGGATGTTATGCAAAAAGAAAGTGCGCTTTATGAGATTGAAACAGGCGAAGGTGGCGCAGCTGAAATTCATTGGATGCGTGAAAATATGCAAACTTTGCGCGAACAGATGGATCGTATTGAAGCTAAGTTAGACAAAGAAAACTAATGTTAAATAAGGCTTAAAATGTCATTGTTATTGGATGATCTGACTAGAAAAATGCAAAGCTATCAGCCGCAGCAACTGGCGAGCGATATGCCAGAAGCAGCAGTGTTACTGGCGATTACTGGTGATAAACACCCAGAAATTATTTTAACCCGTCGCGCATCACACCTTAAAAGTCACCCAGGGCAGGTAGCTTTTCCAGGCGGTAAACGTGACCCCGATGATTCAAGTTTGTATGCCACGGCTTTGCGTGAAGCTGAAGAAGAAATTGGCTTAAATCCACAAAAAGTACAGCCTTTAGGGGCGCTAAGTGATGTGATTTCTTTACATGGCATTAAAGTAACACCTTTTGTTGCCTTAGTGCCTGAAAAGCTAAATTTCTGCTTGTGCGAGGATGAGTTAGATGCCGTTTTCCAAGTGCCCATTAGCTGGCTGTTAGAAGACCCACGTAGTCACACCGATGTGATTCAAATTGCTGATACTAAACTGTATGTACCTAGTTATTCGTTTAACGAGTTCACCATTTGGGGTTTATCTGCGATTATGCTAGTTGAGTTTTTGCAAGTTGGCTTTAATATGCCCATTAATCTTTATCAGCAGCCCAAGGGCAAATTATTACAGCGTCCGTTACGGCCTTTGCCCGTTTTTAATTTTAGCAACAATCAATAATCAATAATCAATAATCAATAATCAATAATATAAGAGTTTTTATGACTAAAACACGCGTTCTAACCGGCATAACCACGACAGGTACGCCACACCTTGGCAATTATGTCGGTGCCATTCGACCGGCTATTGAAGCTAGCCGCGATCCACAGGTGCAATCTTATTATTTTCTAGCAGATTTTCATGCCTTAATTAAGTGCCATGAACCGCAGCGGGTAGCAGAATCGCGCCGCGAAATTGCTGCTACTTGGCTGGCGCTGGGTTTAGATACCAATAATGCTGTTTTTTATCGCCAAAGTGATATTCCAGAAATTCCAGAGTTGACTTGGTTGCTGACTTGTGTGGCTGCTAAAGGCTTAATGAACCGTGCTCATGCTTATAAGGCTGCGACACAAGAAAACCTTGATGCTAATGAAGACATTGATGCTGGTATTAATATGGGTTTGTACAGCTATCCTATTTTAATGGCGGCGGATATTCTAATGTTCAATGCCAAAAAAGTACCAGTAGGGCGCGATCAAACGCAGCATATTGAAATGGCCAGAGATATAGGTCAACGCTTTAACCATATTTTTGGTGAGGAATTTTTTGTGATGCCAGAGGCGGTGGTTGATGAGCGCGTTTCTGTGTTAGCAGGCTTAGATGGTCGCAAGATGAGTAAAAGCTACAACAACACCATTCCGTTGTTCGAGCCTGAAAAGAAGTTCAAAAAGCTAATTAATAAGATTAAAACCAACTCCTTAGAGCCTGGTGAACCTAAAGAAACGGAAGGTTGTACGCTTTTTCAAATTTACAGCGCCTTTGCTGACGATTCAGACATTGCGACTATGCGTGAACGCTACGCAGCAGGCATTGGTTGGGGTGAAATGAAGGGTGAATTGTTTGAGCGCTTGAATGAGCAGCTTAAGCAGCCTCGCGAAGAATATCAGCGCTTATTAGCAGACCCAGCCTATGTTGAGGGTGTGTTGCAAAAAGGTGCAGAGAAAGCACGTGCTATAGCAACCCCAACCTTAGAGCGTTTGAAAGCAGCTGTTGGCTTGGGGCGCTTTATTTAATTAGTACTTAATTTTTGTATGCACTGGCAGTTGCTGATTTTTTTCGCTTCTTGCCAGTGTCTTCCCAACCCCTAACTGCTTTAATTAGGTTTTCTTTTACTTCTAAAGTTTCAAAACGGTATTTGCCAAAAACTACACAGACGTTGCCATCTGGAATCGATTCTAAGTATTCAAGAATAACGCCATTCAGTGTTTTTGGTCCTAAAGTTGATAAGTTCCAGCCTAGCTGTTTATTGATTTCTCGAATGTTTGCACTAGCGTCAATTAACCAAGTACCGTCCTGTTGTAGCTGTAGGTCATCTTGGTGATGCAGGGTATCGGTAGTAAACTCGCCGACTATTTCTTCTAAAATATCTTCTAGGGTTACTAGGCCCTGCACATCACCGTATTCATCAACCACCATACCAATACGGCGCTTTTCTTTTTGGAAGTTAAGCAGTTGAGTCTGTAGAGGGGTAGATTCAGGAATAAAGTAAGGCTCACGGCTTTCCTGAATTAACATACCCTTGGTGGGCTTGTCTGCTGCAATTAAACGCAATGCGCCACGTAAATGCAAAATACCGATAACATCGTTGATATCGCCTTTATAAACGGGAATGCGCGTGTGCTGTGAGTGACGCAGCAGTGTTAAAATTTGCTCTATGTCTTGCTCAAGATCAATGCCTACAACCTCTTGACGCGGAATCATAATGTCATCAACGGTTATTTTTTCTAAATCAAGGATGGACAGCAGCATGGCTTGGTGGCGACTAGGAATTAAGTTGCCTGCTTCGTTAACAACGGTACGTAGCTCTTCTGATGTTAAGTTATCTTGTTTATGTTGATCGGGTCGTACGCCCATAAGCCTAAGAAAGAAGTTGCCAATTAAATTGACTATCCAAACTAAAGGATAAAGCAGTTTAAGTAGCGGTGCTAAGGCATAGGAAGCCGGTTTAGCAAAGTGTTCTGGGTGTAAAGCAGCTAAGGTTTTAGGTGTTACTTCACCAAAAATAAGCACAACTAAAGTGAGTGCAAACGTTGCAACAACAGGCCCTAAACTTTCACCTAAAAAGTGAATGGCAATCACTGTGGCGATGGCCGCAGCAAAGTTGTTAACAAAATTATTTCCTATTAAAATCACACCCAGCAAACGGTCTGGGCGCTCAAGTAATTTGCTAATTCTAATCGCTGATTTATCACCTTGTTTAGCTTTATGGCTAAGGCGATAACGATTAATAGACATCATGCCCGTTTCAGAGCCTGAAAAGAATGCAGAGCAGATGACTAATAATACTAAAAGTCCTAGCAGCAATCCAAGTGGCAGTTCAGTGTTCAAACCGTTTAGGCCTCATGCCAAGATAAATTGAAGTATAAACTTACTACCAAAGTAAGCTAAGAGTAATAATAAACTGCCGCCAAGCGTCCAGCGTACAGCTGTTAAACCCCGCCAGCCAAAACGCCAACGGCCTAGCAATAATAAACCAAAAGTTAACCACGCTGCTAAAGAAAGCAAAGTTTTGTGCAGCATTCCAGCCACAAACATAGTATCTAAGAAAATAAAGCCACTTAAAATGCCTAGGCTAAGCAAGAGTTGACCTGCTAATAACAATTCAAATAATAAGCGTTCCATTGTTTGTAGCGGCGGTAAAACAGACAGTAAGCCGCTGACTTGACGATGCTTTAATTGATGGTTTTGTAGTGCTAGCAGCAGTGCCTGTACACTGGCTAGCGCAAACAAACTGTAAGCCGACAAAGAAGCCACTATGTGGAAAAATAAACTGTTATGGCCGGTAACTGGTAGACTGCTGCTCGCATAAAACTGTGAAAAAAGTAAAGTAATTGCTGCTAAAGGAAAGAGTAGAGCGGCTAAGTTTAGTGTGGGATGCCGCAGGCTAGCGATTAAAATAAAGGCACAGATTAGCCAATTAGCTAGCGAAGTGGCTTCAATAAAACCTAGGTTAAGTTCATTTGGTAAACCCATGTGGCTATAAAGTGCTAAGCCATGTGTTAGTAAAGCACTTAAACCTACGAATCGAACAAGTGCTGGCTTAGCCGGTACTTTACGGGCTAAATGCAGTATAACCCATGAAGCGCCTGCAATATAAAAGGCAATAGCGAGTAGGGTGAATGGAAGGGATGCGGCCATACTTAGGTTGTGAAACTCCATAAAAAATTATCTTACTATCCTAGCGGATTCCTTTGGCTTTGGCATCCATTCCCAAAGCTTATTGGTCTATAATCATCACAAAAGTTTAAGCACAGAGGGTAAGACATGTTTGAAAATTTAAGTGATCGCCTATCGCACACATTACGCAGTATAACTGGTAACGCTAAATTAACAGAAGATAATATTAAAGAAACGCTGCGTGAAGTACGGATGGCGTTGCTTGAAGCTGATGTTGCTTTACCTGTTGTTAAAACGTTTATCGACCAAGTGCGTGAACGTGCTGTTGGGCAAGAAGTTTCTAAGGCTTTAAAACCGGGCCAGCAGTTTTTAAAAATTGTTAATGAAACACTGACCGACACGATGGGCTCTTCTCATGCTGGTTTAGCGTTAAAAGGTGAGCCTGCGGTTATATTGATGGCAGGTTTGCAAGGGGCAGGTAAAACAACCACTGTTGCTAAATTAGCACGCCATCTACGCGAAAGAGAAAAGAAAAAAGTTTTAGTGGTATCAGTGGATGTTTATCGCCCTGCGGCAATGGATCAGCTAAAAACTTTAGCTGTTGAAGTGGGTGTTGATTACTTTCCTTCTACGCCAGATCAAAAGCCTGCCACTATTATAGACGCTGCACTGCGTCACGCTAAAATTCAGTTTTATGACGTGATGTTGGTGGATACAGCGGGTCGATTGCACGTTGATGAAAAGCTGATGGCAGAAATAAAAGCCATTCATGCTCAGCTTAATCCTTGTGAAACTTTGTTTGTGGTTGATGCCATGACAGGTCAGGATGCTGCTAACACGGCTAAAGCGTTTAATGAAGCGCTGCCGTTAACGGGCGTTGTGTTGACTAAAGCTGATGGTGATGCGCGTGGTGGTGCAGCATTATCGGTGCGTGAAATTACAGGTAAACCCATTAAGTTTATGGGGATGGGTGAAAAAACTGATGCTTTAGAACCTTTCCACCCTGACCGTATTGCTTCGCGTATTCTTGGTATGGGTGATTTGCTCTCGCTAATTGAAGAAGCAGAGCGCACTATGGATAAAGACAAAGCCGCTAAACTTGCTAAGAAAGTAAGTAAGGGTAAAGGTTTTGACTTAGAAGATTTTCGTGAGCAGTTATTGCAAATGAAAAAAATGGGCGGTATGTCCAGTATGTTAGAAAAATTACCCGGTATGGGTGGTTTGGCTAAAGTTGCAGAACAAGAAGGTCCAATGAAAGAATTTGGCAAAATGGAAGCCATTATTAATTCAATGACTATTTGGGAAAGGCAAAAGCCTGAATTGCTAAATGGATCACGCAAGCGTCGTATTTGTGAAGGTTCAGGTACACAGCTACAAGATTTGAACCGATTAATTAAGCAACACAAACAAATGCAAAAAATGATGAAAAAAATGACCAATAAAGGTGCTGTTGCTAATATGATGCGTGGTATGCAAGGTCAATTGCCGCCAGGTATGGGTGGCGGTGGTGGTTTTCCTCGTTTTTAAGTCGTTTTGAACAAGGGCTTTAAGAAAATTTCGCTTCAGACTTGCGTTTGTTGATTAGGTCTTTACAATGGCACAACTCTGAAGCTATTGGCTTAAATCTAGGCTAAATCTAAGTCAAAGCTTCCAAAGGCAGGTGTTATCTATTAGAATACTTCGCCTTTCAGGTGGCTTGCCTTTTGAGCAGATTTTAGTGCTGGGTTGGCTGCCCGAATTAGGGTGACAACCCAGTCGCAAATTTTATTGCAACAGTAGGAATACTTTCTACGTTGTGTTTTCCGGATATTTTAAAGGAAAGACTTGTAATGGTAACCATTCGTCTAGCTCGTGGCGGCGCAAAGAAGCGTCCCTTTTATCACGTACACGTAACTGATTCACGCAATGCGCGTGACGGTCGTTATATTGAGCGTTTAGGTTTCTTTAACCCTATCGCACAAGGTAATGCAGAGCGTATTCGCATTGATTCTGAACGTCTGCAGCACTGGGTTGCTCAAGGCGCACAGTTATCTGAGCGTGTTGCAAGTTTAGTTAAAGAAGCTGCTAAGCAGTAATTACTGCTGTAGCGCTAGTTGATCTTTCGCACATGAGCGAGGTATGCATGAGCGGAACTGAAAGTCAGCAAACAGCGCAAGAAAGTCAAGCTGAACTAATTGTACTGGGTAAAATAACCAGTGTTTTTGGTATAAAAGGTTGGGTAAAGGTTTATTCTTATACCGATCCTATGGAAAACTTACTGGCTTACCCTACTTGGCAGCTTAGGCTTCAAGGGCAAAGTAAGTTTATCCGTAAGCTAGATGGTCGTAAGCACGGTAAAGGTTTAGTTGTTAAGTTAGAAGGCATTGATACACCAGAAGATGCGCGTTTACTCTCTGGTGCAGAAATTCTGCTTAATAAAACCGAGCTACCTACACTGTCTGAAGGGGATTATTACTGGAGCCAATTAATTGGTTTAAAGGTAAGTAATCTGCAAGGTCAGTTATTGGGTAAAGTCAGTAGCTTATTAGAAACTGGCGCAAACGACGTACTGGTGGTTAAAGCTTGCCAAGGCAGTTTTGACCAACAAGAGCGATTAATACCTTGGTTGATACCTAATGTTGTTCGTCAGGTCAACCTTGAAACTGCCCAAATAGACGTGGATTGGGATGCAGACTTCTAAGTTAGCAGCACAGCAAGGTAGCAAGTGGTTTGGTGTTATCTCGTTGTTTCCACCGATGTTTGATGCTATTACCCAGCAAGGCGTTATAGCTAGGGCAGTTAAGCAGGGTATACTGAATTTTGAATTCTGGAACCCGCGAGATTTTACTACTGATAAGCATCACACAGTTGATGATCGTCCTTACGGCGGTGGTCCTGGTATGCTAATGAAAGTAGAGCCATTGCAAGCAGCAATACAAGCCGCGCGTGCAACGGCAGGTTTTAACGCTAAAGTGATTTATCTTTCACCACAAGGCCGAAAGCTAGATCAAGCCGGTGTTGAAGAATTAGCCGCTTGTAACAAAAACTTGATTCTTGTTGCTGGTCGCTATGAAGGAATTGATGAGCGCCTTGTGGCCTCTGAAATTGATGAGGAGTGGTCTGTTGGTGACTATGTTCTCAGTGGCGGTGAGTTAGCAGCTATGACACTGATTGATGCAGTGTCGCGTCTTGTTCCAGGTGTGCTTGGGCATAAGGCGTCAGCAGAAGAGGATTCTTTTGTTGATGGTTTGTTGGATTGTCCGCATTACACACGGCCTGAAGTGATCAACGGTGAAAAGGTTCCTGAGGTATTACTCAGTGGTAACCATGAAGCCATCCGTCGTTGGCGTCTTAAACAGGCGCTAGGTCGAACCTGGTTGCGGCGCCCCGATTTACTGAAAGGACGTCAGTTAGATCAGGAGCAGCAGGTATTATTGACAGAATTTATCCGCGAATACGATGCCCCGCTTGCCAGGGCGCAAGTCGAGCGGCCTTAGTCCAGGAGTGAGCAGCAATGAGCAGCAGAAACCTTATTATTCAGGCTATTGAAGCCGAACAAATGACCAAAGAAATTCCTAGCTTTGCACCGGGTGACACTGTTGTCGTTCAGGTTAAAGTAAAGGAAGGTACGCGTGAGCGTCTACAAGCCTACGAAGGTGTAGTGCTAGGTAAGCGTAACCGTGGCTTAAACTCAGCTTTCACCGTGCGTAAAATTTCAAGTGGTGTTGGTGTTGAGCGTACTTTCCAAACTTACAGCCCTTTAGTTGAATCTATTCAAGTGAAGCGCCGTGGTGCTGTACGTCAGGCTAAGATTTACTACCTACGTGATCGTTCAGGTAAGTCTGCACGTATTAAAGAGAAGCTGGTTTAAGTTATTTTTGTTTGTTTTATACAGCAAAAGTAAATCAGTTAAAAACGGGCACCTTAGGGTGCCCGTTTTTGCATTTTAAATTTGGCAATGTTAGCCATTTACTTAACTGGCAGGCATACTTACTGATATGTAATCGCTAGGAGATAAAAATGTTTAAGCAGATAATAAAAGGTTTATCTTTATTGTTTTTTACTAGCAGCTTGGTTGCAGCACCCAAAGATGTTATTCAAGAACGCTTACAAGAAATTGATGCACGAATAGAAGTTGTCGCATTAAAAGATGCGCCCATTAATGATTTTTATGAAGTGCAGCTTAGTTCTGGCGATATACTTTATGTTAGTAAGCAAAGTAATCATATTTTAGCGGGTAATTTGTTAGAAATTACTGATAGTGGTCTTGTTGATTTAACAGAAATTGCGCGCTCTGCAGTGCGTATTCAAGCCATTCAAGCTGTACCTGAAGCGGATCAAGTTGTTTTTGCTGCTAAAGGTAAAACTAAGGCTATAGTGCAAGTTTTCACAGATTCAACCTGCCCTTACTGTTCGCGTTTACATGAACAAGTACCAGAGTTAAACAAACAAGGCGTTGAAGTACGCTATTTGGCTTTTCCTCGCCAAGGTTTACAAGGTAAAGGTTTTAATGATTTAGTGAATGTGTGGTGTGCTGATAATCGTCAACAAGCGATGACTGCTGCTAAAAAAGGTAAGCCTTTGGCTAATAAACAGTGCGATCACCCTATTGCTGAGCAATATGCTTTGGGGCAAAAGTTGGGCGTACAGGGTACGCCAGCCATATTTTTACCTGATGGTCGACTTATTCCTGGATTTGTGTCAGCTGAGCGTTTAATTAGTGAGTTAGGTTTGTAATTTAAGTTAGAATTTATTAACTAATAAAGATATCTTTTAATGTAGGAGAGTATTTTGAAACCTGTAAAAGTGGCTATATGTGGACTAGGTACAGTGGGTGGTGGTGTCTTTAACGTATTGCTGCGTAATGCGAGTGAAATTGCGCGTCGCGCAGGTCGACCGATTGTTATTGAGCAGGTTGCCACGCGTACTCCTAATCTTGATTGTGATACCGCTAGTGTTTATGTTTCGCAGGATGTGTTTGATGTTGTGAACAATCCAGAAATTGATGTTGTTGTTGAACTAATCGGTGGTTATGACGTTGCTTATGATTTGGTTATGAAAGCCATTAAAGCAGGTAAGCACGTTGTTACTGCTAACAAGGCTTTAATTGCTGTACATGGTAATGAAATTTTTCAAGCTGCGCGTGAAGCGGGTGTTGTGGTTGCCTTTGAAGCAGCTGTGGCTGGTGGTATTCCCATTATTAAATCCATCCGTGAAGGCTTAACTGCCAATAAAATTCAGTGGGTTGCTGGCATTATTAATGGCACAGGCAACTACATTTTAAGCAGTATGCAGCAAGAAGGTAAGACTTTTGAAGATGCTTTAGCTGAAGCACAGGCGCTAGGTTATGCCGAAGCTGACCCCACCTTTGATGTTGAAGGTATTGATGCTGCACACAAGCTAACTATTCTTTCTGCGATTGCTTTTGGTGTGCCGCTAAGCTTTGACAAAGTTTATACTGAAGGTATTAGCCGCATTGAAATTGAAGACATTAAGCAAGCCGATGCACTAGGCTATGTTATTAAGCATTTAGGCATTACTCGCCGTACTGAAGAAGGCTTAGAGTTGCGTGTGCATCCAACCCTTATTCCTAAGCAGCGTTTATTGGCTAATGTTAATGGTGTTAAAAATGCGGTGATGGTCTGTGGTGATGCTGTTGGCCCTACGCTTTATTACGGTGCCGGTGCCGGTGCTGAACCCACAGCTTCTTCAGTAATCGCTGACTTGGTTGATGTGGCGCGTGCAATGGGTGCGGATCAAGAATCACGCGTGCCTTATTTAGCGTTTGCTGACCAGTCGTATGATTTACCTGTATTGCCGATGGAAGCAATTGAAACAGCCTATTATTTACGCTTATTAGCGGTTGATCGCCCTGGTGTATTAGCACGCGTTGCCACTATTTTAAGTGAACAAGGCATCAGCATTGAAGCCATCGTGCAAAAAGATTCAACAGAAGGCGAGCTAGTCCCCATTATTTTATTAACGCATGTAACTAAAGAAGCCAATATGAATGAGGTTATTCGCCAGCTAGAGTCTTTAGCCGATATAGCAGGCGGTGTAATGCGTATTCGTGTTGAAAACTTAAACGATCAATAATTCATTTTATAGCGAGATAATGCCGTGCGTTATATCAGCACTCGTGGGCAAGCGCCTGCACTTAGTTTTGAAGAAGTAGTTCTTACTGGACTTGCCCCTGATGGTGGTCTTTATGTACCTGAAGCTTACCCACAAATGAGCAAGCAAGAAATTGCTGATTTAGCGGGTTTGCCTTACCACGAAGTCGCGTTTCGAGTAATGCGTCCGTATATTGGTGATTGCATCGACGAAAGTACGTTTCGTGAAATGCTTAAAGTCACCTATGCCAGTTTTAAGCATGATGCGGTTGCGCCGTTAAAACAGCTAGATGCCAATCACTTTTTATTAGAGTTGTTTCATGGCCCAACACTGGCTTTTAAAGACATTGCACTGCAACTGCTAGGCCGTTTACTTGACCACTTTTTGGTTAAACGTGGTGAGCGTGGCGTTATTATGGGTGCTACTTCCGGCGACACGGGTTCAGCAGCTATTGAAGGCTGTAAGCCTTGTGAACAAGTGGATATTTTTATTTTGCACCCACATAACCGTGTTTCTGAAGTGCAGCGTCGCCAAATGACCTGTGTGCTTGCGCCTAATGTACATAACCTAGCCATTGAAGGTGATTTTGATGATTGTCAGGCGATGGTTAAAGCCAGTTTTGGTGATCAAAGCTTCTTAAACGGCCAGCGTTTAATTGCCGTTAACTCGATTAACTGGGCGCGAATTATGGCGCAAATCGTGTATTACTTTACCACTGCTGTTGCCTTGGGCGCACCGCACCGCGAAGTAACTTTTAGCGTGCCTTCAGCTAACTTTGGTGATGTGTTTGCTGGTTATGTTGCGCGAAAAATGGGTTTGCCTATTAAGCAGCTGATTGTTGCAACCAATGCCAACGATATTTTGCACCGTACTTTGCATGACAATGATTTTAGTAAGAAAAAGCTAGAACCTACTTTAGCACCTTCAATGGATATTGTGGTTTCGTCTAACTTTGAACGCTTGTTGTTTGATCTTTACGATCAAGATGGCAAAGCCGTTGCAGCGTTACTAGAAAACTTCCAAAACCAAGCCACGCAGCTAGACCCTAAAGCTTGGGCCAAAGCGCAGGCTTTATTTGCTAGTTTGGCGGTTGATGATGAAACCATTTTAAAAGTAATCGCTGATGCTTTTAAGCGCACTGGTGAACTTTTAGACCCGCACACAGCAACAGGTTATTTAGCAGCACAAAAATGTGCCAAAGACACGGCTGTTCCAGTGGTAACGCTAGCAACAGCACACCCTGCAAAATTTGAAGATGCCATTATTAAAGCTGGTTTTGCAGCAGGTGCTAGTTTGCCTGAGCATATGCGTGATTTGCTGCAACGTGAAGAGCGCTACACAGTCTTGCCTGCTGATATAAAAGTGGTACAAGCACACCTAGCAAGCGTACAAAAAAGTTAACGTAATCATTAGTTAGGTTTATAAAAAAACGCTAACTATTAAATAATAAAAGCTGAGGTCAGCCTCAAGGAGATTCTTTAATGTTGAATAAGTTAAGTATAGGCTTGAAAATTCAGTTAGGTTTTGCACTGGTGCTGACTATTGGTATAGGTGTGTTGCTGCCTTTACAGCTGCATAATATGGATCGTTTAATGTTGCAAGCAGAGCAAAACGCTTTGACTCGATTGCATCAGGCTGCTTTGGATAATATTGAAAACCAGCAATCACAAGCATTACATCTAGCAACTGCGATTGCTAATCAGCCAGATATCCAAAGGGTTTTTGCACAGCAAAACCGAGCAGCGCTTAGTCGTCAGCTACTACCTGTTTTTAATAGCTTGCAGCAAATGGCAGGCATTGAACAAATGCAGTTCCACCTGCCGCCAGCGGTTTCATTTTTACGTTTGCATCAACCGGCTAAGTTTGGGGATGACCTTTCGTCTTTTCGCCATACTGTTGTTGAAACCAACCGCAGTAAAGCACCCGTTTCAGGGATTGAAAGTGGCGTTGCTGGTCTTGGTATTCGTGGTGTTGTACCTGTAAGTTGGCAAGGTCAGCATTATGGTAGTTTAGAATTAGGCTTATCTTTGCGCCAAGCCTATGCTGATGCTTTCAAAGCTAGCCAAGAAGCCGATATAATTATTTATCAAATAAAAGGTAATGGCTTTGAAAAACTAGTCAGCACTTGGCAAGGTGAAGAGCTGATTAAAACAAATGACTTGGATAAAGTAAGGCAAGGAATGGTTTTAACAACCAGAGCCAAGCAGAAAGGTCATGATATTGCGGTGTTAGCAGCACCTTTAAAAGACTATAGCGGTAATACTATTGGCGTTATGGCTATTTATGCTAATCGCTCTGCAAATGTTGCAGTATTTAATAACGCAATTACTACTACTTTTTTAGTGGCGATACTTATTCTGTTCGGTGGTTTACTGGTTTCTTGGTTGTTAGCAAAAGGCATTATTTCACCCATTAAGCGTTTAAATTTAGCCTTACAAAACATTTCGCAAGGCGATCAAGACTTACGTCAGCGTTTACCCATTGAAGGCAATAACGAATTATCTGAAGTAGCTAAATCATTTAATGATTTTGTTGCTAAAGTTGAATCTACTGTCTTAGCTGTGTTGGATCGCATGGGGGAATTGGGTTCAAAAGCTGAATACACTTTTCGCATTACCAGTGAAACGGCTGATTCAATGAAGCGTCAGCAAATGAGTACCGAAGAAGTTTCTACTGCGATGAATGAAATGTCAGTGACTGCGGTTGAAATTGCTAGTCATGCAGCTGAAACAGCAATAGCAACCGATCAGGCCGATCAAAGTTCTAGTCATGGTAATGAAGTGGTGCATTTAACCAGTGAAAGTATTTCACGTTTAGCGGCTGAAGTAGACCAAGCAGCCCAAGTGATTCGTAAGTTAAATGAATACAGTGAAAACATCGGCAGTATTTTAGATGTGATTAGCAGTATTTCTGAACAAACAAACCTGCTGGCACTTAACGCAGCCATTGAAGCAGCGCGTGCGGGTGAGCATGGCCGTGGCTTTGCGGTAGTTGCTGATGAAGTACGTCAATTAGCACAGCGTTCACAAGAAGCGACAGGGCAAATTCATGGCATGATTGAGCAGTTGCAACAAGGTGTTGAGCAGTCGGTTGAAGTGATTGAAAGAAGCCATAAAGAAGCAGAGAAAACTGTTGAGCAAACTGAAACTGCTCGTCTTGCTTTAGAAGAAATTACTGAAGCCATGCGCCGCATCAGCGATATGAGCGCGCAAATTGCTTCAGCAGCAGAAGAGCAAACGGCTGTTTCCGATGATATTAACCGTCACATAGTTATTATTAGTGAAGGCGCGGTAGAAACAGTCGGGCAAACGGCTAACATTATTGCGGCAACCAGTGGTATTGGCAGTGAGATATCGGCATTGATGAAGCAGTTACGTGGCTTTAGGGTTAATATTGAACCGCGTGTTGAATTAGCTTTGGCTAAAAGTGCCCACCGTGCTTGGAAAGTTCGTGTGCGTAGTTTTCTTGATGGTCAATCTAGCCTAAGTCTCGATCAAGCGGTTAGCCATACACAATGTGATTTAGGCATTTGGTATGATGGTGACGGCATGAAAAAGTTTGGTGATTTTCCAGAGATGAAAGCTTTGGTAGCGCCACATAAACAAATGCATGATTTAATTCATAGTATTATCAAAGCTAAACAACAAGGTCATACGGCTGAAGCTGAAGATATGTACCTTAAAGTGGGTGACTATTCAGATCAAATTATCATGCTTTTAAATGAGATTTTAGCGAAAATTGACCGTGCCTAATCTAGCTTTAAAACTTGAGTTACGCCGTCGGTCAGTGGATAAAGTCATTTATCAGCAAGCACTGGCCGAAGGTGTACATCCGCTTTTAGCAACCATTTTTGCTGGACGCTTAAATCAATCTTCACCTTTGATTAGCACCCTAATAGAGTCGAGTTTAAATCAACTGGCTGCGCCGGATTCTTTGGCCGATTTGCCACTTGCCCTTCAACGCCTAAAACAAGCTTGGCTGCAAGGCGAAACCTTTGGCTTACTCACCGACTATGACGTTGATGGTATTACTTCTCATGTGGTTGTTTATCGAACGCTAACCGAGTTGTTAGGCGTGCCTGCTGCGCGAATTCAAAGCTTAATTGGGCATCGCATCGAAGATGGTTATGGTGTGAGTGATTCTTTAGTAGATCGTATACTGGCTGCGGATAAGTTACCTGATGTGATTATTACTGCGGACTGTGGTTCGTCTGACGAGTTACGCATTGCACGTTTAAAAGCCGCTGGTATTGATGTAATTGTTACCGATCACCATACGATTCCTAGTACTGGCTTACCCACTTCTGCTTATGCGGTGATAAACCCCACACGCCAAAATTGTCATTACCCCGATAAAGCTTTGGCGGGTGTTGGCGTGGCTTGGCTGTTGATGTCGGCTTTGCGTAGTAGCTTGGTCACAGAAGGGCTAATTCCTGAAAAAACACCCAAATTAAGCTTTTTATTGCCTTTTGTTGCCTTGGGTACAGTGGCTGATTGCGTTTCTTTAGGTGGTAGCGCCATTAACCGTGCTTTGGTACGTGCTGGCTTGCAAATTATGAATGCTTCTAATGATGCTTGCTGGCAGGCTTTTCGCCAGTTAATGGGTGTTCATCAACAAACGTTTACTGCATCAACGTTAGGTTTTCAGCTAGGGCCAAGAATTAACGCCAGTTCACGTATGGCAGACCCTTACGATGCGTTGCGCTATTTATTAGCCACTGATTTAACAACAGCAGAGCAGCATTTAGCCTTATTAGACAGCGACAATCAGCAGCGGCGAACGGTTGAAGCAGAAATGGTACAAGCCGCACTGCAAGGTGCTGAGCAGCAGGTAGCCGCTGGTATGCAAAGTTTGGTGGCTTATTTAGAAAAAGGTCATGCCGGTGTGCAAGGCATTGTTGCTTCTCGGCTAGTAGAAAAGCATGGTCGCCCTACAGTGGTTTTAACGCCTGCTGCTGATGCTAAGCATTTGGTTGCTTCAGCGCGTAGTGTGCTAGGGGTGAATGTTCATGCTGCTTTGCAAAGAATTGACGAACTATACCCAGGTTTATTTGTTAAATTTGGTGGGCATCAAGCTGCAGCTGGTTTAACCCTGTGGAAGGAGCGCTTGATTGATTTTCAGCAAGCTTTTGAAAAAGCTATTCTTTATCAGCTAGGTGAACGCAAGTTAGCACCTTATTTATTAACCGATGGTGAGTTAGAGCCTAGTTTAATTAGCTTAGAGACGGTTGCCCTGTTAAAAAAACTAGAGCCTTATGGTCGTGAATTTGAAGCGCCGGTTTTTGAAGGGGTGTTTCAGGTTGCTGGTTTAAAAGTTGTTGGTGCTGATCCTGTGCATTTACAGTTAGATTTAACCTTACCTAATGTGGTTAGTCGTATAAAAGCCATTTGGTTTCGCGCTTTACCTCAAGCGGGTGCTCAGCTACCTTTTCAAGAAGATGACCAAGTCCGTTTGGTTTACCGTTTAGAAGCACAGGTGTTTAGAGGGAAAACTAGCTTACAGTTAATGGTTAGTTATGCAGAACTTATCAAAATCGCGTAAGACCTCGTACTTTGAGTGCGAGGATGGATAGCGAGGGTTGCGTAAGCAGCCCCTTAATAGGTCGCTAAAGTCTTTGCAGTATAGATTAACACTGGTAGTTTATACAGCATGATAAAACACACCAAGACATTAAAAGTCCGAGTACGCGATAAACATAAAGCTTTGCTTAACAGCATGGCTAGGCATGTTAATTTCGTCTGGAACTACGTTAATGAATTAAG
>NZ_DATESC010000021.1:0-120059 GCF_035271045.1 Marinospirillum sp. | reverse complement strand
CCATATATCGCTTTGCGATATGGTTAAGTTAATAAATGAACAGTCAATTGGCTGTTAGTTTAGTCCTTAAGCAAACGAAGTTTTAGATCCTAAAGATTAGCAAGTATAAGCGTTATGATACGCGGACTTGATAATCTCTGTGATTTATCACAGCGTCTAGACCTGACGAAGGCTAGATCAATCATTAACAGAATATATTTGAGTTGAAATAAATTGTTTAAGGCTCAGAACTAAATTGACATTGAAATGTGACACGCAAGTGACATGTTTGAATGAAGATGCAGAACTGAGAAACTAGCGATTAACTGAATCAAGCGTTTTGGTATATGAATCTAATTGAAGCTGTACAGTGCTTAAATGCACAAGACGCCAACTGTATGATTGACTGAGTGATTGGTTGATCTGTTGCTTATCCTACTTGTAAGGATAAACGACTGTTTGGGGTTGTATAGTCAAGTAATTAAGTGCATGTGGTGGATGCCTTGGCAGTCAGAGGCGATGAAAGACGTGATAGCCTGCGAAAAGCTCCGGGGAGGCGGCAAATATCCTGTGATCCGGAGATGTCTGAATGGGGAAACCCACTTACCATAAGGTAGGTATTGCATGATGAATACATAGTCATGCAAGGCGAACGAGGGGAAGTGAAACATCTCAGTACCCTTAGGAAAAGAAATCAATTGAGATTCCCTCAGTAGCGGCGAGCGAAAGGGGAAGAGCCCATTAAGTCATATAAGTTCTAGTGGAACGCTCTGGGAAGTGCGACCGTAGACGGTGATAGTCCTGTACACGAAAGGGCTTATATGATGATGTCGAGTAGGGCGAGGCACGTGAAACCTTGTCTGAATATGGGGGGACCATCCTCCAAGGCTAAATACTCCTGACTGACCGATAGTGAACCAGTACCGTGAGGGAAAGGCGAAAAGAACCCCTGTGAGGGGAGTGAAATAGAACCTGAAACCGTGTGCGTACAAGCAGTGGGAGCCTTAATTTATTAGGGTGACCGCGTACCTTTTGTATAATGGGTCAGCGACTTATGTTCTGTAGCAAGGTTAACCGTTTAGGGGAGCCGTAGGGAAACCGAGTCTTAATAGGGCGAATTAGTTGCAGGGCATAGACCCGAAACCGAGTGATCTATCCATGAGCAGGTTGAAAGTGCCGTAACAGGCACCGGAGGACCGAACCCACTGTCGTTGAAAAGCCAGGGGATGACTTGTGGATAGGGGTGAAAGGCTAATCAAACTCGGTGATAGCTGGTTCTCCCCGAAAGCTATTTAGGTAGCGCCTCGGACGAACACCATTGGGGGTAGAGCACTGTTTCGGCTAGGGGGTCATACCGACTTACCAAACCGATGCAAACTCCGAATACCGATGAGTGATATCCGGGAGACACACAGTGGGTGCTAACGTCCATTGTGGAGAGGGAAACAACCCAGACCGCCAGCTAAGGCCCCAAATTCCTAGTTAAGTGGGAAACGAGGTGGGAAGGCATAGACAGCTAGGAGGTTGGCTTAGAAGCAGCCATCCTTTAAAGAAAGCGTAATAGCTCACTAGTCGAGTCGGCCCGCGCGGAAGATGTAACGGGGCTCAAACTAGGAGCCGAAGCTGCGGATTTGAATTTGTTTTCAAGTGGTAGGGGAGCGTTGTGTAAGCCTGTGAAGGTGTGTTGTAAAGCATGCTGGAGGTATCACAAGAGCGAATGCTGACGTGAGTAACGATAATGCGAGTGAAAAGCTCGCACGCCGGAAGATCAAGGGTTCCAGTCCAACGTTAATCGGGGCTGGGTGAGTCGACCCCTAAGGCGAGGCCGAAAGGCGTAGTCGATGGGAAATCGGTTAATATTCCGATACTTGTTTATAATGCGATGGAGGGACGGAGTAGGTTATGTCAGCCTGGCGTTGGTTGTCCAGGTGAAAGGATGTAGGTAGACAGTTTAGGCAAATCCGGACTGTCATTATACTGAGATCTGATAGCAAGCTGTACTTGTACAGCGAAGTGGCAAATACCATGCTTCCAGGAAAAGCTTCTAAGCAATAGTTATAAACGAATCGTACCCTAAACCGACACAGGTGATCAGGTAGAGAATACCAAGGCGCTTGAGAGAACTCTGCTGAAGGAACTAGGCAAAATGGTACCGTAACTTCGGGAGAAGGTACGCTGCCGATGGTGATAGGACTTGCTCCTTGAGCTGTTGGCAGTCGCAGATACCAGGCTGCTGCAACTGTTTATTAAAAACACAGCACTCTGCAAACACGAAAGTGGACGTATAGGGTGTGATGCCTGCCCGGTGCTGGAAGGTTAATTGATGGGGTTAGCGTAAGCGAAGCTCTTGATCGAAGCCCCAGTAAACGGCGGCCGTAACTATAACGGTCCTAAGGTAGCGAAATTCCTTGTCGGGTAAGTTCCGACCTGCACGAATGGCGTAATGATGGGGGCGCTGTCTCCACCCGAGACTCAGTGAAATTGAAATCGCCGTGAAGATGCGGTGTATCCGCGGCTAGACGGAAAGACCCCGTGAACCTTTACTATAGCTTCACACTGGACTTTGATATTGCTTGTGTAGGATAGCTGGGAGACTTTGAAGCATCGACGCTAGTCGGTGTGGAGTCAATCTTGAAATACCAGCCTGGCAATCTTGAGGTTCTAACCTAGGTCCATTATCTGGATCGGGGACCGTGTGTGGTGGGTAGTTTGACTGGGGCGGTCTCCTCCTAAAGAGTAACGGAGGAGCACAAAGGTACCCTCAGGCTGGTCGGAAATCAGCCATTGAGTGCAAGAGCATAAGGGTGCTTGACTGCGAGACAGACACGTCGAGCAGGTACGAAAGTAGGTTCTAGTGATCCGGTGGTTCTGTATGGAAGGGCCATCGCTCAACGGATAAAAGGTACTCCGGGGATAACAGGCTGATACCGCCCAAGAGTTCACATCGACGGCGGTGTTTGGCACCTCGATGTCGGCTCATCACATCCTGGGGCTGAAGTCGGTCCCAAGGGTATGGCTGTTCGCCATTTAAAGTGGTACGCGAGCTGGGTTTAGAACGTCGTGAGACAGTTCGGTCCCTATCTGCCGTGGACGTTGGAGACTTGAGAAGAGCTGCTCCTAGTACGAGAGGACCGGAGTGGACGAACCGCTGGTGTTTGGGTTGTCATGCCAATGGCATTGCCCAGTAGCTACGTTCGGACAGGATAACCGCTGAAAGCATCTAAGCGGGAAGCCCCCTTCAAGATTAGGTCTCCCTGAGAGCTTGACTCTCCTAAAGGACCCTTGAAGACTACAAGGTTGATAGGTTGGGTGTGGAAGTGCAGCAATGCATTGAGCTAACCAATACTAATGATCCGTGAGACTTGACTCTATAACACCCAAGTGGTTTTATACAGGCAATGCGACAACGAACGAACCGGATACAACGATTAAAGCCTTCAAATCAATACCGTTCATCGACATAACTACTTTTAAAACGAATGTTTGCACCCTTTTTGGCTAAAAGCCCAGCAGCAATGCAAGAAACAAACAAGCTTTTAACCGCCAGTTACGCCTGACGACCATAGCAAGTGGGTACCACCTGATCCCTTACCGAACTCAGAAGTGAAACCGCTTAGCGCCGATGATAGTGTGGGGTCTCCCCATGTGAAAGTAGGTCATCGTCAGGCATTTATTACTAAACCCTCAGCCAATTGGCTGGGGGTTTTTTTATGCTTCAAATTAAGTCAATTAAGTCGCTAGTGAAGGTTGAAATTAAACATACTTAAAATAAATCCATTACTTTTGGTAAAGTTACGCTTCTTCTATTTTGGTGTGACTCCAGTCACTCAGTAAAAGTTGAACTCTGTTAGTATATCAACCTCAAAGATAGCCAAGTTAAAATGACAACGAAGGGTGGGCAATCTAATGCATATAAAGTTATTAAAGTGGGTGTTAGCAATAGCCTTTATCTTTACTGCCCCCTATGGTTTTGCAAAAATTGCTACGAATAACCCTGTTGTAGGTAAAGTTACTCTACTTATAGGCGATACGCGGGTAACAGGCCCAATGCGCTCTGGCATGATCCGCCTAAAATCTGGTGCAGATGTTTATCCTGGCGATATTGTTGTTACTCGCGCTAGTGGCCATGCTCACTTACGTTTTATAGATGGTGCGCTGATGAGTATTCGTCCATCTAGCCGTCTAACCATTCAAGAATATAACTACGATCCACAAACACCTACAAATAATCGTGTTTCTTTTACTTTAGAAGAAGGTGTTGCGCGCTCTATTTCCGGCAAAGCAGCTAAAGATGCGCGTGAAAACTTTCGTATGAATACACCAGTAGCAGCTATAGGTGTTCGTGGTACAGACTTTATTGTTCAAACTGGCTCTGAAAGAACCCGTGCTTTAGTAACTGAAGGCGGTATTGTGCTTTCTGGATTAGATGCAGCTTGTATTGGTGGTTGGTGTGGTGAATTAGAGTTACACGGTGGTAGTAAGCAATTATTAGAAGTAGACCTTGCTACTAGTGAGCCGCGTTTTATGCGTAGCGCGTATGACGAAGTTATAACCTCTACCTTATTAAATAGTAGCATTGCCCTAGTACAAGTGAATGCGGCACAAGAAGGCATGTTGGCTGAACAGAAAACACCTGAAAAAACAGTTACAGCTATTGCTGTTCTTGAATCTACTACTGAACTTGAACCCGCTTCTTCTACTGCTGAGTCTGAATCGACTACAGATCCAACAAAGCCTACGTCACCCGTTGTTGCTGCCACTTCACCAGCACCTACTCAATCAACATCTACTACTTCTGAATCTGCTACTTCTGAATCTGCTACAGAGCCAGAGCCAATAGTTGCTGTTAAAGAGTCTAGCAGTGAAATAGGCGATCTAGTAGTTGTTAGTGATTCTAAAACCGCAGTGCGAGATGAAAGCGGCAAGCTAATTAACAGCGAACTAATCGCCACTTCTGATTTTCTCCTATTTCCAGAAAAGCCGCCTAAGCCAATAGAGCCATCAGAACCAGTCGAAAGCGTTAAAACGACTGCCCTAATCTGGGGTTACTTAAACACTAACCAAGACACTCTGCCCGAATTTGTACAAACCCAAGCCGCCTTCGACGAGCTAAACAAAACCCACCACGAAACTGAGATAGGTAACGAAGCCTATGCTTTGTATCGTCGTAATGAATACAATCAAGTAATTAACCCTTTTTTACCTGAATTAAAGTTTGCTTTAAACGATGCGTCAGCATGGTTAAACTGGCACGCTTACCGTGAACCTATGGAAGTAGGTAGCGGCATGCTCGTTATAGATTTTGATCGCGGCGTATTTTCAACTCAAATACAACTAAGCCATGAGCGTACTGGGCAAATTTTCTTCAACGCTTCAGGCACAACAAAAAATACTGGGCATTTTAACCATGAAAGCAATAATCAAAATTTACAAGGTATTGTTAGTTTGAATGGTAAAGAAGCGGCTTATCTATTTAATCAGTCCTTACCAAGGGTTGAAGGAGAGATAGATGGCATCACTCTCTGGGGAATTAAAAAATAACTTTCGGTAAAAGAGGAATGCATGCCAAATTTTGTACCTGTTAATCAACAAAGCCATCAAGCTGCTGGTTTTGAAAAAGTAAGTCATTACGGTCATGCTGCTAATGATGCACTAGCCCCTGTAGTTATTAGTGAAGTAGCAAAGTTATTACCACGTATGCCGTTAGCATTTTATAAGTCAGAGGAAATGACAGGCTTTCAGCTAGTTGCACTACAAGGTTTGTTGCCTGGGCAAAACTTATTTTTAAACGAAAGCAATCAAATGTTAGCTGGCTATGTACCTGCTTGTTATCGCGGCTATCCTTTCCGTTTGTTTCCAGTTGATGGCAAAACAGAAATGTTGTTATGTATAGACGAAGACAGCCCATTTTTTCATGAAAAAGCTGAAGCTGATGATGAAAGTCTATTTGCCGCAACAGGCGAGCCAGCGGATATTATTCTAAAAATAAGAGACTTTTTAGCTCTTGTTGCTAAAGACTCTCAAAAAACGCAAGAATTAGTTAATTTGTTGGCAGAGTATGAACTTATAACGCCTTGGCATATAAGACTTGATGGTTTTTCAGAAAGCCAGCAGCCGTTACAAGGCTTATATCATATTAAAGAATCTGCCTTGCGTGAGTTATCAGCAGAACAAGTGCAGGTACTAAATTTGCGTGGTGCACTTTCGTTAGCTTATGGCCAACTTTATTCTGAGCACCGTATCGAGAATCTACAAACACTCTTAACCCTTCGTGCCCAAGCAGCGCAAGCCGCTCAAACTACAGAAGAAGAAATAGACCTAGATAAACTATTTGATCAAACAGAAGAAGACTTGTTTCGTTTTTAGGTCGCCGTTTTTTAATTCAAAATCAACCTAAGTATTAAAATAGGAAAAAAAGCATGAATCAAGAACAAAAAGTTATTATTGATGATAAAGAGTACCTAGTCTCAAATTTATCGGAGCAAGCAATTAGCCAAATTAATAACTTAAAAGTAACCGATCAAGAAATTGGCCGCCAAGAATCGTTGCTTGCCATGCTAAAGACCGCTCGTTCTGCTTATGCTCGTCTGTTAGGTGAAGCAATAAAAGATGCAGAAAAAAATGTTAAAGCAAAGCTGGTTACAAAAAACGATACTAAAGAAGCGCCTAAAGTTAACGGTAAGGCTGCTGCTAAGCCAGCCGTAAAAGCCAAAAAATAAGCAATAATGTGCTGAGTTAAATTTGGCAAACTGAACAGGACAGCGCTTGAAAAATCAATCGCTGTCCCAATATTTTTAGGAAGCCGTTTTAAAGTATTTTTTTTAAAAGCCTTACCAACCGCCAAGAGACCCAAAATGAAACCAACCCCACTGGCCACTGACCTTAAAGATGCACTAAAGGCCAGCAAAAGCTCCTTCATTGCTGCGGGCGTATTCAGCTTATTTATTAACCTTTTAATGCTGACTTCACCGTTATATATGCTACAGGTTTACGACCGTGTAGTGACTTCGCGCAGTACAGAAACCTTGTTCTTTTTAACCTTAATTATGGTGTTTTTATTTGGGTTAATGGGACTTTTGGAATGGGTAAGGTCACGGCTTTTGGTTCGAGTTGGCAATCAGATGCAAGATAAGCTTAGTAACCGAGTTTACAGTGCTATGTTTGAACAAGGCGTAAAAATGCCTTCTCAGCGTAGCCCCCAAGCACTAAGCGACATGACCACGTTACGCCAGTTTATGACCGGCAACGGGCTGTTTGCTTTCTTTGATGCGCCTTGGTTGCCTATTTATATCGGCATCTTATTTATGTTCCACCCTGCCTTTGGCTTTTTCTCGATTGGTGCAGCGCTTATTTTATTAGCGGTAGCCATTTTGAATGAACGTGGCACTAAAAAAGCAATGGGTGAAGCTGGTTCATTAAATATCCACGCGCAAAACCTTGCGGGTAGCAATTTAAACAACACCGAAGTGCTGCACGCTATGGGTATGTTGCCGGGCATTCGCGGTCGTTGGTATAAGAAGCATCAACTGTTTTTGGGTAAACAAACAGAAGCCAGCGACAAAGCCGGTATTTACAGTAACCTGAGTAAAGTTTTAAGAATGATTTTCCAATCGCTGATTCTAGGTTTGGGCGCTTGGTATGTTGTACACAATGAAATGTCTCCAGGCATGATGATTGCCGGTTCTATCTTAATGGGGCGTGCCTTAGCGCCGATGGATTTAATTATTAACAGTTGGGGTGGTTTTAACAGCGCCCGTTCAGCTTATGGCCGTTTAAACAAATTGCTTAATGATTTTCCTGCGCTGCAACAGCACATGAGTCTGCCTGATCCAAAAGGTGAAGTGAAAATTGAAGGTTTAGTCGTTTATCCCCCCGGCAGTCAAACACCTGCGCTGCATAACATTAATGCTTTGCTACCTTCTGGCAAACACCTTGCTATTGTTGGGCCTAGTGCTGCCGGTAAATCAACCCTTGCCCGTGCTGTATTGGGTTTATGGCCGGCAGCCGGCGGTGTGGTTAGAATTGATGGCGCACAAATTGACCATTACAACCGTGATGAGCTTGGCCCGCACTTGGGTTATTTGCCACAAGACATTGAGTTATTTGATGGCACGATTGCCGAAAACATTGCTCGTTTTGGTGACGTTGACCCTAATAAAGTAGTGGTTGCAGCTAAAAAAGCTGGTGTTCATGAACTAATCCTTAAATTATCTAACGGCTATGATACGCACATAGGTAGCACTCAAGGTGCTTTATCGGGTGGTCAGCGTCAGCGTGTTGGTTTGGCGCGTGCTTTATATGGTTCACCAAAAGTTATTGTGCTAGATGAACCCAACTCCAACTTAGATGAGCAAGGTGAGCAAGCTTTGGCGATTGCTATGACGCAGTTAAAAGAAGAGCAAACCACCGTTATTTTAGTTAGCCACCGTCCGGCATTGTTGCGCCACGTTGACCAAATTATGGTGCTGCGTGATGGAGCAATACAAATGTATGGCGAGCGTGATGACGTACTCAAAGCACTTGCCCAGCAAAATCTAACGCAAAAAAGCTAATCCCAGCCAATAACCGAGAAAACGCATGAATAAGCAAGAACCCGTTCAGGCAGGGAAGAACCTCCTGAGTAAAAAAAAGCAGCCGGTTGCTATGGCAACACCTAAGCAAATGAATTCACAAAATGACCCTGATAACCCCATTCCTTTAGATTCGCGCCGCTACATTCGCATTGGTGCATTCATTGTTTTGTTTGGTTTTGGTGGTTTTGGTCTATGGGCAGTCTTTGCCCAGCTTGGTAGTGCGGTGATTAGCCAAGGCGAAGTGGTTTTAGAATCGTACCGTAAAACGATTCAGCATTACGAAGGCGGCATTGTAGAAAATATTGCGGTGCGTGATGGCGACCTAGTACAAAAAGGCGACCTGCTGGTGCAGCTAGATACCACCCAGTGGCAAGGCGAAATGCGTAGTTCTTCGCAAAATATGTTTAGTAGCTTGATAGAGCTAGAGCGTTTGCAGCATGAGCAACAGTTAGCTGAGAAACTAGAATTTAGTGATCGAGTGCTTGCTGCTGCGGCTGAATCTGCCGATTTACAAAGCGTATTAGTGCAGCAAAAACGCTTATACACAGCGCGAATTGAAAGCTATACCAAAGAACAGCAAACTTTAGCCAGCCGTATGCAACAAACGCTAGCCGTCGTGCGTGGTTTAGAGCAGCAGCGCAAATTGCTAGAAGAGCAAATTCAGCTGATTAATAAAGAACAAGAAGCCTATGCTACTTTACAAGACGAACGTTTAGGTGACGGTATGCGAGCACGTGAACTAGCGCGTCAAGGTTTATCGTTGCGTAACGAAGCCGCACGTTTAAAAGCCGATCAAGAGCGCACCTTATTGCAAGCCAGTGAAGTTGAAGTACAGCTCGCCAGTAATCAACAGAATTTTCAAAAAGAAGTGGGTGAGCGCATTCGTACGGCACAAAATAATTACTTTGAAGCCCAAGAGCGCTTTTTAGTGATGCAAGACAAGGTAAGCCGCAGCTCGATTCGTGCGCCTGAAGCTGGTTATATCGTTAATATGCAGCTACACACCCTTGGTGGTATCACTAATTCTGGGCAAGATATTTTAGACCTAGTACCGATGAGTGATAATTTTGTGGTCGAAGCACGTATTCAAATTCAAGACATTAACAGCGTGTTTGTGGGGCAAAAAAGTGACATTCGTTTTCCTGCGTTTGACCAGCGCACCACGCCCAGCATTGAAGGCGAAGTGGTGCATATTTCAGCAGATAGCCTGACCGACAAGCAAACCGGCATGAATTATTATTTAACGCGGGTGCGTGTTACTGAAAACGGTGCAGAAAGCCTTGCTAAATTAAAGCTAATTCCGGGTATGCCAGCCGAAGTGATGTTGCGCCGCGAAAGCCGTACTTTCCTTAGCTATTTAATGAAGCCTTTGGCTGATAGCTTTACTCGCAGCTTTAAGGAAAAATAATCGCCATGAAAATCAAACAGAAACAGCGACTTTATGCGTTAGCTCTGGCTTGTTTGCCCTTGTTTTCAGCACCCTTGGTTTCAGCACCCTTGGTTTCAGCACCCTTGGTTTTAACACAGACAAATAATCAAATAACGGCAGTAGAAACTGCCACTTTTGAACAGGTGCTGCAAGCGGCAATGAATCACGATTCTGAATACCGTGCAGCACGTTACACTTTAGAAGGCGAACGCCAAGAAATAAGCATGGCACGTAGCCAACTGCTACCCCGTTTAGCCTTTGGTGCAGGATATACCTACGAAGATACAGACAATATTTATACCGACAAAGACAATACCAACTACTACAAAGAAGATGATGTACGCTCAAGCGGTAAAATACACGACAACTACTGGCGTTTTAATATTCGCCAGCCAATTTTTGACCGCAGTCTAAACCAAGATTTAAACCGCGCCAAAAACCAAGTAACCGCCGCAGAACACCGTTACCAGCAAGTAAAACAACAGCTAGTCTTCAAAGTAGCCGATGTATGGTTAAACCTGCTCTATGCACAAATGCAAGTACACTTTAGTTTAGAAAACCTAGAAAGCTTAGACCTACGCCTAGCCCAAGCCGAAAGGCAAGACCAACTAGGCGTAGGCGACCAACTAGAACTGCTAGATATAAGCGCCAGACGCGACCTAGCCCAAGCAGACTTACTGGCAGCACAAAGCGAACTATCAGAAAAACTGCTAGAAATTCAACTAATGAGCGGCCGTAAATTACTACCGCCCGCCCATTGGGTAACAACAGCCCACCAATTAGAAGTAACCCAACAGCCGCAAAGTATAGAAGCATGGAATAAACAAGCCATAGGCAACCAAGCCTACCAAGAACAACTAGCAAGAGTAGCCATGGCAGAATCAACACGCCTAGCCAAACGCGCAGGCCACTACCCCACCCTAAACCTAGATTTAGACTACACCAACCGCTCATCAGACGACGAATTTCGTGAAAAAGAAGGTTTTACCGCCTCATTAAATTTAAGCCTAGAACTTTACGGAGGCGGACGCACCAGCAGCGCCCTACGCCAAGCCCAAGCCCGCCTAAATGCCGAACAAGCACAAGCCGACAAAGTAGTACTAGATGCCCAGCAAATGATAGCCGTAGCCTGGGCAAAACAACAAAACCTTTACCAACGCCTACAAGCCCTAAAAAACTCCATGCTATCGGCAGAAGGCTACCAACAAGCCGCCACACGCGGAGAAACACTAGGCTTAAAAAGCCAAGTCGATGTAGTAGAAGCCAATGCACGCCTGTTTCAAGCCAGAGAACGCCATGCAGAAGCCCTAGTAGCCTACCTCTTATCAGACCTACGCCTTCACCTAGAAACCGGCCAGCTAGAACCCAGCAAACTACAAGAATACGACCAACTATTTAACCAACTTAACCCCTGATGTGATCGCCGTCACCGCGTGATACTTGGCAATCTATAGAATGTTTATTTTAAGTTAACTATTCTATTTTATTGCACTGCCACCAAGGGTTTATTGTGAGCGCCAAGCCAGCTGCACCAAACACAGTTTTACCACCTTCAGTAGCCCTGACGCTGCGAATTAACCCGCACGCGTCTCGGTTGCTGTTGTTGTTAATTGTGCTGCCACTTTTGTTGCTGCTGATGTGGCTAGTAGCACCGCAGCTGCGTTTGTTTGAAGAAAGAGCCAGTGAGCAGCGTTGGGCTTTTGCACCACTAATTCAACCAGAACAGCGCTTTGTGGTGGTGACTATTGACGAAGCCGCGTTACAGCAATTAGGTGCTTGGCCTTGGAGTCGCACAACCTTGGCAGAGGTTTCTGCTCAGTTGCAGCAAGCTGGTGTAGCATTACAAATTTATGATTTAATTTTGCCTGAAGCTAAAGCCGGTGACGATTTATTTGCTGCACAACTGGCACAAACCCCCAGCGTGTTAGGTATTTTACCGGCACTAGATAGCAACCAAAACCTACAAACCGGCCAGCTAGGTCAAGGCATTCTTTTAAGTAACAGCATTCACTGCCAAGTGTTGCCTAATACACAAAATTATTTAGGCAACGCAGCGGTTTATGTTAACCAAAACGTGGGGCACATTGCGCCGGTGGTTAGTCAAGACGGCGTGATTCGTAGCCAGCCGCCTTTAGTGTGTGTGAATGGTAAAGCATACCCTTCGTTAACCTTAGCCGCACTGTTGGCTGGAATAAAACCGTCTGCTTCACCAGAACTTAAACCAGAACTTTACTTAGAAAAAGGCATGGGTTTATTTGCGCCAGTTTGGTGGTTAAAGGCTAGCAATACGCCGGTTCAGTTGCCATTAGATGCACAGGGCAATTTACGCCTTAGTTATCAGCAAGCCCCCGAAAATTTTACGACCCTTTCTATTGCCGATTTAATGAACAATAACTACCCACCTCGGCTATTAAGTAATGCTTGGGTGCTAGTTGGCGCTACTGCTTTTGGTTTGGCAGACGTAGTGCCTACACCTCATGCTGCGCTAACTCCTGGAGTGGAATTGCAAGCACGCTTATTAAGTGCCTTGTTAGACCAAAACCATACTTACCAGCCACAAGGTGCTTGGTTATACCAACTGATTCAAGTTTTGTTAAGTGCTGGCTTGTTACTACTGTTAGCAGCTAACCGCCAATATAACGTTACATTCTTAGCTACTGCTGCTGCTGTTTTACCCTTAGCCCAGCTCGCTATGCACTGGATGTTTCTGTCTCATAATCTGTGGTTGGGTTGGTTATTGCCCGCCTTGTATACTAGCCTTGCTGCTGTGGCTTTATTACTATTAGAATTTGCTCGTACTCGCTTTGAGCGTCAGCGCCTTTACCAAAACCTAAGTAGCTATTTGCCCAAAGGCATAGCCGACCAAATTGCATTTCGTAAAACAACGAGTCAAGTGGAAGGTAGCAACCAACAGTTGCTAGTTATTTATGCTGATTTACGCAATTTCAATGCTTGGCAAGAACACCTGCCAGCTGAAGAAACCGCCGCCCTATTACACTATTTCTTTATTACTGCTAACAAAACCTTAGCCATGCACGGCGGTACACTGCATGAGTTCCGTGGTGATGCGATTCTAGCCGCTTGGCCAGTTAACCCTAGCAATCAAACTGCTCAGGTACAAAATGCTATTGCTATGGTGCAACAGCTACAAGCAACTTTGCATAAATTATTAGAAGCGCCGCCCCACCCTAATTTAGAACCCTTGGCGTTAGATTTTGCTTTAGATCTAGGCAGTGTACTTATGGGTAGCCTTGGTTCTGCTCAGCGCCGCAGCCATTTATTGTTGGGGCAAACGGTTAATCGTGTTATTGGTATTCAAAAAATGACAGCTGAAATAGGTAGCACCTTACTTTTAGGCGAACAAGCAGCTCAAACCCTACCAACAGAAGCGGTACAAAGCCAAGGTCGTTATTTATTAGAAGGCTTTACTGCTCCACAAGAGTTGTTTACTTTGCGCCAACAGTCACAAAATCTAGCTAAAAGTCACACTAATAGGGTATTGCAACTGCGCCCACAAAGTAGATAATCAAATACTTTAAAACGAACCCTTCAAACGGCACGGCAATGTAAGTAATTTGATAACTTTAAATCCTAATCTTTTTATGCGCTGTGCCTTACTAATTCTTGGTTGGCTTTTTGCAAACCTGTTTTTTGCAGGATTGGCATTAGCAAGCAATCCTGAATCTTGTGGTAATTGGCAGCCAGACACCTTACCAACTACACCACAAGAATGGCATGCTGAGCACCAACGTCTACAACCCCTATTTACAGCCTGTCTTAGTAGTGCAGATTTTTTAGCCTATTTTGGGGCAATAGAACTGCGTACTGGGCGTGTAAGTAGCGCTTTAGATACTTTAGAAAGAGCACTGTTATTAAATCCTCAGCACGGTGCTGCGCAAATGGATTATGCTCAAGTGCTTTATTTCAGCGGTGATCCCTTTGCTGCCCAATCATTAAATCAACATTTATTAAACAACCCTAATTTACCACCAGTTATTCGCCAACAAATTAAAGCCAATCAAAAAGTATTGAGTAAGCGATTGAATACCTTTACTCACCAATTAAGCTTAAATGCTGGTTATGACAGCAACCTAAACACTAGCCCTAGCCTTAGTTATTTAACTATAATCTGGGAGGGTGAGGAACGGTTGTTAGAGCTAGCGCAGCCACGCAGTGGCGCAGTATTAAGTTTAGGTGCTAGCAGTCAATATACGCAGCGCAGTGCTAATAGTAGTCACAGCTTGCAGTTAGGGTTAAATAGCCGTTTAAGCGAAAACTCCGAAGATAACCAACACCAACTTAGCGCTCGCTACCAACACCAAAACCAATTGTTTGGTGGTGGACAACTAAAGCATAACCTCGCTTTAATTGGGCTTGATCATGGTGGTAAACATATCTTTTCTACTTTAGAAGCCCAGCAAGAATGGCAGCCAGCTAAAACTAAAATTAAGTTTGATAATAATGATAACTGCCAATTTGCGCCTCATCACACATTGGGCTATCAAGATTTTCCTGGACGCAGTCACCTTAATGCCATTGAATACCGTTTAACACCCGCTTTGAACTGTACCTTTAATACCACCGAATTACGTTTTAGTGGTGGTGCAATGCTTAACTATGCACTAAATAATGACCGCGCTGGTGGTCATCGTGTAGGTACCGAGTTTACTGTTCATTGGCAGCAACCCTTATTTCGCGGCAGGCTGCAAGCGCAAGCACGCTATACTCAGTGGCAAGATGCTGAAGGTTATAGCCCATACATGCGTAATAATGCTCGTCGTAGCGTAGAGCGTCAGCAATTTTCTGTAGCCTATTTATTGCCTTTAAGTTCTAACTTGTTGCTTAGTGCTCAGGCAGCTATGCAGCACCAAGATAGTAACTTAGAGGTGTTTGAATATAGAAGCCGCCAAATAGAACTGGGCATTAACTGGCAGTTTTAAATAATACTTTTTGCAAGATTTGGTTTACAAGGATTTGATGTGATGCTTGTCACAAGTAAGCTGGATTCTAGCTGTTAATCTATGACTCGTTAAAAATACTCGCAACCCTTGTTCGTATGAGCAGGGGTTTTTTAATAATACAAGAAGCTAAAAAGCATGGGTTCACTACAAAACAAACTACTAGCAGCCTTGATATTACTGCTATTACTACCGCTCTTATTTACCCTTGCGCTACTCATTCGACTCACCTCTAAAGGTCCTGTTTTATTTAAGCAGCAACGCCTTGGCCTTAACAAGCAACCATTTGCTATTTACAAATTTCGTACCATGCGAGTCAGTGCGCCACAAGTTTTTAAAGCTGCAATGCCGGGTGATATGCGTATCACCAAACTAGGGCATTTTTTAAGGAAAACCAGCCTAGATGAATTGCCGCAATTATTGAATGTTTTAAAAGGTGAAATGGCTTTAGTTGGCCCGCGACCTTATGTACTAGAACAAAATCAACATTATGAACGGGTGTTTGCTAACTATCACCTAAGGTACACTGTGCCCCCTGGTATGACTGGCTGGGCGCAGGTGAAGGGTTTAAGGGGCTATGTTAAGTCCGATACTGAAATGCAACAGCGCGTTAACGCCGATATTTACTATGTGCAACACAAAACACTGCTGTTTGATATTAAAATAATGTTGAGAACGATTATTCATGGCTTTATCAATAATCAGCCCTAAGGCGACTTTAATCGTGCCGGTTTTAAATGCCCAAGCGTGGTTGCCTGCGTTGTTGAAGTGTTTAAGTGAATTGCTAAACACTGGCAATTACCAGTGCATCATTATTGATTCAGCATCCACCGATGCTACGCCTAAGCTTTGCCAAGCCTGCCCAGCGATTGAATTTATCAGCATTCAACGCAGTGAATTTAATCACGGCGGCACACGCAACCTTGCTATTCGTCATGCCCAAGCCGATATTCTAGTGTATTTAAGCCAAGATGCTTTGCCCACGCCTGCTGCGGTTGAGTTGTTGGTGAATACTTTAATCAATCAGCCCCAGTTAGCCGCGGCTTATGGCAGGCAATTACCCAACGCCACAGCGCAGCCTTTTGGGGCGCATTTACGGGCATTTAATTACCCTGCCCAAAGTTATGTTTCTACGCCTGAAACCTTGCAAGAACGCGGTATTAAAGCAGCTTTTTTGTCGAATGCGTTTTGTGCCTACACGAAACAAGCCTTAAATGCGGTGGGGCAGTTTCCTGCTAATACCATTATTGGTGAAGATTTTATTGTTGGCGCTAAGTTATTAAAGGCAGGCTATGCGCTAGCCTATGTTGCCCAAGCAACCGCTGTACACTCGCACGATTACACGCCGTGGCAAGAATTAAAACGCTATTTTGACATTGGCTGTATGCATCAACAGCAAGCGTGGATTTTTACTACTTTGGCAAGGCCAGAAAAAGCCGGTCGGCACTATGTGATGTCAGAAATGCGATGGTTAAAAAGCCAAGGTTTAGCGCATAAAATTCCAGAATCTTTATTAAGAAGCCTGCTGAAATTGCTGGGCTATAAGCTGGGTAAAAACAACCGTTTATTACCCAATAAATTGAATCAATTACTTAGCATGAATAGGAGTTGGTGGGTCAAATGAATGCAAACCTTGTTTCGGTTTTAATCAGAACGTTTAACCGCCCTGTTACACTAGCTAAAGCAGTTGATGCCGTTTTACAGCAAACCCATCGACCCTTAGAAATTATTTTAGTTAATGATGGTGGTCAAGCCGTCGACCTTGAACTAAAACAGCAAGCCATTCAGCAACAGGTGGCTTTTACGCTGGTTAATTTAGATACCAACCAAGGGCGCTCTAATGCAGCGAACGTGGCTTTAAAAAAAGCAGCAGGTAAAGCGCTGCTGTTTTTAGATGATGATGATTGGATTGACCCCAGCCATGTGGCAGGGTTGTTGAAAGTGTTGCAAGGTGACTCAGAACTGATTGCTGCTTATTCAGACACTGCCTGTGTATTTTCAGCGGCAAATCCTGAAGTGCAAAAGGTATTTGATTACGAGTTCGACCCACTGCACTTGGCTTATGAAAATTACCTGCCGATTCATTCGGTATTATTCAAAAATAACGCTTTAACTCAAGCTTGCCAGTTTAATACGCAGCTGGATGTGTATGAAGATTGGAATTTTTGGCTACAAATGGCTGAAAAAGGGTCAATGCAGCGTGTGCCAGGGGTTACCGCTTGGTACAGCGCTCAGTTAAGTGGTGTCGGTTTTGGTGTGTCTATACAGGGTTTTAGTGCTGAATTAGCTAAGTTTTTTAAGTTAAGCGCCCCCTTTTATTCGGCTGAACAAATCAGCGTTATGCTGTTTATGTGCCGTAATTTTTTTAGTGTAGCCAAAGCCAATAAGCACCATGAAGAGGTGGTTAGCCAGTTACAGCTAAGCTTGCTAGAAACTAACCGCCGCCAAGAGCAAGAAGTGTCGATTGATAACCAGCTAGGTCAGCTCACTAAAGATTTTCAGATGGTTAAAATGCAACAGCAACAGCAGCAGTTAGCGTTTGAAATCGCCCTAACCAATGAAGCCAAAGTGGTTAATAATCAGTTAAATCAGTTAGCCAAAACTATCAGCATTAACAAAATTGAACAGCAACAAGCCCAGCAACAAGCCAGTTTGCAGGCTGAAATGCTGACCCAGTTACAAGCCCAACAACAGCAATTGCAAGCCACTATGAATGAAAACCTGTATGCCATAAGAATGTTGGCGCAGCAAAAAAGTGGCGTAGCAGCTTGGCCTTGGGTGACTAAAATTAGTAGTAAAATGCGTACCTTATTGCAGTTAATTATTGTGGGTGATTTGCAAGGTATTAAAATTAGGTTGCTGCGTAATACCGAAGGTGTGCTGAAAAAAATTCGCCGCTGGTTTACTGCAACGCCTGTGGCTAGCGTGAGTGCTGCTGTATCTATAACTGCTGCTGAACCTATAACTGCTGCTGAACCGTTTGTGAATGCTAATGGCATTACGCTTTTGTGTACGGCGCATACTGAGTTTGTGGCAAAGTTGCTGCAACAGCAGTTAAAAAGCTTTGGTTTGACGGTAAATAACCTGTTTGTAAAAGGTGCAGGTGATGCTGAATTGCCGCAGTATGATACTTCTTTACACATTATTATTTGTGCCCAACTGTTTAAAAAAATGCCTGCTAGGTATGTGGTGTTTCAAATGGAGCAAAGCGTTAGTTCGCGCTGGTTTGATGCCAATTATGCCCACATTTTAAATAACGCTGAGGCGGTACTGGATTATTCCAAAACCAACCTTGCCTATTTGCAAGAACAGCAAGGTGTTCCTTTTGCCAAGCTTTATTACTTGCCGATTAGTAATCTTCCGGTTAATAGCCTGTCTGTTAATAGTTCGTCTACTAGCCAAGAAAACTTAGTCGACTATGATGTGGTTTTTTATGGTGATGTGCATAACCCAAGGCGCAAACTGTTTTTAGATGCGATCAGCAAGCAATTTAAAACCCTGATTGTTAGCGAAGTGTTTGGTGAAGCCTTGTATGCACAATTGCAACGCGCCAAAGTGCTAGTGAATATTCATTATTATGAAGGTGCTTTGCTAGAAACCACGCGTATTTATGAGGCTTTGTCGCTAGGTTTAAATATTGTTTCTGAAGTCAGTGTTGACCAAGCTGACCACGCTGTTTTAAACCCTTGGATCACGTTTACCCCCATTGGTGATCTTGATGCTATGTTGCAGGCCATTCAAACGCAGTTAGATAAACCGCGCAGTTTAGCTGAATTACCCACCGATTTAGCCGGTGCTAAGTTTCATGTGGGTCGCCTGTTAGTGGGTTTAGGGTTAATTAGCCCTTTGGCGGTTAAAACACTGCCAGCGGTGTTAAGTCAGCCCGCCATGCAACAACCCTTGTGCCTTTCAATGCCTGAATCATATGAGCGCCATGCTACTTTTAGGGAACGACACCCCAGTGTCGGTGTCTTTCATGGCTTGCGTTTTAATATCGGTTGGATAGGCTGTGCGCTAAGTTACAGTTACCTTGCCCAGCAAGCGTTGTTGCAGGGTAATGATTATTTAGAAGTTTGGGAAGATGACGTGGTGCTAAGCCCTGCAGCGTTGCAGCGTTGGCAAAAGGCGAAGGATTTGTTTTTAACGTTAGAAACAAAACCTGCTGCTGAGTCATCGACTGCTTTGTCTAAGCCTTGTGATTTATTAAGTGGCTTATTAGCCGATGTTTCGGATGCCACACAAATATTGGATTATTTTGAACGGGATGGTGAAAGTTACGTCATTATTGACCGAATGATTAGTGCTGTGTGTAACTTTTATGGTAAAAAGCCGCTGACTTATATGGCTGGCTGGGATTGTATGAATCAAGACGTACACCTAAATACGATGGATAGGTATTTAGAGAAGAAGGACTTACGGGTATTGGTGCCTTTGCCTTTTGTGGCCGGCCATAACCCCGAGCAAGATTCAACGCTGTGGGGTTGTCAAAATAGCCAATACGACACCATGATTGCTGCCAGTGAAGCAAAGTTGTATGACAAGCTAGAGCGTTTTAAATTAGAAAGGATAACGAATGGCGGTGTCGGTTGAACTGTTAAGAAACTTTGATTTATTGGCTGGACTTCCTGACGATGCTTTGTCGTTTATTGCTGAGCAAGCCACCTTAAAGCAATATGCTCGGCGTGAAGTGGTATTAAGTGCCGGTTTAAAAGATGAGTTAATTTGTTTTGTATTTGAGGGGCGTTTGCAAGGGGTCGATTTTACCATTGACGGCCGTGAGGTGGGTCTTTACTTTGTAGAGCAAAATGACTTTTGTGGCGAAACGGGCTTATTTGATGAAGCGCACCGCAGCGATTATGTGGTGGCCATCACTAAAACGCAGGTGGTGGCTTTGCCTTATGCAGCGGTGCGCTATGTAATGAATAGTGCCAGTGCCTTTATTTTAGCCATTGCCCAGCGTATGGCGCAGCGCATTCGTTATTTAACTTTGCAGCGTTCTTTGTTAGCCATTCCTAACGTGCAGCAGCGCGTTTGTGCTCAATTATCGGCTTTAATCGTCTCAACGCAAAACCTAAGAACGGCAGGTAATGGGGTTGAATTACTGAATCCTCCAACACATCAAGAAATGGCAATTATGTTGAATATCAGTCGAGAAACCGTGACGCGTGTATTTCAAACGCTGATTAGTAATGAAGTGGTGCAGCGCAACGGTACGGCTTCGTTAATTATTATAAAGCCTGATTTACTCGATGATCTAAGTACAGGTAAGCAAGCGCTTTAGTGTTAGCACCTAAAAATTTAAGCAGTATAAGCCTAGTTTTTTAAAGCGAGTTTTTTTAAAGAGAGCCTTCATGTTGAGTTATTTTTGGCCGGTTCAGCACCGTCATTTATTGCAGCAATTAACCCGCCGTGAAATTCAAGCCAAGTTTCGCAACTCTTGGTTGGGTTTGGGTTGGTCGGTGATTACCCCGATTGCCATGTTGTTGGTTTATGTTTTGGTGTTTCAAAGTGTTTTTAAAGCCCGTTGGCCCGGTGTTGAACAATCTGCCAGTGCGTTTGGCTTGAATTTGTTTTCAGGCTTAATTTTATTCACTTGGTTTAGTGACGTGATAACCCGTTCACCGCGTTTGGTGGCAGACAACCCTAATATGGTCACTAAAGTTGTGTTTCCCTTGCATTTGTTGTCTTGGGTAACGCTTTTATCGGCCAGTTTTCAGGCAATGATTAGTTTTACAGTGTTAATCGTTGGCATGGTTATTTTAGGTACGCCCATAACTTGGAGCTTGCTGCTGCTGCCGGTGTTATTGGCGGTATTTATTTTGGTGCTGCTGGGTTTTTCGTGGCTTTTGGCGGGTTTGGGTGTTTATCTGCCCGACAGCCAGCACTTGATTGCCATGTTAATTACGCCGCTGTTGTTTCTTTCCCCCGTGTTTTACCCTGTTTCTATGTTACCGGAATGGTTACAAGGGGTGATTATTTTTAATCCGTTAACTTTAATGATTGAAGCTGTTCGTGCTGTTTTGTTAGGGGGTGATTGGCCAAACTTGTATTACCTAGCCGCTTATGCTGTTGCTGCGCTAGGCTTGGCGGTGTTGGGTGCTTTGGCATTTAAAAAACTACGCAAGGGTTTTGCTGATGTCCTTTAACCAAGAATCCTCTAATAATCTTGCATTAGAATTAAATAATATTGGTCGGATCTACCGTATTTATAAGCGCCCCGTTGACCGTTTATTACAAGCATTGCCTTTTTTTAAGGTGAACTGCCGTGTTTTTGAAGCCTTGCAGCCACTGAATTTAACGGTAAAAAAAGGTGAAGTGATTGGTCTTTTAGGCAGAAACGGCGCGGGTAAATCTACCTTGTTGCAGTTAATTTGTGGCACTTTGCCACCTTCGTCTGGCTCAGTTATGGCTTATGGGCGCATTGCTGCGTTGCTAGAATTGGGTTCGGGGTTTAATCCTGAATTTACAGGGCGTGAAAATATTTTTTTAAACGGGGCAATTTTAGGGCTAAGTGAAGCTGATTTAAATGCCCGTTTAGATGAAATTATTGAGTTTTCTGGTATAGGTACAGCGGTTGACCAGCCTGTTAAAACCTATTCCAGTGGGATGTTTGTACGTTTGGCATTTTCGGTGGCTGTGTGTGTAGACCCCGATATTTTGGTGATTGATGAGGCGTTAAGCGTGGGCGATGGTGCGTTCGCGCGTAAATCTTTTGAACGCATTATGAGTATGAAAGAGCAAGGTTGTACGATTTTATTTTGCTCGCATAACCTGTATCAAGTTGAGGCCATTTGCAGCCGTGCTATTTGGTTGCATGAAGGTAAAGTCGTTTCAGAAGGGATGCCTGCTGAAGTCATTCGCCGTTATGAAAACTATTTATATGCCAGCATGGAAGATAGCACGGCGGTTGCGCCAGAATTAACCGCTGGGCAGCAAAGGGCTAGCGCTGCTGAATCTGCTGCTGGCGCTATGCAAGATTTAGGTAATCCACGCATTACCCAATTGCAAGTTTTTATTGACGATCAACTGGCTTCTATGACGCAAGCGCAAACGGCTTATACCAGCAAAAGTACGCTGAAAGTGGTGTGTGCTTGGCAAGGTTCGTTAAATTTACCGCCGCCTTCCTTTGCGATTACTTTACATAGTGCCGATGGGCGCATGGTGGCAAGTGCGGGTTCACACATAGATAAAAAAGTGTTGCAGGTAAATGCACAGGGTGAAGGCAAAGTGGTGTTAGAACTGCCTAATCTGGCGCTGTTAAAAGGTGAGTTTTGGCTAGAAGCCTATTTATTGTGTGAGCAAGGCATTATGTTTTATGACCAAGTTATTCCTGCGGCAAGGTTTAGCGTTGCTTCGCCCGACAATCAATTAGAGCAAGGTTTGTATCATGCCCCAAGGGTTTGGAAAGCAGGCGTGTGTGAGTAAAGTTAAGCTTTTGGTTATAACGCGTGAAAATGCCGCCGATAAAAACTATGGTTTGGGTCGAACCCTGTTGCCTTTTATTCAGGCAATGCGCGAGCGTGGGCATGAAGTGGTGTATTTTTCACAAACCGAATGCACTAATACCCACCAGCGTTGGTTAGGGCGTTTTATTGCTTTTCTACGACCTTTTTTTGGTTTAATTGCACCGGCTTTGGCAGAACGCTTAATTCAAGGCATTGCCGGTGGTCGCCATGCGGTCAGAATTAAGGCAACCCATGTTTGGCTGCATGATCCTTGGATGGCGTTGGGTTATCAGTGGGGGCGCTGGAGTCAGCTCTTTTTTAAACAAGGGCGTTTTAAGCAAGGTGCTGAATTTAAGCAGCGCCCAAAAATGTTTATTTCTGAACACGGCTTGGGCAGTTTTACTTGGGCGGTGAGCCGTGATGGTTTAACCTTTTCACCGCGTTTATTCCGTTGGTTTTTGGCATTTGAACGCCGCACCTTGAATAAAGCAGATAAAGTTTTTACTCCCTCACAAACTGCCCTCGATGCCTTGTTACGCGACCTTGCGTATATAAAACCACCCCAGCATTTTGTGATATTGCCTTACGGTAAGCCACCCCAGATTAAAACCATACCTAGCCCAGATTTTTCTATTTTTGGGTTTGAAGCGCCGCCTGCTGTGCCGGTTATTTTGGCGGTAGGGCGTATTTCGCCTGCTAAAAATTATCAGTTATTGGTGGATGCGGTGCATTTATTAGATCAGCAAACCAAGCAGGGTGTGCAGTTGTTAATTGCTGGTGGTGGCGATGTGCAGCCTTTATTAGATTATGCCGCCAGCAAACCGCTAAGGCATATATTACGCACCGCTTTTATACAAGATATGCCAAAAGCCTATGTGTTAGCCGATCTTTACATTAGTAGTTGTGCCATTGAGTCGTTTGGACAGGCAAACCGTGAAGCAATGGCGTTTGGCTTGCCTTGTGTGGTGCCAAGTGCTGGTGCAAGCGGTGAAGTGCTGGGTAATGGTGCTTGGTTAGTGCCACCCAAAGCAGACAGTATGGCAAATGCTATATATCGTTTAATCAGTAACCCTAATCAGGCGCTATTTTGGAAGCAGCAGGCATTGCTTGAATATAAAAAATTACCAATTTGGGCAGATATTCTTGAACTTTTTGAACAGCAGCTCCTTAATGATTAACCTTACTCAACCTTTGATGCCCCTTCCTTTAAACCCTGCAGAAATTAAGCGGGCTTTAGTTTTAGTACCCCACCCAGACGATGAAGCGATTGGTTGTGGCGGTTTGCTCATTCAATTGGCGCAGCTGGGTATTGCCGTTAGGGTGGTGTTAGTGAGCGATGGTTCCGGTGCGGGTGGCTTGCCAGAAAGTGCAGCAGCAGTGCGCTTTCAAGAGTTTTTGGCTTCGTTGCGAGTGTTGGGGGCTTCCATTAGCCATGAAGCGTGGAATTTTCCCGATGGAGGATTAAGTGATTACCCAATGGCGATGGATAGCTTGTTAACAGAATCTTTGGCTAATTTTGAACCTAGTTTGTTAATTGCACCTTGGTTATATGATTTGCACCCCGACCATGCGGCTGTTGGGCAATTGGCTGTACGGGCGCACCAGCAATTAAAATTTAACCAAGGTGTATTGTTTTACGAAGTTTGGTCGCCTTTACCTGCGAATCGTTTTTTGAACATTAATGCAGTTTTTCAAACCAAATTAGCCGCTTTAAAATGCCATGCTACGGCACTGGAATGTGGTAGTTATGACCGTGCTGTAGAAGGTTTGGCGGCTTATCGCAGTTTATTTGCGGGTAAATTAGCAGCAGAAGGTGAGTTTGCTGAAGCTTATTACGCCTTAGATTGGGCGGTTTGTCCTAATGTAACCAGTGCGCGTTATGCGACAATCGCCGATGCACAGTCAGTCTGTGAGTTGCATGATGACGTATTTAGTAGCCAAGTTAAGCTGGCTTGGTGGCAATGGAAATATACTTCACAAGCCTTGATTGGTACGGTGTTTGAAGATCAAGGCAAGGTGGTAGGTTTTTATGGTGCGCTAGAAAGAACAGGTTTGTGGCAAGGCAAAACTGTGGTTGTTTCGCAGCAAGCTGATGTGATGGTTGAAGCTAAACACCGTTTTGGTACACGCCGTCAGGGTGTTTTTTCAAGAATGAGTCGCTTGTTGCTGAAAGAACATTTGGGATTGAATAAGCGTTACCAGCTGTGTTTTGGCTTCCCTACTATGCGAGCGCTGCATTTGGGGATTCGTTTAGGTTTATATCGCCGTGCCGATGAGGTCTACATTGCTCATAAAAGTGTTGCCCAAGGTCAACGCCTACCCTTTGGTGTGCGTAGCAAACGTGAAGCCGCCGCTACAATGAGTGATTTTACTTGGTTAGACACTTTAACGGTGCACTCGCCACCGGCTGCGGTGCTTTTTTCGCTGCAAAAGGGTGCAGATTATTGGCAATGGCGTTTTGCTAAGCACGTCGACAAGCATTATCAAATTATTAGAGTGTCGCGCTGGGGTCGTTTATTGGGTGCAGCGGTGGTATTGCCCAGTGCGGATGGATTAGAAATTATTGATTTTGCGTTAAGTGATTGGCAGTATTTGGCATGGTTACAACAAGCAATAGACAATACTTGTGTGAATTTAGGGCTGCAGCAGGTTTCTGTTTGGGGTACACAGCAAGTTGTTGAAGCGTTAAATTTTCCTAATCCTGAAACTTGGATTAATGCCGGTTATTTAGCATTACCCGGTGAAAAGTTAGACGCTGCTTTAAGTACCGAAATAGATGGTTGTTGCTGGTTTGTGGGCGGCGATACTGATTTTAGATAGAGGGTGATTTTTTGAAACGATTAGCTTTTTTTATGTTGGGACTATTTTTATTATTGGGTTGTTCAGAGTCAGGTACTAATAAGGCTACTCATAACCCTGTAACTATTGATGAGAATGCCTTAAAAATAGGTTTTTTTGCACCAGGTAGAGTGGTTGAAGATTTTGCTTCAAAGGTGGATATTCAGCTTTATAATTTAAGTACAGTTGAGCATTTAGAAAAAACCTTACAATTAGCGAGCGAGCAGGGTTTAAAGCTTTTTCTGGCATTAGAATTGCCCGCCATGTATATGGAAAATATCTCATTAAACTATAACTTTGAGAGTGAAATCTATAAAAAAAACTTACCTCCTGCTCGTTTAATTAAATTGCGTCGTACTGTTTCTAGGGATGTTTTTGCGCATTATTTAGCACCTTTTTATGAGGCAATAAAAAAGCACCCTGAAGCAGTAGAAGCTATTTTTTTAGGTGATGAACCTTATTTAAATGGAATAAGTTTTGAAGATTTAGACCAAATGGCATTGGATATTCGTTATTTATTAGACAGTGTAGGTTTAAATAAGGTGAAAATTGGCGCTGTGTTTGCTAGTGCTATGTTCAATGCGAGTTTTGCCCAGCACATTGATGCTACTTCAAGTGCTTATACGCGTAGTATTGATGAATATTTTAGTCGGTTAGAAGCTAAAGAAAGCCGAGGCGAAGCTTCGGCTGAAGAATTGAGGTGGCTAAGTGTTATTGGTGATATTCGCCTAACAACCTACGATAAAGCTAACAATATGTATTTGGGCGGTGGCTTACCTACTTCGTTAGACATTGTTGGCTTTGATTTTTACCTTTCTACTTTGTTGCAAGATGAAGTGCATAACGAGTCTTTGCAGTGGTTTGCTAAGCAAAAACTGCACCCTGCTTGTGATGGCTTTGAAAATACTAAAATAACTGAGTTGCGCCAAGCTTTGTCTTTTTGGGATGCTGAGGAAAAAATGACGAATGATTTGGCTTTGCAAGCAAAACAAGCCGCTAAAGACAAAGCCATTTTAGATCAGTGGTACACCTGTAGAACAGAGTCGACTTTAGCTTTACTGGAAAGAGAGCTATATAAGTCAGGTAGACCAGAGCGTGAGATTTTGTTGGTAAGTGAGTCAAGTAGTAATGGTTTGATGGCATTTGATAAAAATGGAAATAGGCTAGCCGATCAACAAAATGACTTAATTAAGGCTCGGGTTGTTGATGAGGTGACTAGAGCGATTAATGTGGTTAAAAAGTATCCGATCAATCACCTGTTGTTTTTTACTTATGAAAGTCAGTTTGATTGGTTTATTAAACTCACCATTGATGGCGCTGAAGGTATTCCTGAAGCGCTGCACCTTATTTACCAAAATGCACGGCGTAACCATGAACCTTTACCCGCTAATTAAATTATTAAGCAATGGCCAGTTTCAAACCGGCACTCAATTGGGTCAACAGTTAGGGATTAGTCGCGCAGCCATTTGGAAGCAAATTCAGCAGTTGCCAAGTTTGGGATTAGACATTATAACTAAAAAAAATGATGGTTATTGTTTAGCACAGCCTTTGCAGCTCTTGAACATTGAGCGACTGCAAGCGCAGCTGTTGGCAGTCAACTCTTCGTTGGTGCTAGATTTTTCCCCAGTTATAGATTCCACTAATGCTGAATTGGCAAGGTGCTTGGCAAATGGTGAAACGGCATCACCGCGCTTGTTGTTGGCTGAGAAACAAACTGCCGGTCGTGGGCGTCGCGGGCGTGATTGGTTTAGTCCTTATGCGGCATCGTTAAGCTTATCATTAAGTTTTCAAGTGGAAGGCGGCGCGAATGCGTTGCAGGGTTTAAGCCTTGCGGTGGGCGTGGTGATTAAAGAAGTTTTAGAGCAGCAGGGTATTAACGGTGTGCAGTTAAAGTGGCCGAATGACTTGTACCTTAACAATGCCAAGTTAGGCGGTATTTTAATCGAGCTATCGGGTGATTTTTCAGGCCCTTGTAATTTGGTGGTGGGTTTGGGGTTGAATGTATTTCGCCCTCAAGGGCCGTTGGTGTTAGATCAGCCGGTGGCTTTTTTAAGTGATACAGATCCAAATTTTACACTGTGCCGAACCCGTTTAGCGGCTGATTTAGCCTTAGCACTTGAGCAGTTGTTAATTAATTTTTCTGTACAAGGCTTTGAACCGTGGCAAGCGCGTTGGAATACCGCGCACATTTGGGCAGGTAAAAAAGCTTTTATTATTACACCGAATCAACAGGTGGCTGTAACGCTAGGTGGCGTTAATGCTATTGGTGAGTTGCAAGTGACTTATGATGATGGCTTGCAAGGGCTAATTAATGCCGGTGAAGTAAGTGTGAGGGCAAGGGAATGATTTTAGATTTAGACATAGGTAATACCCTGACTAAATGGCGCATGAAACACGCGGTGACTAATGCGTTGATTGATCGTGGTTCTATTTGGACGCGTGACCGTTGGGAGAGTTCTGAATCCATTCCTGATTTTCGTGACATTAAAGTAATGCGTGTTTCAAATGTCGGCGGTAAAGAAGTGTTAGGTGAAGTGGAGCGGATTGCACGGCGGTTTCGTGTACCGCTACACGTTGCACGTTCAACCATTAAATTTGCCGGTGTGCGTAATGCTTATAAAGAGCCAGAAAAACTAGGTATTGACCGCTGGCTAGGCTTATTGGCCGCTTACCACAGTTTTGGTGCTTGTTTTGTAGTGGATTGCGGTAGTGCGATTACGATTGATGTGGTGAAGGCGGATGGTGGGCATTTGGGCGGTTACATTGCACCAGGTATTCGTTTAATGAAAGAAAGTTTGAAATTGGGCACTAAAAATGTGGCAATTGATCCTGATGATACGCATCGTGGCGTAATGAATTTTGGTGTTTCAACCCAAGAAGCAGTGAGTCATGGCATTTATTTAGCTGCGCTAGGGCAAATTACTTTGGCTTATCGTCAAGCGTATAACCAGACCGAAAATTTGCTGCCAGTTATTTTAACGGGCGGTGATGCTGCCTTGGTTGCAGCAGGTTTAGAAATGGATAGCTTGTGTTGGCCTGATATGGTTTATGCGGGTTTAGAGTTGATGTTTCCAGTGACCGATGCTGAGAAAAAAGGTAACTTGTTGGGTGTGCCATCTAAAAATATTTAGAAATAATTTTAAATATTGCTTGCTCAATTTAAAAGTTGTTGGTAAAGTTGCCGCCGTTGTCGAGAGAGATCATTTATAGTTTGACAACGCAGACAAATAATCTATAATTTGTCGCCTAGTTGGAGGGGTACCCTAGTGGTCAAAGGGAGCAGACTGTAAATCTGCCGCGCGAGCTTCGAAGGTTCGAATCCTTCCCCCTCCACCAAATTCTTTCAGTCAGGCGGGCATGGTATAGTGGCTATTACCTCAGCCTTCCAAGCTGAAGAGGTGGGTTCGATTCCCACTGCCCGCTCCAAATACGCTCATGTAGCTCAGGGGTAGAGCACACCCTTGGTAAGGGTGAGGTCGACGGTTCAATTCCGTCCATGAGCTCCATAGATACTAGATTTGTGGAGTTTTGTAGTAAGCTGATAATGCCAGATACAGGCTAGTAGCTCAATTGGCAGAGCGACGGTCTCCAAAACCGTAGGTTGGGGGTTCGATTCCCTCCTGGCCTGCCAACTTTCCCCAAGTTGGTTACTTATCTATTTTTCCTATACGTGCTGATGCAAGGAGTTATCCTCTCTAATGAAAGCAAAAGCCGAAGCTCAGCCAGCTAGTCTGGATGTTCTCAAGTGGTTTGCAGTATTGCTGTTGGTGGCTGTCGCTGTAGCAGGTAATATGTATTACGCTGATGCACCTATGATATATAGAGTGATCGGCGTTGTTTTGCTTTGTGGTATGGCTGGTGTAGTTTTTTTGCGTACAGCAAAAGGTCTGCGTTTAATCGACCTTGCGCATGAAGCTAAAATAGAAATACGTAAAGTGGTATGGCCTACACGTCCAGAAACAATTCAAACAACACTCATTGTTCTAGCAGCCGTCGTTATTGTTGCATTTTTGCTATGGCTTGTTGACTCAATGCTAAGCTGGGCGATTAAAAGTCTGATTTATTAGGGGTAGAAAATGTCTAAGCGTTGGTATGTTGTACACGCCTACTCCGGTTTTGAGAAGCAAGTTATGCGCTCACTGCTGGAGCGTATTGCCATTAAAAAAATGGAAGATTCTTTTGGACAGATTTTAGTTCCCACCGAAGAAGTTGTGGAAATGCGCGATGGCAAAAAGCGTAAAAGCGAACGTAAGTTTTATCCAGGCTATGTTTTAGTTGAAATGGCTATGAACGATGATAGCTGGCACTTAGTTAAAGAAACACCCAAAGTGCTAGGTTTTATTGGTGGTACGGCAGAAAAGCCTGCACCGATTACTGCGCGTGAAGCGGATGCTATTTTACAGCGTGTGCAAGATGGCAGCGATAAGCCACGTCCACGCACTATGTTTCAGCCTGGTGAGTTGGTTCGTGTACTTGATGGACCTTTTGCAGATTTTAGCGGTACAGTTGAAGAAGTCAATTACGAGAAGAGCCGTTTACAGGTTTCTGTGAGTATTTTTGGCCGCCCAACACCAGTCGAATTAGAGTTTGGTCAGGTAGAGAAAGAATAATACTTGGCTTTTTTAAAAAAACGGGGAGCCGCAAGGCGTTATACCCATAGGAGTTATCATGGCTAAAAAAGTCACATCATACATTAAGTTGCAAGTTGCAGCTGGTAAAGCAAATCCAAGTCCACCCGTTGGTCCTGCGTTAGGTCAGCACGGTGTGAATATTATGGAATTTTGTAAAGCATTTAACGCCGCTACTCAGGACATGGAAGTAGGTTTACCTACCCCCGTTGTTATTACTGTTTACAGCGACCGTAGCTTTACATTCATCACCAAAACGCCACCAGCAGCAGTATTGTTGAAAAAAGCTTTGGGTTTGAAATCGGCTTCAGCAACGCCAAATAAAGTAAAAGTAGGTAAAATCTCTCTTGAACAGCTAGAAGAAATTGCCAAAACTAAAGAACCTGACTTAACTGCTGCTGACTTAGATGCTGCAGTTAGAACCATTGCTGGCACCGCGCGCAGCATGGGTATTGACGTGGAGGGCGTGTAAATGGCCAAGTTAACTAAGCGTCAAAAACTAATTGCTGAAAAAGTTGTTGCACTAAAAAGCTACAGCGTTGAAGACGCAGTAGCTTTATTAAGCAGCCTGCCAGCGGTTAAGTTTAAAGAAACCATTGAACTTGCTGTTAACCTAGGCGTTGATCCACGTAAATCTGATCAGGTTGTTCGTGGCGCTACTGTTCTACCTAACGGTACTGGTAATAGTGTTCGTGTTGCTGTATTTGCTCAAGGCGCTGCGGCTGAAGCTGCTTTGGCAGCCGGTGCAGATTTAGTAGGTATGGACGATCTAGCTGAAAAAGTTAAAGCGGGTGAGATGGATTTTGACGTAGTTATTGCTGCACCTGACGCTATGCGTGTGGTGGGTATGCTTGGTCAAATTCTAGGTCCACGCGGTTTAATGCCTAACCCTAAAGTGGGTACTGTTACACCTGATGTTGCGACAGCCGTTAAAAATGCTAAAGCAGGTCAAGTACGTTTCCGTACTGACAAAAACGGTATTATTCACGCCGGTGTTGGTAAAATTGATTTTGCTGCTGATGCTATCCGCGGCAATATTGAAGCGCTCGTTGTTGATCTTAAAAAGCTAAAGCCTGCTTCTTCTAAGGGTATTTACATTAAGAAAATAACACTGTCTAGCACGATGGGGCCAGGCTTAACGATTGATATTGCAACGTTAGACGTTAAGTAATCGACTAAACGTTGTGCAACAAACTTTGCGGATGCGGCTAGTTTTTTAATGGTTTAATTTAAAGCTAGCGGCAACCTTCAAAGACCGTAGGTGTTATTTATAAATAACTTAATTTCCTACGCAGATGGGTGACCGCCTACATTGTAGGTCCAACCATCAATACCGACTCCGAATTCCCGGAGGGTTGGAAACCGTGGAGAGGCGTGATAATCCGTTTCTCTATATTAGGAGCAAGATAAAGTGGCGCTTAATCTAAAAGACAAACAGGCCATTGTTGGTCAAGTCAATGATGCTGCCAAAGCTGCTCAATCTGTAGTTATAGCTGACGCACGCGGTGTAACCGTTAGTGCTATGAGCGTTCTGCGTAAGCAGGCTCGTGAAGCTGGCGTAGATGTACGTGTTGTTCGTAACACGTTAGCGCGTCGTGCTTTTGCAGCAACTAACTTTGAATGTTTAACTGAAGAATTTACCGGCCCTACACTGATTGCTTTCTCTATGGAGCATCCTGGTGCAGCAGCGCGTTTATTCAAAGAATTTGCTAAAACGCAAAAATCATTTGAAGTTAAGGCAATGGCTTACGAAGGTGAGCTTATTCCTGCTACAGATATCGATCGTTTGGCTACACTGCCAACTTACAACGAAGCGATCGCGAAGCTAATGGCAACAATGAAAGAAGCAGCAGCAGGCAAGTTGGTTCGTACTCTTGCAGCTGTGCGTGACCAGAAAGAAGCAGAAGCGGCTTAATAAAGCGGCTTTTAATCTTACTGAGTCCTTCTAAACAAATTTACTTAGGTAGAATTTAACATGGCAATTACTAAAGACGATATTCTTAACGCTATCGCTGACATGTCTGTAATGGAAGTTGTTGAATTAGTTTCAGCAATGGAAGAAAAATTCGGCGTATCTGCGGCTGCTGCTGTAGCTGCAGGTCCTGCTGCTGCTGAAGCAGCTGAAGAGCAAACTGAATTTGACGTAGTTCTAATTTCTGCTGGCGAGAAGAAAGTTAACGCTATCAAAGCAGTACGTGAAATTACTGGCCTAGGCTTGAAAGAAGCTAAAGCAATGGTTGACGGCGCTCCTGCTACAGTTAAGGAAGGCGCTTCTAAAGCTGAAGCTGAAGCCGCTAAAGCTAAACTTGAAGAAGCCGGTGCATCGGTGGAACTTAAGTAATTTGCATGGCAGCTTAGGGCTGCAGCAGAATGGCTGGTGGTGCAAGTGCACTGCCGGCCTTTTTCTGTTACAGGCAGCCTAGTTTAATTTAACTGCACCTCACCTTAAACCGTGATGCTTGCAGCGGGGCGCACCTCCCCTTGAAGGTGTAGTGACCACTGCGGTCTAGTTTTTGGTGAACAAGCTGGGGGAAACAGATGGCTTACTCGTACACTGAGAAGAAACGTATCCGTAAGGATTTCAGTAAATTGCCGACGGTAATGGATGTTCCTTACCTTTTAGCCATACAGCTAGATTCTTATCGTCAATTCCTCCAAGAGGATCTTGCCGGTGATGCGCGCACTGAAACTGGTTTACATGCGGCTTTTCAATCCGTATTTCCAATCGAGAGCTATTCAGGCAATGCTGCACTGGAATATGTAAGCTATCGCCTTGGAACCCCAGTATTTGATGTTAAAGAGTGTGTTTTGCGAGGTATTACCTTTGCAGCACCTTTGCGCGTAAAAGTACGTTTGATTATCTATGATAAAGATTCGCCTAACAAGGCAATCAAAGATATTAAAGAACAAGAAGTTTATATGGGTGAAATGCCACTCATGACCAAAAATGGTACCTTTGTTATTAATGGTACTGAGCGTGTTATTGTTTCTCAATTACACCGTTCGCCGGGTGTGTTTTTTGACCACGACCGTGGTAAAACTCACTCATCAGGCAAATTGCTTTATTCTGCACGTATTATTCCTTACCGTGGTTCTTGGTTGGATTTTGAATTTGATCCTAAAGATCTAGTTTATGTGCGTATTGACCGCCGTCGTAAATTACCTGCCAGTATTTTGTTACGTGCCTTGAACTTTAGTACAGAACAGATTCTGGAAATGTTCTTTGATACTAGCAGCTATTATTTCAAAAAAGACGGTATTTATGTTGATCTAGTACCTTCACGCTTGCGCGGTGAAACGTCCTCTTTTGAAATTAAAGATAAAGATGGCACGGTGTTGGTTGAACAAGATCGTCGTATTACTCAGCGCCATATTCGCTTACTAGAAAAGGCGGGTATTAAGCAGCTAGCGGTTCCTTATGATTACTTAAATGGCAAAGTACTTGCCAAAGACATTGTTGACCCTTCTACGGGTGAACTGTTAGTTGAATGTAATACTGAGATTACTGAAGAAGTTCTAACTAAGCTAGCTGAAGCTAAAATTAAGAGCTTTGAAACGCTTTACACCAACGATTTAGATTGTGGGCCGTTTATTTCAGACACTTTACGTGTTGATCCTACCCGTACGCAACTTGAAGCACTGGTAGAAATTTACCGTATGATGCGTCCTGGTGAGCCACCAACTAAAGAGTCGGCTGAAAGCTTGTTTAATAACTTGTTCTTCTCGCCTGAGCGCTACGACCTTTCTGCCGTTGGCCGTATGAAGTTCAACCGCCGTTTACACCGCGATATTGACGTTGGCGAGCCAGTGCTTTCCCACGATGACATCGTTGCTGTATTGCGTGAACTATTAAGCATTCGTAATGGTAAAGGTGAAGTGGATGACATTGACCACTTAGGTAATCGCCGTATTCGTTCGGTTGGTGAAATGGCTGAAAACCAATTCCGTGTTGGTTTAGTGCGTGTTGAGCGTGCGGTTAAAGAGCGCTTATCTTTAGCTGAAAGTGAAGGCTTAATGCCACAAGACTTAATTAACGCCAAGCCGGTTGCTGCTGCGGTTAAAGAGTTTTTTGGTTCGAGTCAGCTTTCTCAGTTTATGGACCAGAACAACCCGTTATCAGAAGTTACGCACAAGCGTCGCGTTTCCGCTTTAGGCCCCGGTGGTCTAACACGTGAACGTGCAGGTTTTGAAGTACGTGATGTACACGCCACTCACTATGGTCGTGTTTGTCCTATCGAAACGCCTGAAGGTCCAAACATTGGTCTAATTAACTCTTTGGCGACTTATGCACGTACCAACTCTTACGGTTTCTTAGAAACACCTTACCGTACTGTTGTGGATGGCAAAGTAACCAATGATGTTGCTTACTATTCGGCGATTGAAGAAGGCCAATACGTTATTGCTCAGGCTTCTGCCACCTTGAACGAAAAAGGTGAGTTGATTGATGAGTTAGTACAGGTTCGTCATAACGGTGATACCACTTTTGTAACGCCAGACCAAGTAACCTTAATGGACGTTTCGCCACGTCAGGTTGTTTCGGTGGCAGCTTCACTGATTCCTTTTCTTGAGCATGATGATGCTAACCGTGCCTTGATGGGTTCAAACATGCAACGTCAGGCTGTACCAACGCTAAAAGCTGATAAGCCGTTAGTCGGTACGGGTATGGAACGTGCGGTTGCGCGTGACTCAGGTGTTTGTGCTGTTGCACTGCGTGGTGGTGTGGTTGATTCGGTTGATGCGTCACGTATCGTTGTTCGTATTAATGAAGACGAGCTAATCGGTGGTGAAGCGGGTGTTGATATTTATAACCTCACTAAGTACACCCGTTCTAACCAGAACACTTGTATTAACCAGCGTCCCATTGTTAAGCCTGGCGATATTATTTCTAAAGATGATATTTTAGCCGATGGCCCTTCAGTGGATATGGGTGAGTTAGCATTAGGGCAAAATATGCGTATCGCATTTATGCCTTGGAACGGTTTTAACTTTGAAGATTCGATTCTAGTTTCAGAGCGCGTTGTTGAAGAAGACCGTTTTACTACCATTCATATTCAAGAACTAACTTGCGTATCGCGTGATACTAAATTGGGTTCTGAAGAAATTAGTGCCGATATTCCTAACGTGGGCGAATCTGCGCTTTCTAAGCTAGATGAGTCGGGCATTGTTTATATCGGTGCTGAAGTTGGCCCTGGTGATCTTTTGGTTGGTAAAGTAACGCCTAAAGGCGAGACTCAACTAACCCCTGAAGAGAAACTACTGCGAGCCATTTTTGGTGAAAAAGCGTCTGATGTAAAAGATACATCTTTACGTGTTGCTACAGGTATGAAAGGTACGGTTATTGACGTACAAGTGTTCACCCGTGACGGCGTTGATAAAGATAAGCGTGCTTTAGCCATTGAAGAAACACAGCTAGACGAAGTGCGTAAAGATTTAAAAGAAGAATACCGTATTGCTGAAGAAGCGACCTTTGCACGTTTACGCAATGCATTGGTTACGCAAATGGTTAACGGTGGTCCTCAGCTGTCTAAAAACGCCAAAATCACTGATGAATACTTAAATGATTTGGTTTATGCCGAATGGTTTAAATTACGGATGCAAGATGACGCGTTGAACGAATTGCTTGCTCAAGCTCAAGCTCAGTTGATTGAGCGTAAAAAGCTGATGGAAGAAAAGTTCGAAGACAAAAAACGTAAGCTACAGCAGGGTGATGATTTAGCACCTGGCGTACAAAAAATTGTAAAAGTTTATGTTGCTGTTAAGCGTCGTATTCAGCCCGGCGATAAAATGGCGGGTCGTCATGGTAACAAAGGTGTTGTTTCGGCCATTATGCCGGTTGAAGACATGCCTTATAACGAACAAGGTATTCCCGTTGATATTGTGTTGAACCCGTTAGGTGTTCCTTCACGTATGAACGTTGGTCAGGTATTAGAAACTCACCTAGGCTTAGCGGCTAAAGGTTTAGGCGAGCGTATTACTGAAATGCTTGAAAATGAGCGTTCAGTGCAAATTAAAGAAATTCGTAGTTTCTTAGAAAAAGTTTATAACCTTTCAGAAGGTTTGCGTATTGAAGAACTCGATAAGCTAACTGACGATGAAGTGATTGAACTGGCGCATAACTTGAAGAAAGGTGTGCCTATGGCAACGCCAGTCTTTGACGGTGCTAAAGAGCATGAAATTAAAGCCATGCTTGAGCTGGCTGGTTTACCGCGCAGCGGTCAGATGGACCTTTACAATGGTCGTACTGGCGAGAAATTCGACCGCCCAGTAACCGTTGGTTATATGTACATGCTGAAGCTTAACCACTTGGTTGATGACAAAATGCACGCGCGTTCAACGGGTTCTTATAGCCTTGTAACGCAGCAGCCTTTGGGTGGTAAAGCGCAGTTTGGTGGACAGCGTTTTGGTGAGATGGAAGTTTGGGCACTAGAGGCTTACGGTGCTGCTTACACGCTACAAGAAATGCTAACTGTTAAATCAGATGATGTGAATGGTCGTACTAAAATGTATAAAAACATTGTAGACGGTAATCATAAGATGGAACCAGGTATGCCTGAGTCCTTCAACGTTCTGATTAAAGAAATACGTTCCCTAGCGATAGATATCGACTTGGAATACTAAGAAGTTCTGCTGGGTGGCCTGCTACCCAGCAGGCTTTTTAGTATTGTTCTGGGATAGCAAAGATTGCATGACGAGCTTAGTGCTCGTCGCCACTCCAACGGGAGCTGCGGCTGATGAAAGATCTGGTTAATGTATTGCGTAATCAGGGTCAACCTGATGAGTTTGAATCACTAAGAATTACTCTGGCCTCACCGGAACTGATTCGTTCTTGGTCATTTGGTGAAGTTAAAAAGCCAGAAACTATTAACTATCGTACGTTTAAGCCTGAGCGTGATGGTTTATTCTGTGCCAAAATTTTTGGTCCTACCAAGGACTATGAGTGTTTGTGCGGCAAATATAAGCGCATGAAGCACCGTGGTATTATTTGCGAAAAATGTGGTGTTGAAGTAACGCAAGCTAAAGTGCGCCGTGAGCGTATGGCACACATTGAATTAGCGTCGCCTGTTGCCCATATTTGGTTCTTAAAGTCGCTACCTTCACGTATTGGTCTAATGCTTGATATGACCCTGCGTGATATTGAGCGCGTGCTTTATTTTGAAAGCTTTGTTGTTATTGACCCTGGCATGACTACGCTAGAAAAAGGCCAGCTGCTAAATGATGAGCAGTATTTTGATGCACTAGAAGAGTTTGGTGATGACTTTGATGCCCGTATGGGCGCTGAAGCGATCCAAGCTTTATTGCGCGATATTGATTTAAACGACGAAATCGAAAGAATTCGTGAAGAAATTCCACAAACTTCTTCTGAAACTAAGATGAAGAAAATCACTAAGCGTCTAAAAATTCTAGAAGCTTTTCGTGATTCAAATAACCAGCCTGGCTGGATGGTGCTAGAAGTATTACCTGTTCTGCCACCTGATTTACGCCCTTTAGTACCACTAGACGGCGGTCGTTTTGCTACTTCAGATTTGAATGATCTTTACCGCCGTGTTATTAACCGTAACAACCGTTTAAAGCGTTTGTTAGAGTTAAATGCGCCTGACATCATCGTGCGTAACGAAAAGCGTATGTTGCAAGAAGCAGTTGATGCCTTGCTAGATAACGGTCGTCGTGGTCGTGCCATTACAGGTACTAATAAACGTCCTTTAAAATCACTTGCCGATATGATTAAAGGTAAGCAAGGTCGTTTCCGTCAAAACTTGCTAGGTAAGCGTGTTGACTACTCAGGCCGTTCTGTTATTACCGTAGGTCCAACACTGCGCCTGCATCAGTGCGGTCTGCCTAAAAAAATGGCGCTTGAATTATTTAAGCCATTTATTTTTGCCAAGTTAGAAGCGCGTGGTTTAGCAACGACCATTAAAGCAGCTAAGAAAATGGTTGAGCGCGAATTGCCTGAAGTTTGGGATATTCTTGCCGAGGTTATTCGTCAGCACCCTGTTATGCTTAACCGTGCGCCAACACTTCACCGTTTGGGTATTCAGGCATTTGAACCTGTATTAATTGAAGGTAAAGCTATTCAGCTACATCCGTTGGTTTGTGCGGCTTATAACGCCGACTTTGACGGTGACCAAATGGCTGTACACGTACCGCTAACGCTGGAAGCTCAGCTAGAAGCGCGTGCATTAATGCTTTCAACTAATAACGTCTTGTCGCCTTCTAACGGTGAGCCGATTATTGTTCCTTCGCAGGATGTGGTATTGGGTCTTTATTACATGACCCGCGAAAAAGTAGGTGCCAAAGGCACTGGCATGATGTTTAGTAACATTGAAGAAGCTGAACGTGCTCATGCTACAGGCAGTGTTGCATTACACGCAAAGGTAAAAGTGCGTGTGACTGAAACGGACAAAGAAATTGAAGGCGAAGCGGTAACACGTACGATCGTGGTTGATACTACCGTTGGTCGTGCTTTACTGTCGCGGATTATGCCTATCGGCTTGCCGTTTGATTTAGCTAACAAAGCGCTGAATAAAAAAGCCATTTCTCGTTTGATTAACGAAGCTTATCGCCGTGTTGGTTTGAAAGATACTGTGGTTTTTGCTGACCAACTTATGTATACCGGTTTCCAATACGCAACTTGGTCAGGTTGTTCTATCGGTGTGAACGACTTTGTTATTCCTGCTGAGAAAGCTAGTATTATTGCTGCTTCTGAAGCTGAAGTTAAGCAAATTGAACAACAGTTTGCTTCAGGTTTGGTGACACAAGGTGAGAAATACAACAAGGTCATTGATATTTGGTCTAAGGCGAACGATAAAGTTGCCAAGGCGATGATGGTTGGTATTTCCAAAGAAACGGTGACTGATAAAGACGGTAATGAATCTGAGCAAGATTCTTTTAACAGCGTATTTATCATGGCTGATTCTGGTGCGCGTGGTTCTGCTGCACAGATACGTCAGCTAGCCGGTATGCGTGGTCTAATGGCTAAGCCTGATGGTTCAATCATTGAAACGCCCATCGTTGCAAACTTCCGTGAAGGTCTTAACGTACTTCAGTACTTTATTTCGACTCACGGTGCGCGTAAAGGTTTGGCAGATACGGCACTTAAAACGGCTAACTCTGGTTACTTGACGCGTCGTTTAGTTGATGTGGCACAAGATTTAGTGGTAACGCAGCTAGACTGCGGTACAGAAGAAGGCTTAGTCATGCACCCTGTTATTGAAGGTGGTGACATTATTGTGCCACTTTCTCAGCGTGTGCTAGGCCGTGTAGTTGCGCGTGATGTATTTAATGCAGGTACTGGTGAAGTCGTTATTACTAAAGGCACACTGTTGGATGAAAAATGGTGTGATCGTTTAGATTCTTTAGGTGTGGACGAGATTATTGTTCGTTCAGCGATTACTTGTACGACACGTTTTGGCGTGTGTGCTATGTGCTATGGTCGTGACCTTGCCCGTGGACATCAGGTTAACGTCGGTGAAGCTGTAGGTGTTATTGCTGCTCAGTCGATTGGTGAGCCGGGTACACAGCTTACCATGCGTACGTTCCACATTGGTGGTGCGGCATCACGAGCTTCTGCTATTGATAACGTACAAGTTAAGCATGGTGGTAAAGTCCGTTTCCATAACGTGAAGTTTGTTACCCGTGAAGATGGCAAATTGATTGCTGTATCACGTTCGGGTGCAATGGCGATTGCTGACATTAAAGGCCGTGAGCGCGAATACTACAAGTTACCTTACGGTGCTGAGGTTAGCGTTGCTGACAATGAAGAAGTTGTTGCCGGTCAAATTGTTGCTAAATGGGATGCCCACACGCATCCGATTGTTGCAGAGGTTGCAGGTAAAGTTCAGTTTGTTGATATGGAAGATAGTATTTCTATTAACCGCAATATCGATGAGTTAACAGGCTTGTCTTCCATTGAAATTATTGAAACACAGCACCGTCCATCTTCAGGTAAAGATAAGCGTCCTATGATGCTGTTGCTTGATGCTCAAGGTAAAGAACTTGCGCTGCCAGGTAGTCAATCACCTGTTCAGTACATTTTGCCAGGTAAAGCGGTTGTTACCATTGATGACGGCTTAACCGTTGGTGTAGGTCAAGTTATTGCGCGTATCCCACAAGAAAGTAGTGGTAACCGAGACATTACTGGTGGTCTGCCGCGCGTTGCTGACCTATTTGAAGCGCGTCGCCCTAAAGAGTCAGCTATAATGGCTGAAATTAGTGGTACGCTCTCAATGGGCAAAGAAACCAAAGGTAAGCAGCGTATTGTTATTACACCTAATAATGGCGATGAGCCTTATGAAGCGTTAATTCCAAAATGGCGTAAAATTAACGTGTTTGAAGGTGAAAATGTTGAGCGTGGTGAGGTCATTTCTGATGGCCCTTCTAGCCCGCACGATATTCTGCGTCTATTAGGTGTCAGTGAATTAGCTAAATACATCACCACAGAAGTACAAGATGTTTATCGTTTACAAGGTGTTGTGATTAACGATAAGCACATTGAAGTGATTGTTCGCCAGATGCTGCGTAAAGTAGAAGTACAAGAAGTGGGTGATTCTAGCTTCTTGTCAGGTGAGCAAGTTGAATACTTTAAAGTGCTAGAAGAAAACGAAGCGCTAATGAAAGCTAAGAAATTCCCAGCTAAATTTGAGCGTTTACTGCTTGGTATCACTAAGGCGTCTTTGGCGACTGAGTCATTTATTTCAGCGGCTTCTTTCCAAGAGACAACCCGTGTGTTGACCGAAGCAGCCGTAAATGGCAAGCGTGACTATTTACGTGGTTTGAAAGAAAACGTCGTAGTAGGTCGTCTGATACCAGCGGGTACTGGATTAACCTACCACGCGCAGCGTAAGCGTCACCGCGAAGATCAACACATTATTCAAAGTGGCCCAAGCGCGAGTGAAGTGGAAGCAGCCTTGACAAGTGAGTTATCAGCGCTAGATCAAGACGAAGATTAAGCATAAATGCAAGAGGAATAGGCTGTAAATTGTCTACTCCTCTTGACCTCTTGTGCTTTATAACCGTAGAATGCGCTTCCTCAAAAGAGGGGATAGGTGCGTCTATCCATTTTGTTTTATCAGAAATCTGCCTTGTTGAAGTGCCATTTAGGTGCTGAAACAGACATTGGAGTTTGCTTGCATGGCAACAATTAATCAGTTGGTTCGCAAGCCACGCAAACGCAGAGTAGCCAAAAGCGACGTTCCAGCGCTTCAGGCTTGCCCGCAACGACGTGGCGTATGTACTCGTGTTTACACGACTACCCCTAAAAAACCTAACTCGGCGCTACGTAAAGTTTGCCGTGTGCGTTTAACTAATGGTTTTGAAGTTTCTTCATACATTGGTGGTGAAGGTCACAACCTTCAAGAGCACTCGGTTGTACTGATTCGTGGTGGTCGCGTAAAAGATTTACCAGGTGTGCGTTATCACACCGTTCGCGGCGCATTGGATACTTCTGGTGTTCAAGGTCGTAAGCAAGGTCGTTCTAAGTACGGCGCGAAGCGTCCTAAGTAATTTAATATTTATACCGTCTGATAAGAGTAAGGCCAGGCCGTACGAAGTAAATGCATGTCCTGGGGTTACCTGAAGACCGTTTAGAGGGCTTATCATGCCAAGAAGAAGAGTTGCGGCGAAACGTGAAATTTTGCCAGATCCTAAGTACGGAAGTGATCGCTTAGCCAAATTCATGAACCATGTAATGGAAAGCGGCAAAAAAGCAACAGCAGAGCGCATCGTTTACGGCGCACTGAGCAAAGTGGAAGAACGCACCAAGAAAGATCCACTCGAATTGTTTGATAAAGCACTTGAAAGTATTCAACCATTGGTTGAAGTAAAATCGCGTCGTGTTGGTGGTGCTACCTATCAGGTGCCTGTTGAAGTTCGTCCTTCACGTCGTACTGCACTTGCTATGCGTTGGTTGGTTGATTTCGCGCGTAAGCGCGGTGAAAAATCTATGGATCTTCGTCTAGCTGGCGAGATTATGGATGCTGCCGAAGGTAAAGGTGCTGCAGTCAAAAAGCGTGAAGATGTTCACCGCATGGCTGAAGCTAACAAGGCATTTTCACACTACCGCTTCTAAGGGAGACCTCAAGTGGCACGTAAAATAGCTATTAAACAGTACCGTAATATTGGTATCTGCGCTCACGTTGATGCGGGTAAAACCACCACAACAGAACGCGTACTTTATTACACAGGTGTCAACCATAAGTTGGGTGAAACTCACGATGGTGCGTCCACCACAGACTGGATGGAACAAGAGCAAGAGCGTGGTATTACTATCACCTCGGCTGCTGTTACCTCTTTCTGGAAAGGTATGGACAAGCAGTTTGAAGAACACCGTATCAACATCATTGACACTCCTGGACACGTTGATTTCACTATCGAAGTAGAGCGTTCATTGCGCGTACTTGATGGTGCAGTTGTTGTGTTTTGTGGCTCTTCAGGTGTAGAACCACAATCTGAAACAGTATGGCGTCAAGCTAATAAATACGAAGTTCCACGTATCGTTTTTGTTAACAAGATGGACCGTTCTGGTGCAGATTTTGAGCGTGTACTTGGTCAGATTAAGACACGTTTAGCAGCAAACCCTATCGCTATTCAATTACCAATTGGTTCTGAAGAGAATTTTGTTGGTGTAGTCGACCTTATGAAAATGAAGGCGATCTACTGGAATGAAGCAGACTTGGGTTTAACCCATGAATATGCTGATATTCCTGCAGAATTAGTAGCTAAAGCTCAAAAGCTACGCGAAGAAATGGTTGAAGCTGCGGCTGAAGCCAACGACGAGTTAATGAATAAATACCTTGAAGAAGGTGAGTTAACCGACGAAGAAGTTAAATTTGGTCTTCGTAAACGTGTAATTAATAACGAAATAGTATTAGCAATGTGCGGTTCAGCCTTTAAAAATAAAGGTGTACCTGCTGTTCTTGATGCTGTTGTTGAATACTTGCCTGCACCTAACGAAGTTCGCCCTATTGAAGGCGAGCTAGAAAATGGTGAAATAGCAGTTCGTTTAGTTGAAGATGCTGCACCTTTTGCTGCGCTAGCATTCAAAATTGCGACCGACCCTTTTGTTGGTACGCTAACTTATATCCGTGTTTATTCGGGTGTACTAGAAAGTGGTTCAGGCGTTTATAACTCTGTAAAACAGAAAAAAGAACGTGTTGGCCGCTTAGTGCAAATGCACGCAAATGACCGTGTTGAGATCAAAGAAGTTCGCGCTGGTGACATCGCAGCTTGTGTTGGTCTAAAAGATGTAACTACGGGTGATACCCTGTGTGACGACAATCATCGCATTGTGTTAGAGCGCATGGAATTCCCTGAGCCAGTTATTTCTGTTGCAGTAGAGCCTAAGTCTAAAGCTGACCAAGAAAAGATGGGTATTGCGCTAGGTAAACTAGCTCAAGAAGATCCTTCTTTCCGCGTTAAGACAGACCCAGAATCAGGTCAAACAATTATCTCTGGTATGGGTGAACTACACCTAGATATTCTTGTTGATCGTATGCGTCGTGAATTTAATGTTGAAGCCAACATTGGTAAACCACAAGTTGCCTACCGTGAAACCATTCGTAAATCGGTTGAGCAAGAAGGTAAATTTGTGCGTCAATCCGGTGGTCGTGGTCAGTATGGTCACGTTTGGCTTAAAATCGAACCACTCACCGATAAAGGTGAAGATGGCGAGAAGACTTACGAGTTCGTTAACGAAGTCGTTGGTGGTGTAGTACCGCGTGAATACATTCCTGCAGTTGACAAAGGTTGCTTTGAGCAATTGCAAAATGGTGTTCTAGCTGGTTACCCAATGATCGATGTTAAGGTAACCTTGTTTGACGGTTCCTACCATGACGTCGACTCTAACGAAATGGCCTTCAAAGTTGCTGGTTCTTTAGCAATTAAAGAAGGTGCTAAGAAAGCGGGTGCTATGCTACTTGAGCCGATGATGAAGGTTGAAGTGGTTACACCTGAAGAGTACATGGGCGACGTTATGGGCGACTTGAGCCGCCGTCGTGGTCTCGTACAGGGCATGGACGATCTACCAGCTGGTAAAGTTGTTCGTGCGGAAGTTCCATTGGGTGAGATGTTTGGTTACGCTACAGACTTGCGTTCCGCAACCCAAGGCCGTGCTAGCTACTCTATGGAGTTTGCTAAGTACTCAGAGGCGCCGGCTAGTATTGTTGAAGCCGTCATCAATCAAAAGTAAATTTATAATCTGCCGTTAACTGAAGAGGTTATCGTTGTGGCTAAAGAAAAATTTGAACGTAGTAAACCCCACGTAAACGTTGGCACTATTGGTCACGTTGACCATGGTAAAACCACTCTAACTGCTGCTCTAACACGTGTTTGTGCAGAAGTATATGGTGGTACTGCAGTTGCATTTGCTGGTATCGACAATGCGCCTGAAGAGCGTGAGCGTGGTATCACTATTTCAACGTCTCACGTTGAATATGAGTCTCCTACGCGTCACTACGCACACGTAGACTGCCCAGGTCACGCCGATTATGTTAAAAACATGATCACTGGTGCTGCCCAGATGGATGGTGGTATTCTTGTTTGTTCAGCAGCTGATGGCCCTATGCCTCAGACGCGTGAGCACATTCTACTATCTCGTCAAGTTGGTGTTCCTTACATCGTTGTGTTCATGAACAAAGCGGACATGGTTGACGATGAAGAGCTACTTGAGCTAGTAGAAATGGAAATTCGTGATTTGTTATCAACTTACGAATTCCCTGGCGACGATACCCCTATCATCATTGGTTCTGCACTAATGGCGTTAGAAGGTAAAGACGACAACGGTATGGGTACTTCTGCTGTTATTAAGCTAGTTGAAGCTTTAGACAGCTACATTCCTTTACCTGAGCGTGCTATTGATAGACCATTCCTAATGCCTATCGAAGACGTTTTCTCTATTTCTGGCCGTGGTACTGTTGTAACGGGTCGTGTAGAGCGCGGTGTTGTACGTACTGGTGAAGAAATTGAGATCGTTGGTATTGTAGACACAGTTAAGACTACTTGTACTGGTGTTGAAATGTTCCGTAAGCTGCTTGACGAAGGTCGCGCAGGTGAGAACATTGGTGCACTACTACGTGGTACTAAGCGTGACGACGTTCAGCGTGGTCAGGTTCTAGCTAAGCCAGGTTCTATTCTTCCACACACAGTTTTTGAAGCAGAAATTTATGTTCTGTCAAAAGACGAAGGTGGTCGTCATACGCCTTTCTTCAAGGGCTACCGTCCTCAGTTCTACTTCCGTACAACTGATGTAACGGGTTCTTGTGAACTGCCTGAAGGCGTAGAAATGGTTATGCCGGGTGATAACGTTAAGTTAGTTGTTACTTTGATTGCGCCTGTTGCGATGGATGACGGTCTCCGTTTTGCTATTCGTGAAGGTGGTCGTACTGTTGGTGCTGGTGTTGTTGCTAAAATCGTTGCTTAATTTTGGCACTGTTTTAGGCCAGTAAAAGGAGGGCTTCTTAAAAGGAGCCCTCTTTGTTGTTAAACTTTTTCAATAAAGGTTTGACACGCAAGAAATAGCAGCACTATAATGCTGCTCCTTTTTTAGGTGCAGATTTAAGTGTCTGTACCCATGTAGCCCGTATCGGAGCATTGGATAATGCAAGACCAGAAGATCCGTATTCGGTTGAAATCGTTTGATCATCGCCTAATTGATCAGTCCGCACTTGAAATTGTTGAAACAGCAAAGCGTACTGGTGCTCAGGTGAAAGGTCCGATTCCTTTACCGACACGCAATGAAAAATTTACAGTGCTGGTTTCTCCGCACGTAAACAAAGATGCTCGTGACCAGTATGAGATTCGTACTCATAAACGTGTGCTTGACATTGTTGAGCCAACTGAAAAAACAGTTGATGCGTTAATGAAGCTTGAATTGGCTGCAGGTGTTGATGTGCAAATTAGCCTAGGTTAATTTGTTTTAGTAGCAAAGTGGTTAGCGTCGCGAGACGCAGTACAATTTAGATAGTGGAATGCCCTGGAAAAGGCAGCCATAGCGGGTGATAGCCCCGTACACTGATAGGAGACATACAATGGCTCTTGCTTTAATCGGTAAGAAAAGCGGCATGACCCGCATTTTCACCGAAGACGGTGCATCAATTCCAGTCACCGTTATTGAAGTCACTCCTAACCGCGTTACGCAGGTACGTTCACTTGATGTGGATGGTTACTCTGCTGTACAGGTTACTGCTGGTTCGCGTAAAGCGAAGCACCTTACCAAAGCACAAGCTGGGCATTTTGCCAAAGCAGGTGTTGAAGCAGGTCGCATCGTTCGTGAATATCGTCTAGCTGAAGGTGATGAAGCGCCTAGTGTAGGTGCTGATTTAACCGTCAGTCTCTTTGAGGCCGGTCAATTAATTGACGTGATCGGAACATCTAAAGGTAAAGGTTTTCAAGGCGGCGTAAAGCGTTGGAACTTTTCCATGCAAGATGCAACTCATGGTAACTCTCTCTCTCACCGTGCACCAGGTTCTATCGGCCAAAACCAGACCCCAGGTCGTGTGTTTAAAGGCAAAAAGATGGCTGGTCACATGGGTGCAGAGCGTGTAACTGTGCAATCCCTAGAAATCGTTCGTGTCGATACAGACCGTAACCTACTGTTAGTTAAAGGCGCAGTGCCTGGTGCTACTGGTGGTGACGTGCTTGTTCGCCAAACGGTCAAGGCTCGCCGCTAAGAGGATATAGACACATGAACCTGAACCTAGCTGGAGCTCAGGGTACTGTTGAAGTATCCGATGCGACCTTTGGTAAAGAATTTAACGAAGCCCTTGTTCACCAGGTAGTTGTTGCTTATATGTCTGGTGCTCGTCAAGGTACTCGTGCTCAAAAAACACGTGCAGAAGTTGCTGGTGGTGGTAAAAAGCCATGGCGTCAGAAGGGTACTGGTCGTGCCCGTGCTGGTACTGCTACTTCTCCGATTTGGCGTAAAGGTGGTGTAACCTTTGCTGCCCGTCCTCAAGATCATTCTCAGAAAGTTAACAAGAAAATGTACCGCTCTGCGATGCGTTCTATTCTTTCCGAGTTGGCTCGTCAGGATCGTTTAATCGCTGTAGAGGAATTTACAGTTGATGCGCCTAAGACAAAGTTACTTGCTGCCAAGCTTGAAGAAATGAATCTGAGTAAAGTGCTGATTATTACTTCTGAACTTAACACCAACTTGTATTTGGCTGCTCGCAACCTGCCACACGTTGATGTTATCGAAGCTAGTGCAGCCGACCCTGTTAGCCTGATCGCCTACGAAAACGTGTTGATGACTGTATCAGCCCTACGTCAATTCGAGGAGAAGTTAGGATGAACCAGGAGCGCATATTTAAAGTGCTACTCGGTCCACACATGACCGAAAAGGCTACCTTAGTTGCTGATAAACAAAATCAGTACGTATTCAAGGTTGCTTCAGATGCGACAAAGCTAGAAATTAAAAAAGCTGTCGAGAAACTGTTTGATGTTAAGGTAAATGCAGTTAGCGTTCTTAATGCTAAAGGCAAAACCCGACGCACTACTCACGGTCTCGGTCGTCGCAAAGGTTTCCGCAAGGCTTATGTAAGCCTAGTGGAAGGACAAGCGATCGATTTCGCTGACGCGGAATAAGGCAAGGGGTTAATTATGGCAGTTATTAAAGCTAAACCAACTTCCGCCGGTCGCCGCCACCTAGTTAAGGTGGTGAATAAAGACCTGCATAAGGGTGCTCCTTATGCGCCTCTGCTTGAATCACAAAGCAGAACTGGTGGTCGTAACAACAACGGTCGTATCACTACTCGTCACATTGGTGGTGGTCATCGTCAGCATTACCGTATTATAGATTTTAAGCGTAATAAAGACAGTGTTGTAGGCATTGTTGAGCGTTTGGAGTATGATCCAAACCGTTCTGCACACATCGCTTTGATTAAGTACATGGATGGTGAGCGTCGCTACATTATTGCCCCTAAAGGCGTAGCAGCTGGCGATCGCATTCAGTCAGGTGTTGATGCACCAATCAAAGCAGGTAATAGCCTACCACTACGCAATATGCCGCTGGGTTCTACCCTACATTGCATAGAGTTAAAGCCTGGTAAAGGTGCACAAGTTGCACGTTCTGCTGGTGCTTCGGTGCAATTGGTTGCCCGTGAAGGTGCTTACGCTACACTAAGACTACGTTCTGGTGAGACACGTAAGGTACTTGTTGATTGCCGCGCCACCTTAGGTGAAGTGGGTAACAGTGAGCACAGCCTACGCGTATTAGGTAAAGCCGGTGCTAACCGCTGGCGTGGTATTCGTCCAAGTGTTCGTGGTATGGCGATGAACCCCGTTGACCACCCACACGGTGGTGGTGAAGGCCGCAATAAGGGTAAAAATCCGACTACGCCTTGGGGTGTACCAACCAAGGGTTACAAAACTCGCAAAAACAAGCGTACTGACAATCTAATTGTTCGTCGTCGTAAAGCGAAATAACGTTTAAGGGGATCCGCTGTGCCTCGTTCACTGAAGAAAGGTCCTTTCATTGACCTTCATCTGTTGAAAAAAGTGGAAGTTGCGGTCGAAGGCAAAGATAAGAAGCCAATTAAGACTTGGTCTCGTCGTTCTATGATCATTCCAAATATGATCGGCCTAACAATCGCTGTCCACAATGGACGCCAGCATGTACCGGTATTCATCACTGAAGAGATGGTCGGTCACAAGCTGGGTGAATTTGCTGCAACCCGTACTTATCGCGGTCATGTAGCTGACAAGAAAGCCAAGCGCTAATCAGGAGGTTATGATGGAAGTCGCCGCTAAAATGCGTGGTGCACGTCTGTCCGCACAGAAAGCCCGCTTGGTTGCTGATCAGGTACGTGGCAAGAAAGTTGCTGATGCACTTAATCTACTAGCCTTCAGCCCCAAAAAGGGTGCAGTATTAGTTAAGAAGGTTCTAGAATCTGCAATTGCAAACGCTGAGCATAACGAAGGTGCTGATATCGACGAACTGCGTATCTCCACAATTATGGTGGATGAAGGTACGACCATGAAGCGTATTAAACCACGTGCTAAAGGTCGTGCTGATCGCATTCTCAAGCGCACTTGTCATATCACTGTCAAGGTTGCAGACCGGTAAGGAGTTAACCCTATGGGTCAGAAAGTAAATCCAACCGGCATACGCTTGGGAATCGTTAAAGAGCATACATCTACTTGGTATGCTGAAGGTTCCGCTTATGCCGACAAGCTGAATAATGACTTAAAAGTACGTAGCTTCTTAGAAGAACGTCTTAAGCAAGCTGCTGTAAGTCGTATTCAAATTGAGCGTCCAGCAAATAATGCCCGCATCACTATTCATACTGCCCGTCCAGGTATTGTGATTGGTAAGAAAGGTGAAGATGTTGAGCGTTTACGCAAAGACGTTTCCGACATGATGGGTGTGCCTGTGCACATCAATATCGAAGAAGTCCGTAAGCCAGAGCTAGATGCTGCACTTGTTGCTCAAAGTGTTGCAGGTCAGCTAGAGCGCCGTGTTATGTTCCGTCGTGCGATGAAGCGCTCGGTACAAAACGCTATGCGTCTCGGTGGTAAAGGCATCAAGATTCAAGTCGGTGGCCGTCTAGGTGGTGCAGAAATTGCCCGCTCTGAATGGTATCGCGAAGGTCGTGTACCACTGCACACATTACGTGCTGATATCGACTACGCCACTGCTGAAGCACACACTACTTATGGCATCATTGGTGTCAAAGTGTGGATCTTCAAAGGTGAGATCCTGGGCGGGATCGAAGAGGTGCGTGCAAACGCTGCTAAGCTAGCTCAGCAGCCACAGCAGCAGTCACCCAAGAAAAAAGGTTCCAAGTAAGGGGATAGTCGATGTTACAGCCTAAGCGTACAAAATTCCGCAAGATGCATAAGGGTCGTAACCGCGGCCTGGCTTTACGCGGAAACAAGGTCAGCTTTGGTGAATTCGGTCTTAAAGCTACAGATCGTGGCCGTTTAACAGCCCGTCAAATTGAAGCGGCGCGTCGTACTATGACACGTCACATCAAGCGTGGTGGTAAGATTTGGATCCGAGTTTTTCCAGACAAGCCGATCACTGGTAAGCCGTTGGAAGTTCGTATGGGTAAGGGTAAGGGTAACGTAGAATATTGGGTTGCCCTAATCCAACCTGGCAAGGTTCTATATGAAGTTGAAGGTGTAACTGAAGAGTTAGCACGTCAAGCCTTTGCACTTGCAGCAGCTAAGCTTCCTATCCCGACAACTTTTGTTAAACGGACGGTGATGTAATGAATGCTCAAGAACTACGCGGCAAAACAGCTGAAGAGCTAAACGAACAATTACATAATTTGTTACGTGAGCAATTCCAGCTAGGCATGCGCAAAGTGACCGGCCAACTTGGCCAATCGCATTTGCTCAAGCAATTGCGCCGTGATATTGCACGTGTTAAAACCGTGCTGAACGATAAGGCGGGTAACTAAAATGGCCGAAGTCGAAAAGAAAGCTAAGACTGTCACCGGTAAGGTGGTTAGCGACAAAATGGAAAAATCCATTATCGTCATGATTGAGCGTAGTATTGCTCATCCTCTGTATGGTAAATATGTTCGCCGCTCCACTAAGCTACATGCACATGACGAGAACAATAGTGCTCGCATGGGTGACACCGTGACCATCCAGGAAACACGTCCGATTTCTAAGACTAAATCCTGGAAACTGGTTGAGATTGTTGAGCAGGCTAACAGTATCTGAGGTGACTCAGATGCTCTCAACTGTTCAAGTTTGGAGATAGATTATGATTCAGACACAATCAATGCTGGATGTTGCCGATAATAGCGGAGCTAAACGTGTTATGTGCATCAAAGTGCTAGGCGGTTCACACCGTCGTTATGCACGTGTTGGTGACATCATCAAGGTCACCGTTAAAGATGCCATCCCGCGTGGTAAGGTGAAAAAGGGCCAGGTCCTTAAAGCCGTTGTAGTACGTACTCGGGCTGCAGTTCGTCGTCCCGACGGATCAGCTATTCGTTTTGATGGCAATGCTGCCGTTATTCTGGATGGTAAGGATGCCCCTATGGGTACCCGTATTTTTGGTCCGGTAACACGTGAGCTGCGCGGTGATAAGTTCATGAAGATCATTTCCTTGGCACCAGAAGTGCTGTAAGGAGCGAGGCCGGTTATGCGCAAGATTAAACGTGACGATGAAGTGATCGTCATTGCAGGCAAAGACAAGGGTAAGCGTGGTACTGTTAAGCGCGTTTTAAATGACGATCGCTTTGTGGTGTCTGGTGTGAATATTATCAAGCGTCACACCCGCCCAAACCCCTACGCCAATCAGCCTGGTGGTATTATTGAGCGCGAAGCGCCCATTCATGCTTCCAACGTTGCTATTTTCAACAAAGAAACTAGCAAAGCTGATAGAGTAGGGTTCAAGGTCCTGGACGATGGTTCCAAGGTACGTATTTTCAAGTCGACTCAAACAGAGATCGACGCCTAATCAAGTCAGGTATCAGTATGGCTAGATTGAAAGAGCTTTACATAAATGAAGTAGCAGCCAAACTGAAAGAAGAGCTTGGCTTAAAGAATGTGATGGAAGTACCACGCATTACCAAAATCACCCTAAATATGGGTGTTGGTGAAGCACTTAGCGATAAAAAGCTAATGGATAATGCTGTCGCAGATTTAGAAAAATTGAGTGGGCAGAAAGTTATTGTAACCAAGGCTCGTAAATCCATCGCAGGCTTTAAAGTTCGCGAAGGCTGGCCAATTGGTTGTAAAGTAACACTACGTGCAGAGCGTATGTGGGACTTCCTCGACCGCCTAGTAGATGTTGCGATTCCTCGTATTCGTGACTTCCGTGGCCTAAACCCCAAGTCTTTTGACGGTCGTGGTAACTACAGCATGGGTGTGCGTGAGCAAATCATTTTCCCTGAAATCAACTACGATAAAGTTGATAAAGTGAGAGGTTTAGACATCACTATCACCACTACTGCCCGTAACAATGACGAAGGCCGTGCACTTTTAACTGCACTTGGCTTTCCGTTCAAGAAGTAAGGGGATTTAGATGGCGAAGGTTTCCATGATTCAGCGTGAGCTGAAGCGCGCCAAATTGGTAGAAAAGTATGCTGCAAAGCGTGCTGAGCTGAAAGCAATTATTGTTAACCCTGAGACTTCGGAAGAAGCTCAGTGGGAAGCACTTCAGCAACTCCAAAAGCTGCCACGCGACTCTAGTCAATCACGTCAGCGTAATCGCTGCCGCGAAACTGGTCGTCCGCATGGTTTCTATAACAAGTTCGGTCTGGGCCGCACCGCACTGCGTAGAGCAGCTATGCGTGGCGATGTTCCCGGTCTGCGCAAGTCCAGCTGGTAAGCTGGATCCAGGAGTGCAAAGCGAATGAGTATGCAAGACACCCTGGCGGATATGGTTACCCGTATTCGCAATGCACAGATGGCAACTAAAGAGACGGTTACCATGCCGTCTTCTAAGATGAAAATCGAAGTTGCTCGTGTGCTAAAAGAAGAGGGATACGTCGTGGACTATCAGGTCCAGGGTGATGTTAAGCCTGAACTGACTGTAACCTTGAAGTATTTTGAAGGCAAAGCGGTCATCGAAAAGATCCAACGTGTTAGCAAGCCAAGTCTGCGTAGCTACAAAGGTAAGAATAATTTACCTAGAGTGAATGCAGGTTTAGGTGTGGCGATTGTTTCCACCTCTAAAGGTGTGATGACAGATCGCGCAGCTCGTGCGGCAGGTGTCGGTGGCGAAGTCATCTGCACCGTGTTCTAAGGGAGACTACAATGTCCCGCATAGCAAAGAAATTGATTGAATTGCCTGCTACAGTTGAGCTAACACTTAACGATGGCAAAGTTACTGTTAAAGGTAGCAATGGCACACTAGAACTCGACCTAAATAACTTGGTTGAAGTAAAAGTGGAAGAGAAAACTGTGACGGTTGCTCCTAGCAACCCAAACAACAAGGCTGCCTGGGCGCTTGCCGGTACCACCCGTTCACTCATCAATAATATGGTGATTGGAGTATCTGAAGGTTTTACTAAAAACCTAGAGATCATTGGTGTTGGTTACCGTGCACAAGTTAAAGGGCAAACAATTAATCTTACCTTGGGCTTCTCCCATCCGGTGGATTACACCTTACCTGAAGGTATTAGTGCCGAAACTCCCAGCAACACTCTTATTATTCTTAAGGGTGCTGACAAGCAGCTGCTTGGTCATTGTGCTGCAGAGATCCGTAACTACCGCCGTCCAGAGCCTTATAAAGGCAAGGGTATCCGCTATAGCGATGAATTAGTTCGTCGTAAAGAAGCCAAGAAGAAGTAAGGCAGGGTTATGAACGCGAAGAAAGAATCTCGTTTACGTCGTGCCCGCCGTGCCCGCGCCAAAATTCGCGAGCTAGGTGCAGTGCGCTTGTGTGTTAATCGCACACCGCGTCACATCTACGCACAGATTATCTCCGCTGATGGAGGCCACGTTTTAGCGAGCGCCTCTACTCTAGACGGAAGTCTGCGTACCGGTACGACTGGTAATATCGAAGCAGCCACCAAGGTTGGCAAGTTAATCGCTGAACGCGCTAAAGCAGCTGGCATCACTGCCATTGCTTTCGACCGTGGCGGTTTTAAGTATCATGGTCGCGTAAAAGCCCTAGCTGATGCGGCTCGTGAAGGCGGCCTGGAATTCTAAAGGGTGTAACAATGGCGAATAACGAAAAAACTGCCGGTGACCTACTAGAGCGTTTAGTTCAGGTTAACCGTGTCGCCAAAGTGGTCAAGGGTGGTCGCATTTTTGCGTTCACCGCTCTGACTGTCGTTGGTGACGGCAATGGCCGCGTTGGTTTTGGTCGTGGCAAGGCGCGTGAAGTGCCAGTTGCGATTCAAAAAGCAATGGAACAGGCACGTCGCAATATGGTAACCGTCAAACTTGATGGTTCCACATTGCAGCATCCTGTCCGTGCTGCACATGGAGCTTCTAAAGTCTTCATGCAGCCCGCTTCTGAAGGTACGGGTGTTATCGCCGGTGGTGCGATGCGCTCAGTACTAGAGCTAGCAGGTGTGCACAACGTTTTGGCTAAGATCTACGGTTCTACTAATCCAGTAAACGTAGTTCGTGCCACGATTAAGGGTCTGGTTGCCATGCAAGCACCAGAAGACATTGCTGCCAAGCGCGGCAAGACCATAGAAGACATTCTGGGGTAACACCATGGCGAAATTAAAAGTCACTTTGGTACGCAGCCCCATTGGCACTTTGCCAAAGCATAAGCTGTGTGTTAAGGGTCTAGGTCTACGCCGCATCGGCCATCAGGTTGAAGTGGAAGACACGCCCGCAGTACGTGGCATGATCAATAAGGTCACCTACCTGCTGCAGGTTGAAGGAGCTTAAATCATGCATTTAAACGATCTAAGCCCGGCACCAGGCTCTAAGCCTGCGGGCAAGCGCGTTGGTCGCGGTATTGGTAGCGGCCTCGGTAAAACCGGTGGTCGCGGCCATAAAGGTCAGAAATCCCGCTCTGGCGGTTCAGTAAAGCCAGGTTTTGAGGGTGGTCAAATGCCACTTCAACGCCGTCTACCTAAGTTTGGTTTCACTTCGTTAAAAGCACCTCTAACTCAAGAAGTGCGTTTACATGAAATCGCTATGGTTGAAGGTGACTTGGTTACACTGCAAACTTTAAAAGCTGCAGATGTGATTAAAGATTCCACACTGTACGTTAAAGTGATTCTGTCCGGTGAAATCGACCGTGCTGTTACCTTGCAGGGCGTAAAAGCTACTAAGGGTGCGCGTGCGGCTATTGAAGCGGCTGGCGGTAAAGTCGAAGACTAACTAGTCGAGGACGAAATGGCAAAACCAGGAACCCTACCAGGTAATCAAGGTGGACTAAGCGAGCTCTGGGTGCGTCTCAGGTTCGTAGTCTTGGCGATACTTGTCTATCGTCTAGGCGCTCATGTCCCTGTACCTGGTATTAATCCTGACCAGCTTGCTGCCATCTTCGAGCAAAACAAAGGCACCATTCTAGACATGTTTAATATGTTCTCGGGTGGTGCACTTGAAAATATGAGCATCTTGGCACTGGGTATTATGCCCTATATCTCTGCCTCGATAATCATGCAGCTGCTTTCAGCAGTAATGCCTAAGTTAGAGGCGCTGAAAAAAGAAGGTGAGGCCGGTCGCCGTAAAATTAATCAATATACTCGCTACGGCACAGTTGTATTGGCTATATTCCAAGCGATAGGTATGTCAGTAGGTTTGGCTGGGCAAAGTGGCGTCGTCTATATGGCGAACTTCGGGTTTTATTTTGTTGCGGTAACAACACTGGTTTGTGGTGCTGTCTTCCTTATGTGGTTAGGTGAACAGATTACAGAGCGAGGTATCGGTAATGGTATTTCACTATTAATCTTCTCTGGTATTGTAGCAGGCTTGCCTGGTGCTATCGGTAGTTCACTTGAAATCGCCCGTAGTGAAGGTTCTTGGAATCTAATCCCTCTTTTGGTGATTGGTATTCTGGGTGTAGCAACGATTGCCTTCGTTGTGTTTATTGAGCGTGGCCAACGTCGTATAACGGTCAACTACGCTAAACGCCAAGTTGGTAATCAAGTTTTTGCTGCACAAACCAACCATTTACCGCTAAAAGTGAATATGGCTGGTGTAATTCCACCTATTTTTGCTTCAAGTATCCTGTTGTTCCCTGCGTCTCTAGGACAATGGTTCGGAAGTGCTGAAGGTTTTGGGGTGTTACAAGATTTGTCGCAGTTATTAGCGCCAGGTGCTCCACTCTATATCTTGCTTTTTGCACTCAGTGTTGTATTCTTCTGCTTCTTTTATACAGCACTCATGTTTAACCCCAAAGAAATTGCTGATAACCTGAAAAAATCAGGTGCTCTTTTACCTGGGATTCGTCCTGGTGATCAAACAGCAAAATACATTGATGGGGTGGTAACACGTCTAACCTTGTTCGGTGCACTGTATATTACGGCTGTTTCTCTGATGCCTCAGTTTCTGCAAGTGGCTTGGAACATTCCTTTCTATGTTGGCGGCACATCACTTTTGATAGTCGTTGTTGTAGTAATGGATTTCATGGCACAATTACAGTCACATATGATGTCACATCAGTACCAGAATCAGTCTTTGCTTAAAAAAACTAACCTTAAAAGCTATGGACGTCGCTAAGGCAGACAGCTTGCAAGGTAGGAGTAGAAGATGAAAGTTCGTGCATCTGTAAAAAAGATCTGTCGTAACTGTAAGATCATTCGTCGTCGCGGTTCTGTTCGTGTTATTTGTACTGAACCACGTCACAAACAGCGCCAGGGTTAATCCCTGGACAGGATCATAAAAGGTCTTGTTAAGCAACCCCTTGATATTTTTCTTGTCAAGGGGTATGCTTTTTCGCCCTTTATGGACATAAAAACTGGAGTCGATAATTATCGGCTTGGAATCGGAGTAATTTGAATGGCACGTATTGCTGGTGTCAACATTCCGGACAATAAACATACGGTGATTTCTCTTACTTATATCTTTGGTATTGGTAAAACCCGTTCGCAGGCTATCTGTAAAAAGTCCGGAATTGAACCAACTCGTAAAATTGGTGATTTGTCAGTTGAAGAACTCGACAATCTTCGTGGTGAAGTCGCTGCTTACACTGTAGAAGGTGATTTGCGCCGTGAAGTAACCATGAGTATTAAGCGTCTGATGGACTTAGGCTGTAACCGTGGTATTCGCCACCGTCGCAATCTTCCTGTTCGTGGTCAGCGCACCAAAACTAATGCGCGTACCCGTAAAGGCCCGCGTAAACCAATTCGTAAATAAGCCAATGTGCGTGTAGTTTTTTAATACGCGCTCATTCGTGAATATTCAGGAAAAAAGTACTATGGCTAACCCGCGTACTCGTAAAAAAGTTAAAAAGTCGGTGGTGGATGGGATTGCCCATATCCACGCCTCTTTTAACAACACCATCATTACGATAACTGACCGCCAGGGCAATACCCTATCTTGGGCTACTGCTGGTGGTTCGGGTTTTCGTGGTTCTCGTAAGAGCACCCCGTTCGCAGCACAGGTTGCTAGCGAACGTGCCGCTACAGTGGCAGCCGAGTATGGTCTGAAGAACGTCGACGTAATGGTCAAGGGCCCAGGTCCTGGTCGTGAATCTGCCGTTCGTGCCCTGAACGCCGCTGGTTTCAAGGTCACCAATATTACCGATGTGACCCCGATTCCACACAACGGTTGTCGTCCACCGAAGAAACGCCGCGTATAAGGAGGCAGACTCATGGCTCGTTACCTAGGTCCAAAATGTAAACTCTCTCGTCGTGAGGGAACAGACCTTCTACTCAAAAGTGGTGTAACCGCTTATGAAAAGAAGTGTAAATCTGAAGCAGTACCTGGCCAACATGGTCAGCGTCGCGGTCGTCTATCAGACTACGGTCTACAGCTCCGTGAAAAACAAAAAGTACGTCGTATGTATGGCGTGCTAGAAAAGCAATTTCGTAATTACTACAAGTCAGCCGATCGTCTTAAAGGTGCAACGGGTGTAAACCTTCTGCAACTTCTAGAAGCGCGTTTAGACAACGTAGTTTATCGTATGGGCTTTGGTTCTACGCGTGCAGAAGCACGTCAATTAGTAAGCCACAAGTCACTTACAGTTAATGGTAAGACAGTTAATATTCCTTCTTACCAAGTTCAGCCCGGTGATGTCATTTCCGTGCGTGAGAAGGCAAAACAGCAGTTACGCATTAAAAGTGCATTGCAATTGTCTGGTCAGCGTTCTGACGTTTCTTGGGTTGAAGTTGACTCCACTAAGTTAGAAGGTACATTCAAGTCTAAGCCTGAACGTACGGATCTTTCTGGTGAAATTAACGAAAACCTTATCGTCGAGCTTTACTCCAAGTAATTGGGGTAACCGTCAGGCAGCTAAACAGGTGTTTCTATGCAGCGTTCAGTGACAGAGTTTCTTCGCCCTCGTGACATAAAAGTCGAGACCATTAGTCCGACTCGTGCAAAAATCATTCTCGAACCTTTTGAGCGTGGTTTCGGACATACCCTTGGGAATGCTCTGCGTCGTATTCTTCTTTCTTCGATGCCCGGTTGCGCGATTGTCGAGGCCGATATAGAAGGGGTTGAGCACGAATACAGTGCTATTGAAGGTGTTCAAGAGGATGTTATCGAGATTCTTTTGAATTTAAAGCAAGTTGCGGTGAAAATGTTTAGCCGTGATGAAGCTATTCTGACGCTGAGCAAAAAAGGCCCGGGTGTTGTTACTGCTGGTGACATTAAAGGTGATCACGATATAGAGATCATCAACCCAGAGCTAGTTATTGCCAATTTAAACGAAGGCGCATCATTAAACATGACCCTTCGTGTACAATCTGGCCGTGGCTATGTTGCGGCTGATGCTCGTCAGACTGATGAAGACGAAACCCGTCCGATTGGTCGTCTAGCGTTAGATGCTACTTTTAGTCCAGTTACTCGGGTTGCTTATACTGTTGAATCTGCTCGTGTAGAGCAGCGCACAGACTTAGACAAACTGGTACTAGAATTGGAAACTGACGGCACTTTGGATCCTGAAGAATCGATCCGTCGTGCTGCCACTATTCTCCAAGAGCAACTAGCTGCCTTTGTTGACCTAGAAGCAGACAAACAACAAGAGCCGGAAGAAGAGGAAGATCAAATTGATCCTGTCCTACTCCGCCCGGTGGATGATCTTGAATTGACTGTCCGTTCTGCTAACTGCCTAAAAGCCGAGAATATTTACTACATCGGTGATCTTATTCAGCGTACAGAAGTAGAGCTGTTGAAGACTCCGAATTTGGGTAAAAAGTCCCTGACTGAAATCAAGGATGTTCTTGCAGCCCGTGGTTTATCCTTGGGTATGCGGTTAGAGAACTGGCCACCCGCTAGTTTGAAGAACGACGACAAGGCAACTGCCTAAGCGTCAATTCAAGTCCAAAGGTTTGAAAGGATAAACGACAATGCGTCATCGTAAAAGTGGTCGTCAGCTAAATCGTAATAGTTCCCACCGTAAAGCCATGTTTAAAAACATGAGCATTTCGCTGGTAGAACATGAAGTAATTAAAACTACCCTGCCAAAAGCTAAAGAATTGCGTCGCGTTATCGAGCCGCTAATTACCTTAGCCAAGGTAGATAGCGTTGCTAACCGTCGTCTTGCTTTTGCTCGTACCGGTTCTGATGCTGCGGTAGGTAAGCTTTTCACAGACTTAGGTAAGCGTTTTGCTACTCGTCCTGGTGGTTATGTTCGCATTTTAAAATGTGGCATGCGTGCTGGTGACAATGCACCTATGGCTTATGTAGAGCTAGTTGATCGCCCTGTGGCCGACGAAGCAGCTGAATAATTAGCACGCTTGATCAATCAATAAAAAACCGGCCTAAGCCGGTTTTTTATTGTCTTGCAATTAGCGCTTAACCGAGCGTTAAAGTTTTAGCCAAAAAATGCCCAGTGTAAGAAGCAGTACATTTAGCGACTTCTTCTGGCGAACCTTCCGCCACTAGCTGCCCACCGCCTTTACCGCCTTCAGGGCCAATATCAATAATCCAATCGGCTGTTTTAATCACATCTAGGTTATGTTCAATAATGACCAAAGTATTGCCATGATCCCTTAAACGATGCAGCACAATGAGTAACTGTCGAATATCTTCAAAATGTAACCCAGTGGTGGGCTCATCCAGAATGTAGAGTGTTTTGCCTGTGTCTCGCTTAGCTAACTCTTTTGCTAGTTTCACCCGCTGTGCCTCACCGCCTGAAAGTGTAATTGCACTTTGACCTAAGCGAATATAAGACAAACCAACATCCATCAATGTTTGTAAGCGTCTAGCAACAGCTGGAATGGCAGTAAAAAATTCACGTGCTTCTTCAATGGTCATGTTTAAAACTTCGTGAATATTCTTACCTTTGTAACGAATTTCCAAGGTTTCACGATTATAACGTTTACCTTTACACAAATCACAAGGTACATAAATATCCGGCAAAAAGTGCATCTCAACCTTAATCATGCCATCGCCTTGGCAAGCCTCGCAGCGACCACCTTTTACGTTAAAACTAAAGCGTCCTGCTTTATAGCCGCGTGAGCGTGACTCTTGTGTGCCAGCAAATAATTCACGCACTGGTGTAAAAATACCGGTATAGGTTGCAGGGTTAGAGCGAGGGGTTCTTCCGATAGGACTTTGGTCGATATCAATGACTTTATCTAATAAATCTAAGCCTTCAATCTTTGCACAAGGTTCAGCCGTTAAAGTCGTTGCACCATTTAATAAAGTGGCAGCATGAGGGTAGAGTGTGCCATTAATTAAGGTTGATTTACCTGAACCAGAAACACCAGTAACGCAGGTCATTAAACCCAGTGGAATACGAATGGTGGTTTCTTTTAAGTTATTACCGCTGGCTTTGTGGATAACTAATTGTTTGTCAGGGTTATTTAAGTGGCGAGGGAAAGGAATTTCAATTTTACGGCGCCCCGTTAAGTAGTCTGCGGTTATTGAGCCTTTAGTTGCCATTACTTCGGCTGGTGTACCTTGTGCCACAATTTGTCCGCCATGCACACCCGCTCCTGGCCCAATATCAATTAACCAGTCGGCTTGACGAATAGCATCTTCATCGTGCTCTACCACAATAACGGTGTTACCTAAATCGCGCAGGTGAGTTAGGGTTTGTAGCAGTCGCGCGTTATCACGTTGGTGCAGGCCAATCGAAGGCTCATCTAAAATATACATCACGCCAACTAAGCCAGCGCCAATTTGGCTCGCTAAGCGAATGCGTTGCGCTTCACCACCAGAAAGCGTTTCAGCACTGCGATCTAGTGATAAATAATCTAGCCCCACATTTACTAAAAAGGTTAGGCGTTCAACAATTTCTTGCAGTATGCGTACAGCAATTTCACCTCGGCGGCCTTCAAGCTTTAATTCAGAAAAATAATCACGGGCTTCACCTAACGACATTTTTACTATTTCAGGTAATGCTGTTTGACCTACAAATACATTGCGTGATGCTTCTTTAAGACGGCTGCCTTTACAGGTTGGGCAAGCTTGAGTGGTTAATAAATTGGATAAATCTTCACGCAAACTATTGGAGTCGGTTTCATGGTAACGGCGCTCAAGATTAGGGATAACGCCTTCAAATGGGTGTGCTTTTAGCACTTTCTTACCACGATCGTTCATGTAGCTAAAATCAATTGCTTCAGTACCACTCCCATGCAGCACTATTTGCTGCACTTTTTTGGGCAATTGTTGCCAAGGTGTTTCTAGTTCAAACTTATAATGATGAGCGATATTATTTAACATTCCAAAATAATAAACACTGCGCCTATCCCAGCCTTTAATAACGCCTTCTGCTAAAGACAGTTCGGGTGCGACGACTAATTTATGTTCATCAAAAAACTGTTTTACGCCCAAACCATCGCACGTTGGACAGGCACCAGCAGGGTTATTAAAAGAGAAAATACGCGGCTCTAATTCAGCCACGGCATAACCACAATGTGGACACGCAAAGCTGGCAGAAAATAACATTTCTGGCTGGCTGCCATCCATAAAGCTAACCAAAGCCAAGCCCTCAGAAAGATTTAATGCTGTTTCAAATGATTCAGCCAAACGTAATTGTTGATCTGGCTTAACTTTTAAACGGTCAACCACTACTTCAATGGTGTGTTTGCGTTTTTTATCTAAAGTAGGTGTTTCATCTAGCTCAACGACCGCGCCATCAATACGGGCACGAATAAAACCTTGAGCGCGTAAATCGGCCAGTAAGTTTAGATGTTCGCCTTTGCGGTCTTGTATTACCGGCGCTAAAATTAAAATACGCGATTCTTCAGGCAGCTTTAAAACTTCATCGACCATTTCAGATACGGTTTTAGCTTCTAAAGGCACTTGGTGCTCTGGGCAACGTGGAATACCAGTACGTGCATAAAGTAGGCGCAGGTAGTCGTATATTTCGGTAATCGTACCCACCGTAGAGCGTGGATTATGGGAAGTGGACTTTTGCTCAATGGAAATAGCGGGTGAAAGGCCCTCAATGTGATCAATGTCAGGCTTTTCCATCATGGATAAAAACTGCCGTGCATAAGCAGACAGTGATTCGACATAACGGCGCTGCCCTTCAGCATAAAGCGTATCAAAAGCTAGCGATGATTTACCAGATCCAGAAAGCCCAGTAATAACAACCAATTGGTCACGTGGAATTTCAATAGAAATATTTTTTAGATTATGAGTTCGCGCCCCGCGTAAACGGATTTTATCCAAGGCCACTTATTTTCTCCTAGTTAATCGCAACCGCTTATTATAGATTTTATCGAACGCCTGTGCCTGCCTTTGTGGTTACAAAACCGTCAACAGGGTACAATTCCAGCTTTAAAGTGGCTGCTGCTTAGCAAGTCTTAACAGGTTAAGGGTAATATGCGACAGGATTCACTATCGAAAGTTGAAGTAAGGGCAATTACTGGGCTAGCTGGCTTATATGGCTTGCGTATGTTGGGGCTATTCATGGTTTTGCCAGTGATGCCTTTGTTGCTTTTACACTATGAAGGTGCCGAGCCTTTTGTGATTGGTTTAGCCATTGGTGTCTATGGTTTTACCCAAGCATTGCTGCAGCTGCCTTATGGTTGGTTGTCAGATAAATTTGGGCGCAAACCTCTTATTTACACTGGTTTATTAATCTTCGCTTTGGGCAGTATGGTTGCTGCTATGGCCGATTCTTTGTTGTGGCTAATTGTTGGGCGAGCTTTGCAAGGAGCAGGCGCCATTGCCAGTGTGTTAATGGCGCTGTTGGCTGATTTAACCCGTGATGAAAAACGTACCCAAGCGATGGCCAGTGTGGGCATTAGTATTGGTTTGGCTTTTATTGTAGCGATGGCTGCTGGGCCTTTACTGGCTGGCTGGGTTGGGCTTTCGGGCTTATTTTGGCTAACAGCAGTGTTTAGTATTTTTGGTATGTTTATCGTGTGGCGTTGGGTGCCTTCGCCGCAAAGGGTTAGAAAGCATTTAGATGCCGGCGGCGTTGATACTAAACAGCTAGGTAAAGTGTTGCTTAATCCACAACTGCTGCGCCTAGATTTTAGTATTTTAGTGTTGCATCTACTGCTAACGGGTGTATTTATTGCTGTACCTGGTTTGTTATTAGATGCCGGTTGGACACTGACTCAACATGGTTTTATTTACTTAGCAACGATGCTGCTTGGTTTTGGTTTAATGATCCCGCTCATTATAATTGGCGAAAAAGGCCGTAAAATGAAAGCCATGTTATTACTAGCGGTCAGTTTAATTGCTATGGCATTAATCTTGATTCCGACTAACCTTGGTAATTGGGCGCTGCTACCGGGGTTACTGTTATTTTTTACCGGTTTTAACTTGTTAGAAGCCAGCTTGCCTTCGTTAATCAGTAAACAGTCACCCGTACAAGCTAAAGGTACTGCGATGGGTATTTACTCTACCTCACAATTTATAGGGGCGTTCTTAGGCGGTATTTTAGGCGGTACTATTCTGACCTATTGGGGGCCACAAGAATTACTTTGGAGTGCAGCGGGTTTATGCTTGGTCTGGTTGGTTGTCTTACTCGGCTTTAAGCAGCCACGGCATTTATCAAGCCGTATTTTTACCTTGCCTGCGTTAGTCGGTGAAGAATTAGAAAACTTTAAACAGCAACTGGCTAATACTGTGGGTGTGGTTGAAGTGGTATTTTTGGAAGAAGAAGCGACTGGCTACCTAAAATTAGACAGGCAGCAGTTAGATGAGCAAGCACTGAATAGTCTGTTGTTAAACGATTGAAGCAACACATTGAAATTAAAAACTAAAATTTATTTTTATAAGTATTTAAAGAGGAATAAGCTATGTCACGCGGCGTAAATAAAGTCATTTTATTAGGTAATTTAGGGCAAGACCCAGAAATTCGTTACACCCAAAACCAAAAGCAAGTAGCGAATTTAAGCATTGCAACTAGTGAAAGTTGGACAGATCGTCAAACGGGTCAAAAGCAAGAAAAAACTGAATGGCATAAAGTGGTGTTTTTTGATCGTTTAGCAGAAATCGCTGGTCAATACTTAAAAAAAGGCAGCAAGGTTTACATTGAAGGCAAACTGCAAACCCGCAAATGGCAAAATCAGCAGGGTGTCGATCAATACACCACTGAAATTGTGGGTAATGAAATGCAAATGCTTGATAGTCGTGGTGATGGCGGCGGCAATGGCGGTGGTAATCAAAATTACGGCAATGCAGGTTATCAGCAACAGGGTGGGTATGCGCCGCAGCAGCAGCAACCGCAGCATCAACAACAAGGTTACGTTGCACCTACACCTCAGTATCAACAACAGCCAGCACAACAAAACGCTGCATCGCAACAACAAGCCTATGCTACACCTGTACAGCAAGCAGCACCTCAGCAACAGCCTACTTATGCACAAGCAGCACCTACACAACAAGCAGCACCTCAGCAACAGTCTACTTATGCACAAGCAGCACCTGCACAACAAGCAGCACCTCAGCAACAGCCTACTGGCAGTGCTTTTAATGATTTTGATGATGAAATCCCATTTTGAATGATATAAATAAATCTATATTATGTTATTTAATGGGTTTATTTGTAAAAATTAAATAAAAACAACATAATCAAAAACCCTTTCTAGTTATTAATAAGTCAGATGTTAGAAGGGTTTTTTGTTAAAATATGCTGCTGCACTTAACTTCTTTCTAGCGAGTAGTTTTATGTTTGCAAAAATTAAGCATTTTAGTTTAATCTTAGCTTTGTTTTTAATAAGCTCTAACTTACAAGCCACAGTAAAAGATATTGAGCGCTTAAATAGTACATTGCGCTTTCAAGAAGCTTATCAGTTAGGTCAGCTTCTGTTGGTGAAGGAAGCAGGAAACCCAGCATTTGATATGGCTTTTGGTGTAGCCGCTTTAAGGTTAGGTGAATACGACCAAGCTTTATTCGCTTTTGAGCGAGTGCTTATCTACAACAATAAAATACAAGTAGCAAGGTTTGAGTTAGCACGGACTTATTTTTTACTGGATGATTTAGTGATGGCGCGTCACCATTTTAACCAGTTATTAGACGTTGATCCATCGCCACCATCAGCAGCGATAGAGCGTATTCAATGGTATATAGCTGCTATTAATGCTAAAGAGTTAGGACAATCGGTTGCTAATACCAAGGGGGTAACACGCTTACATTTAGGAATGCGTTTAGGTTTTGACAGTAACCCAAGTAATATGACACACAAAGATTTATTCTCTGGTTTTACTGTTAATGATGATGTTGATTCAGATACCTACCATGAGCTCTATGCTGATGTTGTGCGTTATCAGCAACAAACTGAAAGCTGGGCTTGGTTTGTGGGTGCTAATGCTAATTTAAGGGGGTATCACGATAGAAAAAGTGATATGAGTAGCTACAGTTTAGGTTTGCAAGCAGGTGGTTTATTGTTGGATAAAAATTGGCGTTTATCTTTACCTATACAAATTAATAAGCAAGTGCGCGAAGATAAAAATGAAGTAACGGTTTTAGCAATGGCGGCAGAATTTAATCAACGATTGAGTTCTAATCTTGATTATACATTTTTTGGTCAGGCTGCTTTGGTTGATTATAAGCTTGGCTCTAATCAAGACACTAAAAGCTTTACGGCAGGTGTTATTTATTCTTATCGATTGATTGATAAGCTAAAAATTTATGCAGGTCCTATTTTTGGTTTAGAAAACGCTCGTAGTGATGTGTATAGCCGTAATCTTTATGGTGTGCGTACTGGTGCTGGCTATACTATTAATGATAAGCAGCGCTTCGACTTTAACTTTAATTATATGAATAGTGAGCATAAAATTGCAGATACTATCTTTAAGAAAGTTCGCAGCGATGACCAGTTCAGTATGGGAATTAAATTTAGCCAGCGCTATTTGGATGATTGGTTATTTGATTTAGGCTTACAGCAATCGACCCATGACTCAACACTTAACCTTTACAGCTATAACCGCACCCAATTAAGTGCGGGGATTAGGAAGGAGTGGTAGGCAATGTTTAAGCAACTTAATAATCCTGCTTTATCAAGTTACTACCCAGTATTTTTAGCAATATTTTTGCTACTTATATTATTTGCAACGCCTGTTTTAGCTCAGCAAATAGAAGTTGGGCGAATGTTAATGGCGACCGTAGGGGTTACTGCGGAACAGCCGGATGCTAGTCCACGCGCTATGATGCGACGCTCAGCAATTTATGTGGGTGACACAATAAAAACACCCGAAGGTGGTAGGGCACAAATGCGTATGGCTGATGGTGAAATGCTGTCGCTGACGGCTGAAAGTGAGTTAACCATAGAAGCTTTTGAATACCAGCCTGATTCACCTGACGCTAAAAAGAGTAATGTAAAGCGCTTAGTAACAGGTGGTTTAAGAACCATTACCGGCGCAGTAAAAGGTGATGATTATGAAATGAAGAGCCGTGCGGGAACGATCGGTATTCGTGGAACAGCTTTTGAAGTTTATACTCAGCAAGGTCAAAATTTATTTATCAAGGTGCAAAGTGGTAATGTTTTTGTTTTAAATAAACAAGGTAGTATAGATATCGGTGTTAATCGAAGATTTAGAGCTGCACGCATTGGTAATATTGATTTACCACCTGAAGCCATTCCTGGTAGTGAATTACCTAAATTTTTTCAAGACTCTTTTTCTGAAGACGCAGATCTTTCCTTGGCTGGTAATAATAATCAAGAAAATCAGCCACCAATGCCTACAAATTTAGGTTTTCAACCACCTGCGATGCCTTCATCACTTTTTCCGGTAACGCGTAATATTGGAATGCCAAATTTAGAGCGATTAGATAACACACTACCCGTTGATCCAGCGCCTGTTGATCCAGCGCCTGTTGATCCAGCGCCTGTTGACCCAGCGCCTTTTGAGCCGCTGCCACCCATTGAGCCGCCACCACCCGTTATTACTTATTCTGGTTTTGTTGTTGGTGGTGCTTTTAATGCAAGCAAGTCACAGGCATTAGGTGGCTATTTTGAAAAGGCGACAGTTGGTGAAGGTACTGCTTCTAGCGTTAGCAATAGCCAAGTAGTCTTTGATTTTAAGCAGATAAATAATTTTAATTTTAATTCTAGCGAGAATTGGAGAAAATACGTATTAGGTTATGCTGATATTGTGACTGGCTTTCGGGCTTGTACCGATTGCGTTAATGCTGAAGTAAATGAACAAGCTTTTTATCAGTATGTTTTTGCTACTAATACGCTTAGCTTAGATCAATTACCTTCTAGTGGTGCGTTCAATTACACTTTAAATAATGCGTTGCTTGGTGCGAATGATTTTTTAACTGGCGGCAACTTGTCGGTCAATTTTTCTCAAGAAACTATTGATGCCACTTTAAAAAGTGGCAGTTTAAAGTGGCAAGGTAATGGTAGCCTTGAAGCTTTTTATAATAGCTCTATTCGCTTAGAAGCCATTCATACTGGTGTGCTTAGTGATATAACAGGTCGGTTTATCGGTAAAAATGCTGAAGGTGCAATCACAACTTATAAGCTAATTAAAGATAGCGACGGTGTTGACTATGAAATTGGTACAACTATTTTTGAACAACCCTAAGTTTTCCTAAAAAAAGCAATTCACTGAACAAAGAGGTGATACCTTGAACAGCAATAGGTCAATTAACCATTTTTATCGAGTAGTAGGGAATATTGCCGCTGGTGTTTTTGTGTTGCTTCCTTTGTCAGCCATTGCGTCGGGCCTACCTACTGCTGGGCAAGTGGTCGCTGGTAGCGGCTCTATGAGTGAGTCAGGCAACACGCTAACTGTGACACAAACCAGTGCAACAATGGTAGCCGACTGGCAAAGCTTTTCTATTGGCCAAGGCAATACGGTTAATTTTATACAACCTTCGATTTCTGCTGTTGCACTAAACCGTGTGATGGGTGCAGACGTTTCAGTTATTCAGGGCGCTTTAAATGCTAATGGTCAAGTGTTTTTAGTGAACCCTAATGGTGTGCTTTTTACGCCAACCGCTCAAGTGAACGTGGGTGCTTTAGTTGCTTCAAGCCTAGAATTAAGCACAGCAGACTTTTTGGCAGGCAATTATCGTTTTAGTGGGAACAGTGCTGCTGGTGTTATTAACCAAGGTGCTATTACAACCACAGCGGGTGGTACGGTGGCGTTAATTGCAGCGCGTATTGAAAACACTGGCAGTATTACCGCACCAGAAGGCAATGTGTTGATGGGCGCAGGTAAAAAAGTTTACCTAGATTTAGGTGGCCCAGTAAAAATTGAAGTAGAAGAAGGCGCATTAAACACTTTAATAGAACAAGGTGGTGGTATTTATGCTGATGGTGGTTTAGTTTATTTAACCGCCAAAGCTGCAGGTAACTTGGCTTCTAGCGTTATTAACCACACCGGCTTAACCCAGGCACGTGGCATTACCACTAACCAACAGGGCGAAATTTACTTAATGGGCGATATGGTACAAGGCAGCGTACAAGTTGCCGGAACACTAGATGCTGCAGCCTATGCAGGCAAAGCAGGTTTTATAGAAACCAGTGCGTATAAAGTTAAAGTGGTTGATGACGTTAATATAAAAGCAAGTCAATGGTTAATAGATCCTTACGACTTTATTATTGCTGATACCAGTGGTGATATTAGTGGTATGGCACTGTCTACTGCATTAAATAGCACTGACGTTACAATTAAAACAACTGATTCAGGTGTTAATTGCATTGATGCTGGTGTAACTTGCGGTAGCGGTAATCCCAGTGGTAATGGCGATATCCTTGTTAATGATGCTATTACTTGGAGTGCAGCTACAAAACTTACCCTATCTGCTTACCGTAATATTGAAATCAATGCCAACATTACTGCACAGCACGCCGCTGGTCAGTTACAGTTAGAATATGGTCAAGGTTCATCAGAACCTGCTTCAGACCCTGCTAATTATAGTTTTAATGGTGGAACAATAAATCTACGAGCGGGTAATAATTTTTTTACCCAATCAAGCAGTGATAGCCCAATTTCTTGGTGGGTTATTACTGAACTCGGTAATACGACAGATAAAGATAATTCAAGTAATTATACCTTACAAGGATTAGCGCATAGCAGTAATCTTTCTGGTGATTATGTGTTGGGCGCTGATATTGATGCTGTTGATACAAATACTTGGAATAGTTCTGAAGGTTTTACACCGATTGGTAATGATTCAAGTCAATTTAGAGGACGGTTTGACGGCCTTGGGCACACTATCAGTAATTTAACCATTAATCGCCCTACCGAAGATCATGTGGGGCTATTTGGTTTTACTGAAGCAGCTAGAATTAATAATTTAGGTTTAGTTAATGTTAATATTCAAGGAAGAAATAATGTGGGTGGGCTAGTCGGCTGGTTACAGGCTAATGAATATAATTTTTCTAGTATTAACAATAGCTATGTTACAGGCAGTGTAACAGCTGCTGCTAATCATGTCGGTGGTTTGGTTGGTCTAATTAAAGGGAATGCTGGCACAGCAGAAGTGAGAAGTAGCTATTCTGAAGCAAATGTAGAAGGCATAGATTATATAGGTGGATTGGTTGGTAAGTTAGAAGCTAAAAACTATGGAACTGCCCGTATTGGCAATAGCTATGCAGCAGGTGATGTCAAGGGTGTTAATAGTATTGGTGGTTTAGTTGGCTTGCTAGAAAATGGTAGTACTTACTCTATTGATATTTTTAATAGTTATGCTATTGGTAATCTTACAGGTAGTAATAAAGGTGGTTTAGTTGGTCATTTAAGTAATACTGTCGGTATAGTTAGTATTGAAAATAGCTTTTGGGATACCAGTGCTACGGGTGTTAGTAATGACATTGGTTTATTAGAAGATACGGGTTCTATTAATATTGTTGTTGATGGGATAACTACTGATGAAATGCAGAATGTCGAAACTTTTATTTCGACCTGGGATATCATTCTAGATGAAGGTTATGCAGGTAGCTACCTTTATCCACGCCTTACAATGAATGGTGGTTTGCCTATATGGGTTATTAAAGGTAATTCAAATACTATAGTTTTAAACTATACGCCTCAGTCTTTTACTGGTTTGTATAATGGTGAGGATTATTTGTTAGAAAGTGTTTGGAATGCTGAAGCTATTTTTGGTGCTTCTTATAGTGGTTGGGAACTAGGTAAAGATTATATTTTTAAATATAATGGTCTGCCCATAGATAGGTTTTTTGCTGCTGACAGTTATACTAATATTAGTGTTGAGGTTTTGAGAAGTGGGTTTTCTGCTAGTGGGTCACCTAGTACTTTTATTATCAACCCACGTCCTATTACGATTACTGTTGATAGTTTAACTAAAAGTGTTGGTTATGCTGATCCAATGTTTACTTATAAAATAACTCAAGGAAGTTTAGTTTCTGGTGATAGTTTAGGCGATGAAATTATAAATCCTGATTATTATATTCCTAGCAGCAGCGGTACAACTGATAAGCTAACTAGTCAAGGTGGCTCAATCAGCATTACTGACCGTAATTCAGTTAATAGCTACAGTAATTTAGATTTAACGCGTATTGAAGGCGAAGCTGTAGGTGACTATGCCATTAGTGCAGATGGATTTACTAATAATAATTATTCAGTTACTGTAAATGATGGCACTTTAAAAATTAAACCACGTCCAGTTGTTGTAAATAATTATTCACAATCCAGTCCTTTAGCTTATGGATTAAAAAGTTTTGATTATTTAAATATGAATATTGAGCAAGGTGGTATTAATCTAGGCGGTAAATAAAATGCCCCTGTTGAAAGTTAAGCCATTAAAAAAATCAGTGGTTATAAAAACTTTGGCGGCTTGTTTTTTTACTTTAACCAGTATGCTGGTTGGCGCTCAGTCACCACCAGATGCTGGGCAGTTATTGCAGCAAAATCGCCCAGCTCCTAGCTTGCCTAAGCTAGATCCTACGCTAGAATTCAGACCGCCAGCTACTGCGGAAAGTTTGCCAGGTGGTGCAAAAGTAACCTTAAAAGAGGTGCAGTTTACAGCTAATACAGCCTTCAACAGCCAGCAGCTTAGTGCGGTATTAGGTGAAGTTGCTGGGCGTTCTTATGATTTTTCAGGCTTACAAGCGTTGGCTCAAAAAGTATCAGACTACTATCGAGCTAACGGTTACCCTTTTGCCCGCGCCTTTATTCCTGAGCAAAGGTTTGTTGCTGGGGTGTTGCAACTGGTTGTGGTTGAAGGGCGTTATGGTGAAATAAGCACCACGGGTGATGCCCGTTTTACACCTAGGGCTTTGAAGTTTTTAGCTAAGCTTTCTAGCGGTGATGTGATTGAGTTTTCGCGTTTAGAACGTACTTTATTAGTACTAAATGACCAGCCAGGCATTCAAACATCTTCGGTGACGCGTCCTGGCCAAGCTTTTGGTACGGGTGATTTAATGGTTGATATTTCACCCGCACCTACTTTTAAAGGTGAGCTAGGTTTAGATAATCATAATAACCGTTATACCGGTGAATACCGCGCCCGTACTCAGTTGCAATGGGATAGCCCTTTTATGCTGGGCGACCAAATTATTTTACGCGCCAACCTAAGTGATGAAGCACAATACCTTGGTGATTTAAGTTATAACTTGCCATTGGGTACTTCAGGCTTGCGCGGGCAAGTGGGTTATTCTTCTAGTTATTATCAGCTGGCTAAACAGTTTGCTAGCTTAGATGCAACGGGCAAGGCTGCAACAGCCAGTACAGGGTTTTCTTACCCCATTATTCGTTCACAGCAGCGTAATTTCACCCTTCTGGTTAATTATCAATATAAAAAATTAGATGATAAACAAGGTGCTGCTAAGGCTAAAAATACTAAAACCAGCCAATTGATGCCCGTTACGCTGCAATTTAACCACCGCGACAGCTTAGGGGGTGGTGGCGTTACTTACGGTAATCTAGTCTACACTTTAGGCAAATTAAGCCTTGATGCCTCTTTAAAAGCGGCTGATGCCGCCAGTGCAAAAACACAGGGTAGGTTTAATAAACTAAACCTAGACATTGCGCGTGTGCAAGCTGTGCCAATCAATAACTTAACCTTGTTTTTGCGTATTGCAACGCAATTCACCGCAAATAACTTAAATTCTTCTGAAGACTTTGGCTTGGGCGGTGTAAATGGCATACGCGCCTATCCTTCAGGTGAAGGCTATGGTGACGAAGGCTGGTTTATGCAGCTTGAAGCCCGTTATCAGCTAGGAAAAGTGATCAGTTATACTTTTTATGACGTGGGCGAAATTAAAGTGAATCATACCACTTGGGCAGCAGATAATAACCAACGCGCACTGGCTGGTTATGGTTTGGGGGTGCGCTATAACGACCAACGCTGGAGCTTAGATGCGAGTATCGCTTTGCGTAGTAAAGGTGGTGAGTCTCAATCTGACATTAAAGACCGTAAGCCTCGATTATGGGCAACTGCTGCTTGGCGTTTTTGAAGCGTTTAGAAATGCTTGATAATTAGGTGAGAAGCGTTAGTATTGAAATTACTGCATTTTTTAGTGCAGCCGATAATAACAACAAGATATCAATAAGAGGTTCTCCCCATGATTTATGCACAACCTGGCACGCAAGGTGCTTTACTAACCATTAAACCACGTTACGGTAATTACATTAACGGCACATTTATTGAACCTGTTAAAGGTGTGTATTTTACTAATACAACGCCGGTTACAGGTGCTGTTGCTGGTGAGTTTCCCCGTTCTAGTTTAGATGATATTGAGTTGGCTTTAGACGCTGCACACGCTGCTGCAGCTGCTTGGGGTAAAACTTCGGCTCAAGATCGTGCTTTAGTCTTGTTAAAAATTGCTGACCGTATTGAAGAAAATTTAGAACTTTTGGCTGTTACTGAAACTTGGGATAATGGTAAATCGGTACGCGAAACTTTAAATGCTGATATTCCTTTAGCTGCTGATCATTTTCGTTATTTTGCTGGTTGTTTACGCGCCCAAGAAGGCACAGCAGCAGAGATAAACGAACACACGGCGGCGTATCATTTTTATGAGCCTTTGGGTGTTGTTGGGCAAATTATTCCTTGGAACTTTCCTTTATTAATGGCAGCTTGGAAGCTTGCACCGGCTTTAGCCGCAGGTAACAGCATAGTCTTGAAACCCGCTGAACAAACGCCTTTATCGATTAGTGTCTTTATGGAGGTGATTGGCGATTTGTTACCGCCAGGTGTTTTAAACGTGGTGCAAGGCTTTGGTAAAGAAGCTGGCGAGGCTTTAGCAACCAGTAAACGCATTGCTAAAATTGCTTTCACGGGTTCTACGCCTGTTGGTTCACAAATTATGCATTATGCCGCAGATAATATTATTCCTAGCACTGTAGAGCTGGGCGGTAAATCGCCTAATATTTTCTTTGCAGACATTATGAATGCCGAGCCTGCTTTTATTGAAAAAGCTGCTGAAGGCTTGGTGTTGGCTTTTTTCAATCAAGGTGAAGTTTGTTCTTGTCCTTCGCGTGCTTTAATTCAAGAATCCATTTACGAGCCTTTTATGGCTGAAGTAATGAAGAAAATTAAGCAGATTAAACGCGGTAATCCACTTGATACTGAAACAATGGTGGGAGCACAAGCTTCTTCAGAGCAGTTTGAAAAAATCATGTCTTATATGAAAATTGCTGAAGAAGACGGTGCTCAAGTATTAACCGGCGGCGGTGTGGAGTCTTTAGGTGATGATTTATCGAGTGGTTATTACATTCAGCCTACTTTGCTAAAGGGTAATAACACGATGCGTGTATTCCAAGAAGAAATTTTTGGACCCGTTGTGGCAGTCACTACTTTTAAAGATGAAGCTGAAGCTTTAGCCCTTGCAAATGATAGCGAGTTTGGTTTGGCAGCCGGTGTGTGGACGCGTGATATTAACCTTGCATACCGTATGGGGCGTGCTATTAAGGCTGGTCGTGTTTGGACCAACTGCTACCATTTATACCCTGCCCATGCCGCTTTTGGTGGTTATAAAAAATCAGGTGTTGGTCGTGAAACTCACAAGGTTATGCTTGAACACTATCAGCAAACTAAAAACTTACTGGTTAGTTATGACGTGAACCCGATGGGTTTTTTCTAAAATCCTTTCACGCCTTGCTCTGCTAAAAACTTTGCCTGCTGCTGCATAACAGGATGGTTAAAAAAGGCTTGTAGGTCTTGTGCGCGTTTAGCACCGACACCATTTCTTTGTTGCCATGCTGCTAGGCTGCGGTTGGCAAGGGTTTGCCAGTTAGGGGTTTCTTCAGCATTAAATAATGCACCGCTGCCGGTTGGTGGCATTCCTAAAGCAATAAGCCAAGTGGTAAAAGGTTGGCTTATTGCTGTTTTAAAGTTAAGCATTAACAAGCGACTGCGTTTTTCGCCTAGTCCAGTCACTTTTTCTAATACCTCTTGGGTGAAGCCTAGCCAGTTGGTTAAGTCTATTAGTAAACCTTGTTCGAGCAGTATTTCCCACGTTGCGCTACTAATACCTTGCATATTTAAGCCTTGCTTGGCACTTAACCAGCTTAAACGCGCTAGGTATTGTTGTTGGCAGGCTGCTGGATAAAGTGAGTTTTGAATCGCCTTGGCTTGAATGCAGCTAAGGCCATGAAAAGCTGCTTTAGGCGGGTGCGTTGCTGCTGTTCTAGGTTGGTTTCGTATCAAAACGTCTTGTAACTGTGGAATGGTTAAACCGGCTAGCTGAATCACCACTAAATCACCTGCTTGTACATCAAGTTTTTTTAAATTATTTAAGCCACCTAAACTAGCACGGCTAATCATTTTATGATCTAACTCAAAAGGTTCTAATGCTAATAAAGGGGTAATGCGCCCCGTGCGCCCGACGGTATAAATAATTTTGCTAACGTGAGTAACTGCTTGCTGCGCTGGATGCTTCCAAGCAATCGCCCAACTAGGCGGTTTTGCTTGCCAATGCTCTGCTTGGGGCCTTTGTTGTTGGCGAATGACCACGCCATCGGTTGCCATAAACAAGGGTTGGGTATACCACTGATTTTGCCAATGCTTCACATCGTTTAAACTTTTAATCGGTTGAGTTAAACCTTGGCTACGAACAAAGCCCCAGCTAACTAATTGGTTTAACTGCGCCTGCATACTTAAACTAGAGTTAGGCCAGTCCCAAACATACATCTCTACCTGCTTGGCTTCTTCAGGGTTAGTTTGCTGGCGCTGCATAAAACCAGCAATTTGGCTGCGTGCGCCTTGGCTGTCTTGCTTGGCTTGTAGGTGGTTTTCTAAACGCCAAATTAATTCGCCTTGTAAAATAACTTGTGTTAAGTCGGTGCTGATTTGCTGGGGAATATTGGGCAAGTTTTGCACTTTGTCTGTCCAATCTTGACCCGTTTCACCATCGCCACGACTAATGGCTTGGGTTAGCTTACCGTTACGATAAACCAAACTAACCGCAACACCATCAGCTTTGGGCTGAACCCATAATTCTTGATGGCTTCGTGCCGTTAACCAGTCTTCTACTGCTTGGCTGGTGCGTACTTTATTTAAGCCGGTTTGCACGATGGGGTGTTGAACACTGCTGCTGGGTTTGCCGGTTATGGCGGTTAATTGAATACTAGGAAAGCATGGCTGCAGTTGCGTAAAGCGTTGCAGCGTTTGGTCATAAATAGCATCGCTAACTAAAGAAGCACCTTGTTGATAATAAGCGTCATTCCATTCATTTAAACGCTTGGCAAGTGCTTGAGTTTCTGTTGCTTGTTGCTGATTGGTTTGGCAGTTGATAAGGCTAGTGGTTGAATAAACTGTTGTGGTTTGGATAAGTACCAAGCTTAAAATTAGCTGTGAAATAATACGCATAACCCTCACTCCTTGTGATTAAGACGTTAAACTTGCAGCAAAGCAGCGGTCTTAACCTTGTGATAGGTCAAGTTCTAGTTAGATCAATTTTAAGGATTGTTATGAATTTACCTCTTGCGGCTTTAGCGGTTGCCACGGGCGCTAGTTGCGGTGCTTTGGGGCGCTGGTGGTTATCGCTACAATTTAATAGCAACTTAGCTTGGTTACCCTTGGGTACTTTATTTGCGAATTTATTGGGCGGTTATTTTATTGGTATGGCGCTGGCTTTTTTTGCTCAGCAGCCTAATTTGTCAGCCGAATGGCGCTTGTTTTTGGTAACGGGTTTGTTGGGTGGCTTAACCACTTTTTCTACTTTTTCTGCTGAAATGTTTAGTCTTTTACAGCAAGGGCGTTATTTGTGGGCTTTATTGGGTGTGGCGGGGCATTTGTTCGGCAGCCTGTTAATGACTGCCTTGGGTTTTGCTAGTTACAGCCTTTTTAAAAGCGGGCTCTAAGGATTGCTGTTAAGGCTAAGTGCTGGCCTTATTTGCTGGGTAGGTGGTCGGGTATTAGTGCATCTTTATCAAACTCAATTTCAAATTTACGCAAGCGCAAAGTGGCTGGGTAATATTCAGCTTCAATTTTGTTGTTTTGCTGGTCATAACCTTTAATTTCATAGCAGCCATCGTCTACTTTAATTCGGTTAACTGTCCAGCCGGCTGTCTCCAACATTTGGCTTAAATTCTCTTTAGGTTGCCAGTCTGCTACTGGGTCTTGGCAATCTTTGCTAGCCAAGGCAGTTCCTGCCATTAGGCTGCTAGCGACTAGGGTGGTAACGAGTAATAACTTTTTCATGACTTTCTCCTTCTAGGTTGGAGTAGTAAGTCTAGGCTGCGAAGCTTACCGTAACCTGAAGAAAGCAATTTTTTATTTCTTTTAGCTTTAAGCTGGCTGTCAGCTTGAGCTGCTAAACTTAAAAAAACTAGGATTAAAAGAGGTGCGTTGATGCGCTTATTATTAGTTGAAGATTCAGTTTCTTTAGGTGAGGCGGTTAGGGAACAAATAACGGATGCCGGTTATGCGGTGGATTGGATGCAGTGCCTAGCCCATGCACAAACCAGCGTTGCAACCACAGATTATGATTTAATTTTGCTGGATTTATTGCTGCCAGACGGTAAGGGGCTGGACTTTTTAAAAAAGTTACGCCAAGCCGGTAATACTACGCCTATTATAATTCTAACGGCTTTAGACCAGCTAACAGACCGTATCGCAGGGTTAAATGCGGGTGCCGATGACTATCTTGTTAAGCCTTTTGATTTAGATGAGCTGTCTGCACGAATTGCTGCGGTTGCTCGGCGCTCTAGTGGTAATCCTAGCCCTGTTATACAGCTAAAAGACTTAAAGGTTGATTTGGTTAGTCATAAGGTTGCTCGTGGCAAAATGCTCATCAATTTAACCGCTAAAGAGTGGGCGGTATTTGAAGCACTTTTACAGCATTCGGGCGCACTGTTATCTCGTGCCCAGCTTGAAGATAACCTTTATGCTTTTGGTGCAGAGATAGAAAGTAATGCTGTTGAAGTGCATATAAGTCGGCTAAGAAAAAAGTTAGGGCATGACCTAATAGAAACTGTTCGAGGTATGGGTTATCGGCTGGTGAAACAATGAAATCTAGGCCAATCAGTTTGCAGCGTCGCTTAGGTGTAGGACTAACCTTAGGTTTGGTTGTGTTATGGCTGACAATAACCTTATTAATAGCCGCTATGCTGACTAAAACGCTTAACAAAGCTTTAGATAGCTCACTTGAAGAAGTCGCCCAGCGAATGTTGTCTTTAGCAGTAGTAGAAATCCTTAACCGTGAAACCCCCGATCTACTCCAGCAAGTTGTTGCTTTACACCCTCACGATGAATACATCACCTATCTGGTGCGAAGTGCTGATGGAACCCCCTTGCTGCAATCCCACGCTGTAGATGCAGCAATTTTTCCTGCTAAGCCTCAGTTAGGCTTGCGTACTAGAGCAACCCATCGGCTTTATGGTGCAAGTGCCGTTAGTGGCACTATTTTTATTGAAGTAGCAGAACCTTTAGCTTCACGCAATCAGGCATTAAGGCAATCATTAAAACTTTTGCTTTTACCTTTAATTTTTTTAATACCCCTTAGCCTGTTGGGTATTTGGTTATTTGTTGGTTATAGCCTAGGTGGGGTGAAGACTTATCGTGATGCACTGGAAGCACGAGGTGCGAATGATTTAACGCCAGTGGCTGCAAATAATTTACCCACTGAAATTCTACCTATTGCTGAGGCAGTGAATCATCTATTAGCAAGGCTGCGTTTTACCCTAGAAGCAGAACGTAGTTTTACTGCCAATAGCGCCCACGAGTTACGCACACCCTTGGCGGCAGCTTTGGCACAAGCCCAGCGTTTGCGTCATGAAGTACCTGACGGCTCTTTAAAAGAGCGGGCTATACGCATTGAAAAATCACTAGGCGAACTGGCAAACCTATCCGAAAAGTTACTGCAGCTAGCTAAGGCTGACCTAGGTGGTTTTTTGGTTGAAGCCCCTTATGACCTAGGTCAAATACTGGGTTATCTGCTTGGTGAGCTAAGTTTAGAAGCTAAAGCTAGGGTTAAATTATTTTTGCCTGAAGCAAAGCCGGTTACTTCGCTTGTCGACCCTGATGCCTTGGCTATTTTAATGCGTAATTTGATTGAGAATGCCTTAAAACATGGTGCAGCAAATCAGCCAGTGGAAGTTCATCTAACGATTGAAGGTGTTTTGCGAGTTGTTAATGCAGGGCCAATTGTGCCAGCAGAAGATATGCAGCATTTAACAGAACGTTTTGTGCGCTCCAAAACTTTGGCCAGTGGTTCAGGCTTAGGTTTGGCTATAGCCCAGACTATTGCTCTTGGCGTTGGTACTAAGCTGGTGCTTTACTCACCGGCTAAGGGGCGTGAAGATGGCTTTGAAGTTAGTTTAAAATTGCCGTGATAATTTACAGATATTGAACTAATTTTAAACAGCAAAAACAATAAAGCCGAGCTTAGCTCGGCTTTATTGCAGTAACCTTTAGGGTAAAAAAGCTACTTATTAGCCTTGGGCTTTTAGCTTCAGGCGGCTGCGATGCAGAACAGGTTCGGTATAGCCATTGGGTTGGGCACGACCGTCAATTACCAGTTCAAGCGCTGCTTGGAAAGCAACGGATGCATCGAAGTCTTTATGCATAGGCACATAGATAGGATCAGCAGCGTTCTGCTCATCCACCACTTTGGCCATGCGCTTAAGGGTTTCAATCACTTGTTCTTTGCTGCAAATGCCGTGGTGTAACCAGTTGGCAATGTGCTGGCTAGAAATACGCAGGGTAGCACGGTCTTCCATTAGGCCAATATTGTTAATATCTGGTACTTTAGAACAGCCCACGCCTTGGTCAACCCAGCGCACTACATAGCCTAAAATACCCTGAGCATTGTTATCTAACTCTTGCTGAATTTCTTCAGCTGACCAGTTAGGGTCAGTTGCTACAGGAATGGTTAGAATATCATCCAGGTTGGCGCGTTCACGTGATTTCAGCTTTTCTTGTACTTCAGCTACATTCACCTGATGGTAATGCAGGGCGTGTAAGGTAGCGGCAGTTGGCGAGGGAACCCAAGCAGTATTAGCACCGGCTTTAGGGTGGCCAATTTTTTGCTTCAACATTTCTGCCATTAAATCGGGCATCGCCCACATACCCTTACCAATTTGGGCGCGGCCTTTTAAGCCAGTGCTTAGGCCAATATCCACGTTCCACTGTTCGTAGGCATGAATCCAGCTGGCTGCTTTCATATCGCCTTTACGAATCATTGGACCCGCTTCCATCGAGGTGTGCATTTCATCGCCGGTACGGTCTAAGAAACCAGTGTTAATAAAAGCAACGCGGTCTTTAGCAGCACGAATACAGGCTTTTAGGTTTACCGTAGTACGGCGTTCTTCATCCATAATGCCCATTTTTAGGGTAAAGCGTTCTAGGTCAAGCAGGTCTTCAACCTTGCCAAACAGCTCATCAGCAAACGCTACTTCTTCTGGGCCGTGCATTTTTGGTTTAACTATGTACATACTGCCAGTGCGAGAGTTAGTTAGTTGGTTTTTACCTAACAAGTCATGCTTAGCGATTAGCGCCGTTACTGCACAGTCCATAATGCCTTCTGGAATTTCTGAACCATCTTTTAGCAGAATCGCAGGATTGGTCATTAAATGACCCACATTACGAATAAACATTAGCGAACGACCCGGTAGCGTGAAGCTTTCACCCTGAGGGTTGGTGTATTCACGGTCGGTGTTCATGGTGCGAGTAAAAGTTTTACCGCCTTTAGAAACAGGCTCTTCTAAGTTACCTTGCATTAAACCTAACCAGTTGCTGTAAGCAAGGGTTTTGTCTTCAGCATCTACCGCTGCAACTGAATCTTCACAGTCCATAATGGTGGTTAGTGCGGCTTCCATTAGAACGTCTTTAACACCAGCAGCATCAACCTGGCCTATATGGTGGTTAGGGTCGATTTGAATTTCAAAGTGCATACCGTTGTTTTCTAACAGTAGGCTGCTTGGCTTGTTCGCTTCGCCAGTAAAACCTTTAAGCTGAGCAGGATTTTTTAGGCCGGTTGTTTTTAGGTTAGTGGTGTTGCCATCTTTTAAGCTAACGCTTAATTGACCGTCAACTAGTGTGTAACCAGCTGCATCTTTATGGCTAGCGCCTTCAAGTGGCGCACTTTGATCTAAAAAGTCACGAGCAAAGGCAATCACTCTTTCGCCACGCACAGGGTTATAGCCTGGGCCTTTATCAGCGCCGTTATCTTCGGGTAGTGCATCGGTGCCGTAAAGCGCATCATACAAACTACCCCAGCGCGCATTCACTGCATTTAGCGCAAAACGTGCATTAGTAATAGGCACAACTAATTGCGGGCCAGCTTGCAGGGCAATTTCAGTATCAACTTTAGCGGTACTGGCTTGGAAATCTTCGCCTTCTGGCTGTAAATAACCAATTTCAGTTAAAAAGGCTTTGTAAGCAGTAAAATCAAACGCACCTTTGTTAGCTTGGTGCCAAGCATCAATTTTGGCTTGTAGCGCATCACGCTTTTGTAATAGCGCAATATTTTTAGGTGCCAGCTCGTGAACCAGTGCGTCTAGTCCAGCCCAAAAAGCGTCACTTGTAATTCCGCTACCTAAAATGGCTTGTTCATTAATAAAGTTATAAAGCGTTTTGGCGACTTGAAGTCCGCCGGCTTGAACACGATCAGTCATGTAAATCGCCTCTTGGCTCAGTTAAGTTAACTAAAGTGTAGATGCTATTAATTTTGCTATAAAACAGCAGTTAACGTTTTGTTTAATGTAGTAAAATTACAGAGTGCTACAATTTTTTGATGTTAAGAAGATACAGCAATTTATTAGGAAATACATCCTACCTTTAGGTGAAGATGTGTTGTAAATTTTTAACAAAAATTTGTTCTATTTAAGGAGCAGTGAATGCAATGCGCGGATTTTAAGGTAAGGCTTAGGCTTTGGCCGGCAACTTTTTTTCAAGCAAAATGGATGGAGCATTTACCCAAAGATTATGCTGCTTATTTAAACTTTTACCAATTAGCAAATAATAAACACCAAAGTGGCATGGCTAAAGCACGCGCAGGTTGGGTAATACTTAACCAAGAACGTTTATGGACACAAGCTTTTCAACCGACTGGATGTGTTAATGAAAGCGCTAAGGGCACTTTAGTACATTTACACGGTTATTATGATCACGGTGCTAGCTATCCTTCTTTACAGCGCTGGGCATTAAAAAATAAATTATACTATTTGACAATTGATTTACTGGGACATGGTTTATCCAGTGGCGAACGCGCTAGTATTAATAGTTTTACTGATTATCAAAAAATACTGACTGCATTAATTGAAATTTTAACGATTAATAATATGCCTAAACCTTGGTTATTAAGTGGTTTTTCAACGGGGGGTGCTATTGCACTTGAGCACCAACTAACAGTGAATAAATTTGATGCTACGGTATTATTTGCGCCGCTTATTAGACCTGTAGCTTGGCAGACTAAGTTAGCTAAATGGTTATGGTTGCCGCGTTTGTTTATCAAAAACTTACCTAGAAAATTCACTGTTAATTCAAATGACACTGCATTTTTAAAATTTGTTCAGCAGCAAGATTGTTTGCAAAGTAAGCAACTGCCTTTAGCATGGATCATTGCATTAGGGCGCTGGATAAAACAGATAGAAAGCACTAAACCAAATAGTGTCGAGGCATTAATTATACAGGGAGATGCAGACTCTACGGTTGATTGGCAATATAATTTAGGTGTCTTGCATAAGTTGTTGCCTCAAGCCGTTACTAAAATTATTAAGGAAGGTGCCCATCAGCTACTAAATGATGGAGAAGCTCAACGTTTACAGGTATTTGATTGCTTAGATCAATGGTTAGTTAACATTAATAAGAGAGAGAAAAATGAATAAAATATGGGTTGCCTTAGCACTAACAATGGCTGTTTTTTTAACTGGTTGTTCTGGATTGAGTCCTGTTGAAAAAGAGAAGCATGCTGTCTACAAAGAGCAAAAGAAGCGTGAAGCTATTGATCGAGCGCAAAGAGAAACGGATGCTGCTGGACGTAGATTAGAAAAAGAAATAAAAAGCTATTGATATTATAAAAATAAAAAACTACATAGGGTGTGGCAATGTTTAAAGAAAAAATAGCAAGGGCAGTGTTAACCTGCTTTGCGCTGGTGCTTGTTTCGGGTTGTGCAAGCCATTCTAATAAAATGGAAGAGACAAAAACACTGATGCGCTATGGTGAATATGCCGCTGCTGCAGATGAGATTAATCTACTTTTAGAAGCTGAGCGTAATCAGCTTCTAAAAGAGGTTGAGCTAGGTGTTGTTAATCAGCTTAAAGGTAATTATCGAGTTAGCCTTAAGCATTTAGACACTGCCGACAAGCTAGCCGATGAGCTTTATACTGTTAGCTTTGGAGACCTAGCTGTGCGGGCTAGTGCTAATGCAAGCCTGACTACCTACCGCGGCAATATTATTGAGCGGGTTTATATCAACTATTTTAAAATGCTTAATTATTTTTATTTAGCTGAAGCCACTACTTCACGCCAAGAAACACAAACGCTATTAGATTCTGCCCGCATAGAAGCGCGCCGTGCAATACTTTTATTAGATGAGAATGTGTTTAAGGTCGGTGATTACGAAATAGCAAAAGAAGAAAAAAAGTCACTACTGTACAAATTTCAACAGATTTATGCCGAGCTTAACGGTGAAGTAATTAACCCTAAAGAATTGATTTTTAGGGACAATGCTTTTAGTCACTATGTAATAGCAACCCTGTTTGAAAAAATGGGTGAAATAGATTCTGCGCGGGTTAGTTATGAGCGTGCTGCAAAACTATATGAGCAAGGCTATGTTAAACAATACAGCTTAAGCACTGATATGGTTAGTCAAGCTTGGTTTGATACTGCTCGTATGCTTAAAGCAAAAGGTGATAGACGCTGGAGCAGAATTGCAACTAACAAACTTAGTCCGGCTAAGCGTCAAGAACTGAACTTATCGACTAAAGGCAAGGGACAATTAGTTATTGTTCAAGAAGTCGATATGATTGCACCTCGTGGCGAACTGAATCTTTGGACAACCATTGAAGATAATAAGTTGGTTGTTCGTCCTGTTCCTATAGGTACACCTAAAGAAAAAGCTTATCAATTAGCTTGGTTTTATTACATGTACGCAGACAAAGGTCTGTTAAATGCTGTTGAAAAAATCAGAGCTAAAGATTATGTCAGTTTGCTAAATTCAAATCATGAAAAAACCACATCCATTCCCAAGGCTCTAAATTCAACGCTAGAATCTTTGGGTCTTCTTCAAGTTATGTCAAGTATTGGTATACGCTTAAGCGTGCCTCTGCTTTATTATGAAGACTTATCTATTGGTAAAAGTAGGTTAGAGATTGATGGTGAAAGTAAAGGCGATTTAATCTTAGCCGATAGTATTTCTGGCTTGGCTATGGCGCAACATTTAGTGGGTGCTGGATCCGAGTTGAATAATGCTATGGCTGTAGAAGCATTGCGTTTAACACTCTGTATTCAAGCTGGCGCACCGGCCCAAATTTGTGCCCTAGCAGCAGGTGCTAGTACATCAGCCGATACTCGCTCTTGGTTATCTTTACCTTATGAAATACGTACTTTGCGTACCAATTTACCAGCAGGTGATTATCAACTTAAGTTAATAAGTGACGCTGATGGTTTTCAACTAGAGCAAATTGAAGAAGTTAAAATTAAAGCAGGCGAAGTGCGCCTTGTTAGAATGCGTACTTTTGCTGTTGATCCAAATCAGCCTATACCTAAAATTGTTGAGAAAGTTCGTAGTAAAAATAAAGTTGAGCTGGTTAAAAATGAGCAGACTATCGATGTTACTTCCAAAGGAGAATCAAATGAATAAATCAAACTTTACCTTTAAAGCTTTAGTGCTAGTTGCAAGCTTTTCTGTCTTGGCTTTAACGGGCTGTGGTGGTACTAAAGTGCAGCGTTTAGATGCCTCACAAGAAGTGGCCTTAACCGACCGCTGGAATGCTACTGACTCGCGCTTAGTTTCTGAAGAAATGATCGACGACATGTTATCTTTCCCTTGGATTACTCGCTGGGCAGAAGCGAATCAGAAACGTAATCGTCAACCGACAGTCATTGTTATGGGCGTGCGTAACCGCTCACACGAACACATTTCAGTCGAAACTTTTATTAACGATTTACGTCGCGCCATGATTCGTTCTGGTCGTGTTGACTTTGTTGCCGGTGGCGATGTGCGCGATGCTTTACGCGATGAACGTAAAGACCAAGAGTTTAATGCCACTGCCGATACCGCAGCTAAGCTAGCGGCTGAACAGGGTGCTAACTTTGCTTTATCAGGCTCGATTGACTCTTGGGTTGATCAGCTAGATGGCACGCGAGTAACTAACTATCAAATTGACTTAACCCTTATTGATATTCAAACGGGTAAACAGGTTTGGATGGGTCAGAAGAAATTACAAAAACACCAGCAGCGTAGCAAATTCGGATTTTAAACAATGTTAAATAAACCGTCTTATTTACTATTAGGCTTGGCTTTAACTGCTTTTAGTTTGGTTGGTTGTAATACAAACAACCTCCAGCCTATGGATATTAGTGCAAGCCAGCTTAGTAGCGCTGCTGCTGTTAATATTCAGCCCGACTGGGTGAATAATCCACCAAGACGTTCAGGCTACGCTTATGGCGTAGCTAGTTCTGAGGTTTATGGTCGTTCGGCAAATGCATTAGAAACAGCAAGAGAAAAAGCAAAAGCAGACTTGTTAGCGGGTATTCGTGTTGAAATAAGCAGTTCAACCGATTACAGCAAAAGTGCCACCATGCAATTTAAGGGTGACACCAAACTACAAGAAAACTTAAACCAAAAAATAAGCAGCAAAACCGCTGCTGTTGAATTAAGCGGCATTAAAGTAACAGAAACCTGGGTTGATGAACAAAATAAGGCTGCTTGGGCCTTAGCAGAACTCGATACAAGCGCTGCCGCTCAACAGCTTTTAAAGCAATTAGCCCAGCTAGAAAGCCGTATTGTTCAGCGAGGTACTTTAGCTACTGCGGCCAAGTTAGACAGGGTGCGCTATGTAAAACCTAGCTTGCAAGAACTTGTTGAACGCCGTCAGTTACTAGAACAGTTAACTTTTTTAGGTGCTGCGACACAGGTAGACGCAGCAAGACGGCAAACTGTCGAAAACATTGAAGTTGAAATTGCTCAACTGTTAGCTAGTTTGGGTATTCAGCTACAAGCAGAAACTCAGGCAGCACAAGCATTACAACCTAAGTTAGCCAGTGCTTTAACTGATCTAGGTTTTAATTTAGTTAATAGCCAGCCAGACCTACGCCTTGTTATGCAATTAAAAAGTAGCAGAGTAGAGCGCAAAGGTTTGAATTATGTTGATGCCAGTGCTAGCACTCAAATAAACTCTGCAGAGAAACGTACTTTACATGTTATAAATGCAACCACTCGAACAGTATCATCCGAGGCAAGTGTTGCTAGCAATAAAGCTGTAGAAGAATTAGCACAGAAGTTGGCTGAATCTTTGATTGAAAGCCTGTACCAAAACCTTTAATAATGAAATAATAACTAACTAAGTGACTTTAATAAGGAAAATGCATGAAAAAGAATATTTTCTCTCTATCAGCCATTGCCGTTACTTTTGCTGTAATGACCGGCTGTGTCGGTGGCGCTGGTACTACGCAAGACTCTTCATTCGTCGAGCATTGTGAATATAAAACGGGTACGCAAGCACCTGAATGGTACTGCAACCCAACGATTGAAGGCGGCATGGCAGCAGTTGGTGAAGCTAAGCCTAATGTTGCGCGTGATAATAATATGCAGCGCACTATGGCATTAGCTAATGGCCGTGATGAGTTGGCACGTCAAACCCAAGTTAAAGTTCAAAACTTATTAACTAACTGGTCGCGTGCAACGGGTGCAGGTGATAGCCAAACTTATGAAGCTAATTTTGAAAATATTTCACGTCAAATTTCTAAGCAAACGCTAGAAGGCAGCCGTCAACTAAAGCGCTGGATTGCGCCAGATGGTAGCTTGGTGCTATTAATTGGTGTTACGGATTCTGCAGCCATTAAAGACAGTGTGAAAACTTCTTTACGTAATGAAGAAGCACTTTGGCAGCAGTTTCAAGCTAAGCAATCATTGGATGAGTTAGATAAGCAGCTAGATGCTCAGTTTCAGTAATCTAAGAAGTAAGCAATAAAGTAATAATCGGGCAGTGCAGCTGCCTGATTATTCTATGTTAATCTTGTATTAATAAAATTTAAAAAATAGGTGTGTGTTAGATGGATAGAAGACGATTTTTACAAGGACTTGGTGCGGTTTCAGTGCTTTTTCCTTTAAACCCTATTGTTGCAGCCTCGCCTAGTTTTGAAGATTTTAAAAAGCAACAAAATGATGGTTTTAGTAATTATAAAGCTCAGCTAGACCGCGATTTTGCAGCGTATAAAAAAGCCGTTGCTGAAGAGTTTGATAGTTACCAAGGTAAAGTTAAAAAAGTTTGGGGCGATGATAATGTTGGCTCGCCCACTGTCTTGGTACAGTATTCAGATGATTTAAAATCACGAACCATTATTGATTATGAAAAAGGCGCAATAACGGTTGAATTGGTTGATGATAATGCAGCCAAAGGCGTGGGTACTAAGCTGCGTGAAGCCATGTTGCAAATTGCTGACTCGACGGTGAAAGAAGCTTATAAAAACGATACATTAATCCAAAATATTGAAAAGCGTGTTGCTAAAGAAATAACGCATCAAGAAACAGCCCAAGTAAAAAATGAACCGTTAATTTCGGATGTATTAACTGGCATTGCTAATCCGACTAAAAAGCAAGTAGTAGCGGTAGTTAATGAAGCACTGAAAAGTGCTGAAGGCAGTACGCGCAGCACACCCCAGTCAGGTAAAAAGGTGTTTGCGTTTAGTATTCCTTTGAATCCAACCAATATCAGTAAAAAGTCAGAACAATTTAAACCTTTAGTGCTTAAATACGCGGCTCAAGAAAAAATTGATCCTGCCTTAGTTTTTGCCATTATGCATTCTGAAAGTGCCTTTAACCCTATGGCAAAATCACACGTACCGGCTTATGGTTTAATGCAAATAGTGCCTAATTCGGCGGGTAAAGATGCTTCTGAAAAGGTGTATGGTAAGCAGCGTTTATTAGCGCCTTCTTACCTGTATAACAGCGAAAACAATATAAAAATGGGTTGTGCTTATTTAAATATTCTTTATTACCGTTACCTTTCAAAAATTGAAAATCCAGAAAGCCGTACTTATTGCGTTATTGCTGCTTACAATACTGGTTCTGGTAATGTAGCTAAAGCGTTTGGTGCAGGAACAAGCGTCACTAAAGCTGCTGTTACCATTAATAAAATGACTCCGCAGCAGGTTTATAATAAGTTAGTTAGCAGCCTGCCTTATGCTGAAACAAAAAATTATATGAAAAAAGTAACACCACGCTACAAGGCTTATCAAACTGAAGTGTGATTTTCTTTGACCATAGAAAATAAAAAACCGCAGACGTATTAACCGCTGCGGTTTTTTTGTAGTGGTTATTTGTTGTTAATGCTTAGAACAATACACGGCTACGCACAGTGCCTTTCACATCTTTTAACGCTTCTAAGGCTTGTAGGCTATCTTGACGATCAACATCAACCACGACATAACCTACTTTTTCGTTGGTTTGTAGGTATTGGCTGCTAACGTTAATGCCATTTTCTGATAAAACACGGTTAATTTCTGACAAAACACCAGGAATGTTTTCGTGAATGTGCAGTAAACGGTGTTTGTTAGGGTGAGCAGGCAAAGCCACTTCAGGAAAGTTTACGGCAAAAGTTGTTGTGCCGTTGTCGCTGTAACGAATCAGCTTTTCAGACACTTCTTTGCCAATATTTTCTTGGGCTTCTAACGTGGAGCCGCCAATGTGTGGAGTTAGAATTACATTGTCTAAGCCACGCAATGGGCTAACAAATTCATCATCGTTACCGCGCGGCTCAACAGGGAAAACATCAATTGCTGCACCGGCTAAATGCCCCGATTTTAATACATCGGCTAGGTCTTCAATGACCACAACAGAACCACGCGAAGCGTTGATTAAATGTGCGCCGGTTTTCATTTTGCCCAGTTGTTCAGCAGCAATCATCCACTTGGTTGAATCCAGTTCTGGTACGTGTAAAGAAACCACGTCTGATTCTGCAAGTAGTTCATCTAAAGTAGCAACTTGGCGAGCATTACCCATTGCTAGCTTGGTTACTACGTCGTAATAAAGCACTTGCATACCTAAGCTTTCTGCGAGAACAGATAGCTGCGAGCCAATGTTGCCATAACCTATGATACCTAATTTTTTGCCGCGCACTTCATAGCTGCCTTCAGCCGATTTAATCCAACCACCGTTATGGCACTCACGGCTTTTATGTGGAATGCCACGCATCAGCATAATGGTTTGGGCTAATACAAGTTCAGCAACGGAGCGTGTATTAGAGTAAGGCGCGTTAAAAACAGGAATGCCACGTATGAGTGCAGAATAAAGCTCTACTTGATTCGTGCCAATGCAGAAACAGCCAACTGCTACTAGCTTTTTAGCTGCAGCAAAGACAGTTTCAGTGAGTTGGGTGCGTGAACGAATACCAACAAAGTAAGCATCTTCAATGGCTACCAGTAAATCAGCTTCAGATAAAGATTTAGGGTGATACTCTATGTTGGTATAACCACTGGCTTTGAAGTTGTCGACGGCAGACTGATGAACGCCTTCAAGCAGCAGAATTTTAATCTTGCTTTTATCAAGTGAGGTTTTAGGCATGAGCGGTTAATGTCCTGATGGTAGCAGCACTAATTAGGAGGCTACTTGAGGTGGAAAAAATATGGCCAGACAAGCCAGCCTTAACCCAGCTATGTTACCATAACAACCATAAGTTGCAGCCCCCAGACAAAGATTACCTAGATGAATTTAGTGCTTCTTTAAGTTGCATTTTATTCAATTTATGACCCAGTATTTACTTGATAAAGAGCCACCAAGATGACCCCTGAGCAAATCAAATTAGCCCTTGAAGCTTTAATTGGAGAAGAAAGAGTGCGCCTAGATGGCGAAGCTCTGGACATTTATGGTCGTGATTGGACCAAAATTCATGCACCTAAACCACGTGCCATTGCCTTTCCTCGTACGACAGAAGATGTGCAAAAAATTGTGCAATTTGCCAATGCAAAAAACATTGCGCTAGTGCCTTCGGGTGGTCGTACTGGGCTTTCTGCAGGTGCAGTTGCGGCTAATAACGAGCTAGTGATTGTGATGGACTATATGAACAAGGTAGTTGAATTTAACGCCATTGACCGTAGCGTGACTGTTCAGGCTGGGATGATTACTGAACAGCTACAGCACTTTGCCCAAGAGCAAGGTTTGTATTATCCGGTTGACTTTGCTTCAGCTGGTTCTAGTCAAATTGGCGGTAACATTGCGACTAATGCCGGTGGTATTAAAGTTATTAAATATGGCATGACGCGTGATTGGGTGTTGGGTTTAACCGTTGTGACGGGTAAAGGCGAAATTTTAAACCTAAATAAAGGTTTGATAAAAAACAATACTGGCTATGATTTGCGCCATTTATTTATTGGTGCTGAAGGTACATTAGGCATTATTACTGAAGCGACGATTAAGCTAACCCGTGTGCCTAAAAATCTAACCGTTATGGTGTTGGGCGTACCCAATATGACCGCCGTAATGGATGTACTTAAAACGTTTCAAGGCGCTATGGATTTAACGGCTTTTGAGTTTTTCTCTGAAAATGCGTTAGCTAAAGTGACCGCTCACCACCCATTGCAACGCCCCTTTGCAACGGCAATGCCTTATTACGCGTTATTAGAGTTTGAAGCAGAAAACGAAGGTGTTATGGATTTGGCAATGCAGTTGTTTGAACAATGTATGGAAGCTGGCTGGGTTGAAGACGGTGTGATTAGCCAAAACGAAACACAGCTCCAAAACTTGTGGAGTTTGCGTGAATTTATCTCTGAAACCATTAGCCACGAAACGCCTTATAAAAATGATTTGTCTGTTATCGTTTCTAAAGTACCTGAGTTTTTAACAGCTGTTGATACCTTTGTTGAAGAGACTTACCCAGGTTTTGAGATAGTCTGGTTCGGTCATATTGGTGACGGTAATTTACACTTAAATATCTTAAAACCTAAAGTAATGGATCAAGCAGAGTTTTTTGAAAAATGCCATTTAGTTAGCGAAAAAGTTTTTACAATTACGCAACAGTTTGGTGGCAGTGTTTCTGCAGAGCATGGGGTAGGTTTGGTTAAAAAAGATTTTTTACATTTTAGCCGTAGCCCAGAAGAAATTTTGTATATGAAAGCCATTAAGCAAGCTTTTGATCCCAACAAAATTATGAATCCAGGCAAGATGCTGGATAGTTAAAGGAAAATCCCCTTGAGTACAGAGTCGCTTAACTTTGAACAATTGATGCAACAGCTAGAAACATTGGTGACGAGTATGGAAGCAGGCGAGTTTAGTTTAGACGCCTCCTTGCAGGCTTACGAAGACGGTGTACGCCTAACGCGCTTGTGCCAGCAACAGCTTGCTCAAGCCGAACAGCGCGTATTCAGCCTACAAGAGCAAAAGGGGCAAGCCAGTTTTGAGTTGATTGATTTTAAGCCAACCAATTTTAAGCCTCAGTTAGGAACGCTTTAATGCAGCTAGAACAATTAACCAAGCTTTATTCAACACGTGTTGATATGGCTTTAGATAAGTTTTTAACTGCAACAGCAGGCACTAGCGAACGGCTGCAAGAAGCGTTGCAGTACAGCTTGTTAAATGGTGGCAAACGCCTGCGCCCGTTATTGGTTTATGCCACGGGTCAGGCATTAGGTGCCGATTTAACGTATTGTGATCGCCCTGCGATGGCGGTTGAATTAATTCATGCGTATTCGTTGGTACATGATGATTTACCGGCTATGGATGATGATGATTTGCGCCGTGGTCGTCCGACTTGCCATAAAGCTTTTGATGAAGCTACTGCCATTTTAACAGGCGATGCCTTACAAACTTTGGCGTTTGAAGCCTTAGCTGATGAACAGCAACCCGCCGCTTTAGCGCTGGTAAAGACGTTAGCACAAGCCAGTGGAACGCAAGGCATGGTAGCGGGACAAATGCTGGATTTACAGGGTGAAGGTAAGCTGCTTAGCCTAGAAGAATTACAGCGTTTACACAGCCACAAAACGGGTGCGTTGATTCGTGCTGCGGTGCGTATGGGTGCTTTGGTGGCTGGCGCTAATGTGGATATTTTAAAGACTTTAGATGCTTATGCTACTGCTTTGGGTTTAGCTTTTCAGGTGCAAGATGATTTATTAGACATTAAAGGTGACGAAGCCACGCTAGGCAAAAAAACCGGCTCTGATGCGTTATTACATAAAGCCACCTATCCAAGTTTGTTAGGGGTTGAAGGTGCAGAGCAACACGCGCAAGCATTAGTTAAACAAGCCTGTGATCGTTTGAATAATTTATCGGGTGAATGGAGCAGCCTAGTTGAGCTAGCAAACTGGTCGATTAACCGTAATTTTTAATGAGCAATTTAATTCATGTTTGATGCCCTACCCACGCAAGCACCCCTCACGCCTTTGCTTGATAATCTTCAGCAGACGGCGGATTTACAAAATTTTTCAGAACGTCAATTACTTTTGTTGGCACGCGAAGTACGGGCATGGCTGTTGTGGAGTGTTAGCCAAACCGGTGGTCACTTTGGTGCTGGTTTGGGCGTGGTCGAATTAACGGTTGCGCTGCACAGCGTATTTGATACGCCTGAAGACCGTATTGTTTGGGATGTTGGGCATCAAGCTTATCCGCATAAAATTTTAACTGGTCGTAAAGATGCTTTGCTAACCATTCGCCAAAAAAATGGCTTAGCTGCTTTTCCTAAGCGTAGTGAATCTGCTTACGATGCCTTTGGGGTGGGGCATTCTAGCACCTCGATTAGTGCGGCTTTAGGTATGGCTATTGCTGCTAAAGCACAAGGCAGTAAACGCCGCAGCATTGCGGTGATTGGCGATGGTGCGATGACAGCGGGTATGGCGTTTGAAGCCCTAACCCACGCTGGGCATTTACAGCCTAATTTGCTGGTTATTTTGAACGATAATGAAATGTCGATTTCAGAAAACATCGGCGGCTTAGCCACTTATTTGGCGCGTTTGCTGGTCAGTGAACCCTTTAATCAGCTGCGTGAAGGCAGTCGCCGTGTGTTGTCTAAATTGCCTTTGGCTTGGGAGCTGGCGCTTAAAACCGAAGAGCAGGTGAAGTCTTTTATTGGCCCTAGTTCATTGTTTGAAGAGCTGGGCTTTAATTACATTGGCCCGATTGATGGGCATGATTTGCCAGAACTGATTAAAACGTTAAAAAGTTTAAAGCATTTAAAAGGCCCGCAATTTCTGCATTTGGTGACTAAAAAAGGCAAAGGTTTTATGCCTGCTGAAGCTGATCCGATTGGTTATCATGCATTGAGCCAGCTAGAAAAAATAACCAAGCCAGAAATCGAGCAAGCTGCCGCTAAACCTGCTGCTAAACCCCTGCAAAAAGTTAAGCTGCCTAAATACTCGAATGTATTTGGGCAGTGGTTGTGTGATACCGCTGCGGTTGATAAACGTTTATTAGGCATTACTCCGGCGATGCGTGAAGGCTCAGACATGATTCGGTTTTCACGCGAATACCCTAATCGCTATTTTGATGTTGCCATTGCTGAACAACACGCAGTTACGCTGGCTGCGGGCATGGCGTGTGAAGGCATGAAGCCAGTTGTGGCTATTTATTCTACTTTTTTACAAAGGGCTTATGACCAGCTGATTCACGATGTGGCAGTACAAAATTTAGACGTACTGTTTGCTATCGACCGTGCCGGTGTTGTGGGTGAAGATGGCCCAACGCACCACGGTACTTTAGACCTTTCATTTTTACGTTGTGTGCCAAGTATGCTAATTATGGCGCCGGCAGATGAAAATGAATGCCGTCAAATGTTGACGACAGGTTATCAATATAACGGCCCTGCCGCCGTGCGTTACCCGCGTGGTACTGGGCCAGGTGTTGTTGTTGAACAAACCTTAACTTGCCTACCCATTGGTAAAGCAGAAGTTAGGCGCAAGGCGAGTAAACAACAGAGTAAAAAAGTGGCGATTCTGGCTTTAGGAAGTATGGTGGCAACAGCAGCAATAGTGGCAGAACAGTTGGATGCAACGCTAGTGAATTTGCGCTTTGTAAAACCTTTAGACGAACCACTGTTATTAGACATAGCCGCCAGCCATGAGCTGTTAGTAACCCTTGAAGAAAATGCCATTATGGGCGGTGTGGGCAGTGCGATTAATGAGTTTTATGCCAGCCAAAATTTACAGCCTAAATTGCTTAATCTAGGTTTTGCTGATGTTTGGGTCGATCAAGGTTCGCAGCAAGAATTACTGGCAGATTGCGGGTTAGATGCTCAAGGTATTTTGGCAGCGATTCAGCAGCGCTTAGTCATAGCTTTATAAGCTTAAAAATACTTTGCTTGATTATTAAAATCAATGCACCATACTTTCTACAATAACTTATCAAAACCCAGCAGGTAGGATTTATGACGCTAACGGAATTTAAGTACATTGTTACGCTGGAACAAGAACGGCATTTTGGTCGCGCTGCAGAGCGTTGTTTTGTTAGCCAGCCAACGTTAAGCGTAGCGGTAAAAAAATTAGAAGATGAGTTAGGTGTTGCTTTGTTTGAACGTAGTAAAAGTGCCGTACAATTAACACCCATTGGTAAAAAAGTTGTTGAACAAGCGCGTAAAGTTTTAGAGCAAACAGCGATCATTAAAGAACTAGCGCAGCAAGGTAAAAACCAATTAACTTCACCGTTGCGTTTAGGTGCTATTTATACGATTGGGCCTTATCTTTTCCCACACCTTGTTCCTAAATTACAAAGTTTAACGCCAGAAATGCCTTTGTATATAGAAGAAAATTATACTGCTGTGCTGCGCCGCAAACTGCGTTCAGGTGAGTTAGATGCGATTATTATTGCACTGCCGTTTACAGAAACGGATGTTGTTACCCGTGAACTGTATGGCGAACCTTTTGAAGTGCTTTTACCAAAAAGTCATGCTTGGGCTACGCGTGCCGAAATCCCTATTAATGACTTGCCTAGCCAAAAATTATTAATGTTAGGTGAAGGGCACTGTTTTAGGGATCAAGTGATTGAAGCTTGCCCAGCGCTAGAAGCTAATTTTAAAGATCCACAGCAAGGATTGATTGCTGAAGGTGGTTCGTTAGAAACCATTCGTCATATGGTGGCTTCGGGTTTGGGTATTACTGTTTTACCTGCTTCGGCGATTGGCATGAACCACTATGCGCCTGATGTCTTGGTCAGTCGTCCTTTTGCAGCACCGGCTCCCTCGCGGACTGTCGCTTTAGCTTGGCGTGCTAGTTTTCCTCGCCCTAAAGCCATAGAAGCATTGGTGCAGGCGGTAGCCCAGCTTAAATTGGTTTAGTCGGCTATGTCTGCGCTGTTGCATGATTTAGCTTTAACCGAATTAAACGGTGTGGGTAAAGCATTGCAAGAAAAGCTGCAACGCCTAGGCATTGAAGACTTACAAGGCTTACTCTTTCACCTTCCGCTGCGTTATGAAGACCGTACCCAGATTAGTGCATTAGGCAGTTTAAACCTAGGCAGCAGGGCTGTTGTTGAAGGTGAAGTGGTCGGCAGCCAGATTATGCTAGGAAAGCGACGTAGTTTGTTAGTGCGTATTCGTGATGCAACAGGAATGCTGGGTTTAAGGTTTTTTCACTTTTCAGCAGCAATGCAAAAGCAGTTAGAAACGGGTAACAGAGTGCGCTGTTATGGTGAAGCTAGATCCGGTGCAACGGGGTTAGAAATGTATCACCCCGAATTTAAAGCATTTAACCAAGACTTTGCAGCGCCTGATTTAGCCCCGCGTTTAACACCTGTTTATCCGATTACTGAAGGTTTTCAGCAGCAGCGCTTACGTCAACTGGTGCAGCAGGCCTTGGGGTTTTTGGCGAATAACCCCGTTGAAGAATTATTACCTTTAGATGTTCAGCAAACCTTGCAACAAGCCGAAGGCTTTCCAAGGCTTATAGATGCCTTGTATTATTTGCATCAGCCGCCGGCTAATGCTGATTTGGTGTTGTTAGAAAGTGGTTTGCATCCAGCGCAACGCCGGTTAGCTTTAGAAGAATTGCTGGCGCAACAGTTAGGTATGTTGGCTTTGCGCCAGCAAAGTCGTTCCCAAGGCGCTTGTCCTTTGCTGCCCTACCAAGTGGCTGATGACATTTCGATTGAGGAACGTTTTTTGGCTAACCTGCCTTTTACGCCGACCAACGCCCAGCAGCGTGTCTGTGCAGAAGTTTTTCATGACCTACAGCTTCCTCACCCTATGTTGCGTTTGGTGCAAGGCGATGTGGGTTCAGGTAAAACACTGGTTGCCGCGCAAGCTTGTTTGCGTGCGATTACTGCTGGTTATCAAGCCGCACTGATGGCACCGACTGAGTTGTTAGCCGAGCAGCATTTTCAAAACCTTACCGCTTGGTTTGCACCACTAGGTTTAAAGGTTGGTTGGTTAACAGGGCGAATGAAAGGTAAAACGCGTGAAACCTTATTGGCTAGCCTTGCTGTGGGCGATATTCATTTATTAATTGGCACGCACGCCTTGTTTCAAGAAGGTGTTAATTTTCATCGCTTGGCTTTGGTGGTGATTGATGAACAGCATCGCTTTGGTGTGCATCAACGCTTAGCTTTACGCGATAAAGGCGTGCAAGGACAGTTTTTACCACATCAGTTGGTGATGACTGCAACGCCGATTCCACGTACCTTGGCAATGAGTGCTTATGCTGATTTAGACATTTCTATTATTGATGAGCTACCACCGGGCAGGCAACCAGTAACAACCTTGGTTTTGCCTGATGCACGTCGGAATGAGGTGATTGAAAGGGTACGTCATGCTTGTTTAGACGGTCGGCAAGCCTACTGGGTGTGTACGTTAATAGACGAGTCTGAAGCTTTAGCGTGCCAAGCCGCTGAAGTAACTGCTAAAGCGTTGCGTGAAGCCTTACCTGAGTTGAAAATAGGCTTGGTGCATGGGCGTTTAAAGCCTGCTGAAAAAGCGGCTGTTATGAATGCTTTTAAGGAAAATGCGTATCAGCTATTGGTGGCTACCACGGTTATTGAAGTGGGTGTGGATGTGCCCAATGCCAGTTTAATGATTATTGATAATGCCGAGCGTTTAGGTTTAGCTCAGCTGCATCAGTTAAGAGGGCGTGTAGGACGCGGTTCTACAGCAAGTTTTTGTGTTTTGGTTTATCATCCGCCCCTTTCTGCACAGGGGCGCGAACGTTTACAGGTTATGCGTGAAACCAATGATGGTTTTTTAATTGCACAAAAGGACTTAGACATTCGTGGGCCAGGTGAACTGTTAGGCACCCGCCAAACGGGTGAAATAGCATTGCGTATTGCTGACTTAAAACGTGATGCTGATTTATTAATCGGCTTACGTCCAATAGCACAAAGATTATTAGAGCAAGCACCTGAACAAGCGCAGCGATTGCTTACCCGTTGGCGCGGCGATCAGGTGCGTTTTGCACAGGTTTAGTCGAGGGTTCGCATGATTAACCCACAAGCCTTAGGTCGACTTTATTACGCCTAACCTTTACTCTGTGGTCAATGGTTTTATCAGTTTTTTAAAGTAAATGGGTCAAGCATTTATTCGCTTCTTGTTTAATATTATTAAGTCCAAGTGTTAGCCAAGGAGCAGCCAATGGGTCAAGGTGCCATGCAAATAAAGCCAACGTATAGTTTGACAGATTTAACCAATGAAGACTTGGTGCGGCGTTTAGTTTCACGCAGTTTAGTAAAGCCTAATCAGTTGCTTAGAAGTACACTTTTACAAGCCGTTGATGGCTTTAATTTACAGGCTGTTTACCCAGCCCATTGTTTGCTTGATTTACAAAAATTAAATTCTGGCGGCACAGATTGGCGGGCGCGTTCACCCAATTACCGTCAAATGCTGTTGCGTGATTTGAAGCTAAAGTCCATTCCTGCCTTGCCGGGCATTTTATCCATGCCTTTATGTGTCGATTTGCGTTTTATTGAAGGTGATAAAGTATTTGTTGAGTCGGGTGATCCAGGCAAACTATTGTGCTTTACCTGTGATGAATACTTGGCATTGATTAAAGCAGCCGGTGCAGAGCAAGACGAATTTACGATACCTTTAACCGAAACACGCCCTAACTTAGATTATCCACACCGCGACGAAACTGAAATACGTTCTGCGGTTGAAGCGATTACCCAACAGCGAGTCAGGGCGCGATTAAGCGAATCAATTGAAATTGCGCCTTTGCCATTAAGTTCACAACACCTTTTAAGTTTAAAATCTAAACAAGACGTGAGTGGGACTGAATTGGCTAATGTAATAGAAATGGATCCTAGCTTGGCTTCACAAGTGATTAGTTGGGCAAATTCACCCTATTACGGTGCGCCGGGCAGTATTCGCTCTATTCAAGATGCGGTGATTCGAGTGCTGGGTTTTGATCTGACCATGAACTTAGCTTTAGGTTTGGCTTTATCGCGGCAAATTCGTTTACCCAAAGATGGTGTACATGGTCATCGACATTTTTGGCGCGATGCACTGCTGCGGGCTTTATTAGTTGAGAAAATGGTTAAAAAAATGCCGCCTTTGGCACGGCCTTATGTAGGATTGGCTTACCTTGCGGGATTGTTGCATAACTTTGGTTATTTGGTTTTAGCTGAAGTATTTCCACCACATTTTTCACTGTATTGCCGTAACCAAGAAGCGAATCCTCATGTGCCTTCAATGTATTTAGAGCGCTTTTTGTTTGGCATTACCCGTGAGCAAATTGCCAGTTATTTATTTACGACTTGGAATTTGCCTAATGAGATGTGTGTTGCGATTCGTCAGCAGCATAATCCAAGTTATACCGGTAAGCATTTTAAATATGCCAACCTTTTATATTTAGCTGAGCAATATCTGCAACCCAGTTGGGAGCAAGGATTAACGCGTATTCCAATGGCTGTTTATGAACGCTTACAGTTATTACCCGAAGATGTTTTAGCAATAAGGCAAGAATTAGAAGCCTTATCGAATGAAGACATGGAAGACTTGGTTAAGTTGCTTGATACCAGTAAGCGTTAAGTCAATATTAAATGGGACGTTACCATGCCTTCGATTGCACCTGCTCGATTAACACGCTTAATGGTTTTTGGATTGTTAGGCGGTGTGTTGTTTATGACTTTTGGATTGGTTATTTATGAAAGCTTACGAGCACATCAGCTTGTTGTGGGGCAGCAGCAAGCAGCAGAAGCATTAAAGCTAGAAAAGTATCAACAGCGTATGAAGTATGAAGCTGAAGCCATGCATGAAAATTTTCTTTACCGGTTTAGTAAAGCAGAACAACTATTGCGAGATATTTCGCGTGAACAGGTTAATGCGGCTCACACGGTTGCTACCAATATTTATAACACATCTAAAGACGTGCTATCTGAGCAGCACATTAAAAAGCTGATTGTTGAAACACTAAGAAATGTCGTGTTTTCTCAAGGTCGTGGTTATATTTTTATAGATAGTATGGCGGGTGAGTGTATTTTATTGCCGATAAATCCTACTTTAGAAGGTACTTCTTTATGGGATAATCGTGATGATGCTGGCACTTATATTATGCGTAACTTAATTGACTCCGTCAGCAATGAACATAAACAAGGTTATGCTAGCTACCGTTGGTATCGCCCAGATCAACCAGATGTTATGGCTGAAAAAATTGCCTATGCACGCCAATTTGAGCCCTATAATTGGCTGATTGGTGGTGGTGATTATATCTATAAAATGGAAGACCAGTTACGTCAAGAAGTCTTGATACGAGCCGAAGGATTAAAGCTACCGAGTGGTGGCTATTTAGCCATATTAGATGATGACGGCCGTTTATTGACTCATACTTCATCCATTAACGATGTGGGTAAGCTGCCATCCTCTTTTGTTGATAAACATCAACAGCAAGTGGTGCAACAGTTTTTAGCTGCTGCCAAAAAAGGTGGTGATTATATTGAATATCAATGGAATCGTACTGGGTATGACGGCTTGCATGATAAATTAGGTTATGCCGTTAGTATACCTGAAGCGAATTGGGTGGTGATTGCAGCTGGCTACCGTGATGACGTATTAAGCGATATACCGCAACAGCGTGGTTGGCTGGTTGGGTTTATAGACGAATTTCCCGTATTAATTTGGCCTTTTTTGGTTATTGGGTTGATTACACTGTTAGCGGCCATTGTTTATGCTCGCTGGTTGGGGCGTTTAATTAACTACTATCAATTAAGCATTGATGAGCAGCAAAGCCGTTTGCAGACGCTTGCTGAACGAGACCCTTTAACTAATTTACCTAACCGTTTGCTTATGGCGCAATCGTTAATGGAAGCGATGGATAAAGCCGTCGCTCAACAGCATAAGTTGGCTTTGTTTGTGATTGATGTTGACCGTTTTAAAAATATTAATGACTCTTTGGGGCACGCTCTGGGTGATAAGGTTCTGCAAGAAGTCGGCCGTCGTATGGAGGCGTGTGTTCAGAAAGAATCGTTTGTAGCACGTATGGGCGGTGATGAGTTTGTATTATTGATAGAGCCTGCCGGTAGTTATGAAAATTTGATTGATTTGGCACAAAACTTACTGATTGCGATACATGAACCCATTTTAATTGAACAGCATCAGTTGATTGTTACTGCCAGTATTGGTGTGGCTATGTACCCTGAACATGGTGCAAATCAAGATGTGCTTTTGCGTCATGCCGACATTGCAATGTATCAAGCGAAAGCTAGAGGGCGTGATTGCTACTGTTTTTATAGCCGTGCTATGGGCGAATTAGTCATTGATCGTTTGCAGCTAGAAAGCGATTTACGTAAAGCGATTGAAAAAGAACAAGGGATGTTTTTGGTTTATCAGCCGCAGTGGGATTTAAGCACCGGAAAAATGATGGGTTGTGAAGCGTTAGTGCGTTGGCGGCACCCTATTAGAGGCTTAATTCAACCCTTAGCGTTTATTCCTTTAGCTGAAGAAACCGGCTTAATTCTTGCTTTGGGTAATTGGGTGTTGCGTACGGCTTTAGCTCAGGCGCGTGCTTGGCAAGATCAAGGTTTACCTAGCATTAGCGTTGCTGTCAACCTTTCTACTGCACAGCTTAATCAAACGCTACCCGCTGAGATTAAAAATCTGTTGCAGACTTTTAACTTACCGGCTGAAATGCTGGAATTGGAAGTGACTGAAACACTATTAATGACGGCACAAGACGAAGCTACAGCGATTTTAACTGAGTTAAAAAATTCGGGTATTCGAATTGCTTTGGATGATTTTGGAACGGGTTATTCCAGCTTGTCTTATTTAAGTCGCTTGCCTTTAAATGTTTTAAAAATTGATAAATCTTTTGTGGATGGTTTGCCTGATCGTAAAGATGATGTGGTTATCGCTCATTTGATTATTCGTATGGCTGCTGAGTTAGGCATTACGACCCTAGCGGAAGGGGTAGAAACACAAGAGCAATTAGATTTTCTTAAATCGGCTGGCTGTCACCTTATTCAAGGTTATTTGTTGGCGCGTCCTTTACCACCAGAAGACGTTGCAGCATTATTGTTACAGAATCACTAAGGAAAGTTTAACACCATGCTGCAATTAATACTGCTTTACGATGCTGCTTGTGAAGCCAGAGTACAGGAAAAAATTCTGCCGCTTTTATCGGGTGATAAGTTACCCAGCGGCAAACAGCTAATCCTTCAGGTTTGGCAAAAAACAGAGGCATTGTCATGGCCTGAAGGAACGCAAGTCATTACTTTGTTAGCTGACACCGCGCTTTATCAGTTTATCCCTCAAGCCATTGCCCAAGGTTGGGTGCTGGGTTTGTTGCCGCACCCAGAAATGCAAGAAGTTGCTAAGGGTTTTAAAGTACCTTCTAACTTAGAAAAGGCCATCGCTCAATTAAATTTTAACGCCGAACCTGTGGTGGTCGATCAACTCTACTGCAACGATCAGCCCGTTTTTAATGCCGTAAGTATCGGTGATCCTTTTGGTTTGCGTGCAGCTTACCGTTCAGAAAGCTTGGTTTCACGTTGGCGGCGTTTTAGGCGCTTAGTGGCTGGACTTAATAAAGTGCGTTTAAGGGCTTTTGTTTTAACCACTGACAAAGAAAAAGTATTTGAAACGGCGGCTTTGGGTATGGTCGCCGTTGATCGTGGTGATGCTAGTGCTTTTACACGTCGGGTGATTGATGAAGCGGTGGCGGATGATCGTCAATTTAATTTACTTATCTTATCGCCACGCAGTATGTTGCAGGCGCTTAGGTTTTTATTTGCTTCTGCTATGTTGGGTTTTTTAAGTGTTAATCGTTTACCTAAGTATTTAGGTTTGATTAAAAGCAGTAGTGTAAAAGTTGAAGCCAGCCAACCTGTTACTTATGTTATTGATGGTAAACGTTTTAAAAGTGATACGATTCATTTAAGGGTTGAAGCCGCTGCTTTGCGTTTATTTAATGGTTTAGTTGAAGCCACTGAGGTTACGCAGAAAAACACCTTAAAAGAGGTTTTTAAAGTACAAAGTTTACCAACAGGTGAAGCACGCCGTGAATTAATTGCCTATCCTTTACCTTGGATTCACCACGCTAGCACCGATGAATTTAAGGATTTGTTTCTCGTTTTAAAAGAAAATGCTAAGTCTTCTGAGGCTTATTTAACTTTAATGGTGTTAGCAACACTTTTAGCATTAACGGGTTTGTTTGCAGACTCTGCCCCCGTGATTATCGGTGCGATGATTTTAGCACCCTTAATGTCACCGATTATTTCTTTTGCGATGGGGGTGCTACGTCAAGACGATCAATTAATCATAGAAAGTGGGCGTTCACTATTATTAGGGATTGGTTTGGCGCTGACTTGTGCAACCTTGATGACTTGGTTAATTCCACTTTGGTCGATTAACGATCAAATAGCGGCAAGGCTTAGCCCGACTTTACTCGATTTAGGTGTGGCTATTATCTCTGGTGTTGCCGGTGCTTATGCTCACTCGCGGGCTGAAGTTGCTAAAAGTTTAGCCGGTGTAGCCATTGCCGTTGCGCTAGTACCGCCTTTAGCAGTGGCAGGTATTGGTATTGGCTGGTTTGATTGGGCAGTATTTTGGGGCGCTTTTTTACTCTTTTTAACCAACTTGGCTGGCATTGTTTTAGCTGCTGCTTTAACGTTTATGGTATTAGGTTTTAGTCCTTTTAAGTTGGCACGAAGAGGCTTAATTGTTTCTTTAGTGGTAGTGGTATTAATTAGCATTCCTTTAGCAAGCAGCTTTATACGTATGGTCGATGAACATGGCATGATTAGCAGTTTAGAAGGTCAAGTTTTTTATAATGCTCAGTTGCAAGGTGTTCGTGTTCAGCCTGGTAGCCCGCCATTAATTTCAGTACGGTTATTAGCAGAAGAGCCACTAAGCTTAATTGAAATAGATTTAATTAAGGTGAAAATAGAGCAAACTTTACAACAATCAATACGTTTAGAAGCTGCTTTAATACTGGTGCGTTAGCAAGTTAAGCAAATTTGTATGTAGCTTATAATTTTGTGGTAATGTGTTTGTTATAAGTCCATCTAAAATAGACTCAATAAAAGGAAATCTACAATGCTTGCACGACTAACAATGACACGAAAGTTGTTGTTTACACTCTTTCCATTAACGCTAATTATTATTTTAGGCATCTTACTGTTTATTCATAATGCTGTTGATAAAGCCGTGACAGAAAAAGCCATTATCGCAGCGGAAGATTTGGCTTTAGCTGAAGGTCGGCTCGTAGTAGAGAATTTAGCGATTCGTTTAGGTGGTCTTGAAGATTTAACCTTGGCAGTAAAAACAGTTATGCAGTTTCCTGCTACACAACGTCGTGAAATTATTAATAATTTTTTAAAAAACCATCTCGAAAAGTACCCTAATATGATAGGTACTTGGACTATTTGGGAACCTAATGCGCTGGATAATCTAGATACTTTTTACCAAAATACACAAGGGCATGATGCTACCGGACGTTTTATTTCTTACTGGGTGCATAATAACGGCCAGATAAGTAATGAAGTCATTGTGGGCTATGATGCCGCTGATGCTGATTATTATCAGATCGCTAAAAAGACACGCAGTCCAGCAATCATCGAACCTTATCTTTACAAAGTGGGTGGTAAAGAAATTTTGATGGGTTCAGCAGCTGTTCCACTTATTTTTGATGGCAAGTTTGTAGGGGTTATAGGGTTTGATTTTAAGACGGATAACCTACAAAAGCTTGTTAGTGAAGTTAAGCACTATGGCGGCATATCGGCTTTATTTGGTCATAAGGGAACGGTTGTTGGGCATCCTGATCCGTCGCATTTAGGTAAAAATATGCTGGATACTGAGCGCGAGTTTATGGGTGATGAGCTAGAAGCCGCTACACAAGCTGTTAAAGATGGCAAGCCTTACACCACGCGTTTGTACAGTGACATATTTAAAAAAGAAGCCTTGATTGTTTATGCACCAATTCCTTTAGGTGGTACTCAAGGTTGTTGGTCTTTTGCTATGGCAATGCCGATGAGTGAAGTGCTTAAAGATGTGGATGCCATCGTTCGTCAAGTATTGGTGATTGGCCTAACAGGTTTGGCTATTTTATTAGGTGCAATGCTGTGGTTGGCGCGCAGTATTGCCCGTCCTTTAGAGAATGCAGCAGCAGCAATGGAAGACGTTGCCAGTGGTGAAGGTGATTTAACGCGCCGCTTAACCGTAACGGGTAAAGATGAAGTCTCGCGCCTTAGCATTGCTTTTAATACCTTTTCTGAACAAGTGCGTACTTTGGTGGCGCAGTTAGCCGACCATAGCCAAACCTTGGCCAGTACGTCGGCTCAATTAGAACAAACCAGCACTCGTGCTTCACAAGGTGCGATGCAGCAGCGTGGCGAAATCGACCAAGTGGCTGCAGCAATGGACGAGTTAACCGCGACTGTACAAGAAGTTGCTGGCAGCGCTCAACGGGCTTCAGATGCAACACAAGCCGGTCGTCGTGAAGTGGATGAAGGCACTAAAGTCATTGAAGGTGTTGCTAAAACCATTGGTGGTCAAGCGAATGAAGTCGAAAAAACAGCTAAAAAATTAGCCGAATTAGAAAATGCTAGCAGTGAAATTGAACTGGTTATTACCACCATCCAAGCCATCGCTGAGCAAACTAACCTTTTAGCTTTGAACGCAGCGATAGAAGCAGCACGTGCGGGTGAACATGGTCGTGGTTTTGCAGTTGTTGCGGATGAAGTACGCAGTTTAGCAACACGCACACAAAGCTCAACGGAAGAGATTAGCTCGACCATTGTACGTTTACAAGCCATGACGCGTGAAGCGGTAACGGCGATGGGCACCAGTAAAAAGCTTTCTGAGCAAAGTGTGGTTAGTGCAAATCAAGGTTTAGCCGCTTTAGAAAAAATTGCTAGCCAGATGCGTCAAATTGAAGATATGAACCTACAAATTGCTTCTACAACCGAAGAGCAATCAGCCACTACTGAAGAGCTGGCGCGTAATACCAATCGTATTGGTGAATTGGCTGATGAGGCGACGCAAGGTGCGAATGAAACGTCCGAAGGCAGTCATGCTATAGAAGCTTTAGCTAAACAATTAAACAGCTTAATTGATCGCTTTAAATACTAAGTTTGGAGATTAAATAAAAATGAGTAAGCAAAACCTGATAGTTTTTGATACCACTTTACGTGATGGCGAGCAAAGCCCCGGCGCATCCATGACCAAGGATGAAAAGGTACGCATTGCGTTGATGCTAGAAAGAATGCGCGTGGACGTGATTGAAGCAGGTTTTGCAATTGCCAGCGAAGGTGACTTTCAGGCTGTAAAAGCGGTTGCAGAAGCAGTAAAAGATTCTACCATTTGCTCTTTATCACGTGCTATTGAAGCCGATATTCGCCGTGCTGCTGAAGCGATTAAACCGGCTAATTCGGGTCGTATTCATACTTTTTTAGCCACTAGCCCGATTCACATGAAATATAAGCTGCAAATGCAGCCTGATGCTGTCATTGAACAGGCAGTAAAGGCAGTGCGTTTTGCGCGCAACTTAGCAGCAGACGTAGAGTTTTCTTGTGAAGATGCCGGTCGTTCTGAAATGGATTTCTTGTGCCGAATTGTGGAAGCGGCGATTGCTGCTGGCGCACGTACTATTAATATTCCCGACACGGTTGGCTATGCCATTCCTGAATTATATGCTGAACAAATTCGTACCTTAATTGAGCGCGTGCCCAATAGTGACCAAGCCATTTTTTCTGTGCATTGCCATAATGATTTAGGTTTGGCGGTGGCTAACTCTTTGGCAGCGGTACAAGCCGGTGCGCGTCAAGTGGAGTGTACAATTAACGGTTTGGGCGAACGTGCTGGTAATGCTTCGCTAGAAGAGTTAGTGATGGCAGTCAGAACCCGCCCTGATGTTTTTAATGTCGAAACGCGCATTAACCCGATTCATATTGTACCCACGTCACGCTTGGTTTCGACAATTACTGGTTTCCCTGTGCAGCCTAATAAGGCAATTGTGGGTAAAAATGCCTTTGCACATGAATCGGGTATTCACCAAGACGGCATTTTAAAGCACCGTGAAACCTATGAGATTATGAAAGCTGAAGACGTGGGTTGGAAGACTAACGCGTTAGTGTTAGGCAAGCATTCGGGCCGCAATGCTTTTCGTTTTCGCTTGCAAGAATTAGGCATTAACTTTGTTTCTGAACAAGAATTAAATACGGCTTTTACTTTGTTTAAGCAGTTGGCCGACAAAAAGCATGAAATTTATGACGAAGATTTACAGGCGTTAGTGACAGATACACGCGCTGCCGCTGCTGCTGAATACTTACAGTTGGTGGCAATGGAAGTGCAGTCTAAAACTGGCGAAACACCTTTAGCTAAAATAGTCTTGAGTGTTAAAGGTGCCGAACAAGCCGCTGAAGCTGAAGGTTCTGGGCCTGTCGATGCAGTATTTAAAGCCATTGAAAGCCTTGCCAACAGTGGTGCTAGCTTAGAACTTTATTCGGTGAACGCCATTACTTCTGGTACTGATTCACAAGGCGAAGTGACGGTACGTTTGGCTTTGGGTGGACGCATTGTGAATGGCTTAGGTGCTGATACCGATATTGTGATTGCTTCTGCTAAAGCTTATATCAATGCGCTAAATGCATTACAAAGCCATACAGACCGCAAGCATCCGCAAGGGGCTGATATTTAATGCAATTAAGTGCCCAGCAGCGTTATGCCACTTTGCAAGTTATGGGCACGCGTTTATGGGTGCCTCGTGTTCACTTGCAAGGTGCTGCACCTAGTGTGGCTTGTGATTGGCCTGCCCCAGCTAAGCCCATTAGTGCGCGTGAACGCTTATTGCATCAGCAACATCAACAAAATCAGGAGCATCAACAAAGTCAGCAACCGCCAGTTGCTTTGCCTGTGACAGTTCAAACCGTAGAACAGCCCGCAGTCGCTCAGCCTTTGCAGCCTTTGCAAGCCACGGTTTGGTTATTGGCTAATGGTTGGCAGTTAGTTATGGAAAATACTGACCATCAACCTGGCTTGCAGGAAGCAGATATTAAGTTACTGCATAACTTGCTAATGGCGCTTTATCCTGATGGTTTAGGCATTGTTGCCCAACAAGTTTTTAATTGGCCTTTATTAGGTGTGCCTGTGGCAGTCGGTGACGAAGGTGAGTTAAGCATGACGCTGCACGCTTTTTTAACAGGCGCACGGGTTCAAGGCGTGCAGCTAGCGGGCTGCTTAGTGTTTGGTGAGCGTTTGTTTAGGCTGATGGAAAAAAGTACGTCTATGCCTCGGTTATTTGCTAGCCCTTCATTATTTGAGTTGCAGCAAGACGCTTTAAGGAAACAAGCTTTTTGGCAACAGGCGGGCAATTCAGGATTAAGAGCTGCTTTTGCAAGTTCGCCAGTTGTACTTTAAATAAACGTGCTTTAAATAAAAGAGTAAGCGATGAGTTTTGAGTTTTTAGATGCAACGGCGTTAGCTGAAGTTGTTACCTTGGCAGAAAAGTCCGATCCCTATGCTTGGCCTTTACCGCAGTGGCGTTCAAGTCTTAAAGATGATTGGGTGTTGGCTAAGCGTGATGCTGGTGTCTTGGTGGCTTTGTTGGTTTTGCGAAAAGGGTGTTTTGAAACAGAGTTGCTTTATTTGTTGGTTGAACCTCAAGCAAGGCGGCAAGGTTTAGCAGCACAGCTGTTGGATAAAAGCTTAGCGTATAGTGAACAACTTAATGCTGAGCGAATGTTACTAGAAGTTAGAGCGTCTAATCAGTCTGCAATTGCCCTTTATAAGGGAAGGAAATTTGTACAAGAGGGTAAACGTAAGAACTATTATCCCTTACTAGCTGACGATAAAGCCATGACAAGTAAGGGACACGAAGATGCTTTGTTGTTAACGCACTGGTTTATTTAGTTTATTGAATCAAGATCAAGAAGGTCATCTTCTTGTAAATCACTTTCTTTTAAATCATTTTCTTGTAAATCGTCTTCTTGATACTGCTCGTTGCCTTCTTCGTTTTGTTCGTCGTCTTGATCTTGATCTTTTGTTTCCGTTGCAGTCGTTGCAGTGCTTGGCTCTAGTTCACTGAATTTCCCTAGTAGTTGTCCTAACCGTGTTTCCCAAGCTAATTTTTCATTTTTAAGCGCAACATTTTCTTCTTTTAGTTCATCCATTTCCATGCGAAGGATTTCTAGTGAGTCTAAAGTTGTTGCAACTTTTGCTTCTAACTGAGTTAGTAGTTCAAAGCTCATAAAGCACTCCTGTTAAAGTGGTACATAGTTATTTTCAGCGTGATGCTGAGGTTGGTTTATCTAGTGCTAATTATTGACTATTAGAGTCATTTTTATAACTTGGTGCAACTGTATTTTTTATTGTGAGTAGCTAACTATGACTAAAGTTAATATAGATGAGTGGATACCCAATATAGTCTTGGGGCAAGATTATGATCGACGCTACGTTGATTCACCTGTGCATTATGATGTTCTAGAAAACTTGGCAGTTTTTTTTGGCCGCGATATGCCGGTTCATCGTCATGCACAATACCTGCAAATTCACTATATTGATCGCGGTGAAATACATTTTCAAATTGATGACAAAATTTATCATATTACTGGCCCTGCGCTGATTCTTACACCGCCTTCTTTTCCTCACTCTTTCTTATCTATACCTGAAGCTTGTGGGCACGTATTAACCATTCATCAGTCTATTATTTGGCAGCTATTAAAAGACGGTTTACAACAACCGCTAAGCAGTGAATTAGAGCATGAATGGTGTCTTAATCAGAAAAATTTAAGCGATGATGATTTGTTAAATTGGACGCTGATTGTACAAACATTAGAAGCGATAGGACGGGAATGGAATCATGATTTTCCCGCTAAAAATTTAACCTTACAAACATTGGTACGTTTACTGTTGATTCAAGTGACACGCCTTTCTACTAAAAAAGCCATTAGTCGTTGTATTAATAATGATGATTTACAGTATTTTCGTAAGTTTTCTAACCTTATTCAAGAGTGCTTTAAAGCGCATTGGCAACTGGGTGCTTATGCTTCGTCGTTAGGGATTTCTGAAAGTCGTTTACACCAAGTTTGTCAACGCATTGCCGACCAGTCACCTAAAAAGATTGTGCATGACAGATTGGTACAAGAAGCTAAACGCTTATTAACTTTTACCAACCTTTCTAGCAGTGAAATTTGTTACCAGTTAGGTTTTAGTGACCCAGCTTATTTTTCACGTTTTTTTAAACGCAATACAGGCGTAACAACACAAAACTACCGTCAACAGTTTTCTTAAATATGATAAAGCTAGTGTAATACCACCCCATCTTACTAGTTCATTAGTAAGCACAACTACATGACTTTTATTTGATATTTTCTAGTTTTTGTTAGTGGTGTATTAGCTGGTCACTGATGGATTGCAAGATACCAAGCCTTTGTAAGCTACTTAGCATTGTGGCACCTTTCATTGGGCTACCATTGTCAGAGTGTAAAGAAAACTGCTTTTTGCTTTAGGCAAGCCCTTTGTATAAGGTCTGCAGCATGCTCGGCAGATTCATTTAAATGCACTTCCCAGTCAACTATCAGGCGACTGTAAACGTCAATAATCATATACAGGCGATAAAACTCACCCCGTACGGTGCTGGGTAAATAGGTAATGTCCCACGACCAAACTTGATTAGGCTGAGTTGCTTTTAATGCCTTGGATTTTTCATGTTTAGCATGGGTTTTAGTGCGGCCACGTTTGTGCAGCTGGTTATGCTCTTTTAGTACACGGTAAAAACTAGATTCTGAAGCAATATAAGTACCTAAATCTGCCAGCCTAGGTACGATTTGAGTCGGTGGTAGGCTTTGGTATTCAGTGCTATTGCATACCGTTAAAATCAGCCATTTTTTAAATGCTGTGAGTGCATGCTTATACACTTTTTGCTTGGGTGTTTGACGTTTATCGTTAAGTGTTTGGTCGTTGCGCCAACGCCTTAATGTACGGTCATTGATACCCATCACCTCACAGGCTTTAAAGCAGCGTGCGCCTGCTGTTACTGCTTCATTAATCAGTGTTATGGCCATCTGGCGTGTCTTAGGTGGCGTTAGTCCTCCTCGTTGATTCCCCAGATGGCCTGAGCTTTTTTTGATAATGCCAATAGCGCCGCAGTTTCTGCTAATGCTCTATCTTTACGTAAGAGTTCTTTTTCTAGCTTCTTAATTTTTTTGCGTTCAGCCGCTAAACTTTTTTTATCTGCAGGGCTAGCAGTTTCACTAGGTGCCTCAAAGTTAGCTTTCCACTCATTGATTTTTTCGACATACAGGCCATTTTTACGTCAGTATTCAGCACTCTCGGCTTCATTCATGGCTGCTGTTTGAATAATGATAGCCAGTTTAGCCTTAGAGTCCCATTGATCAGTGGTAGTTTTTTTAGCAGGCACAACAAACCCTTTTGATTGTTGGTTTTGTTTCCAAGTGTATAAGGTAGCGTAAGGGAGCCCTGTTTCCTTTGCAATCTGCGCGACACTTTGGTTATTAGGCGGCATCATTTTCTTGGTAATTTGTTCTTTGAACGCTTTGCTGTAAGAGGCCATTGTTAAACTCCAGTTGGTCTGTTTGATTGAAATTAATCAAGCGGACAACTAGTGTGACGGAGGGGGTAGCACATAAAATTGGAAGAAATGGACACCTTAGGTAGAAATAAAATTTAGCATGTGATGCCAACTTTGGCTTGCAGCTAACTCGTGGTACTGTATCCCGCTTTTGAAATTATTGCTTCCTGGTATGGTGAAAGAGTGCATTGCATTTCCATAATCAATGAAAGTCCAATTTACTCCAAGGAGGTTGAAGTATTTTTTTGCTTTTTCTTGTGTTTTTGTGGGTACCATAGGATCTGATGCCCCATTCATGATTAGTAGACTAATAGGAGTTCCAACCTTATCAGGGCTAAGAGTATCGTAAGGGAAATCAAGTAAACCATGAAAGCTGGCGCCCTTGTTAATTCCTGGCGAAAATAAAGCTGCTTGAATAGCACAAAGACCCCCTAGGCAATATCCAATAGCAGAGAACCCAGTTGTGGATTGAGGAGTATATTCTTGTACAAAAATTGCTATTTCTTGAAGATGTAAGCGCAGGCAGTTAAAGTCATTTAGTAGTGAGGTCATCGCTGATTTTTTTGCTTCTACTGTAGATAGATTTACACCGACCCCATAAATATCAATCAACCAAACGTCGTATCCCACCTGAGACAAATTATTCGCAATACCCTTTTCAAAATCAGAAATTCCTGCCCAAGTTGAAAAAAGTAGAACTGTTTCCGTACAAGATGCTTGTGATTTGAAATGTAGATGCTGAAGCTGTTTGGTAGCTGTTCTTTGAGTAACTTTAGTAAACATAATGCCTCCGAAATACACTTCTGTATTTATATTTCTTGTGATTTGATTATATCAGCTTCAACATGAAGTGGCACTCAGCTGCAGTTATTTATTAAATAACCGACATAAAAAATACTCTTACACATAAAGCAGGGGTGTTTTCGTTGATGTTGACAACTTTGTTAAGGGTAGATTAATATCAAGATACAGTCATGTATGTAGGGTGGAAAATTATGAATGAAAGTGATCGCAAGTTTATAAAAGCTTCAGGGCACGATACAGCTTATTTCGATACAGGTGGCAATGGGTCAGTGCTGCTACTGCTTCATGGATCTGGCCCTGGTGTTTCTGGTTGGACTAACTGGGGCACAGTTGCTGAAGACTTGTCATCAGCATTCCGTGTAGTAATACCTGATATTGCAGGATTTGGTTTCACTGAGTTCAAGGATGATACGCCATACGATATTAAGTTTTGGGTAAACCATCTAGTGTCTTTTATGGATGCGCTCAACATAAAGTCAGCTTCATTAGTAGGGAATTCATTTGGTGGTGCCGTAGGAATTGGTTTGGCGCTATTTAACCCTGAGCGACTTGAGAAACTTGTTTTGCTTGGAACGCCTGCAGGAACATTTCCTCAAACAAAAGGTTTAGCTGGGGCATGGTTATATGAGCCTTCATTAGAAAATATGCGTGAACTGATGGAGCTCTTTCCCTACAACACCTCGTTGATAACTGAAGAGCTTGTGCGTACTAGATATGAAGCTAGTGCACGCGAAGGTTCTCAAGATGCACTTAGAAAACTACTACCTAAGCCAAGTACTGATGGCGAAACTCTAGTAAAGGGTTTTCCAGAAAAAGCATTAAAAAATGTTATGGCACCCACTTTGGTTTTACATGGTCGTGAAGATCAGGTTGTTCCGCTGCGCTGCGGACATGTTCTTTCAGAAAATATACCTAATGGTGATTTGTATGTTTTCAGTAATTGCGGGCACTGGGTACAAGTTGAACAAAAAAATAAATTCTTGAAGCTGGTCTGTGATTTTGCTGGGGGGGGGGGAGCGTGAAACGAGATATTTTAGAGCATATTTTGTGGAGTCTATCTGTTGATAGATCTGCAAAAGAAAAGTTTAAAGAAGATCCCGAAAAGTTTTTGATGCGCTTTCCTTTAGATGCTGAAGACCGAAAAATGATCCTTGAGTTTGATGTCAATGGTATGCAAAAAAACGGCGTAAATCCAATGCTGACTCTCGGTTACTGGACTGCGATGTCACCTGATCGCCGTGTTTCTTCATATAACCGCAAGCTTGGATCTGACAGTAATTTCTCAGCATCGATTAAGGGGTAAATAACTATGGCAAAAGTAACGGGTGGGTTTCTAGTTCCGCATGATCCAGTGATGTTTGTTGCACCAAAAGCACCTGATGAGCAAATAGCTAAAAAGGTTTGGGATGCTTATGAAACATGTGCGCAGAAGCTAGCTGATAGTGGTGCAACTATAGCGATTATTGTCGGCAATGATCACTACATGCTTTTTGGTACTACTTGTTTACCTCAATACTGCATAGCAACGGGTCGAGTTGATGGACCTTTAGATCAGTTACCGGGGTTAAGTCGTGGTGAGGTAAATAACAATATACACCTTGCTAGACATATCGCAGAAGATGGACGAAAAAATGGTTTTGATTGGGCTGTAGCCCGTTCATTCACGACAGATCATGCATTCTCTATACCATATAAGCTAATTGTTCAGCGTGCTGAATCTATTAGTGGAAGGGCTATTTCGGCTATACCAATTTACATTGCAAGCGGTGTCGATCCCTATATTACTTTGCAAAGAGCACGTGAATTAGGTGAACAAATTAACACTGCAGTAAATAGCTTTAATTCGAAGGATGAAGTTTATGTGATCGGAAGTGGTGGAATTAGTCACTGGGTAGGTGTGAAAGAAACTGGGAAAGTCAATGAAGAGTTTGATCGAGAAATTATTCGTCTCTGTTGCGCAGGAAATTTAGAAAGCCTGATTGCTTATACAGACGATAAAATTCTTGAAGAAGGTGGTAATGGTGCAATGGAAATTCGTAACTTTGTTTGTGCTATGGCAGTAGCAAGCGCTTCAAAGGGTGAGTTAATTGAGTATCAGCCAGTTCCAGAGTGGGTTACTGGGCTTGGATTTATAGAATTAAAAACAGCTTGAGGTAAGCATGGAAAGAGTATTTCTTTGTAAGGTTTCTGAGCTGGAAGTAAACCAGGTCAGAAAAGTTGCTAATGATAAGTATGGTGATATTGCAGTTTATAACTTAGGTGGAAGTTTTTATGCCACTGCAGATCTATGCACTCATGCTACTGCTTCGTTGGCAGAAGGTGATATAGAAGATGATCTTATTACATGTCCTGTGCATTGGGGTCAGTTTCATATACCTACGGGTAAAGCCCAAGGCTTTCCCTGTGAAATTGACTTAAAAACATATTCAGTTGAAATCAAGAGCGAAGATATTTTTGCTTTGATTGAAGCTGATTCTGAATTAATAGCTAAGGGGTAAGCGTAATGGGTAATAAAATAAAAACAATCGACGTAACTGGCTCACTCGATAACCTAAAAGATTTCTGTGACATTGAAGAAGGTCGTATAGCTGGGAGGATTTTTTATGATCAAGCTATTTATGAACAAGAGCTTGAGAAAGTTTTTGCCAGGTGTTGGCTGTTTGTAGCTCATGAATCACAAATACCCAATACCGGTGATTATATAACTACAACAATGGGTGAAGATGAGGTTATTGTCATACGGCAAAAAAGTGGGGGGATTAAAGTGTTTCTAAATGCCTGTCCTCATCGTGGTAATAAAGTATGTTTTTCTGAATCTGGAACCACCCGTGGCTTTATTTGTAACTATCATGGATGGTCATTTAACGTAGAAGGTAATCTTGTAGGCCAGCACGAGTCCGGTGTTTATGAAGATAGTAATTTTGATAAATCAAAGTGGGGACTTAAAGAGGTTGCCCAAGTTGACTCTTGGAAAGGACTCGTATTTGCAACATTTGATCCAGATGCACCCACATTAAAAGAGTATCTTGGCCCAATAACATGGTATATGGATGCGGTTTTTGATAACCAAGAAGGTGGTACTGAATTTGTTGGCGGCTGCATTAGGTCTACCTATGAATGTAACTGGAAAATAGCAGCCGAGAATTTTGTTGGCGATATTCTTCATGCAGGATGGACGCATGACTCAGCAGCTAGAGCGATGCTAGGTGGATCAGTTGCAAAGGTTAGTGATTTTTCAGAATCGTACTCAGTAAATTGGAATGGTCATGGTTATGAATTTGCGCTGGATACCGTAGGTAATGTCGCTGTTCTTGGAGAAAGTGCACTTAATAAGTACGTTCATACTATTAAACCCTCTGTTGCTGACCGTCTTGGTGACTTTCGTTCCAATATGATTGGCTCTGTATCTTCTTGTACAGTTTTTCCAAACTTTTCTTTTTTACCTGGTCAGAACACTGTGCGTGTTTGGCAGCCGCGTGGCCCCAATAAAATGGAGCTATTTACTTGGGTTGTAGTGAATAAAAGTGCTCCAGAAGAAGTGAAAGAAAAATGGCGCAAAGGGGCAATGATGACATTTTCACCAACTGGTGTTTTCGAAATGGATGATGGTGAAAACTGGGAGTACTGTACAAAAACTGCTAGAGGACGAGTGACGGCCCAACAAGATTTGTTTATTGGATTAGGAATGGATTCATTGATTAAAGACACTCAGCTACCTGGCAATGTCTATAAAGGTCAACTGAATGAAGCAAACTCTAGAGCATTTTATCAGTATTGGTATGACATGCTTAATTCTAAAAGCTGGGCTCAAGTTCCTAATCGTAATGTTGGTAAGTTGGAGGGTGAATGATGAACGCCATTAAAGAAAATAATAACCTCATTCGACCAACTCCAGTTGATTTTGAGACTTATTACAGAATATGTAACTTTCTTAATTATGAGTACCGACTCCTTGATGAGGAGCGTTTAAACGCTTGGCTCGAGCTTATGGCAGAAGATATTCATTATTGGATGCCTGGGATTGAAAACCGTCGACGTGAAAACCCATTACAGCATGGATTTTATGCTGAAGATCATATGGCATTTTTTGATGATCGGCTACGCGACTTGAAGCGTCGTGTGGCACGTTTTGAACAACCGTCTGCATGGGCAGAAAATCCCGCTACACGAAACGTACATACGGTTTCTAATATTGAAGCATATGCTGGAGGTTGTGATGGTGAGTTTATAGTGCATTCCGTTATTCAGAGCGTTCGTAGCCGAGGGCTTGATGAGCAATCTGTCATTTATGGACGTCGCAAAGACACACTGGTTCGTGATGCTGATAGTTTTAAGATTAAAAGCAGATTAATTCTGATACCTAATGCCACATTAACGTGTAAAAACATCAACACTTTCTTATAAGGGGACAATATGAAAGCACTTGAATCCAAAGTTGCTTTGGTCTCAGGAGGGGCTGAAGGTATCGGGCGAGCAGTAGTGGAACGGTATGTATCGGAGGGTGCTCAAGTAGTAGTGTTAGATATTAACTCTGTAGCTTTGGAAGCCTTGAAAGAAGATTATCCACAAATTGTAACTGTCCAAGGTGATGTTTCAAGTAGTGATGATAATGCTAAGGCTGTTTCTGAAACTCTAGCCGCTTTCGGGCGGTTAGATATTTTAGTATGTAATGCAGCTGTATTTGATTATTTTACGCCATTACGGAAGATAAAATCTGAAACGTTGAAAGATCATTTTGATTACTTGTTTCACATTAATGTGTTGGGTTACCTCAATGGAGTTCATGCAGCTTACGAAGCTTTAAAAGAGAGTCACGGAAGTGTTGTTTTAACAGTCTCGAACTCTGGGTTCTATCCTGGTGGCGGTGGAGTTCTGTATGTGGCCTCTAAACACGCAATAGTAGGAATTATTAAACAACTAGCTCAAGAAATGGCACCAGAGGTAAGAGTAAATGGTGTCTCGCCCGGGGCAACAGATACTGAAATGAAGTCTGTTGATGGTATTTCAAGCAGAGCACAGCCACTTAACCACATAAATGGTTTTCATCAGAATGCAGCTGAAGCAGTTCCTTTAAAGAGGATTGCATCGCCGTCAGATCATGCTGCCTTATATGTCGTACTAGGTTCTAACGAACTTTCACCAATGACAACCGGCTGTGTTATCCATAGTGATGGTGGCTGGATAGCAAGGTAAGGATATAAGTATGAATCCATTTAGTGAGACTACTTTACCATTAGTTGTTGCGCCAATGTTTTTAGTTTCTTCTCCAGAGTTAGTTATTGAATCAAGTAAGGCTGGAGTAATTGGTGCTTTACCAGCAGCTAATGCAAGGGATATTGAAATTTTAGATGGCTGGATGCAGCAAATACATGCTGCTTTACATGAGGTTGGGCAGCCTTGGATGCTAAATATGATAGTGCACTCAAGCTATGACAGATTTGATTCTGAGCTCAAGCTAGTGAAGCGCTATCAGCCTAGCATTGTATCAACTGCTTTAGGCTCTCCAGCTCGCGTTATAGGTGCAGTGAAAGGTTATGGTGGCAAAGTATATGCTGATGTTATTACCCCTGCCATGGCTAAAAAAGCACTGGCTACTGGTATTGATGGGCTGATATTGGTTTGTAAAGGCGCTGGTGGTCATACTGGTCAATACAATCCTCTGGCTTTTATTTCTGAAGTTAGACGTTTTTGGTCTGGACCTTTAGGTGTTGCAGGATGCATTTCGATTGGGTCTGATATTTTATCAATGCTCAGTGCAGGCGCTGACTTCGTCGTATCAGGTACTCGCTTTATTGCTGCTAAAGAAAGTTTCGCCAACGATGATTATAGGCAAATGTTAATAGATTCTCATTTGGAGGATATTATTGAAACTAAAGTAGTAAGTGGAGTTAAAGCTAATTGGATGAAAGCTAGCCTCAAACAAGCTGGACTTCTGGATTCTGTTGAAGGTTTAACTAATGTAGTTTCAAGTCATGTTTCAGCAGCGGTTGATTTTTCAGGAAATATTGCCTCATCAAGTAAAGCTTGGAGAGATGTGTGGTCTGCTGGGCAAGGTGTAGGTGCTATCGAGAATACTGAACCTGTAGTAGAAATTGTTCAAAAGCTAGAAGTTGAATTTAAAGAATCTATTAAAAAACTAAGCAATTTAAAGCAGAGGTATGTTGTATGAAGAAAGGATTACCTTCATTAGAAGCTTATGAGCAGGTTGTAAGTAAAATTATAAAAGCACGTTCGGATGTAAATTCAATTAACCCTATTTCTGATGAGTTTCCGGAATGGGGATTGGTGGAAGCTTACCAAGTACAACAGCTTGTTAATCAAGCTCGCCGAAATGCAGGTGGGCGTGTAGTAGGCTACAAAATTGGACTAACATCTAAGGCAGTTCAAAATCAACTCGGGGTTGATCAGCCCGATTATGGTGAGCTTTTCGCTGATATGGAACGGTTGTCTGGATCAAATGTTGATTGCTCTAAGTTAATTGCTCCTAAAGCTGAAGGTGAAATTGCTTTTGTTTTTCGTAATGACTTAGATAAAAAGGATTTAACATTTGTAGAACTAATGTCAGAAATAGAATTTTTTATGCCTGTTGTAGAAATTGTCGATTCCGTTGTAACTAATTGGAAAATTAAATTAGTTGATACTGTTGCTGATAATGCATCTTCTGCACTTTATGTTGTAGGTAATAAGAAATTTAGTCCGTGTGGAATTGATTTTTCAATGCTTGAACTTTGTATTAAGGCTAAAGGGATGACAGATATTCACGGAAAGGGCGTAGCTTGTCTTGGGAACCCATTACTTGCAACTTGGTGGCTTGCAAGAAAAATGATTGATTTAGGAACTCCTATTAGTAAAGGCCACCTAGTACTTTCTGGTGCATTAGCACCAATGGTTAATTTAACCCCTGGGATTAATTTAGAGTTTGATTTTCTAGGATTAGATAAAATAATTATAAATACTTAGTTGATGCAAGAGTAGCGTATAAGTAAATGCTCGAATAACTAACAATAATAAATGAAGGTGTTAATGTGAATTCTAGTGTATTTTCTCAGATGCCTGAGACGAAGGTTAATATAAATAAAAAAAATGATGGCTCCTTTATCATCAGCTCAGAAACTCCTCTTGAGCAGTATGATCGTTGTGTTGGTGACTGGCTAGAAAAGTGGGCTGATGAGCGCCCCCACCAAGTATTTATTGCTGAACGCAAAGGCAGTACTTGGAATGAAGTAAGTTACTCAGAGTTTCGCTTCAGAGTATATGCGCTAGCTCAAGGTATGATCAATATGGGGCTCCCAAATCAAGAAAACCGCCCTTTGGTGATTTTATCCGGAAACTCAGTGGATCATGCTCTAGTTAAGATGGCAGCAATGCATATAGGGGTGGCCGTTAGCTCTGTCTCCGTTTCTTACTCTCTCATGTCTCAGTCACATGACCGACTTAAATATATTGTTGAGCAACTCAATCCCTGTGCTATTTTTGTTGATGATGCAGATCAGTTCAAAGCTCCTCTGAAAGTCTGTCGACCAGGTACACCTATAATTACTTCACGTAATGAGCATGTGATTTCAGGTGCATTTAATTTGGATGATTTATTAGATGCAGTGGTAACTGATGCTGTTGAATTAAGATTTAAAGCTTTAACACCTGATACTCATGCAAAGTATTTACTAACTTCTGGGTCAACAGGCTTACCGAAAATAGTTGTTAACACACAGGGTATGATGTGTGCCAATCAGCAAATGATTTCTCAATACTGGCCTTTTCTAGCAAGCAGGCCACCTAAAGTTCTTGATTGGCTTCCTTGGAGTCATGTTTTCGGAACAAACCATAACTTTAATTTAGTACTAAAAAATGGCGGCTCATTTTATATAGATAACGGCAAGCCAGTTCCTGGGCTGATTGGAGAAACGGTAAAAAATATTAAAAAAATCCAACCGAATCTTTTTTTTAATGTTCCTAAAGGCTACGAGATGCTGCTTGAGTATCTACGAACAGATTCTGAATTTTGCAAGCTATTTTTTTCTAATCTGGACATGCTTTTTTATGCTGGAGCTGCCCTATCTATTCCAGTGTGGGATGAGCTGAAATCACTTTGTGAAAACCAAGGACACTCAGTTTTCTTCACAACTGAGTGGGGTGCAACTGAAACCTCTCCAGCTATTACTAATGTGCATTGGCATTTAGATACCCCTGGGAATATTGGGATTCCTTTACCAGGAATGGAAATAAAATTTCTTCCAAACGGCTCGAAGTTAGAAATGCGTATAAAGGGACCAACCGTTTTCTCTGAATATCTGCATAACTCTGATTTAACTAAAGCCGCATTCGATGAAGATGGGTTTTATTGTGTTGGCGATGCTGGACTACTTCAAGATGAAGAAGATCCATCTCGCGGAATTATTTTTAATGGTCGTGTTTCTGAAGACTTTAAACTTAGCACGGGAACTTGGGTTTGTGCTGCGAATATTCAAGATAATGTTCACCGTTTTTTTGGCGATCTAATTTCTAATATTGTTATCACAGGACATAATCGAGACTTTCTTGGATTGCTAGTTTTCCCTGGGGCCAGAATGAGAAGTCTAGTAGAAAACTCTAGTGAAAAGTTAAGTGACTCTCAATTAGTGGAAGATCCTCAAGTGCGTGAAGAGTTGCATGCTGCCTTAACTTTAATGTCTCATGCAGCAAAAGGTTCAGCTCAAAAAATATGTCGTTTATTGATATTGGATACACCCCCTAATATTGAGCTAGGTGAGATCACTGATAAGGGTAGCATTAATCAGCTGCGGATGATTGAAACACGTCAAGTAGATGTAGAAAGAATATATGCAGAGCCAGTCGATGACTTTGTTCTGAGTATTATTTGAACGGAGAAATACAATGAGTAAAAAACTAAAAGCCCTCATTATCGGCCCAGGTAATATCGGCACTGATCTGCTGATGAAAATGCAACGCTCTGAATGGATAGAGCCGGTTTGGATGGTGGGTATCGATCCTACCTCAGAAGGTTTAAAACGCGCT
>NZ_DATESC010000020.1:0-12338 GCF_035271045.1 Marinospirillum sp. | reverse complement strand
GCGTACCCACCAAAGCTGTCAGTGAGCGTAATGGTTAACAACCTTAAATCCATTTCATCAAGAATGTTGCGATTGCAGAATACGCACCTTACAAGACAAAGCAAAAGTGCTGCGTTATGGTCGCGCTCTTACTTTGCTTGTGCGGCAGGAGGTGCAACAATCGAAACATTAAAGGCTTATGTAGAGAGTCAAGCTACACCAGATTAAGCCGCTTTGCGTCTTACGCCTTATATCCCCGCCCGATTGGGCGAGGGTTTACGGCGGAATTGCTTATATCCCCGCCCGATTGGGCGAGGGTTTACGGCGGAATTGCTAATTATTACGACAATTAAATATAATCAAATAAACTTAAACTAGAGACTTTTCCTGAAACCTGCATACCCGCTTGGTAAGACAGCATCGAGGTTTGTAGACGAATATAAGCTTCGCTATAATCTAAGTCTTCTAAATCTGAAATGCTTTGTTTGGCAAAGTCTTTAAAATCCGTATTACTTTCTTTAACGGCACTCAAGGTGTTTTGTCTAGCACCAATTTGCGAACGGCTTTGTGAGACTTGTTCAAAAGCCACGTCAATGTTTTGAATAGCGTTGCGTATTGCTTCTTTGTTAACTGGTCCTGCTGGATTACCGTTACCCGTTGCGTCAACCAAGTGCTGTAAAACACCTAACATATTATTAGGGTAAGCACCGTCTTCACCATACTGAGCAGGATCATTAGTAAAACCAAGATTACTAGGATCAGGCTTCATTACACCCGGATTAGCGCCTGCGTAAGTTTCATCGACTACAAAAATACCACTGCCTGCTTCAGTCTCTTTAAATTTAGCCGGATCAAGAACAACTGTACCCGGATCAGCACCCACATAAGCGGGATCCACTGCATAAATACCGCTACCCGCTGGCGTTTCTATAAACTTAGCAGGGTCAACCACAGTATTAGCAGGGGCATCAGTAAAGTTAGTATCTACAGTAGCGTCAGGCGTAAAGTTACTGGCAACATCAGGATCAGGAATAACCTTATTAGGGTCATAAGTAGGTTTAAGCTTATCCGCACCTATTTCAAGGTTTTCAAACACTCTAGCGCCTGAAGTCAGCATTTTAATAAAGGTATCATCGGCAACTTGGGCTTCACGCTCTACAGTATCGCCTTTAAAAAAATTGCCATCATAAGCCTTTTGTTCAGCTTGGCTACCCGCAAAAATATATTCGCCACTTTCGTTGCGCGTATTTAATAAACCTTGCAAATGATTAAGCATTTCTTTTACTTCAACACCCGAAGCTTTAATCTGCTCATCGCTCCACTGGTCACTACCTAGCTGAATCGCACGTTCTTTTAAACTAATCAATGCAGTTTCAGTTTGGTCTAATACCGATTCCGTTAAGCTAAGATTTTTATCACCAAAATCAGTATTGCGATTATACTGTTCAACAATCGCCATACGCGTTTTAGAGTTCAACGTTTGGGCAGCAGCAACAGGGTCATCAGCCGGTGTCAATACGCGCTTACCTGTGCCCATTTGATTGTTAACATTATTAACGCGGCTATTACTTTGCAGCATACTGTTCATGCTGTTGTTATACATTTGCGTAGTAGACAAACGAATCATAGCTTACCTCCCAACACTAGCAATTAAGGTGTCAAACAGCTTTTGTGCTGTTGATATAATCTGTGAAGAAGCCATATAGGCCTGTTGAAAACGTATTAGATTTCCAGCTTCTTCATCCATATTCACGCCCGAAGCCGATTCACGCATAGAAACACTCTGGTTAAGCGTTGCGGTACTTACAGCCATCGAGGTTCTTGATTCAGACGTTCGAATCCCCACATCTTCAACCAACATAGAATAGGTTTCACTTAAAGACGAACCGCCCGTGCCATCGTCTCGTCTATCAATAATTCTTTCTTGTTGTAAAGCCGATAAAACTTTACCGTTTTGACCACCAGCCGTACCTTCTAACGTCCAAGCATCATTAGTCTTAGCATCCGCAATATCAGAAATGTTCAATACTAAATCTGAACCGCCAATAGCAAAAGTATAAGTACCGTCACCAGTATCCGTACCGGCTGTTGTTGTGCCTGCGGTATCAGTCAGCGTAAAGTTAGTTCCATCATATTTAACTTGTGCACCAGATAAGTTAACTGCACCAGCACCAAAGCTAGTTAATTTCTGTCCTGAAAGGTCTTCAAAGCCAAGTTTAGCTGTACCAGCATTATTTTCACCAGCGGCAATACCCGCCAAAGCAATTTTATTGGTATCGCTTAGCTCTGGTGAACGCTCTAACTGAGAAGCACCAATACGTGTAGGGGAAATTAACATTCCACCACCTTGCAGCAGGTTAGCAACACCTTCAGCAGCTAAGCTAATATCAGCAACAGGATGATCAATTTCACCATTGCTCAACTTAAAGCCAAATTCACCTTGTAAAGCAATATTAAAAGCAGCAATGTCTGTAAAAGGCCCACCTGGCAGCATATTTGCACCAGTGACCGAATCTGCTAAAACCAACTCATTTCCCTGTTGTTTAAGGTAAAATTCTTGAGCCGGTAATTTATGTAGATTTTCGGGGTCTATCCACACACCTGCTTCTGCGGTGCGCTGAATACCCGGAATACGATCTAACTGGGATTCTTTAGTATTAATATCTTTAAAAAGGTCAAAGCCTTGATCGCCGTTAAGATCCGTACCTGAATGGTGTTTATTATTAGATTCAGCAGCAAAAATAATCGCAATACGCCCCATTTCATTTAAAGCGGGGTCAAGGGTGTCGGAGCGGTAGCGCAATAATCCACCCATCTCACCCCCTTGAATTTCGTTGGTGATGTTCATTTTGCCACCTTGATTATCCGTCATATAAATTTCATAACGGCTTTTATCATTATCGCTAGGTACTGCTTCTAACTTATTAACATTTTCACCAGCAATAAGCGGAACACCATTACCAATAGAAACATTGATATTAAAGCCATCTTGTGCCTGTACCTGCACATCCACTATTTCACTTAATTGACGTAATAATTCATCACGTCCATCCAACAAATCATTAGGTGGCCGGTTACTACCGCCGTCATAAGCCATCACTTCTTTATTAATTTGGCTAATACCAATACTTAACTCATTAATTTTTGCACTATAAGTTCTAGCTTGGGTATTAATATTATTATTTTGATCTTCTAAGCGTGAATTAGCCGTTTTAAAGCGCTGGCTTACGCTTTCTAATTGGCTAAAAACTAACTGGCGTGCGGGTTTAGAAAGTGGATCATTAGCAGCAGACTGTATGCCTTCAAACAAACCATTCATCGCCATTCCCAAGGCAGAGTTTTCATTCGATAAAAGGCTATCTAATTCACTAGCATTACGCAAATAGGCTTCATTGTCTTTTAAGTTACTGGTATCAATACGTACTTGGTTAATGGCGTACTGATCGACAATGCGCTCAATGCTTTGTGTCCGTGCTCCCGTTCCCATCGCACCCACACCCGTGCTTATCGCAGAATTAGTGACTTGCGTTGCACGCTGACGAGAGAAACCCGGTGTATCAATGTTGCTGATATTATGCCCAGTCACCGAGATATTGTTGCGGCTAGTACGCAAACCTGACAAACCTATACTAAGTAAATCTGACATAATATTACCCTTTTCTTATGTTCTTTTTAAAAACTGTGTTCTTTTAAAATAATACATTTATTAATAAGCTTATTTATCGCTTGGTATCGCAATATTTTCTAACGCCTGATTAAGTCGGTTGCCATCCATAATATCAATGACTTTACGCGCATAACGGGGGTCGGTAGCATAACCAGCCTGCTGTAAACCTTTAGCAAAGGCTTGTGAGTCGGCTACATTTTCTAGTGCTGGCTGATAACGAGGATTACTGCTTAAAAAGTCAACGTAATCGTTCATTGACTGCTCTAATGATTCATAAGCCCTAAAAGGCCAACGCTCTTGCTTAGGCTGACCATTACGAAACTCTAAAGTTTGTACTTCTGCTGAATCACCTTTCCAACGCTGATCGGCTTTAATGTTAAACAAATTAAAACTGCTGGTGCCATCTTCGCGGGGAATCATAAACTTACCCCAACCTGTTTCTAAGGCGGTTTGTGCAATCACTAACTTAGGATCAACACCAATACGTGCTGCCGCTTTTTCAGCCAGTGGATAAATATGCCGTACAAACTCTTCGGGTGAAGCAAAATAAGCACGTTTGTCTGAGCTAACGGGCAAACCAGTAATCTCTAAAGGCTGGCGACCTATATTTTCACTGGCGGCGGCTAAAGGTGGCCTAGGTTCTTGTGGTGTGGCATACATGGTCGCTTGTGAAAAACGTAGGCGGCGGCTATTAATTTGCTGCATGGCATCTTGAGTAACATCAACAGCCGGCTCTTTCGGAGTTTTACCTAACTGACTAACCAATACATCCGCTAAACCCAAGCCTTGCCCACCATTCGATTGCGTCATAGCAACCGAAAATTGCTCATCTAACATACCTTGAAAAAAAGACATTTCTTTTGATTTTAACAGGGTTTCTTCGCCACCAATCACCTCATCAGCAGCACGGGCACTTTTTAAAATCATCTGAATAAATAAGGCTTCAAACTGACGCGCAACTTCTTTTAAGGCTTCAGGATCATCCTCGACCGCACCTTTTTTTAACTCACGTAAACCCTGAAAATCGTGGTAAGCATTTTGAGCTTTAGCATAGTTGCCACTGGTTGCTTTATCGCCAATCATCGCTTAATCCTTAAATAACAATGAGCTGAGCATTTAAAGCACCGGCTTGTTTTAAGGCTTCTAAAATCGCCATTAAATCGCCTGGTGCAGCACCGACTTGGTTAACTGCTCGAACAATCTCATCCAAAGTAACCCCAGCATCAAACTTAAACATGGGGCTATTGTCTTGCTGAATATTGACTTGAGTATTTTGCTGTACCGCTGTTTCACCTTCGGCAAAAGCATTGGGCTGCACAACTTCAGGCGCTTCAGCGATTGTCACAGTTAAGCTGCCATGTGTTACCGCAGCAGGTGAAACACGAACATTTTGACCAATAACAATAGTACCGGTACGTGAATTAATAATAACCTTGGCAGCAGCATCGGCTGTGGTTACTTCTAAATTTTCCAGTACCGATAAAAAAGCAACACGCTGACTGGTATCTCTGGGCGCACGAATTCTAACTGAAACAGGGTCTAACGCTTGAGCAACATTCGGGCCCATTAAGCCATTAATGGTTTCTTCAATACGCCGCGCAGTAGTAAAGTCTGGGTAATGTAAATTGAAGGTTAGCGTATCACCGTCACCAAAAAAATTAGCCACTTCACGCTCAACCATTGCACCATTAGGAATGCGTCCAACGCTAGGCACGTTAACCGTTATCCTAGAACCATCGGCACCACCTGCACCAAAGCCACCTACCACTAAACTGCCTTGAGCAACAGCATAAACATTGCTGTCAGCACCTCTAAGTGGAGTCATTAATAAAGTACCGCCACGCAAACTTTCAGCATTACCAATAGAAGAAACGGTAATATCAACACTTTGACCCGGCTTTGCAAAAGGTGGCAGTTCAGCACTTACCGTTACTGCCGCCACGTTTTTAGATTTAGGGTCAATGCCTGGTGGCAAAGTAATACCAAACTGATTCATCATGTTAGCGAAAGTTTGATTAGTAAAAGGCGCATTATCACCCGTACCATCTAAGCCAACGACTAAACCGTAACCAATTAACTGGTTACTACGCACACCTTCTACAGTGGTAATATCTTTTAAACGGCTGGTTTGTGCTTGTAAAACAAATGACAAGCTGCACAAAACTAAAAAAATTACCGCTGAACGCATTAAGCTAGCAAACTTCATTTAATGCACCTTAATTATTACAGCGGCCACCAGCCACTGTTAAAGAAACGAGACAACCAGCCTTGGCGATTAGAATTAGCCAAGTCACCTGTGCCACTGTAAGTTAAACGCGCATCCGCTAGCAAAGTAGACGTAACTGAATTATCAGGCTGAATATCTTCAGGCCTTACAATGCCTGATACACGCACGTATTCATCACCTTGATTAAGCGTTAGCCATTTTTCACCACGAATCAACAAATTACCATTAGGATAAACGTCATGTACTGTCACGGTAATGCTACCTAACAAGCTATTGCTTTGATCGGCACTGGCATCCCCTGTAAAGCTACGCTCAGAATCCAGACCTAAACCCACATTAATGGGTGATGCACGCCCAGCAATGGTTGGGTTGGTAATAGCCATATTAGAATTACTAGAAATGTCTGAAGTCGCCGATTTAGAAGAACGGGTACGCTCTTCTAAATTCACCGTAATAACATCACCAATGCGGTAAGCTTTACGGTCATTAAACAAGGCTTTACTGTGGGCTGCTTGATATAAAGAACCTCGTGTTGGCGGCGGTGGTTCCATGCGACTCGGCTGAACGGGCGCATAGACAGGATCGCCTTGTTCGACTTTTTTTTCACTTGGCCCAGTGGCACAAGCCGTTAGCTGTAAAGCTAACACCACTAAAAGTGAAAAAGAGTATAAACGCTTCATTCTACCGTCCTCGTAACTTTTTTTGCCGTGAGCATTTTGTTAATGGCCGCTTTTATTCATTACAGCGTCTGATTTAGATTACGCAGCATTTCATCGGCTGCAGAAACAACTTTAGTATTCATTTCATACGCACGCTGCGTGGTAATCATATCGACCAACTCTTCAACAGCACTCACGTTAGAAAGCTCTAACATACTTTGTTCCACCGCACCAAAACCGCCCTCGCCACCTACACCATCAAGTGGAGCGCCAGAACCTGCCGTTTCAGCATAAACGTTATTACCCATCGCCAATAAACCTGCGGGATTAATAAAATCAACCAATTCAACTTGGCCAATTTCTTGAGCATCGTTGTTTTGACCTGCCTCAGTCACTGTTACTGTACCGTCACGGCCAATCGTAATGGAGTTAGTGTTATCAGGTACAACAATTTCAGGCTCTAAAGGAAAGCCATTACTATTCACAATACGACCTTCAGAATCTAAGTGAAATTGACCATTGCGTGTGTAAGAAATTTCACCATCAGGCATTAACAAACGGAAAAAACCACGGCCATTAACCGCCATATCTAGTGGCTGGCTGGTTACTTCTAAACCGCCATCAGTAAATTGACGCTGCGTAGCCGTTACACGCACACCCGTACCTAGCTGTAAACCTGTTGGTAGCTGAGTATCGTCACCATTTTGTGCGCCAGGCATTTTTTGCGCTTGGTACAACAAGTCTTCAAAAACAGCACGATTACGCTTAAAACCGACCGTATTTACGTTGGCAAGGTTGTTAGAAATAGTGGACATTTTAACGTCCATCGCCTGTAGACCTGTTTTACCTGTCCAAAGTGCCGGATGCATAATTTAAACCTCTTTTTTAATTCTAAAATGCTTTGTGTAATGAATAACTGGCTATGAAGACTTAATAAAACTTAGCTCATACGCAAGATGCTTCCGGCTGAAGCGCCGTTTTCATCAATGGTTTTCATCATTTTTACGTTCATTTCATATTGGCGTGAAAGTGCCAACAAGGTTGTCAATTCGTTCACAGCGTTTACATTACTGGTTTCAGTAACGCCTGATTCTACGGTAACAATTGGGTCAGCGGGCAAATCGCCTTCAAAATCACGTGGACGCATTAAACCATCTAAGCCTTTTTCCATCGTGACACCCATGGCTTGTGCGCTAACCAGTTTAACTTGGTCAACTAACTCAGCAACCGCACCACCACCAGCATTAACGCTAATACTACCATCACGGCCAATTTGAAAGTGCTGACCTTGAGGTAACACAATAGGGCCACCATTGCCGATGACCGGCAAACCATTGCCGGTACGTAACATACCCGTAGGGTCTATGTTTAAATCACCACGGCGGGTATAAGCTTCCTCACCATTTGGGGTTTGAACAGCAATCCAGCCTTCGCCTTGCACAGCGATGTCTAGCGGATTACCCGTATGGTCAAAACTACCTGATTGAATATCTGTAGCAGGGCGCTCGGTAAGGGCGTAAACACGGCTAGGATGATGTTCACCAAAAACTGGCATAGCACGGGCTTGTTCAAAATCTGCTCTAAAACCAGTGGTATTAACGTTAGCAAGGTTATTTGAGCGTGCTGTTTGCGCCATCATATTGTGCTTGGCGCCGGTCATTGCGATGAAGAGTGCTTTATCCATGAGTAACTCCGAATGCTTAATTACTCAGAATTATGCAAGCTTTGTGCCAGTGGGTCTAGCTACAATAACAAGATAGCTAACAGTAGGTATAAAAAAAGCGCCCTAAGGCGCTTTTTATCAAAGCGTTAATTAACGTAGGTTAATAATTGTCTGAGTAATAGTATCTTGGGTTTGAATGGTTTTAGCATTGGCTTGGTAGTTACGCTGACCAATAATCATTTTTACCAATTCTTCTGCTATATCAACGTTAGATTCTTCTAAAGCACCGCCAATAATGGAACCTGTTATACCCAAATCTGCTGAATTTGGTAAAGCATCACCCGATTCAGACGTTTCCAGCCAAGCCGTTGAACCGTTAGGTTTTAACCCTTCAGGGTTTCTAAAAGTAAACACTGGCACTTGTCCTACATCACGCACTTCTCCATTACTATAACGACCTATAATAGTACCCTCACCATCAACTTCAAGACCGGACAAACTTCCAGCTGTGTAGCCATTTTGGTATTGTGACTGGGCAGAATAGCCAGCGCCATATTGTGTGGTGCCTGCAAGGTTATAAGCAATCTTATTATTACCGGCATTTTGGCCATTAAACCCACCCACAAAAGCACCATCAATATTGCCAGCGTTACCTTCTGTAGGGGGAGCAGGGGGCAAAGTGATGGTAAAGCTTAACGGACTTGCTTGCGCCTCGCCCTCTTCACCTTCGCCTGCATTATCACCATTTGCAGGTAACCCTTCTTCATTAATGGCGGTTGAATAGCCGGTGTGATAACCTGTTAAACGGCCTTGTGTATTAAAGACCATGGTTGCCTGCGTCATTTTTTCAATATCTAAATTTTCAGCTTTAACCCAATTTTTAGCGGTTAAAGGCTCCTCACCTTCAGCACCTATAACGGTTAAAGGCTCCTCACCTTCAGCACCTATAAACTGACCATCAAAAGCAGTCACCACCGCCCAAGTATTACCATTAACGCCTTCATCACCCTCACCATTCTCATCACTTGATGGGACTTTAATAAAGTATTGGGTTAATTCATGCTCTTTACCTAAGCTATCAAAAACACTGGAACGGTTGGCTTCGGTGTAAGTTGTGCGATCGTTAGGGTTAAAATTTGCAATCTCTAAGCTAGGTTTGCGTGAATCAAAGTTAAACGCAACATCAATTTTGGTAGTCGCTTTAGCTGCTAGGCTGTCTTGGCTTAATTGTATGTCTTGTGGTGCACCGGCAATAATACTGCCTTCATCATCAGCGTTATAACCCTGCAAACGCTTACCTGTGTTGTTGGTAATATAACCTTCTTTATCTAGGTCAAAATAACCCGCACGGGTATATTCTTCTTGACCATTGTCAGAAAGCTTAAAATAACCATTACCATCAATCATCATATCTAATGCGCGGCCAGTATAATCAACGCCGCCTTGACTGTGTTCTTGTGAAATACGCTCAACCAACACACCAGAACCCGGTTTATTGCTGCCATTACCTAACATAGATGAAGCATAAACATCACCAAATTCAGCACGCGATTGCTTAAAGCCCTTGGTGCTAGCGTTAGCAATATTATTGCCTGTTACACTTAAATCCATTTGTGCGGCACGTAAACCTAAAAGACCTGTATTAAAACTCATTGCTAAACACTCCGCCTGAAATTAGTTAATGACTTTGACATCTGCCAATGAAACCGACTGCCTCAAACCACTGAGGTTTAACATGATTTCGCCACGCGCACCTGAGTTAAGCGATACGCTAGTTACATTCTGAGAAAGGTAGATTTCAACACCTTCGTGCTGACCATTTTGACTAGAAAAAGCACGGAATTGATAAGCGCCAGGAGGAAAAGGTTCACCATCAGTATCTAGGCCATTCCATTCAAATGAAGCTTCACCTGCTTCACGCTGACCCAATGAAATATCGCCAAGGTATTCACCCTCACCAGAATAAACAGCAACATAAACATCTGATGAAGAATTATTTAAGTCAATTGTGCCAGTAATCGGCTTGCCTTCTTGCAGTTCAGACCAATCACTTAATACCTGCACAGAGCGGCCTACCAGAGTAGAAGCTTGCAAAGCCTGAGTCGACTGTAAGTTAGTACCAAACTGTTCAACCGTACTGTTTAGATTACTAATGCCTTCTAGTGATGAAAATTGCGCCATCTGTGCAATAAATTCACCGTTGTCGGTTGGCTCTAACGGGTCTTGGTGTTCAAGTTGAGCAATCAGTAAACGCATAAAATCATCTTTGCCTAACTCACCGCTTTGACTCGTCTTTTCAGCGTCACGCTGCTGGTTTTGCACCTGCAGGTTTTGATAAAAGTCAGTTTTTTCAATGCTACTCATAGTCTTTTCTCTACTCACAATTGCCGCTAGGGTCACAGTAGCGGCAATTTTTTGCCTTACTGATTAAATTCTAAACTTAGCTACCCTGACCTAAAGTCAGAACACGCTGCATCATTTGCTTGGTAGTATTCATCACTTCAACGTTAGTTTGAAAAGAACGCGAAGCAGCCATCATGTCGGTCATTTCTTCAACAACATTGACGTTAGGGTAAAACACATAGCCGTCTTCATTAGCCATAGGGTGATTTGGCTCGTGACGCATTTGTAATTCTTGGTTGCTTTCTACAATGCCTAAAACCTGAACACCTTCACCAGCAACATCGCGCGGGTTAAAGCTAGTTGTTGGGTTTTGATAGCCATAGTCATCCGTAATGCCTTGCTTATAACGCTCTAACATCGGTGCAAAAACGGGCTTACGAGCACGGTAAGTTTCATCAATAGAAGAACTAACACTTTGGGCGTTAGCCATGTTGGAAGCTGTGGTATTAAGGCGTACCGTTTGTGCGTTCATACCGCTACCAGCGATATCAAAAATCTTATTCAGTGACATAACCTAACTCCTCACTACTGGTCCTTCAGGGCTTTCATTAAGCCACTGAACTTACTATTCAAGAAAGTAAAGCTACTCTGGAAATCCATTGAGTTTTTAGCAAATTCAGCCTGTTCAATATTCGTTTCTACAGTATTGCCATCAATTGAAGGCTGATGCGGACTACGGAACTTTAACGATTGATCCATAACAATCGCTGCGGCAGGAATGTGCCGCTGACTGGTACGCTCTAAATCCATTCGCTGACGGCTTTCGTATTCACCTTTTAAAATACCTTTAAAATCTAGGTCACGCGCCTTGTAACCGGGCGTATCACTGTTAGCAAGGTTATTAGCAAGAATGGCTGAACGCTTACTACGTACATCCAGTGCTTCAGGGTGTAGACCTAGGGCATTTTTAAAGTTAATCGACATCGTTAATCTCCGCTGCTTTACTACTGCTTTGCTTATACACATTCAATTTTAGTGCCATCTTTTAATTTCCTTTAAAAATCAATACCTAACAACAAAAACAACTTGAAGTTGTGTAAAATATAAGTGTTAAAAAAGAATTTAATCCGTAAGGTATCAAAAAACGGCAAGTCGCTGCCGCTTTTTTCTCTAAGGGCTAATGTTTATGAATAAAACTGCAAAGATTTTAACCAAACTACTTAACTTATTAGAAGCACGCTTAAAGCAAACCGACTTTTGGCAAGTCGCTTGCCCAGAAGCCAAAGCCTTTAATAGCGCAACACCTTTTTGTATGGATACAATGAACCTAGCTCAGTGGTTGCGCTATGTTTTTTTACCCAGAATGCGCGCATTAATTGATGCAGATAAAAACTTACCCAGCCATTGTTCAATGACTGAACAACTTGAGATGGTATTTACCACGAATGAAAAAACCAGAATCATGGAGGTGACTCTGGCGATTGACCAATTATTGACCGAGAAAAAAACACCGCCAGCACGTTTATTAAAGCAAGCTTATTGACATCCTCCCCGACCTAAAGGACGGGGATTCCTACTGCTAGACGGCCATGTCCGACCGCAAGAATGTTTTGCGCCGCATTAACATCGCGGTCGTGGGCGACACCGCACCCACTGCACGTCCATTCTCTTATTCCAAGTCCTGCGATACCTCTCGGCCTCGATTCGGGCAAGCTGCCACAACTCGAACAGGTTTGGGTGGTGTACGCTTCGTTAACTTCCTTAAAAACAATGCCTGCGTGAGCGCATTTATAGTCCAAC
>NZ_DATESC010000019.1:0-45430 GCF_035271045.1 Marinospirillum sp. | reverse complement strand
AAAAACAATGCCTGCGTGAGCGCATTTATAGTCCAACATTGTTTTTAATTGACCCCAGCCAGCGTCCAGCACTGACTTAGCCATTCTGGTTTTAACGAGTTTTAAGCTGCTGACATTACCCACATAAATTTCACCGCAGCGATTAACCAGCTTACGACTAAATTGATGCAGTGCGTCTTTTCTACGGTTGGCTATTTTTGCGTGAAGGGTTTTGACTTGGGTTTTGTTTCTAGCCCGTTGCGCTGTGGCTAATTTTTCTTCAAGGCCACGGTAGAAGCGCCCCGCTTCCAGCTTTGTGCCGTCCGAACAGGTGGCCGTATCGGTCAGCCCTAAATCAATACCGATACGGTCTTGGCCTGCTGGTATCTCAGCCTGCACATCCACCACCACATTAAAATACCAGCGACCACGGGCATCTTCATTAAAGCTGCCTGAGCGGAATTTGTATTGGCTCAAGCCATAACTGTCCCAAATTTTAAAATAGTGACCGCTATGATAAATTTGACCACTCTTCCACTGTGCCGCAGCTGTGTTAACGGGAATCCAGCCCAATGAGCGGCGTACACCGCCTGATTTGCGCCAGTTTAATCGGGCTTTTTTAAACTGCTTACGCCTTGTGACGTACTCACCGGCAATGCACTGCAAGGTTTGGCTGTGCAACCCAAGGTCTTTACCAGCACCTTTGGTGTAAGGGTGCATATCATAGGCAGACAAAAACACACCACGCTCTTTAATCAAGCGATGACTTAATTCATTAACGTAGTTCCAAACGAAATTAACATTCCTAGCCATGCTGTTAAGCAAGGTTTTATGCTTATCTCGCACTCGAACTTTTAATGTCTTGGTGTGTTTTATCATGCTGTATACACTACCAGTGTTAATCTATGCTGCAAAGACTTTAGCGACCTATTAAGGGGCTGCTTACGCAACCCTCGCTATCCATCCTCGCACTCAAAGTACGAGGTCTTACGCGATTTTGATAAAGGCTTTGAAAACTTAACCGGTTACACCGCAGACGAAATGCTTTATCAAGACTGCCGTTTTTTACAAGGTAATGACCGTGACCAAGTTTCTTTAGATAAAGTTCGTAAAGCCATTAAAAAGAAAGAACCTTGCCGAGAAATCATTCGTAACTACCGTAAAGATGGCTCTATGTTTTGGAATGAGTTGTCGATTACACCTATTTTTGACGATCAAAATCAACTCACTTATTTTATTGGCGTACAAAAAGATGTGACGGAACTAATGCAATTAAGAGAAAAAAATAGCTAAATACGGGTTTTACTAAAAATTACTTGTTTCAGCGTCAAAAAAGCTCTATATAGCAACCATCGTTACTAATTTACTGGAGTTGCCTTATTTATGAGTCGTGAAGAACCTGCTTTCGATGATGACGATGTGTTTGATGCCGTTAACACTGATGATGATTTTGAGGTGGAAATTGATACGAAAGAAGTCATGACTAACCGTGACGGTTCACCCATTGATAAACGTCGTATGATTGAAGCGATGCTAGAAGAGCGCCGATTACGTAAACAGATTGAAGATGATTTTGATATTGATGACGACGAAGACTTTTAGTGTGTTTTTCACCCAAGTATTACCCAATAAAAAGCCGCTTATCAGCGGCTTTTTATTGCTACAACACTAGCTTATTACAAGGGTATATGATTGCCATTTAACTTTAACATACCGTTTTCAAACACTAGCTGTTGGGCAGCTTGATCTGTATTAAGCATAGAAGTAGGAATACCAATCATCATTAACAAACCAGGATTTAGCTGACTAAAGTTCAGTTCTAATCGGGTACGGTTAATCGGATCATCAGCATCTAAACCACCACTTTCAATTTGTTGCAAATAGCTAGTCGGCAAATTGCGGCCATCAAAACTTAATTTACCCGTTGTTTTTTGTTCAAAAATAATCGGTGCTTTTAAATCAAGATCAAATTCTTGCAAAACAACAACCGGCGAAGCACTTAGTAAACGATTAAAAGCATTGGTCATCACTAGCAAATCTTTTTCTTCAAGACGATCAATGTTTGGATTCGCTGCTGCGGCTTCAATTAAATCAACCATTGCTTGGCCATCAAAATTTTCTGTTTTTAAAGTCAGCCGCCCCATACCTAATTCATCGCCTTGGCTGGTTACTTTACCCATATCCAATGAAACTAAATAATCAAAAGCTTGCTGGTTAAAAACTAACGATTGCTTCCAGCTTGGCTGTGTTAACTCAATATTTTGTTGGGCATTAGAAAAATAAATACGCTCAGCCGTTAAATCTGCTGTTCCCTGCACCCAAGGGTAACTGCCTTTTTGGTTCCAGCTTAAATTAAAACCCTTTAAATCTAGCGATGTTTGCGCTGCATTTTGCTCTAAAAAAGCCAAATGAGTCACCGTCAACAAGCCCATTTGCTCGCCTGAATAATGATAAGTGCCGGTTAGGTTAACGCCTGAAACTTCCAAATGGGCATTAGCATCATTAAAGGTAAAAGGTTCAAGCGCCATTTGAAAATCTGCTTTTTTCCAATTAGCGGTGCCTTCATACTGCAACGCATCAAGACCCACTTCATCTAATAAATTAACAACTTCTTGGCTACCCAATTCTAAATTCAGCAACGTTTGCCCTGCATAATTAACCCAGCCTGGAAAATGGCTAGCTTGCCAAGGACTTTCAATAATTAAACGTTGATTTTCTTCTAAATGCATTGCCAAAGTCATGCTGCCTGACGAACTAAACAGCCCTTTGTTAATCGTGTTATCAAGCACTTCTAAACGTGGATCTTTGCTAAATTCAGCTTCTAGGTTAATAAACTGCTCTTGAAATACACGCCCCGTCATAATGCTAGCACCTGCTGCTGTGCCAAGCGCTACAAGACCAATGATGAGTATTTTTTTCATGCAAACAATGTCCTTTAATTTAGAAAGTGATTTATTTTGAGAAATGATTAAAACCTTGTGGATCAAGTACCTTGCCTTCCAAAGTGCGAATACCAGCACCGGCTACACAACGACCAATACTCACTAAATCAGGGCAAAGGCTGCGTGCCAGCTCAAAATCATCCTCTGCCAAAGTCATCAGTAAAGCATAGTCATCACCACCGTGCAGACTGGCTTTTAAAGCCGCTTCGACACCTAACGCTTTAATTAACGCTGGCTGAACGGGTAAGCGTTTTAAATCAATTTCAGCACCTACAGCAGAAGAAGCCAACAAGTGCTGTAAGTCGGCTAATAAGCCATCCGACACATCAATCGCAGCACTAATATTCACCCCTTGTGAAAGGCGCAAAGCCTCAGCAACTAAAGGGCGTGGTAGCATATAAGCTGTTTCTGCTCTATTCCAGCTGTTACGATCTAAGGCAGCAGCAGGGTTTTTAAGCATCATTTTCAAACCCAAATGCGCTAAACCTAGCGGACCTAGTAATACAATTTTATCACCAGCCCTAGCACCTGAACGCCGCCAATGGTGCTGTGATTTAACTGCACCGTGTACCTGTACACTCATGCTTAATGGCCCACGCGTGGTATCACCACCAATTAAAGGACAAGCTGTTGCATCGGCTAAAGCACGCATTCCACGGCTGAATTCAGTTAGCCAAGCTTCGTTAGCATCCGGCAAAGTAATCGCCAACGTAAAACCAATTGGCCGCGCTGCCATTGCTGCTAAGTCTGACAAGGCAACGGCTAAACAGCGCCAGCCAATTGCCCAAGGGTCGGCTTGTGTAGGAAAATGCCGATCAGCAACAGAAGTATCAACTGATAAAGCCAAAAACTCGCCATATTTAATTTGCAAAAGCGCACAATCATCGCCTTGCACCTCAAGCACTTCAGGCAGTTTTGGCCCAAGACCTGTAAAATACCTGTTAATGATTGCAAATTCGTCCATTGAATTAAGTCCGTTTTTCGCGTCTAGCCTGTATTTCAGCCAAGCGTACTCTTTGTGCTAATTTATCTAAAATACCATTAATGTATTTATGGCTATCAGTACCACCAAAGCGCTTACCTAGCTCAACCGCTTCGTTAATAATCACGCGGTAAGGCACGTCTAGGCGATGCATTAATTCATAAGCGCCCAAGCGTAAAATGGCCAGCTCAATCGGATCTAGCTCATCAACACGGCGGTCTAAAAAGGGTGCAAAACCACTATCAAGTTCTTGCTGCTGTTTTGGCACAGCTTGGGTGATTTCGTGGAAATAAGCCAAATCAGCTAACTTTAAAACTTCGGTAATGTCTTCAAAAGATTCTAAATTATCATCAGGCTGTGCTGCACGAATGTGTAATTCCACCTGCTGCATATCATTGCCGCCCACTTGCCACTGATAAAGTGCTTGCATGGTTAACTGGCGTGCGGCGCTGCGTGCTACGCTACGTGAAGGTTTACCCGACTTGCTTGATCGACCAGCACTCATTTTAGTTCTTCTCCAAAGTAATCAGCAGATTCACCATTTCTAAGGCAGCATCGGCTGCTTCAATGCCTTTATTACCCATTTTAGTACCTGAACGCTCAATGGCTTGTTCAATACTATTCACCGTTAAAACACCGTTAGCAATCGGTGTTTCATGCTCAAGCATTAAACGGCTCAGCATAGAATTACATTCGCCAGCCACGTATTCAAAATGCGGCGTACCACCACGAATAACGGCACCCAGCACAATAACCGCAGCAGGCTTACGCGTTTTAAGCACTTTTTGTACTGCTAAAGGTAATTCCCAAGCACCTGGGGCGCGTACAATTTCAATTTGTTCTGCAGTCACACCGTGACGGCGCAAAGTATCCACAGCACCCGACACAAGGCTTTCAACCACAAAACTGTTAAAACGCCCTACCACTAATACAAATTGGCCTTGTGCTGCGTAAAGCTGCCCTTCAGTTTGTTTAATTGCTTGCATATCTTCTGTCTCGTTAACGATTTAAATGAATGAGTTTTAATCTTCGGCACTCAGCGTTTCTACTATTTCTAAATCAAAGCCAGATAAAGCACCAAATTTCAAAGGTGAAGACAGTAGGCGCATTTTACCCACACCCACTTCACGTAAAATTTGTGCGCCAGTGCCTATGGTCAAATAAGTGCCTGAACCATCCGTAGCATTACTACGCACTTCACGCTCCAAACCAAGAAAGTGGCGCAGCTGAATGTCTAAATTAGGTTGAGCTGGACTATTGTCTAAAAAAACCACCACACCTTCACCGGCATCGGCAATTTGCTGCATCGACTTGCGTAAACTCCAACTGGCTTTATCTTCAACACGCGCACCAAATAAATCGCGGAAAGTATCGGCTTGGTGTACACGAACCAGTGTTGGCACGTCTTTTTTAGGCTTACCCATGACTAAAGCTAAATGCGTACCGCCTTGCACATCATCGTGAAAAGAAATAGCAGTAAACTCACCTTGCTCGGTTTTTAGCTGATAACTATCGCCTTTGCGTACCGTTGCTTCGTTAACAACACGGTAATGAATTAGATCGGCAATCGTGCCAATTTTAAGCTGGTGCTTTTTGGCAAATTCTTCTAAATCAGGACGACGTGCCATAGTGCCGTCTTCATTCATAATCTCAACAATGACTGAAGCAGGTTCACAACCGGCTAACCAAGCCAGATCACAGCCGGCTTCGGTATGTCCAGCACGCTGCAACACACCACCGCTTAACGCACGTAACGGAAAAATATGCCCTGGCTGAACAATGTCGGTCGATTTAGCATTACGCGCTACAGCAGTTTGAACGGTATGTGCACGATCTGCTGCAGAAATGCCCGTGGTTACGCCGTCGGTTGCTTCAATAGATAGCGTAAAGTTGGTTGAAAATTGAGCACCATTTTTATCGACCATAAGCGGTAAATCAAGTTGCTCGCAACGGTCTGAAGTCAGGGTTAAACAAATTAAACCGCACGCATGACGCGCCATAAAGTTAATGTCTTCAGGGCGAACTTTTTCTGCAGCAATGATTAAATCGCCTTCGTTTTCACGGTCTTCATCATCCATAAGAATAACCATTTTACCCTGACGTATATCTTCAATAAGTTCTTCAATGCTATTTAAGGTCATACTATCCTCTGCTCATCGTAGCTCAAGTATAAAACGCCAATCTTTACCGACTGCGCGTAAATCACAAATGTCTAGTTTGGGTGCTGCGGCTAACTGGGTTAAACCAGACAGATGCAACAAGCCTTTAGCGGCATCACCCAATAATAAAGGTGCCATATAAAGGTGCAGCGATTGCACTAAACCCGCCTGAATAAAAGCACCACACAGGTTAGCGCCTGCTTCCAACATCACTTCGTTGCAGCCCTTTTCAGCCAGTTTTTTTAGCAGCTGCGTTAAATCCAAATAGCGTCCATCTAAGGGAACAATCAATAATTCAACACCAAGGGCTTGTAATGCCTGCACTTTTTTAGGATTAGCCGTAACAGCCGCTTGGCTGGTCGCAATGACCGTTTGCCCTGCTTGCTGTAAATCTTGTTGCTGCACAATAGTTTTTGTTAAAGCTATTCTTAAACACGAGTCGGTGACAACACGCAACGGCTGTTGAAAACCATAGAGGCTAGTAAGTTCAACATCGCGCACCGTTAAGCGGCTGTTGTCCATTAAAACAGAATCAACGCCGGTAATAATCGCACAACTAGCAGCCCGCAGTTTTTGTACATCGGCACGCGCTTCTGGGCCGGTAATCCACTGAGATTCACCTGAAGCCATCGCCGTACGACCATCAATACTCATGGCCAACTTGGCAGTAACACGCGGCATACCCGTCAACATACGCTGCATAAAACCTAAGTTAAGTGCTTTGGCATCGGCTTCTAACAAACCCTGAATCACTTCAATGCCTGCTGCTTGTAATTTCTTAACACCACGGCCTGCGACCAGAGGATTTGCATCAAGCTGGGCAATAAATACCCGTTTAATGCCTGCTTTAATCAGCGCATCAGCACAAGGCGGTGTGCGACCTTGGTGGCTACAAGGCTCTAACGTAACATACGCATCAGCGCCTTTTGCACGTTCACCGGCTTGGTTTAAAGCATGAACTTCAGCATGAGCCTCACCGGATTTTAAATGCGCACCTTCGCCCACTCGCACACCATCACGCACCAACACACAACCAACACGCGGATTAGTACGTGTGGTATACCAACCTTGACGTGCCAGTTGAATAGCCCGTGCCATGTGTTGTGCTGTAAGGCTTGGGTCGGCAAGGTTTGAATAAACAGGATTTGAAGCGGCAGGAAGAACCAAGAACAACTCCTAGGTAAAGCCTATAAATTAGTTAAATCAGGTTAATTGAGTTGGTACGGCTGGATCAGCAGCTAGCTGGTCTATCTCAGCGCGAAACTCTTCTAGGTCTTTAAATTGACGGTAAACAGAAGCAAAACGTATATAAGCGACTTGATCTAATTGCTTTAGCTGTTGCATAACCAGCTCACCAATCCGCAAAGAAGGTACTTCCCTTTCACCACTGGCGCGGCATTGTTGCCGAATACTGGCTAACGCAGCTTCAAGGGCTTCGGTATCAACGGGGCGTTTTTGCAAAGCGCGTTGCAAGCCAGCGCGTAACTTATTATCTTCAAAGACTTCACGCGATCCATCGCGCTTAACCACGCGAGGCATCACCAGCTCAACCGTTTCATAAGTAGTAAAACGCTCACCACAGGTTAAGCATTCACGCCGCCGCCGAACTTGATCGCCATTAGCAACCAGCCGCGAGTCGTTTACTTTTGTTTCTTGAGCGCTACAAAATGGACAATGCATAATTGCAATCGAACCTAGTGTTTTTTTGGCGAATAGTTAGCCATTCTACCTGCAAAAACACTAGGGCGCTAACATCTATACTATTTGCAACATAATTTTAACAAGACAAAAATTAAAAAACCGGAGCAAAATTTTTGCTCCGGTTTTTTAGCACTTAAATTTAGAAATCAAACCTAAATTTTAGTCTTGATAAACAGGAAAACGCGCACAAAGTGCGATGGCTTTTTGTTTAACATCAGCAATGATTTGTGGGTTGTTGAGATCATCCAGAATATCGCAAATCCAGCCTGCAAGCTCAATGCACTCAGCTTCTTTAAAACCACGCGTGGTTACTGCAGGTGTACCAACGCGTAAACCTGAAGTCACAAAAGGGCTTTGTGGGTCTTTAGGTACAGCGTTTTTATTCACTGTAATGTTAGCTAAACCAAGAGCAGCATCCGCATCTTTACCCGTCAAACCTTTGCTAATTAGGCTAATCAGAATCAAGTGATCTTCTGTGCCGTTAGAAACAACATCATAGCCACGATCCATAACCACTTTAGCCATTGCTTGAGCATTTTTAACAACTTGCGCTTGATAGGCTTTGAATTCAGGTGACATCGCTTCTTTAAAGCACACCGCTTTAGCAGCAATAACGTGCATTAAAGGACCGCCCTGACCACCAGGAAAAACAGCCGAGTTTAGCTTTTTATAAATAGTTTCATCGCCACAAGCAGAAAGAATTAAGCCACCGCGTGGGCCGCGCAAAGTTTTGTGGGTAGTTGTTGTTACAACGTGGGCGTGCTTCATCGGATTAGGATAAACGCCCGCAGCTACTAGACCAGCAACGTGTGCCATATCAACAAACAGGTAAGCACCAATTTTGTCAGCAATTTCACGGAACTTCGCCCAATCAATGATTTTTGAGTAGGCAGAAAAACCCGCAATAATCATCGCAGGCTTGTGTTCTATGGCTAAACGCTCAACTTCAGCATAGTCAATTTCGCCTGTTTCAGGGTTAAGACCATATTGGATAGCATTGTAAAGCTTGCCTGAAAAGCTGGGTTTAGCACCGTGCGTTAAGTGACCGCCTTCTGCTAAACTCATGCCTAAAACAGTAGCACCAGGCTCTACTAAAGCTAAAAATACGGCTGCGTTAGCTTGTGAACCAGAGTGAGGCTGCACGTTAGCATAAGTAGCACCAAAAAGTTCGCAAGCGCGATCAATAGCAAGCTGCTCAATAATATCAACGTGTTCACAACCACCATAGTAACGCTTACCTGGATAACCTTCAGCGTACTTATTAGTTAGCTGAGAACCTTGCGCCTCAATTACTGCTGGGCTGGCATAGTTTTCAGAAGCAATCAGTTCAATGTGGTCTTCTTGGCGCTGATCTTCAGCTTGCATAGCAGCCCAGATATCAGCATCAAATTGAGCAAGTTTGGTTTTTCGGCTAAACATAGTTACCCCGGCAAAGTTTAAAAGGGATTAAAAAAAGCAAAATTTAAGTTCGCTATTCTACCTTAGTAAGCAAATCTCTTCACATGAAAAAATTCACTGCCCATAAGGTGTTTTATTCAAGCTGGCTTTCCAAGGTTGCTACTTTTATCATAACAAGATAATTTCAAAGCTTTCCAATCACTTATGGAGTCCTTCTTCTGCCATGGCACAATACGTTTACAGTATGCATCGGGTCGGCAAAATTGTTCCCCCCAAGCGCGAAATTCTAAAAAACATTTCTTTATCTTTTTTCCCTGGCGCTAAAATTGGTGTGCTTGGCTTAAACGGTTCTGGTAAATCAACGCTACTACGCATTATGGCAGGCGTTGATACCGAAATTAACGGTGAAGCACACCCGATGCCGGGTATTAATATCGGCTACCTTCCGCAAGAACCAGAACTAGACGCAACTAAAACGGTGCGTGAAGTTGTGGAAGAATCGTTATCCGTTGTTAAAGAGGCACAAGTTAAACTTGAGGCTGTTTATGCCGCCTATGCTGAACCTGATGCTGATTTTGACGCACTAGCAGCCGAGCAAGGCCGCTTAGAAAACATTATTCAAGCCGCTGATGCACACAACCTTGAACGCAAACTAGAAGTCGCTGCTGAGGCGTTACGCCTTCCTGATTGGGATGCAATGGTTAGCAATTTGTCAGGGGGTGAAAAGCGCCGCGTTGCACTTTGTCGCTTACTGTTAGCCAATCCAGATATGCTGCTATTAGATGAGCCAACTAACCACTTGGATGCTGAATCAGTTGCTTGGTTAGAACGCTTTTTACACGATTACCCTGGCACCGTCGTTGCTATTACGCACGACCGTTACTTCTTAGATAACGTAGCTGGCTGGATACTTGAGCTAGACCGTGGCATGGGCATTCCTTTTGAGGGCAATTATTCTGGCTGGCTCGATGCTAAAAATACCCGTTTAGAACAAGAATCTAAACAAGAAAGCTCACACCAAAAAGCGGTGCAGCAAGAATTAGAATGGGTTCGCCAAGGCGCTAAAGGCCGTCAATCTAAATCTAAAGCACGTTTAAAACAATTTGAAGAGCTGTCTAGCCAAGAATTCCAAAAGCGTAATGAAACTAACGAAATTTATATTCCACCCGGCCCACGCTTAGGCGACAAGGTCATTGAATTCAGTCAAGTTAGTAAAAGTTTTGGCGATAAAGTATTATTTGAGAACCTTGATTTTGTTATTCCCAAAGGCGCAATTGTAGGTGTTGTGGGTGGTAACGGTGCGGGTAAATCCACTTTATTCAAACTTATCAGCAACAAAGAACAACCAGACACCGGCGCAGTAGTCATTGGTGAAACAGTACAAATTGCCACCGTAGACCAATCGCGTGAAGGCTTGGAAGATGATAAAACGGTTTGGGAAGCTGTTTCAGGTGGTTCTGATATACTTAAAGTTGGCACGGTTGAAACGCCTTCACGCGCTTATGTAGGTCGCTTTAACTTTAAAGGTAACGATCAACAAAAACGTGTTGGCGATTTGTCTGGTGGTGAGCGCGGTCGATTACACCTAGCATTAACCTTAAAACAAGGTGCTAACGTGTTGCTGTTAGATGAACCTTCTAACGACCTAGACATTGAAACACTACGTGCCTTAGAAGAAGCACTACTTGCCTTCCCAGGTTGTGCACTAGTTATTTCGCATGACCGCTGGTTCTTAGATCGTATCGCCACGCACATTATGGCTTTTGAAGGTGACTCAAAAGTTGTATTCTTTGAAGGTAATTATCAAGAATATGAAGCCGATCATAAAAAGCGCGTGGGCAACGACACACCTAAGCGAATGAAGTACAAGCGTATTGATGCTTAAAACACTGAACTTAATGCATTAAAATCAGCACAGGGAGCGTGCAGATAACAAATGATAAGTTCAGTCAACAAGCAGCAGTCAAGTTGCAATTATCAATAATTGCTTAATAACCATTAGAGCGTAAAGGCAAAGGATGCAGGTTTTTCGAGTTTACCATCATAAAATTAAAGGCTATCAAGCTGTGCCTATGGGCTTCAGTATTAGCGCTTTTATTACTAGCTTTCTTTGGGCAGCAGCCAACAACCTTTGGGGCAAAGCTTTTTTACTTTTTTTTGGTTTTGCACTAATGGGCGGGGGTATTGCTACAGGGGTCATTCTTAAATTTCCGCTGCTGTCACTCAGTGCCTTAGCAGGTTTTGCTGTCTTACCCTTGTGGGCAGGAATGCAAGGCCAACAATGGATTTGTGACAAGCTCATAAACCAAGGCTACTCCCTTGCTAAACGAATTACTGCCGACAGTGCCAATAACGCTATCGCTGCAGCTAAGCGAAGCGAAGAAAAAAATAGCCCAGCAACACCGCAAAAAGAGTCAGGGCCACGCCCTGCTGCAACGTTTGGTAAAGATTTCCGCGATATTCGTGACAATGCTGCGGTTAACTCTAACCAACCACCACCCAAGGAATTTAATGCACAACCTTGGAAGCGGCGTTAGTCCGACTTAAATGGCTATAACCCCTTATTGGCTGGAGCAAATTTTATGAATAATGCCTCATATATTATTGATGTAACCCTAGAAAACTTTAAGCAAGTCATTCTGGATGGCTCAATGCAGCAGCCAGTATTGGTTAATTTTTGGGCCAGCTGGTGTGCGCCCTGCAAAGTGCTCATGCCTATTTTAGAAAAACTAGCCCATGAATACCAAGGCCAATTTGTTTTGGCTAAAATCAATATTGAAGAACAACCAGAACTCGCGCAACAGTTTCAAGTTAAAAGCGTACCCACGGTTATGTTTGTGGGTGAAGGGCAGTTATTAGACAAGTTTGATGGCATGAAACCTGAAAGTGAAATTCGCGCCTTCTTAAAACAGCACTTAACCAATCCTATAGATGCGCTTAAAGAACAAGTTAAGCTTTTGATTAGCGGCGGCGACTTAGACCAAGCGCAAAACCTATTGCAACAGGCGATTAGCCACTGGCCAGAAGATATTGAACTACAAATTGACTTGGCACGCGTCTTGTTACAAAAAAACCTAGCCACTGATGCCAAACTAGTGCTTGAAAACTTACCCGAAACCGACAAAGCCAGACCCGATGTTAAAGGCTTAATGGCAGGGTTAAAGTTTAGTGAAGTTGCCCCTTCAGCAGAACAGCTTATCGCGCTGGGTGATCGTGAAGACAGTGAAGCTAACTATTTAAAAGCCATGTCGGCCTTGCTACAAGGCGAGCATGAACAAGCTTTAGAACGGCTGTTAAAACTGTTGCGTGACGATCGTAACCACCAAGAAGGTGTGGCGCATAAAACGCTGCTTGAAGTGTTTGCGATGTTAGGTGAAGGTAATCCACTGGTAGTGAAAGCACGCCGTAAACTCTATACCTTAATGTACTAATATTCAGTCGTGACAATTACATTAATAAGTTTTAGAATGAATGAAATTTGATTAAAGTCAATTTTCAAACACTTTAAGAGGTATTAGTTATGTCAGGATCCACTGAAAACTTTCAAGATAGTACTGGTCTAGTTTGGATTCCTATTGGTTTACTTGTATTGTTAGCCATGCCAACATTAACCGCCGTTGTTGGCTGGTATCATGTACTCTTTGTTTACTAAACTTGATAGCTTTTTGCTTTATTAGCCTGAACTGAGTTCAGGCTTTTTTTTGTCTTTTTTTCTGAATTTTCAAAGCCCTTGCCAAAACCTCTCCAAAAGCCAGCTACTTAACTCCACCCCCCTGTTTAGGGGTAGGTAGTTTTTTTTGCCTAGTTTTATACTTGGAAAAAAGCACTTGAGAAAAAGTACTTACAAGCTGAACCCAAGAAACTAAAACTGAGATAACTTAACTATGAAAAACACGACACGCTTATTTTTAATTTTATTCCTACTCTTCTTCGCCCTATCAGGATGCTCTGATTCCTCATCAAGTGGCTCTAAATCAAGCGGCTCTACACCAGACTCAAACATTAAAGACACATCAACACCTAGCCCTACACCCGACACTAACCCTAAAGACACAGTCACAACGCCCAATAATGGAAAAATTGGCTGCCTTGCTTTAGGCCATCACTTTTCAGTCACCAATTTAACTGGAAAAGAGTTTTGTGCTGATACGCCCTTATTTTCTAAAGAAGATGACGCTATTACTTTTACTGATAGCGTTAATGTAGAAAATGGTCAGAAGAAGGAAATTAGAATACTTAGACCAAATAATAAAGCGGCCAACAGCCTGCTTTCAACCGATGGTGAATTACAAATAGATTATGTTTTTAATACCGACACAAGTAAGTATCAGGGCAATAAGCTATGTTTTAAAACATCAGATCTAAATGCTAGCGTAGAAAAGCACGGCATTAGTATTGATACACTAGCAAAAACTTTTACATTTAAAGAAGTGAGGCTACAAGAAATGCATGACCATGCCTGCTCGATTCGCACTAACAATAAAAACAACAACAGCACGCTCTTCCTGAACGGAACACTAAAATACGAATAGATAAAAAACCGCTATCTAAGTAGCGGTTTATAGAAGAAAAGCTATAAAAAAGCTTTAGGCTTTAAGTGCTTGTCGAATAATTTCAGCACCAGCACTTAAAGCCTTTAGCTTACCCTTGGCAACTTCACGGGCTAAAGGTGCCATGCCGCAGTTGGTTGAAGGATAGAGCTTGTCGGCATCGACAAATTGCAGTGCTTTACGCAGCGTAGCGGCAACTTCTTCGGGTGTTTCTATAGTATTAGTGGCCACATCTATAGCGCCAATCATGACCTTTTTGCCACGAATTAATTCAATTAAATCCATCGGTACGTGCGAGTTTTGGCATTCGAGTGAGATAATATCAAGGCTAGACTGTTGCAGCTTAGGAAAGACTTCTTCGTACTGACGCCATTCAGAACCCAAAGTTTTCTTCCAATCGGTATTGGCTTTAATGCCATAGCCATAGCAAATGTGTACGGCTGTTTCACATTTCAGGCCTTCTACGGCTCTTTCTAACGCAGCAATGCCCCAGTCATTGACTTCATCAAAAAATACGTTAAATGAAGGTTCATCAAATTGGATAATATCCACGCCTGCGGCTTCTAGCTCACGGGCTTCTTGATTCAGTATTGTGGCAAATTCCCAAGCTAGCTTTTCACGGCTTTTATAATGGGCATCGTAAAGCGTATCAATCATGGTCATAGGGCCAGGTAGCGCCCATTTAATCGGTTGCTTGGTGTGCTTGCGTAAAAACTTGGCATCTTCAACAAATACTGATTTTTGGCGACTGACCGCACCCACTACGGTTGGCACGCTGGCATCGTAGCGGTTACGAATTCTAACCGTTTCACGCTTCTCAAAATCAACGCCATCTAGGTGTTCAATAAAGGTAGTTACAAAGTGTTGGCGGGTTTGCTCGCCATCACTAACAATATCTATGCCTGCTTGCTGCTGCTCTTGCAACCACACCAACAAAGCATCTTGTTTACCTTCAATTAATGCATCACCTTCTAATCGCCAAGCTGACCAAATGGTTTCAGGCTCTGCCAGCCAAGAAGGTTTAGGTAAGCTGCCTGCGGTGGAGGTGGGTAGTAAAATGCTCATAATGGATTCCGTATTAAATGTGTGTAAGTTATAAAGTTAAATTCAAGCAGCGTAATTAGCAGACCATTGCTCAAGTAGGGTTTGATAAGGCTTGATGAAATATTCTTCAGTAAACTTGCCTTGCTCAATCGCTAACTGGTTGCGTTCTTCTCGATCATAAACAATGCGTGTTAATGAATGGTCTAGGTTCTTTAAATTAGGTTGGTAGCATTTACCTGCCGTAGCATTAGCATTATAAATTTCTGGGCGGTAAATCTTTTGGAAAGACTCCATAGTGCTAATCGTACTGATTAGCTCTAGGTCTGTGTAATCTTTCAGCAGGTCACCAAAAAAGTAGAAAGCTAGCGGCGCTGTGCTATTGGGTGGCATGAAGTAACGAACGGCTAAACCCATTTTTTTGAAATATTGTTCGGTTAAAGAGGACTCATTGGGCAAGTATTCAACACCGAGTACCGGATGCTGATTTTCAGTTCTATGGTAAATCTTGTTATCTGAAACACTAAGGCAAATCACTGGCAACTTAGTGAAGTTTTCTTGGTAAGTAGCTGAATTAATAAAGCTTTTGAAAAGCTTGCCATGCAAATCACCAAAATCATTGGGAATGCTGAACTGGGGTTGATCTTTATTATGATCTAAGAGCAAAACGCTAAAATCATAATCGCGCACATAAGAAGAAAAATTATTACCGACCAAGCCTTCGGTGCGTTGGTTGGTGTGGTGATCAACAATAATGGTTTTTAGTAGTTCAATGGCAGGAAAGCTATCTTCCTTACCTTGATGATCTATTTTCATCTCAACAGAAACAATTTCCAGCTCAACAGAATAACGATCAGCCTTGGGGTTATCCCAATGAGCTAGGGCGTTAAATCGGTTGTTAATCATGGCTAACGTATTGCGCAAATTTTGTTGGCGGCTCTCGCCTCTGGCTAAGTTAGCGAAGTTGGTTGTCGCTCGTGTCGTGTTTAAGGGGTGATAATTTTCATCAAAATTAATGCTATTTAAAGCAAATACAAAATTGTTAGTCATGATCTTCTGGTATCCAATTCGTGTTGATTGCTGAGAATGGATACATTTATACGTGGATCAGAACATGAACAAAAGCGATGTTATTTCAACAATAACATGAAAAATATTCATACTTTTTAGATATAGGTGTTTATATCAACTTTGCTCACAGAACCTTTGCTTGGGACAACGATGCCGCAGGCAAAGCTGCTGTGCATTGTGTAATAGTTGGTTTCGCCCATTTTTGTAAAGAAGAAAAATATATTTTTGATTATCCAAATGTCAAAGGTGAGCCTTGAGCAATGGATTAAACCTATTCTTGGTTCTAAAGCTATATTATAGTACCTAGAGTTTCATCTGGCTGAAGCTTAATTTAATAACCTGAGTTACAGGTAGATGTCCTTTTGATATCTGATCGATGGTTGTTGGCTGGTATCATGTACTATTTGTTTACTAAACTTGATAGCTTTTTGCTTTATTAGCCTGAACTAAGTTCAGGCTTTTTTTTGCCTATAAAAGCAACTTTAACTATTTTTTTAGCGCTGTTTTACTTTCTCTGTCAGCTGAATGGCTGCATCACAAGCATTCGCTAGCTCTTTTCCTTTTATCAAAAAATGGCGGCTAAAGTAAGCTTTATGCTCATCATGTTCGTGGAAATGATGGGGCGTTAGAACGGCTGTTAATACAGGGATTTCAGTTTCTAGCTGAACTTGCATTAAAGCATTACAAACGGTTTGTGCAACAAAGTCATGGCGATAAATTCCGCCATCAACTACTAACCCGCTGGCAGCAATGGCAGAGTAGTATCCACTTTTTGCTAGCAGTTTGGCTTGTAGTGGAATTTCGTATGCACCGGGTACTGCAATAACATCAATCAATGATGCATCGTAACCGCGAGCAACTAATTCAGTTCTAAAGCCTTCTAGAGAATTTAATACAATCGCTTCATGCCAAGAAGCGTATAAAAAGGCAATACGTTTTGTTGCTGGTGTGAAATCAATAACATTCGTTGAGCACTGATTCATTGTAAATTCCTAAATTAAAGGTGAATCAGGGCGAACGTACAGGCAAATACACCATAAAAATATGGCATACCTTTTGTTACCGTTATAACAAGTATAACGGCGCAGTGAGGTCTTGTCTGACACGCTCTCTATCATCCGGACTGTAACCGTCGGCTCTGGAGTCACACCAGATCTGCTGACCCTAAAAGAAAGATTTCCATTAGGCGCTCGCGGGCTTAGAAATAAATCTCCTTACCGCCGGTGGGGAATTTCACCCCGCCCCGAGAACGAATCGAAATAATCCGATGGATGTAAATATACTTTTTTGCTTTAGGTGTGTCAAAGAATGCTCTCACCCTTAAAGCTAGTCTAAAAAATTAGTTTAATTATTATTTATATAAATGCTTCTTTCTTACTTGCTTCAGCTTTTATTAAAGTTTGCATCGCTTGGTGTTGAGTTAAAAATACTTCACCCGATAAAGCTTCAATAAATTTAATAAGCTTTAACTTATCCAGCACAGGGCCTTTAATTTCTGACAGGTGCAAATAAACGCCTTGCTCATTTAGTAAACTATTAAGCTGATCTAGCATTTCTACACCGCTGGCATCAATATGATTAATTCCCGACCCCATCAAGACAACATGGCGCAGCTGGCTGTGTAGCGTGACTTCTTTTAAAATTTGCTGCTCAACTTCCTGAGCATTAGCAAACATTAGGCTTTCATCAATGCGTAGCGACAAGATGGCAGGGTGTAATTCAACCTTATAACGCTGCACATTACGGTAGTGTTCAGTGCCAGGCACTAATCCAACCACTGCCATGTGTGGGCGACTGTTTTTAGCCAACCATGCCGCTAAAGAAACTAAAACACCTAATAACAAACCCAGCTCTAAACCTAAAAACAAAACACCGCTTAAAGTCACCATCCAAGACCAAGCATCTTCTCGGCTGTAATACCATAAATAAGGCAATTGCCGCCATTCAACTAAGGATAAGACAGCAATAATAATAACGGCGGATAACATGGCTTGAGGTAGGTAATACAGCCAACCAGTAAAGAAAAGTAAAATAACGCCCATAGCCAAACCTGTTAGCAAACTTGCTACAGGTGTTAATGCACCCGCATCATTGTTTAATACCGTGCGCGAAAGCCCGCCAGTAACGGGCAAACTAGCGCTTAATCCAGCAGCGATATTCGCCAAGCCTAAGCCTAAAAGCTCACGATTACTGTTGACCTGTTGTCTACGCTTGGCTGCAAAAGTTCTGGCAATGGCAATGGACTCTGCAAAACCAATTAAACTAATCATCATCGCCATCGGCAAGAGCGTCATTAAGGTACTTAACTGAATGGTTTGCCATTCAAAATGCGGTAACTCAAGGGGAAGGTTGCCAACAATTTTTATACCTTGCTGATCTAAATTAAAAAGCATAACCCCAAGCGTTGCGACCACTAATAAAACCAACGGTGCCATACGTGCTAGCAAAGCAGCAGTAACTTTAGTTAAACCAAAGCCCTGTAATAAATCAGCAAGGTACTTACGAGACCAATAAAGAAAAGTAAGAAAAGTACTACCTAACAATAAAGTTTTTAAGTGTAAGTAATTAAAACCTTGATAGAAGCTAACGAGCTGCTCTGGCAAAGTGGTACCTTGCACAGGAATCGCAGTAATGCCTTTTAACTGCCCCAATAAAATCATAATAGCAGCACCGCTAATAAAAGCTGACATAACGGGGTGACTTAAAAAATTTGCCAAAAAACCCATGCGTAATAAAGACATTAGTAGCAAACAAACACCCGACATAAGCGCCAGCAATATAGCCAGTAACACATATTCATCTGAACCAGGTGATGCCAAAGGGCTTAAAGCACTAAAGGTTAGTAAAGAAGTGATGGCAACAGGACCAACAGCCAAAACACCGCTAGTTCCAAATAAAGCATAGGCAATAGCGGGTAAAATGCTGGCATAAAGCCCTGCTTGTAAAGGCAGGCCAGCCAAGAGCGCATAGGCAAGGCTTTGAGGTATTAACAATAAACTAACGATTAAAGCTGCCGTTGCATCTTGGCGAAACAGTTGGCGATTATAAACACCGCTACGCACTAACCCCCATAGGCCTTGGCGCATGGCTGTGCCTTGAAGCTCAGAGTTCTCGGAGGGCCTTGTAGGTGTTGGTTTCATTTTAAGTTTTTAAGCCTTTTATTCGGCAAGAAGGCGTTTGAAAAAGTCAGGCATATCAAAGCCCGCTTGTTTCATTTTATTGACTAGCTCGTTGCCTGATTGTTGTTGTCTTTGGCTAAGCGCCCACAAACAGCCACAACGTGCGCCACTACGACAAAAAGCCACGACTGGTTTTTCTGCAGCAGCGTACAAGCGACCAAATTCAACGCCTTGCTCTTGTGTTACCTGACCCGATGCAACCGGTTGATGAATCCATTTCATTCCTAACGCTTCGGCTTTTTTTTGTAACTCAGATGTTAGTGGCTGATTGGGTTCTTCAGCTGCTGGACGATTAAAAATAAGCGTTTTAATACCGGTCGCTGCTAGTGCATTAATATGCTCAGCATTCAGTTGACCATAAATTATTAAATCATCTAGCTGACGCTTAAAAGGTAGGTTAATCATTGTTGCACTCTATTTGAACGGATTTATTTGAACTGATTTAAAGGGATTTTCAAATAGCTTACACCATTTACCTCAGCAGGCGGAAACTGACCCGCACGCATATTCACTTGCACTGAAGGTAATATAAGGCGCGGCATAGCTAAAGTGCTATCACGTTGTGTCCGTAAAGCCACAAAATCTGCTTCACTTCGCCCTGCTCCAACGTGAATATTAGACTGCTGTTCAGCAACCGTCGTTTCATAGCAGTATTCATCACGCCCAGGCGCTAGGTAGTCATGGCACATAAATAAACGTGTTTTGGGTGGCAAGGAAAAAATTGTCTGAATAGATTGGTATAAAGTTGCTGCATCACCACCAGGAAAATCACAACGCGCCGTACCGTAATCAGGCATAAACAAAGTGTCACCTACAAAAGCAGCATCACCCATGACATAGGTTAAGCAAGCCGGTGTGTGGCCTGGGGTATGCATAACTTTAACGTCCATCACACCTATTTTAAAAGTATCGCCGTTACTAAAAAGCTGATCGAACTGGCTACCATCCACAGCAAACTCTGCACCAACATTAAAAGCTTTACCAAACACCTGCTGCACGGTTTTAATTGCTGCGCCTATGGCAATTTTACCACCAAGCTTGGCTTGTAAATACTGAGCAGCGGAAAGGTGATCGGCATGAACATGGGTTTCTAAAATCCAGTCAACCTGTAAACCCTGTGCTTCTACCATAGCAATGATTAAATCGGCGCTGGCAGTGTTGGTCGTACCCGAAGCAAAATCAAAATCAAGCACCGAATCAATAATGGCGCAGCGATTACTCAGCGGATTACTCACCAAATAACTATAAGTGAAGGTGGTTGGCTCAAAAAAAGCGTTCACCTGCGGCTTAAACATAAGAGATTCCTTATATATTTTTTCTAAGTTTAACTTATTGGTAGCCAAAAAAAAGCCTTGTTTTTTAGACAAGGCTTAATAATTAATTAAATCCCTAAAGGCTTATTTTTTGCTATTACGCATATAACAAATAGGGTGAAACACCAACCAAGTATAAATACTTAAACCAATAGAAACACCAATAAGATTCATCCAATCAACCCAAGTATTCACATAAGCAATGCTTGATTGAGTCTGCATAGGCACTAAAAATAAGGCCAAAATAAAAACTAAAGGGGGTACATATTTAGAACCCATACCGCCTTTACTGGCAAAGGTGTAACTTTTCATACGCGCTAAGAACTGCGGTACTAAAAAGATAACGACCATTAATCCAATTAGCCACAACCAAGGTAAAGTAGAATACCAAACAACAGTCAAAATACCGGAAATAGTCATCAAGTTCTCCTTAAACCTTGCCTTCAAGCATGGCGTAGTAAGCGGGACGCAGCATACGATCTTTCATTACCCAGACAGTCCAAGATTCAGCCATAGGATCAATAAAAGAGAAAGAAGGCATCATTGCCATAGTATCAGCCCAACCAAACTCGACTAGCATTGCTTTACCAATACCTGTAATCAGTGGGCAAGAAGTATAACCATTGTGTTTAGCTGGTAGCGGAAGATTTTGCAAATGTGCTAAAAAGTTCTGTTCTAAAACAGCCGCTTGCATTTTTACACTGGCAGCAGTTTTATTCAGCGCCATCCCCATGACATCACCAATACCCCAGACGTTAGGGTAATCGGGGTTTTGTAAGGTTTCACGGTCAACTTTCATAAAGCCAGTAAAGTTTTCGCCCTGCTTAAAAGCCAGTGGACTTTGCATTAAAGAATCAGGCGCTGTCATGGGTGGCACAACGTGGATAAACTCATAGTCACGCACAATATCGGCTGAATCACGTACGGCAAAAGTGGCTTTTTTTGCATCGGCATCAATGGCTTTTAGGGTATAAAAATCATTGCGCTTTACACTTTGCTCTTCAAAACGCTGACGCACAAACGCATTAACCTGTGGCTGGCTAAATAACTTGCCAGAAGGGGTCATAAACTCAACATTAAAATTACTTCGCACACCAGTATTTTCTAGTCGGGACAAAGTGGTAAATGTCATTTTTAACGGTGCGCCAGCACACTTAATGGCCGTAGGCGCTAAGGTAAATAAACCCGTACCGCTGCCACGGTTAATCCAGCGTTTAATTTCATCATTGGTGGCTGCTGCTGCATTCATACTGGCATAAACACTGCCAATACCTTTACCTTGACCAATTAAATTAACATCCATGCCTTCAATGCGTTCATAACGCAATTGCAAGCCCGCCGCTACAATTAAGTAGTCATAGTCAACAAGTTGACCACTTTCAAGCACTACACGGTTATTGTCTGGATTATATTCAGCCACCATGCCTTTAACCCAGTTCACACTGTTAGGTAACCAGTCAGCCACTTGGGTTTCGGTTTTTTCTTTATTCCATACACCCGAAGCAACTAGTGTCCAACCCGGTTGATAATAGTGTTTTTCACGCGCATCAATAATGGTGATTTTAGCGCCTTGTAAACTATTCGTTAAACGATTAGCCATAGAAAGCCCACCAGCACCAGCGCCCACAATAACAACGTGAGCTTTCGTGTTAACCGCTTTAGCGTTACCAGCGGTTAAAGCTAACGGGCCAATCACACCGGCACCCATGCCGAGTTTTAAAAGGTCCCTTCGACTAACGCTTTCAAAAGGAAGGTGTTTTTTTGACATAAATCTTGCTCCTGCTTTTTTAAGATTTTTATTAGCTAGTATTAATTTAGCTTTAACTTAAAAGCTATGTCGCTACCACTTTGGTTTATATTGCCATTTTTCTCAACTAAATCTGATGCATCTCAACATTTTACAATACGTTCAATCACACGCTGCGCTGCAACAAAACCAAAAGTACCAGTAACAAAACTAGCCGAGCCAAAACCACTCGCACAATCTAATTTAAGCGCTTCACCTGCTTGGGGTTTATGGCAAGCAACACTACCATCGGCCTGCGGGTAGACCAGTTGCTCGGTAGAAAATACACAGTCCACATTAAAGCGTTTTTTTAGATCACGAGTAAAACCATAATCACGGCGCAACAAGCTACGCACTTTTGCCAACAGCGGGTCTTGTGTCGTACGGGCTAAATCTTGAGTCGTCACTAAACGTGGATCAACTTGCCCACCTGCACCACCAACAACCACTAACCCAACCTTGTTACGGCGACACCAATGAATAATGCCGGCTTTTACAGGCACTGTATCCGTTGCATCCACAACCACATCAAAACCTTGATTTAACTCTTGAGCAAGATTATTCAGTGTAATAAAACGACTCAGCACATTAATTTTTGCTTCAGGATTAATTTGCAGTAATCGCTTGGCCATTACTTCTACTTTTGATTGACCGACCGTGCTATCTAACGCATGAAGCTGGCGGTTAATGTTGCTCGTACAAACATCATCTAAGTCATAAAGCGTAATTTCACCCACACCCGTTCTTATCAATGCTTCTGCTGTCCAACTACCCACACCGCCAATGCCAATAACAACCACTTTAGATGCAGCCAACTTAACCAAAGCAGCTTGTCCATAAAGACGAGCTATACCGCCAAAACGAAATAAATAATCGTGCGATAAATGTTGACCAATCAAAATTTTCTACCTTTAAAATAGATGAATCAATAATTTATGTAATTAGTATATACCCTGCAGTTGCTAATAGAGCAAAAGCTGGTAAATTAACTGCCTGTCAATAAAGGAACCACTTTAAACGTGAAACTAAGCCGTAATCTGAATACTTGGCTGTTGTTACTTGCCTTGGCTATTATGGTCAATCGAGTGCTTACGCCTTTTTCAGTACCGCCCATTGTTGTTCACGCCGATGGCTACATTGAAGTTTGTTCTTGGCAAGGCGCACCACAACGCATTTTAATTAATGCCGATGGCGAACAGATTCAATCACAGCAGCCTTCTTCTCACTGCCCGCAATGCGTTGCCACTTCTGCTGTTACTCTTGCTGAAATCCCCTTTATTGCTTTGCCTATTTGCCCCGCCCGGTCAAACGCCTTACCTTTTAAATTATCCAACACTCAACCCATCTTTGTAAGCTTACCGCCCCCTTCAAGAGCACCACCTTTAGCCTGAGTCAGACCTTGGTTTCCAACAGTTTTAAGCAGTTGTATGCGCTCACATCTTGCTGTTTTTGCTATTGCGACTAAGTTCACTTTGACTCGGGTTTGTTGCTTAATATGAAGCGGGAGTTCCCATTGCTCATGTCAGCCGCCTCACGTTAAACAATAAACCCTAAAACTGAATACTTACTTGTTATTTATTACTTAAATGCTTTCATTCAGATTTTAGGAAAAAAATTATGCACAATCCATCTTTTACAGCCCGCCCCTTGGCGTTGGCTGTTGCTGCGCTTTTGTCTTCAGGTAGTATTTTTTTTACTACAACCGTACAGGCCAACGACCTCCCACCTTTAGTCGTAACCGGCCAACCAACTAACAGCCTAACCACTGAACTTAAACCCTCAACCTCACAACGCATGACAGCTGATACCGGCGAATGGCTGACACAAAAAAATGGCATTGCAACCAATCGCATGGGTGGTCATGGCTTAGATCCAATCATTCGTGGTTTGGGACAAAACCGTTTAAATATCTTGTTAGATGGTGCTTATGTTTTTGGTGGCTGCCCTAATCGCATGGATCCACCCACCGCCTATGCAGCACTGAATTCTTATGACTTAGTTACTCTTAGTAAAGGCGTGACAACACTGCGTCATGGCGCTGGCGGTAGTGGTGGGACCGTGGTTTTTGAACGCCTACAACCCGATTTTTCAGCCGACAAACCAACCATTAGTGGGCAGCTAGGCAGCAGTTTTAATAGCAACAGCAATGCAGGTAAAGGCTGGGGAAATGCCTTAGCTGGTGGCAAAAAAGGTTATGTGCGCGCTTTTGGCGAATACAGCAAAGCCCGTAACTACGAAGATGGCGCAGGGCGTAAAATTTGGAGTGGCTATGAAACCACCCAAGGTGGCGGTGCTTTAGGTTGGACACCCAACGCTGCTAGCTGGCTTGAAGTCAGTTATGAAGAAACCCGTGAACGTGATGTTAAGTTTGCAGGTGCGGGTATGGACTCACCTATCAGTAATAACAAAACCTATGGTTTACGAGGTCGTTATGATGCAACGCCACTGCTAACCCTAACCGGCAACTTGAATTACAGCCAAGTCGATCATGTCATGGATAATTTTTCTTTACGCCCCAAAGCCATGATGCAAATGGCTGTACCGACCACTTCAGACACATTAACAGGACGCTTAATGGCTGAGTATCAACTTGGCCTAAATCAGTTTACTGGTGGTATTAACCTATTAGAAAACCAACGTTCAGCAACCATGATTAGCTCGCCTAATGCCTCACCTAAACAAATGGCTTTTATGTGGCCCGATGTGACCCAAAGGCAGGTAGGTGCTTTTGCAGAAGTGGAACACCTTCTAGGGGTTAGCCGTCGCGTTTCAACTGGCATCAGGGTGGATTATTTTGAAGCAAAAGCCGATTTAGCTAATAGCAAACCAACCAATGGCGCTGTACCTGCTTCGTTTTACCAAAGCACCTATGGTATAAGTGGCGATGTAGGCAGAGACAAATGGTTAACGGGTGCATTTATGCGTTTTGAACAAGACCTAGGTGAATGGCAGCGTGCTTTTGTAAGTCTAAGCCGCAGCCAGCGCATGGGCGATGCAACCGAAATGTACATGGCGCGCGGTAACTGGGTGGGTAATCCTGATTTAAAACCAGAAACCAGCCATCAAATAGACTTAGGTATACTGGGAAAAAGCGCCAGCCTAGACTATTCAGCAGTTGTGTTTAGCAATCAAGTCACTGACTACATTTACCGCAGCAACACCGCTGGCAAATCGACTTACCGCAATATAAAAGCAGCGCTGTATGGTATTGAACTAGAAAGCACCATTCGCTATGCCAAAAACTGGGAAACACGTGGACAGCTAAACTTGCTTCGTGGTGATAACCGTAGCGATAGCGAAACCTTAGCACAAATTACGCCTTATCAAGGTCAAGTTTCACAGCATTGGATTAACGCTAACTGGGAAGTTGCGGCAACCTTTCGCTTTGCCGATAAAGCTGACCGCTTAAACGCCGATGCTAACGAAAAAGCCACCAGTGGCTATGGTTTGATTGATCTAAATCTAGCGTGGAAGCCCATTGAAGTGCTTGAAATTTCCACAGGCATCAACAATCTGTTTGATAAAAACTACGCTAATTTCTTAAACCGCAATGCAGCAGGTTCAGACCCAATCAACACAGGGGATAACGCATTAGTCGGCACGCTAACAGAACCTGGACGCAGCATTTGGATTAGTGGTAACTATCGCTTCTAAATTGATGCATTATTATTAATGCATTATTAACGGCATAATAACAACCAAGCGCTACTTGTGGCTTGGCTGTTATTATGTTTATTGACCTAGGAGGCGTCGGTGTTACACCCATTGTTTTACCTAACCAACCTACTGCTAGGTGTTGTATTATTTTCTAGTCAAGTCATGGCTGAACTACCCGTCGCAGAAGGTAAAATTATTTTGACCGTCACAGGGGAAATTAAACACACGAATCAAGCAGGACGTGCAGAATTTGATCGGCACCTACTTGAATCACTAGAACAAATTGAGGTGACTACGCATAACCCATGGTTTGAAGGCAACAATCGTTATTATGGCCCTTTAGGTCGTGCATTGATTAAAGCAGTCGGTGCTGAAGAAGCGACTCGCATGAAAATCAGCTCAATTAACGGCTTTATTGCTGAAATACCAATCAGTGACTTTATAGAATACGATGTCATTTTTGCGCTCAAAAAAAATGGACAATATCAACGTATTCGTGACCGTGGTCCTATTTTTACCATCTACCCTTTTGACCAGCACCCTCATCTAAATACTGAAATGCACTATAACCGCTCTGTCTGGCAGGTTAAAACCATTGAATTTTATTAAAATTAACAACAATGAATAATAACAATTTTTATAACAAAATAAAATTTTGGTTATTGCCTTTACTGGCCATTATTTTTTTGATGGCAGTCATCACATTACTGTTCACCTTACAAAATCGTGAACAAGAAATTAAAACGGCCGAACGTGATGATACATTATGGGCGGCATATCAATTAGAGCGTGAAAACCTTAAACTTAATGCTCTTTTTTATTATTATCAATTCCAACCAAATTTAAAGCTTTGGCAAGAAATTGAACTAAGATTCGAAATTCTTTACAGTCGAGTTACATTGCTAAGCAATGGTCAATATAATCAATTATTAATTTCAAAAAAACGCACTCAGAATTTAAGTTTAAAAGCATTTAAAATTATTGAATTAATGGACGACCAGTTTACTTTAAACAACCCTTTAATGACTAAAAATTTAACAAAACTACTGCAATTATCACAAGAATTAAAGCGAATTAATGAAGAGCTAGTAACAATACTAAAAGGCATGAACAGCCAAACAAACACAGAAAAACGTCAGAACCTAAGAAAACTTTACAGTTATTTAATAATATTACTTGTTCTTCTAACAGCAATAATAAATTTGATTATTTATTTATTAATCAAGAAGATGTTTGAATTTCGTCGTGCAGAGCAGCAAGCCCAACTAATGGCAACAGAACTTGAAGTAGCAGTTACAGAATCGGAAGCGGCTAACCGAGCTAAATCAGAGTTTTTAGCAACCATGAGCCATGAAATTCGTACGCCCATGAACGGCGTATTAGGCATGAGTGAGTTATTATTTGAAACGTCATTAAATGAAGAGCAGCACAAATACACTCAGGCCATTAACAAAAGTGCTACGGCTTTAATGAAACTATTAAATGAGTTAATGGACATTTCTAAGTTAGAAGCAGGCCGTTTAGTATTGGAGTATAAAAATGTTGAGTTAGCGCCTTTATTAAAAGAAGTGATTGATTTTTTTGCAGCAGGACTCAATTATAAAACCATTACACTTAGCTTAAAAATAGCACCAGAAGTGCACACTTTCTATCATACCGACGCTGGGCGTTTGCGCCAAATACTGCTTAATTTAGTGGGCAATGCCATCAAATTTACTGAACAAGGCAAAGTTGAACTTAGGGTAAGCTTAACATTTGACCAGCTATTTTTTGAAATAGAAGATACAGGGGTAGGTATTGATGAAACCGTTCAACAAAAAATGTTTGGGCTATTTACTCAAGCCGATGCCAGTATTTCTAGGCGCTATGGTGGAACAGGCTTAGGCTTAGCCATTTCTAAACGTATTGTTGAGCAAATGGGTGGAAAGATTGGGTTCAGCAGCATTTTAAGCGAAGGTAGCTGTTTTTATTTCACACTCCCTATACAAACCGCCAAAATCTCGACGAAAGTCTAAAGTCATCTAGGTTGCTTACTTTTTCTGGACTGTTAGTATCAAGGTGTGAATAAAAAATAAAATCAAAAAATAGAGGTATCACAGCATGACAGAGTTCGCTAATAACCAACGCATAGAAGAAAGTTTTCGTACTTTTAATGATAAATACATAGCGCTATTGACAGACATTAACAAAGGATTAAGAAGTATTGGCAATCTTCATACAGAACATATCAGCACCTTAGAAAATATAGTTAATGCCTTAAACAATAAAAACTACAGCAAAGCAAGAGAATACCTAGTCAATACTGACTTTAGCAGCTTACTAGAAGCATCTTTTGAAAATAATCTTAAACTGAATTCAGATTTAAACTCGTTAAGGATTCGCATGACGAATCTAAATCTCTTAGAAGCTGATACAGCACATTACCTTTAAGTAACTATTCGCTTAACTTACTCCCGCCATCAAGCATTTAGGCTTTGATGGGGGAATCTTTGCGACCCATAACAGCTTAGAGCTGCCACCTTTCGCTAGACCAACACTCACGCTGATGAGTGTTGGTCTAGCGGAACGCTTTATACACTAGCAAGCCCTGCTAGATCAGCTAACGCCTGTTGGCGTATAAAGTGTTTTTCAATCAACACTCGCTGTTCATGGTTTGGATAAAGGCGGTACTTATAGGCTTTTAGCATGGGTATTAGTTTAGTAACAACGCCTAAATCAAAGAGTCTAGGTGGAGAATTACGCACGATTAGTTAAAATAGAGCATTTTTAACGGGAAAAATTATGAAACCTAGAATCACTGGCATTCGTCGTTTAATTAATGCCAGCCGCTATTCATGGCTAGGCTTAAAAGCGGCTTGGCAAAGTGAAGCCGCCATTCGCCAAGAAATAGTTGCCCTCGTTATTTTGCTGCCCATCGCTTTATTGCTGCCGGTTAGCCCTGTTGAAAAAGCGTTGCTGGTGTTTAGCGCATTGCTGGTTTTGGTGGTGGAGTTAGTTAATTCAGCCCTAGAAGCAGTGGTAGATAGGATTGGCCAAGAATTGCATGAGCTTAGCGGTAAAGCCAAAGACATTGGCTCAGCAGCGGTATTGATTGCGTTAATGATGGCCAGTCTGGTTTGGCTGATTGTTTTACTACCGCTTTTCATTTAATAAAAAATGGTGCTCAGATTTCTCTAAAAGCCGTTTTAATGATTATCTAGCTAATAATCAACTATTTTCTGCGCGTAGTTGACGTGTTGCTTCTATCATTGCTGCTAATGCTGGGGTTACTTCCGCCCAAGTACGAGTTTTTAAACCACAGTCATGTCATTACGTTCAGCTTTGCCGTGTAAATGATAGTTAGTATCAAACCACTTAAATCGCCAGCCCAATAAGCTTCAACGATTTTTTTAATTCTCTTTGTCCGCCAACGCGTGGATAACCAAGAATGTAAGGTGTTGCAAGCATTGTTGTTCAGCCTGATAATTGAATTAAACTCAAGTCTTTCTGGTTTAAGATGAATAAATTTTAAGATAAGATTTTAAAGAGAAAAGTTAATGGTTGAATTACGTCACTTAAAAACACTGGTTACTTTGCGGGCTACTGGCAGTTTGGTTGATGCCGCAGATAGGCTGCACCTAACGCAATCAGCTTTATCGCACCAATTAAAAACCCTAGAACATTTATTAAATACCGAATTATTCATTCGTAAAAGTAAGCCACTGCAATTTACACCCAGTGGTCAACGTTTGTTAAAACTTGCCGATGATGCACTACCCAGATTTGAAGCAGCGCATAGAGATTTACAGCGTTTAGCCAAAGGGCAAGCAGGGCGCTTACACCTCGCCATTGAGTGCCACAGTTGTTATCAATGGCTGATGCCAACCTTGGATGCTTTTCGCAAAAAGTGGCCCGAAGTTGAGGTAGATGTTCCGGGTGGACACCACTTTGCACCTTTGCCCGCATTAAAACGCCAAGAATTAGATTTAGTCATTACTGCTGACCCTCGCCCAATAGAAGGCGTGGTTTATTCACCTTTATTTCGTTATGAAAGTCTTCTAGCTATCGCTAAAGATCATGCATTTATTACAAAAGAATTTATAGAACCCTCAGATTTGCTGGCTGAAACTTTAATTACTTACCCAGTAGAGCGTAATTTATTAGATGTATTTACCCACTTTTTAGACCCTGCTGCTGTTGAACCTGCTGGTATAAGAACAGCAGAATTAACTATTTTAATGATGCAGCTGGTGGCAAGCCATCGCGGTGTTTGTGCCTTACCCAATTGGGCAATGACTGAATACTTAGAAAGAGATTACGTTGCAGCGCGTAGGCTTGGTAAAGAAGGTACTTGGGGAACGCTTTATGCAGCACATAGAGAAAACCAGCAAACACTAGCGTTCATTACTGATTTTATTCAAATTGCACGCAAAACTTCAGCGCAAGTATTAACCGGCATAAGACCCGCAGCATAGTTTTAGATTGCTACTACAAAGTATCCCGTATATAAAACACCCCGTACTGGTCATATTCATAAGAATTAGTGGGATTAAATTTACTAAGGCTAATAGCAATTTGATACGCTTTAGCCTGTACTTTAGATGGTGTGCTTGCTGCTAGCTGCGCTAAAGTTAAAGGATAAAAATCAGCGGTTAGTTCATTAACTTTAATCAACGCAACGCCTTCTTTGGTAGCGATAATTGGAGCGCCATCAAAAAAATTGCCTGCCTCTTGATAATAGCCCAAACATTTCCCTGATTCGATTAGGCAAGGACCCCGCCAAAGTTCCATAGCCAATACACGGTAAAACTTACCATCAAGCTTAGCTTGTAAAGGTATGCCAATATTTTGCCCATTAAAAACTCTTAATCGCCTAGACAGCTGTTGATGAGAATCAAATTGCCAATCAATCACTGCTTCTGAAACAAGTTGTGCCCGTGTTGCGGTTTGTATCGCTTTATTAATTTGTGGCGTATAGACCAAGCATTTATTTTGCATCGCACTTAACAAGCTTGGTAACTCTTTAACAAAAATACTGGTAACACGTTCGATAAGGCTGGTTGGTGTATCCCATGCCCAAATAGACGTGGCTGAAGTATTCCAAACCAAATCACCCGCATCATAAATTAAAGTTAGGCGGTGAACGCTACCTTGTATACTTTGCATACCCCGTAAAATCGCCCAACTATCAGGCTCAAACCCTCTAAGCTCCGGCAAATTGCCTGGATGAAAGTTAAGAAATGCCTGCTTTGGTAATGAGAAAATCTGAGGTGGAATCCAAGCACTATAGAAACTTAATCCCCATTGCGGCTGAAGTTCTTCAAGTCGCTGAATAATGGGTTGAAGTACTAGTTGTGCTTGATCGCCATTTAAAGTCTTTATTATATCACTACGCTTACCGACCAAAATGTCAGGCAGTGGCATCCAAATAATGGTTTGCTGATTTAACCAAGGGATTAAAGCGTCACTTGAATGCAAAAGCACCAAACAAGGTGGATAACCTGCATTTGCTGCTGCAATAATTAAAGATTGGGCGCTGTCTATCCACGCTTTATTTTTATTAAGTGGACGCTCACCACCTAGATAAAGTATCCAAGGTGTTATTAATGGTTGCTTCAAATAGAAAACTCCCCTGATTTAGATTTGATAATCAAAGTACCATTCCATTGATCAATTTCTTGATTATTAGCTGCTAACTGGATAGAGGATTCTAAATACAAGTTAACCACGCGATCGTTAGGGTAGTCTTCTGACAAACGGTTTAATACTTGAATAGCTAGCTCAAAATCTGCGTGCTCATAAGCATTTAAGGCGCGTTCCAGCTCTAAACGTGAACGCACTTTTTCATCGCGCTCTTGTACAGGAGCACCATTAAGTATTTCAAATATACGAATGGATTGTGTTTTTCCTTTAACTTGAACTTTACCTAAATAACGGTAAGTTAACTTGTCCTGATCTTCGACTAGATTAAACACAGCATCGCTTACAATCAGTCCTGCACCATAAAGCTTGGTTAAACCTTCTAGTCGGCTAGCGATATTGACATGGTCAGAAATAACTGTGCCTTCCATGCGCTCTGCTTCGCCTAAAATCCCAAGCATACAAGAGCCAGCATGAATACCAATACCAATAGCCAAAACTTCTTTACCCTGAGCATGGCGCTCATTATTCAACTCTAAAAGACTTGATTGCATTCCAACAGCAGCAGCAATGGCATAATCAACACCTAAAGGAAACAGTGCCATAATTGCATCACCAATATACTTATCAATAAAGCCGCTTTGCATTCGAATATGTGGCCCCATAATGCCTAAGTATTGATTTAAAAAATTAAAATTTTCTGCCGGTGTCATCTGTTCTGAAAGCGCTGTAAATGAACGAATATCAGAAAACAGAATAGTCATATCTTTTTGAACTTGATCACCCAGTTTTACGTTAACAACACTGGGGTGTCCAAGGTAATGCAAAAACTGCTCTGGAACGAATCGACGATAAGAGCGGTTAAGTGCATTAATTTCTTTAATATAGTTTTTAATATGAATAGACATACTATTAAACGTATCTGCCAGCTCATTAACTTCATCATTACTATTAATAATAATTTCAGTATCCCAATCACCATCAGCAAGTCGTAATACACCTTTGCGTAGCTTCCTTAGTGTTCTAAGCAATAGCATAGTAAAAAATATAATGACAAATAATAGACCGATTGTCGCAATCGCAACCCAATAAAGCGTTTGTAAGTACATTTCACGCTTATTTTCAAGGTAGGTAAATAACTCTGTACCCACTTCAACTAAAGCCAGTGTTTCTCCTTGCTCATTGATAATGGGTGCTACACCATAGAGCCAATCACCACTTACATCAGTGGTGATCTCTGCTGCAATCTGACCATTAAATGCTTTTTTATAGACACTGTTTGGTTCATTGAACCATAAAAATGGATGAGAAATACCTATTTGATCATTAAGGTACATAAACCCATAAATATTATTATCAATGACTCGATAAAGCGCAAAATAAAAACCTTCATTCCATTGATCTTTATTATAATTTAATGCTTTATGGTATTCTTTTCTGATTTCTTGATACTCATTATTCCAATAACTTGACTGGGCTTCAAAACCTTTAAAAAGATTAGGATCAATAGTCCTAGCAAAGTTTTGCGCCATCATTGAAACTTTTTGTATCTTTTCTTCGGCGAGCTGTGCATCAAAATATTTAATAACCATATTAGTTACAATGAGTGTTGATAGACTTAACAAGGGCGCAAGTATTAGCACTTGCTTTATAATTAAGGAGACTTTACGCATTAAAAGATTAGCATAAATATACCAAATCAATTGAATAAAGATAAGAACCCATATAATGAAAGCAAAATACACAAAGCTTTGCCATAAAATTTGATTCCAAGGACGCAACGCATGATCTTTTTGAAAAAATATATCGCCATTAATGCCTAACCCCAAAACTGAATATTCATCAGTTGTTAGAATTAAACCTGGCGCTTGATAGGTAAATCGGTAATAAATTGAAGGTGATGCAGAAGGTTCTTGTTGAATACGTCGCTGATAATCAAAAATTATGGCTGCATCCGCTTGCTTACTTGGCAAGCTAACTAAAGATTGCGATGAAAGATCAATAAAAATTAACCGGCCATCACCCGTGTTTTTTAACCCCCAAGGCAGGGTACGTGCTAAAGGCGATTGCACGGGGCGAGTATTCAAAACAACTTTATCGCCATCAAACAAAAGCTCACTTTGCCCCGTCCAATCATAAGACTTTATTTTACCATTTTTTAAAGTCGCAAAAAAACCTTGCTTAGCATTCCAATCAAGGCTTGAAATCCATTGCCTTGCATTAGGAAAATCAATACTACCGACAAGCTCAACAGCACCTTGTACGCTATTAAGTATAAAGCCCTTGACTTGATGCTCTTCTAAGAATAAAAACTGTAAACGGTTATCTTGTATTTTTAAGCCATAAAGAGAACCACGCTGCACTAAAGTTGAATGCGGTTCGTGATGTATTTGATAAACAATTTGATCAAAGTGACCATTAGGCAAATAGCGTAATAATTCTTCACGCTCAACAAACATACCATGTAAGTCTAGTACTTGATTATGCACATAAAGGTTGCCTTGATTATCAACCTGCAAATCACGCGCAAAAAAGAAACCACCTTCTTCACGCTCACCACCAAAAAGTTCAAACTCAAGAAAACCTTCTTTATTTAGCTTTTGAATACGCCGGTGTGAACGATCAACAACATACAAAAATTCATCTGCATCTTGAATAGCGTATTGAGGGTATTCAAACTCAATTTTTTTGTTCCAAACGGCAACAGAATCAATAATCTGATCGCGCTCATGTACCAGAAAAAATCCAATGAGGCTTAAAACAAAAATTCTAATCGAAAGTGAGTAGAATCGTTTCATAAAATGGATACCTTAGAAGGGGTATTAGAAGAGGCAGATGTTTCTTTAAGGAACAAAAGTGCCGGTAATGTTGCAAAAAGCACCAACAGACCCAGTACCAATATACCCAGTTGCTGACCTAGAAGTAGCGCAATAGAAAATCCTATCGGCCCCAAGGTTTCTCCAATTTTGCTAAATAGTTCAAAATAGCCTGTTGCTTTATCTTCGCCCAACAATTTAGATGATGGCATTTCAAGGTAATATTCATTTTGAGCTGTAGCACAGAAACCTTCTGTGATGCCCATCAAAATAAGCGCCATTACAGCACCCCATAAAGAACCCGTAGCAGCAAAAATTATTAAACTAGCAGCCCAAAGTGCTGAGCCAAGCATTTGTGTTTGAAAATCACCTAAACGACGCTTGAAGAAACGGCTAAGTGGAGGACCAAAATAAATAATAAACAAGCCATTCAGTATAAATAACCGACCAATATCAGCAATGGATAACCCTTGATCCTCTGCAAAAACAGGCAGGTAATAGGCTAAAAAAGTACCGGCTAAATAAGTAGGAAAGACTAGGCAGATAAAAAACAGCCATATTTTAGGATCACGCAAGTAAATTGTAAGCGCAGACCTTTTGGTTACTTCTACTTTTTTGGTTAATCCTATACCGCTACTTTCTTCAACGGCTGCTTTAATTGCCGGCTGAATATAAACTAAGCGCTTTAAGCCATAAAAGTAAAAAACGAAGGCTAAAATAAGAATACTAGCAGCCACATAGAATACTTGTGAAAAGCCCAATAAATCAGCAAGGCTTGCACCTAAAACAACACCAACATTACCACCGGCGATCATCCCCGCATAAAAATGGCTATAACCTTCTGAACGAGCCTGTTGTCGGCTTTCTTGGTTAATTAACGCACGTAAACCAATGTAGCTGATACCACTGCCTAAGCCAGTGAAGCCGCGTGCCACACAAAAACTTGACATATCCCAAGCTAAACCAGAAAAAACCAGCCCTACTAAAACAACTAACAAACCAATAACAAATAAACGCCGCCAACCTAAACTAGGTACTAAATAACCAGAAATAAGCGTGGCAAAACCAAAAAAGAACAGCTCGATAGAAATGGGTAATGCGAGTAAAAAATCTTTAGATAATCCAGTAACGGGTTCATAAAAACCACTCATCATCAGTGGTATAAACGCTAATGACATAGAAACAGCAGTAAAGAAAATAAAGTTTAATGGCCGTGCTAGCTGTACATCAGAAAAGTCACCCACCTTACTAATAGCGACTTTGTCAGTAACAAAATTAAAGCGTTGCTTCAATATTTGATATAAAAAGATCATTTCCATCATCACTAAAACAAGAATGACTAAGATGGTAATTACTTGTAGCGCCAAATCTTTTATTAACTTTTGGCTAGCCAAGCGAAAGGCATAAAGGTCGGTTCCAGTTTCAAAAAGCGCAACAACCTCACCCGCTTTATTTTTAACCGGACTAACACCGTAAAGCCATTCGCCAGAAATATCGTGCGTCATCTCTGTTGCAATTAAACCGCGTTGCGCTTTTTCATAAACGCTATCATCACCAAGCCAATCAAAAGGATGCATCATGCCAATGCTTCCATTTAAATACATAAGACCATAAAGCCGGTTATTGATAATTCGATAAATTGCAAAGTAACTGCTTTCATTCCAAGTATCTTGGTTGTAGTTCAAGCCCTCCAAAAAACTTGCATAAATTTTTTGATAAGCCTCACCTTGAAAATCATCCAAACCTTGAAGTTGATCAAACAATTCAGCATCGACCAAGCGAGGGCTGGTTTGCAGCATATACGAAAGTTTTTCAACTAAAACCTGTTCATATTGCTTGGTAAGGTGAGGAATAATCATATTTGAAACAACAAAAGCAGAAATTGAAACGGCTGCTATAGTGGCTATCGAAAGATAAAAAACCTGACCTGAATGCTGAATTAATAACTGAACACCAAAAAAGAGCAGCCTTGATAAAGCAACCACAAAAACCAAACAACTCACCCAAGCCAACCAATGATTTTGCAACAACTGAGCATTATAAGGTGCAACGGTTAAATACCGTTCTAATCCTGACTGAGACCATTGAATCACCGCTTCATCGTTGGTAGTAATCAGGCTGTTATCGGGTGCTATAGAAAAGTGATAATAGTTAAAAAATGCCGTTTCTGGGCGACTAGCTTGTAGTTGATTGCCAGAAAAAAAAGCGCTGTTCAGTTGATGGTTATCAAGTGGATGAATGGACTGATTCAGTAGATCAAGCGTAAAAATGGTCTGTTGTTTATTAACAGCAACACCCCAAGGAGCAATCGAGAAAGCTTGCGCTGGGGCTTGATAGCGTTGTTCTGTCCAATACATTCCATCTACGGCAAAAGAAGTTTGGTGGATACTGCCGTTTTTCTTTGAGTAAACAAAAGATTCTAAGCTTATGGGGTGTAAATCAGCAATAAGGTAATCGGCACCTTTTAATGGATAAAACAGCCCAGACTCTACTTCAGTAATACTGTTTGAATTGGCTAAGCTAAAAGGCTGAATTCCGCGCTCATCAACCACATACCAATGCAGCCGATCCTGATAATAGGTCAGTCCTGTAATTTTTCCTCTTTGTACCAAAGTAGGTTTATGGTCTGCTTCTGAATAGTTTTGCTGGTAAATCAAGCCAATGAACTGGCCTTGAGAATCATACTCTTGAATTTCTTCACGTATAAGATTGAAACCACGTTCATCCATAACATGATTGAGTAGGAAGATATGACCTTTTGAATCTACAGCTAAATCAAAAGCATAAAAGAATGAGTTAGGTTTTTTTTCTCCACCCTTTAATATCAAAGAGGATTGATTATTAGCATTAATTCGCGTGATACGGCGTTTTGATTGGTCAATAACATAAAGTTGATTTCTTGTATCAGCAACAGCGTATTCAGGGTAGCTGTAATGCAAAGCTGTAACCCAAGGTGCGTCATTAAGGTAGGCTCTATTTTGCCAAGTTATCAGCGCAGTAAATACAAGTAATAAAATTAAAATGCTATATTTATATTTACTAAAGTTCATGATTTAAGTGCTATAGCGTGTGTGTTTATAGAAAAAAAAGAATAAAAATCAACGACAACCAAAAATGCCTTAAAATACTGCATTAAAATTACCTTATAGGTATTGCAACGACGTTATGTACGGGGCTAGCTTGAAGAGGATCGCTAATTTTTTCTAAGTCTAACCTTTAAACCCACTCTTTAACAAGGTTATTAAAATGTCTGTTAAGAAATTTTTATCGCCCCTGCTTGCCTTAGCACTGCTGCTAGTTTTAATTATTTGGTTAGCCAGCGGTGATTTTTTAAGCAGCAAAACCACTGCACCTTCAGCTATTCAACAAATATCAAGCCAACCAATTACCGCCCAAAAAGCGATGCGTGTTGAAACGCAGTGGATAGAAGCTAAATTATTCCACCCAGTAGAAACCTTGCAAGGGCAACTAAAACCTTGGCAACAGGTAGACATTCTTGCAGAAACCAGTGGTCGAGTGATTCAATTATTCGCTCAAGAAGGACAACACCTTACACAAGGTGCTGAACTATTGCAGTTGGCTAAAGATAACCGCCCTGCCCAACTCGCCCAATTTAAAGCTGAATATGCAAGCCGTGCTGCTGACCTTAAAGCAGCGCAACGCTTAAAAAACGCTAATCTTGTTTCAGACAATGAATTACTACGCCTAAAAAGTAGCTTGCTACAAACCGAAGTTGATTTACAAGCGATTCAATTAGAACTTGCCAATACACGCCCTAAAGCACCGTTTGCTGGTTTGTTAGAAAAGCGTCATGTAGAACTGGGTGAGTTTGTACAAACAGGCAACCCTTTATTTACCTTGTTAAATATTAATCGATTAAAAGCCGTTGCCCAAATCTCACAACAAAAGATAGCCAATATCAAAGAGAACCAGCCGGTTAAGTTAACTCTACTTGATGGCCGCGAACTAACAGGTAAAGTTGCTTTAATCAGTAGCCTTGCTGATATGGCTACTCGTACTTTTAAGCTAGAAGTAGTGATTGAAAACCCTCAGCAATTACGTTTAGCCGGTGCTAGCGCAACTTTATTTATTCAGCGTCCCAGCATCGCTGCTCACTACCTTTCTTTAGCTAGACTTAGTTTAAATCAACAAGGTCGTATGGGTATTAAGCACGTTAATGAACAACAGCAGGTTGTCTTTTCGCCGGTAGAATTATTAAGCAGCGACATTAACGGTGCTTGGCTCGGTGGTTTACCTAAAAAAATCCAGCTCATTACGCTGGGTGCTGGTTTTGTTGAATCGGGTGACACGGTTTTACCCGTTCTTAAACAAGCACTAGACAGTCAGGAGCAGCGTTAATGTTAAATTTAATTAGTGCTGCAATTAACCGCAGCCGTGCAACATTATTGGCATTATTAATGCTGGTTATTGGCGGCTGGGCCGCTTATGTCGCCATTCCCAAAGAAGCTTTTCCCGATATTACTATTCCCATTGTTTATATTTCGATGCGCTTAGAAGGCATTAGTCCAGAAGATGCCGAACGCCTACTGGTACGTCCAATGGAGCAAGAGCTCAGCTCATTAGAAAGCGTTAAAAAAATGACGGGCAATGCATCAGAAGGCCATGCTTCGGTATTACTAGAATTTGACGCAGGCTTTGATTCCAAACAAGCCTTGCAAGATGTAAGGGAGCTGGTTGATAACGCACGTAGCAAACTACCCTCTGAAGCTGACGACCCACAAGTCCATGAAGTTAATACCGCACTGTTCCCTATTTTATCCATCGGGCTTTCTGGCCCCATTGATGAATTTACACTCGTCGCAACAGCACGGCAGATTCAGCTAACACTAGAAGCCTTACCTGAAATACTGGAAGTAGATATTGGTGGCAATAAAGAAGACTTATTAGAAATACTGATTGATCCACAAATTATGGAAAGCTATGGGTTAGATGCCGCCCAATTATTTAACCTAGTTTCACGTAATAACCGCCTAGTAGCTGCCGGTAGTTTAGACAGCGGGGCAGGGCGTTTAGCCATAAAAGTGCCTGGCGTAATAGAAAACCTTGAAGATTTAATGCAAATGCCCGTTAAGGTAAGCGGCACTACTGTGATTACTTTTGGTGACTTAGCAACCATTCACCGTACATTTAAAGACCCTACGGGTTTTGCCAGAATTAATGGTCAGCCGGCTATGGTGTTAGAAGTCACTAAGCGCAGTGGTGCCAATATTATTGAAACTGTAGCGCAGGTAAAAGCCTTACTAAAAGCAGCACAACCCTTATTACCCAAAGAACTCGCTATTAATTACATCATGGATCAGTCTATTGAGGTCGAAAACACCCTTAATGATCTACTCAACAACGTCGCCACAGCAGTCGTATTAGTCATGTTAATTGTAATTGCTGCAATGGGTTTTCGCTCGTCTGTACTGGTCGGCATTACCATTCCTGGTGCTTTTTTAGTCGGTATTTTAATGATCTGGGCGCTAGGCTACACCATGAATACAATGGTGCTATTTGCTTTGATTTTAGTGGCAGGAATGCTGGTTGATGGCGCATTGGTGGTGGCTGAATTGGCTAATCGTTACTTAGAAGAAGGTTTAACGCCGCCTCAAGCTTGGCAACAAGCGGCTAGCCGTATGGCTTGGCCCATTACTGCATCAACCGCAACCACCATTTCAGTATTTTTACCGCTGCTATTTTGGCCAGGTATGGTTGGTGAATTTATGAAATTTTTACCCATCACGGTCATTCTTTGTTTGCTAGCATCGTTAGCGATGGCGCTGGTTTTTTTACCGGCACTGGGCAGTGTTTCTGGTGGTGGCAAAAATATTCAACTAAGCAAAGCAGACATCACTGCTTTGGGTGAAGCAGCTGACTACCGTGTTGGTTCTAAACCACCAAGCCGTTTAGGGGTTATGTATCGCAAGCTCTTGAACAAACTGCTGCATTACCCAGCCTCAACCCTATTAGCAATACTGGGTTTAATTGCGGTGATTTACCTTGCTTACACTCAGTTTAATCACGGCTTTGATTTTTTTCCTGCCATCGAACCCGACTCAGCCCAAGTTCAAATTCGTGCGCGAGGCGATTTGTCCATTTATGAAAGTGATGCTTTAGTTCAACGCGTTGAAAAACGTCTAACGGGTATGACTGAAATCAAAGCTTTTTACGCCCGTTCCTTTACAAGCCAAACGGGTCGCAGCTTTGGTGGCGACACGCCAGAAGATACCATTGGCACGATTCAATTTCAGTTTAACGATTGGAATGAGCGCCGCAAAGCACAAGATATTATTAATGAAATGCGTGAGAGAACAGCTGATATTTTAGGAGTTTTTTTAGAGTTTCGTGAGCAAAAACAAGGCCCTGGTGGGAGTAAACCTTTTGAATTAGAAGTGAGTTCTTCTGACACATTAAAAGCCAAAGCAGCAGTGGCGCAAATTATTACTCAAATGCAACAAATTGGCGGCTTTACCGACCTTCAAGACAACCGCAGCTTATCAGGCATTGAATGGCGTTTTATTGTTGATCGAGAAGCCGCTGCTCGCTTTGGCGCAGACATAACCGCTGTAGGTAATGCGGTGCAATTAGTCACCAATGGTTTAATGCTGGCAAAATATCGCCCTGAAGATGCCAACGATGAAGTCGATATTCGTGTTCGCTTTCCTTTTGCCGCACGTACTTTAGCGCAACTAAGCCGCATGACACTGCACACCACCAGCGGACAAGTACCACTCAGTAATTTTGTACGCCTAGAGCCAGCACAAAAAACCAGTACACTGACCCGCTTAAATGGTCAACGCACCCTTACGCTAAAAGCTGATTTAGCAGCCGGTTATCAATTAGATAAACAACTAACACTGTTACAACCACTGTTAACGCAACTACCGGAAGGTGTAACAGTAAAAATTGCTGGTGAAAAAGCAGATATGCAAGAGTCAATGATTTTTTTAATCACTGCGTTTTTAATCGCTATCTTTTTAATGCTGATTATTCTAGTGATGCAGTTTAATAGCCTTTATCAAACTTTTTTGGTGCTTTCAGCGATTGTATTTTCAACAGCGGGCGTATTGCTGGGGTTAATGTTGGCAGGACAAGCCTTTGGCGTGGTGATGGTGGGCATGGCGATTATTGCATTAGCAGGCATCGTAGTTAACAACAATATCGTATTAATTGATACCTACAACCGCATTCGGCAACAGGGTTTAAGCGCGATAGAAGCCGCGTTAGAAACGGGTAGCCTAAGGTTGCGTCCTGTTTTGCTAACAGCGCTGACCACTATTTTGGGTTTATTGCCGATGGTATTAGGCATTAACGTCAATCTAATGGAACCCAGTTTAGGTTGGGATGCACCTTCAACGCAGTGGTGGCGACAGCTTTCTAGCGCAATTGTTGGGGGATTAGCATTTGCAACCCTGTTAACGCTGATTTTAACGCCTTGTTTATTAGTGCTGGGTGAGAAAGTTTCATTAACATCACGCCAATTAAATAAACAACAAGCCTTAACTGCAAATAGCTAAACAACTAAACACAAAAAAAATCCCCGACTCAAGTTCGGGGATTTTAATTACTTTTTAGCTGCTGCTGAATCTTTAGCAATTAATTCTTTTACTTTTTTAACTGACCAAACACTTGCTACAACCATAACTGCAACCAGTACAAGGCTGGCAATAACATATTGATCTAAATACATAAGGCTTTCTCCACTCCAGCACAATAAACGCTTTAAACTTCCTGCTAACCTAGTTTAACCCATATTCAAGTAGAAGAAACAGCCTGAATCTTAACCTAGATCATTAATCCGCTTTTTTAAAGCCGTAAATTTAAGGCAATAAAGCTGCAATGCCATATTCTTCGTCTAAGATTCGACCGATCGCATTACCGCTGCTTAAATGGTGTGCATATTGTGTATGTAAGCAACGAATTTGTTGCCAGTTTTCTATACCGCCCACGCCGCGTTTAGTAAAAACGTCGGTAAAGCCTAGACGTTCAATTTCATCTTTAGTGGCTTGGCTCATCGCGGCCCAGCGTCTGGCTACATAATCCTCATGGCTTTGGCGGTATTCAGTCATTAACAAAGGTTCATCTTGCAAGCGTTGCTCTAACACTTTAATTAAACCAGCGGCTTCTAAATGCGATAATTCTTTGACTAAAAAACGGCTGCTTAACCAATAAAAAGTCGGAAAAGGTTTACCCTTCACCAATGCAGCCACTTGCAAGGCTAATGGATGACCTTGACTATCAATGGCTGTAATTAACTCCATTCCTGTTGGTTCTTTGCCTAATTCATCAGCAATCAATAACCGCTGCTCTGGCGTAGGTTGTAAGGCAACGCGTTGAAACATAATTCTTCTCATCACAATAAAAAACAGCGGGGTTAAATGCCCGCTGTTTTATTAAAAATTTAAACGATTAATTCAGCACTGATTAACCCGCTAAGTAAGCACTTAACATCCACACGGTTTTTTCTTGCTGACCAATGTAGTCGCTCATTAATGCTGTAGTGCCTTCATCGCCAGCTTCACTTGCTACACTTAAAAGCTCACGCTGCATTTCAATAATCTGCTTATAACCAACTAACAAACCTTCAACACACACTTTACCGTCAGTGGCTTGCTTGTGCTCTTTAATGCTGCTTTGAGCAATGTAATCACTAAAAGCGTGTAATGGACGATGACCCAAAGTTAAAATACGCTCAGCCAATTCATCAACTTTTAAAATTAAGTCGTTGTACTGCTCTTCAAACTTAACGTGCAGCTCAAAAAATTGACGACCTTGAATATTCCAATGATAACCACGCACGTTCATGTAAAAAATTTGGTAGTTCGCCAGCAGTGTGTTCAGTTTTTCTGCTAATAGCTGAGATTTAGCTATATCCAGTCCGATACGATTCGTGTTCATTTGAATCTCCTTACCCATTTGAAATTCGTTAAAGCATTCAACTAATAAGTATTCATCTTAACCCAGCAACTAGTCTGCTGCTAAGTTTTTTTATGACTACAGTTAATAACTAATAACTATTAAAGTTGGCTTTCTGGTGCAAAACTAAAGCAGGGTGCTGGCGAATCAGGTAATAACTTAGCAACCTTATTAATCTTAGCAAGCAACGCTTCACTGCTGGCTGCAACAAGATTAACGTGCCCCAGTTTTCTGCTAGCCCGCTCTTCTTTACCATAGAGGTGTAGGTGCAAACCTTCTTCTTGTAACAACTGCTGTGCATCACCATTTTTGGCAATAATATTAACCATGCAAGTGGGCGAAAGTGCCGTGGTTGCACCCAACGGTAAACCAGTAACCGCACGCAGGTGGTTTTCAAATTGGCTAGTGGCTGCACCATTTTGTGTCCAGTGCCCAGAATTATGCACTCTAGGTGCCATTTCATTCGCCATTAGCTGGCCATTGGCTTGCTGGAATAATTCAAGCGTCAGTACGCCCACATAATCTAATTCGTTAAGCAGTGCGTTTATATAACCTTCTGCTTGAGCTTGTAAGTCAGTATTTAAGTTAGGTAGCGGTGCAAAGGAATAACGCAAAATGCCATCGACGTGGTGATTTTCAGCAATAGGGTAAAAACGCACTTCGCCCACTTGCCCCCGTACAGCAATAATCGAAACTTCGCGTACAAAATCTATAAAGGCTTCAACAATTAACTCACGCCCACCAATACGCTGCCAAACGGCCGTAACACCTTCACTGCTAGCGGTTTTTAATACCGCTTGACCTTTCCCATCATACCCTTCAGTAACAGTTTTAATAACGACGGGTTTGTTATGCTTATTTATTAAGTCTGTTACTGCTTGCTGCAAGGTTTCTAAAGAATCCACCAAATGGTATTCAGGGGTAGGAATGGCTAGCTGAGTAAATAAAGCTTTTTCTAAACCACGGTTTTGGCAAACTTGTAAGGCTCGACTAGAAGGGTAAACAGGTTTATGTTGCTCAATTTCACGTACAAGCGCTACGGGCAGGTGTTCAAATTCATAGCTAACCACATCCACTTGGCTCAAAAATTCAGCTAAACACGTATTATCTTTATCAATCAAGGTTTGCCCAATATCAGCACTAGGATTACCCGTCGTGTCTAAAAAAACAAAGCGTTGCCCTAAAGGATAGCCTGCTAAAGCGAGCATTTGCCCTAATTGACCAGCACCTAGAATACCTACACGCATGGTTTAAAACCTCTAGTTTATATAACGCGTGGATCAGGATTATCCAACACGGTTTGAGTTTGATTAGTACAAAATTCTTCTAGTTTTTTAGCAATGCTAATATCATTCAACGCTAAAATTTGCGCGGCTAAAATAGCGGCATTAGCAGCACCCGCTTTACCAATAGCAAGGGTTGCGACAGGAACACCCGCTGGCATTTGTACAATGGACAATAAAGAATCCATGCCTTTTAAGGCTTGGCTTTCAATGGGTACACCCAAAACTGGCAAATTAGTTTGTGAAGCGGCCATACCGGGCAAATGTGCTGCGCCGCCAGCACCGGCAATAATCACCTTCAAGCCACGGCTTTTAGCACTTTTAGCATAAGTAAACAGCTTGTCTGGCGTGCGATGAGCAGAAACGACTTCAACTTCATAACTAACACCCAAGGTATCTAGTAGAGCAGCAGCGCGTTCCATGGTGGGCCAATCTGATTTAGACCCCATAATGATACCGACTTGTGGTTGCATCTAAGCTTGCTCCCAATCCTGATTAATTCAGTAGTAGTTAAAATGAAAGCCCGAAAGCATACCCTATAAACCTAGCTAGGGAAAAGTGCTAATCTAGCTGGGTTAATTTTTATTGGTCGTTTTTTACAAATTAAGGAATAAAAATGCTACTTAAATTAGGGTTAAGCCTGTTTATTCTACCGTTATTGGTTTTAATGGGGGTGTGGGGCGTTGAATATGCTGATGTCAGCAGCTGTATTTATGAAGGTGGCAGTTACGATTATATACTTAACGAATGCTTAATGGATCAACAAGGCATTTTTGTAACCTTTGCCGAGCGCCACCCACTTTTAGTAAGCACCAGCCTTTGGGCATCGTGTGCTGGGCTGGTGTTTACTTTAGTAGGGCTTTACAAGGGACGTAGCTAGCGCATTAGTTAAATGTGACTACTCACCGCCCTTAATCGGGCGATGCTTCTTATTTCGTTAGCCGTTGCTCGATAGTATCAAGACTTACGCAGCTTCCATAAGCAGAAACGACCGACCAGCCGCCTTTAATTCTAGAATGCCTTTATCACGAATAT
>NZ_DATESC010000018.1:0-119838 GCF_035271045.1 Marinospirillum sp. | reverse complement strand
TTACTTAATGCGAGGCTTAATTGATAACAACACAGACATAGAAAAACTGCATAACTACGTTAAGTTAAATGTGCAAGAAAAATCTTACCAAATGGGTGTCAGTTACGAACAAGTGCCAGTGTTTGATGGCAATATTAAGCTAGGTATATAAAACTTTTACAAGATGGGGTGTTTTTTGTTGCGCTTAGTTTTAAAAACCTAGACTTTGCACAGCGTGTTAAAGAAAGACTGCCACTTGAAACTTGCCAAGCCGAAAAGCAAAACACCTATTTAGCCAAAACGCCTTTATTTTATAAGCTCAACTCAGCATTAGACTGCAAAAAAGATTTTCGTTTAATTAGGCAAAATCAGGCTTGGTACTTAGCTAATAATCAACACTTATTTATTCTAAAGTCCGGTGAGCTTGAAGAGCTTTTTATTAGTAGCTTAAACAAAAACATTAGCCTTTTAGCACCTAAAAAACTATTTAGAGAAGGCGAAGGTTTCAGCCTTAAAATTAACGCCACTTATCCTACTAGCCAAGATTATGTAACACTTTTGAATGTTTACGAAAATGGCATAGTTACCCTATTACAGCCTTCGGTGAAATACCAAGCAGGTATGCAGCTACCACCCGTTGAAAACCAAACAGAGTTTAAGTCTAGTTTGCTATTTTAGTTTTTAAGCAGGCTAGGGGGTTAAAACAAGCCTAGTTAAAAACGCTAATAAAAGTACGCTAAAGTACAAAACTGGTATTATTCCCCAGCAGCCATTGCGCTTAAAAACTCAGCCATGACAAGAAGATAACTACACGATGAATGCCTACTACCAGTTTATTAACAGAACAACAGACTCCAATGGAGCTGTGACTAGCACCTATTGTTCAACTAACCATGCCCAAGGTGCTTGGAACACGCATGAGCAACACATGGCACCCGCCAGCGGAATTATTGCAGCAGAACTTGAATTATTTCAGCCTCGTGAGGCTATGCGTATTGGCAGAATTAGCTATGATATTTTTGGTTTAATTCCAGTGGGTGAATTTTCAATAACAACACAAGCAATTCGCCCAGGCAAAACCATTGAGCTAGTTGAAGCTAAGATGCAAGCTCAAGGTAAAATTTGCATCGTTGCTAGGGTTTGGCGTATGTGTACACAAGACAGTGCTAACATTGCAGCCTTAGAGGATCAGGCGATTCAACACCCAGACACACTCCCCAGCTGGGATGGTATTTCACACTGGCCCGGTGGTTACATTAAAAGCTTAGAAGCCAAAATAGATAAAAATCACCGAGCGGGCAAAGGCATTGTTTGGCTGAATACGCCAATAGCAATGATTGAAAATCAGCCTACCAGCGATTTTGTTCATTTAATGGGCATGGTTGATACCGCTAATGGCACAGCACCTCGTCAGGGCAATAATATCACTTGGGCATTTCCTAATTTAGACTTGCAAATTCACTTGCACCGCTACCCAACAGGCCGCTGGTTAGGCTTAGAAACCACTCAGCAATATGGCAATGATGGCATAGGCTTAACCAGCGCCATTTTGCATGATGTGCAAGGGCCTTTTGGGCGCAGTGAGCAAATTCTAACCCTTAGAAAGTTGGGCTAGTTGACTTGCCCTTGCCGCTAAAAAAGCAGGCATTCCGTTTAACAAAGAACCCGCACAAGCCAGTAATGGTACGATGGTATCCTTTGCACTAGGTAGTAAAGAAAGTATTGATGCTATGTATGCCAAAGCAATCGCGCTGGGTGCAACTTGTGACGGCGCACCGGGTGAGCGTATTCCTAATGTTTTTTACGGTGCTTACGTTAAAGATTTAGATGGCAATAAAATTTGTTTTAATTTATTTATGCAATCAACTAAAGGTTAAAAATGAGTAAGCCTTTTCTAGTCCATTCCAATTACGAGCCTGCGGGCGATCAGCCCAAAGCCATTACCCAGTTAGTGGATGGTTTAGAACAAGGCCTTGCTCACCAAACCTTATTGGGTGTCACGGGTTCAGGTAAAACTTTTACCCTAGCCAAGGTGATTGAAAGTGTACAGCGCCCGACTTTGGTGATGGTGCATAACAAAACTCTAGCGGCGCAATTATACGGTGAGTTTAAGCAGTTTTTCCCGAATAACGCTGTGGAATACTTTGTTTCTTACTACGACTATTACCAGCCAGAAGCTTATGTACCTTCTAGCGATACCTTTATTGAAAAAGATGCTGCGATAAACGAACATATAGAGCAGATGCGGCTTTCTGCTACTAAAGCACTGCTAGAGCGGGATGACACCATTATAGTTGCGACCGTTTCAGCCATTTATGGTTTGGGTGATCCTTCGGCTTACTTAAAAATGGTTGTTCATCTGGATATAGGTGAACCCATGAACCAACGGCAGCTATTACGCCGTATGGCAGAGCTGCAATACACCCGCAACGATATGGAATTACGCCGTGCTACCTTTAGAGTGCGCGGTGATGTAATTGATATTTATCCAGCAGAATCAGAATTTGAAGCGGTTAGAGTCGAACTGTTTGATGATGAAATAGAACGTATCAGTATTTTTGATCCACTCACTGGCGAAGTATTAAAAAAAGTACCGCGTTATACCATCTACCCCAAAAGCCATTATGTAACGCCTAGAGAAACCATTTTAAAGGCAGTGGATTTTATAAAAGAAGAGCTACGCCAACGTTTAGAGTTTTTACGCAATAATGACCGCTTAGTTGAAGCACAACGCATAGAACAACGCTGCTTGTATGATATTGAAATGATGGTCGAGCTAGGCTACTGCAATGGCATAGAAAACTACTCTCGTTATTTATCGGGCCGTGAACCCGGTTTAGCACCACCAACTTTTTTTGATTACCTGCCAGCTAATGCCCTGTTAATGCTAGATGAATCTCACGTCACCGTACCGCAAATTGGTGCCATGTATAAAGGCGACCGTTCGCGCAAGGAAACCTTGGTTGAATACGGTTTTCGTCTGCCTTCCGCTTTAGATAACCGACCATTACGTTTTGAAGAGTGGGAGTCTTTAGCACCGCAAATGATTTTTGTCTCCGCCACACCTTCAACCTACGAAACAGAACATGCTGGCCAAGTTGTTGAACAGGTGGTTCGCCCCACTGGTTTACTAGACCCAACCATTGAACTACGCCCAGCGACCAACCAAGTGGATAACCTGCTAGAGGAAATTAATAAAGTAGTAGCAACGGGCGACCGAGTATTAGTCACCACTTTAACTAAACGTATGTCAGAAGATTTAAGTGAATACCTAGCCGAACACGGTGTAAAAGTACGTTACTTACACTCAGATATAGACACGGTAGAAAGGGTCGAAATTATTCGTGACTTACGTTTAGGCATTTACGATGTGTTGGTGGGTATTAACCTGCTGCGTGAAGGTTTGGATATGCCAGAAGTGTCTTTAGTGGCGATTTTAGATGCTGATAAAGAAGGCTTCCTGCGCTCAGAAAGGGCATTAATTCAAACCCTAGGTCGTGCCGCACGTAATGTTAAAGGTCGAGCTATTTTTTATGCTGACAGGGTAACTGGTTCTATGCAACGTGCAATGGATGAAACCGAACGCCGCCGCACCGCACAAATTGCACATAATATAAAATGGGGCATTACACCTGCTACAATTTTCAAATCGGTACAAGACATTTTAGAAGGTGCTCATGCGCCTGGTGCTGGTAAAAAAGACCGTAAAGATGAACGCCGTAAAGTCGCTGAAACTGCCGGTGACTATGCCAGTGAACAACCTGGAACCCCAGCCGAGTTTGATAAACGCATTGCCAAACTAGAAGATGAAATGTTCACGGCCGCCAAAGGGCTAGAGTTTGAAAAAGCAGCTAGCCTAAGAGACCAGCTGCAAGAACTACAAAATCAACGAATGCTGATTTAATAATGACTATTAAACCTTAAAACGCCCAACCAGTTGTTGTAGTTCACTGGCTAATTGGTTTAATTGAGTACCACTACTGGCAACGTCTTGTGAGGCGCTGCTGGTTGAGTTGCTAAGCTCTACAATGCGTTCAAGATTACGATTAAGCTCATCAACTGTGCTACTTTGTTCTTGCGTAGCAGAAGCAATTTGAATATTCATACCTTCAATATTATCAATTGCTTGATTGATACCTGCCAAAGCTTTGCCAGCGTTTTCAGCATTACTAACCGTTTTGCTACTGCCTTTACTGCTGGTGTGCATGGCGGTTACAGCTTGTGCAATGTGTTTTAACAGCTCGTCAATAGTGGTTTGAATTTGCTCTGTTGATTCATGAGTACGCGCTGCCAGCGTTCTAACTTCATCAGCAACCACCGCAAAACCACGCCCTGCTTCACCGGCACGCGCTGCTTCAATCGCTGCGTTTAAAGCCAAAAGATTCGTTTGTTCAGCAACACCACGAATAACAACCATAACCTCGCCAATTTGTTGGCCAGACTGTTGTAGCTTTTCAATTTCAAGCGCTGTTTCATTTATGACTACAGCCTGTTCTTTAATTGAAATAACTACGGCTTCGACTTGCTCAGTACCCAAGGCTGCTTCTTCACCACCCACTTGTGCAGCATCCGATGCCTGTTGTGCGTGACGGGCTACTTCTTCAACCGTAGCAACCAGCTGATTCATTGCCACAGCAACTTGGTCAACTTCGGCTTGCTGCTTATACATTGCCTCGCCCATATTATGGCTGCTATTTTCAACTTGATTAGCACTAGTAGCCAACTGCTGAGCATTAGTACCGATGGTTTGAATCAACTCACGAATGCGTTCAACAAACTGGTTAAAACCTTTAGCTAACTCACCCAACTCATCTTGGCGATCAATGGTTAAAGTTTGCGTTAAATCGGCATCACCTTCGGCAATTTCACGCATCCGTTGCACCATATTACGAATCGGTAACACCTGCTGACGCGCCACAATAAAAATAATCAGCACCAATACTGCTACAACCACTAAAATTACCAAGCTGATGCGTTGCAGCAAGTTAGTAGTGGTGGCAGTAAAAACGGCTTTGGGTACGCTAACGCCGACTGTCCAGTTAGGAGTATTAGCAATAGGATGCCAAATCATCGTAACTGGCTCTTGTTGCAGGTTAAGAATATCGCCAATGCCTGACACACCAGTAATAAACTTCTTACCTAAAACACTAAGGCCGGTATAACCCTTGTTATCACCTTCGGTGACATTAATTTTCATACGTGCATTGGGTGACGGGTGAGCAACTAAAATACCGCTGCCATCCACTACCCAACCGTAACTACCCACACCCATTTCTAGGTTATTAGCGATATTAGAAAGCTCGTTCATGGTCAACGCAATGCCCAACATACCAATGCGATTGCCTTGTTCATCTTTAACCACTTCGCCTAATACCGCGATAGGATTACCGCTAGAAAGAGAAATAAGCGGATTGGTTAATACACGTTGTTTACTGCCTTTACGCACCAACTCGTCAAAATAAGAACGACTACCCACATTGGCAATCACACCATTATGAATAACAGCATCACCATCTAAGTCAGCAAAATAAAGGTTTTCAACAGCTTCATCTTTGCCTCTTTGCAAAGCCAACCAAGGTACTAGGTCTTCAAGGTTGGTCACGTTTTTTAATTCTTGAGCAGTGGCTAATGACCTTAACCATTTTTGATACCCTTCTAACCAACGACTTATTTCTGCACCTCTAGCCTGCACTTGTGCGCTGCTCGACTTTTCAATCAATGGCGGTAAGCTGGCATTTAGCTGATAAGTAATCAGCCAGCCAAGTATTAAAAAACCAATAAAAATAGGCAGCAAGATAGCCAAAAGCAGGCGCTGCATCATCGAAAGCTTACTAAACATAGGGTGTATTCCTTTTAAAACCTAATGGTATTTTTTTTAGTTTACTACAACAGTAAACTTTAGTTGAGTCAATATGCACAAATGTCAGTCAATTAACCTAATTTAACTGGTTGACATCAATATCAAGATAGTATTTATTGGCGTGCTGATTTTAGATAAAAAAAATAGTAAAAAATCTTATAGGATATTGATTATCATGGTTATTGCTAATTTACGTGTCACTCACCGACTAGCTATTATTATATTGCTTTCTGTTATTTTCTTGACCCTCGTCATAGCTTTATCATTATTTAATCAACGTAATGCAATGCTTGAAGAGCGTAAATCTCAATTAGTTAATTTAATTGATAGTAGCCACAGTATTTTACAAGCATTAAACCAAAAAGTTGTTAATGGTAAAATGACTTTAACACAAGCTCAAGAACAGGCCCGTTGGATCATTCACCAAATGCGTTTTGGTGATAACGAGTATTTTTATGCTTTAAACTCTCAGGGTGTAACCATGTTACATGGGGGTAATCCTGCTTTAGTTGGTGTTGACTTATCTAAAAAATCCCTACCTGATGGTCGTTTTATTTTTAAAATGATGGGTGAAGTCACCAGTAAAGGTGAAAATGCCGCTGAGTTTTTTGAGTATGAATACCCAAGACCAGGTGGCGAAGCGGTTTTTTTAAAGTTAGGTTATGTCAAGGGTTTTGCCCCTTGGGGCTGGTCTTTAGGTGTAGGAATTTACCTTGATAACCTTCAAGCTGACTTTAGAGCAAATATACAACGTATGGGATTGTTATTAATGGCTAGTTTGTTGGTATTAGCCTTGGTTACTATCCCCATTGCTCGCTCCATCATTTGTCCCTTACAGCACATTGGTCAAATTATGGATGAAGCCGCCAACGGGAACCTTAGTTTACGAACGAGCTTAACCAGTCGTGATGAACTGGGAGCTTTAAGTCGTCGTATTGATACTATGCTGGATCGGTTTTCTAAATTAATTAGCCACTTAACCGTTACTTCAGGTCATTTATACACTTCATCAGATCAATTGGCTGCCAGCGCAGAACAAGCAGGTGTCGCTTTACAGCATCAAATTGAAGAAACGAATCAGCTATCAACAGCAATGAATCAAATGACGGTAACGGTACACGAAGTAGCTAAATCTGCAACTGAAACGGCCAATGCTATTGATCAAGTTGATCTTGATGCGGAGGATGGCAATAAAAATGTCGTTATAACCATTACTAAAATCCAACAACTTGCCACTGAGATTAATGCGGCTGCTGAAGTTATTCGAGATTTAGAAACCAGCACGGATGAAATTAATCGTGTATTAGAAGAAATTCAGGGCATTTCTGAACAAACTAACCTTTTAGCATTAAATGCAGCGATTGAAGCAGCAAGGGCGGGTGAATCTGGACGAGGTTTTGCTGTTGTTGCTGATGAAGTGCGCCAGCTCGCTTTAAGAACACGCCATTCAACCGAAGAAATTGGCCGGATGAATGAATCATTAAGTAAAGCAGCACGACGTGCCGTAGGTGTAATGGAGCAATCACGCAAAACCGCAGAAGATAGCGTAATTTCAGCCAATCAAGCGGGTTCTGAACTAGAGAAGATAGTCAATAGTCTGGATTATGTTCGAAAAATGGGTATTCAAGTCGCTACGGCTACCGAACAGCAAAGCCATGTTGCAGAAGCAATGAATACTAGCCTAGGATCCATTTCTGAAGTATCACAGCATAGCCACCAAGCTGCTAACGCTGTAGCGGTTAGTAGTGAAGAACTATCCCGCTTAGCAACCAGCCTCCAACAAGCAATTAACCAGTTTAAAACTTAGTGGCTATTGTATTAAACTAAACTTTTACAAGGCAATACCAAGCACTTTGGCAATGCCTTGTTCTTTAATCACTTCAGCAAATTTTTCTATCGCTGCGATTTCTGCTAGCTCAAAACCACGGGTTGCATGGCCGGTCAGGTTTACATTATTTGCACCGACTAGCCTACCTTTATAATCAGTAACACTCACCTTAACTAGCATTTCAGCAATTTGAAAACCCATTGAAGCATTTCTTTGTGCATTTGTTTGCAAGTTAATGATTAAAACACCTTCACGCCGCACTGAATCACCTACGCTAAAACCTTGCTGCGACAGTGCATTTTTAATAGGTGCTGCTGCTTTATTACTTTTTGCATCCGTTTTTATAATAAATAAAATGTGCCGCCTTGCTTGTTCAACTTGTGTTTGTAAACTTTGAATTTCTTTTTGGTAATAGTCATTATCAAAATCTTCATCCATACTGCTTAAAACAATAAGGGTTGGCGCTAATTTTTTAGATTCTTCAGCAGCAATTTTTATTAGATGGTAACGCTTTAATGCATTATCAGCACTCGCATTCTTTATGGCTTGCTTTTCATTAGCTAGCAAATTATTAACTTGTTGTTTTAAATCTTTTATAAACTGCGTTCTTTTAGATTTAACCATTACAACAAATTGATTGTATTTTATTTGTTCAGAAAAAACCAATTCATAATTACTGATGCGAATTTTTGAAACCTCACTTTTTATGTATTCAACAGAATTATTAGAATAAGTATATTTTGTACTTTCAGTAACCGACTCAAACTTAGATTCAATACTAACACCCAAGCGTGAAACCAAATTACTTAAAGCAGAATCCGTGGCTTGCTCAAGCGTTGCACCGCCACCAATACCTGTCAGCACATCAAAAGAATTAGCCGGTGGATTCAAATACCAGTCAGGTAAGGGCTTTTCAGGTTGTAAAACTAATGCTGGTTTATTCGAACAGCCAATTATTAAGAATAGACATAATAAAGCAGTAAAAATTATTTTTGATTTTTGATTGACCATTATTTTCCCTTTTATCCGTAAAAAAAGGAACCTATTTAGGTCCCTTTTTTTATTAAATCATTAACGTTTAGCTTGTCGACCGATCTGCTCAAGCGCTACTTTGTGATCCGATATTATTTTATTAATGCGTACTAGCGCAAGATTAATATTTTTCTCTGGTGACAAAGTTAGCTTATCTGCTGTTTCATAAAGTTTCTTTGCTTCTTCAAACTTACCTTCAGCTTCTTTTATTACACCATAATTATAAACAACAGCAAAACTTCTAGCTTGCGTTGCATCCATTAATAGAGCAAAAAAATCTTCTGCACGATCCATACGACCCGCTTTAATGAACTCAATACCGGCTTTAAATTGATCCGCTTGTAGTTTTTCTAATTTAACTTCGGCTTTTTTATATAACTCTACTTTAAAAGTAATGTAGCGAGGTACTAAACGAAATACAAATGCCGTAGCAATTTCATCCGCTAAAACTTCTAAACCGTGACTTTTTGATGGAAGGCTACTGCTATTATCTTCACAAGTTCTCCAAGTTTTATTTTGATTGTAATTATTAGCAGTAATAAAGTCGCCACGCTCAACATCGGTTAATTTAACTTGAGCACCTAAATTAACCGTCCGAGATTTACAAGAAACCGTATATTCTCGCCTAGTACAGTTCTTACCTTTACTATCACAGTTAACATACTTAACACGGTCTTCACGGTAATTATTGTCTTCAATACCCGCTGAACTTACGTTGCCAACAACTAGCGCTTGAGCACCTGAAAGCTTACCAATCTTGGTTGCTTGGCTTTTATCTGTTAAACCTGATAATTGGAATTTTTGTTCTTTAATGATGGTTTCTAAGTTAGCACGATCAACAACATTATAATAATTAACGCCTTGCTCTAACTGATAGTTTGCTAATTCGGCTTCAATTTTAGAGTCTAAACTAACATTTGTTTTAGCTTGCTGATCAAAAGGCGCAACACCCACTCTTTTTAATGAAGCTGCAGCGCCAACTTCTGCGGGTTGCAATGCTCGAATATCAGTGGTGGTTGCACAACCAGTGGTTATCAATACAAGGGCTACCATTGTAACCAAACTGTGAAAAGATTTAAAAACCATCACATTCATCCTAACATTAAACAACAGTTAAATTAGATTATAATTTAACTGAATGATTTTTTTTACAAGTGCCTTTAGACTAATGATTGATAGTTATGATACAGGTGCATACCTAACCCACTAAAGCACAATAACCAGGCAAACATATTTAATAATTTAGAATCAGCTCTTAATGTTGTGATTTGTAATCTAGTTTTTAAAGGCCATAAGATTCTTAACCCTTCAGTGGTCATGGCATCACCAATTAAATGTGATAAAAAGCCAAAAATAAACGCTAGCATGGCTAAATAACCCACGCCATAAATAGAACCTTGCAAGGCATTATCTGCCATCCAGCCTAATTGCTCATTGTGACCTTGCATTAGCCAGCCTGCAAAAAACAGCATAGGAATCACTAATAAGGCTGAATGCGTAAAACCTCGATGTCCACCACAAAAGCTGTAAAAAAAGTGGCTAATGCCCGGTAGCCAACGGCCTACTTTAGAGCGGGGGTGATCGGCATCAGGAATTAACGAACCTAATGCTGCTGCGGCTAGCTCTATAATGCCTGGTGTATGCCCAACAAGGCTGGTGACAATTAAAAAAGACCCAGTACCAAAGGCTAGGTGTGCATTTCCCATCATAATCGTTTTACTCTTTAATAGTTGTTCTTCAAAAATAGCTCTTTAAAAATAGCTCTTTAAAAACAGTTAATAACCAGCAGCCTTTAAAAGCGCTTTCGTATAATGACTACTTGGCTGGCTAAAAAGCTGTTCAGTCATAGCACTTTCAATTTGCTTACCATCTTTAAGTACCAAAATACGGTGGCTTAAAGCTTTAATCACTTGTAAATCGTGGCTTATAAACAGGTAGGTTAACTGGTGCTTTAATTGCAGTTCCCTTAATAGCTCAATTACTTGCGCTTGCACGCTACGGTCAAGCGCTGAAGTCGGTTCATCCAGCACTAATAAACGGGGTTTAAGAATTAATGCTCTAGCGATGGCAATGCGCTGGCGTTGCCCACCCGAAAACTCATGCGGGTAGCGGTGGCGAGTTGAGGTTTCTAAACCCACTTCGGTTAATACTTCGCACACGCTTTCTTCTACTGCTTGTTTACTAAGTTGGGGCTGATGAAGTTTAAGCCCTTCAGCAATAATTTCTGCCACACTCATGCGGGGGCTAAGGCTGCCGTAGGGGTCTTGAAATACCAGCTGCATTTTACGCCGCCAAGGTAATAACTGCTTTTGTGGCAAGCTTTGTAATTCTGTACCCTCCATCTTAATAACGCCGCCAGCATTAGGTAATAACCTTAATAAAGCCAAAGCTAGGGTAGTTTTACCTGAACCACTTTCACCAACGATACCCAGGGTTTCGCCTTCTTTTAGAATCAGTGATTGGTTTTCTACCGCTACAAAAGGTGCGGGTTTTTTCCAAGGCAAAATACTGGTGGCTGGGCGAGCAAATTCTACTCTAAGGTTGTTTACTTCTAATAAAATCGGGCTGTTAGGGTCGATAGCTGGCGCTTGGCCGCTGGGCTCGCTGCCTAGTAGCTGCTTAGTATAATCAGCTTGAGGATTGGCAAATAATTCGGCAGTGGCTTGGGTTTCTACCATTAAGCCTTGGTGCATCACTGCCACTCGGTCACTGTGTTTACGCACTAGGTTTAGGTCATGGGTAATCAGTAAAATCGCCATACCAAATTGTTTTTGTAAGTCTTTTAACAAGTATAAAACTTCTTGCTGTACGGTAACGTCGAGCGCTGTGGTTGGCTCATCGGCTAATAAAATATCCGGATTATTAGCCAGCGCTATCGCTATCATCACCCGCTGGCGCTGACCGCCAGATAACTGATGCGGCCAAGCTTGGGCTATTGCAGTAGGGTTGGGTAGTTGCACTGCTGCTAATAGCTCTAAACAGCGCTGCTGAGCAGCTTGTCCGGTTAAACCTTGGTGCAAGCGCAGGGTTTCATTAATTTGCTTAGCAACTCGATGCAGCGGGTTTAACGAGGTCATGGGTTCTTGGAAAATCATCGCTATACGCTTGCCACGTAAGTAACGAAATTGGTTTTCATTCATGCCCACTAACTGTTGGTCTTTTAACAGTACACTGCCAGTTACCTTGGCATTAGCAGGCAGTAAGCCCAGCGTGGCTAAAGCAGTGACTGATTTCCCTGAACCACTTTCGCCGACCAGTGCTAGGGTTTCACCGGCATTAAGCTGTAAAGAAACGTCTTTTAAAGCGGGTGCATTATCACCAAAGCTAACCCTTAGGTTTTGAATAGTCAGTAAAGGCTTGTTAGGTAAGGCTTGATTAGTCATTTTGCATGGCCTTGCGTGGGTCAAAGGCATCCCGTACACCTTCACCAATAAATACCAACAGGGTTAGCAGCAAAGCCAAGGTCGCAAAAGCGGTTAATCCCAACCAAGGCGATTGTAGATTAGCCTTACCTTGGGCAACCAGTTCACCTAAAGAGGGTGTTCCCGGTGGCATTCCAAAGCCTAAAAAATCTAATGCGGTTAGGGTGGTGACTGCACCAGTAAATAAAAAGGGTAAAAAAGTTAGCGTAGCTACCAAAGCATTGGGCAAAACGTGCCTGAATAAAATTAAGTGATTGGGTAAACCTAACGCCCGTGCTGCGCGTACGTATTCTAAATTACGCGCCCTTAGGCATTCAGCGCGTACTAAATCGACCAAAGCTGTCCAACTAAATAGCAGCATAATTAATAACAGCCACCAAAAACCCGGTGCAATCATGCTGGCTAGAATAATTAGCACAAACAAGGTAGGCAGCCCTGACCAAATCTCGATAAAGCGTTGTCCCCATAAATCTAACTTGCCGCCGTAATAACCTTGAATCGCACCAATAAATACCCCAAACACGCTGCTGCCAAAAGTCAGCAACAGTGCAAAAACAATGGATAATCTAAGGCTGTAAATAACCCTTGCTAGTACATCACGGCCTTGGTCATCAGTACCTAACCAATTTTCACTTGAAGGCGGCGCGGGTGCAGGTTGGGTTAAATTATAATTAATGGTTTCATGGCTAAAGGGAATCAGCGGCCATAACACCCAGCCATCGTGTTGAATTAAATCTAACAAATAACTATCACGAAAATCTGCCGCTAAGGGTAAATCACCGCCAAAGGTGGTTTCTGGGTAATCAGTGACTAAAGGGAAATACAGCTCGCCAGCATAACTCACCAACAAGGGTTTATCGTTAGCCACTAGCTCGGCGACTAGGCTAATGCCAAACATTAACAAAAAAGCCCAAAGCGCCCACCAAGCTCGGCGGTTGGCTTTAAATAATTGCCAGCGGCGTTGATTAAGTGGGGATAGGTTTAAAACTGAAGTTGAGTTAGGTAGCGACATTAATTTTCCCTCGAAGAAAAATCAATGCGTGGGTCAATCAACATATAGGTAATATCGCTGATAATTTTTAACAATAAGCCTATCAAGGTGAATAAATAAAGCGTGCCAAATACCACGGGATAATCCCTTTGTACTACCGCTTCAAAACCCAATAAACCTAAACCATCTAACGAAAAAATCACTTCGATTAATAACGAGCCGGTAAAGAAAATACTCACCAAAGCAGCCGGCATTCCCGCAATAATAATCAGCATAGCATTACGAAATACATGCCCATAAAGCACCTGCTGTTCACTAGCACCTTTAGCGCGCGCCGTTAGCACATATTGTTTATGAATTTCATCTAAAAAAGAGTTTTTGGTTAGCAGGGTTAAAGTCGCAAAGCCGGAAATGGTCATGGCTAAAACCGGCAAGGCTAAATGCCAAAAGTAATCAGCGATTTTGCCTAGGCTGGTTAATTCACTAAAGTTATCAGACGTTAAACCCCGTAATGGGAACCAGTCTAAATAACTGCCGCCAGCAAAAAGTACAATTAAAAGAATGGCAAATAAGAAGCCCGGAATGGCATAACCAACAATAACAATGGAAGAAGTCCAAACATCAAAACGGCTGCCGTGTTTAAGGGCTTTGCGAATCCCTAAAGGAATAGAAATTAAGTAAATCAGCAGGGTAGACCAAAGCCCCAAAGAAATGGATACCGGCATTTTTTCGATAATTAAATCAGTCACACTGCGACCCCGAAAAAAACTTTCGCCTAAATCAAAGCGTAAATACTGCCCCACCATTTGTATAAAACGTTCATGGGCGGGTTTATCAAAACCAAACTGTTGCTCTAGTTCAGCAATAAAACGGGCATCCACACCGCGAGAACCACGGTAGGAAGACCCGCCATCATCAGAATGGCTAGCAACCGCTTCACCACCCGCAGAATCGATACGGGTGCTGCTTAGGCCATCCATACCGCCCATTTGCGCCATTACCTGCTCTATGGGGCCACCGGGGGCGGCTTGGATAATCAAAAAATTTAGTAGCAAAATGCCCAGCAAAGTGGGCGGAATTAATAACAAACGTCTTAGCAGGTAAGGCGCCATGAATTATTCAACCCACCAAGTATCTAAGGGTAAGCCGTAATACGGGCGTACTTCTGGAATTTTAATGTGTTTATGGCGAGCAACCCGATATTCACTTAAATGAAAGTGGGGAATCACATAATGTCCCCATAACAACACTCGGTCTAAAGCACGGGTAGCGGTTATTAAGCTGTCTCTGTCTTTAGCATTTATTAGCTGTTCAATAAGAGCATCCACGACTGGGTCTTCTACCCCTGAGGTATTTCTACCATCCGCAGAATGGGCAAACTCTGAATGAAAAAACTCACGCTGCTCGTTACCCGGTGACAAGCTTTGGCCGATAGAAGAAACCACCATATCGTAATCAAAACTGCGGAGGCGGTTTAAGTATTGGGTGACATCGACCACACGCACATCCATACGAATGCCGATTCTTTCTAGGTTTTGCCGCCAAGGTAAAACCACTCGCTCAAACGAAGTATCGTGCAGAAGTATTTCAAAACGTAACTGCTCACCCGCTGCATTCACTAGGCGACGACCATCAATCTTCCAGCCTGCTTCACGTAATAAACCTAAAGCTTTACGCGTTTGGTTACGGATATTACCGCTGCCGTCAGTTACTGGCAGGCTGTATTCTTGATTAAAGACTTCATCAGCTAATTGCTTGGTAAAAGGCTTTAAAAGTGCTAACTCGTTACTTTCAGGTAAACCGCTGCTGGCCAGTTCTGAATTACTAAAATAGCTTTGGGTACGGGTATAAGCACCATGAAATAGTTGCTGGTTAGACCATTCAAAATCAAACATTTGGGTCAGTGCCAGACGAACTTTGGGGTCTTTAAAAACGTCACGGCGGGTATTAAAGAAGAAGCCTTGCATACCGGCTGAGTTTTTATGAGGAATACTTTCAAGCACCAAATCACCGCTGCTTAAAGCGGAACCGCTGTAACCCGTAGCCCAATTACGGGCAATGTTTTCAAGTCGAAAGTCTAAATGTCCGGCTTTAAAGGCTTCCAGGGCAACGGTGGCATCACGGTAATAGTCGTAAACGAGTTGTTCTATATTATTACGACCTAAATTAACGGGTAAGTTTTCACCCCAGTAGTTGGCTACTTTTTGGTAAACAATGCGGCGACCAGAATCGACTTCAGCAATTTTATACGGGCCGCTGCCGAGGGGCTTGTCTAAAGAAGGCTGTTTAAAATCACGGTCTTGCCAATAGTGTTTAGGCAGAATAGGAATTTGCCCAATAATTAGCGGTAGTTCGCGGTTTTCATGACTGGCGAGTTCAAAGCGAATGCGTTGCGGGCTAAGTACTTTTATTGCCGTAATATCCGCATAGTAGGCGCGGTAAAAAGGCCGGCCTTCTTCACGCAATAACTTAAAGGTGAAAGCCACGTCTTCAGCAGTGACTGGTTTGCCATCGTGGAAACGTGCTTCAGGGCGAAGTTCAAATTCTATCCATTGGCCTGCTGGATCTAGCTGCATACAGCTGGCTAATAAACCGTATTCAGTAAAAGGCTCATCAGCGGTGTGGTAGGTCAGGGAATCATAAATATTGCCCAAACCTGCCGCTGCTGTGCCTTGCACTATAAAAGGATTAAAACTATCAAAAGTGCCTTGCGCCGCTTGGCTTAAACTGCCACCTTTAGGCGCTTGGGGGTTAACGTAATCTAGGTGGGTAAAATTAGCTGGGTATTTGGCCTCACCATGCAGGGTTAGAGCATGGCCCCAAGCAGGCTGGCTGCTTGGGGGTGAAGCCGCTAATAAAGGACTGGCAGGCAATAGGCCGGAGAGTAACGCTAGGCAGATCAGCTTGCTAAAAGACTTGGGCAAGGTGACTTTCCCTGACAAGTTCACCGACATAAGGTTATTCCTTAAAAGTTAATTACGGGTAACATCAACGTGTAAAGTTAAGCTTTGCCCCGGCTGTAAATAACGGCTGGGGTTAATACTATTCCAGCGGCTAATATCGCCTACACTGACTTTAAAACGGGTGGCGATGGTGGCAAGGTTATCACCATTACGAACCGTGTAGTTAACCTTACGTATCACGCTACGGTTATTGGCACTGGCATTAGTAGTGTTATTAGCATTAGCCAGGGTTTTAGCATTGCTGCTACGCGACCAAATCACTAAATGCTGCCCAGCCATTAACGGATCGCCAGGTGCCATGCTATTCCAGCTGGCTAATTCGCGCACGGATACACCGTGGCGACGCGCTAAAATCCAAAAACTATCGCCAGAACGCACCGTGTGCTCAACTTTTTCGCCTTTACGCGCTACGTTTTGGCGGCGTTGTTGGCGCTGATCTTCACTTAATGCATATTGGTTAGCGTTTTGGCTAGGAATCGGTATCAATAATTCATGACCGGCACGAATAATATCACCCCTTAGCTGATTTGCGTCACGAATCATGCTAGGCGTGGTATTAAAACGCTTAGAAATGGTTAATAAACTATCACCCGAACTCACGCGATAACGCTGCCAGCTCATACGCTGTTTAATCGGTAAATGTTTAAGATTGGCAGTCAATATATCCGCATTTTCAACCGGCACTAACAAGCGATGCGGGCCATCAGGACTGGTTGCCCATTGACTAAAACCGGGATTAAGCAAGTACAACTCATTCATACTAATGTCGGCTAATTCAGCGGCTGTTGCTAAATCAAGCTGACCTTTAGTGTCAACAGCAGCAAAGTAAGGACGATTAACAATCGAAGTTAAGTTAACACCATACTCTTCTGGATTCGCAATTAAACGCGCCAAAGCGATCATTTTGGGAACATAAGCACGGGTTTCTGAATGCAGTTTTAATTCCCAAAAAGTGCCATTACCACCGGCATTACGATTATTGCGTAAGGCGCGATTCACATTGCCACCGCCGGTATTATAAGAAGCTAAGGCTAAATGCCAGTCATCAAAACGGCGATTTAACTGATACAAATAGGTTAAAGCAGCATCGGTAGAAGCAACAATGTCACGGCGACCGTCATACCACCAGTTATTGTCTAAACCAAAATGCTTGGCTGTACCCGGAACAAACTGCCACATACCCGAAGCCCGACCGTGCGAATAAGCAAAGGGGTCGTAGGCACTTTCAACGATAGGAAGTAGAGCGAGTTCACCGGGTAATCCACGGCGTTCAATTTCTTCCAGCACATAAAACATATAACGACTAGCACGCTGGGCAACGCGATCCATGTATTGTGGATGGCGAAGGTACCAATTGATTTGGGCGATAACGCGTGGGTCGTTACTGGAAATATCCATAACAAAGTTTTCGCGCAGCCGATCCCACAAATCGTATTCAGGTAACGTAGGTTCTTGCCAATTTCGCACATCGGCACTGTTAGGTTTTTTTACTAATACCGCTAAACCTGAGTGATCGTTATGATGGCGATAGCTGGCTAATTGCTGGGTGTTATTAAGCTGACTCCAAATTTGCAACTGTTCTGCTTGAACGGTATCGCTGTTGGACGACAGCGTTTGTGGAAGGCTTTGGCAGCCTTGAATAACCAATAAGCCACCTGCCGCCAGTGGTAAAAGTAAAGACGACAAAGGGCGTAAAAAATGATGTATTGTAAGGCGCATAGGGTATCTGGGCATCTAAGTGAATAAACGAATTCGGCACATTTTACGCATTACATCCTTGTCTATACAAGTAAACACGATCAACCTATGCGTAATTACGCAGTATCTTTCCAAGCTCTAAGCAGTCTAAAGGCTTCGGTTGGTTCGGTTAAATTGGCTGTTGGGTGGCGTGCTTGTAGCGAAGCTATAACTGCTGGCTGGCTAACTCGCAAGAAAGGATTGGTGGCTAATTCAGCGGCGATAGTGGAAGGTAAAGTCGGCTGCTGCGCGGCTCTTAGCCGATTACAATCAATTATACGCTGCTGCAAATCCTCATTATTAGGCTCGACTAATAAAGCAAACTTTAAGTTACTTAACGTGTATTCATGCGCGGCAAAAACTTGTGTATCGGCCGGTAAAACAGCCAAACTTTGTAAAGAGGCGTACATTTGTTGTGGCGTACCTTCAAACATACGACCACAACCACCGGCAAACAAAGTGTCGCCACTAAATAACAAGGGTTGTTGATTAGTCGTTATAAAGTAAACAAGGTGGTCTAAAGTATGCCCCGGCACTTCCAGCACCTGCACTTTATGCCCTAATAACTCAAAAGTATCACCTTGCTGCACGGCTTGCGTTAAAACCGGCAAGCGTTCTGTTGCTTGAGAAAAACCCACCACTGCAACACCTGACTTAGCTAACGCAACCACACCACCAATGTGGTCGTTATGGTGATGCGTTAGCAAAATACCGTCTAAAGTTAAATTATTCGCCTGTAAGTAACGTTTAACAGGGGCAGCATCACCTGGGTCAACCACCCAGCAATGTTGTTGATTCGCTGTTTTAATTAACCAAATGTAGTTATCGTCAAACGCATTAATGGGATGAACTTCGAGCGTGGGATGAACTTCAAGCATGGTATGGTATCTCTTATCATTAAATTACTATTAACTTTACGGCATCTGCCATGCATCTGCAAAACTCAAGCAAGCAAACGTTAGACACCCAAACGTTAAACAATCAAGCCAACACCCAGCTTTGGCAAACTTGGCAACTGTTTTGGGATTCACACCTTGGTCAAGCCGTGCTACGCGCTGAAGCAGCACTGCTATCACCTATTTTAGAAGCCCAGCGCGGCTACCATGTGCTAAGCGTTGGCGCTTGTCCAGCAAAGCCATTATTAGCCAGCTGCACGATTAAACACCAAATGGAATGGCGACCCAGTTTTGCAACGGCTGACCATACTAGCTGTTTAATCACTGATCCTGCTCACCTGCCGCTGCCTAATGATTCGATGGATCTGGTGTTGCTGCATCATTCGTTAGAATTATTAGCACGCCCCCATGCGCTGTTAAAAGAAGCCGCACGGGTAACATTGCCAAAAGGTGAAATACTAATTTTAGGTTTTAATCCTTATAGCTTATGGGGACTTGCGCGAATACTACCCAAAAGTTTACAGGCCAAACCCCTGCAGGTATTAAAATCGGCACGTTTTATTAGCCAAAATAAGCTGCTGGATTGGTTTGAGTTTTTGGATTTAAAGCAAGAAGAGCGCCAGCGTATATTTCATCGCCCACCTTGTAACCGTATAAACATTTTGCAGCATTTAGAAAAACCAGATCAACGACTGGATAAAAAAAATTGGCCCTTAGCGGGCATTTATTTATTACGTATTAAGAAGCGTATCGGCAGCCCCTTGCGCCCCGAATTAAAGAAAAAAAGCCCTAGCTGGTTAGCGGCTCAGCCGGTAGTATCGCCAACCCGAACGAGCCTACCAACCCAAACCCGTTTAAAAACCGAGAAGTAATTTGTCTGATACAACCGATAATCCAAACACTGCATTAAAAAGAGTCATTATTTACACTGATGGTGCTTGCAAAGGCAATCCAGGTCCTGGTGGCTGGGGTGCGTTATTGCGCTATGGCGACGTTGAGCGTGAATTATGGGGTGGTGAAAGCGATACCACCAACAACCGTATGGAATTAATGGCTGCAATTAAATCGCTAGCAACGCTTAAACGCAGTTGTCACGTCGATTTGCACACCGACTCTCAATACGTGCGCCAAGGCATTACTTTATGGATGCCAAATTGGAAGAAAAAAAATTGGCGAACCGCATCAGGTTCAGCCGTTAAAAATAAGGATTTATGGCAACAGCTTGATGAACAAGCCAAGCGCCATCAAGTAGCATGGCACTGGGTAAAAGGCCATGCGGGTGATGCAGGCAACGAAGCGGCAGATGATTTAGCCAACCGTGGCGTAACCGACCCTAATCCTTCTTTAGAAAACTAACATTGTAAGGCAGTCAACATGAGGCAATCAGCATGAGGCAAGTTGTATTAGATACCGAAACCACCGGCATAGACCCTAAAGAGGGTCATCGACTCATAGAAATTGGTTGTGTAGAAATGCTTGGGCGTTGTTTAACCGGCAATAATTTCCATGAATACCTTAACCCTGAACGTGAAGTCGATGAAGAAGCCACGCAGGTTCACGGCTTCACTTGGGCCGATTTAAAAGATAAACCTTTATTTGCAACATTAGCGGATTCGTTTATTAGCTACATAGAAGGTGCGGAACTTATTATTCACAACGCACCTTTTGATGTGGGCTTTTTAGATACTGAATTAGCAAAAATCAACCATCAGCTAGGCGAACAACGCTATGGTCGCATTGAAGACTATTGTAAAATATTCGACACCCTTGCTTTTGCACGCCGCCGCCACCCAGGACAGCGCAACAGCCTAGATGCTTTGTGTAAGCGTTACAGCATAGATAACACGGCACGAACCTTACACGGTGCTTTATTGGACTCAGAAATTCTAGCCGATCTTTATTTAACCATGACCGGCGGGCAAACCAACCTGTTATTAGGCGGGGATGAAGACGATGAGATGAGCGGCGTGGTTCGGGATCTAAATTCCACCATACGCCGTGTTGCCTATGAAGATCAGCAGCAGTTAAGCGTGCTGTTAGCCACCCCAGAAGAATTAATCGCCCATCAAGCTAAATTAGAATTTGTTAGTAAAAAAGCCGGACAAACCAGCCTTTGGCAGCAAATGGAGCAACAAAATGTGGCATCCTTTACAAGCTGATTTTCCGCAACAACAGCCGTTAAGCGGTTTCCAACGTGGCCCAGATACCCTTCAAGCCGGTGAAGCCGTAGGGATTATTACCTGCGGATCGGGCTGTATACGCCCTGTCGAAGATTCAATGAATGGCTGGCTGGAATCAGGATTTTACGACCCAAAAAAACACTCCAAACTGGTGGTTATGGGGCGCAGGCATGGTCAACCGTTGCTGCTACGGCTAGGTCAGCGAGGTGAAGCTAAAGCCAAAAACTGGCCGAATTTACGCAGCTGGTTATTACAAAGTGATGCTGAAAGTTTTGATTTGCTGGCAACCGCAGCAGGCTTGGCTAATTGGCAAGAGCAACACCGTTTTTGTGGGCGTTGCGGCAGTAAAACACAACCCAGAAATGATGAATATGCCCATCAATGCCCGCGTTGTCACCTACGCCAATACCCACGTGTTTCGCCTTGCATTATTACCCTAGTGTGGCGTGAAGATGCTTTACTGTTAGCGCGTAGCCCACGTTTTGCAGCCGGCGTTTACAGCACGCTAGCTGGTTTTATTGAAACGGGGGAATCGGCCGAACAAGCCCTGCACCGTGAAGTACAAGAAGAAGTCAATGTACAAATTGGCAATTTTAAATACCTTGGCAGCCAGTCTTGGCCGTTTCCTAATTCGTTAATGCTGGGTTATTGGGCAGAATACCAAGGTGGTGAAATTGCGTTTGATGGCATAGAAATTGAAGATGCCAACTGGTACCCCTTTGACCAACTACCAGAATTGCCGTCTAAAAACTCCATTTCACGCTATTTAATTGATTCTTTCTTACAATGGAAAGGCGTTCTTTAATTCGCTTTAAGTGGTTTTTATTTTAACGAACAAAACGGAGTTTTTATGAATAGTAATTTAAGAATTGAACTGATTATTAGTGCATTTTTTATCGCTGCCGGTTTAATGGGCGCAGGGTATTTTGTGGGTCAAACCTTGTATAACTCAAATGTGGCGTTAAATACTGCCGATGTTAAAGGCTTGTCTGAAAAACGCGTTATGTCTGATATTGCACATTGGAAAATTCAGTACACGGTTGCAGGCAATGAAAAATCTGAAGTAGCCGCACTGTATGCTAAATCAAAAATTGACCAGAAAAAAATTATCGATTTATTAATAGCCAGTGGTTTTACCGATGATGAAATTATTTTAGGCGCTGTTGATTACGAAACTTATGAATACCGTAACGATAACCAAAAGCTAATTGAAACCAAGTATTTTTTGGTGGGTGCTGTTGAAGTCGAAACTAAAAATGTTCAGCTAGTGCCTAAAGTGCGTTCTAAAATCAATGCGCTAATTGCTGAAGGCTTAGACATTAAAAATACCGCACCAAACTACTATTTTACTGAATTAAACACAATTAAGCCGGATATGTTAAAAGAAGCAACCCAAAATGCACGCATTGCAGCCAATGAGTTTGCTGAAAATGCCGGCGTAACGGTGGGTGGTATTCGCAGCGCCTCACAAGGTAACTTTTCGATTTTAGACGTGGGTGAATCTTATGGCGATGATAGAAAAATTGAAAAACACATTCGCGTCGTCACTGCGGTTACTTTTTACCTAACCAAATAGTTAACGGTATCCCAGCCCATGCCAAAGTGGTAATTTTTGATTTTTATAGTGCATACGGGTAATTTTTCCCATGTCAAAATGCACAGCACCGTGGGCTGCGGTACTAAGTTGAGTGACGTTAAGCTGCCTGAGTCTTTGCACTACGCTGTTATGCGGATGACCATAACTGTTGCGCCAGCCGTTGGTATGCACCGCCCATAAAGGCTGAGTGGCTTGTAGCAAAGGTAGGCCAGTAGAGGTTTGGCTACCGTGGTGGCCAGTAATCAGCAGGGTTAGCGGTTGTTGCTCGCCTTGTTGATTCGTCAGCAATTGCGGCAACACTTGGCTAAAAAACGCTTCTTCGGCTAAGCCTGCATCGCCGGTTAATAAAACACTGGTGATACGCCCATTATGCTCAGGCGCTTTAATCAGCAGCACACAAGAATCTGAGTTATTAGCTCTTTTTTTATACACTGTTAGCGGTGGCTGTGGTGGCCACAGTGCGGTGATTTCTAGCTGACCTAATTGCCAAATTTGCCCTGCATAGCAGTTGTGTTGTTGAGCGCTGTATTCTTGCTGAATAGCCCAGCGTTTTTTAATAGCAGTTAAACCGCCCACATGATCTTGGTCATCGTGACTAATAATCAGCTGATTAATACCTTTTGGCGCTGCTTTAGGCGTTAACCAAGGCGTTAAAGCAGGCACTACTGCTGCCCAACCTGAACTAAAACCTTTGCCTGTGTCGTAAAGTAATTTTTCGCCGGCACTTTCTATTAAAACAGCCGTGCCTTGACCAACATCTAAAACTTTAACCTGCCAGTTGTGTGGCTTATTTATTAACGGCTTGTTTAATAGAGGTTCGTTATTCAGCGTGTGCGGCAAAAAAGCTAATAATAAACCTAACCACGAAAAGTGCCTTAACGGTATGCCTGATGGTAATAAGATAAGTAAACCTAGCCATAGGTAAGATGCTTGTTGAATTAATGGCTGTTCTAGTTGTGCAGCATACGCCAAACCTTTGACCAAATAATTAAAAGCTATGGCACACATTTCTAAAGGCCAATAAAAGTCTACTGTGCTTAACGCTAAAGCTAACAGCGTAATGGGTAACAGCAGCAGCCCCACCAACGGCACTAATAGCAAATTAATGGGTAAAGACCAAGGATTAAACCAGCCGCCTTGCCAAAGAAGTAATGGGGTAAAAGCCAGCAGCAGTAATACTTGTACTTTTATAAGGCTGATAACTGGATGACTAATCGCGCGACCATAAAAACCAGCAATTAAAATAACCACTGCGCCAAACGACAGCCAAAAACCTTTACTGAGCACAATTAACGGATTAACCAGCAATAAAATAATCAGCGCTAAACTAACCGCTAACCAAGTGCCCAACTTGCGCCAGCCACTAAGAATTAACAAACCTAACAGCAGCATCAGTGCCGACCTTTCGGCGGCTAAACCCCAACCGGCCAACTGAGCATAACCTAGCGCAGCAGCAGCGGCTAAAGGAAAAGCAATACCCTGTCGCCAACTAAAAAAACGCGCCAATCCCAGCACTAAGCCAGCCAGCAATCCTAAATGCAAACCAGAAACCACCCATAAATGCAAAGTGCCGGTACGCTGTAAAAGCTGCCAATCATCTGCAGTGAGTAGCGTTTTAGCACCTAATCCAAGTGCAAACAAAAAGCGCCAGCCACGTTGTGAATCAGCAGAATAGCTATCGATTTGATTAATCAGTTGATTACGCCATTGATTAACACGGCTCGCTTCTTTGATTTTTATAACTTTAGCATCACGGGCGATATAACCACCAACAAGTTGTCCAGCCGCCAGTTTATTACCTGTCGAGTCGGTTTGACCAAAGTTTTGTAAACTACGCAAAGGTCTAATTCTGGCTTCTAACTGCCAAAGTTCGCCCTGCCGAGGCAATGCTTGCTGAGATGATGTTCGTGGAATATACCAATTAAGGCGCGTATTACCCACGCGAATCGTGTTAGGGTAGGTTTGCGTAATAACGCCTTTAATTAAAGTATTGTGGCTGCTAGGGTGATTTGTCAGTGGTGCTTGGTGTATTTGCCAAGCTAAAAAAACTAACAACCAACAGTAGCCCAAAAAACTAGCACCCATAAAAAAATAGCCACGCTTTAATAGCGTTAAACTAAAAAGGCTGATTAACACCAAAGCTTCTATGGGTAACCAAATACTTATCAATACAGCGCTTAAAATGCCAAACAGCAAACCCAGTGCAAAATGTAAAAAACTATAAGGGGTTAATTTCATTTTAATACTGCTCGCTTTTGAGCTAGTATAGCCGCACTTTTTAGAGGAAAGATTTGGTATAAATCATGCCACGTAAACTTATTAAACGCTTTATGCCTAAACCTGAAAAAATTCGGGCACATAAGTCACTCGGATTTATGGCCCCGCACATGGGCGATCCTAACTTATGGATGCTTACGCGCAACAGTGTGTCAGGTGCATTTAGTGTAGGTTTGTTTGTGGCGTTTATTCCCATGCCTTTTCAAATGCTGGTCGCTGCGGCTTTAGCAGTGTTATTGCGAATTAATTTACCTATTTCAGTAGGCTTGGTGTGGGTCAGCAATCCGTTGACTATGCCGCCGTTATTTTATGGTTGTTACCGCGTTGGTGCTTGGTTAATGAACATCCCCGTGTCGCCGCACCCCAGCGAAGGCACACTAGACTGGGTATTAATCCACTTTAATCAAATTTGGCCATCGCTCTTGTTAGGCTGCGTTTTAGTGGGCGCTCTTTTAGCCATTGCTTCTAATGTTGCCGTGCGCTTGTTGTGGCGTTGGCACGTATCACACAGTTGGAATAAAAGGCAGTCGAATCGTTCACTGCCTATAGTCTTATCAAAACAAGCGCCTTCAAAGCAACCAGCAGACGACTAAGCTTCGTTAGCTGCCCGCAACTGACCTTTATCAAGGCGCAACACACGGTTTTGTTGCTGTGCAAGTTCAATATCATGCGTAACAATAACAAATGCGGTGCCTGAGTTTTCTGCAAGCTCGGTGATTAATTGCTGTACTTGGGCGGCTGTTTGCTGGTCTAGGTTACCTGTTGGTTCATCCAATAAAACGCAACTAGGGTTGGTTACTAGCGCTCGGGCTAAAGCAACCCTTTGCCTTTCGCCCCCCGAAAGCTCGGCTGGTTTGTGCTCTGCACGTTCAGCCATACTGACTTTTTCCAGTAATTTTAATGCTTGCGCTTTGGCTTCCTTCATACTTTTACCGGCAATTAATAAGGGCATCGCTGCATTTTCTAAAGCCGTAAATTCCGGTAGTAAGTGATGAAATTGATAAACAAAACCTAGGTGCTGATTCCTTAACTGTCCACGTTGCTTTTGGTTAAGCTTAGAAAAATCTTTTCCTGCCAGTTCTACTGTACCGCTGCTAGGTAAGTCTAAACCACCCAGCATATTCAATAGCGTTGTTTTGCCTGAGCCTGAACTGCCAATAATAGCAATGCGATCGCCTGCAAAAATCTCAAAATCAATCGCTGTCAACACCTGTACTTCTTGCGGGCCTTCAGTGTAGCTTTTATTTAAGGTAGAACAGCGCAAAACAGCCTGTTTAGTCTTTAAAGTCATGTTCATTTCCTTGTGTTTTAACGCAGGTTAGTCATAGCGCAAGGCTTCAGCAGGCTGAATTTTAGATGCACGCCAAGCAGGATAAAGCGTTGACAGTAGGCTTAATAACAGTGCCGAAATGGTAATAAATCGCACATCATCCCAACGCAACTCTGAAGGTAAGTAACTAATAAAATAAACATTAGCATCTAAAAACTGAATACCTAACAACCCTTCTAGCCACAAGACTAGATCACTAACATTAAGTGCCAACACAATACCCAGCGCTACGCCAACCAAAGTACCCACCACACCTATGGTTAAACCTTGCACCATAAAAATACCCAAAATAGTGCTTGGACTCGCACCTAAAGTACGCAAAATTGCAATGTCGGCTTGCTTATCAGTAACAACCATTACCAAGGTAGAAACAATGTTAAATGCAGCTACGGCAACAATAATCATCAGCAACAGACCAATCATGCGCTTTTCCATTTGTATTGCTTGAAAAAGATTGCCTTGCGTTTGTGTCCAATCTTGACCACGGTAGGGATAACCCAGCTCATTAACTAATTCTTGCGTTAGGCGGTTAGCTTGAAACAGATCATTTAGCTGTAAACGTAATCCTTCAATATTGCCATCCATACGCATTAAAATTTGCATATCGCTCATATGAACATAAGCAAGGTTGCCATCTAATTCAGCACCCACTTTAAATGTACCCAACACAGTAAAACGCTTTAAACGTGGAAAAACACCTGCGGGGGTAATCGACGCTTCTGGCAGTAACAGGGTCACCTTATCACCCGTATTAACACGTAAAAACCGTGCTAATAATTCACCCAGCAAAATACCATATTCACCCGGCTGCAAAGCATCTAGCTGAACGCCATCTTGTAAGTGCTGCCCAACAATGGATACTTGATTTTCATATTCGGGTAAAATGCCTGCCACCAAAGTGCCACGATTATAGCCTTGATGAATCAGCATACCCTGACCGTTCACAAAAGGTGCGACACCAATAACTTCTGGGCGCTGTTTAATTTTATCGGCAACGCTAGACCAATCAGTAAAGTCTTGATAGTTTTTAATCGCTAGGTGCGGCACCATGCCTAAAATGCGTTCCCGTAATTCACGATCAAACCCATTCATTACCGACAGCACTAGGATTAACACCGCCACACCCAATGTCATACCAAGCATAGATGTGAGTGAAATAAACGAAATAAAGTGATTTCTGCGTTTAGCACGGGTGTAACGCAAGCCTATTAACAGGGGTAGAGAGGCCATAAAAAGCTGCTTCCTTAACGAATTTTGAACTGCATTGTAAAGGATATTTGCATGGGTACACACTACCGTCTAGTGTCTCAGTTAGATCATTGTTTTGATTTGCTAGTTAATAACTTAAATAACCTAGCCGCATTATTAAAAACAGCTCAGTTACCTTGCTGGATGTTGGGTTGTGAAACCGAAGCCACCAGTCGTGAGCGCTTATTATTTGCTTTATTAGATTTGTGGTATTTAGAGGGTCAAGATGGAAGAGTAACGCGCAGCTATCCAGGGTTAGTTGTGTGTAATGAACAAATTTGGGCGCAGTTGGGCGCAGTTAACGATGCCAAGGTCGCTTTTTCTGGTGCAATTGATGCTATTCGCCGCGAAAGCCCCGATTTATTACTCGATGCTCGGCAAAATTTAGTAACAAGGCACCCTAAACTACACGCCCATTTAACCGCAGAAGGTTTAGCACGTTTGCATTTAAAGCAGTCTTGGCGACAAATCCCTGGTTGTACAATACCTTTACGGCAAGTCAGATTCAGTTGGTATTCCAGTGGTCGCAGTATTCGGCGGATAAGTTATAAAGAAGCGGTCTATCGCTTAGAACAGATGAATGTTGAAGCACCACACATTAAAATTCAGTTACAAAAGTTAGCCAGTATTCCAACAGCAACGCCCTTGGCGCAAGTACAAAGTCAAGCGCCGTTAATGCGTGCCAACTTGTTTTTTACCGATCAACAAGCCGGTTTACCCGACAGACAAGCCATGAATATTGCGATGCCTTTGTTTATTTTATCCGATCAAGCAACGCTACCGCCTTTTAATATACCTAGCATTGCACCACCTGAAAAACGTACCCGTGCCGTTCGCTCTGATGCTCAGTTAGAAGATGAACCTTTTTTGCCAAGCATCAGAGTATTTAAGTACAGAGAATATTAAACAAAGAATCTTAAAAAACGCGGTTTAAGCCATTAATTGCTGCCACTCGGTAAGCCTCTGCCATCGTAGGGTAGTTAAAAGTGGTATTAACAAAATACTTCAAGGTATTGGCTTCACCTTTTTGCGACATAATGGCTTGGCCTATATGTACAATCTCTGATGCTTGGTCACCAAAACAGTGAATGCCTAAAATCTGCAACGTTTCACGATGGAAAAGTATTTTCAGCATACCCACAGGTTCACTGGTAATTTGTGCTCTTGCCAAGGTACGAAAAAATGCCTGCCCCACTTCATAAGGCACTTTTTCGGCCGTTAATTCACGCTCAGTTTTTCCTAACGAGCTGATTTCAGGAATCGTATAAATTCCCGTTGGCACGTCGTCGATAAAACGAAAATCTGGTTCATCAAGAAAATCAGCAGCAGCAGAACGCCCTTGGTCATAAGAGGCAGACGCTAGGCTAGGCCAACCAATCACATCACCTACCGCATAAATGTGCGGAATGCTGGTACGGTAGTGGTCATCAACCGTCAACTGCCCACGTGAGTTGGCTTCTAAGCCAATGTTTTCTAGTGCCAAATCTGCCGTATTACCTGTACGCCCGTTACACCACATAAACGCATCGGCTTTTAATTTTTTACCACTTTTTAAGTGCAGCGCAACGCCTTGCTCAACTACTTCCACTTTTTCATAGTCTTCGTTATGCCTAACTAGCACACCGTTGTTACGCAAGTGGTAACTTAAACTGTCAGAAATCTCATCGTCTAAGAAAGAAAGTAAACGGTCGCGGTTGTCGATTAAGTCGACTTTCACACCTAAACCACTAAAAATAGACGCGTATTCACAACCAATAACACCTGCACCATAAATAATGATTGAACGTGGTGTGTGGGAAAGCTCCAAAATAGAATCTGAACAATAAATACGCGGATGATCAAAATTAATATCAGCAGGGCGATATGGACTAGAACCCGTTGCAATAATGATTTTTTGCGCTTTTAAAAACTCGATGCCATCATGATGATCTCTAACTTCAATGGTATTAGGGTCAACAAAACGTGCCGTACCAAAAAATAAATCAGCACGGTTACGGGCATAAAAACCTGTACGCAAAGAAACTTGTTTTTCAATAACCCGCTTAGAGCGCTCCAAAACCTTAGGAAACGAAAACCAACGTGGCTCACCAATGTCACGGAACATACGGTTGGTGTTAAATTGAATAATTTGTTTTACCGCGTGACGTAAAGCTTTAGATGGAATAGTGCCTTTATGCGTACAATTACCACCCACAAATCGCTGTTCTTCAATAACAGCCACTTTCTTACCATGTTTAGCGGCATTCATAGCAGCACCTTCACCTGCAGGTCCTGTTCCTATCACAATAACATCATAGTTATAAACGGCCATTCACTACCCCTTAGTGTTTGTGTTGTTCACTTGCGTTGCATCTTGGGCTTGTGTTGCATCATAACCTAAACTTTTTTGCGATTCCGTTTCGCAAATGGTTTGATCTCCACCACAAATATCACAAGCAACGTCCATACCTAAAGCACTCATACCACCGCATGAACCAGCGATAGGTTTGCGCCCCATAATAACGCCAACTGACATGATAAGCATGATAGTGCCAAGTACCAATGTGCTAAGAAAGAACATTTGCATAATAAATACCTCTAAAGTGAAAAAGGGTTGCCTCTTATTAAAGAGACAACCCATTTCTGCTAAATATTCATTGGTTTACAAAAAATATTTGCCTTACAAAAAATAGTTACGTGCATTAGCCACCAAAATCATCCAAGAGAATATTTTCAGGCTCTACACCTAGATCTTCAAGCAGCTTAATAACTGCTGCGTTCATCATGGGTGGTCCACACATATAAAACTCGCAGTCTTCGGGTGCTGGGTGGTCTTTAAGGTAATTTTCAAACAAAACGTTGTGAATAAAACCTGTTGCACCTGTCCAGTTGTCTTCAGGTAATGGATCTGACAAGGCTAGGTGCCAAGTGAAGTTCTCATTTTCTTTAGCTAACTGGTCAAACTCTTCAACATAAAACGCTTCGCGCAGTGAACGAGCACCGTACCAGAAGCTAATTTTACGCTTGGAGTTAAGGCGTTTTAGTTGGTCGAAAATGTGCGAACGCATGGGCGCCATTCCCGCACCACCGCCAACAAAGACCATTTCCGCATCGGTATCTTTGGCAAAAAACTCACCAAAAGGCCCGTACACATCAATGGTGTCGCCAGGTACTAGGTTAAACACATAAGACGACATAATACCCGGTGGCAAGTCATCACGGCCAGGCGGCGGTGTAGCTACACGAATATTAAACTTCACCAAGCCACGCTCTTCAGGGTAGTTAGCCATGGAATAAGCACGAATGGTGGTTTCTTTGTTCACTGCCACGTAACGCCAGATATTGAACTTATCCCAGTCGCCATGAAATTCTTTTTGAATTTGAAAATTCTTATAAGGAATTTCGTAGGGCGGGCATTCAAGCTGTACATAACCACCAGCACGGAAGTCTACGTTTTCACCTTCAGGTAGCTTAAGCGTAAGCTCTTTAATGAAGGTAGCTACGTTGGGGTTAGATACCACTTCACAAGTCCACTTTTTGACGCCGAAGATTTCTTCATCAACTTCAATTTTCATGTCTTGCTTTACGGGTACTTGGCAAGATAAGCGCCAGCCTTCTTTCTTTTCACGCATGGTGAAAGCTGATTCTTCAGTAGGCAGAATTGAACCGCCGCCTTCAATTACCTTACAAGTACACTGGGCACAACTACCACCGCCACCACAGGCCGATGATAGGAAAATGCCATTTGCTGCCAAGGTGTTAAGTAGCTTACCACCTGCGGCTGTTACCAGTGTATGTTTTGGATCACCGTTGATTTCAATGGTTACATCACCGGTACTGACCAGTTTGCTACGCGCTGCCAGGATCACCATAACGAGACTAAGCACGATTACGGTGAACATGACGACGCCGAGCAGAATAATTGTAGAGTCGACCATGTTATTTCCCTTTTATAGCTGGATGCCGGAGAAGGACATAAAACCCAATGACATTAAGCCCACCACAATAAAGGTGATACCTAAGCCTTGAAGTCCTGCAGGTACATCGCTGTATTTTAGTTTTTCACGAATACCGGCTAAAGCAACAATCGCCAAAGCCCAACCAATACCAGCACCCGTACCGTAAACAACGGATTCAGCAAAGTTATAGTCGCGTTCTACCATAAACAATGACGCACCCATAATCGCGCAGTTTACGGTAATTAGCGGTAGAAAAACCCCTAAAGCGTTGTAAAGTGCTGGCACAAATTTCTCGAGAAACATTTCTAGAATTTGCACGATAGCGGCGATAACACCGATATAGCTTAATAATCCCAAGAAAGATAAGTCGATTTTTTCTGCACCTTCAAGACCTGTCCAAACTAAAGCACCTTCGCGCAATAATAGGTTATAAATCAAGTTATTAACTGGCACAGTAATGGCAAGTACCACAACCACTGCAACACCTAGACCAAAGGCAGCATCAACTTTTTTAGACAAGGCTAAAAAAGTACACATACCTAAGAAGAAGGCTAGCGCCATGTTTTCAATAAACACAGCAGAAATAAACAGCGATAGGTAATGTTCTAACATAATTACATCGCTCCTTCAGATTTAGTGTTGGCAGTAATTTTAAACTCAGGAATTTCATTTTGGCTTGGCTGCCATGAGCGTAATGCCCAAATAAGCAAACCAATAATAAAAAACGCTGAGGGTGGTAATAGCAATAAACCATTGGGTAGATACCAGCCACCATCTTTAGTGAGGGCTAGTATTTGATAACCAAAAAAGCTACCTGCACCAAAAATTTCGCGCACAGCACCCACCAGCATTAGCACAACGCCATAGCCTGCGCCATTACCGATACCATCCCAAAAGCTGATGATAGGGCCATTTTTCATGGCATAGGCTTCAGCACGACCCATAACAATACAGTTAGTAATGATAAGGCCAACAAACACTGAGAGCTGACGGCTAATTTCAAAGGCGTACGCTTTTAGTAGCTGGTCAACCACAATAACCAAGGAGGCAATAATGGTCATCTGTACGATGATTCTTATGCTGCCGGGAATGTGGTTACGAATTAAGGATACAAAGAAGTTAGAGAAAGCAGTTACAAACATAACTGCAATCGTCATAACTACTGCAACCTGCATACTGGTAGTAACCGCCAGCGCCGAACAAATACCTAATACCTGTAAGGCAATAGGGTTGTTCTTGAAGATAGGGCTGATTAGTACCGTTTTGGTTGTATCATTGGCCATGATTAAGCGCCTCCCTGACGGAATTTAGCTAGGAATGTCCCGTAGGCTTGTTCACTAACCCAAAACTGCAGCAGGTTAGTTACGCCGCGCGCGGTAAGGGTTGCACCCGATAAAGTGTCTACTTCATGCACACCGTCTGGCTTTTTAGAAAGGCCAAGCAATGGCTGCATAGTCTTGTCACCGTAGGTCTTTTTACCCGGCCACTGGGCTTTCCACTTAGGGTTATCTACTTCACCACCTAAACCGGGCGTTTCGCCATGATCGTAAAAACCCATACCAGCAATGGTGTTGCCGTCGCCTTCTAAGGCTAAGAAGCCATAGAGGGTTGACCACAAGCCAGGGCCGCGTACCGGAATAATAATACGATCAGGGTTAGCTTCGTTACCGACTAGGTAAACTAGGCCGTAGTTTTCTAAGCGATTAACACCCAGTGCTGCCTGTTTTAACGCAAAAGACTGAGCAGGGTCTTTAGACGCACGCACTTGGTCGTAGTCTTCTGCTTTTACCTGGTTGGTAAATTCGCCAGTACGAAGATCGACCACTTTGATTTGAATTTTTGCAAATTCAGCAGTTACACGATCACGAGTCGCTTCTTTAGCAGTGATTAAACCAGCGGCAATTAAAATATTGCTGCGGCGGTCTAGTTCTTGGTTAGCAACTTGTAGCGGCTTAAGTGCTACAGCTGAAACAGAAACTATGACGGCACAAACTAAACAGAGTATTAAAGCAACTGTTAGTGTTTTTGAGATGGAGTCATTACTTTTAGACATTGCGCAATACCCTCCGCTTGATATTGGCTTTAACCACTAAGCTGTCGATCAGTGGGGCGAACAAGTTAGCAAATAAAATGGCTAGCATGATGCCTTCTGGGAAAGCTGGGTTAACCACACGTATCAGAACAGTCATAACACCAATTAGCGCACCAAAAACTAGTTTACCTTTGTCGGTCATGGAAGCTGATACAGGATCAGTTGCCATAAACACCATACCAAAGGCAAAGCCACCGGTGACTAAGTGCCAGTACCATTCCATAGCAAACATATTGTTGGTTTCTGAACCTATCATGTTAAACAGGGTGGCGGTTGCCATCATGCCTAACATTACACCCGCCATAATGCGCCAAGAGGCAATGCGAGTCAGCAATAACACTGCGCCACCTATCAAGATAGCTAGGGTTGAAGTTTCACCCACTGAGCCGGGCATAATGCCTACAAAGGCATCCCACCAGCTAAGGTTTTGCTGCAAGGTTGCCATGCCGTCTTGGAAAGCCATCGACAAAGCTGTTGCACCTGTGTAGCCGTCTGCTGCTACCCAAATTGCATCACCCGAGATTTGTGCAGGGTAAGCAAAATAAAGGAAGGCACGACCAGTAAGGGCTGGGTTAAGGAAGTTTTTGCCGGTTCCGCCAAAAATTTCTTTACCTATCACAATACCAAAGGTGATACCTAAGCCAACTTGCCATAAAGGAATGGTGGCAGGAAGAATAAGCGCAAAGAGGATAGAAGTAACAAAGAAACCTTCGTTAACTTCATGGCCACGGCGCATAGCAAATAGCACTTCCCAAAAACCACCCACAATAAAGGTGACGGCATAAATGGGAATAAAGTAGGTAGCACCATGAATGATGTTATCCCACATGCTGGTTGGGTCGTAGCTACTAGCACCCAAAAGTACAATAAAGCTTTCGCGCAAACCGCCTAGTGAACCAAAACCTGCTTCAATGGCTTGGTTGGCTTGTAAACCTGTATTCCACATACCAAAGAACATGGCAGGGAAGGTACAAAACCAAACCGTGATCATCATGCGCTTTAAGTCGATACCATCGCGCACAAAAGCGGTTGTTTTGGCAATGCTAGGTGGTGTGTAGAAGATAGTATCTGCTGCTTCATAGAGCGCGTACCAGCTTTCAAAACGTCCACCCTTATGAAAATGCGGTTCCATTTTATCGAGAAGATTACGTAATGCCTTCATTAAATCAGCCCTCCTTCTCTATCAGCGTTAGGTTGTCACGCAGAATTGGACCGTATTCATATTTGCCTGGGCACACATAGGTGCATAAGGCGAGGTCTTCTTCATCGAGTTCTAAACAGCCTAGCTGCATAGCGACTTCAATATCACCAACAATCAGTGAACGTAAAAGTTGCGTGGGCAGAATATCTAGCGGCATCACTTTTTCGTAGGAACCAATTGGCACCATGGCGCGTTCAGAACCATTGGTGGTGGTGGTGGGTGCAAAGCGCTTACCTAAGCCTAAGAAGCTAGATAGGTAAATACCCGTGACTGAGTGGTTGTTGCTACCTGGCATACCCGGTGTTAACCAACCTAAGAAACGACGGTCACTACCATCTTGCAATACGCTGACTTGATTATGATGACAACCTAAGTAGTTCATCGCACCACTCGCCGCACGGCCACTAAAGACCGAACCTGAAATCACTTGTGAAGTGGTAGCAGTGGTCAGTTCACCAGCTAGTAACTCGTCAAGGTTTGCACCTAAACGTGTACGCACTAAGCGCGGCTCTTTGACTTGTGGGCCAGCAATGGCAATAACGCGGTTAGGATTAACCTGACCGGTCAAAAACAAATGACCAAAAGCAATCACTTCTTGGTAGTTTAAGTGCCAAACGTGTTTGCTAGCACTAACAGGGTCTAAGCAATGAATGTGCGTACCCACCAAGCCTGCTGGGTGAACACCTTCAAATTCAACCACTTCAACTTTACTACCCTCGACTGAAGGGATCTCTTTACCCGCGTCTTTGCAAAGGTAAGTTTTACCTTCTGTAAGCTTACTCACCACAGTTAAACCTGCTAAGAAGGCTTGTTGTTGGTCAGCAATAATAACAGCGGGATCGGCAGCCAACGGGTGGGTGTCGATAGCAGTGACAAAAACAGAGTTAGGCTGGGCTTTGGGGGCTGGAACGCGGCTAAATGGCCGTGTTCTTAATGCAGTCCATAAGCCTGAAGCAATTAATTGCTCTCTAACTTTTTCGCCAGAAAGGTCGGCCAACTGATTTTCACTGTAGGCAGTGAAAGTTTCGGCTTCTTCCTGTGCAGCTATTTCAATTACTACGGATTGTAGAACACGACGTTCGCCACGGTTAATGGCTACTACCGTTCCTGCTGCGGGTGCTGTGTAGTTCACACCGGCAGTTTTTTTATCCGTAAAGAGGATCTGACCCAATTTCACCTTGTCACCTTCTTGCACCAGCATAGTAGGTTTCATGCCTACATAATCTGGTCCTAAGACTGCAACGGAGCGCACTTTTTTGCCGTCCAAAATGGACTGCTTAGGTGCACCGGCGATGGGTAGATCAAGTCCACGCTTGATTTTTATCATAGGTCACGCCCAATCACCAAGTTAAAAGATAAAGCTTTTTACAGCTAAGGTTTTACATCTGAAAAAACTAACAACGGCCGCTTATGACTACGCTTGGAGCGCTATGCCCGAAAATCTGCGTCTTTTTGTCGCACAAGTGACTGCTTAAAATGCAAGCATTATAAAGACCCTAAGCCCCAAACGCTACCCGACTCTAGGATGAATTAGAATCTAGTGTCAAAAAAAACCACTAAAAAATAATTAAAAAAGTAATTTAAAAAAATAAAAAAAAGCTGTATGCCTAAACATACAGCTTTTATAAACACCACGCTTTTAATACAAAGCCTTATTTAGCCACGATCTGCAGGAAAATAAGGGAATTTAACGTGAGAAATTTCTTGTAAAATCCGAACAACTTGACAGCTATAACCAAACTCGTTGTCATACCAAACGTAAAGTACAGCTTGTTTACCACTCACGATGGTGGCTTTAGCATCAACAATACCCGCGTGGCGATTACCAACAAAGTCAGAAGAGACAACTTCGTTAGAATCCACAAAGTCAATTTGCTTTTGCATAGGTGAATATAAAGCCGCCCAACTTAGATAGTCGTTCATTTCTTCAGGCGTACTTTCTTTTTCCATTGTCAGATTAAGAATTGCCATAGAAACATTAGGAATAGGCACACGGATCGCGTTACCCGTTAACTTACCTTCTAGCTCAGGTAAAGCCTTCGCAACGGCTTTAGCAGCACCCGTTTCGGTTAATACCATGTTCATCGCAGCAGCACGACCACGCCTATCACCTTTATGGAAGTTATCGATTAGGTTTTGATCGTTGGTGTAAGCGTGAACTGTTTCAACGTGACCGCTAACCACACCATATTTGTCGTTAACCGCTTTTAAAATAGGCACAATTGCGTTGGTGGTACAAGAAGCCGCCGAAATGATTTTATCAGCATCGGTTAAATCACCGTGGTTAATGCCATAAACGATGTTTTTAATTTTGCCTTTACCGGGTGCAGTTAAAACAGCGCGCGCAGCACCTTTACATTCTAAATGCTGACTTAAACCGGCTTCATCACGCCAAATACCCGTATTATCAACGATTAACGCACTTTCAATGCCATATTTGGTGTAATCAATTTCGCTAGGTGCATTGGCATAAATAAACTGAATGTAATTACCGTTAACAATCAATGCGTCATTGGCTGCATCAACAGTAATCGTACCGTTGAAAGGGCCGTGTACTGAATCACGACGCAACAAGCTAGCACGTTTTTCTAAATCGCCGTCTTTACCGCCACGAACCACAACCGCACGCAAGCGCAACAAACTACCACCACCAGCTTTTTCAATCATAATACGTGCCAACAAGCGACCAATACGACCAAAACCGTAAAGCACTACGTCTTGTGGTGCGCCGCCTAAATCAGCTTCTTTATGCTTACCCAGTACATCGCCCATTTCTGCGGTTAAAAAAGCTTCCATATCAGTGCCGTTTTCTTTACGAAACTGAGCGGCTAATTTACCAATATCAACGTGGCAAGGGCCAGGCTTTAACTTTAATAGTGTTTCTACTAACAGGTGGCTGTCACGAACATCTAGCTCAGTGCCTTCAACCTGACGCACAAATCGGTGGTCTTTTAAAATACGGATAACAGAACGGTTAACCAGTGCGCGACCAAAAATGGATGTTACCACGTTGTACTTGCGGTATAGACGACCGATAATCGGGATCATTGCTTCGGCAGTGGTTTCACGCGCTTGCCAGTCTTCAAAATAGCTATCTAATTTGCTGTCAGCCACAGGTTGAACCTCTTTGTTGGTATTAAAAGTAATGTTTAAAAGCTGGATAAAATTTTTGCGCTATTATGCTTGTTGGTTACAAGTTAGGCAAATGGACTGGTATCATGCGGCTTAACTTTTGCTAACTAGGTTAACCTTCTGATGAATAAAGTGGTCAATAGCGGTCAACTTTTATCCAGCAAACCACCGTCTAAAGCCGGTTTTTTACAACGCTGGTTAAATGTACACGATGCAGCAGCAGCAGTGGCATTGGTTGAAGCAGCGCAGCAGCACCCAGCGCCCTTATTGGTTATTTGTCCTGATACCACCAGCGCCCATTTATTGGCTGATGAATTAACGTTTTTTGCGCCCGCCGATTTACCAGTGCTAAGCCTGCCTGATTGGGAAGTGCTGCCTTATGACCGCTTTTCGCCACACCAAAACATCGTTTCAGAGCGCTTAAAAACTTTATTGGCCTTACCATCGCAACGCCGTGGTTTATTAGTCGTACCCATAAGCACACTGATGCAGCGTTTGCCGCCAGCCGAATTTGTAGTCAGTCATGCCCTTGACCTAAAACTAGGTCAGCAGTTGGATATGCACGCCTTTCGCCGCCAATTAGAAGAAGCAGGCTACCGTGCAGTGGATACCGTTTACGAACAGGGTGAATTTACCGTTCGTGGTGGTTTGCTAGACTTGTTTCCTATGGGCAGTGAGCAGCCATTACGCATTGAACTCTTTGGTGATGAAATTGAATCACTGCGTTTTTTTAATACCGAAACGCAGCGCACAGAACACAAAACCGAGGCCATTTCGTTATTACCAACGCATGAATTTGTATTAACAAAAGACGCACTAACAATTTTCAAGACGGAATTCCAAACCCGTTTTAATCTTGACCTATCACGCTGCGACATTTATCAAGACACCATTAAAGGCTTAGTCACACCGGGTTTAGAGTTTTTATTGCCTTTATTTTTTACGCACACTGCTACGTTATTTGATTACCTGCCAGCGAACACATTAATTGCTGAAATAACAGCACCTACTGATACCAAGTCAGGTCAAACCTTACAAACAGTACCGTTAGCAGCGACGCATTATTGGCAAGAAATTGAACGGCGTTACGAAAGTTTGCGCCATGATATTCGCCACCCTTGCTTGCCGCCCAGTGAATTATATTTACCATTAGAAACCTTAAACCGTGAACGTAATTTATTTGCACGGATTGAAGTTCATGCAACGCCGCCCAGTGATACGCTTTCCGGCGATCAGCAGCTATTAAGCCAACCGTTACCTAATCTAGCTGTCGCTTCTAAAGCCAAACACCCACTAAAAGCGCTGCAAGATTTTATTGCCGCTAATCCACAAACCAACATTCTGTTAACTGTAGAATCGCGCGGTCGCCGTGAAGCCTTGTTAGCGCTATTAGGTCGTCATGGCTTAGTACCTTTAGATGTAGCCGATTGGTCAAGTTTTCTAAAGCAGCGCCCTGCTTTGGCATTAACCTTAGCCCCTTTAGATAGAGGCTTATTTTTACCACAAGCGCAAACCCTGTTGATTACTGAATCAATATTATTTGGTGAACGCATTTTACAGCGCCGCCGCCGCGAAACATCCGCTGTTAACCAAGAACTCGCCTTTCGCAGCTTATCCGAACTGACGCTTAATGCGCCGGTGGTACACCTAGACCACGGCGTTGGCCGTTATTTGGGCTTAGAAACCTTAACATCTGGCGGTCAAACTCAAGAATTTCTAAAGCTGGTTTATGCCGATCAAGCCCATTTATATGTGCCCGTAACCGCTTTAGACCGAATCAGCCGTTACAGCGGCAACAATGATGATAACGCACCGCTGCACCGTTTAGGATCTGACCAGTGGGATAAAACCCGCCGTAAAGCAGTTGAAAAAATTCGTGATACCGCAGCTGAATTATTAGACATTTATGCGCGGCGTGAAGCACAAAAAGGTTTTGCCTTTAATTTAGACGAAGACGCTTGGGCGCAATTTTCTTCGGCTTTTCCTTTTGAAGAAACCGTCGATCAACAGCTAGCCATTAATGCCGTGATTGGTGATATGGCAAAAATGCGCCCAATGGACAGAGTTGTCTGTGGTGATGTGGGCTTTGGTAAAACTGAAGTTGCCATGCGCGCAGCTTTTATAGCAGTGCATAACCATAAGCAGGTAGCGATTTTAGTGCCCACCACGCTTTTGGCGCAGCAGCACTTTGATAACTTTAAAGACCGTTTTGCTGATTGGCCGGTGAATATCGAGCTGTTATCACGTTTTCGTTCTGCTAAAGAACAACAAGAAAGCATTCACCGCTTAGAAGAAGGCAAGGTCGATATTTTAATCGGCACTCACAAACTTTTGCAGTCTTCCGTTAAATTCAACGATTTAGGCTTGGTAATTATTGATGAAGAGCACCGCTTTGGGGTGCGTCAAAAAGAAAGCCTAAAGGCTATAAGAGCCAACGTTGATTTACTTTCTATGACTGCAACGCCCATTCCGCGTACTTTAAATATGGCGATGTCGGGCATTCGTGATATGTCGATTATTGCTACGCCACCTGCTAAGCGTTTATCGGTTAAAACCTTTGTGCGCCAGCGTGACGAGGCAATTATTAAAGAAGCTGTACTGCGTGAACTGCTGCGTGGTGGGCAAGTATACTTTTTGCACAATGACGTTAGCACTATTGAAAATACTGCTGAAAAACTGCGTGAAATCATTCCAGAAGTACGCTTAGGTGTGGCGCACGGACAAATGCCCGAACGCCAGCTTGAAAAAGTCATGCAAGATTTTTACCACAAGCGTTATAACCTGCTGCTGTGTTCGACGATTATTGAAACAGGGATTGATATCCCCAATGCCAATACCATCATTATTGAACGCGCTGATAAATTTGGTTTAGCGCAGCTGCACCAGTTACGTGGCCGTGTAGGACGTTCACACCACCAAGCTTATGCCTATTTATTAACGCCTGAAGGTAAAAATCCCACCGCTGATGCCCAAAAACGCTTAGAAGTAATCGCCATGAATGAAGACTTAGGTTCTGGTTTTGTATTGGCCTCGCAAGATTTAGAAATTAGGGGTGCGGGTGAATTATTGGGCGAAGAACAAAGTGGGCAAATTGCCAGTCTAGGTTTTAGCTTATACATGGATTTATTAGACGATGCCGTTAAAGCCATTCGCAGCGGTAAAACGCCTAGTATTGACCTACCCTTACAGCGTGGTACTGAAATAAGCTTGCATTTACCCACACTCATTCCTGATGATTACTTACCCGATGTAAACAGCCGTTTACAACTGTATAAACGCCTAGCCAGTTGCAGTAATGCAGCCGAACTTAGAGACTTGCAAGTAGAAATGATTGACCGTTTTGGCTTATTGCCCCTTGCCACTAAAAATTTATTTCGCTTAACAGAATTAAAACAACGCGCCGAAACGATGGGTATTTTACGAATGGATGTGGGTAAAGACCGCGGTGTGTTGCATTTTGGTAGTCAAACCAGCGTTGAGCCTATTAAGCTAGTGCAGTTAATGCAGCAAAAGCCGCTCACTTATAAACTGGATTCAGCGCAATCGTTAAAATTTACGATGACAATGGATACCGCTGACCAATGCTTTGCAGCGCTAGAAAAGCTTTTAGATGCTTTGCAATGATAAGCATTAAACTTTTATAAAACAGGAATAGACAAGAATGCGATTATTAGTTTTATTGCTGACGGGATTAATTATTTCAGCCACAGTGGTTGCTGAAGAAGTAAAACCTCACCCCAATGAGCGCGATTATATTATTGAAGTACTTGTTTTTGCTCAACAACCCGGTGCAGGTGCAACAGAATTACCCAGCAGACCGCACCTTTACTTACCCATTGAAGAACAGGCATTAAAAATTGGTACAGCACCGGCTTGGACAAAGTTAAGCCGTATCACTGGCCCTTCTTACTGGCCACAAAGGGTTAAATTAACCAGAGAAGCTACTGCGTTAGAGCGCAATAATGATTACCGTTTATTATTTCACCAAGCTTGGCGAATGCGCCTCGTGTCTGAAGTGAATAGTATTCCGTTATTAATTGAAGGCGGTGATTATTTTGTAGGTATGCCAGAGCTGCAAGGCAAATTAAAGCTTAGCGTCGCGCGTTATTTACACTTAGAAACGGATTTGTTTTTGAATACTTTTGAAGCTGTTAACGCAACGGATTATAAAGTTGTTAGCTCAGCTGGGATGCATCAACGCCGTAGAATGCGTAGCAACGAACTGCATTTTATTGATAGCCCTTATTTGGGTTTACTTATAAAAATAGATAGAGCCCCTTAGTTCTTAAAATAAACATAAAAAAACGCCCCGCTTAAATTAGACGGGGCGTTTTTATTGATTAAAAGTGTTACTTAAAAATTCATACCGTATTCATTAGCCAATGACTTTAAGCCACCTGCATAACCAGCACCTACAGCACGGAATTTCCACTCACCGTTGTTACGGTAAAGTTCAGCAAAAATCATTGCTGTTTCCGTTGAAGCATCTTCTGCTAGGTCGTAGCGTACCACTTCAACACCAGTCACTTCGTTTAGAATGCGAATGAAAGCACCACCTACTTGACCAAAGTTTTGATTACGCTCTTCTGCACCATGAATAGTAACAGTAAATACCACTTTCTCAACATCAGCAGGAATAAGGCTTAGATCAACTTTAAGTTGTTCATCGTCACCCTCACCTTCACCCGTAAGGTTGTCGCCAGTGTGCTCAACCGAACCATCAGAGCTTTTTAACTGGTTGTAGAAAATAAAGTCATTGTCTTTACGCACTTTACCGTTAGCACCCAATAAAAATGCGCTAGCGTCTAAATCGAATTCTGCACCGTCGGTTGCACGCGGATCCCAGCCTAAACCAACCAACAACTTGCTTAATGATGGGTCAGTTTTTGACAAAGATAAGTTGCCACCTTTTTGTAAAGTTAATGCCATGTTTACAACTCCTTCTTCGTTAATAAAATTATTTATTTTTCAGCTTCTTTTGCTGGAAATAAAACACTGGCCACAATTCCGATGGCTAAGACCACCAAGACTATTATTAAACTTGTATTGGGGTCAAGCGTATAACTATGACCAAAGATATGACTTGTTGCGTTTAACCCTAGTTTTATCGCAATAAAAAACAATAAAACTATCACTGACTTTTCTAAATGCACTAGGTAGTGTTTGAGTGCTTCAAGCACAAAGTACATGGTACGCAAGCCTAAAATAGCAAACAGCATGGCGGAATACACAATTAAAGGTTCACGACTAACGGCGATAACTGCCGGTACTGAGTCAAATGCAAACAGCACATCCGACACCTCCATAACCACCAAACAAAGAAATAACGGCGTAGCAAAAATACCACCCTTTGCCGCTAAACTCAGTCCTTGGTGTTCAGGTTTTTGCACTTCTTCTTCTAAGACTTTACGGCTAACAAAAAAGTTATGCCCATAAAGTTTTGGCCAAACAGGAAACAGTTTTTGTGCAAAGCGATAAGCCATGTGTTTTGAATAATCTTCTTCTGCTTCTTCGTCATCGCCACTTTTTAACATCATAACTGCAGTCCAAGCGACGATAAGTGCAAAAATCACTTCAACCCAAGGACCAAATGCTAAGAGGCTGCTACCGATAACGACAAAAATTAGACGGAATAGGATAGCGCCTATAATGCCCCAATAAAGTACACGGTGGCGCAAGCCATTAGGTACTTTAAACCAAGCAAAAATTGCCATAAATACGAATAGGTTGTCGACACTTAAAACTTTTTCCAGCGCATAACCAGTGATAAATAAACTGGCAATGTCTGGGCCGTGTTCAAAGTACAAGAAACCTGCAAAACTTAAAGATAGCAAAACCCAAAAAACTGACCAAATAGACGCTTTGGTTAAGCTAATCGGCTTGTCATCTTTATGGCTAAACATATCAAGCAACATTGCACCCAGCGCCATCACCACAAATACCGTAATGGTTAAGGGTGGAAAACCCAAATGGGTCGTTTCCATTAATGATCCTTAAAGGTCAAATTCAGCGGGTGGAAGACCAAGCTCTACACAAATTTTACGGCAAACAGCTTTTTCATCATCATCAAAGTCACCATCAGAAGCACCAATCGCACAAGCCACTCTAACCAGCAAACGCGCAGCACCTTCTTTATTTTTGATTTTGTTAATCACTTTTAAAGCTTCTGCTTGACCAATTTGCACATCAAACTCAAATTTTGAACAGGCATCATTAAATACAGCAATCACATCCGTTAATTTAAAGGCTTTTAGCTCAGGCGATTGGTTAATAAACTCGGTCATTTTAACTTTTTCTTCTGAGCTGATAGAACCATCAGCTGCGGCAACTAGCGCACAAGCATTAGCAACTGCGGCCATAAATTCTTTATTTTTGAATTTAGACACTTCATTGCTTAGTTTTTCTCTGGCTTGCGCGGTGTTTGTTTTTAACCATTGCAACATATTATGTACCTTATTTTTAAGTGAAATCTATTTAGACCCAGCTTTCCAGTTCATACCCCAATTATTAGCTCTATCCATAGGCTCGTGCCCATTAAAAAAGTTCACTAATCGGTTTATTTTTACAGCACCTTTAACGTTTTCTAGCAAAGCAATCGCGCACATATTAGAACGCCCACCTTCTTCATTCAAACGCACTTCGACTGGGGGCTGGTTAGGCATATAAATAGTAACAATGCCGTCAGTTGCTGACCAATCAGGCGCACCTTCGTAAATAAACGCATAAATAAGAATACGGCTAACTTTATCCCAATGCTTACCGTTAATGCGTAACCACTCACCATCATTGGATGCACCGCTGCGATCATCGCCCATCAGTTGAATATAAGGATCACTATCAAAGCTACCAAAACGATTGCCTAAAGCCTGTACCGCACTTTTATCGCCATTTTGCATTTCAAATAGGCAACCTACATCCAAATCAATTTCTTTTTTGCGTGAAAAAAAGCCACCACCTTGAGTATTTTTAGTCCATTTAAGGTTCACTTTTATTTCACCAAACCCTTCACTACGCTTTTCTAGGCTGATGGATGTGTTTTTCTTATCTAAAGTAATCTTACTTAAACTAACAGTCGGTTTAGCTGCTTCTGGCTTAGGGACTTCTGGTTTAACCGCCATTGGTGCTGTAGCAGCAGGAGCAGCCACTTCAATGCCAAAATGTTTAGCCAGTGGCTCTAAACCACCAGCAAAACCTTGCCCAACGCTACGAAACTTCCAACTGCCTTGACGACGATAAAATTCACCTAAAATAAGGGCGGTTTCTTGCATACCTGCCGTCGTAATCGGGGCACTTAAAACACCAGCAACGTCAATACTTAAAGTAGCCACTTGTGCAAAAGCGGCTTTATTTTCATAAATAGTCGCCGTCAGTGCAATGCGCTCTATAACAGCATCCACAGCAGCCAGATTAAGGCTGAATACCGTGCGACCCGATACGGCTTGAGTTAATTGAACCGCACCACCCAGCAGGCTGGTTTGTCCAAAAAAGCACATATCGCCATCGCCACGAACCTTGCCTTCGGTACCCAATAAAAAAGCAGACACATCTATGTCTGCGCCAGCCAAAGCACTGTAAGTAATTTCAACTTGATGAGTTGCTGTTGCTACGCCTGTATTACCACCGGGTACGAGGTTAACCATTTGTTCATTCCTCTATTTAATTGTTAATTATGAAAATAGCACCAATGCGGCTCTTGCGCTGCGGCTAATAATTGCTTATCGCCGGCTGAATCACCCCAAGCGCGTAGGTGATACTGGTCTAAATCACCATAAACGACTTGTAAACGCTGCACTTTACTAGCACAACGGCAGTTAATACCAATAAGTGCGCCGGTTAAATAACCATTAATTACTTCTAGCTGAGTTGCAATAAGCTTGATGTTTAATTTAGCCGCAAATGGACGCAACACTAATTCAGGTGAAGCTGAACACAAGGTAACTTCATGCCCTGCCGTAATTTCAGCAGCAACACCTTTAAGCCCAGAAGGACGCAATAGTTTTTCCCAACGCTGATCACAAAAAGCTTGTGCTTTTTTATTCAACCAAACTTCTGAAACGCCAGTTAAAAAATGAGCAATTAGCTTTTCTTTTAATTGGTCACGGCTAATTCTGCCGGATAAATGCGCTAAACTCGGCAAAAATAAGCCAATCATTTTACGAGTAAACGCAGTCGTGCCAAAAGCATACTTTAAAAAAGGCACAAAACTGTCGTGATAAGTCAGCGTTCCATCAAAATCAAAAACGGCTAACACGGGTTTTGGTGACGATGCCATTAAGTATTAGCTCCAGCAAGGCGAACGTGAGATTCTTGATTACTTTTTAGCGTGGCTTTTACACCATACAACTTAGCCCGCTGTAAAATATTCATTGCCCATTTTAAGTGGGTGGCAGGTTCACACATCGCACCATTGTATTGAAACACTGCCGGTGCTGAATCACTTAATAATAAATTAGCGCTATTAAGGTCATCTAAACTCACCCTTAAACTGTGTTGAATGGTATTAATTTGACTGGGGTGAATGGCTGTTTTACCTACCAAACCGTGGGCAATGTCCAACTCCAATTCGGCTTTTAAAAGCGGTGAACTTGCCAGTTGTTCAAAAACAGGTGCGGTTAAAGCAAACCCTTGTGTTCCCATAATGCTAACCAACATAGGGATGGCATAACCCATCGGCGTATCATAAAGAGTAGTTTGTGGGTTTCTACGCAAACCTAAGCAGCCTAGCAGATCATTACCCCCAATACGCAAGGCAATAATGCGTTTGTCTAACGTACTTTTAAGTGCTGAGCCAAGCTCTACCATAGCGTTAGGATTAAAAACGTCGGCTGTTTCTAACGTTGGCATCAGCAATAAGTTAGGATTAGTCACCGCTGCTGACCAAGCGGATAAATTACTTAGGCGTATTTTAGGTAACACAAAACCATCAATGTGCTTTATTAGCGGCCAGTCATTTAAAACGGCTGCCATTGCTGCATCGCGTGGGCGCACAAAAAGCAACGGGCCTTTCGTCAAACGTCCACCGCGTTGTTCAATATTAGTCAGCAACCAATGCAATTTTTCAAGTGCCCTAGGCACATCAACTTCAGCAACCGCATCTTCTAAACACACCACTAAAGAACGTAGCTGAGAAAGTTTGTGGCGAAAAACAATGTCTAAAATATCCTCTCGCAACGCAGGCATATATAAGGTAGCACCTAAAGCATAGGGGGTTATTTGCTTCATTAACCTAAGCTCCGAATTAAGGTTAAAGCGCTGTAAGGCCCAAGTAGTGATCCAATTTCTTGTACTGTAACGCCATTTTTTTCTGCTAAATAAACCAAAAGTTGTACGTCAGTGTCTTGTTTATTTTGCACAAATACTGCTTCAGGTACGCGGCGCAACACCGCACGGGTCGCTTCAGCAATGCCCGGTTTAATGCGGTTTAAGTTAGTCACAGCAAACTGCTCGGCTAGCTGGCTTACCACTGAATTAGCCCGTTCTTGCAAGAAAGTTTTTTGAGCGGGTAGCCAAGGCTGACAAGCTTCTAAATTACCCAAGGTTAAACGCAGCGCATCCAGTTGTTCAATAAAGGCTTGGCTAACGTCATAGTCCGCTAATTCATCATAAAATACGCAGCCATGTACACCCGATTCTGTTGGCCAAATAGAACGCGACACCAAACCCGACACAGTTGCACCCAAAATACCCGAAGGAATTAACCAATCTTCAGCAGAAGCCGCCATCCAAGCTTTGCCACAAGGATCAGCAAGCACAACTAACTTAGGGGCGCTATTAAAGTGCGGGTGTTGCGCTAAACAAGTTTTTAATTCGGTAGCAATCGCACCCTTACCCGTCCAGCCATCAACAAACAGCAGATTATCCGCACCGTGTTGTTCAATCACCGCATTCAAGGCAACTTGGTCGATGCCTCGATCACGAATAATACTAATACCATAATGAATCGCTTCACGACCCAAACTTAATAAAGCACGGCGCAACAGTACGCCCAAAGGTAATCCGGCACGCACCAAAGATAAAAGAATAATCGGATCTTGGGGTAATTGCTGACTGATACCTAAAGCAAGGCGCTGTACACCTTCTGCCATGCGCTGACTGTGCTGCTCTAGCGCTTGGTTGTATAATTCCAAGTGGGCGGCACTAGGCGGCTGCTCTAAGCTAATCATTTCTGAGTAATGCTTTTTTTTAGTTTGAATTAAATACTCTTTTTCTGCTACATCAGTCGTGGCAAGATTCACGGCTTTTAGCAAAAAACAAACCTCATCTGCTGCATAGCTACCGCTGCCTATCGTATCTAATGTTTGCAGCTTATTAGTCATTAACACCTCTTTTCAAAAATTTAGTAGCTAGTTGGCTTTGCGCTGGCGTTGCCCAAAAATGACACTGCTGTAAAAAGCCTAAGTCACTGATGCTATCACCAAAACCAAGTACAGGTCGCTCACCGTGCAAAGCTTGGTCGCGCTGCAACCATTCTTTAACCGCATTTTGTTTAGACAAGCAATTAGGCAAAAATGCTAAATTATTACTATTGGTGTGTGCCTGCATACCCACCAATAAGCCTTGTGCTGCAACGGCTTGTAAGACCTGCTGCAGCAGTGCATCGTTACCTTCGCCTTGCTTAACAACAACATACAGACCTAAACCTTCCTCTTCCACGACCCAACTTCTTATACTCACGCCTAATTCATACCCTACAGCAAGGCTTGCCACACTCAGTTGTTTTAAGTGGGCTTGCAACGCATCAAGCTGCTGATGCATTAAATGATGCCAAGTCTTATCAAGCTTGCCATTAGCCAATAAAATACTACCACCAAACGAACAAATCGCCCCGTGGGTAAAGGGAAGTTTAACGCGACTATAAGCTTCAATGCTGCGTGCTGTCACAGGAATCACATCAGTAGAACGGCTTAACCAGCTAAATAAGCTTTGTTGCACTGAATTCATAAAACTATTAGGTTGCCCTTCTTTATCAAACGCAGCTACTTGCTTAGCTTGCTGATTAGGCATTTTTCGGGCGGTTTGAAACAAAGTATCGTCTAAATCAACAAAAACCAGCGGACGTTTAGCATCCATCAATTACCACCTCTGCACCTAGTTGATTGATTAATGCTTCAGACAGTGAAGCAGCAGGGGTTTCTGCACACAAGAAAATTCGGTTGTATTCGCTGGGGTCAACGTTATACAAGTAGTTAGGAATGCCTAAACCATAATTATCCGTAAAATAAAAAGCACTTTTTATCGCATGGCCTAACGCAATCGGTGAACGACTGGTTGAACTAAAATGCACCTTGGCACCGGCTTTTTCTAAGCGTTCGGCCAATAAAAAAGGTCGCCACACAAATTCACCCGTTCCTAATACCAAAATACGCTCACCGGCTTGCACCTTTATATCAGCACCTAAATTATCTGCAACGTGAGTAACGCCTAAACGCCCCCAATCTTGAGCAGGATTTATTGGCCATGCGCCCGCTGCTGTTGTGGCAACGTCGGGCATTTCGGGCAACGGTGCTTGTAAATCTTCTTCAAAACTATAGCGGCCTTGCAATAATGACACTTCCTGCACGGGCAACTGGGTAATCGTGCGGCTAACTGCACCGGCTGACCAATCGGTTAATGTACAAGTGACTAGCTGTTCTAGCTGATTTAATCCAGCTTGAGTTAAAGCACGAAATAAATTAATAAACGTATTGCCCGTAGACGCTTCGTCATCGACCAACACTAAAGAACGCGCTTGCAACATGAGCTTACGTATTTCTGGTTGAGTTGGCAGGTGAATTAAATGATTGCTAGCGTGGCTATGCTCTTCTTCGAAATGGGTAAATAGCGGTGCGTTTCCTGCTTCATCGCCAACAGGGTGACGCGTACTCACCAAGTAAACCACGTCTGAAATACTTGAATCGCCATTACGCTGCTGGCTGTAAGCCCTGTGTACGCCAGCACCTAAACCGACCGCTGTTTCAGCCATGCCAATCATTAATACTGGGCTAGGTAAATCGGTAGGAATTTTTGCCGCTAATGCTTGGTAACTGTGTTCCATTAATGCCGGCTTAACCGGAATATGACGACCCAACACCTTTGATACAAATAAAAAGGCGCGTTTAGGGTTTCTGCGTTCAGCAAAATCAAAAAAGTCACATGGATTTAAGGGTGTTGCAGCAAGATCAACATGAATAGTGCCACGTTTTAACGCTGCACTTAATCGGGAAGTAGAAGGCATTTTTGTCATCTTAAATAATTTAATGGCAGAAATAAAAAAGGAAACTAGAGTCCTTTAGGCGCATAAATGGCAGGTAAGTTGCGTAAATAACCTTGATAGTCCATACCACAACCAAATAGGTAGCGGTCTTCAATCGTTAAACCAGTAAAATCAGCCGTAAAACCTTCAACAGCTTTACGATTATGTTGCTTATCAACCAATACCGCACAAGTCACTTCTTTTGCACCCTGAGCACGGCAATGATCCAAAATTGCCGCAAGGGTTGCACCTTCATCAAGAATATCATCAATAATAAGCACTGTACGACCCTTCATAGCGACTTCAGGTTCTACACGCCAATGTAAGTCACCTGCTTCAGTTTTACGGCGATAACGCGTCGCGTGTAGATAATCAACCTCTAGTGGAAAATCAAGGCGTTTAAGTAATTCTGAAGTGGTAAACATACCGCCATTCATTACACAGTAAACCACTGGCAACTTGTCTTTTAAACGCTCAGTAATCGCTACGGCCATTTGATCAAACGCCTGCTTTACTTGTTGTTTAGTTGCTAGACAATCAGCATCTTGTGCGACCTTACGAATACGTCCAATTTCATTGTGCAGATCATCGTTCATTAAGGGTTAACCTGTCCTAATGCTGAGGTCGTTGGTTCCTCAAGCAAATGCAAAGTTTGGGTTGGGAAAGCTATATCTGCACCTTCGCTACGGATGATGTCAAAAATCCCTAAAAGCGTAGCTTGCTTAATACCGTGATAATCAACCCAGTTAGTTGTCTTAGTAAAGGTATAGATAAAAAAGTCTAATGAAAATGGGCCATAGGTATTAAAATTAACAATTAATGTTCGGTTTTCCGTTTCTAAATCATCACGCTTAATTAAGTATTGACGCACGCGCTCAATAATAACGGGCATTTTGTCGGCATCTTCGTAACGAATACGAATGGTTTCATTAATTCGACGATTGAACATACGTGAAGGATTTTCTACCGCTATATTGGCAAATACTGCATTAGGTACATAAAGCGGACGCTGATCGAACGTTCTAATGCGTGTAAGTCGCCAACCAATGTCTTCTACTGTGCCTTCGATTTCACGGTCAGGAGAACGTACCCAATCGCCCACGACAAAAGGGCGGTCAAGATAAATCATAATGGCACCAAAAAAGTTGGCAAGCAGGTCACGGGCTGCAAAACCAATCGCAATGCCGCCAATACCACCAAAAGCAAGCACGCCAGAAACCGAAAAACCAAGGGTCTGTAATAAAACCAATGCAGTAGTAATAAAAGTAGCCGCTTTAAGCAGCTTACTCATGGCTTTAGCGGTGGTTAAATCAAGTGGTTTTTTTAACGTACCAGAACTGGTTAAACGCAGTTCCATTCCTGAAATAAAACGAAACATAAACCAAGTAAAAAGAATAATAAAAACTGAGCGTCGCATTAAATCAATGGTTTCAGCCATTTCAAACGTTGAATGAAGGTTTAAAATATTTAGAGCCAATAACAAACCTTGCGCCCAAATAAACACACTAAAAGGCTTGCGAGCAGCATCTAAAAACAGGTCGTCCCATACATTGGCAGATTTTTCAAACCTGTGATGCAGTTTATCCATAAAGCGATTAGCAAAAAAGTTAATCACTAGGGCAAGCAAAATCACAATAAAAACTTGAATGATCCAAGCATAGTCAATGGGTATGATGCCACCCAAAGAAGAGACTGTTTCTAAGACTTTAATCATTGCCTTACCTTTTTAATTTTAAATAAGCAGGTTTAACACCGACTGCAAATCTTTTGCAACAAGGTGCTCTGCTAGTTGTCGTGCTAATAGCGCCTCTGGCGAAGCTAGCCAATGGCTACTGCTGGGTGATTGTGCTTTTAATGCCGCCATTTTACTACACGTTTCAATTTCTTGGCTTTCTAACCAATTTAAAACCTCAAGCGCTGCAGCTGGATTATTACAAACGAGCACTTGATCGCAGCCAGCTTGTAAAGCTGCTGCTGCACGTTGTGGAAAACTACCTGCTTGGCTCGCGCCTTCCATTGCTAAATCATCACTAAAAATCATGCCTGTAAAATTTAATTCTTGACGCAGCATTTTTAGCCAGCGTTTAGAAAAACCCGCGGGGTGTTCATCGACAGCGGTATAAATAATGTGTGCTGGCATAATGCCTTGTAATTGACTCGCCAAAGCAACGAAAGGCTTTAAGCAAGTAGCCTGAATTTCAGCTAATGAACGTTTATCTAATGGTATGCAGGTATGCGAGTCACCAGCAACATAACCATGACCGGGGAAATGCTTACCCGTAGCAGACATACCTGACTGGTGCATACCACGAATAAAAGCTTGGGCAAGTTGTATTAAACTGTCGATATTAGAGGCAAAAGCACGATCGCCAATAATATCGCTATAACTATAGTCAATATCTAATACGGGGGCAAAACTTAGATCTAAACCCACATTAATGACTTCAGCTGCCATTAATTGACCCATTAAACGTGCGGCATCTAATCCTGCGTTATTATTAAGCGTATACAAATGACCGAGTTCACGCATAGCAGGCAAGCGCGTAAAACCCTCTTTAAGCCTTTGTACACGGCCACCTTCTTGGTCAACTGCCAATAAAATATCGGGGCGGATGGAGCGTATTTCAGCCGCTAAAGCAGCCACTTGGGCTGCATTTTGAATGTTTCTAGCAAAAAGAATAACGCCACCAACGTGCAAACGTGTTAATAGTTGTTGTTCGTCAACCGTTAATTGATGGCCTTGCAAGTCAAGCATTAATCTAGTCATGGTGTAATCTGCCTAACGTAGCGTTATTTTAGCGTTACGTTCAAGCTGCTGCACAAACTTGTTCTGCATCCGATAACCTTGGTCGTCTTCTAGCATACGGTTTAATTGTTCAATTTCCGCTTCATTCGTGCTTATTTTACCTTTAATCACGGCTTGCAACTCGATTAATGCCGAATCACCATTAAGTAATCGCACAGAACCACTAGCGTTATTTAAACTTAAACGAAAAGCGGCTTCGTTAATGCTTCGATCATGGCGTAAATCATTACGAGTCACACCTTCAACACTTTGCCACTCACCTTTAACTTCTTGCTTAGCTTGTAAAGCGTCTAATTCTTGCTGAGCCATTTTACGCACCAGTTCAGTGGACTCTTGTGCCTTTAACTCAGCAGTAACCTGCACTAAAACATCATCAAGTGGCTGTTGTTGCTGTGGCTTATACGTTTCACGCGCCACAACCAAATAACGACCATCGTTTAAACGCAAAGGCTCGGTTAACCAATTGTCTTTAATTAAATCATCAGTAAATAAAGCTTTGCTAACCGTAGGTTCTGCCCAAATACCAGTTAATGCTTCACGCGCCAACCAATCACTTACTTGAATTTTTAGATCTGCGGCTTGGGCTACTTCGCCTAAATTTGTTGAGCTAAAACTTAGATTGCGTAGTTGCTCTAACTTTTCAGTGGTTGCATTACGTACCGGCTGAGCAATAACACGCGCGACTAATTCTTCACGCAAACTGGCAAAGTTGGGTAGCGCTACGCTTTCTTTGGCCGTTAATTGAATAAGGTGCAAACCAAATTCCGTTTCAATAATTTCGGAAAGATCACCGACTGTGTCTAACTCAAATAAAGCTTGCTCAAAACTTTTATTTAAACTACCCGGCTGAATACGACCTAACTTACCACCTTGTTTGGCCGTTGAAATATCGTCTGAAACTTCAGCCGCTTGGCTTGCAAAGCTAGCACCTGCTTGAATAGCTTCTTTAACCGCTTCTAAACGCTGCGTTGCTGCTTGTTTTTCTTCTGCTGTTTTGTAAGTCAGCAAAATATGTGCAGCACTGTAGTTACTGTTTTGATTTTTAAGATTGGTTATGTAGCGATCGTACTCAGCCTGTAGTTGAGCTTCGGTAGCTGTAAACTGCTTGGCTAGGCTAGCTGGGTCAAAAATCAAGTAATTAACACGCAGTTGTTCTGGCGTTTGGTAGTTTTGAAGATTCTGCTGATAAAAACGTTCAATTTGTTCACTGCTAATTTCAATTTGGCTTAAATAATCTTCAGTTTTAATGATTTTGTAACGGTAATCACGCGTTTGACCAACAAGGCTTTGAAATTGCTCAACTTCATTAGTTAATAAAAACTCAGTGTCTGCTAAACCGCCTAACAATTGCTGATTCAGTAAATCTTGTTTTAATTGCTGACGAAAACCTTGCGGCGTTAAACCTTGCTGATTCAACACTTGGCTAAAGTTGTCTTGCTGAAAGCGACCAGCCTCGTCTTGAAAAGCACTCATACGCACGATCTGCCTTTCTAATTGGCGATCTGAAATTTGCATATTAAGCTGTTGAGTTTTTTGTTGCAGTAGCTGTTCTTGAATTAACTGGTTAAGTGCAAACTGACGCAGCAAATTCATATCAACTTGCTCTAAATCAATTTGACCTTGCTGCTGCAGCTGACGCATTTGTTGTTGGGCAACTTGGTCAACCTCAAACTGGCTAATGGATTGCTTGTTAACTTGCGCCACTTCATTAGGATCGCCGCGCATCGCAGTGAACAACGAATCCATTCCCCATAGGGAAAAAGCAATGGCGATTAGGCCTACTAAAAAGTAAGCAACTATTCCTTTTGATCTTTCTCTAATTTTTACCAGCATGTCGCTCTCAGTTCGGGCAAGGTGTTGTTTAAAATGTATTTGACCACTAATTATAACGCTTTATAAAAAAAAACGCACCGTAGAAGGTGCGCTTGAAAGCATCAGCTATTATTGAATCAATTAACAGCGTCTTTTAAACCTTTACCTGGCTTAAAGCTAGGTACTTTAGCGGCTTTAATGGTGATTTCTTCACCGTTTTGTGGATTACGACCTTTACGCTCTGCACGCTCTTTAACTAAGAACGTACCAAAACCAACCAAAGAAACGCTATCGCCTTGCTTTAATGCACCGGTTACAGCTTCAAGCACTGCGTCTAACGCACGACCAGCAGAAACTTTAGGAAGGTCTGCCTTAGCTGCTATTGCGTCGATTAGTTCTGATTTATTCACTCGTCTACCCCTTATTTTGGTATTTTGCAAAACGCTTAATTTTCTTTAATCAACCATACGGCCGGTATCTTAGCCCTTAATGCCGCTGCATGGAAATACTTAAAAGCAATTATTTGAGCTTTTAGTGCGTTCCAGGCCGCAATTCTAGGTTTTTTTCGTCCGTTACAACGGCAGTTTTATTCGGTAAAGGGGTTGGCATAACTTCTAATGCAATATCCAATACCTGATCGATCCATTTTACTGGAATAATCGTTAAAGGGCCTTTGATACTATCTGGAATCTCTTTAAGGTCTCTTTCGTTGTCTTTAGGAATCAAAACAGTTTTAATGCCGCCACGACGCGCCGCTAAAAGCTTCTCTTTTAAACCACCAATTTGCATCACTTCGCCACGCAAGTTTATTTCACCCGTCATAGCCACGTCAGCACGAATCGGTATACCCGTTAAAGCTGAAACCAGCGCTGTACACATACTAATACCTGCGCTAGGGCCATCTTTTGGCGTAGCACCTTCAGGAACGTGAATGTGGATGTCTTGCTTTTCAAATAGCTCGGAGTCAATCCCTAGCGACTGGCTACGGCTACGTACAACAGTCAGTGCGGCCTGAATGGACTCTTGCATTACTTCACCCAAAGAGCCTGTTTTAACCAAACGGGCCTTACCAGGCATCACAGCTGCTTCAATACTAAGCAACTCGCCACCCACGCTAGTCCAAGCTAAACCAGTAACACGACCTACTTGATTATCAGCATCGGCTAAACCGTAGTTGTATTTACGCACACCTAGGTAATTTTCAATCGCTGCGGCATCAATGTTAACGGGCGCAGTCGCTTTACCTTCACCTAATTCACGCACAACTTTACGGCACACACGGGTAATTTGCCTTTCTAGCTCACGCACACCGGCTTCACGACTAAAATAACGAATAATTTCTAATACCGCTTCTGGGGTAAATTTTGCTTCTTTAGCTTTTAAACCTGAACTTTCCATTTGCTTAGGCACTAGGTAACGCTCAGCAATATTACTTTTTTCATCTTCAGTGTAACCGGGCAAACGCACCACTTCCATACGGTCTAATAAAGGTGCAGGAATATTCATCGAGTTAGCCGTACAAATAAACAACACTTCGGATAGATCGTAGTCAACTTCTAAGTAATGGTCGCTAAACTTGCTGTTTTGTTCAGGATCAAGCACTTCCAATAAGGCTGAAGAAGGATCGCCACGGTGATCCATGCCCATTTTGTCGATTTCATCCAATAAAAACAGTGGATTTTTAACACCCACTTTGGCTATTTTTTGAATCAGCTTACCCGGCATAGAACCAATATAAGTACGGCGGTGACCACGAATTTCAGCCTCATCCCTTACGCCACCCAAAGCCATACGCACGTATTTACGGTTTACAGCACGCGCAATGGATTGTCCTAAAGACGTTTTACCAACACCTGGTGGCCCAACCAAACAAAGTACCGAACCTTTAATTTTTTTAACGCGCTGCTGCACGGCTAAATAATCAAGAATGCGCTCTTTAACTTCTTCTAAGCCATAATGGTCGGCATCCAGAATTTCAGCCGCTTTTTTAAGATCAATACTGGCTCTGGAGCGTTTTTTCCAAGGCAAGTTAACCATCCAGTCTAAATAACCCCGCACAACAGTCGCTTCGGCGGAAGTCGGCGACATCATTTTTAACTTATGCAGTTCAGTGGTGGCTTTTTCTTTTGCTTCAACGGGCATTCCCGCGTCTTCAATCTTTTTAGTCAGTTGCTCTATTTCATTGCCACTGTTATCTAAATCTCCCATTTCTTTTTGAATGGCTTTCATTTGCTCATTCAAATAGTATTCACGTTGGGTTTTTTCCATTTGCTGCTTAACACGCGCACGAATACGCTTTTCGACTTGCAGTAGATCAATTTCTTCTTCGATTTTAGTCATCAAGCGTTCGATACGCTCACGAACTTTATCGAGTTCTAATAACTGTTGTTTGTCTTTAACACTAAGCAGCATATGTGCAGAAATGGTATCGACCATACGCGTTGGATCAGCAATGTTTTCTAAGCTACTAAGCACTTCAGCAGGTACTTTTTTAGAAAGCTTAACGTAGTGTTCAAACTGCCCTAAAAGTACACGCGTTAGCACTTCTTGTTCACGCTCAGTTAGCGTTTCACTGGCTAGCGGCTGACCTTCTGCCATAACATAGCTAACTTCCTCGCCGTCTTCATTGGTTCTTTCTTGGTCAAACACGCGTGTAATTTTAGCGCGTTGTGCGCCTTCGATTAATACTTTTACAGTGCCGTCAGGTAGTCGCAGCAGCTGTAAAATATTGGCTTGTGTACCAATACTGTAAAGATCATCTAATTCGGGATCGTCTTTTTCGGCATTTCTTTGTGCCAATAAAAAAACTTTTTTATCTTGTGCCATAGCGGCTTCAAGCGCATGAATGGATTTTTCACGCCCCACAAATAGCGGAATAACCATTTGTGGATAGACCACTACATCCCTTAAAGGCAATAAAGGCAGCTCAATTGGACTGAGCAGATTTGTTTCTGTTAGCTGCGACATTGCAGTGGCACCTCTTTAAATTTTAATTCAGCGAATTTAGCTCTAAAGCAAGGTTATGGAGGCTGTCGGCTAAGAAAAAAAGGGCGCTAGGCCCTTTTTTTATAATAACTTAACTCAATAAAATATGATTTTTAATGCCTAATCACGATTAGCAGTAGTTTCTAGGTCATCATTTTCATAAATTAATAAAGGCTTAGCTTCGCCATTAACCACCTTTTCATCAACAATCGTTTTTATAACGTGTTTAAGTGAAGGGATTTCATACATGGTATCAAGCAGTATGCTTTCCATAATCGAACGCAAACCGCGCGCACCTGTTTTACGTTCTAGCGCTTTTTTGGCAATTGCACGTAATGCTTCTTCACGAAACTCTAGTTCAACGCCTTCCATTTCAAATAACTGACCGTATTGCTTAGTTAAAGCATTTTTAGGTTCAGTCAAAATCTCGATCAGCGCATCTTCATCTAGGTGCGTTAAAGTTGCAACCACAGGCAAACGACCAATAAACTCTGGAATTAAACCAAAGCGCACTAGGTCTTCTGGCTCGACTTCTAACAGCGCTGCGCCCATTGCTTCATCTTCTTGCTTACTTTTTATTTCTGCACTAAAGCCGATGCCGCCTTTTTCAGTACGCGCACGAATCACCTTATCAAGGCCAGCAAACGCACCGCCACAAATAAACAGCATATTACTGGTATCTACTTGCAAAAACTCTTGCTGCGGGTGCTTACGCCCACCTTGCGGGGGAACTGAAGCGACCGTACCTTCAATCAGTTTAAGCAGGGCTTGCTGTACACCTTCACCCGAAACATCACGTGTAATCGAAGGGTTGTCTGATTTACGAGAGATTTTATCAATTTCATCAATATAGACGATACCACGCTGAGCACGTTCTATGTCGTAATCACATTTTTGCAACATTTTCTGAATAATATTTTCAACGTCTTCACCCACATAACCCGCTTCGGTTAAGGTGGTTGCATCAGCCATTGTAAAAGGTACATTCAGCATACGCGCCAAGGTTTCTGCTAGCAGGGTTTTACCCGAACCCGTTGGGCCGATTAGCAGAATATTACTTTTACCTAGCTCAACACCTTTATTACCTTTTAATTGCGACTTTAGGCGCTTGTAGTGGTTATAAACAGCCACTGCTAACACCATTTTGGCGCGGTCTTGACCAATAACATAGTCATCTAGGTGCGCACGAATTTCTTTAGGAACCGGCAATTTCTCACTTTCTTCACCAAGCTCTTCTTCTTGAAACTCACTACTAATAATATCAGTACACAGGCTTACGCAGTCATCACATATATAGACAGATGGCCCTGCAATTAGCTTTTTAACTTCATCTTGGCTTTTGCCACAGAAGGAGCAATATAGAAGCTTATCTTTACTTTTTTTGCCGTCGGCCATTATTTACCCCGTTTACTTCGAAACTTATTTTATTCTGGGCGCTTATCAAGCACAGCGTCGATTAAACCATAGCTAACTGCCGTTTCACCGTCCATAAAGTTATCGCGGTCAGTGTCTTTGGCAATCGTTTTAATGTTTTGACCCGTGTGGTGTGCCAACAGTCTATTTAATTTATCACGAATGCCCAAAATTTCACGCGTGTGAATCTCAATGTCAGACGCTTGACCCTGAAAACCACCCAATGGCTGGTGAATCATCATGCGCGAATTAGGCAAACAAAAGCGCTTACCTTTAGTTCCACCGGCTAATAGAAAAGCACCCATGCTGGCTGCTTGACCAATACACATAGTCGACACATTGGGTTTGATAAACTGCATAGTGTCATAAATCGACATACCCGCAGTGACTGAACCACCCGGTGAGTTAATGTAAAGATGGATATCTTTGTCTGGGTTTTCAGATTCTAAAAATAGCATCTGGGCCACAATTAGATTAGCCATATAGTCTTCAACAGGGCCAACCAAGAAAATAACGCGTTCTTTTAATAGACGTGAATAAATGTCATAGGAGCGCTCGCCACGGGCAGATTGCTCTACAACCATGGGTACTAGGCCACCTGCATTATTAATATCCAAATTTTTAAACATATTACATCCCCAATATACATAATGCCGACTAAACTAACCGAGGTTGAAGATAAATTCCACCAAGATTTAGCCTTAGCTTAAAAAAAAAGATCCGGTGTTTGCACACCGGATCAGTTTTAAAGCGCTGTTTTCTTACAATTTTTACTGCTGAGCAGGCATAGCTAGTTCTTTAAAAGTCTTGCTTACATCAGTCACTTTTGCTTCAGCTAATAACTTATCAACCACTTGTTGCTCTAGTGCTGCGCCTTCAACTTGACGTAGCATTTCAGGATTAGTCTTGTAGTAATCCACTACTTTTTGTGGTTCTTGGTAAGACTGAGCCATTTCGTTTAGTAAATCATCAACAACGGTTTGATCGGCTTTTAGTTCATTGTGCTTAATGACTTCACCCACTAACAAACCTAACACCACATTGTTTTTAGCTTGATCTTTGAAAAGGTCAGCTGGGATTTGATTAATATCAAAACCTTCACCCAAATTGTACTGCTGCGCAGCTTGACGACGCAAATTGTCAACTTCACTAGTAATTAATGCACTAGGCACTTCAATTGGATTAGCTTTCATTAGCGCTTCAAAAACGGCTTGCTTAGTTGCGCTACGAATCGCTTGTTTAAGCTGAGCAGTCATATTTTTACGTACTTCAGTACGGAAAGCGTCTTCACCGCCTTCTTTAACACCAAACTGACTAAACAACTCGTCGTTTAATTCAGGTAGCTGCTGCGTATTAACGGTATTAACGGTACATTTAAAAATTGCTGCTTTACCGGCTAGGTTAGCCGCTTGATAATCGTCAGGGAAGTTGACTTCAATGTCTTTAGCTTCGCCTGCTTTAGTGCCGACTAGCTGATCTTCGAAACCCGGAATGAAAGAACTAGAACCCAATACTAGGTCGTAGCCTTCACCTTTACCGCCATCAAATGCCTCACCGTCAATAAAGCCTTCAAAGTCGATATTAACTTGATCGCCAGTTTCAGCCGCTTTTTCAGCAGCAGCCCACTCAGCGCGTTGCTTACGCAAATCAGCAATGAGTTCTTCTAAATCAGCGTCGTTAATCGCTGCAACTGGGCGCTCAACGGTTTCAGTTTCTAAGCTTTTTAGTTCGATTTCTGGATAAACTTCAAATGTAGCAGTGAACTCAAAAGGTTGACCTGCTTCATTGACTGTACCCGGTTCAATTTCTGGTGTGCCCGCTGGGTTCAGTTTTTCTTGGGTCACAGCTTCGACAAAGTGATTACGCATAACTTCCGACAGAACATCTTGACGTACGCCTTCACCGAAACGACGCTTAACAACACTCATTGGTACTTTACCAGGGCGATAACCGTCTACCTTGGCTTTACGTGCAGTATCTTTTAGGCGTGCTTCAACAGCGGTATCTATCTTCTCTGCTGGTACTTGAATAGTTACTCGACGCTCCAGCGTGGAAGTTGTTTCTACGGAAACTTGCATGGACAATCCTCGTTAAACACTCATTGATTTTATTTAAGTGGCTTTTATTTAAGTAAAAATTAGCAAAGGGGGGATTTTAAGAGTTACTGACGTTTGCAGCAAGCCTTAAAACAAAAAAAGGCATCCTTTACGGATGCCTTCTTTAAAAATCTGGGGTGAACGATGGGGCTCGAACCCACGACCGCCGGAGTCACAATCCGGAGCTCTACCAACTGAGCTACGCTCACCATCAAAAACAGGTACATATTAACAATCTAAACTACTAGAGAGCGCTTTGGCGCGCCCAGCAGGAATCGAACCTGCAACCTACGCCTTAGAAGGGCGTTGCTCTATCCGATTGAGCTATAGGCGCATTGGGTGATTAGCCTACAAAGATTGCTTGAAATAATTGGTCGGGATAGAGGGATTCGAACCCCCGACATCCTGCTCCCAAAGCAGGCGCGCTACCAGACTGCGCTATATCCCGATTATTTCTGTTGCTAACATTAACGCTACTACAATCAAGTAATGTGGCTTGGCTTTCGCTTCAAGTCCCCGTCAATGTGGAGCGTATTATAGGGGAATATTTTCGTTCGTCAAGCCTTATTTTAAACTTTCTTAAAATTATTTTTAACAAGTAAGAAAGCTAGCATTCCTCTTAGTCCTAAGTCATGCGACAATAAAGCATCTACCGCTGCTATGGAATCTAAAATCAGTATGAGTGCTCAATTAATAGATGGCAAGCAAATTGCCTTAAACTTACGTGAAGTCATTGCAAAAAAAATCAACTTACACTTGGCAGCAGGTCAACGCAACCCAGCTTTAGCCGTTATTTTAGTTGGGGCTGATCCAGCTTCAGAAGTTTACGTGCGTAACAAACACGTTGCTTGTGAAAAAGCGGGCATTATTTCGCATTCTTTTAGCTTAGAAGCAACAACAACGCAGCAAGCGCTAGAAGCTTTAATAGACAAGCTAAATGAAGATGCCTTAATAGACGGTATTTTATTACAGTTACCACTGCCTAAGCACTTAGACGCCAACCCACTTTTAGAGCGCATTAATCCTGCAAAAGATGTTGATGGTTTTCATCCTTACAATCTTGGGCGCTTGGCTCAACGTCAACCTTTGCTTCGCCCTTGTACGCCCAAAGGAATAATGACTTTATTACAAAACCTAGATTTAGACCTTAAAGGCTTAAAAGCAACCGTGGTCGGCGCGTCTAATATTGTTGGTCGCCCAATGGCGCTAGAACTTTTGTTAGCCGGCTGTACTGTTACCGTAACGCATCGTTTTACTAAAGACTTAGCCACTGAAATTGCACAAGCAGATATAGTTGTCGTTGGGGTTGGCATTCCTGGTTTAGTTAAAGGTGAATGGATTAAGCCCAACGCTATCGTGATTGATGTCGGTATTAACCGGATTGAAGATGGTTCATTAGTCGGCGATGTAGCGTTTGCACCCGCATTTGAACGGGCTGCTTGGATAACGCCTGTGCCTGGTGGTGTTGGCCCCATGACCGTTGCAACCTTGCTAGAAAATACGCTGCAAGCCTATGAGTGTACTTTAGATGCTCATAAACAATAATTAGGTATAAATAATGACTGAAACCACAGCCAAACGCATTCTGTTGGTGGATGATAGCCGCGTTGCGCGTTTAACTTTGCAGTATTTAATCAAGCTAACCGATGAACACGCCGAAATCACCCAAGCAACAAACGGCGATGAAGCTTTGGCTGTGTTCCAACCGCAAGCTTTTGACCTTGCCTTATTAGATTTTAATATGCCAGGCATTGACGGTTTAGTGTTAGCCGAGTTAATTCGCCAGCAAGATGCCAATATTCACTTAGTATTGGTAACAGCCAATATCCAAGATGCCATCGTTGCACGCGCTAAAAGTATGGGGTTAGACTTTCTTGGTAAACCCGTTGATCCAGAGCAGCTTGCTTCTTTATTAAAGAGTTAAATAATGGTCAATATTCTTAATCAAGATCAACAAGAAACCATTGTCGAGTTAATGAATATCGGTGTTGGACGCGCTGCTGCTGCCTTATCTAAACTGGTTCAAGATGAGGTTTTGTTGTCGGTACCCAAAGTTGATTTTGTTGATAGTCAAACAGCAGAATCGCGCTTTACTGAAATTCTTCCTGTGGCTTTAGCAGGTGTTACTCAAGCGTTTAGTGGCTTTATTAGCGGTAAAGCAGCACTTATTTTTCCTGAAGAGCGCAGCCTAGAATTAGTACGCATTGTGGTCGGCCATGAACTAACCGCCAGTGAAATTTCTGAATTAGAACAAGACACCCTTGCTGAATTGGGTAATATATTACTGAACGCTTGCTTAGCAACACTGGCCAATATTTTACACCGTGAGATTCGTACCGCTTTACCCGAAGCCTACAGCGGTAATTGTCACAATATACTAAAACTACTGTGCGAAGAAGATTCAATGATTATGCTAGTCCAAGTTGATTTTTCTTTACTACAACGTGAACTTCAAGGCTATTTAGCTTTTATTATTGACTTACAAACGGCTAGCGGCCTTTATGATGCGTTGAATGAATACTTAGAAAAGTTACTTTAATATGCCTCAACAGGAAGATTTCAAAAACCTAATTGATCGACTAGAAACGGGCTTAATTGTAGTTAATGCTCAACGCCAAATTTTACTTTGGAATCCGTGGATAGCACGCATTACAGGTATAGCTGAAAACCTAGCTTTGGACCAGGTGCTGGATAATGTTTTCAATGAATCCATCGACAGTGCATTAATTGATGCGCTTGAGCAGGCCAGTCAGTTTAATTTATCACGCCGCTTATCTCACCAGTTGCATCCTTCTTTATTACCTATTTTCCAACAAGGCAATAAAGAACCTTTACATCATTCTATTTTAGTTCAGCCACTTGTTTATAAGCAGCAAGCGGCTTGCTTACTGCAAATTTCTGATGTTACCACTAGAGTCAGACGAGAAAAACACCTACGCGCTGCCGTCGAAAAAATTCGTTACCTAGCCCACCATGATACTTTGACTGGCTTAGCTAATCGTACTTTACACGCCATTAATTTACACAAAACCTGTGCTTTTGCGGCGAAAAGCAATCAATCCTTTGCCTTGTTTTTTATTGATTTAGACGGTTTTAAATTCATTAATGACCGTTTTGGCCATGATGCCGGTGATTATTTACTACAAATCACGGCACAAAGACTGCAAAAAGCCTTGATTGATTTTGGTAGTAAGGCCGAGCTAGTAGCACGCTTAGGTGGTGATGAACTGGTTGCGCTATTACCCACCATAAGCAATGCCGATCAAGTGACTACGTTTGCTAATCGTGTTTGTAAAGTATTAGAAGAGCCAGTGGAATGGCAAGGGCAAAAAATGCACGTAGGTGCAAGTATTGGCATTGCACTTTGGCCACACCAAGGATTAACACCTGAAGCACTTATGGCCAGTGCTGACAACGCTATGTATCTGGCTAAAGCACGCGGTAAAGGCCAAGCAATGCTGGCTTTAAATACACCTTAAAAATTATTTAATTGCCAAGCGTATTTGGATCAAATTCTTAGGTAGAATGCTTAAAATTTAAAGTGTTAAGATTCAAAATCTATCCATCCTTTGTAAAGGTGATTCCATGTTTGAACAAGTAGAACTTTTGCCCCCTGACTCCATTCTTGGTCTAATTGAAGCATTTAACCAAGACACCAACCCCTCTAAAATTGACTTAGGCGTGGGTGTGTACCGAGATGCACTAGGCAATACGCCCATTTTGCAATCAGTTCGTGAAGCTGAAGCTCTCTTGCTTACCCGTGAAACTACTAAAAAATACATTGGCTCACACGGTGACCCTTTATTTGCCAAATACCTATTGCCATTAGTGTTTGGTGAAAGCGCTAATGTATTAGCTGAAAATCGTGCCTCTTTAACACAAGCCCCTGGCGGTACAGGTGCACTACGTTTAGCTGCCGATTTTTTAAAGAGCAATGCACCCGAAAAAACCGTGTGGATTTCTAACCCTACTTGGCCTAACCACTACGCTATTTTTGATGCAGCAGGCATTAAACATAACAATTATGCTTATGTAGACAGCGAAACTAACCGCCTAGATTTTCCAGCTATGCTGGCTGATTTAAAACAAATCCCACAGGGTGATGTGGTTTTACTGCACGCTTGCTGCCACAACCCCACAGGTTTTGATCTTTCACTTGAGCAATGGCAAGCCGTATTAGTTATTTTACAAGAACGTGAATTATTACCCTTAATCGACTTTGCTTACCAAGGCTTTGGTGAAGGGCTAGATAAAGACGCTGCTGCGGTGCGCTTACTGGCTGAACAATTACCTGAAGTAATGATTACTGCATCTTGCTCCAAAAACTTTGGCTTATACCGTGAACGTATCGGCGCTTTTATTGGTGTTGCTAAAAATGCGGCCGATATGGAAAAACTACGTAGCCAAATGGCGAATGTGGCACGCGCTAACTACTCCAATCCACCCGCCCACGGCAGTGCAATAGTTGCAACCGTGCTGGGCAGTGCCGATTTAAACCGTTTATGGCGCTGCGAAGTCGATGAAATGCGTAATCGTATCAATACCTTACGTCAACAGTTTGTCACTGCTTTAGCACCCTACGGCTTGGCAGAGAAGTTTGCTTGTGTTGCTGAACAACGTGGTATGTTTTCTTACTCTGGCTTAAAACCCAATGAAGTAGCACTTTTACAAAAAGACTTTGGTATTTATATGGTTAAAACAGGCCGCATGAATATTGCCGGTTATAACGAACAAAACCTTCCCTACTTGTGCCAAGCCATTGCCAGTGTCTGCGGTAAAAAATAAAGTTAGAATCATTTATGCTGGTGGTACCATCGGCATGCTTCCAGGCGAAAAAGGACTTGAACCTGGCAGTAACTTTGGTTCACGTTTACTGCCTTTACTGAGTAAATCTTGGCTTAAAGCACTTAACTGTGAGCTCAGTTTTTGTGAGCTTAACCCCCTGTTAGATTCGTCTGCCATGAATGCCAGCCACTGGTTTAGTTTAGCAGCACAATTATTAGAAGAAGAAAATAACTACGATGCTTTTGTTTTATTACAAGGCACCGATACGCTTGCTTGGACAGCCGCAGCACTGCATTGTTTATTAAATAATGGCTTATTAAATAGCTTTTCACGCCCACTAATACTTACAGCTTCGCAACTGCCTTTAGGTGAACCCAACAGCGATGCTTTAAGTAATATCAAATTTGCATTAGCATCCATTATTCAGCTTAAAACTGGCTGCTTTATTGCTTTTAATGGTGAATTATTACCGGCACAAGCCACACGCAAATTTCACACTCAAGCGTTTAATGCGTTTATCGCAACCAGCCAACCAATGGCAATTAATCACCAATTCTGGCCTGCTGATGGGCAATTAAGCCTTACTGAATTGCGCCAGCTAGCCATTGACTTTAAACCTAACATTTTACGTTTACCGTTAATTCCTAGCCTAAATGATGCTTGGCTTAGTCGGCAGCTAGAAGGTTTAGACGGTTTAATTTTAGAAGGTTTAGGCAGCGGCAATGCACCGCCCTTACCTTTAACTTTTAAACGCCTAGCCGAACTAGGCCAAGAACAAAACTTACCCTTAGGTTTAATCAGCCAATGTTGGCAAGGTGGCGTTAATCAAAACTATGCTGCTTCTGCGGCACTAGAAGAAGCAGGCATCTTAACTTTAGGTAAAATGACACCTGAATATGCTGAAGTACGCCTAGTCTGCTTATTAGCCTTAAAAAAACTGAACAAAATCTCGGCTAAAGACATTGTTTTTTTCTGGTTAGAAAATTAATCTTGTTGATTCAAGTCACACAAAAGTACAAAAGCCTGCCAGATCCGTGACCTAGTTCAAGTTTTGCTGAAGATACCACATTTAAGGCATAGCCTGTTATTTTAAGGCGCTTACAATGCTGGTTAGCGAATAAAAAAAGCAAGCGCAAAAGAACAAACTTAATAAGCAGCGGAGAAAATAGATGAAAAAATTAGGCGATCGCATTAAAAGTTTAAGGCGTTTACGTCACTTAACTCAGCAGCAATTAGCAGAAAACCTTGGTATCGATCAAGGTGCGGTATCACGCTGGGAACGCGGTCACATCAACCCTTCGGCTCGCTACCGTCAACAACTTGAGGTTATTTTAGGTTCGCCACTGATGGAGATGGACCAACCACTGTTAGAAAGTGTCAACCGTGATCTGCATTTTTCATTATTACTGGATGCCAATCTTTGCGTTTTAGCCGCTTCTGAAATAACCATTGCCGTGAATGGCTGCCGCTCTCGGACCGAGCTTGTGGGCAATGGCTACACACCACTATTAGACAAAAGTTGGCAAAGGCTTTATTTGTGGTTAAAAGAATCAGGCGCTTTTAAAGAAGGTATTAACTGGGCGCGTATTACCATGCCAACCCCCACCATTAACTCAGGTTATCGCTGGATGGAAAGTTTATGGGTACCTTTTCGATTAGACAGCGGCGAATTGGCTTACCGTGTTTCTTGTTGCTTGCTAGATAACGTCCCAAACGAAAGCTTAGGACGCGCGATTTTAGAAGTAGATAATAAGCAACACGAACTAATTATTCCCATTCAAGAGCATCAAGTTTATAGCCAGCAGCAGCAACCCGTTTGGATACAAGCTGCTAGTGCTATCTAAGCATTCGTACAGTCTATCAATTGACTAATGGCTTATTAGTGCTCCCGGGTTGAATGGAATTCAATATCTGGGTAGCGCTCTTGCGTCAACTGTAAATTAACCCGAGTGGGTGCTAGGTAAGTCAATAAACCCGCACCATCCACACTCAGATTATCTTCTGCTTTAAGACGAAACTCTGCTAATTTTTTTGCATTCTTACTTTCTACCCAACGTGCCGTTTGAACACTCGCTGGCTCGTATAAACAATCCACCTTGTACTCATCCTGTAAACGGTACATAACCACTTCAAACTGTAGCTGACCAACAGCTCCTAAGATTAAGTCATTATTTTTAAACGGCATAAATAGCTGCACAGCACCTTCTTCTGATAATTGCTGCAAGCCTTTTTGTAGCTGCTTCATTTTTAAAGGATCTTTAGGGCGCACACGCTGAAAAAGTTCAGGCGCAAAATGAGGAATACCCACAAACTTTAAGTTTTCGCCTTCACTAAACGTATCACCTATTTGAATAGTACCGTGATTGTGTAAACCAATAATATCGCCCGACCAGGCTTCTTCTAGTAGTTCTCGGTCACCCGCCATAAAGTTGACCGCATCAGCAATGCGAACGTCTTTACCTGTTCGACAATGACGCATTTTTAAACCACGGGTATATTTACCGGAACAAATACGCATAAAAGCAATACGGTCACGGTGTTTAGGGTCCATATTGGCTTGAATTTTAAATACAAAACCAGTGAATTTATCTTCAGTCACAGCGACTTCACGGGTTTCAGTGGCTCTAGCACACGGTGCAGGTGCCCACTTCACAAAATCAGCCAGCATTTGCTGCACACCAAAGTTAGCCAGTGCTGTACCAAAATAAACCGGCGTAAGTTTTCCGGCTAAGTAAGCGTCTTCGTCCCACTGATGCGTTGCGCCTCTAACCAGCTCTAACTCTTCTACTGTGGCATCATATTCATCACCTAAAAATGCACGTGCTGCCGGTGAATTTAAACCTTTAATCATTTCAAAATCGTGCAGCGTATGGCCATACCCAGCAGCAAAAACCAAAATCTCATCCGTATAAAGGTTATAAATGCCTTTAAGCCATTGCCCTGAACCAATTGGCCAATAAATAGGTGCGGCTTTAATTTTCAACACTTCCTCAATTTCATCCAACAACTCAATAGGGTCACGAATATCCCTATCAAGCTTGTTAACAAAAGAAAAAATAGGTGTGGTGCGTAAACGGCAAACTTCCATAAGTTTAATGGTACGGTCTTCTACACCCTTAGCGCCGTCAACCACCATTAATGCTGAATCAACAGCCGTTAGGGTACGGTAAGTATCTTCAGAGAAGTCTTCGTGACCAGGGGTGTCTAGTAAATTGACGGTACGGCCATTAAAAGGGAACTGCATCACCGACGAAGTAATCGAAATACCTCGCTCTTGCTCCATAGTCATCCAATCAGACGTAGCGTGTTTATCGGCTTTTTTACCTTTTACAATACCCGCTGTTTGAATCAATTTGCCCAGCAATATGAGCTTTTCCGTAATGGTGGTTTTACCTGCATCAGGGTGACTGATGATAGCAAAAGTCCTTCGACTCTCGATTTCTTTAAGAAGATTTTGGTCTGTCATTAACAATTTTTTCCCGTGAGGGTGATAGGTTTGGGCGCTATTTTCGCTGATATTGAGTTGATAAACAATCAATAGCCGCTAGAAGCCAAACCAGCAGGTTTCAGTTATCAAAAAAAACAATCTTATAACCATAGAGCAATTTATTCTTTTAGCCTTAATTCAGAGTATGACAAAATAATGCCATTATTTTTGGAGTTACTGTTATGAAATCTATCTACACCCTTTTGGTGTTCTTACTTTGCCTGTTTGTCAGCAGTGTTCAAGCTGCAACTTATCAGCCTTTATTAGAGGCTCAGCAATTAAGTGCTGCGCTAGAAACAAATACAGCCCTGCATATTATTGATATTCGTAGCCCGGCTGATTATGCAGCAGGTCATATTGCTGGTGCGGTTTCTGCACCTTACGGCCAATGGCGTGGACCAGCCAATAACCCAGGGCAGTTAGCGGATGTGGCTTATTTTCAACAGCTCACGCGCCAGCTAGGTTTAACCGATCAGCAGCCAATCGTGGTTTATTCTAGTGGCGCGAATGAAACCGACTTTGGTGCAACAGCTAGAGTGTACTGGACACTAAAATACTTAGGCTTAACCGATTTAACCCTTTTAAATGGTGGTTTTAAGCAGTGGCAGCAAGCACTGCAACCTATTGAAGTGGGCGTTAACCAGCCATTAGCCAGTAACTATACGGTGCAAATCAACGCTAGGTTAGCCATAGATAAAAACGAACTATTAGCAAAAATCACCCAGCAAGATACTAATTATCAGTTGTTAGATGCTCGCCCACCTGCTTTTTTTGAAGGCAAGGTAAAAGCACCAACGGCATCAACAGGTGGCACTATTGCAACGGCTGAAAGCACACCTTTTCAACAGTGGTTTAACAACTACGACACACGCATTCGATCGACCTATGAAGTTTTACAGCTAGTGCGTGAACAGGGTTTAGACCAAGCAGAAGAAACCGTTTCTTTTTGCAATACCGGCCATTGGGCAGCAACCAACTGGTTTGTTTTATCTGAAGTGGCTGGCTTACCGAATGTACGCCTTTACCCTGCTTCTTTAGCAGAGTGGACGCAATCAAGTGTAGGCTTACCTATGGAAAACACCCCTAACCGTTGGGAACAAATTCAAGCTAATTTCTCTAAACTGGTGAGCGAATAATATGAATAACCGTCTTGCTTTAACGCTTGTATTTGTTGTTTTTACAGCCTTTTTATTTTGGTTTGTTTCTATTCGCCAAAGTTTATTGTTTATTGTGGGTATTGGTTTAGGTGCAGTTTTGGCAGGTGCGCGTTTTGGCTTTACTACCGGCTGGCGTAATCTTATTGAAAAACGTGATGCCAGTGGTGTGTTTGCCCAGCTATTACTCTTGGCTATTGCCGCCGGTATTTCTTTACCGCTACTGGCTTTTTTCCCAACCGAACTCAGCGCGGCATTAGGCCCACCCAGTATTAGCCTGCTTATTGGCGCTTTGGTGTTTGGTGCCGCCATGCAGATAGCTGATGGTTGTGGTTCGGGCACTTTATATAAAGCCGGTTTAGGCATTCCTTTAAATATGGCTATTTTGCCAGTCTTTGCATTAGGCAGCTTTTTAGGTTCAGTTCACCTAGGTTGGTGGCTAGAACTGGGTAGTATTAAACCCGTCGGCTTAGTTAATGAAGTGGGCTTAACCGGCGCGATGGGGCTTACTTATTTAGGTTTAATGCTAATCGGTTTGGCGGCTTGGTTTTGGTCAAAAACCAGTGGTGGTTCACGCATTTTATTTAATAAAACTTTAATTATTGGCGCGGTGCTGCTTGCATTATTAGCCGTACTCAACTTTGTTATTGCTGGACAGCCTTGGGGTGTGGTTTATGGGTTTGGTTTGTGGGCTGCAAAAATTGCCTATGCTGGTAATTTATTTGACCCAGCCACCAATCCTTTTTGGAGCCAGCCGGTTAACGCTACCGCGCTTCAGCAATCAGTATTTTTAGACCTAACGTCTATCACCAACATTGGTATTTTAGCCGGTGCTTTATGGATTTTCTCACGCAATAAAAGTGGTAAAGCCGACAAGTTAAACACCCAACAATGGGTGGTGGGTATTATTGCAGGCTTTTTATTAGGCTACAGCTCACGCTTAGCATTTGGCTGTAACGTGGGTGCTATGGTCAGTGGTATTTCTACCGGCAGCTTGCATGGCTGGATTTGGGTGGTTATGGCCTTTGCAGGCTCTTTAATTGGTGTGCGTATTCGCCGTTATTTTAATTATTAATACTGAATTATTAAGATGGATTGCTAAAAATGAATAAATTAACGAGTGTACGTATGGTAGTATTTTGGGCTTTATTAGGTGGTTTCTTTGTTTGGGATTGGCAAACGGCTCAGCCCGTTAACCTGCGCTTAGAAACGCCAATTATTGCCATAGGTTCTGGGCAAGCGCCTTCAGGTGGGCATTGTGCTACTTTTTAACCTTTACGTTTAACAAGGCGGTTTTTCTTGTTCATCAACACCCTACTGGTTAATTACAACCAGTAGGGTGTTTTTACATGGGTTCTCCCTTAATATGCTTAACTTTTTAGGAAGTCCTCGCTTGCAAACTGCCCAATCAACACAACCTTTACCCTTATCCACACCCGGTCGTAATTTACTGCGCTTAACTTTGGTGCGTGGCATTACTTGGACAGGCTTTTTAGGCGGTATTATCTTCGGCTTAAAAGTGCTTGATTTTCAGCTTAATGTTTTTGCTGTTTTTTCCGTCATCTTCACTATGGCTTTAGTTAACTTACTCACTTGGTGGCGGCTTAGCTGGCCTGGCCCTGTTACCGATAAAGAATATTTGCTGCATCTATTAGCGGATGTTGTTGGTTTAAGCGTATTATTTTATTTTACGGGAGGAGCTAGCAACCCTTTTATTTCATATTTCTTAGTACCTTTAACCATTTCTGCTGCAACCCTACCTTGGCGTTCTACATGGATTATTGCTGCTTATATTTTATTGGCTTACCCGCTGCTAATGATTTTCCATCACCCTGTGCCTCAACTCGTACACATGGCTGAAACCCGCGAGTTAAACCTACACCTTTTAGGTATGTGGGCGAATTTTGTACTGAGTACAAGCTTGATCGCTGTGTTTGTTTTTAAAATGGCACAATCTTTACGTCAGCGTGATGCGGCTTTATCAGATACGCGAGAACGCTCACTGCGCGATGAGCAAATTATGGCCGTTGCAACCCAAGCCGCAGGCACTGCCCACGAGTTAGGCACGCCCCTTTCCACTATGGCAGTCATGCTAAAAGAGTTAAGCAATGACTATCAAAATGACCCTCAGCTAGTCGCTGATTTAGCGCTGCTACGTCGCCAAGTTGATACGTGTAAAATTACGCTACAATCTTTAGTCAGTAATGCTGATCGCAGTAAATTACTTAACCCTGAATGCAAACCTTTAAAAAGCTTTTTACAACAAGTGTTGGAACACTGGGAAGTGCTGCGCCCAGATGTGCGTTATTGCATTGATTGGCCTAGCAACAAACAAGGTGAGCCGCGCATTGTTGATGATATAACGCTACAACAGGCGCTGATTAATCTACTAAATAACGCCGCCGATGCCAGTCGAGAACCTGTCACCATTATTATTCAGTGGAATCCCCAAGAAGCCCAAATTGACATTCATGACCAAGGCCCTGGCATCCCTTTAGAAATTGCTGAGCGCTTAGGGCAAACTTTTTTATCCACCAAAAGCAAAGGCTTAGGTTTAGGTCTATTTTTAACCCATGCTACCATTAACCGCCTTGGTGGCACTGTCCATTTGTATAATCATAAACATGGCGGTACGCTAACCGAAGTTAGAGTACCCGTAAAATCCGGATTGCCTAAAGCAGAATATTTAGAGGAAATAGTTGAATGAGTAGTGATGAGCCACAGGATGAAACCGTCCGTATTTTAATTATTGATGACGATGATATTTTTACGCACGTCTTACAACGTGCCTTTATAAAACGCGGCTATGAAGTTGAAATTGCCGCCGATGAAGCCCAAGCTTTAGAAAAAACTCAAGCGTTTGAACCCGATTTAATTAGCCTCGATTTAAAGCTACAAGGCAGTTCTGGCTTAAACCTTTTACCGCAACTGGTTGAACGTTCGCCCCAATCAAAAATAGTGGTATTAACGGGCTATTCCAGCATTACCACAGCGGTTGAGGCCATTAAATTAGGTGCGATCAACTACCTTTGTAAACCTGCTGATGCCGATGAGATTTTAGTGGCTTTTCAAAAACAAAATGGCAATCCAGATGCTCCCGTTGCTGAACAACCTATGTCAGTTAACCGACTCACTTGGGAGCATATTCAAAAAGTGCTGCACGAGCACGATGGCAACATTTCAGCCACCGCGCGTGCTTTAGGAATGCATCGCCGAACATTGCAACGTAAATTACAAAAGCGCCCCGTCAAGCGCTAAGTTAAGTTTTAAGCTTCGTCTAGGTATTTTTTAGGATCGAACGCCCTTACCCAATCCGGCATATAAGCGGTTAACCCACTGACGATCATGCCGTTAACAACCGCTTCTGGTGGCAAGGTTAGCGGCAAAAACAAAAAATAATTTTGGGCTAAATGCGTAAATTGATGACCCGAAGTGTAAAACCAAGTAATTAAAATCACCACCAAACCCGTGCTTAATACCGCTAAAACACTACCCAAACCCGCCGTCACCAATACAAAAACAAAATAATTAGGCGGCAACTTCCACTCAACAAAACGCCACACCCAATGACTAACAAAAACGGGTAAAACACAAATCAGCAACGCATTAATACCAAACATATCCCAGCTTGCTTTGCCGGTTAAAGTGACACTAACTAGGGCAATGCTAGTAGCAATTAACGCCATAGGCCAATAAAACATCAGCGTTAAACTGGTAGCTAAAATAAGGTGAATAGCTACTTGTGAACTAATACCTGCGCGCATTTGCCATAAAAAAGCGACTAAAACAATGCTACCTAAAAAAAGGTGCTGTAATCCTTTTTCTTTAAACAAAATACGCCAAGGCACCTGCCACAAAGCAACAATTAAAAACAGAAGGTAAATAACCCAAGCTATCCACCCTAAGGTTTCAGGGTAGAGGCTGGAAGAAAAGCTCATATCATTTGATCCTTTAATAGAAAATACCTAGAGGTTAACAATTCTTTATAGAATAAAGCTAGAAATCCACCCACTCACAGAGGCATAATAGCTTTCTTTAATCAAAAGAATAATATACACCTTGTCTAAGCAAAAATTTTAATCACGACTCTACAACAATAAAAATCTTCGATCAGTTTTGCTTTACTCTATTATCAGCAATTTTGGAGATTTTTTTCTATGCAATTATTGCTTAGACAACTCACAATCAATTTACGTCTATGGCTAATTTTAACCCTTGCTTTACTAGCAATAGGTTTGGTTAGCTTCCTTGCTATGCAGCAAGAGCGCGGTGCTATTCTAAGCCAAAAAAAACTTCAGCTTAAGCAACTGCTCGAGCTAAGTCACAATACGCTAGAGCATTTTCATCAACAAGAAAAAAACGGCCAACTCACTCCTAACGAAGCACAAAGCAAAGCCTTTGCGATTATTAAAGAGTTTCGCTTTACTAATGGTCAAGATAGAGACTACTTTTCTATTTTTGATAAGCAAGGGCTAGCAGTTATGCACCCTAATGCCTCTATAGAAAACACCAACATGCTAAGCACTAAGGATGTAGAGGGCTTTGCTTTTATTCAAGATATTTTAAATAAAGCTGCATCTGCCAGTCAGGGTTACGCTTCTTATAGTTGGGACAAACCTGGTTTTTCTAACCCTGTTGCTAAACTTGCCAGCTACCAAACTTTTGAACCTTGGGGGCTAGTCATTATTAATGGCGTGTACTTAGACACTATGAACGCTTTATTATGGCAACACGCAATAAAGCTTTTTGTTAGCTTTGTAGTAGCGGGTTTAGTTATGGCTGGCCTAATTCTAGTGGTTATTAGCTCTATCAAACGCCCTTTACAAAATATGCTGTTAAGAATGCGTGATATTGCCGATGGTGATGGCGACCTAACCCACAGACTGCCTTTAGATGGTAGTGATGAGTTAACAGAAATAAACCGTGCCTTTAATCGCTTTATTGGTAAAATTCAAGAACTGGTACAACAAACCCATCAGTCATCTTTATCTGTTTCTGCCGCTGCTGAAGAGCTTTCTGCGGTAACCCAACAAAGCTCACAAACCGTTCACCAACAAAGCCAAGAAACAGACCAAGTGGCAACAGCCATGAACGAAATGACTGCCACAGTGCAAGAAGTTGCCACCAATGCTACCCAAGCGGCTGGTGCAGCACGGGAAGCCACAGATCAAGCACTAAAAGGACAGTCACGTTTAAATGCAACGTTAGAAACCTTGGCAGACTTAGATGAAAGCATTGAGAATACGGCTATAACACTTGAGCGTTTGAAAGAAGGTACTGAAAACATCGGTATTATTATGGATGTTATTAGTTCAGTTGCAGAACAAACCAACCTGTTAGCACTTAACGCAGCCATTGAAGCCGCTCGTGCAGGTGAGCATGGTCGCGGTTTTGCTGTTGTTGCTGATGAAGTCCGAAGTTTAGCGGCTCGTACTCAAGAAAGCACCACTGAGATTCATGGCACTATTGAGCGTTTAGTTAAAGAAGCTGATGAATCGTATAAAGCCATGGCTGAAAGTCGTAAAAAAGCCGCAGAAACAGTCAACCATGCTAAAGAAACTTCAGAGGCGTTAGACCAAGTGGGTGAGGCAATTCACTTAATTGCTGATATGAATATTCAAATTGCCAGTGCTGCAGAACAGCAAGCCGCAGTGGCTGATGAGATAAACCGTAATGTGGTGAATATTAATGAGCTTTCTAGTCAAACGAAAGAAGGTTCTGAACACACTACACAAGCCAGCAATGAACTTGCCCAATTAGCTGAAATGCTAAATGGACAAGTAAGTCAGTTTAGAACCTAAGCTACAACTTTGAGCTAAGCCGCTAAAGGCTTAGCTCATCACTTTATTGCGTCCGGTACCCTTAGCTAGATACAATTTTTGGTCGACCAAAGAAAGTAAATCATCAATACTTAAACCCTGCTTAGCTTCTACCACGCCAGCACTAACGGTTTGTTTTAAATCAATATCAAAGTGATACGTTTCTATCGCAGCACGAACTTTTTCTACCACAATACAAGCTTGCTGTTGGTTGGTTTCAGGACAAATTAATAAGAATTCTTCACCACCCCAACGACCAAATACATCCGTAGAACGTATATTCTTTTTAACTAGCGCTGTAAAAACTTGTAATACTTCATCCCCCATTTGATGGCCAAAGTTATCATTAACTTTTTTAAAAAAATCCAAATCAAACAAAGCAATTGCCATAGGCCGCTGATGACGTTGTGCTAAAGTAACTTGTTCACTTAAAGCCTTGTCTAAAAAATGCCGATTATAAGCATTGGTTAACTTATCTGTAATGGACATCATCTCTAGCTGAGCATTTTTTTGTTTTAAGTCTAACTCAGCCTGTTGCAGCAAGTGATTGGCTTGGCGTATCCGCTTATTTAAATTAAATAGATAAAATGTATAACCACCTAATACCAGCAAAATAGTGAACAAACCTAAAAAAAGAGGTAAAAATCGGCTCCAAGGAAAACCTTTAGCGACTTCCATATTCATCCAGCGGTCATAAATAAAGGTGTGCTGCTGCCTAGAAATGTGTTGTAACGCCTTATCTAAAATCACTATTAACTGCGAATTATCTTTTTGTACAGCCATTGACAAATCAAACGAGTAAGGTGTTTGCCCTGATATTTTTAGATTAGCTAAACCTTGACTCCTAATTAAATAACTAACTACGGCTAAGTTATCAATAAAAGCATCAACCTCCCCAATAGCAACGGCTTTTAAAGCTTCAATAGCACTGTCTTTAAACACCAATGTAATTAGTGGATGGTGTTGTGCCAACAGTTCATGAGAAGCATAGCCTTTAACCACAGCCACACGTTTATCATCAAGCTCAATCATATTAGCAATAAAATTAACATTATTATTAGTCACTATTACCATAGGAGAATGCACATAAGGTTTCGTAAAATCCAAATAATTATTACGTTCAGATGTATGATTCACAGCCAGTAATAGATCAATTTCACCTACTTTTGTTGCCTGTAAAGTTTGTGGCCAATCAAGCTGGTCTTGAATCTCAAAATCTAAGTATAAAAGTTCTTCTAACAGTTTAAGGTAATCATGGCTAATACCTTGTAACTCAGTATTATTAACGCCTAAATATTCAAAAGGTGGCCAGTTACGATCAATACCCACCCTTAATTTTGGCATTGATGCTAAAAAAGCCCACTCTTCATTGGTTAAATTAAGCTCTTTGTTGCCACTATCAGAAATTAACTGAGCAATGCCTTTTTGTAGCTGATGCTCTGCAAAATTAGTTTTTATAAGCTTAAATTTAGTTAAAACACTTATCATGTATTCCAATCGACCCGGTGTTAACGTACCCAGTTCAGTGGTATCCCTTGCAATTAAAGGTTCTAGCCCTTGCGCTTCATTCATTAACGCATTATAAGTTTTATTTTGAGTGTTGTAGCGCGTTAAAATAAGGTTAACTAACTCTTCTTTATTATCTAATGCATAATTCCAGCCACGCAACACCGCACGACGCATAGCAGCCACACGCTTTGGATTCTTTTGTGCTTCTTGCTGACTGGTAAAAAAAACATCACCGTAAAAATCCATACCATAATACTTGGGGTCAATAATATTTACGGCATAACCCATTTCACGTAATAAAAAAGGTTCGTTAGTGCTGTACGCCGCAATGGCATCTACATCACCATCAATCAACCGTGCAAGACGTTCTTGTAAGTTGTAACGAATTAAACCGTCTTCTAATACACCTTGATTTGCCAATAAAGCTAACAAAGAAATACCATCAGTATCGTTATCATAAAAAGCTAAACGACGATCAATCAAATCTTTAGGTTGCTGGATATTTGAAGAGCGCAGCGTCATTAATACATTGGGCGAATGCTGAAAAATAGGCGCAACCAAAACAATACGGCTGCCCTGTAAATGATGCAACAAAGCAATAGAATCCGTCACGCTATAATCCACTTCACCTTGTAAAACTTGGTCTATATTACTAATCTCTGGATTACGCTCCCTTAATTCAACAGTCAAACCTTCTTCAGCAAAATACCCTTTTTCAAGCGCTGCGTAATACCCAGCAAATTGAAATTGATGCAGCCATTTTAATTGAATAATGATGGGTTCTGATGCTGATACGAATGAAGCAGAGCTAATAATACAAATAAGCACGGAAAACAAATAGCGAAAAATTATCAAAAATCGCCAGCCAATTAATTTATTCATACTTAATTTGCCTAGTTAAATTACCAACACTTAGCATAATCAATGATTAGCAGTATTAATAGTACATATTTAAATGATTTAGCTTAACTCGCGGCGAAAAGGCGGCAGGCTGTTCAGTAGTTGACTACCATAACGCTTGGTAAGAATACGACGGTCTAGTAGGGTAACACGGCCTTGATCTTGCTCGGTACGGATTAATCGACCACAGGCCTGCACTAATCGAATACTAGCATCAGGCACAGTAATTTGCATAAAAGCATTACCGCCTGTTGCCTCAATCCATTCAGCCAAAGTAGCATCCACCGGATCATCAGGGGTTGAAAAAGGTAAGCGTACAATAATAACGTGAGTTAAGTATTTACCCGGCATATCAATTCCTTCTGCTAAAGAAGCCAGTCCAAAAATAATGCTAGGCTTTTCTTCATCTATGCGCTGTCGATGCTTTTCAATCAGTCGATTTTTAGACAGCATATCTTGGGTTAGCGTGATCTTTTGTCGTTTATTATCAAGCCGTTCATACACTTCATTCATCTGCCGCCGTGAACTAAACAACACCAAAGCAGATACTTTAATATCGCTTAAATCCTGATGAATATAATCCAAAATAGCTTGAGTATGCGCTTCAACTTGTGAAGGATCACAAGCTTGTTTAGGCACCTCAAATACACCCAATTCTGGGTAATTAAATGGGCTTTCATAAGTTTTACACGGCGTATCGGCTGATAAGCCAGCCCGCTGTTTTAGTCTATCAAATTGACCTAAAGCCGTTAAAGTAGCTGACGTTAACGTTGCACCAAAACAGCGTGACCAAAGCCGATAAGCTAAATCATCTGCTGCAGTTACAGGACTAGCACACAACTCTAAGTCTTCATCGCCTTCATTTAAGCTGTGCTTAACTAACCAACGGGCTAATGGTGCCTGATTAAGCGGGTCTTGCTGGGCGCACAAACGCCAAAGCTGATGTGCCGACAAAGCACGGGTATGCAGCACTGCCAACAAAGGCTGCCATTCTCCAGCTAACTTAGTGTCAATACTGGAGTTTTTTTCTGGGTCTTGCGCTTCTTTTAATAGATTAACCAAACCCTCTAATAAACGACACAAACCCGCAAAATAGGTTAATAGCTGCTCAGAAAAACCTTGTAAACTTTCAGGTATTACACCTTGCGGCCAGCGGTGTATAACGGGTCTTGATGCATCAGTCGTTGCTGCTACCAGTTCATAAAGTGAACCATACAAGGTACCTAAGTCGCGCTCTAACAACTCTAAAGGTGTAACTAATTGATTCAATAAACTAACCGCCGCTGGACTCGTTGCACCCAGTTTTTTTAACAGCTCAGGCTGATGTTTTTTTAACAAACGCAACCAACTAAGCGCGGCATTAAACCGAAAATTTGCTGCAAAGTGATTAATGGCTTTATCAGGTAAATGGTGCGCTTCATCAAACACATAATAGGTTTGATCGGGCGGCGGCAAAATAACCCCCCCACCCAAGGCTAAATCGGCTAATACCAAATCATGGTTAGCGACAATAATATCAGCTTGCTCCATCGCACGGCGCGAATTAAAGAAGGGACAAGCACCAGCAAAGTGTGGGCAACGGCGGTTAGTACAACGCTGATGGTCAGTGGTCAATCTATCCCACACATCATTGGCAAGGTTATCTTTTAACGAATCCCTATCGCCATCCCAAATGCCTAACGCAAGGTTTTCAGCCAGCTTTTCTAGCTGCGCTTGTCCGGTATGGCTAGAATGCTTAATGAGTTCAGCTTGAAATAAGTCCAGTGTGGCATCTTGTTCACTTAACTGATTCTTATCTAAAGCTTTTATAAGCTGGGACGTACAAACATAACGCCCACGACCTTTGGCTAAAGCATAACTAAACTTTAGGTCCGTTAACTTTGCCAGATCAGGTAAATCTTTCAGCAATAGCTGTTCTTGCAAAGCGATGGTTGCTGTTGCGATAACTAGCTTTTTTTCACGCGCTTGTGCAACAATCAGCGTACCTAATAAATAAGCAAGGGTTTTACCTGTGCCTGTACCGGCTTCAATGACCATGAGTTGTTGCTGGCTAGTACGCTGACCTTCGTCATCTTCTTTAATAGCAGCAAAACTTTTAGCAATGTCAGCAATCATATGTGCCTGACCACGACGTGCCTTTACGCCCCTACCCGCTAAAAAATCGCGGTAAGTTTGTTGAATTTTCGCTTGCCATTGAGGGTTCATATTTAGTTATGTTCTTCTTTTATTTCTTTTTCATCTTGTCGCAATTCATCAGGCGGATAAACACACGGTAATTTATTTTTGGTGAGTTCTTCAATAGCAGGCAAAGCAAACGCATCTTCTTCACCAATAAAACTAATGGAAGTGCCTAAAGCGCCAGCACGCCCAGTCCGACCAATCCGGTGTACATAATCTTGCGGATCTTCTGGCAAGTTAAAGTTAATAACATGGCTAATATCATCAATATGAATACCACGACCCGCAACATCAGTAGCCACTAAAACTTCAATACGCCCCGAGCGAAAATTTTCCAACGTAGTAATGCGCTTTCTTTGCTCGACTTCACCCGACAACATATCCACATTAATACCGGCTTTTTTAAGCCCTTCATAAACCTTTCGCGTTGCATCACGGCGATTCGCAAACACAATAACTTTAGTTAAACCCCACGTTTTAATTAAACGGGTTAATAAAGGAATTTTTTCTTCCTCAGACACTAAAAAAGCGTGCTGAGTAATGTTTTCTGAGGCTTGAATTTTAGTTGCAATTTCAACGGTTTGCGGTGCAATTGTCCATTGGTCAGCCAAGTTCATTATGTCTTGAGTAAAGGTTGCCGAAAAAAGCAGTGTTTGGCGCTGTTCTTTATTGGGCGTGGCACGAATAATGCGTTTTACATCAGGAATAAAACCCATATCTAACATACGGTCAGCTTCGTCCAAAACCAGCACTTCCACTTCACGTAAATCAACATCTCGCTTGCTGTGAAAATCTAATAAGCGGCCCGGCGTTGCTACCAATAAATCTATTTTTTCACCACGTAATTGGTCACGCTGCTTAACGTAATCCATACCACCCACTACCGACAGCAGCTTAAAAGGTGTATAGCGCATTAACGTTTCAGCATCTTTACAAATTTGAATCACTAGCTCACGCGTTGGTGCTAAAATCAAGGCTCTTGGCGCACCAATTTTTTGACCTTCAGGTATTTTTTCTTCTAGTAAATAAGTAAGAATGGCAATTAAGAAGGCTGCCGTTTTACCTGTGCCGGTTTGTGCTTTACCAATTAAATCAACGCCATGCAAAGTATAAAATAATGACTGGGCTTGAATCGGAGTGCAGTAATCAAAACCTTGCTCACTAATAGACCGCAATAACTCATTAGGCAGTTGCAAATCGGCAAAGCGCAATTTACCTTCTGCTGCAGCTACGGGATAATCTTCAGGTTTCCAATCGACCATAATTTTCTTTCCTTGCTGCTGACTGTTAAGTGTATTTGAAGCAACACGGGGTGAGTTAGGACGACGGTTCGACGGATTTCTGCGGCGGCGGCGCTTATTATTAGGACTTTTTGATCCAGACGGTGCGGCAGGGGGATTTGTCAAAACACAACCTCAACTAATATCAATAATTTAACGTTTAGATTCTCTATCATAACAACTTTTTTGCCAGCAACCTAACAGGGCTTTAACGCGCTTGCTGTAACACTTGAACCTCTTCCATTAAACGCGTAACTCGACCCACTAATTGACCACGGCTAGCTTCAAGCGAAGCAAGAATTTCTTGTTGTTCAGCGACTTGCGCGGTTAATTCGTCTATCAACTTAGCGTGTAGTTCATCCGATTTAAATTCGGTAACAGGTGTTTTACTACTTAATTCTGCAACACGCTTCTCTAAACCCACCCAATCAGTGCGTAAATCTTGATTGCGTAAACGCTCATCTAACGTACTTGCCGTTAAGCTAACTTCGGTCAGGCGTTGCATTAATCCTTTAAGCTGAACATTCACTTCTTCAGCATTGACAGTTATTTTTTCAGTATTCGCATTTAAAGTAGCCGAGTATTTATTTAAGTCATTAGCCAAAACAAGGTTTTGTTCCGTTGCAGCTTTACTGGCTAATGCTGCTGTTTTACTGACATCCAACGCTTCTGCTAGCTGCTGCTCTGACTTATTTAAACCTTCTTCTAATTGCTTAATTTTAGTTTCTAATACATCAATCGCAGGACGATTACGTTGGTGAGCGATAACCCATAATTTACGAATTTCCGAATCTGCCCACTCCAACTTCTCATTAAGCATCTTACCTGCTTCGGATAAATCATTACCCGTTGTTAACAGGATGCTTTCTAATTCCTGAATACGATTACCTAACAGTTGCATAGATTGTTGCTGCAAAACCCCCTGTTGCGTGGCTTGTTGTAGCTGTAAAAACTGCCAAGCCAGTAATCCTAAAGCGATTAATGCTAAAAAAATACCCAACCAAGCTTTTCCCGATGCACTTTTTGGTGAATTTACTGATGAACCTTGTTGTGGCTCGCTGGGTTTAGGATTAGATTTAGAACTGGACGCAGAGCCTTGTAAAAAAGCCTCTGCTTGATCGTCAGTGTCACTAGCCAGACTTTTAACCAGTGGCTGCTCTTCGATTTCTAAACGCGGTTCTTTGCGGTTTGGCATAGCTAAATTCACCCGTTATTATTGCTGCAAGCAATCGATCAATATTGAGATTGAATGCTATTTTGCCAAGACTTGCTGCGAGTAGCTACACTCGCATTTTTAATGTGCATTATTTTTTGTTGAATGCTTACTATAACCCACCAATAAGGTCGGGTTTGTCAGTGCGGTCAGTGAATGTTATTATTCCTATCGACTGATTTTTATCAGAGCGGGCTTGAAATACGCCGCTGCTAACACCACCTAATAAACAACGCTTCACTTGATGAGTAATAATAAGGAGAGTCACCATGGCTTTTGAATTACCTGCACTACCTTTTGCAAAAGATGCACTACAACCACACATTTCTGTTGAAACCCTAGAGTTTCACCACGGTAAACACCATCAAACTTACGTGACCAAGTTAAATGAATTGGTACCAGGTACTGAGTTTGAAGGCAAAAACCTAGAAGAAATCATTCAGTCAGCACCTGCTGGCCCAGTATTTAACAATGCCGCGCAAATTTGGAACCACACTTTTTACTGGAACAGCCTAAGCCCTAACGGTGGCGGTGCTGCAACGGGCGCTATTGCTGATGCTATCAACGCTAAATGGGGTTCTTTTGCTGAATTCCAAAAAGAATTTGATACCAAAGCAGTTAACAACTTTGGTGCATCTTGGACTTGGTTAGTTAAAAATGCGGCAGGTGAGTTAGAAATCGTTAATACCTCTAACGCTGGTACACCTATGACTGAAGGTCACACTGCACTATTAACCGTAGACCTTTGGGAGCACGCTTACTACATCGACTTCCGTAATGCGCGTCCTAAGTACCTAGAAGCATTCTGGGCGCTGGCTAACTGGGACTTTGTTAACCAAAACTTTGCGGGTTAATTTTTCTCGTTAATAGTCAGTTTGTTCAGTAAAAACCCAGCTTAGGCTGGGTTTTTTATTTAATCAATTAAACGGTGGTGAAGCAAATCTAAACCGTCATTAGGCGCTGAACCTAATAAGCGCTCGGCATAGGTTGTTAAATTACCCAACTCACAAACAACCAATTCTCGCCCTTCACCCCAGCTTTCTATTACAAAGCCAAAACGCCGCCAAAAATTACGCCGCCCCGCCAAAGGCTCTAACACCAATGATTTAGGCGCTTTTAAGCGACCCGTTACAATCACTGTTTCTGGCAACATACTGTTTAGCGTATGAATCATAGTGTTCACTAATAAACTAGAAACCCCTTGTCCCGACAAAGGGTTAGCGTTTTCTAAATCAATTAAAGGCTGCGTGCCAACCAAGTCCAGCACTTTAATTTTTTGATCGGCAGTAAAAGTTAAGCTCATTCTTGCTCTATGCACTTGCCCATTTAACTTGGCAGCAAAATTAATACCAAGTTCTGACTGTTTAACATCGGTATAAAGCCCAGCGCTTCCGTTAGGAATAATCACGGGTTGTTTAATGCCTTCTAACAACTGCAGCATTCGCATAAAGTTCTTTTTCAATTTAACCACTCCATGTTTGTTATTTTAAATTAAATTTAGTCACTAATTTAACGCTACATAAAAGTGCAAAGCAGCCAGTTGCAATAACAACAATAAACCAACATACCCTAAATTCCACCGCGTAAAGGCATAGGAAGCTATACCATAGCGCCCCTGCATAGCAAGGTGAGTACCAGACAAAGGCGATAAACTAACCCCTAAAGCCCACGTCATTAAAAAAACCAAAGCTAACAAATTAGGATCACTTACCCAAGGCGAAAATAAACCGCCTGCGGTTGCAATGCTAATCACTGGATGCACGCCTAAACCTGAAATCGCTACTAATACCAACAACAGCAACCAAGCTTGCCAAGCACCAAAGGTTTCTAGCTGTAAAGAAAACTCCGCCGCCTGTAAAGCAGAACCCAAACCCGCTGCTAAAACACCTGCCGCTAAAAACAACAGTACTTCACCCGACATAGTGGGCAAAGTATGCGCTATGTGCTGGCGTAAATACTGCAAAGCTTTGTAACGGTAGCGCCACACCAACAGCAGCAGCGTAAAGAATAGTGACAAAGAAGAAACAAGGGTTAAAACAGGAATGTCTTCTTTAATTAAATGCACGACCAGCACACTGATGGCTAATAAAAAAGGCAAGGTTAACGCTCGCCAATGCATAGGGTAGGCGGCGGTTAACTCTGCTTCAGGCTTACGCATTAATAAAAAACCAGCAATCAATAAGCCTATAGCTGCCAACATCAAACCTACCGGCATTAACGTCCATAAACTCGCACCCGGCGCACTGATTAATACCACCCCCATCGAAGCAAAAAAAGGCGACCAATGCGCTGCTAACGTAAAACCACGGCTAATCACTAATGCTTGCAAAGGACTTAAAACCTGCTTATTGGCTAAGCGATCAGCCATAATAATCATCGCTGAAAAGTTAATCACCGCACCAAAAAAATGCACACCCAGCAACGTTTTCCATAAAGCACGACGACCAACGGGTAAGGGTTCTTTTGCGGCTAGCTCGGTGATAGCAACAAGCCTTAAAAAACTTACGGAAAGCAGCATACTAATCAAGCCTTGATTGCCTTCTAAAGCTTTAAGTAACCAGCTTACATCGGTATTTTTTAGTTGACCAAATACCAAACCCACAGCGCCTATAGCCAACATAATTAACACTTGAATTTTTTGCAGCGGTAATAAGCGGCGAAACAAACGCACCGCAGCAAACCACGCAAAGCAGCCCGCTAAACTCGCCAATAAAGGCCAGCCAAAACTAGCTAACAGTGCCAACAAAACCATGATAAATAGGCTATAGCCAGTTAATGGGTCAGCAGGTTTCATTAGGTAAATGCTGTTTTTTCATAGCCAATTGTAAATGCGCTGCAAGCCCTTGCCTTGCTTCAATCGCAGCACGCATGATTGCAAAAGAAAAACCTTTAGCGTCAGCATTGCCATGACTTTTAACAACGCAACCCTGCAAGCCAAGAAAGCTGCCACCGTTGTAACGCACCGGATCCATCTGTTGTTTTAAACGCTGCAATAAAGGCTTAGCCATAAAACCCACTAAACGACTATAACCATTTTGATGAAAAAGGCCTTGAATTTGCCCTGATAAATAACGGGCTAAACCTTCACTGGTTTTTAAGACGGTATTGCCAGTAAAACCATCACAAACAACCAAATCTACATCGCCGTTAAAAATTTTATCGCCTTCAATATAGCCAACATAATTAAGGCAAGGATGTTGGCTGATCAAATTTGCGGCTTCTTTAACAAGGCTATTACCTTTAATGGCTTCGTGTCCGACATTCAACAAAGCAACACGCGGCTTAACTTTGCCTTCAACACAGCTAACCATCACCGAACCCATCAAAGCAAACTGCAATAAATGTTCTGGTTGACAGGCGATATTAGCACCAACGTCTAACAAGTAACTGTGGCTTTTATAAGTGGGTATAGCGGTACTGATAGCCGGTCTTTCAATGCCCGACAACATACCTAAATAATGACGACTAATGAGCATTAAAGCGCCGGTATTACCTGCACTAACAACACCTTGGCACAGGTTTTGAGCAACCAATTTAACCGCTAGGTGCATTGATGATTGCTTGCGATTACGCAGCACTGAAGCCGGTGCTTCATCCATACCAATAACGTCATCACTGGCTAATAAATAAATACGCGCAGCAAATTCACAACTTAGATGATGTTGTAGCAAAAGGGTTTGTAATAGTGATTTCTTGCCAACAAGGGTAACGCTAAGAAGAGGGTCATGCAGCAGTGCTAATAGCACACCAGCGATATTAGTACGGGGACCTAAGTCCCCGCTCATGGCATCAATAGCCAAGTTAATCTGCACAACTAAAACCAGTGCAAATCAGTACTTATTCTGCGTCTTTGTTGATAACTTGCTTGCCACGGTAAAAGCCTTCAGCAGTCACGTGGTGACGACGGTGAACTTCACCTGACGTTGCATCAACAGCCAATGCAGTTGTAGTTAATGCATCGTGTGAACGGCGCATACCACGTGCAGAACGGGTTTTTTTAGATTTTTGGACAGCCATAATTTACTCCCAGGTTTACTAAGCCAAACTTAAACATTCATTGCCCGGATTTAAGTGATTTTTTCAAATCAGCCAGAGCACTAAAAGGGTTGTGTTTCTTTGTAGACACTTGAACTTCAGGCTGCTGCTCAGTGAGCTGACCAGGTACCTTGCAACTGCCTTCTGGATGGTAAGCCACCAGAGGCAAGGCTAGAATCAATTCATCTTCTAAAGCAGGCAGAAGATCGAGTGTCTCATTTTCTATGAAGATGGGTTCATGCGTTCGTGGCAAATTAATCGCCGCTTCTTCGCTAGTCACCAGCCCCCATAAAAATTCGCTCTCAAGTGTCTGACTTACTGCTTCCAGACAACGCTGGCATTCCAGTGTCACTTCACCCTTAACCGTCCCTTGAACTTGCAACAGTCGCTGCTGGCCTATACTGAATTGCAACGCATAATGCGCTTCGCCTTCAGCACTCACCAACATTTTTTGCAACCGTTGCATAGCCTGCATAGACACATCAACAGTGATTGCCCGTTCTGCAGTACATAATTTTCTAGGATCCAGCGGGTGACGCAAGTATTCGTTTTGCATAAAATTCAAGCGCGTAATAATAGAGTGACTTAACCTAAGTGTCAAAGCACAAAGACACTTCAGCGCAAAAACTAACAGGACAAGCCTGTAAAGGCGGCTATTCTATGCTTTCATAACGCACAAGTCACCCTTATTCAAACTTAAACTTTTTCACTTTTAACTAGATTCTTTTTACCAAACAGTTTTTGTACAACAACAAAGAACAGTGGAATAAAGAAAATACCTAAAAAAGTACCAATCAACATACCGCCCAGCACACCCGTACCTATAGCACGTTGTGCGCCAGAACCAGCGCCCGTTGCTATGGCTAAAGGCAATACACCCAAACCAAAGGCAAGCGAGGTCATAATAATTGGTCGCAAACGGTCTTTCACCGCACTTAACGTCCCGTCAATTAACGCCATGCCTTGCTCTAGGTTAGCCTTAGCAAACTCGACAATAAGAATGGCATTTTTACTGGTTAAACCCACTGTGGCTAACATGGCAACTTGGAAATAGATATCTTGTTCCATGCCACGCGCTGTATTCGCTAACACCGTGCCTAAAATACCTAAAGGCGCGACCAGCATAACGGCTGTTGGCACTATCCAGCTTTCATAAAGTGCAGCGAGGCACAAGAAAACAACCAGCAACGATAAAGCATAAAGCAAAGGCGCTTGAGAACCGGCTTGGCGCTCTTGGTAAGACAAGCCGCTCCAATCCACACTAAAGCCTGGCGGTAACTGCTGCACTAGGCGTTCAATTTCATCCATCGCTTCACCTGAACTAATGCCCGTAGCTGCTTCACCTTGCACTTCCATAGCGGCTACGCCATTAAAGCGCTCTAAACGCGGCGAACCATAATCCCAACGCGTAGAAGCAAAAGCTGCAAAAGGCACCATTTGACCTTGATTATTTTTAACCGACCAAAGCAACATATCTTCAGGCGACATACGGAAATTAGCATCAGCCTGCATATAAACACGCTTAACACGACCCCGATCAATAAAGTCATCAATGTATTGTCCACCCCAAGCGGTTGATAACGTTGCGTTAATTTCAGCCATTGACAAACCTAGTGACGATGCACGCGCGGTGTCAATATCAATACGAAATTGTGGTGTATCTTCTTGCCCATTAGGACGCACGCGCGTTAGCAATGCACTTTGATTCGCCAAACCTAATAGCTGATTACGCGCATTTAGCAAACCTTCATGCCCTTGCCCAGCATTATCTTTTAAGAAAAAGCTAAACCCAGCAGCAACACCTAACTCTGGCATGGCAGGTGGTGGAAAAGTAAACGCAATGGCATCTTTTAAGCCTTGCCACGCACCCATTGCACGACCAGCCGTAGCGCCAGCACTGGTTTCAGGTGTAGTACGTTCAGACCAATCTTTTAGCTTAACAAACGCAATACCGGCATTTTGCCCAGCACCACCAAAGCTAAAGCCTTGAATGCTAAAAACTGATTGGACAACATCGACTTCATTTTGCATAAAATGATCTTCAAGCTTATAGATGCTTTCCATAGTACGCTCTTGCGTTGCACCCACCGGCGCAATCACTTGTGATATAAGCACACCTTGGTCTTCTGCGGGCAAAAAAGAACTGGGCAGGCGTACAAACATCCAAGCCATGAACCCTACAAGCAAAGCAAAGACCAGCATAAAGCGAGCAGGACGCAGCAGCATACCTTTTACACCACCACGATAAGACACACTGATTCGATCAAAGCTGCGGTTAAACCAACCAAAGAAGCCTTTCTTTTCATGGGTTTGACCTTTCACTATAGGCTTTAACATGGTGGCACACAGCGCGGGGGTTAATACAATGGCAACCAATACCGACAACCCCATTGCCGAAACAATGGTAGCCGAGAACTGACGGTAAATAACCCCTGTTGAACCCGACATAAACGCCATAGGCACAAATACTGCTGATAACACTAAACCAATACCGACCAGCGCACCCGTGATTTGATCCATGGATTTACGCGTGGCTTCCAAGGGCGACAAACCTTCTTCTGACATGATTCGCTCAACGTTTTCCACCACCACAATGGCATCATCTACCAGCAAACCTATCGCCAACACCATGGCAAACATGGTCAACATATTGATAGAAAAACCTAACGCAGCCAAAATACCAAAAGTACCCAATAATACGACTGGCACAGCGATGGTCGGAATAATGGTGGCGCGAATATTCTGTAAAAATAAATACATCACTAGAAACACCAGAACAACGGCTTCTATTAACGTGGTGAATACACCTTTAATGGAAACGCGAACAAAAGGCGTGGTATCAAAAGGAATGGCTAACTCTAAACCTTCTGGAAAGAAAGGTTTTAGCTCTTCCATTAACGCAGCAATGTTTTCAACCGTTGACAGTGCATTACCACCTGACGCTAATGAAATACCCACGCCACTGGCTGCTTGTCCGTTATAACGTGTTAAATAGCTATAATTTTCAGCCCCCAACTCAACACGCGCAATATCACCTAAACGCAGCGTTGATCCATCGGTATTGGCACGAATAACAATGTCACGAAATTCTTCAACCGTTTGCAAACGGTCTTGCGCGTTTATCGTTGCGTTAAGCTGCTGACCTTCTACTGCAGGTGTACCACCTAATTGACCTACGGCCACTTGAGCATTTTGCCCTTTAATGGCCGCAATCACTTCGTTAGTGGTGAGTTTATAAGTATCGAGTTTTTCAGGATTCAGCCAAATACGCATAGCATATTTTGCGCCAAATACTTGCACACGACCCACACCCGGTACACGGCTTAACGGCTCTGATAAATTGGTATTAACATAATCGGCAATGTCTGCACGATTCATTTTGCCATCGCTTGAATAAAACGCTAAGACCTGCAAAAAACCAGTGCTCGATTTATTAACACGAACCCCTTGCTGCTGGACGGTTTGTGGCAGTTGTTGCATAGCTGCCTGCACTTGGTTTTGTACTTGCACCTGCGCTGTATCTGGGTCTGTACCCGTAGCAAACGTCAAGCTAATCGCCGCTGCACCGCTAGAAGAGCTATTTGATGAAAAATACAGCAAACCATCTAAACCCGTTAAATTTTGCTCAATAATTTGAGTCACCGAGTTCTCTACCACTTGTGCAGATGCACCAGGGTAAGAAGCACGAATATCAATTGAAGGTGGTGCAATCGGTGGATACATAGAAACGGGAAGCTTTAAAACGGCTAAGCCACCGGCCAACATAATAATAATTGCAATTACCCAAGCAAAAACAGGGCGATCAATAAAAAAGCGAGCCATGCGCTACTCCTTATTCGGCTTTAACGGTTTTAACCGTGGCACCGGGACGAATTTTTTGCAGACCAGCCACAACAATGCGATCACCTGACGCAACACCCGAATCAACCAACCATTGGTCGCCAATGGTTTGATTCACAAGGATAGTGCGGCGTTCAATTTGGTTATTTTCGTTCACCAACATCACAAAGGTTTCGCCACGGGCATCACGCGCAACACTACGCTGCGGCACTAACAAGCCTTCAGCACGCGTTCCCATATTAATCCGTGCGCGCACATACATACCCGGTAATAATAGGTGCTCAGGGTTCGGCACTTCAGCACGTAAAGCAAAACTACCTGTCGTAGGGTTGACCGTAACGTCCGCTAATGTCATACGGCCTGCGTGTGGATAAACGCTGCCGTCTTCTAATGTAATACGTACAGCAACATCTTCAGCACGTGATAATGCGCCTGATTCTAGTTGGCGCTGAAGCTTTAACCACTCAACTGATGATTGAGTCACGTCAATGTACAGTGGATTTAGCTGCTGAATGGTGGCAAGGGCTTGCGGTTGATTAGCCGTCACTAACGCACCACGCGTAACAGAAGAAATACTAATTCTACCGCTAATAGGTGCAGTCACACGGGCATTACTTAACGTTACTTGGCGGCTTTGTAACGTCGCTTTTGCAACCGCTAGGCTGGCTTGCGCTTCTTCTAACCCCGTTTTAGCATCATCGTAACCTTGCTGACTAATCGCGCCTGTGGCACGTAAACTCTCTGCACGTTTCGCCACTCGCTGCGCCGAACTCAATGAAGCTTCCGCTCGCTGTAATGACGCTTTAGCGCTATTTAATTCCGCCAAATAAAGTGCATTATCTAACTGGTAAAGTGGCTGACCCTGCTCAACTAAAGCACCTTCAGTAAATAAACGCGCCTCAACAAGACCGCTCACTTGCGGGCGAACTTCAGCAATTAAAAAAGGGTGAGTGCGCCCAGATAATTCACGGTGCAAAGTAATCGGCTTGCTAGCCAGCGTTACGATAGAAACTTCTTGAACTGGTGCAGCAGCTGAAGGCGCTGCTGTATCTTGTTGATCGCAGCCCATCAGAAAAATGCTTACTAGCAAGGCAACAAGAAAGGTAGGACGAAAAGGCATACGCATAACAACCTCATTTAAATAGTGATGCCAGAAACCATAGCAACGCTACGGTAAATTAGACTGAGCGTTCTATTCTACATAAATTCAAATTAAAGTAATACTAATCACTTAGATTTTCACAAACATAGCAACTTAGTAACTGGGTACAGACAACTCAACTAAAGCCGATTTAAATGCCGTACTAAGGCGCTTTTCTAATACCTGCCAAGGGTTAGGTTCTGGCGTATAATTAACACTGTGCTGCACACCCAAAGCCGCTTGCAACGTAAAAACAGAACCCAACTCATCAATTAAACCTTGCGCTAAAGCCAGCTCGCCATTCCAAACCAAACCAGAAAAAATCGCTGGATTGTTGGCTAAACGGTAACCACGGCCTTCTTTTACACGCTGAATAAACTGCTGATGCGTTGAGTCAAGAATGCTTTGCCAAAATGCTTTTTGTTCGTCATTCATGTCAGAAAAAGGATCTAAAAAAGCTTTGTTATCGCCCGAAGTAAACACACGGCGTTCAATGCCCAAACGCGCCATTGCTTCTTTAAAACCAAAACCACCCGAAACGACACCAATCGAACCCACCAAACTGGCGCGATCGGCAATAATGGTGTCAGCAGCAACCGCAATGTAATAACCGCCAGAAGCACCTAAATCTTCGATCACTGCATAAACAGGCAAATTAGGATTCGCTTGTTTTAGCTTAACAATCCCATCGTAAATTTGCCCTGATTGAACTGGGCTACCGCCTGGGCTATTAATTATTAATACGACAGCCTTAGCACCCACCGCATTAAAAGCCCGCTGCGCCCCTTGCAATACCGTTGCCGCATTCGCACGCCCATCCGCTTCAATCGTGCCTTTAATATCAATCAGGGCTAAATGAGGGCTGCCACTCACCGCGTCTTCTGCTGCGGGTGAAAAAAACTGACGGCTTGAACCAAAGATCACCAATAAAACCACCAGCGTTATAACGCCACGAAAAATACCGCCAATTAAACGTCCGCGCCTTGCACGACGCTGCTCCAGTAATACCTCTTTTGCCCAAGCCTGCATCCATTGCTCTGGTTCACCTGTTTTTTTATGCTCTTCAACTGACTTAGCTTGGCTAGTCCAAGGATCGTGTTGTTCACTCATTTTACTTAACCTTAACCTGTTCAACTTTCTGCCAATTTTCATCTAAAGGCGCTTCTATACTTAGGCGCACTAGTGTTTGCGGATCTAAAAATTCTAAACGCCTTGCATGTAAGAACATTCTTGGGATCCCCGCACAACGAAAATGTTCATTAATTAAATCATTACCGTACTTGGGATCACCCAGCAATGGAAAACCGGCTGAAGTGGCGTGAACCCGAATTTGATGCGTTCGACCAGTCACTGGCTCTGCTTCTATTAAGGTTAAATCTTGATGTTTTTTAATGATTTTAAAACGTGTTAACGACGCTTTACCTTCTTTAAAGTCGGCAATTTTCATGCGCCTCTCGCCCGAAGGTGAAGACGCTCGATCAATCGGTGCGTTGATTTCCACTAAGTTGTTTGGCCAACGGCCTAATACCCAAGCCTGATAAATTTTACTCATGCTGTGTTCACGCAACTGGTCTTGTAAAAAATTAAGTGCCTGCCGTGATTTAGCCAGCAAAATGCAACCTGAAGTATCTTTATCAAGTCGATGCACCAATTCAAGATCAACTAATTCTGGACGAACCTGACGCAGCGCCTCAATTAAACCTATCCGCACGCCGCTGCCGCCATGCACAGCTAACCCTGCCGGTTTGTTAAACACCATCACCATGTCATTTTCAAACAACAATGCTTTACCTTCTAAAAGCTCACGCAAACCAGCACCAATCGGTGTTTTTGACGCTTTTTCTGCCAAACGAATCGGCGGTATTCTGATCGAGTCGCCTGCTTGCAAACGCGTATCTGCTTTAGCGCGTTTTTTATTAATACGCACTTCGCCTTTACGAATAATCCGATAAACCAATGTTTTAGGTGCGCCTTTAAGCTGATTAAGCAGGTAATTGTCTAACCTTTGACCATCTGCATTGGCGGTTACTTCTAAATAAGTTACTGCAACGGGGGAGCCTGCTGTGCTCGACATAAATCAAATCACCTAGGTTGGCTAGTCTTAAAATCGCGCCAGTATAACAAGCTTAAACGTCTTTTTCTGACCGATTGCTCAGCCCTATGACTGCTGGTATGATGCGGTAGCGCGGAAAAGGGCATAACACCCTCATGCAGCGCCTGCACCCACAGTCAATTTTGGTGGGTGACACGCAGGCCAGTGCAAAACATATTTTAGAAGAAGCCGCGGCACAGACTTGAGTTGTGAATTATTTATTTTTAGTCTAAACATGAAAAACCTAATGTAAACAACCCGCCATATCTGGGCCGCCAAAACCTACGGAAACACCATGAAACGTATGCTAATTAATGCTACCCAGCCAGAAGAGCGTCGGGTAGCCCTTGTTGATGGTCAAAGACTTTACGATCTGGACATTGAATCAGGTTCCAGAGAATCCAAAAAAGCCAATATTTATCGCGGACGTATTACCCGTGTTGAACCCAGCTTAGAAGCTGCTTTTGTTGACTATGGCGCTGATCGCCACGGTTTTTTACCGCTAAAAGAAATTGGGCGTGAATATTTTGCGAAAAGCCCCAACGAAGGCCGTGGCAATATTCGTGACTTGGTAAAAGAAGGCACCGAAGTTATTGTTCAAGTTGATAAAGAAGAACGCGGCAACAAGGGTGCAGCCCTTACCACTTACGTGAGCTTGGCAGGTCGCTATCTGGTCTTAATGCCCAACAATGCACGCGCTGGCGGCATTTCTCGGCGTATTGAAGGTGAAGAACGCAGCGCTTTAAAAGAAGCCATGAGTAACCTTAACGTACCCAATCAAATGGGTGTCATTGTTCGTACAGCCGGTATTGGCCGTACCAGTGAAGAGCTGCAATGGGACTTAGATTACCTTGTTAAAATTTGGGAATCGGTTAACCAAGCCGCACTAGAAAAACCTGCGCCATTTCTTATTTACCGTGAATCTAACGTTATTATTCGCGCCATGCGTGACTACCTACGCCAAGACATTGGTGAAGTACTAATTGATAACCAAGAAGTTTATGACCAAGCGCAAACGTTTATTCAGCAAGTAATGCCTTCTTACCAAAGCAAAATCCGCTTTTATCAAGATGACGTACCACTGTTTTCTCGCTTCCAAATAGAAAGCCAAATAGAAACCGCTTTTCAACGTGAAGTAAAACTGCCTTCCGGTGGCTCAATTGTTATAGACCACACCGAAGCTTTGGTTTCTGTGGATATAAACTCTGCCCGCGCAACCCGTGGTGGTGACATTGAAGAGACAGCGCTGCAGACCAACCTTGAAGCAGCCGATGAAGTGGCTCGCCAGTTACGTTTGCGTGATATTGGTGGCTTAGTCGTTATCGACTTTATTGATATGAGTCCAATTAAGAACCAGCGCGAAGTTGAAAACCGGATGCGTGATGCGCTAAAAATTGACCGTGCTCGTGTACAAATTGGTCGTATCTCACGTTTTGGCTTATTAGAAATGTCACGCCAGCGTTTACGCCCCTCGTTAGGTGAAACCAGTGGTATGGTTTGCCCACGTTGCGAAGGTCAAGGCACAATTCGTGATGTTAAATCCATCGCACTTTCTATTCTTCGTTTAATTGAAGAAGAAGCCATGAAAGAAAATACGGCACAAATTCGTGCAGTTTTGCCTGTAAGTGTGGCAACTTTCTTATTAAATGAAAAACGCTCGCCCCTTTACGACATTGGCAAACGCCAAGGCGTTGAAGTGCTGGTTATTCCTAATCCTGATATGCATACCCCTCATTATGATGTGGTGCGTGTCCGCGAAGATGAACTTGAAGACACCGACGTTATAACCGCAAGCTATGAGTTAGATGTCAGTTCGCACAATGACAAAGAACCCGTAACCAACAATGAAAAAGCAACCGGCTTTGCTGAAGCAGCCGTACAAAATGTTATTCGTACTGCGCCAGCACCTGCACCCGTTGCTATGGCTACCAACCAAGAAAAACCAGCAGTTAGCACGCCAGCACCAGCGTTAGAAGCTAAAGAAAAAACCGGCTTTTTTGGTCGCCTGATTAAGCTGTTTTTGGGCACGCCCGATGTTAGCGCTGAAAAAGTGGAAGTGGTAGCTAAACCAACGCCTAAAACGGCCAGCAAGCCAACAACCCATAATGCGCCTAACGATAAACAACGCAGCGAACGAACACCGCGCCCTAGTCGTCCACGCCCTGACAATAACCAGCGTAATAATCGTCAGCGTCCTGACACACGTCGCACTAATAATCGTCGTGATGACAACAGCGCACAAAATGATAATTCGCGTCCAGAAACCACGCGCCAAGAACCACAACGTCCAACAACCCCTACTGTACAAGCTCAAGACAGCAATACACCGCCTAAGCCAACACGTACTAACCCACGCAATCGCCGCCGTAATAAAGCAGCAACAGGTGATGCGGCAGTTGCACCCAACTTCAATAAGTTAAAAGCAGCTGACCCGGCAATCGTTGAAGATAAAACGAACAAGGCTACTGACACCGAAGATGCGACTAACAAGCCACAAGTGGTGCCTGTTGAACAAACAGTAACTCAAGCACCTACGGCTAAAAACCTACCCAATGAAAAAGTCAATGAAACGGTAAGTGAAGCAATAGAAACAGAACCAAAATCAGCAATAGAGCAACCTCAACGCGACTCTGAGCACTCACTTAAAGAAACACTCGCTAACGAAACAGCTAAAAATGAGCTCCCAGCAGTTACCAAGGAAGTTAAAACTGAAGCCGTAATAGCTGCCAAAGCACCAGAAGTAGTTGAGAAATCAGAAGTAGTTGAGAAATCAAAAGTGGTTGAGAAATCAGAAGTGATTACAACACCAGAGGTGATTGAGAAGCCGATTGAAAAATCTGAACCAGTTACCGAAGCAAACGTACCTGCAACAAAAGAAATAAAAGTACCAGCAGTAGAAGCTGAAATCAAACCAAAGGTTGCAGCAGCCACACTTGACAATCCTTTTGCCCACTTACCCGGTTATCAACCCTTGCCCGGACGTGCGCCCAATGATCCACGTGAAGTCCGCCGTCGTAAAAAGATGGAAGCAGAATTACTACCAACACCGCCTGATGCCTAAAACTCTTTAATTATAAAAATTGTCTGCAAATAAAAAAGGCTACCCAAATAGGGTAGCCTTTTTATTAACTTACTGCTGACTAATCAGCAAAGCTATTATTACTTAGCTTTAGGTTTAACTGCTGCTCTAGGCTTAGCCCTAGTAGGCTTAGTTGCTGTTGCAGGTGTTGCTTTAACTTCAAGCTTAAAATCATCCGCTTTTTTTGTAACAGCTGGCTCAACTTTTACTTCAACCTTAGGCTCATCAGTAGCTTTTACTTCAGTAGCCTCAGCTTCAGTAGCTTTAGACTCGGCTGCAACAGGCTCAACAACTTTAACTTTATTAGGGTTAATAACATCGGTTATTTTCAGTTTCACATAACTACCCGGTGCTACCTCTATAGCTTTAAGCTTACCTTTGCTTGGGTCACGTGCTGCCACTTGGCTCGTAGGGTCAGCATATTTATTGCTAGTCGCCCATTCTTGCCAATCTGGCCACCAAGAACCTTCATGCTTATCAGCACCAGCAAACCAAGCATCAGGATTTTCAGCAATCGTCTCGTTAGTCCAGTAACCGTACTTAACCTTATTCGGTGGGTTAACAACGCCTGCAATATGACCAGAACCAGATAATACAAACTTAACAGGACCAGAGTGAACCTGAGCGCCCTTGTAAGTTGATTTCCATTTAGCGATGTGATCTTGAATAGTCGAAATAAAATAAGCCGGTGTTTTAATTTGGCTTAAATCAATCTTAACACCATCCACTTCAATGCCACCTGGCTGAATTAACTTATTATTTAGGTACATATTGCGTAAGTAGAATTTGTGCATTGCTGCCGGCATATTCGTACCGTCAGTGTTCCAATACAGCAGGTCAAATGCAGCGGGACGCTCGCCTTTTAGGTAGTTATTAATGTAAAAAGACCAGAAAAGATCATTCTCACGCAGTAGGTTAAAGCTAAAAGCCATTGCACGGCCATCAAGATAACCTAGCTGATCCAATTTCTTTTCAATACTAACCAAACGTGATTCATTAATAAATACGCTAATTTCACCCGGATCAGAAAAGTCCTGCAAAGTAGCCATATAAGTCACTGATTTAACACGACTAGCTTGATCTTTAGCTGTTAGATAAGCAACGGTTGAAGCGGTTAAAGTACCACCAATGCAATAAGAAAGCAGATTCACATCTGGTTCACCTGTTTGCTCTTTAATCGCATCCATAGCAGCCAAAGGCCCTTGGTGCATATACTCAGCCCAACCATAATCACGCATTTCAGGACCTGGATTAGCCCATGAAATAATAAACACCGTATGACCTTGATCCGTTAACCACTTAACAAGTGAGTTACTTTCACGCAAATCTAAAATGTAGTATTTATTGATCCAAGGTGGGACAACCAATAAAGGCGTTTTGAATTGCTTTTCAGTGGTTGGCTGATACTGAATGAGTTGAATCAGTTTATTTTGAAAAACCACCTGACCCGGTGTTGTTGCAACGTTTTCACCTAAAGTAAACGCAGTGCTATCCGTCATGGTTACATTCAAACCATCGGCACTTTCTTTTAAGTCTCGACCCAGTTGTTCCATACCGTCGATTAAGTTTTTGCCACGCGTTTCTAGCGTGCGGCGAACCACTTCAGGATTGGTAAATAAAGAATTAGAAGGTGAGTTAGCATTGACTAATTGACGGGTGTAAAAATCAACCTGTTGACGTGCTTCATCTTTTAAACCATCTACACCCTGTACAATGTTAAAAACACTACGAGACTGAAGTAGGTAAGTCTGCTTAATAAAGTTATAAACTAAATTTTCAGACCATTCTGGATCAGTAAAACGGCGGTCATCTCTGGCAGGCTCAATAACAGGTTCAACGTCCTTATTACCCAAAATTTCACGTACAGTATTTTGCCATAATTGTGTTTGACCTTGCATCAAGCTCATTTGTTCGTCAAACAACACCATAGGATTAGCCGCTAATTGCTCCCCTAACTGTTGAAAATTTTCACCTATATCATTAAGAACAGATGAAGACGAATCACTAGAACCACCTTCGTTACGGTTTATAAACTGCTTGATTACCGATTTATAGCGCTCATTAGCTTCCGTCATCCATTCAAACATTTCAGCAGAATCAAATGATTCATTACCTGACTGTTGATCGTTAGTCTTTTCGGTCATTAAGCACTTTCCCTTTTATTTATCTACAAAAAAGAGGCTTGTTAGCCCCTTTTTTATTTATTTTAAACGCTTGGAGCTTTAGCTAGTAATCGATATTACTTGCTAGCTGCTGGCTTAGCATCTGCTGCTGACTTAGTTGCTTTACCTTCAGCCGCTTTATTAAAAGCTTGAGCACGAGATTCTTCCATGATTTTTTCAATTTCAGCTTTAAACTCCATGCTCATGTCAGCCATAGTTTTAGCATCTTCAAGTACTTTTTTGCTCAAAGTGCTCATCATTTCAGCTTGGGCTGTGCTGTAATCACGAACGCTGTCAGCATCTTTAACTTCAGTTGCCTGCTTCATTTGGGTTAAACCCATATGGCTATAAGCTTTTAGAGCTTCTAGTTGAAAATCAGTCATTTTTTCCATATTTTCAACTAACAATGCATTAATTTTACGCATTGGGTTATACATATTTTTAGTTTGTTCAGAAAATGCATTCATCACTTTGTCTTGCATTGTTTTATCTTGCATCATTGTTACTCTCCAAAGTTACATTTTATTTCAGAGTTTAAACTCTGTTTAAGTTTTGTATAGATAAAAGTTCTATACGCTAAATTTATACATTTAATTACATTGCAACTCTTATTCTTTGAGTGCAATTTATATTATAGCATTTGGTTAATTACTTTTGTGCTAGTTTACTAAATAAGATATTTTGTCAAACTTTTAGCTCTTATTTTGACCATAGCTTGACATTAAGTCCATCATCATTTTTTGGTAGCTATTGACTGAATCAAAGCTTTGTGAAAAGTAAGGCTTGATAAGAGACAAGGCATCGTAACCTTCAACACCTGCATCCATTTGTTCAGCTATTTTTCTCATTAACTCTTCCTGAAAATGCTGAACATCGGGCAAGCCCATTGCTTTACGAAATTCTTCAGGAGTTATATCAAATTCAACATTGATCTTCACTAGCATACTCCACGTAAGTTTTGAATTATTTAACTATCTATACTAAGCAGTATGGCATATACAATACAAGTGCAAAATAAGACTCTAGCCTGATACTTGACCAAAAACTAAAATATGCATAAAAAAACTAAATAACACTAGCAGGAATAATAGGTGTTAATTGTACAACACCAGCATTTTGCCCTCTATGTCGCAATAAGTGATCCATCAGTACAATGGCCAACATGGCTTCAGCAATAGGTGTTGCACGAATACCAACACATGGATCATGACGGCCGGTTGTGATCACTTCGCAAGGCTGACCCTGAAAATCTATACTGCGTCCCGGCAGGTGCAGGCTGGAGGTAGGTTTAAGCGCAATGCTGACTTCGATGCTCTGACCACTGGAAATCCCACCCAGCACACCACCGGCATGATTACTTAAAAAACCTTCAGGAGTGATTTCATCACGATGCTCAGTACCTTTTTGTTCCACACAGGAAAAACCGGCACCTATTTCGACTCCCTTAACTGCATTAATAGACATCATGGCATGGGCAATATCAGCATCCAAGCGGTCAAAAACCGGCTCGCCTAACCCCGGTGGCACGCCCGTTGCCACAACCTGTAGTCTAGCACCAATCGAATTGCCTTCTTTGCGCAGAACCTTCATGTAGCTTTCCATTTCGGGCACTTTATCGGGGTCCGGACAGAAAAAATCATTTTTTTCTATTTCTTCCCAAATCAATCGCTCTGCTTTAATTGGCCCTAGTTGTGACAAATAGCCGCGCACTTCAACACCGAGGGTTTCTTTCAGGTATTTTTTTGCAATCGCACCGGCTGCAACACGCATGGCTGTTTCACGGGCAGAACTACGACCACCGCCCCGATAATCACGAATGCCATACTTTTGCTGATAAGTGTAATCAGCATGTGCTGGCCGGAATTGCTCTTTAATTTTACCGTAATCTTTAGAGCGCTGGTCAGTATTTTTTATCAATAAACCTATTGGTGTACCTGTTGTTTTACCTTCAAAAACACCAGAAAGAATTTGCACCTGGTCTGCTTCACGACGCTGAGTAGTATGTTGACTGGTTCCAGGTTTACGACGGTCTAAATCTAGCTGTAAATCGGCTTCAGTTAATGCCATACCCGGCGGACAACCATCAATAATAGCGCCCAAGGCTAGGCCATGACTTTCACCAAAGGTGGTGACAGTAAAAAGTTTTCCAAAGGAATTGCCCGACATAATGTTATTTCCGTTAGCTGTTCAAATAAATCAATAACTGCAAACCGCATCAAAATCAGCTTGAAATTCATCCAGTTGCTCGGCTGTAAGCACAAAAACACCCCGTGCATCCGATTCAAATTCTACCCATAAAAAAGGCACGTGTGGAAAAGTGGCTTCTAGGTGTTTTTCACTATTGCCCACTTCAACCACCAGCAATCCATCATTATTAAGGTACTGCCTTGCTTGGGCTAAAATAATTTTTACTAAATCTAAACCATCATCACCTGCAGCTAACGCCAGTTCTGGCTCTTGGTGGTATTCTTCTGGCATTGCGGCTAAATCTTGTGCATCAACATAAGGTGGATTACTCACAATTAAATCAAATTTATCATTGGCTTCTAAACCAGTAAATAAATCAGAAGCAAGAGCAGTAACACGCTGCTCTAAATGGTGACGCACAATGTTTTTTCTAGCAACGTCTAAAGCATCTTGCGAGATATCGCTCAATACCACTTCAGCGGTTGGAAAAGCATAGGCGCAAGCAATACCAATACAGCCACTGCCAGTACAAAGGTCTAAAATTTTAGCCGGTGGCTGCGTTTCATCAAACCAAGGTTCAAAACAATTAACAATGAGTTCAGCAATAGGTGAACGCGGAATAAGCACCCGTGCATCAACGTTAAAAGGCAAGCCTGCAAACCAACTTTCACCTAACAAATAAGGCAGTGGTGTACGCGTTTCGCAACGCTGCTTAATTAAGTCAATTAATTTTTCACGCTCTAACTGAGTTAAACGTGCATCTAACAAACGTTCATCAGTATCAGAAGGAAGGTGTAAACTGCCTAAAACCAAGTGCAGTGCCTCATCCCAAGCATTATCAGTACCATGCCCATAATAGAGGTGGTTTTTATTAAAATTAGTCAATGCCCAACGTACAAAATCGCGTAGGGTTTGTAATTCTTGAACCAACGAAGTGGTGGTTTGATTGGTAATTGGACTCATCGCTGCGTAGTTTCCTAAATTGGCGTGTTAATATCCATCAAGTTTAACATAAGGAGAAAAAAGTGAGTCTTGAGAATGATCCTAACGACGATCATAATTTATTTCGTGCATTAATGAAGGGGGTTCGACCCGTCAAACAAAACCTTGCTGATACGGGAAAACCGCGTAAAGTTGAAAACATTAATCACCTAACTCGCCGCCAAGCTGCGACTAGCGAATCGAATGCTTTAACAGATTTAGGCATTTCTGATGGCCAAGTAAAACCCGTTAATCCTGGAGAAAATTTAACGTTTCATGTGCCTGATCTGCCATTACGCACTTTTCAAGAATTAAAAAAAGGTCTATTAAGCTGGCAAGAAGGTTTAGACCTACACGGTTTTACGATAGAAAATTCACGTGCTGCTTTAAGTGAATTTATTCGTGACGGACACCGATCAGCTAGTCGTTGCTTATTAGTCGTGCATGGCAAGTCTTATAACCGTGAAGGTGAAGTGCCTAGTATTAAGTCACACGTTAACGTTTGGCTTAGACAAATGCCTGAAGTGTTAGCTTTTTGCTCTGCTTTACCCAAAGATGGTGGCACAGGAGCGCTTTATATATTGTTACGAACCCGCAAAGCAGTAACATTCAAATAGCTAACCTTATTTGGCACAACACACAAAATCATTCACGAAAGCAGACTTCCACAACAAAATCACCACTTTCAACATGAAAGGGTATTAAAATTTTTGGCCCATGAACACTGTGTAAAATTTTATGCCCTTCACCGACAAAAGTTACTGGTTGCGAAAGGTAAAAGTTAAAACCGGATTCAGACAAAATTGTTTTCGCACCACCTGATACTATGTTAGTAATCTCACCCACTAGATCACACACGGTATCGTCTATCTTAGTCGGATGATCACCTAACATTCGTGTTACTAAATCAATCGCAACTGGCTCAGAAAAGCTTATCGCCATAGAACCAGCCGTGTGTTCACCCATTAAATCTATAAATCCAGTCACCACACCTCGGGCAACGTTATCTTCTTTTAATACTGGCTTACCCACTTGCGGGTGCAAGTCACACATAGTCCGCAACACATTAATCATGGCATGAAGAAAAGGGTTAATAAAATCCGCGCGCATAGAAACAGTCCTACAATAATAGATTAAACGTAAAGCTTACCGTAAAGAAATTACAAAAGGGAGGTATAGTTAAAAAGCTTTGACTGATAAAAGTATAAAAACAACAAGCTTACGTTTACGTCAACTGCCTCTAGTGCTATGTTAGCCTATAAAATTCATTAAATATAACAAAAACTAGGAGGCTCTCATGCCTGTTAATCAACCCCTTTGGCAACCTTCCGCTGCTAGTATTGCTGCTAGTCCTTTAACTGCTTTTATACAGCAGGTGAATGAAGGTTACCAACAACAACTTACCAGCTATGAAGACCTATTTCAGTGGAGTAATGCTAATTCTGCCGAGTTTTGGGCTCAGGTTTGGGAGTTTGGTGGTGTGGTTGCTGCTGAACAAGGCAGCCAAGCCTTAGTAGATGCTCACAAAATGCCTGGTGCACGTTGGTTTCCTGAAGCTAGATTAAACTTTGCTGAAAACTTGCTAAAGTTTCGTGATGATCGCCCTGCGATTATTTCTTTGCATGAAAATGGTCAGCGCACGGCTTTAACCCATGCTGAACTTTATACGCAAGTGGCACAAATTGCCGCTGGCCTACAAAAAGCCGGTGTAAAACCGGGTGATAGAGTGGCTGGTTTTGTACCCAACTGCCACTACGCACTAATTGCTATGTTAGCAGCAACTAGCTTGGGTGCTATCTGGTCGTCTTGCTCACCCGACTTTGGCTTTAATGGTGTGCTTGATAGATTCGGACAAATTCAACCTAAATTCTTATTTGCGACCGATGGTTATTTATATAACGGTAAGCGCATTAACAGCCTGCCTTTAGTGGCTGAAATTGTTGAATCTTTGGATGATTTACAACAAGCGATTATTTTCCCTTACTTAGAGACCAGCCCAGATATTAGCAGCATTAAAAAAGCCTGCCTGTGGGATAATTTTAAAATTGCCGAAGCCCAAGAAATTGAGTTTGCTCAGCTGCCTTTTAATCACCCGCTGTATATTATGTATTCCTCCGGCACTACTGGCGTGCCTAAGTGCATCGTACATTCCACCGGCGGTACTTTATTACAACACCTTAAAGAGCACCTTTTACACACCAGCCTAACCCGTGATGACACTCTGTTTTATTACACCACCTGCGGTTGGATGATGTGGAACTGGCTAGTCACTGGCCTAGCAGCGGGCGCAGCCTTGGTGCTTTTTGATGGTTCGCCCTTTGCGCCAGCGCCTAAAGCCCTGTGGGATATGGCAGAAAATGAAGGCGTAACAGTTTTTGGTACCAGCGCTAAATACATAGCCGCTTGTGAAAAAGCCGGTTTAACGCCCGGTTCTACGCATAATTTATCTAAGCTACGTGCCATTCTTTCTACTGGTTCGCCTTTATCACACGAATCGTTTGATTACGTGTACCGTGATATTAAGCAAGATTTACTGCTTGCTTCTATTTCTGGCGGCACCGATATCGTTTCCTGCTTTGCGCTGGGCTGCCCTATTCGCCCTGTGTACCGTGGGCAACTTCAAGCCCGTGGTTTAGGCATGGCGGTACAAGTTTTTAATGATGCGGGCCAGCCGGTTATAGAAGAAAAAGGCGAGCTAGTTTGTACCCAGCCCTTCCCTTCTATGCCAATTGGCTTTTGGAATGATGAAGACGGTAGCAAGTACCAAGCTGCTTACTTTGATCGCTTCGACAACATTTGGGCGCACGGCGATTATGCAGAAATTACTGCTGAAGACGGCATGATTATTCATGGTCGATCCGATGCCGTGCTTAACCCAGGCGGTGTGCGTATTGGTACAGCAGAAATTTACCGTCAGGTAGAAAAAGTAGACGAAGTGTTAGAAGCGCTTTGCATAGGTCAAGAATGGAAGGACGATGTGCGAGTGGTACTTTTTGTGCGCATGAAGGAAGGTTTTACACTGGATGATGAAATCTGCAAGCGCATTCGAGACACAGTGAAAGCTGAAACCACGCCACGCCACGTACCTAGCAAAATTATTCAAGTTGCTGATATTCCACGCACTTTATCGGGCAAAATTGTAGAGCTAGCGGTTAGGGAAGTGGTGCATGGTCGCCCTGTTAAAAACCAAGATGCTTTAGCCAACCCAGAAGCTTTAGCCTTATTTGCAGACTTACCCGATTTGCAAAAATAGCCTAACTAAAACTAAGCCCATAAAAAAACCGGAGATTAATCTCCGGTTTTTTTATGCAGCTAGTAATTCAATTAAACACGTTCAAAAATAGTTGCCACACCCTGCCCCATACCAATACACATGGTCGCTAGGCCAAGGGTTGCATCTTTTTGCTGCATCACATTAAGTAGCGTGGTGCTAATACGTGTACCCGAACAACCCAGTGGGTGACCTAAGGCAATTGCGCCACCGTTTAGGTTAACCTTCTCGTCCATCTTGTCGATCAATTTAAGGTCTTTCAGCACTGGTAAACCTTGCGCTGCAAAGGCTTCGTTCAATTCAACAATATCAATATCGTCAATGGTTAAACCTGCTGCTTTAAGCGCCTGCTTGGTTGCAGGAACAGGGCCATATCCCATAATGGAAGGATCACAGCCAGCAATACCCATAGAAAGCACTTTAGCAATTGGCTTAAGACCTAATGCTTGCGCTTTTTCATAGCTCATCATTAACATGCCTGAAGCACCCACTGACAAGGCTGAGGAAGTACCTGCCGTGACAGTACCGCTGCGTGGGTCAAACACTGGCTTAAGCAGCGACAAGCTTTCTACCGTGGTTTCAGGACGAATTACTTCATCTTTAAGAATCAGTTTTAAGCGACCTTCAGCATCGTGGCCTTCTACACCAATGATTTCGTTATCAAAACGACCATTGATAGAAGCCTCATGAGCTAAACGGTGTGAACGTGCGCCCATTTCGTCTTGCTGCTGACGGGTAATACCGTGCATTTTACCGAGCAATTCAGCGGTTAAGCCCATCATCATGGCTGCTTTAGCATTTTGCATACTGGCCGAAGGGTTAACATCAACACCATGCATCATGTTAACGTGCTCCATGTGCTCTACACCGCCGACTAGGTAAATATCACCTAAGCCCGCTTTAATGTTAGCGCCAGCAATATGAATGGCGCTCATGGAAGAGCCGCACAAACGGTTAACGGTTTGCGCCGGAACGCTTTTAGGAATGTCGGTCAAAATAGCCGCATTACGGCCTACGTTATAACCTTGTTCTAGCGTTTGGTTAACACAACCCCAAATAATGTCATCAATTTCAGCGGGGTTTAAACCCGCGTTACGCGTTAATAATGAACGCATAATATCGGCGGATAATTCTTCAGCACGCACATTGCGAAAAGCACCATTTTTGGCCTTAGCCATAGCGGTACGTACACCATCGACGATTACGATATCACGTGGTTGCAGACTCATTGTTCTTCTCCTGAATTCGGTGACAAAACCTTAGTTATAAAATTGTTCGTTATTGGCAGCCATAGCACGTAGCTTATCGGTCGGCGCATAAAGCGGACCTAGCTCTGCTAAAGAATCAGCCAAATCAACAAAGGCTTGCACACCCATGGCATCTATGTAACGTAGCGCACCACCACGGAAAGGCGGGAAACCTATACCGTAAATTAACGCCATATCTGCTTCGGCAGGTGTACCCACAATATTATCTTCTAGGCAACGCACCGTTTCTAAGCAAAGAGGAACCATCATACGGGCGATAATCTGCTCATCCGTTAGTTCTTCATTGGCTTTTACTAAAGGCTGAATTAGCGCATCAGTGGTTTCATCATTTTTCTTCTGTGGCTTACCCTTACGGTCTTCTTCGTACTTATAAAAACCCGTCGAGTTTTTCTGACCTAAACGGCCAGCATCGTACATAGCATTCAGTACAGTTTTGCCTTCACGCTTCATACGGTCAGGGAAGCCTTCAGCCATAACATCATTCGCATGAACGGCTGTGTCTAAACCCACCACATCTAACAAGTAAGCAGGACCCATAGGCCAGCCAAAATTTTCCATGACTTTATCAACACGGCGAAAATCTGCGCCCTGTTCAACTAGGCCAATAAAACCACCAAAGTAAGGAAACAAAATACGGTTAACTAAAAAGCCTGGGCAGTCATTCACAACAATGGGGGTTTTACCCATTTGCTTAGCGTAGGTCACTGTTGCCGCTATGGCTTTTTCAGATGACTTTTCGCCACGAATCACTTCCACCAAAGGCATACGGTGCACAGGGTTAAAAAAGTGCATACCACAGAAGTTTTCTGGGCGCTTTAGGTTTTTAGCTAGGCTGTTAATTGAAATGGTTGAAGTGTTAGAAGCAATAATCGCATCCTCAGCCACATGGTTTTCTAGCTCTGCTAAAACAGTTGCTTTAACCTTGGCATTCTCTACCACCGCTTCAACGGTTAGCTCTACATCACCAAAATCACCGTAAGAAAGCGTAGGACGAATACGGCCTAAAGCTTCTGCCATTTGTTCAGCAGTAATGCGTTTGCGCTTTAGCTGGCCACCTAGCAATTTACTGGCTTCTTTTAATCCTAGCTGAAGGGCAGCTTCGTTAATGTCCTTCATCATAATCGGCGTACCTTTAGAGGCCGACTGATAAGCAACACCACCACCCATAATACCGGCACCCAAAACGGCTGCCTTCTTAACCGGATCAACCTGTTTTTGATAGGCTGCGGCTTTTTTCTTAACTAGCTGGTCATTTAAGAACAAGCCAACCAAGTTATAGCAAACATCCGTTTTAGCCATTTTTGCGAAGGTTTTAGCTTCCACTAGCTGCGCTTTTTCACGAGAAGCCGTGGCACCTTTTTGAATGGCTTTAATGGCTTCAACAGGCGCTGGGTAATGAGGGCCTGCTTTGCCTGCTACAAAACCCTTGGCCGTTTCAAACACCATCATGGATTCAATAGGGTTCAGTTTTAGCGGTGCTTTTTTCTGTTCACGACGCGCTTGCCAATCTAAGTTGCCCGCTTGAGCTTCAGCTAGAATATCTAAGGCTGCATCCCTTAGGTTTTCTTTACTCACCACCGCATCGGCAGCACCCATTTTAAGCGCAACATCGGCACGGTTTTCAGTACCACCAGCAATCCACTCAATGGCGTTATCGGCACCAATCAAGCGTGGCAAACGTACACAACCACCCCAGCCTGGCACTATGCCTAGCTTGGTTTCTGGTAAGCCAATTTTTGCGGTATCAGCCATAACACGAAAGTCAGTGGTGAGTAGCATTTCACAACCACCACCTAAGGCTAGGCCGTTAATTGCGGTCACAGTAGGAAAGGGTAAATCTTCAATGCTATTAAATAATTCGTGAACCTTTAGGTTCATTTCAACTAGGAATTCTTCGGTTTCACCAAAAATGCCATGAAACTCAGTAATGTCAGCACCAACAATAAAGGCTTCCTTGGCGCTACTCATTAGCAAACCTTTAACACCGGTTTTTGCTTTAATTGCAGCAACAGCTTCACCTAATTCTTTAATGGTGGGAGTGCTGAGTACGTTAACTGCTTCACCTTGGCGATCAAAAATTAGTTCTACAATTCCGTCACTATTTTTGTCTGTAAGGGCGTGTACCTGAATGGCTTTACCTTGGTAAATCATCGTGTGATCTCCAGCTTTTTGTTGTAGAAAAACTTATCTGGCACTGCATATTTGCTATCAAGCAAAAATTCATACAGCCGTTTGAACTGAGGTTAAGATTCGACCATTCAACAGAAGTTGTCAAGCAACTTGAACCATTACAAGCCACCAATTTCTTTATCAACGCCTAAAAATAATTACTAATCCCAATATAATCAGTCAGTTATTAAATTCATCGAATCAATTATCAACATTCTATTGACTTCTAAAGACGCTTGGTCTAATTTAACCCAATATTAATTAGACCGACCGTCTAATAATTGAGGATAGAATGATAAAATCACCAGTAAAACGTAAGCCGGGTCGACCCAAAAAAAATTCTGATACCGTTTTTTTAGACACGCGTGAAGAATTGATTAAAGCCGGTTTAGCTGCATTAACTATAAAAGGTTACTCAAGTACGGGTATCGACGAAATTTTAAAAGTAGTCCAAGTACCCAAAGGCTCGTTTTATCACTATTTTGATAACAAAGAGGCTTTTGGAACAGAGTTAATTGAAGCTTATGGTCAGTATTTTGCTAAAAAACTAAGTCATTGGTTTTATGATACCGATACCAGCCCCTTAAACCGCCTGCTGGCTTTTATAGCCGATGCAAAAAAAGGAATGCAGAAATTTGAATACCAAAGGGGTTGTTTAATTGGCAACCTTGGGCAAGAAATGGTGGCACTGCCTGAAGGGTTCAGAAAGCAGCTCATACAGGTATTTAACGACTGGGAAATGAAAACAGCACACTTACTGGATGAAGCCAAAGCTGCCGGTGAAATTGCTAAAACGATTAACACCGCACAAATGGCCTATTATTTTTGGGTGGGTTGGGAAGGCGCGGTGCTTAGAGCCAAACTTGAACAATCTGGTGAACCTTTAGATCTTTTTACAAGCGGGTTTATAGCACTAATTAAACCTACGCCACATTAAAATCTAAGTCACCTTAACTTTTAACCTCTCAATGCATTAAATAAAGACTAAAAAAAACAGGAGATTAATGATGTTTAAAGCAATTTTAATTGAAGGTAGCAGAAGCGATCAAAAAGTTTCAATTGCATCAGTCAATAGCACGCAACTCCCCGAAGGGGATGTAGATGTTGATGTGGCTTTTTCTACCATCAACTACAAGGATGCGTTAGCAATTACCGGCAAAGCGCCCATTGCCAAGCACTACCCGATGATTCCTGGTATTGATTTTGCTGGCACTGTAACTAACTCTAGTCATGCTGACTTTAAAGTAGGCGACAAGGTTATTCTAAATGGCTGGGGTGTGGGCGAAAAACACTGGGGTGGCTTAGCAGAAAAAGCCCGTGTGTCCGGTGATTGGCTAGTCCCCCTACCCTCCGCTTTTACTACTAAACAAGCTATGGCGATAGGCACCGCTGGCTATACCGCCATGCTCTGCGTTATGGCGCTAGAAAAACACGGACTAAAACCAGAAGACGGCGAAATTTTAGTGACAGGTGCAGCAGGCGGCGTGGGTAGTGTTGCTGTGGCATTGCTAGCAAAGCTAGGCTTTAGCGTAACCGCAGTCACTGGCCGCCCTGAAGAAGCCGTATTTTTAAAATCTTTAGGTGCTAGCACAATTATGGACCGTGCTGAATTAAGCGAACCCGGCAAACCTTTAGCGCGTGAAACTTGGGCAGGTGCCATAGATGTTGCAGGCAGCCATGTGCTTGCCAATGTTTGTGCTGGCATGAAATACCAAGGCGCTGTCGCCGCTTGTGGCCTTGCTGCGGGTATGGATTTTCCATCCAGCGTAGCGCCTTTTATTTTGCGTGGCGTTACCCTTTATGGCATTGATAGCGTTATGGCGCCCAAAAGTAAACGCTTAGAAGCTTGGCAACGCCTCGCTGAAGTTTTAGATATTTCCTTACTAGACAGCCTAACCACAGAAGTCGCTTTTGATGACGTGATTAACGCCGCTGGTCAACTAATGGAAGGCAAAGTCAGAGGCCGAATTGTAGTGCCAATTCAAGCTTAATTACTCATTAAAATTAATAACTAACAACGCCAATAAATAAGGATTCAATATGAGCAAAGCAACAGAATTACCCATTAGCCGCTTCCCAACGCCTTCTCTTGATTCCATGCCGGAAGATGTACGCAATAGAATTTTAGATGTTCAGGAAAAATCGGGCTTTATCCCCAATGTTTTTTTAGTGTTGGCTAATCGTCCGGCTGAATTTCGTGCTTTTTTTGACTACCACGATGCGTTAATGGAAAAAGACAGCAACCTAACCAAAGGTGAGCGTGAAATGATCGTCGTCGCTACCAGTGGTTTAAATCAGTGCCAATACTGTGTTGTTGCCCACGGTGCAATTTTACGTATTCGTGAGAAAAACCCACTGATTGCCGATCAAATTGCAGTTAATTACCATAATGCTGATATCACCCCTCGACAAAAAGCCATGCTAGATTTTGCTGTTAAAGTATCGCAAACGGCTCAAGAAGTCAGTGATGCGGATATTAACGAACTAAAACAACATGGCTTTGATGATGAAGATGTTTGGGATATTACGGGCATCTCTGCTTTCTTTGGTTTATCTAACCGCATGGCCAATGTCACCGCCATGCGCCCTAATACCGAATTTTATTCTTTAGGGCGTTAAAAACTAGGGCGTTAAAAGCTTAGGGTGGTTAGCTTCAAGGCAACCACCCTAGCAGGGCACACCAGAATGAAACCTAAATTTAGTATCGGGGCTTTGAATTAGCTGCTGTTCTATCGCTAACAAACTAGCCACTCTGGGTGCAATAGGCTCGTCTGTGTAAAGTTCAGCTAGGTATAAATAGCCTTCAAAATGCCGCGCTTCAGCTTTAATAAGCGAGCAATAATAACCAGCAAGCGCCACTTCACCTTGGGTGACTAAACCAGGAACCAGTGCCGCAAAGCGTTCGCAAGAACGGGCTTCAATAATGGCACCTATAATTAATGCATCAATAAAATGGCCGAGTTCACTGGTTCTTAGGTGTTTAAAAATTTTACCGGCATAACGACCCGGTGCTATATTTTGGTAAGTAATGCCACGCTCACGCAGCAGGTTTATCACTTGCTTAAAATGCGTCAACTCCTCTCTCGCCAAGGCAGTCATTTTGTCTAGCAGCTCGTCATATTGCGGATAACGGTGCATTAAGCTAATGGCCGTTGAAGCCGCTTTTTTTTCACATAAAGCATGGTCAATTAAAACCACATCAAGGTTTTTTAAAGCGTAATCCACCCAAGCTTGAGGCGTAACACACAACAAAAAAGCATCGATTTCTGGAATAGCAGGTATTTCTATACCGAGTGTTTCTATACTGGATGTTTCAATAACGCTCATAAAATTAATCTTCTTAAATTAATCAAATAAAGTCGGCTCTTTAGGTTTAAACGTTAACGCCAGCAGTTGTTCTTGCAAACTAACCACGTCTAAAGATGAACCTGTAATAAAAGGCTGGCCTGCTATCAATTCTAAACGGGAATCACGTCGATAGGTAATCGGCTGCGTCACTAGCTCTAAACCTACTTTATTAAAACTACGCCACTGCTTAGTTCCCACACGAAACACACCTTTAATTCTAAGCAAGTTTTGCTGCTGATCTACCCATTGATAAAGCTTGTCTTCATCAAAAGCATCGTCACGATGAAATACCCAACCCACAGAAAAAGCACCCAAACCTTCCCCTTGCTGGCAAACAGGCTTACCCACTTCAGGCAAGGCTAAAAAAGCTAAACCTGTAGTTTGTGGTGCTAAAAAATTGGCTTTAGGATGATGACTAGGCGTGGTTTTTGGTTTGGTTTGCTGGCTAATTAACTGGGCGGCAGAATCTAAAACACTCAGCGGCAACTCACCCTTTTCACAGGTTAATAAAGCCAACTTAGGTGGAAACATCTGCTGGGCTTCTGCTAAGGCTTTTTGGGTTTGCGCTGGGCTAGCAAGGTCAATTTTATTAAAAACCAAAATATCGGCTAAAGCGATTTGGTCTTGAAAGGTTTCATGCGCCACCACTTTGGGGTCATTTAATAAACGAGGGTCAACCAAGGTGACTAATGGGCGCAGTTCTAGCACTTCATTAAATTGTCCGCCAGTTAGTAAATCAATAATGCCAGCTGGGTGGCCTAAACCCGTGGGTTCAATAATCAATCGGTCGGGTTTAAAGCGTTGTAAAAGGTTAATCAGGGTGACAGAAAGGGTTAAACCCAAAGCACAACAAATGCAGCCGCCGGGTAATTCTTTAATTTGTAAATCTTCACCGGCTTCTAACAGGCTGGCATCTACCCCAATTTGCCCAAACTCATTCACCACCAACGCCCAGCGTTCACCTTCTGGCTTGTTTTTAATTAAATGATTGATTGCCGTTGTTTTACCAACACCTAAAAAACCGCTAATCAAGTGAACAGGTACTTTTTTGATGAGTTGTGTATTTTCAGAAGTGCTCATAAGGCTTTTTTACCGTCTACTTTTTCTCTATCTAACAACTGTTGTTTCATCGCTAAGCCAAAGGCAAAACCACCTAAGCTGCCATCGCTACGTAAAATACGGTGGCAGGGTACTAAAAAAGGGATGGGATTAGCACCACAAGCACTACCTATGGCTCTGACTGCTTTAGGCTTACCCACTTTAGCTGCTAACTGGCTGTAGCTGAGTGTTTCACCTTTGGAGATATTTAATAAAGCCGACCAAACCGTCAGCTGAAAAGGCGTGCCTTGTAAATCTAGCGGCAGGTCTTTAATTAAGGCAGAATTCACTAAAGCCGCACTAATACGCTGCGACCAACTTATACGTTGCCCAGCCGATAAAGGTTCTATTCTAGCTAAAGAAAACGCAGCTAGCTGTTCAGCAAAGTCAGCATCATTAAAAAAAGGCTCAAGCGCAACTAATCCTTTAGGGCTAACTAAAATAATGGCTTTAAAGTCTGGCAGCTGAATTTCTGCCCAGCTAAGCAATTCACCTTGCAATAAAGCTATGTTAATCATCTGCCGCCCCCTTACACATAAATAGTATGACTAGAAGATTAACAAAAAAGCCCCACCTAGGTGGGGCTAAATTACTACAGAGTGATACAGCTTTTACTAGTGGAGAAAACTTATTTCATCGAGATAGTGGTGTTCACACCTTCTGAAATACTGTCTGGCTGGAACCAACGCTCGGTTACTGTCTTGCTGTGTGTCCAGAACTTCACTGCTTCTTTACCATTAGGGCCTAATGGACCTAAACGTGAAGCACGTGAACCAGTGAAACTAAAGTAAGCAACAGGCACAGGAATTGGCATATTAATACCCACCTGACCGACATCGATTTCATTTTGGAACTTGTGTGCAGCCCAACCCGAAGCGGTAAAAATTGAAGTGCCGTTACCATTTTCGTTGGCATTAATGTAAGCAATCGCATCGTCTAGCGTTTCAACACCCACGACACAAAGTACTGGACCAAAAATTTCCTGTGAATAAATATCCATATCAGGTGTAACGTCAGTAAACACCGTTGCACCAACAAAGTTACCCTTCTCATAGCCTTTAACCACTGGGTTACGGCCATCTAGGGCTAGGGTTGCACCTTGAGCAACACCAGAATCAATCAGCTTAACAATTTTGTCTCTTGCTTGAGGCGAAACCACTGGGCAAACGTCAACCGTTACGTCGGTACCCGGGCCAACTTTCATTGTCTTGGAACGCTCAACAATATCGGCTGACCATTCGCGTGCTTCACCCACTAAAATAACCACTGGGTTAGCCATGCAGCGCTGACCTGCTGCACCAAACGCAGAACCTAACAAGGCATCAATCGCTTGATCTTTATTCGCATCAGGCAGAACAACTGCGTGGTTTTTAGCACCCATCATGCACTGAGCACGCTTACCAGCACGACCAGCGTGGTCATAAATAATTTTACCAACATGGCTAGAACCAATGAAGGATACTGCTTTAATGTGCTCGTGTTCACATAAACGCTGCGCCACTTCTGGGCCACCATGAACAACGTTAAGTACACCAGGTGGTAAGCCCGCTTCGTGCGCTAGCTCTACTAAACGTAGGCTTGAAGTAGGATCTTGCTCTGATGGTTTCAGTACAAAAGTATTACCCGTTGCAATGGCAATCGGGAACATAAAGCAAGGCAACATAATCGGGAAGTTAAAAGCCGTAATACCTGCGCCCACACCTAATGGCTGCTTTAACGTGTAAACATTAACGCCAGTGGCTACGTTTTCAGCCATTTCGCTGATTTGTAGTGAAGGAATAGAGCAAGCGTGTTCAATAACTTCTAAACCACGACCCACTTCGCCTTCAGCATCGGGCAAAGTTTTACCGTGTTCTTCAGTAATTAAAGCCGCTAACTCTTTAACATTTTCACGCACTAACTGTTGAAATTTCAACATAATACGCATACGCGCAGCTAGTGAAGTGTTGCGCCATGTTTTGAAGGCTTCGTTAGCATTTTCAATCGCTGCATCCACTTCATCTAGCGTACAAAAAGGCACGCGTGCCACAACTTCTTGCGTTGCAGGGTTAAGCACATCGCGCCAGTCAGTTGACTTAGAGATTACTTCTTTACCACCAATAATCATCGGGATTTGACGTAGGGTCATGGCATACCTCTCGTTTTAGTTATTTGTTTTAGTTATTCATTATTTAAAAGCTTAGTATTGAATTGCTTGGTTAGCATCTTAGACACCCTTATCCCTGCTTGACAAGCTACCCAAGTGCAAGGCAGGCTTGCAAAAATGCAATGCTGTTGTTTAGTAACCCCTTAGCCAGAAAAAAGGTTTTGATATGGACTGGGATGATATACGAATTTTTTTAGAATTAGCCCGTACAGAAAAGCTAAGTGAAGCCGCCAAGCGCTTGCGTATCAACGCCTCAACCGTATCGCGCCGCTTGCATCGCTTAGAAACACAACTAGAAGTACAGCTATTTGAACGCAGTCCAGAAGGGCATTTGCTGACTAGCCAAGGTCAATTATTATTAGCAACCGCAAGGCAAATGGAACAACAAGCTTTGACTGCCAGTGAAATTCTGCAAGGACTCGGTGAAGAACGCATAGGCTCGGTAAGAATTGGTTCAACTGAAGGTTTTGGCAGTTTTTTTATCACGCCTAAATTAAGTGGATTTTGCCGCCAGAACCCCCGCCTAGTGGTCGAACTGTTACCCATGCCTCGCTTTGTAAAGCTGACGCGCCATGAAGCAGATATGGCCGTAACCATTGAACGCCCAAGGCACACCAGCCTAGTAGTTACTAAATTATGCGACTACCGGCTTAAACTTTATGCCACCGATGCTTATTTAAAAGAAGCACCCCAAGTTAACCAAATTGAAGACTTAAACCAGCACCGCTTAATTGGCTACATTGACGATTTAATGTTCACCGACCAGCTTAATTATATGGATAGGTTACTGCCCGATGCCCAGCCAGCGTTTCGTAGCACCAGTGTTATTTCACAATTCTCAATGGCAAAAGCAGGTTTAGGCGTGGCAATTTTGCCTTGTTTTATGGCCAAAGAAGCACCTGAGTTAAAGCCTGTTTTAGAAGAACAGCTCACCCTAACCCGCAGTTTTTGGTTAGCCGCCCAGCCAGAACGTAAACGCCTAGCTAGGGTTGAAGCAGTATGGTTGGAGTTAAGACGATTAGTAGAAGAACAAGAAGCTTTATTGATGGGGGAAGAGCATTCTGACATTACTCAATAGAACAAATATCAGCCCATTCTTGACTCGCTGGGCCAACCACACACTGGCCATCTTCGCGCAACGCCAAACGTAGATGGCATTTTTTTATTTCATCTTGAAACTCTTGCTTAGGAATGCTTTGTACCGCTTCTATTAGCTTGGTATGAAAAGGAAGTTTTTTGCTAATCAAGGTATAAAAAACCCACTTCCCTTCTTTTTTTGCCGTCACCAAACCAGCTCTTTGCAAAATTTTTAAGTTACGAGAAACGTTATAGTGCGGCTCACCAAGAACATCCATCGCTTCAGCAACACAAATCCGCTCATCAATTTGTACCAATAACCAAAAAAGCCGCAAACGGTTAGGCTCTGCAATAGCTTTCAAGGCTTCAACATAACGTTCATCCACAGAACACTCCTATAATTTTACGGCTTAAACTGTGGGCTATTATCGCTTGCAGGCTTGTTGGGTCAAGCTTAATCAACATTTAGAGTTTTCTACACGCTTTTCTGCTTTTAGTGCTTTAACTATTAAAACCAAGCCAATAAAAAATACTAAGCCTGAATGGCAAGCATGAAATATACAGAACTTTCCATTGAAGAGCGTGCCACCATTCAGGTGGGCTTAGCCCAAAACTTCAGTTTAAGAGCTATTGCAAGATTGCTTGAACGTCCTCCTTCGACAATTTCTCGTGAAGTTAAACGTAACTCTAGTGCTGGTGCTAGCTACCAAGCACGTAATGCTCAACTGATAAGAAATCACCGCCGTATCCCTTGCCGACCTAAAAAGAAACTCAAGTTAGGTTCTGAATTGTTTGATCTGGTTATTTATTTACTACGTCAAAAGTTTTCACCACAGCAAATTGCAGGTAGGCTTCGTAATATGAAACTACCTGGATACGAAGACACTTACGTGTGCCAAGAAACCATTTACAATGCAATCTATGCGTTGCCTGTGGGCGAACTAAAAAAAGAACTCATCATCTGCCTGCGTCAGGGTAAATCAACCCGTAGGCCACGCGCTGGCGGTGTAGACCGACGCAATCAAATCCCTGAAATGGTCAGCATCCATATGCGCCCACCTGAAATAGAAAGCCGTGTTATACCCGGTCACTGGGAAGGTGACCTTATTAAAGGCAAGATGAATGCTTCAGCTGTTGGTACTTTAGTTGAGCGCACCAGTGGCTACCTTATTTTAGCTAAAATGCGTGATGCAACAGCAACCTCGGCTGTTGAAGGTTTTAGTGCTGCACTTAACCGAATGCCGTTAGAACTACGTAAAAGCATGACCTATGATCAAGGTCGTGAGATGGTAAAACATGCTGAAATCACTCAAAGAACGGGGGTGGCAATCTACTTTTGTGATCCGCACAGCCCTTGGCAGCGTGGTAGCAACGAGAATATTAATGGCTTGATACGCCAATACTTGCCTAAAGGCACGGATTTATCGGGTGTAACGCAAGAAGAGTTGGATGCTATTGCTTACCAGTTAAATATACGCCCCAGACAACGCTTTAATTACGACTGCCCAATCGAAGTCATTACCAAAGTTTTTAAGAAGGAAGTAGAAAACCCAGCTTCAACACACTAGTGTTGCACTCAGAGTTAGCAACCAAGCTTTTAATAACCGGCTGTGCAACAACAAAAATACAAACTCACATCGATCCTGAACATAAGAATAAAACTTATACCAAAATTTTAGTTGATGTACCAAACGCAAATTTTGAGTTCAAAGAGTTGTTGTTTACTAAACTATGCAATGATCTAAGTAAAAGATCTGTAGAGTGTATAACAAAGGATGACCTGTTTCCTCCTACAAGAGAGTATTCAGAACCTAAAGTTTTTGAAATCATTGAGCAGAGTGGTATCGATGGTTGGTTAATCATTGGTATCGGATCAGGTGGCAGTAGTAGCCAGTATATAGGGTCCCAAACATTTGGCTCGGCTACCGTTTACGGCAATACTATTTCAGGTAGCACAAACTCCATGGCAACGTACTCCTATAATCGAAACCAAGGGTATTCGATAACCATGTTTGATATGGAAACAAAGTACAAAGCATTCATCATGGAAGCCAGCACCTCAGCATCAGGCTTAGCAAATATAACTAACACGGTGTTTGCAGAAAGTTTGGCAAAGAAAATAGTCAATGAGATGTTCACTACTGGCTTTATTGAGTAACAAGCTTTAAGAATGTTTACTCCATAGTTTTTAGCTATTACTAGATGGTGGGCTGCTTTTTTGCAATAGTGCACTCTAGCATTACTCAACAGGACAAATATCAGCCCATTCTTGACTCGCCGGGCCAACCACACACTGGCCACTCTTGCGCAACGCCAGGCGTAGATAGCATTTTTTCACTTCATCTTGAAATTCTTGCTTAGGAATGCTTTGTACCGCTTCTATTAGCTTGGTATGAAAGGGACGTTTTTTGCTAATTAAGGTATAAAAAACGTAAGCGCCCTTAAATCAGCACCCTTGCAGAACGGCTACTTAGCTTAATCCAGCTCTACATTCCATGGCAGCAGGGCTTCGAGTTTTTCTAATGTGTCAGCGACAGCTATGCGGTCAAGAATGTGCTTGATGTAGGCTTGT
>NZ_DATESC010000017.1:0-107830 GCF_035271045.1 Marinospirillum sp. | reverse complement strand
AACTTCACGCACCAAAAGTGCACCGGCATCACTGCTGTTGGCCTGGTTGCTGAGCGAAAGATTCACGGAGGCATTGAATGAGGTTTTCATGGTGGTATAGTTTCACCCGTGGCTTTGGTTGTTGAGACAAACCGTTCTTGCCGGAACTTGTTATATTTCAACAGCATACCAAAGCCACACCCGCTTTTCAGCTATGCCTCATGAATAAGGCGGGTTTACCTAAGCGCTGTTTGCACCACGATCATAATTATCACCAGCTAGTGATAGCTTTGTCGGGCAGTGCTGAGTTTGAGATAGCTGGTTATGGTGGGCGGGTAGATGCTTTGCATGGTTGTTTAGTGCCTTCGGGCGAAGTGCATTTTTATGAAGGCCTAGGCGAAAACCAACATATTGTTATGGATTTGCCACAGCTAGAAGCCGGGCATGATTTTCAGCGCCTGTTTGATAAACCCCGTTACTTTAATGCTGATACCAGTTTGCGCTTACTGCTTAGTTTTATGGCAAGAGAAGCAAGTCTATGGCAGGTTTCAGATGACGCTGCAGAAGGTATGAGTCAGGTGTTTTTAGGTTCGCTTTACCAGCGCCTGTTTACTGTTAACCCTCAGTTAGTGGGCTCTCGTAAGCGTTTAGATTTAGTTAAATTAGAAATTTATATTCAACAGTATTTAAGTGAAAAATTACCAGTGGAGCGTTTAGCCCAAGTCGCCTGCGTAAGCCCTGGGCATTTTCATCAGCTTTTTAAAGAGGCGACAGGAAAAACACCCGGGCAGTATTTATTGCAAGCACGTTTAGAAAGAGCCAGAGAGTTATTAATACAAACTCAATTACCTTTAGAGTTAGTGGCCCATCAGGTTGGTTTTTCTAGCCAAAGCGCACTAACTCATGCCTTTAAACGAGCCTACCAACAAACACCAGGGCAAGTAAGGCGTTTGCACTGACCTTAAAAACAAAAACCCCCACGCAATTATTTGGGTGGGGGTTGCTAGTGCAAGTATTTAGTTAATTGCTAGTCTTGCTCTTCATCGGCTTCTACAGCAACTGTAGGTAAGGCTAAGCCACTTAGCTGGTGGATTTCTTTCCAATAGCGTTTGTAATCTGGGCTAGCATCAGCACTGTAGTTAAGGTTTTTGAACAGACTAGTTAAGCGAGTGAAGTGTTCACGAATAGTATCTTTTTCAGTCAGTGGCGGGTGTTCAAACAAGCAGCGTTGCAAGAGTCCAAACATGATTTGCTGGCGCTGCATGGAAGTAGAGCCATCGACATCATCAAAAGCATCTTGCTGCAAATACACTTGATCTAAACACTGAGCACGGTTAAAGATTAAAAAGTCACCCAACGTGACACCTTCTTCACCAGTGACCTGCATCATCTGCTGCATTTCTTCGCCTTGCAGTAGCAAGTTATGCATTTTTTTAACGTTACTTACCCAATGCTCACCAAGGTTTTCGCCATACCATTCTGAAAGCTGATCTAGGTAACGTGACCAAGAAATAAGCGGATCAACGGCTGGGTAAGCACGTTTATAAGCTCGATCAGCACTTAAGCCTAAGAAGGTTTTTACAGTACGCAGCGTGGATTGGGTAACAGGCTCTTCAAAGTTACCACCCGCTGGAGAAACCGTACCTATCAAGGTTAGGCTGCCTAACTTGCCTTCATTGTTGGCAATTAAACCCGCTCGTTCATAAAGCGCACGAACCGAAGAATCTAAATAAGCTGGGAAGGCTTCTTCGCCAGGAATTTCTTCTAAGCGACCTGAAGTTTCACGCATGGCCTGTGCCCAACGCGAGGTGGAGTCGGCAATTACCAATACGTTGTAACCCATCTGGCGGTAGTATTCGCTTAAAGTGATACCTGTATAAATAGAGGCTTCACGAGCAGCAACCGGCATGGAGGAGGTGTTACAAATAATGATGGTTCTATCCATCAAAGTGCCGCCTTTAGGGTCGGGCAAGATAGGAAACTCGGTAATAGTTTCTACGACTTCACCAGCTCGCTCGCCACAGGCAACGATGACAACAATATCTACGTCAGAAAAACGTGAAATTAAGTTTTGTAGAACGGTTTTACCCGCACCAAAGGGACCAGGAATACAGGCCGTTCCACCTTTAGCAACAGGAAAGAAGGTATCGATCAGACGAATTGAAGTCAGCATGGGTTCGTCTGGGTAACGCCGCTCACTAAAACGCTGAGCTAAAAGAGGCTGAGAAACCGGAATACGCACTGGCCACTTTTGCTGCATAGTCATTTCTTTTTCGTTACCACGGTGGTCACGAAAACGAGCTACAGCGGTATCAACGGTAAAAGTACCTTCTTGAATCCAAGTGATTTCAACTTCACCGACCTGAGCAAAAGGTACCATAATTTTGTGCTTAAAACGGCCTTCTTGGACATGGCCTATGGGGTCACCGGCTTTTAAACGTGCACCCACTTTAACACTGGGTTGAAAAGCCCACTGTTTTTGGGTGTCTATGCCTTCGACTTGTAAACCCCGTGGCAAGAAAAAGCCGTGCTGGGTCGCAATTTGTTCTAAGGGGCTTTGCAGGCCATCATAAACCTGACCCAGTAAACCTGGGCCTAGCGTAACAGAGAGCATTTGTCCTGATTGGCGCACAGGGTCACCTATCGCCACACCACGGGTGTTTTCAAAAACCTGTACATCGGCTTCGCCATGACGAACACGCAGCACTTCGGCTTGTAGAAATTCTTGACGACCATCTTCAGGTGTGCGGACTGGGCAAATGTAAACCACTTCATTCTTAACGAGTGGGAAGAGCGTCCCTTTTTCATCTGCTTCAAGTCGAATGGTGACGATATCGTCACGTACGCCAGCAACTCGGGCAGTAATTTGTGCATCCTTCATCAGGAAAGTTCCTCAAAGGCTGATTCTAGGTGTTGCGTGATGGCTGGCGTGCCCAGCAGTTGTTCACTCATGCGCTTAAAAGATTCAAGTGCAAGAGAGGCATCACTTTTAATATGCTGTTCTGCTAGGCCCCAACGCAGTACAAAACAAATCACGGTTTCTAGGGTGAACTGGAAGCTGCGCTCAATAAACATAAGGTCTTTCCATAAAAAGCCATTAAGCTGGCGTTCTAGCTCACCGGATTGCCCTTTATTCAGTAAGGGTTGTAACTTACTTAAAAAAGGCAGAGCAGTTTCTAAGCCAAACAAGGGGTCATGCCAATTGCGGCGAATTAACCCTGTCCAGCGACCAAAGCCGTGGAAGTTTTCAGGACCAGTACGCCCTTCTTGGCGGTAGCGCAAAGCGGCTAATAAAGTCTGCCATTCTAAACGTAAACTAATTGATTCACGCAGAGCTTCAGATTCTATTTTTTCTAGCTGGCGCTGCCACTCAAGAATAAGCGGTTTATCGGGTAGGTTCTGTAGTGACAATTCACTCTGGTGGTAGAGTTTTTCAGCCAGCTGGAGTTGCAACAAGTCTTCATCGCTGAGCATTGTTAAACGCCTATCTAGTGCAATTCTAGAAATAGGCAGCTGTTTACACTGTTCCAATGGAGGCAAATTGGGCAGTGCAGTTACCAGAGTGTAATAACGAGTCACTAGCGAATAACTCCTTCAAGCAGTGCTCTAAAACGCGGCTGCAAGTGAAGTAATAAAAGCTGTGCTATGGCCTTGTCGGTAAGATCAACTTCCACTTCTTTATCTAGCAAACGAACACGAATACCTTCACCCTGATGGCTATTAAAACTAACACCCTCACGGAGCAGGTCAGCAGACAGGGATTGTACAAATTGGCTTAAGCGGCCTTCTTTGTATTCACTAGCATTGCGGCGCAGCTCATCTAAACCAATAAATTGCGCTGGCAGTAGCACTTCAATTTTACTTGCCTGGCTAATCTCAGATTGGTCTCTAACTCGACCAACCAATTCAAGAATCATGCGCTGCATAAATTCTTGGCTGTCCATCTGCTGTTTAATCAGCCGTTCAACCTGATCGGTAAAGCTGCGTGCTAGGCTTTCTTTTACATCAAGCAGCAGGTCACGAGCAGCCATTTTTAGAGCATCTTCACCGGCTTGGTGGCGCTGGGCTGCTTCACGCTTAGCCTTGGCTTTTAGCTGTTCGGCTTCATCTTGTGCCTGTTTAAGCAGTAGCTTAGCTTCTGCCTGAGCATCTTTTAAGATTTGTGCTGCTTCATCACGGCCTTTTTGCACACCCTGATCTTTAAGCTGATCAATTAAAGCTTCAATACCTGATGAGGCGCGGTTTTTCTGCAGTTCGGTCATTGTCAGCTCCTAGGCGGGTACACCAGCACTGATTACCAGAGCAAAAATAAAGGCAAACACAGCAAAGCCTTCAACAATAGCGGCTGGCGCTAAAGACATACCAAAAATTTCTGGACGAATTTTTGAAACGTTAATGGAAGAAGCACAGCTGCGACCTTGATAAATTGCACTGAACATAAGCGCCAAACCACAAAGTAAGCCTATAGCCGCAAGGCCGGGGGCGTTTTCTAAAGTGATTTCACGGTTAAGCGCAAACATAACCACTATGCCGTAAATGGACTGCGAAGAAGGCATCGCTGAGATACCAATGTAACGGCCATGGCCAGTTTCAGTTTCTAATAGTGCGCCTGCAGCGGCTTGGCCAGCTAAAGAACAGCCGATCATGCTACCAATAGCGCCCAGTGCCATAGGACCATAAAGCCCAGCCCAACCAAGGGCGAGTATTAGGTTATCCAAGGTGTTACCTCCCGTTTTGCAAAAGGCTGGAAGGGGTAACCTTCATCAGCCAAACTCCAGTTATAAAACTCAATAAGGTTCAAGCGCAGGCCATGTATGACTCCGCTGACCACGGTTAAAACAAAATTTAGTAAATGACCTATCAATAAAATTAGTACTTGTAGTAGTAAACCGATACCCGGCAGTGCAGCAGCAACATCGGCGGCTAACTGGTTAAAGGTTAAGGCAAGCGAAGCGCTGGCTAAACCTAGGGCAAACAAACGCAGGTAGCTAAGCACATCACCAAACAGCTTGGTTAGGTTGGTTAGCGCCAGTAAACCAGAGATTAGGGTTGCTAGGCTGAAGTCGGTTTTTTCGCCAGAGAAAAGTAGCACCAGCACCAACCCAGCACCAAAGACTATCCAATGCAACGGCGTGAAGCCAAAAATCCAGCCAACCAGTGCCGCCACAACAGCCGTTGCCCAGCCGATTGCTGATAAGGCTTGGGTTGATTTACGTCTGACCCAAGCCATCATCAGGTTGCCAAGCACTAAATGACCAGCACCGATGCAGATCGACAGCATCATCATTGAATCGAAGTCGTTCACATCGAGTATTTTTAGCGAGCCAAGGAAGGGCAGCGGCGCTGAAGCACCAAAATACCCACCGACCATGACACCCCAAACAAAGCCAGCACCGGCAAGCGCTGCACCCATAGCACGCAGACGGCGATGGGTTTCTGTGTAGCTCATGGCTTGCCAGTAATAAGCTAAAATCGCACCTAAAACCAGCGAGTAACCTGCATCAGACATGATGATGGCAAAGAAGCTAACAAAAGAGAAAAACACCACGCGAGAAGGGTCCCAGCTACGGTAGCCAGGCGTTTGGAAGAAGCTAACCACTTCTTGACCACCACCTACACTTTCGGGGTTATCCATAAAAGTAGGCGGAAGCTCGTCATCGTCAGGGTCTTCGCTTAATAAAACCAAACCCTGCTGCTCAGCAAACATTTGTAGTTGGTCTAAATCACGTTCGGCTATCCAGCCTTGCAAGGCAAAGACTTCATCAAAATCTAAAGATTGATTGGCGACTTCAGTTAATAATGAAGCGTCTTGGGTGCTGGCAATGTTGCGCTGTAATAGATAAATCCAGCGGGTTAAGGCTTCACGCTGCGCTTCGGTTGCTTCTAAAGCAATTTCGGTTTCTTCTAGCTGTTCCCGTAACTGGCTAATGGGAACATAACCCGTGTGCGTGCGTGGCACTGGCATTAAATTTGCAGTTGGCTCTTTGGGTGAAACCACCACCACATAGCTATTACGGTTACCCTGATGAACCACCGTCCAAGGCAGGCTAGTGGTTGCTACTTCTTTCATCTTAAAGTTGGGAACTAGATAAAACCAAAAACGCTGATGGTTTAAATCATTTAAGTCGGGCAGTGTGAATTCGCCCCAAGGCTCTAGGTCTTTTATACGCTTGTCTAAAGAATCACGCTTTTCTGTAAGAGAAATACGTTCTGAGTAGTTTTTATCAACGGCATGAACTACTTCTTTTAGATCAAGCTTTTTTTCACGGGTAACTTGGCGGCGCTTCTGGGGGCAGCTAAGTAAATATTGCAGTGAGCGCTTTAAAAGCTCTGGATTAATGGGTTCATCTTCAGCAATAAGGCGTGAACTAGGCGTTTGTAAAGGAATAATGTGCATTAACCCTAGGTGCTGTAAGCGGTCTAGGGTGTGCATTTTGTTTTCTGTTAAGCCAATTAAAGAGGCTTTTTTAAGTTGCAGAATACTCATGCTTGTTCTGCCTTAAGTCGTTTGTTTTTCGCTATCTTAGAAGTAACCACGGCGGCACGTTCATTGTCGGAAAGCACAATGCGAATTTTGCGAATGTTTTTTTCTGCCTGCGGAATAAGCACCTTGTCGAACAGGTTTAAGCGCTGGGTGGTTTTTTGCAGGGCTTTGTTCAGTAGCTCTAAGCGCTTGTTGAATATTTTTTGTTGTAGTTCGATTTCTGTCGCTTTAATTAACAAGCGACCTAGATGATCCATCCAGTGATCGGTGGTTAAAAAGGAGTAGGGTTTAATAGCAAGCTTTAAGCTAGTAATTTCTGGCAACATTAAGCCCACCAAGTTAACTTGGCTAACCTTAATTTCTTGCACATCAATGAGCTTGTCTGCTGCCCCTGGAAAGTTAGCCAGCATAGGCAATTGTTCGCTGACTTCACGGTGCAAAGCATCCAGCAGCTCAGTGCCTTCTAAGATGGATTGACGTGCTTTGGCACGCGCGGCTAAGAGTTGTTTGCGCTTTAAATCTAGCGCAGGAACAAACTTTTTATAGGCCTTAACCTTGCCCGTTTCTTTGTTTAGCGTGCTTTTATTCAGTGCTACTTTTCTCACGGCTGCAACTCCTGTCAGACGTTTTCAGTAGCGGTTTGCTTAGGAAAGTACTTATCAATTAAGTTTTGGCGCATCAGCAGCTCTTCTTCTTTGAAGCATTCTGCAAGGGTTTGCCAACCTAGGTCTAAGGCTTCTTCAAGTGGCATACTAATACTGATTTCCATAAAGCGTTCGTGGAAAAGTTCACCAAATTTCAGTACCCGTTCATCAAACTCGCTTAAATCAAAGGACATGGATTGCTTCTGCTGGGCATCTTGCGCTGCGGCATAAAAGCGAATTAGGGTGTTCATAATTTGGCTGTGGTCTTCACGGGTTACCTTGCCAATAACGTGTTGTTTTAAGCGTGACAGGGAACCAAAGGGATCTATTGCGCCATTGTGCAGATAAAACTGACCTTCAGTTATATAGCCAGTGTTATCGGGAACTGGGTGAGTTACGTCATCGCCGGGCATGGTGGTGACTGAAAGAATCGTTACTGAACCCGCGCCTTTGTAGTCACAGGCTTTTTCATAACGCCTTGCTAGCTGAGAATATAAGTCACCAATATAACCACGGTTAGAAGGGACGTGCTCCATCGAAATACCGACTTCTTTTAGCGCATCGGCATAGGCAGTCATATCGGTTAACAGCACCAATACACGCTTGCCTTCAGTCACGGCATAGCGCTCGGCAACCGCCAAAGCCATATCAGGAACTAGCAAGGCTTCAACCGTTGGGTCGGAACCTTGGTGAACAAACATCACGGTACGTGCCGAAACCCCAGACTCCTCAAAGGTTTTACGAAAGAAGTGGTAGTCATCAAAAATAAGACCGATGCCACCAAAGACAATGATATCGGCATCGGCTTGTGAACCAATGCGGGCTAATAGCTGGTTATAGGGTTCGCCAGCAACAGAGAAAATGGGGATTTTTTGGCTTTCAACTAGGCAGTTAAACACGTCAATCATCGGCACATCGGTACGAATCATGCGTGAAGCAAGAATGCGTCTGGCGGGGTTAACGGTAGGGCCGTCGATTTCAATTTTAGGTTCGTCGGCTAAAGAAGGGCCGCCATCTATGGGGCTGCCAGTGCCAGAAAAAGCACGCCCTAAAACGTTAGGCGAAAAAGTAACTTCCATTGAACGGCCTAAAAAACGTACGACCGAATGGGTAGACAAGCCTTTAGTGCCAGAGAAAACCTGAAGGGAAACTTCTTCGCCTTTTAATAAAATAACTTGGGCGGTTCTGGGTAAGACATCTTGTGTGTCGTTACTGCCTTCTATTAAAGCAAGGTCACCAAAACTGATTTTTGAAGTACCAACTTCAGAGGCGGGAACATGTACCTTGACGATATCACCAATAATTTCAAGGATACGCGAATAACGGATTAACAACTGAGACACTTCCACCTCCATGCAAAGCGGGAACGCTAAAAACAGCCTTCTATTTAAGCAGCTTACATATATTTGGCAAGGGAATAATATTTTATACGACAAAAGATCCTAAGCTTAATGGTTACGAATCATAAGTTTCTTGGGTATAATCAGCCCACAATTTTTCAGGTTTTATTCAATATAACAGGCGACGCTAGGCTTAGTGCCTTTTTAGGCTTAGTTTTTGTTGCCAAAAAAAATAGACTAGAGGTGGTGAGAGTGAAACATAACATTCGGTTTGCCCGTATTCTGGTTGCAGCGGCTGTTTTAGGTTTAGGCCTTTTAGTCGCAATGCAAGCTTCAGCCAAAACTATCAGTGCCGAAGATTGGGCTGAGCGCCTTAAACCTGCCGGTGAACTTTGCTTACAAGGCATGGACTGCGGTGGTGTAGCAGCGCCTGTTGTTGTTGGCCCAAAATCTGCCGATCAAGTTTACAACTCTGTTTGTATGGCTTGCCATGATACGGGTGCTGCTGGCGCTCCTAAGCGCGGTGATGCAGCGGCTTGGGCACCGCGTATAACGCAAGGCATGGCAACTTTATACGATCATTCTTTAACGGGTATTCGTGGTATGCCCGCTAAAGGTGGTAACCCAAACCTGTCGGATGATGAAGTAAAATCTGCGGTAGATTATATAGTAGAAGCTAGCCGCTAAACCCTTGCTCAACTAGCTGCTAAACAATAAAAAAGCACTGTTTAAACCCAGTGCTTTTTTTATGCCTAGCTATTCAGCATCGCCCTTAATGCGCTAATGCGGTCTTTTTTACGCTGGGTTTTGTCTTCGTTAGATTCTTCTTGTGTGTTGCGACCTTCCCATTTTAAATCGTCTTGCGGCAATTCATCTAAGAACCGGCTTTGTGTGCAATCAAAGGTTTCACCATAGGTTTTGCGTTGTTTCGCCATAGACAGCGTTAATACCTGCTGCGCCCGTGTAATGCCTACATAAGCTAAACGCCTTTCTTCTTCGATTGTATCTGACTCTATAGAATTGCGGTGCGGTAGCAGTTCTTCTTCCATACCAATTAAAAATACTTGTGGAAACTCTAGCCCTTTAGAAGCATGAAGTGTTAATAACTGCACCTTGTCAGAATCATCCTCTTCTTCTTGCTGCGCTAATAAATCGCGCAACACTAGGCGAGCAATGGCTTCACGAATACCCGCTTCTTCATCTTCTTGCTGCATTCGTTTTAAGGTTTCTGCTAAAGAATCAAGCAGTATCCAAATGTTGGCATAGCGGCGTTCAGCAACGGTGGGCGAGCTGGCGTTTTGGTGCAACCAAGCTTCGTAGTCCATATCTCGGATCATTTCACCCAGTGCTGCAATGGGGTCGCCGGTTTCACATTGCTGCATAATGCGTTTTAACCCATGCGTAAAACGCCTTAAACGCTCCACTTGGTTGTCTTTTAGGTGCTGCGCTAAGCCCATTTCATCGCAAGCTGCGAATAGGCTAATTTCACGGTCTTTGGCATAAATGGCTAGTTTTTCTAAAATGACTGGGCCAATTTCACGGCGTGGGATATTAACGATACGTAAAAAAGCATTGTCGTCAGCTGGGTTAATTAATAGGCGAAAATAGCCCATCATGTCTTTAATTTCATGGCGTGCAAAAAAGCTGGTACCACCGCTAATTTTGTAAGGAATCTGAAAGGCTTGCAGTTTTATTTCTAATATACGTGACTGAAAATTACCCCGATACAGCACGGCAAAATCTTTCCAGTGACAGCGTTCTTTAATACGCCGTGTCATAATTTCTGCTGCAACACGTTCGGCTTCGGCTTCTTCGTTGGGGCATTCAATCACTCGAATAGGTTCGCCAAAACCTAATTCACTCCACAGTTTTTTCTCGTGAATGTGTGGGTTGTTGGCAATCAACTGGTTAGCTGCTTTTAAAATGCGTCCTGTAGAACGGTAATTTTGTTCTAGTTTAATGATTTTTAAATTCGTAAAATCTTCACTAAGTTGGTTTAAGTTTTCAGGTTTAGCGCCACGCCAAGAATAAATGGATTGGTCATCATCACCCACCACCGTAAAGGTTTTTCTTAGGCTGGTAAGTAATTTAACTAAGCGGTATTGGCTGATGTTGGTGTCTTGATATTCATCCACCAACAGGTATTGCATCTTGTGTTGCCACTTTTCTAACACTTGGGGCTGTTGTTGAAATAGTAGTACCGGCAGGCGAATTAAATCATCAAAATCCACCGCATTATAAGCGCGTAGGTGGCGGTTATACTGCTCATAAACCTGAGCAGCAAGCTGGCTTTTAGGGTTATCACTTTCAAGGTTTACGGCTTTTTCTGGCTCAATTAAATCATTCTTCCAATTAGAAATCAGGTATTGGACTTGGTTGATAGTGTCGGTATCAGCTTCGCTATCCTTGTGCATTAAATCACGCATTAAGGCTTTGGTATCTTCGGTATCAAACAGCGAAAAACCACTTTTATAGCCTAAATACTTCACTTCTTTGCGAATAATGTCTAAGCCCAGCGAGTGAAAAGTAGAAACGGTTAAGCCTTTGGCCTCTTCGCGGCTTAACATTTTATTGACTCGCTCACGCATTTCACGCGCGGCTTTATTGGTAAAAGTAAGCGCACAGATATTTTTAGCAGCCATGCCGCGACTACGAATTAAATAGGCTATTTTGCTAGTAATTACACTGGTTTTACCAGAGCCGGCACCGGCTAAAACTAACAGCGGGCTATCCACTTGTTTAACGGCTTCAAGTTGACGTTCGTTAAGGCGAGTAAGAATTTTTTGCATGGTTTAAAGGCGTTGCTCAAGTAATAAAGAGTAGCGTTTAGCGAGTTGGTAGCTCTGCACCTGAAAAGCCTAGCTGCTGCCAAGCTTCGTACACGATAAGACTGCAAGCATTAGATAAATTCATGCTGCGACTGTCAGGTAGCATTGGAATACGAATACGTTGTTCAGCAGGCAGGCTGTTAATAAAGTCCATCGGTAAGCCACGGGTTTCAGGGCCAAACACCAACACATCGTCATCGCGGTAGTTAACTTGATGGTAAGACTGCTTGCCCTTAGTGGTCAAAGCAAACAGGCGTTTATCGTGAAAGTGGTTTAACAGCGCATCTAAATTAGGGTGAACCGTGATGGCTGCCCATTCGTGGTAATCCAAACCCGCACGGCGTAGGCGTTTATCATCTAGCACAAAACCTAACGGTTCAACGAGGTGTAGACGAAAGCCTGTGTTAGCACATAGGCGAATAATGTTGCCAGTATTGGGTGGGATTTCAGGTTCAAACAGTACGATATCAGGCATGAGGTATTGATCCTACTGGCATTTGGTTCTATTGAGGCGGTATTTCCAGAGGTGGTAGTTTATCAGATTGAATACGAGGGAAGACCAAACTAAATCGAGCGCCGTGTAAATCGGGACTGCGATCGACCAAAGTGCTGCCTCGATGCCAGTAAATAATGCGTTGTACGATAGACAGCCCTAAGCCATATCCCCCTGAGCTACGTGTGCGACTATCATCAAGGCGAGAAAAAGGCATAAAAACGCGTTGGCAATCTTCTTCTGGAATGCCTGCGCCATCATCTTCAACATCGACCCGAAAAGCATCCTGCTCAAGGTGACAGCTAATGCGTATGGTTTGCTGTGCATAACGTACGGCATTACCAACTAAATTTTGTACTGAACGCTGAAAATAACGCCCTTCTAAATCGGCATTAGGGCTTAAATTAGCCGGATTATTAACAATTAAATTAAAGGCTAATTGAGGGTTGGTACGTTGAAAACGCGAAAGTACTTCTTCTATTAGACCAGTGACATCTTGGCTAATAAACTGTAATTGTAGCTTTTCTTGCCCTAAACGTGCATAGGTTAAAATTTCATCAATCAGTGTGTCGAGTTCGTCAATGTCTTGATCGATGCCATAGACTTGTTTAGCAATCATTGTATGAGGACTGCCATCTTCACTTAAATCTTCAATCATTTGTATACCAAAACGTATACGTGCAACGGGTGTGCGTAACTCATGAGAAACAGCATGAATCATTTCTTGTTGCGTACGCAATAAACGTTGTAACTGCTCTGCCATGCGGTTAAAAGCAATCGCAAGCTTACTAATAAAATCATCGCCAGTAATGCTGACGCGTGCTTGTAAATTGCCAGCCGCCAGTTGACTTGCTGCGCGTTCTAAGTAGCGAAGACGACTTTCTAAACCAGATAAAAACCACCAAATAGAAGCAGCAAGCATAATTAACAACGCTAAAAAAACACCCACGATCAGCACGGTAGGGTAATTAGTGAAAAGTTGAACCGGCCCCACTTTTAGCCAGCTACTGTCACTGAGCTGCACATAACTAATAATGCTACGCTCGGTGTCTGAAAAAACCACCACCTGTTCGCCTCTTTTTAGGCGACGGATTTGCAGCGGATCTGCATATTGCGGTAGCTCCGTTAAAAGTGCTAATGGGTAAGAAAAATTTTGACCTAATTGCATTAAACGGGCTTGCCTAAGTGCAACTGGAGTGCGCTGTAAATCACGTAATAATAAATAAATCGAAGCGCTCGCTTGTTGTTCAGTAATGCGTGATAGCTGCATTACTAAAATTTTTTGGGGGTGATTGGTTGGGAAAAGCACTTGCAGTTGACCGTTTTCGCTGCTTAATAATAAGCGCTGCTCATTTAAGCGTTTTAATTGGCGTCGACTAAGTGGGTGGTTATTTAATTGGCTGAGCTTAACGTGGACACCCAATGTTTGGTTGATTTCGTCTAGCCACTCTAATTCTTTATTATTAGGAACCTGTGAAAAGTCTTCGGTTAGGGTTGAAAAAAGGCCTGACAGCAGCTTTTCATAATGGGCTTCTAAACGTATTTGGTTGGTAATATTAATCAGCAGTGCGCTGAGCAATAAAATACCAACGAATGCACCCAACACGCCTAGGTAAACACGTAGAAAAATGTTACCTAAGCGCTTGTGCAGCCGATTAAAAGTAAACATCAGCTAACGGTTAAATACTTGGCAGATAAGTGGTTAAATTTCTTTAACAAAAAGATAGCCTTTGCTACGTACGGTTTTAATGCGACGTGGGTGCATAGGGTCATCACCAACTTTAGGACGAATCCTAGAAACACGCACATCAATGGATCGGTCTTGACCATCGTATTCTATGCCACGCAAAGCAGTAAAAATTTCTTCACGGGTTAAGACACGTCCAGCGTTGGAAGCAAGCAACCAAAGCAAGTCAAATTCGGCACTGGTAAGTTCAATGGGTTCGTTACTTAACCAAGCTTCACGCATTGAGCTATCGATAATTAAATCACCAAACGCTAAGCGAGTGATTTGTGCATCCATTGAGTCAGCCGCAGAAGCTTGTGCCTCAGAGCGACGTAACAAAGCGCGTACACGAGCCAGCAAGACACGCGGGCGAACGGGTTTAGCAATATAGTCATCAGCACCCATTTCTAAGCCAACGACTTGATCCATGTCATCAGTACGGGCTGTAAGCATTAAGATAGGAATGTCTTTTTCCATCTTTACTTTGCGGCAAATGCTTAAACCATCTTCGCCGGGTAGCATTACATCAAGAATAATCAGATCAGGTTTTTCACGGAAAATACGCTCAACGGCACGAGCGCCATCACCTTCAACAGTAATTTGGAAGCCATTGCCCTCTAGGTATTCACGGGTCAAGGTTGCAAGACGTGCATCATCTTCAACAATTAAGATGCGGGGTGATTGGTGTGCGTCCACTTTTAGGTCTCTTGTTGATATTCCTAGATTATCGTTATTCTGCCGTTCATTTTATTGGGCAGTGGTTTGATTAGCATCATACCGTAAAAAAATTAACCAAGCCATGACGTACAGTGCTCTCGTATTGATCTAGCTGATACAAGCCAAGTAAAAAAGTCGGTTTTTTTAGAAGGCAAGTAATGGAATATTAAGTAGCTGGCGCTCTTAGTTGGGATTAGTGCAAAAAACTGGTATAAAGATAGCCCAGCAAGCTTGGGGTTTTGTTGCTTTTAGATGTTTAAATACACTTTTGAAATACTGCTAAAAGTAAAATTTTATAAAGTATTGACGATTATTTTAGTGTTAGGGTTAGCTTGCCTTAGTTGGCAAGTTTTAAAGCAAGTGGACAGTTAAACTGATGAATGAAACGCCAAAACAAATCTTACAATTGAAGCAGCTTTTAGCTAGCTTTGCTTTTTTAGTGGCCTCTTTGTTTTTACTGCAAGCTGCTTATGCTGCCGAAGGCGATGTTTGGCAGGTATCTGTTGCTATAGGGAATGTGCGTGCCCAACCTCAACCGAATGCCGAGCTGATTAATCAGCTACCCAGCGGTACGAATGTTATTGAATTGCAGCGCCAAGGTGTTTGGTTGCAAGTAGAAGCCCCTGACGGTAGTAAAGCGTGGATGCACCAAGTGACTTTAAGTCAAACCGTTCAATTATTTGGTTTAGCACTGAATAGCGTTAATCGTAACGCTATGCGTCAGGCATTGAGTGCGGCTCAAGTAGCGGTGATTCGGGAAGCTGATGCTTACCCTTATGATCTTTATGACCCTAGTGAATGGAAAAAAGGTGCTACCGAAATGACACTAGGTTACACCTTAAAAGAGCAATTGTTTGCTGTCGCAGAAATCACTTTTCGTTCTACTAATGATGTTGAACAAGTGCGTGTGGTGGCTGAAGAAGTGCGTAAAGAGTTAGGGCCTTGGCAGCGTGTTTTGGGTCGTCGTGCTGAAGGTCCTGTTGAATTTGAATGGCGACGCGGTGATCTGCGTATTCTTGTTCACCGTGGCTGGCCAGATACGACCACCTATATTGTTTATGAAGCATCAAGTCGCTTAGGTGAAATGCAAGCTGAATTAGAGCCGCGTTAAAAAGTAAAATTTTGGAGTGTAATATGCAGTTAGATTTAGCCCAGTTAAAACCCGATACTTGTTATCACTTGATGACTCAAACTTTAATACCTCGCCCGATTGCTTGGGTGTTGTCTGCTTCAGACAATGGCGAGTTGAACTTGGCTCCTTTTTCTTTTTTTAACGGTGTTTGCTCAGATCCACCCATTGTTATGCTTTCGATTGGTAAAAAAACACCCGAAGAAGCCAAAGATACGCGGCACAACATTCTTTCTGGGCGTGATTTTGTGATTCATATTCCTTCCACTGCTCATGCTGCTGATGTTACGGCTAGCGCTACAAGTCTGCCTTATGGCGAATCTGAATTAACGCTGATACAAGGCAATCAGTTGGTTGAATTTGCTGGCTGCCCACTACCGCGTTTAAAGTCTGCTCCCGTTGCTTTTCAAGCTAAATTGCATGATGTTCACTACCTAGGTACACAACAGCAAGCGGTTATTTATGCTGAACTGATTCAAGCTTATATTGCTGATGATGTGGTTGAAGTAGATGAAGCAAAAGGCCGTTACACGATTGATGCTAATAAAATCAATCCACTGGCAAGGTTAGGTGGCGCCCAATACGTGGGCATTGATGAGGTTTTTAGTATCATTCGACCTGCTTAATTTATCAAAATCGCGTAAGACCTCGTACTTTGAGTGCGAGGATGGATAGCGAGGGTTGCGTAAGCAGCCCCTTAATAGGTCGCTAAAGTCTTTGCAGCATAGATTAACACTGATAGTGTATACAGCATGATAAAACATACCAAGACATTAAAAGTCCGAGTACGCGATAAACATAAAGCTTTGCTTAACAGCATGGCTAGGCATGTTAATTTCGTCTGGAACTACGTTAATGAATTAAGTCATCGCTCCATTAAAGAGCGTGGTGTGTTTTTGTCTGCTTACGATATACACCCTTACACCAAAAAAGCACGATTAAACTGGCGCAAATCAGGCGGTGTACGTCGTTCATTTGGCTGGATTCCCGTTAATACAGCTGCCGCACAGTGGAAAAATGGTCAGGTTTTCCACAACGGCCACTATTTTAAAGTGTGGGATAGCTACGGTTTGAGCCAATACAAATTCCGCTCTGGTAGCTTTAATGAAGATACCCGTGGTCGCTGGTACTTTAATGTGGTGGTAGAAAAGACGCACTGCATCAATTTAGTCGTAAGCTGGTTAATCGCTGCGGTGAAATCTACGTGGGCAATGTCAGTAGTTTAAAACTCGTTAAAACCAGAATGGCTAAGTCAGTGCTGGACGCTGGCTGGGGTCAATTAAAAATAATGCTGGACTATAAATGCGCTCACGCAGGTATTGTTTTTAAGGAAGTGAACGAGGCATACACCACCCAAACCTGTTCGAATTGTGGCAACTTGCCCGAATCGAGGCCGAGAGGTATCGCAGGTTTGCGAATAAGAGACTGGACTTGCAGTGGGTGCGGTGCCACGCACGACTGCCGTGATGTTAATGCGGCCAAGAACATTCTTGCGGTCGGACATGGCCGTCTAGCAGTAGGAATCCCCGTCTTTTAGGTCGGGGAGGATGTCAATGAAAATTAAATACTTTTTGATGAAAGTGTAGATAAATTGATTGCTTTTCTAACCCACTAAGCAAAGCATTGGCTAGACCTTGACTATTTAAAATACTGGAAAGCAAAAATGATGAACGATAATAAAACCCTTTTAGCGACGCGTCAGTGGGTGGACACTATGGTAGTTGGCATGAACCTTTGTCCTTTTGCTAAGCGTGAATTAGTCAATAATCGGGTGCGCTTTATTACAACACCAGCAACAACGGAAGAAGCCTTGTTGATGGCTTTGCAAACTGAATTAGCGCTATTGAATACAGATTCTGAAATAGAAACAACGCTGCTGATTCACCCTGATGTGCTGCAAGATTTTTATGATTTTAATGATTTTTTAAACTTGGCAGAGGGTTTGTTGGTAGAAATGGCGTTAGACGGTATTTACCAAATCGCCAGCTTTCACCCTGATTATCAGTTTGGTGGCACACAAGTTGATGATGCCGAAAACTACACTAATCGCTCGCCTTACCCAATGCTACATTTAATTCGAGAAGCAAGCCTAGCGCTTGCCATTGCTAGTCACCCTGATGTTGATGGCATTCCTAAACGCAATATCGCGCTAATGAATACATTGGGCACTGAAAAGCTAAAAGCGTTATTGGACGGATTGTTTAATCTTGACAAATAATAGCGATTGATGGAAATGCGGTATTTTTTTAATTTTATGCACTGAATGAGTGCATTTTTTTATAATTTTACATTTTAATTGCCTTAAAAAAGTGCATCATTCTTTTTTTTTAAAATAAATAAACTCAACCCCTTGTTTTCAATACGCTATTTTTTTGTGGCGCGATTTTTGCTTTTTATTGGATTGCATTGATTGAAATCAAATAATAACAGCGTTAAGACTTCTTTAACTTCTTTTTACCTGCCTTTGTTGGAGGCTGCTGATGACGCAACTGCTCAGTCGTAATATGAATCTGTCTGTATCAGAAAAACGCTGGCTGCCAGTATTTGGTAGTAATGGCAAGCTGCAACTTGGTTGGTCTTGTTTTTTAAATCGTAAGACCTACCCAATGATTGAGCAGATTTTTGAAGGTGTTGCTGCAACGCGCGTCAAAATTTTACAAGATTGGGCAACGAGTCATTGGCAGCACCTTGATGAGTTAGCAACTTTGTGTGCGGAATCTGATACTGCGTTATGGTCTAATTTATTACACCGTCGTAAAGTTCAAGTAGATGACTTTTCAGAGCTTTTTATTATTAACTGCGATGGCATTATTTTAGCTTCTACTCATGCTGCCCGCGATGGCTTGTTGCATGACGGTGAGTCATTAACGAGCGCATTACAAAAAGGTATGCAATCGCCTTTTTTACATGGTCCTTATGCCGATCCGGTGACTTTGGCATTGGGTGCTTCTGTTTCAAGTTTTCATGATGCGGTTACGTTGATGTTTTATCAGCCATTGATTGTTAATGGTAAAGTGATGGGTTGCATTGCTGGTCGTGTACCCAATGATGTGATTGGTGATCTTATTCAGCGCGAGGCTGGGCACGTTTACCCAGAATCTGGTGATAATTATATCTTCATGGTTAAAGCCAACTTTGATGCCAGTATACAGCCGGGCACTGCCTTGTCTCGTTCACGCTTTGAAGATAATACTTTTTCTTGTGGTGAAAACCTTAAACAAGGCATTAACACCCAATGGGGCAAAGTGAGTGTTAAGCATCACACTGAGCTAGAGTTGCGTTTTACTGATCCCGCTACTGGTGAATTACACCCCGGTGTGCGTGAAACCATTAAAAATAGTAGTAATCTTTTTATTACTTACCCTGGTTATTCCGATTACCGTCATATGCCAGTAATTGGTAAGGGCGTAACTTTTCAGTTACCGGGCTCTTTAGATCGTTGGGGGATGATGTGTGAAGGGGATTTAGAAGAGGTGTATCGCCGCCGTTCAATCAGTGTCAGTTTAATGAATACTTATTTGGCGACAGTGATCGGACTATTAGGTACAACTACGTTACTACAGCACTTTTCGCCGTTTAGTTTGCTACCAACGCTAGCACTGAATACTTTGTTGTTGATAATTTCTGCTTGGGTTTTTGCTAATGCAGGTCCTAAACGTGTTGCTGAACGCTTGCGTAAAACTACTCAAATTATTCGTACCATTGCTGAAGGTGAAGGTAATTTGAAGCAGCGGCTAGATACCGAAAAAATGGCGCGTGATGAAAGTGGCAGTATGGCACGTTGGATTAACAGCTTTATGGACAGTTTAGATGGCATTATGGGGCAGGTGATTCAAACCACAGGTGCAGTGCAACACAACAACGAAACCATGTTGACTTGTACCCATGAAGCTAGTCATACCACTGATGAAGTTAATCAAGTGATTGGGAAAATGTTGACCTTGGTTGAAGAGCAGTTGGGTGAAATTAATGAAGCATCCCAAGCGGCACAAACCATGAAACAGGCGATGGACGAGGTGGTTAATAATGCCCGTAAGCAGTTTGAAACTGCGTGTACTAGCACCTTGAGTATTCGTAAGGTCGTTAATACAACCACTGAGCGGGTAAAAAACCTTGATAATCGCATGAAAGAAATTGGCGACATTGTTTCAATGATTGCTGATATTACCAGCCAGACTAATTTGTTGGCGCTAAACGCGGCTATTGAAGCGGCACGTGCTGGTGAAGCAGGCAGAGGTTTTGCTGTAGTAGCTGATGAAGTACGCTCCCTTGCTAGTCGTACAGCAGTTGCTGCTTTTGAGATTCAACAGACCGTTATTAGCCTACAAGATGAAACGCGTGCTGCAGTAGGTTTTATGGACGATGGTGTAAAAGAAGTCGATCAACGTTTAAAAGATGCTGAGTCCGCTAGTTCAGAAAATACTGAGTTACATCAAGCTGTGGAGAAAATGTTGAGTATTATTACTCAACTCGATGAGCGTAGTCACTTTTATGGTGCTTCCATTCGACAAGTTGAGGTGGCATCGGGTGAAATGAGTCAAGTGATGCAAGAGTTGCAAGACAGCGCACATCAGGTTAAACATTCCACCCAAAGCTTACAGCAGTTAGTGGGGCGTTTTACGGTTACTGATGTGCGACGCTAAGTTTAGTTTAGAGTGATTAGATGTATGCAATTTTTTGATTGTTAAGTATTTTTTATTAACGCTTGCCTCATTAGTTTTCAATTGCTATCATGCAGCTCGCAATCAAATAGCAATGGTTGTTTAGTAATTAGTAATGTTTTTATGGTGGCCCTTATTGGTCCTCTCGCAACACGAAATCATGAACCCCGCCAGGCCCGGAAGGGAGCAACGGTAATGATGGAGCTGTGTGCCGGGATGTGGCTATAGGGGCCATCTCCATTTGGGTGACCTTATAATTAAATTAAGTGTTTCTCCTCACCTCTCCTCACGTTATCCTAAATAATTTATTATTTTTTAAATTAAATTTTCAAATTAAGTGCTAAGTACAGGAAAGTAAATGAAAATTTGGGTTGATGCCGATGCTTGTCCCGGTGTTTTGCGTGACATTTTATTTAAAGCGGCAGAACGAGTGAACATTCCACTTATTATGGTAGCTAACCAACCCTCTCGTGTGCCGGCTAATTCAGAATGGATTAGTGCCATTCAAGTCATGCAGGGTTTTGATGTGGCTGATGATGAGATAGTACGCAGAGTAGAAAGCGGTGATCTGGTGATTACTAGCGATATTCCCTTGGCGGCTGAAGTTATAGAGAAAGGTTGTTTGGCACTGAATGCAAGAGGCGAGTTGTATACGCTAGATACGATTAAAGCACGGTTAAATATACGTGATTTTATGGACACTCTGCGTAGCAGCGGTATTCAAACGGGTGGGCCAGCAGCTTTAAGTCAAGCAGATAGGCGCGAATTTTCTAATCAGCTAGATAGAATTTTAACCCGTTATCAGAACCAAAGAAAATAATTCAAAATATTGGTTGACTTAACTTTAAAATAAGAGCAATCTAGCATTCGTTGGTTGCAAGGTAGTAATAAGTGTTTTTGACAGTACTGTGATCGAAGTTTAGCTATAAGTTTTCGGTAACCCCAGTTCTTGATTAGGCCTATCTTAATTCCCGCACTATTGAGCTTTGGAAATTATTCCTATCAGTTCTGAATCTAATTTTTTATAAGGTATTATCGAAATGGCTAACGGCACAGTAAAATGGTTTAACGACACTAAAGGTTTTGGCTTTATTACTCCTGATGACGGTGGCGACGACCTATTTGCTCACTTCTCTGAAATTCAATCACAAGGCTTCAAGTCTTTGGCTGAAAACCAGAAAGTTTCCTTTGATGTGACCACTGGTCCTAAAGGCAAGCAAGCTGCGAACATTCAAGTTATCTAATAACATTGAGTTCAACTGATTTTTAATCAGTTAGCTTCTAAAGAACCCACCTTAATTGGTGGGTTTTTTTATGCCTGCTATTTAGCTTTTTAAGGATTTATTGAATTTTATAGGCTAAACACACAATGAAGTTATTGCTTTGGAAAACCCTGTTAGACCTTAAACATCCTGCTATTTTATGGCGTTTATTGTTACCTTTTTTAATTGCTATGGCGTTAGTTTCGCTACTAGGTTATAGCTTTTTAGCGTTATTTTTAACGGGCGATTGGATAACTCAAAACGCTTATGTTGTCGAGTTTAATGAAACAGCAACGCAGGCTGAACAGTGGGTTGCTGGTATTCCCTTGGTTGGAGGGTTGCTGGTTTGGACTATCATGATGATGTTCACCTTGTTAGTTGGCGCTGTAAGTTTTTTATTAGGTAGTTATCTGGTGCTGTTGTTGGCGATTTTAATTACATCGTTTATGACGGATAGCCTAATTAAGGCAGTGCGGGATATTCACTACCCTAATGTTGAATACCAAGGGCATGGCAGTTTTTTTGGTTTGAGTATGAAAATGTTAGGTTACGGGGCTTTTCTATTATTGCTTTTGTTGCTAGGTGTGCCGCTGCTGTTTATTCCTTTAGTGAATATTATTTGGCTGTGGTTTTTGGGCTTTTTATTTTTCCGCTACGCACTTTTGTTAGATGTTGGGCAAGTGGTGTTAAGCGATCAAGAATTTCAGCAGGTCAGTTCTTTAACTCAGATCACTCCAACATTGGGCTTAATGCTTATCTATTCGGCAACTATTTTGCCTTTAGTTAGCTTTTTTGCACCCGTTATTGGAGTCATCTTTTTAGCCCATTGGACTTTACGTTTTAGAGCTGCTTAAAACAGCATTTAAACTACACGCATACCCGGCTGTGCGCCTTCGTGCGGTTCTAGTATATAAATATCACTGCCGTCGCCGGCTGCTAATACCATGCCCTCCGACAAACCAAACTTCATTTGGCGGGGGGCAAGGTTAGCCACCATCACGGTTAGCTTGCCTTCCAGTTCTTCTGGTTTATAAGCACTTTTAATACCAGAGAAAACTGTGCGAGTTTCGCCACCTAAATCTAGGGTGAGTTTCAGTAGCTTATTTGCCTTAGGAACGGCTTCGCACTTAATGATTTTGGCAATGCGTAAATCAACCTTCATAAAATCATCAAAGTTGATTTCATCAGCAATGGGTTCTTTTTTCAGTGGGCTGTCTTCTTGAACGACTTCTTCAGTACCTGCCTGTAAAGCCAGTTCTTTTACTACATCTTCACTACTGGCGGCTAACAAGGCTTCGATTTGCTTCTCATCAACCCGTTGCATCATAGGCTTAAAGGTTTCTATGGCATGGTCTTCTAGCGGCTGAACACGGCTTTGCCAATTCATACTGTTAATTTTCAAGAAATCAGCGGTGGTTTTAGACATGGCAGGTAGCACAGGCGTTAAATAAACCATCAGCACACGGAAAAGGTTAATACCCGTTGAGCAAATGCCTTGCACTTGGGCATCTTGGTCTTCTTGCTTGGCAACCACCCAAGGTGCTTGGTCGTTAATCCAAGTATTGGCTTCATCGGCTAGTTCCATAATTTGGCGCATAGCGCGGCCATATTCACGGCGCTCGTAATCGGCGGCAATGCTTTCACCGGCATCCACAAAACGCTGGTAAAGTGCCGGTTCGCTCATTTTACTTAATACGCCGCCACCTTTTTTAACAAAACCAGCGCAGCGGCTGGCAATGTTCACTAGCTTGCCAACTAGGTCTGAATTGACACGAAAAGCAAAGTCTTCAAAGTTAAGGTCTAAGTCATCGACACGGCTAGTGAGCTTGGCAGCAAAGTAGTAGCGCAGGTGTTCAGGGTTTAAGTGGTCTAAATAGGTACGTGCTTTAATAAAAGTGCCACGTGATTTAGACATTTTAGCGCCATTAACCGTTATAAAACCGTGGCAGTAAACGCTATTGGGTGTGCGGAAATTAGCACCTTGCAACATGGCAGGCCAAAATAAGGCGTGGAAATAAACGATGTCTTTACCAATGAAGTGATAAACCTCAGCGGTAGAATCGGGCTTCCAGTAGTCATCAAAGTTTAAGTCAGTTCGCTTGTCGCAAAGGTTTTTAAAGCTAGCTAGGTAGCCAATGGGTGCATCTAGCCAAACGTAAAAATATTTACCCGGTGCATCAGGGATTTCAAAACCAAAATAGGGCGCATCACGAGAAATATCCCATTCTTGCAGATCAATGCTGAACCATTCTTTTAGCTTGTTGGCGACTTCATCTTGCAGGCGGCCATCTTGCGTCCATTCGGCTAGAAATTGCTGGAAGTCAGGCAGTTTAAAGAAGTAGTGTTCGGACGATTTTAAGACAGGTGTTGCACCTGAAATGGCGGAACGTGGGTTAATTAGCTCGGTGGGTGAATAGGTGGCCGAGCACTTTTCACAGTTGTCGCCATACTGGTCCTCTGTTTTACATTCAGGACAAGTACCTTTAATAAAGCGGTCGGCTAGGAAAATGCCTTTTTCTGGGTCGAACATCTGTTCTATGTCACGCCTTGCAATGTGCCCAGCATCACGTAAACGGGTATAGATTAGCTCTGAAAAATAGCGATTTTCTTCTGAGTGGGTGGAGTGGTAGTTATCAAAGTGAATCTGAAAACCTTTAAAATCTTCATGGTGTTCTAATCTTACGCGATCAATAAGCTGCTGAGGTGTAATGCCTTCTTGTTCAGCGCGTAACATAATGGCTGTACCGTGTGCATCATCGGCACAAACAAAGGTACACAGGTTGCCATAGTTGTTTTGAAAACGTGTCCAAATGTCGGTTTGAATGTATTCCAGCAAATGACCTAGGTGAATAGGGCCATTGGCATAGGGTAAAGCGCTGGTAACCAGTATTTTGCGTTGGGTGGGCTGTTGTTGAGGCATGAGTGTCCTGAATACTTGATAAGAATAAATGAGGTATAAAAATAATGGGTCTATCTTAGCGATTTTTTGGGTTTACTGCATCAGTGAACTGCTTGAATGATTAGTCCAATTTTTCTTCTAACGCTTTATTGTAAACAACAACGCAATTACGACCCTGTTCTTTTGCTTTATAAAGGGCAATATCGGCTTTTTGGAAGAGTTTATCTAGCTGTTTTCTTTCAGGTGTTAGCATGATTAAACCAATGGATACTGTGTAGTGAATATGCCCATTTTTAGGTAAAGGTACTTGTTGTTTTGCGAGTTTTACTCTCAAACGTTCAGCGATTTCAAGGGCTTGGTTTGTATGAGTATTAGGTAGAAGTACCGCAAACTCTTCACCACCTATTCTGCCGAATAAGTCAATCTTGCGTAAGACTGTTTTGGTTAGGTCTTTAAGCACTAAATCACCGGCGGCATGGCCATAAGTATCGTTAACTTTTTTAAAGTGGTCGGCATCTAGCATTAATAAAGCTAAAGGCGTTTTATGGCGCACCGCTCGTTTAATTTCTAATTCACCTTGCTCGTAAAAATACCGACGATTATTAATGCCAGTTAGCATATCTTTATTGGCTTGTTTTTCTAGAATCGCTAGATTTTGTTGCTGTTCTTGTTGGCGAACTTGCCTCTGAACACTAAAAATAGCACTTAGGATAGCAATGCATACAATAAGTGTCATAAAAATAATTATTAGTATTTTACCTAAAGGCTGGTATAAAAAAGATTGGGTATTAATTAATTCATACGGTATAAATATAACAAGCTTCCAGTTAGTGTTTTCATAGGATTCTTGTGAAATTAATGACTGGTGGGCAGTATTAAAATGAGCGGGTTGATTATCTAAGAAGTTAAGAGGCTCAATACTGTGGTAACGAAATATACCGTTATCTGACTGAAAGATACCTGACTTATTTGCACTAATAACTTTGCACTAATAACTTTGCACTAATAACTGGCCAAGCTTTAGGGTATAAGGTTTCAAATTTGTGTTCTGGTTTGCCTAGATCAGCACCCCATTCATTGCCGCGTTCATGGTTGCTAAGCCAATAGCCCATACCCTGCTGATCTATTCTTTGTGTCATTAATTGGCGAAAGCGTACTAGCATACCTTTGGCTAGGTAGTTAATAACTAATGCACCTATGCGATTACCATCAGCATCTTTTAATGGTGTTGTAAAACGTAAGGTGGGTTTATAAGGTATTTCTATACGGTCGTGCTCAATGTTTAAATCAAGTGTAGAAACATAAACTTGACCCACAGGCATTTTTTGGGCAGCTTTGAAATAATAGCGTGATGATTTATTTTGTAAATCGCTTTCAGCGACCAGCTGCCCTTTATTATCAACTAGATTAACACGCATGATTTCTAGTCCAGAATTATCAAGTAATCGGATTTGATCAAAACGATGGTAGGTTGTTGATATGTTTTTAAGTGATTCTTCTAAGTGTATTTTTTGTTTTAAAGTGCCTTCGTTTAAATATTTATTTAATGCATAAGATTGAACGATTAAGTCAAGTAGATGTAGTTGTTCATACATTTCTTTTTGAATCATTTGTGTAGCAGAAACAACCGAGGCTTCTTCTTGTGCTAAAAGCCGTTCTTGCAAGCTGTTTTGGTATTGAAAAAAAACGGGGAGGCTAATAACAAGAAAAACCGTTGTAAAGAATAATAAAAAAAGCATGAAGCGTTTTAAGATAAGCTGCTTTGCCTCCATTTTTTTACCATCACTGTTTACTGAGTTCTGCGATGAGGGAGTGGATTGCAAAAAATCCTCCTTAGAATATTGACTGTTTATTAGAAAGATCAGATTAAAGGTGTTGACAACTGCTGATATTAGCATGAATACACTAATTTTACAGAATGAAAGTTTTAGTCTATTTGTGTATCCTTTTACTTCAGCCAATAAAACAAGCTTCACTAAAGTTAATTCAAGCAGAATTAAGTGTTTAACTCGTTAACGCTTCGGCAAAGACTACTCGCTATCATCGTTCTGTCGGGTGGTGCTTTTTTGATTTTTGGATTGCTGTATATTCTAGATTATAGAAATACACTTATTGAAAAAGTTATGCAAGAACGTAGTAATAGTCTTAAAGTTGTTTTAAATGAGCGCCTTAAAGCAAAGGAAGAGTTTGGTTTGGGTTTGGCGGTTATGTTAGCAAATAATCAATTAATTAAAGAGTATATTTATGCTGATGTGCGTGAAGAAGCATTGGATGTTATTAATAAAATCATTAAAATTTTTGCAGACAGCACTAATTATCGTGGTTTAAGGATTCAAATTCACACCGCAGAAGGGCGCTCTTGGTTGCGTAACTGGAGTCCTAATGTTTATGGTGATGATTTATTGTTTAGAGCATCCATCAAAAAAATAATGGCTGAAAAACGTCCTTTCACTATATCAGACGAAATAGATCAGGCTGGTTTTGCGGTACGTGGTCTTGCGCCTATTTTCTATGACGGTCAGTATTTAGGTAGTTTAGAGGTATTGCAAGGTGTGGGTAGTGTTAGCCGTGATTTTGAGGCTGATGACCAAGCTTATATCATATTATTTAATAAAAGCCTTAACGAATCATCAAGTATTTCTAAAAACAATACTATTGGTGAGTATTTATTAGCTAATAATAATTGGTTTAATCAATATGCGAGAGATTTTGCTAGTTTAATTGATTTAAATAATTTTAAGCAAGTTGAATCGCAATTAGCTACTGATTGGTTTGCTACACAATTGCCTATATTAAATGATAGAGGGCAAGTTATTGGGATGCACTTATTGGGTGAATCATCAAAAGTTATTAGTAAGCAAGTTGCGATGGCAACGGGTGCGGTTTGGCTATTTATGGGTTTACTAGCAGTATTAATTTTAGGTATGGGTAGCATTATTACTTGGCAAGTGCAGCGTAGTGTTGTTAAGCCTATTGCACGCAGTATTAAACGTCTTAAAAGTATGGAAAATGATTTAACTATACGTCTAAGTGATAAATATAAAGATGAATTAGGTAGTTTATTTAATGCGTTTAATCAGCACACCCACACCCTTGCTGAAGTGATTGGTGAAGTCACCGAAACAGCTAATGACTTAGCTACTTCAGCAGATCAAATGCTAGAAAATAGCCAGCAAAGCCGCCATCTAGCCAATGCTCAATTAGCTGAAACAGACCAAGTGGCTTCTGCAAGTAATCAAATGGCGGCCTCTTCAGTAGAAATGGCCGAGCACGCTGATGCGACTTTAAGTGCCACTGAAAAAGCTCAAGCACAAACAGCCGCAGGGCAAGGCGTTGTTTCAAACACTATTAAAGCTATTAATGATTTATCGCAGCAAATGAATAGTATGTTGTCGGTTATTCAGCGTTTAAACACGGGTAGTGAAAATATCGGTAAAGTTATTGAAACCATTTCTGCTGTTGCTGAACAAACGAATTTATTGGCGTTAAATGCTGCCATCGAAGCGGCGCGTGCGGGTGAGCATGGTCGAGGCTTTGCTGTGGTTGCTGATGAAGTACGTCAACTTGCTAGTCGTACTCAGCAAGCCACGGGTGAAATTGATCGTATTATTGCTGAAGTTCAGGCCGCAGCAATTGATGTTTCAACAGTTATTAATCAGGGTACACAGCAGGCAGAAGCTTGCGTTAATCAAGCAGCAGCAGCAGGTGAAGCACTGAATAGCATTAGTTTAAGTGTTGCTTTGGTTAGAGATCACGGTTTACAGATAGCTCAGGCCGCTCGCGAACAAAGTAGTGTTGCTGCAGAAATTAGCCAAAGTATGGTACGAATTAATGACTTAGCGACAGAAAGCAGCAGCTCCACTGAACAAACACAAAGCGTTAACCAAGCTTTGGTTAAGCGTGCTGAGGCTTTAAAAACTTTGGTGAATAAGTTCAAGCTATAAAGCGTGTCTTAGAAAACTTGCTTCAGGTATTGACCTGCTACTTGTAGGTTAGTACCTGATAATCAAGAAAACTTAGGCTGTTTGCTTCGTTTTTAAGTTTAGCTTGCTTTATTAGGCTATAGAAACTAGTTTTATCTGCACGTTTACCCCCCCTTTTTAAAGGCTTTACTATGCAGCTCTTTTGGACAAAGTTGTCTTTGCGTTTGCGGCTATTTCTTTCTTTTGGCGTAATTTTTACCTTAATGACAATTTTGTCATTGGTGGTGCAATCAAGTCTTTACAAACAAAGCCGTATTGAAGGCCTTATAGAACATGAGCTTCCTGCCCAACTAGCTCACCTAGGTGCTGAAGTTGCCTTAGAATTAGCACCTAGCCTGTATTTGTCACGTAGCCTAGCCAATAATACTTTTATTGAGCGCTGGATAGAAAAAGGGATGCCAGAAACAGAGTTAGCCAGTATTAGCAATGAAATGTCATTAGCTTTTCAACAGTTAAATTTAGCCTCAGTTTTTTTTGTAGCCAATGATGGTAATCAAATGGTTTACCACCACTTCGCCGCTAATTTAAATACTGCCGAAATAATAGAAAACCATACTGAACATACTTGGTATTTTGATTATTTATATAGCTTAAAACCTTACGAACTTAACTTAGATCATAATGAGTTTACTAGCCAACAACTGCAAATGTTTGTGAATTATAGTGGTAATAAATTTAATCGATTAGGTGAACCTTTAATTGTTGCTGGCGTGGGTTTAGATATGACCCAACTAGCCAAGTTAATCAGTAATTATCGTTTAGGCAATCAAGGACGAGCATCCTTGGCTAGTGAAGAAGGTGTTGTGGAAGTTAGTTCAGCAAGTTCAATTATTACTAACCTTACCGCCACACCAGAGACAGTCTTTATTAAAAAATAAAGAACAACAGGTTAAGCAGGTAACCTACCAAGGGCAATCATTGTTTGTTGGTGTTATTTGGCTTGAAGATTTACAGCGTTACCTTGTTGTTGAAGTGCCCCTGAGTGAGTTTATGAACCCTATCATCAAGCAATTGTACTTTTCTTTATTGGTGGGTGGCCTGCTTTTATTGGTTAGCTTGGTATTCTTTTATCCTCTAGCCACTTCTTTAAGTCGTCCCTTGGTTCATTTTCAACAAGAGTTAAGCGTTATTACTCACACCTTAGACCTTTCAAAGCGCTTAACCACGTCAGATAAAGCAGAGTTAGGTGACTTGGCGGACAAAACCAATAGTTTGTTAGAGCGTTTAGAGTGGGCGATTAGCGGCGTGTTAGGCAGTTCTAAAACCTTAACGGCAACGGCAGGCCGCTTAGCGAAAACGGCAGGTTTAGTGGGTCGTAATACGAATAAACAACAAGAAGTGAGTCAGTCGATGGCGGCAGCGGTTGAGCAAATGTCGTCGTCAGTGGCAGAAATCACTTCAACCATGGAAGAATTATCGGCTTCTTCTACACAAATTGCCGACCATTCCCAGTCGGTTGTTGATGTGGCTAATTTAGCCTTAGACAGCAGTAAAAAAGGTGCGGAAGCCATGCAGCATTTACAACTACGCATGGCCGATATTCACCAAGACAGCGCTAGCAGCCTACAAGAGATTATGCAGCTAGGTAGTAAATCTAAAGAAATTAGCAAGGTTATGGATTTAATTAATACCCTTGCAGACCAAACCAAGTTAATTGCTTTTAATGCGGCATTAGAAGCGTCTAGTGCCGGCGAATCGGGTAAGCGTTTTTCAGTGGTTGCCAGCGAGATTCGTCGTTTAGCCGACAGCGTGACCGATTCGACCCATGAAATAGAAGACCGCATTCAAGAAATCCAAGATTCGATCAATCGTTTAGTCATTACGTCTGAAAAAGGTGCTGGCTCGATTCAATTGGGTATGCAAGTCAGTTCAGAAACAGCTCAAGACTTAAATGCTTTAGTTAAAGCGGCTAGCCGTACAAGCAACGCTGCACAGCAAATTTCGCTGTCCACCAAGCAACAAAAAATAGCCAGTAATCAAGTGGTTGTTGCCCTGCACGATATTGCCAATGCCAGTAGCCACAATGCTCAGTCGGTGCGTAATATAACAGGGGTGAGTGAGGCGATGATTGAAATGGCTAATGATTTAAGTGATTTGGTGAAAGCATTTAATCAACAAGCATTAGGTGAAAAATATTAAACTAGTTAGCAAATAAGATGGTTAAGAAATTAATTCAGGGTTGAAAAATGCTATTAACCAATAAAATTAGAGTGTTAATTGTTGATGACAGCAGTGTTGCGCGTGCCATGCTGCGTGAGATTTTAGAAGAGCAAGAGGATATTGAAGTTGTCGCAGAAGCAACTAATGGTAAAGAAGCGATTACTTTGGTGCAGGCGCTGCGCCCTAATCTAGTTACGATGGATCTTAATATGCCAGTGATGAGTGGCATTGAGGCGATAGATTTTATTATGCACCACAAGGCTGTGCCTATTTTAGTTATCAGCAGTGAGACGGATGCAGAGTTAGCTTACCAAGCGTTAGATCATGGTGCTTTAGATGTGATTATTAAGCCCAGTTTTAACCTTGAAGAAATGCAATTACTGGTGGATAAAGTTCGACTTTTATCGGGTGTGCCAGTGATTACACGTTTACAGTCTTGCAAGCAAATGAACCCAACGGTTGAGCCTAACACTAAGACTGTTGTGCTGCGTTCAATTATTGCTCGTCCGATTATTGCTAGCCCTATTAAATGCGTTGATTCACCTATTTTTGCCATTGCTACCTCTACCGGCGGCCCGCAAGCCTTGGCTTATCTGTTGTCGGCATTACCTGCTAATTTTGCTGCACCTATCGTGATTGCTCAACACATTAGCAATGGTTTTATTGAAGGGATGGCGCACTGGTTATCTGGCTTATGTTGTTTGCCTGTTAAAGTAGCTGAAGAGGGTGAGTTACTTGTGGTGGGAACTATTTATTTATCGCCTTCTGAACAGCACCTGACGCTAACACCTGATTTTCGGGTGAAGCTTAAAGCGCGTGTTGATAGTGACATTTATCATCCGAGTTGTGATGAAATGTTGGCTTCTGTTGCACAAGTTTATGGTAAAAATGCCGTGGGTATTATCATGACAGGTATGGGGCGCGATGGTGTGTTAGGTATGACTGAAATTCATAAGCGGCAGGGTCTTACCCTAGCACAAGATGAAGCCAGTTCGGTTATTTATGGTATGAATGGTGAAACAGTCAAGGCCGGTGTTGTCCACCTTGAATTGCCTTTAAGTCAACTAGCCAATGCGATGTTGAAAATTGTGCAGCTTAAACCCGTAACGTATTTAGCTAGTTTGCAACAGGGCTGTTTATGAGCGTGAGTGAGTTAGCTGCTATTAAAGCAATGGTTTATCAGCATTGTGGCTTGTTATTAGAAGGCATCGCCAGTGAACGGTTAAGTAAAGCCGTGCAAAGCAACATGATTGAAACTGCTTGTGCTAGCTTGGCTGATTATCGGCAGTTGATTAGTCAAAACAGTGATGCTTTTAATTAGCTGATTAATCAGTTAACCGTAAACGAAACGTATTTCTTTCGTGAACCTGAACAAATTCAGTTAGTCGTTGATTATTTAGTTCCTCAAATACAGGCAATAAAATCACCTACAACACCCCTACGCATTTTAAGTGCTGGCTGCTCTTCAGGTGAAGAACCTTACAGTTTAGCGATTGCCCTGCGCGAAGCGTTAGGTGAAGCAGCAGCTAAGTTAATACGCATTGATGCGGGCGATTTAGATTACAATATTTTAAAAAAAGCCCAGCAAGGATTGTATTCAGCGTTCTCTTTTCGTGGCGTTGATCCTGCGCTGCGTAAACGTTATTTTAAACTACAAAATTATCGCTACCAGTTAATTTCTGACATTCGCCAGCAGGTTACTTTTCACCATTTAAATTTATTAGCGCCTGTATTACCTCAGCACTTGAGTGATTATGACATTATTTTTTTTCGTAATGTGTCGATTTATTTTGATTTAGAAACCCGCCGATTAATTCAAAATAAATTTTATAATTTAATGAATACTAATGCGATATTGCTTTTAGGCAGTTCAGAAACTTTGGGTAATGACTTGGGTGTTTTTGAATTAGTTGAGCAGCAAAATCAGTATTATTTTGTTAAAGGTCAGGTTTACCGTTCAAGCGAGTTATCCAAAGTCGTCAAGTCGCCCAGTGAGTTTATTGAAACTGTTGCAACAACTGCTCCTGCAGCAGTAAATTTTACGGCTTTGCCTGTGCCAATCGCTAGTTCAACGTGCTTACCATTAGTTGATATAAAAACTATTCAGCAATGGGTGATAGACGGTCAGCAAGCGCGTGCTTTATACCAGTTAGATCAATTATTGGCAGCAGGTCAAGAACAGCAAGCTGCACGTTTATTAAAAAGTTGGCTGGTGTTAAATAATCAAAATTTTGAACAGGCGAAATTTTTACTTAACCAAGCTTTTGCTGTTGATGCTTGGTCGATTGATGTGATGTTAATGAACGGTTTAAGTTGTAAGTGGCAGCAGCAGATGGATGAAGCTATTCAGTGGTTCAAAAAAGCAGTTTACACCTACCCTGAATGCTGGTCGGCGCATTATTATTTGGCTGATATTTACCGTCAAGAACAACAACCCCAAGCCGCCATTAGGTCTTATCAAACGGTATTACGCATACTGACGGCTAATCCTGACGTGGGTGATGGTACACAATGGATTCCGTTACCTTTACCCGCTGCACCCGTTATCTTTCTTAGTCAACGTCACTTACAAGTGTTAGCTAGTCATTAAGAGGTAGGCATGGCTTTAGATATTAAAAAATTCATTGTACGTTTTATTGAAGAAGCTAAAGACCATTTAGGACGCTTAGCATTGGGTTTGGCTGAGTTAGAGCAGCAGTATGATGCAGAAAATATTAATGGTTTATTTCGTTCTGCACATACGTTAAAAGGCTCTTCAAGGATGCTAAAGCTGGGCCCAATTACCCAAATCGCGCATAGCTTAGAAGATGTATTAAGTGCGCTGCGTGATAAGCGTTTGACTCTAACCCCAGCGGTCAGTCGCTTGCTTTACCAAGGGGTTGATACGCTAACCGATCAAGTGGATGCTTTAGCTGAAGTGGGACAAGTTGCTGAATTAACGTCGCCGCAATCAGATTTTTGTAAGCATTTAACTGCTGTAGCAGAAAACCCTGAATTATTGAAGAAAGCACCTGCTGCTACCACTGTTGATAACCTTGTTGTTGATAAGTCAACAAAGAAGGCTACGCAATCCAGCCTTAATAAACCCAGTTTAAAAGCCTCGGATACGGTTCGTATTAAGTTAAATAAGCTAGAAGAATTAATAAAGTTGATGGGTGAATTGGTTTCTAATCATGCGGGTATGCGTGAGTTAGCCATCACAGCGCGTCAGTTAGAACAGCAGGTTGAAAATAATCAACCTAATTTAGCGGCGATGCAGCAGTTTTCATACAACATTCGTGAAACGGTGCAGGCACAAGATCGTCTTATGCAAGAGCTACACGATAAAACACTACAAATGCGTATGTTACCGCTGGGCATTGTTTTAGATTCTGCAGCACGTTTGGTGCGGGAAATGGCACGTTCACTCGACAAGCAAGTCGAGTGCCGTATTCAAGGCAGTGAGATTGAGCTGGATCGACAAATGATCGACCAGCTTGCAGATCCGGTCATTCACCTACTGCGTAATGCGTTAGATCACGGTATTGAAACACCGGCTGAGCGCCAGAAAAAAGGCAAGCCACCACAAGGTTTAGTGCAGATTACCGCGCGTCAAGATGCTGGCTGGGTATTGCTTGATATTAGTGATGATGGGGCAGGATTATCCTTAGAAGCAATTCGTGATAAAGCTTTAAAAAAGGGATTGGTAACTACGGCTGAGTTAGCCGAAATGAGTCAGCAAACGATCATGGACTTAATTTTTCTACCCGGTTTTTCTACCAGCAGCATGATTACTGAAGTATCAGGGCGTGGCGTTGGTATGGATGTGGTTAAGCGCGCCATTATTGATGAGTTGCAAGGAGTGATTAGTCTACAAACCAAGCCTGATCAAGGCACTTGCTTTACGCTGCGTTTGCCACTTTCTTTGGCTAAAATGCGCGTGCTGCTAATTCGTGCTGCTGGTTATGAACTTGGTTTTACTGCCCAATACATTGCCGAGCTTGTTAGTGTGCCAGAAACTTCTTTAATTAAGGTTGTTGATCGCAGCGCAGTTATTATTCGCAATGAGTTTGTACCAGTGGTAAAGTTAACCGATTTAATTACTTTACCTGTAATGCTTAATCAGGCTAAAAAATCATTACAGTCTAAAAATAAAGATTTAATCTTGTTGGTTATCTGCGTACATACTGAAAAACTAGCGCTTATTATTGATGCGCTGTTAGATGAGCGTGACTTGGTGATTAAGCAGTTACCTGAACATTTACAAGGTAATGCATTGATTTCTGGTATGGTGACAGCCGGTGATAATGCTTTGGTAAGCCTGATACATGTTCCTTATTTATTAGATAAAGCGCGTCAACTAAGAGGTTTAGTTACTAGTCATACAACTAGTGTTGATGAGCAAGTACGCAAGCATATTTTGGTAGTCGATGATTCGTTAAATACTCGTGAAATTGAACGGGATGTTTTAGAAGCTTGGGGTTATCAAGTAACTTTAGCTGAACATGGGCAAGAGGGTTTAGATAAAGCCCGCGCCGAAGTATTTGATGCGGTATTAACCGATGTCGAAATGCCGATTATGGATGGATTCACTTTAACGGCTTGTTTGCGTGAAGAAGCGGCTTATAAAAATATACCCATTATCATTATTACTTCTCGTGAAAAAGAAAGTGATCGACGGCGTGGTATAGAAGTAGGTGCCGATGCCTATATTGTTAAAGGCAGTTTTGACCAGAATAGCTTGGTCGACACCTTGAAAATTTTGCTTGATTAGATTAACTCAAGCAATAATAAGTGACATATTTATGAGGATACTATGCAAATTTTAGTTGTTGATGATGATGCTTTAGCCAGCGAAATGATCGCTGCTGTTTTAGAAGATGAAGGTCATCAAGTATTTCAAACAGAAAATGCGATTGATGCGTTGGCGCTATTAGGTCAAGAAGCTGGTATAGCGCTAGTTGTTAGCGATATGAATATGCCTTTTATGAGCGGTGTCGATCTTTATCAAGAGCTACAAAGCCAAGGTAGCCAGTTACCGTTTATTTTATTAACAGGCGATGATCCTAAAGCGGCTTGGGCGCAAGCACCAACGATAAACGCTTGTATTATGAAAGATTTTAGTATGGAAGAAACCTTACCTGCTGCAATTAGTAACGTTATGGTAATCGCTAGTTGATTAAGCCCATTTTCGGGTTGGGAGTATTCAAATATGAGTAGCAAAAAGCCATCGTTACAAGAAAAAATAGCGCGTTTAAGGGCAAGTTTTGTAGAGCAGCTACCGAAGCGATTAGCGCAAGCTCAACAGCATTTTAACTTATTAAGATCTGATCCAGAAATGAATCGTGTGCTGGCTGTTGAGCTGCACCGTGCTTTTCATAGTCTAAAAGGCACGGGTAAATCATTTGGTTTTATTGATTTAGCCAATGCGGCAGACAAAGCGGAAGCGTATACACAACAGTTCATGGATTTACCTGCTGATTGTACACCTTCTGATTGGCCAGATACGCTGATTAGTTTAATGCATCAAGTAGCAGCACAGGTACAGATTCTTGCTTACAGTGATTTGAAAAATGATTGTGTTTTAGATGCACCTTTTTTTGATGTAGAAGAAACAGTAGCCATGCGCTCTTCTAGTCACAGTCCATTGGTTTATATTTGTGACGATGAATTAGAACAGGTCGATCATTTAGCCTGTCAATTGCGCTGTTTTGGTTATCAGATAGAGCACTTTACTGAAACCAGTGCATTTCATCAGGCGGTATTAAAAAAACGCCCCGATGCAGTGGTCATGGATGTTTTTTTTCCACAAGGTAAGACAGCAGGTACTGATGAGTTGGCAAGCTTAAAAGGGATTAACGGACAACACCTGCCTTCCATCGTGTTGTCGGGGCGTGAAGATTTTGAAGCACGTTTAAGTGCGGTAAGGGCTGGCTGCTCAGCTTATTTTATTAAGCCTGCTAAACCTTTGGAACTCGCTGCTGCGATTGATGATTTAGTGTGCGATAAACAAGAAGAACCTTTTCGTATTTTGGTGCTTGATGATGAATCTGAAGTGGCGGAATACCACAGCCTTATTTTAGAAAAGGCAGGGATGTTGGTGCAACAAATTCATAAGCCTGAGCTAGTGCTTGATGCGTTAAGGGGTTTTAATCCAGATTTAGTTTTAGCCGATATGTATATGCCTAATTGCGATGGGGTTGAAGTCGCGGCTATTATTCGCCAAGTACCCGAGTATGTAGGTTTACCGATTGTGTTTTTATCCAGTGAAACCAATCGTAAAAAACAGTTTAAAGCCATGCAAGTTGGTGTAGAAGGCTTTATTACCAAGCCGGTTGTTCCAGAAGACTTAGTTGCTTCTGTGGCTTTGCGTGCTGAGCGTATGCGTACTTTGCGCGGTTTAATGGCCAAAGACAGTTTGACAGGTTTGTATAATCACACGACCACCACTGAAATGATGAGTACTTCTTTAGCCCACGCAATACGCCAAAAAGAAACGTTAGCAGTAGTTATGTTGGACTTAGATAAGTTTAAAACCGTTAACGATACTTACGGCCATATGGCAGGCGATCAGGTCATTGTTGCTATTGCGCGTTTACTAAAACACCGTTTAAGAACCACTGATATTATTGGCCGTTATGGTGGTGAAGAGTTTGCGCTGCTGCTTAAAAATTTAACGCCTGAAAAAGCAGAAGCATTGGTTAACGAGCTGCGTGAAGATTTTTCAAAAATTATCTTTAATGCGGGTAATCGTCAGTTTAACGTGACTTTTAGTGCAGGCGTTAGTTTTTATCCTGATTATAACCGACCTGAAGACTTACGTATGGCAGCTGATGAAGCGCTTTATCAAGCCAAAAATCAAGGGCGTAACCAAGTGGTTGTTGGTAAGGATAAGGTATGAGTCAATTAGATCAACTCTTAACGGCGCAAAAAACTAATCAGCAAAGCATTATTGATGTTGATGAACCCGTGGTTAAATTAGTGATTTTTAGGCTGGCAGATCAGTATTTTGCTTTTTATGGTGCTGTGATAAAAGAAGTGATACCTGGTGATACGAAAGTGTATTTTTTACCGGCTATGCCAGCATCCGTTGAAGGCGTAATGAATATACGCGGTGATATTGAATCAGTGATTAGTCTCTATGAATTACTGCAACTAAGTGCTGTGGTGAATCGTGCGACGGCTACTGCTTCTTCTATTTTATTAGGTAAAACTAATGCTATGCACAGTGGTTTAAGAGTTGATCAATTACTGGATGTTGTTGATGTGCCGACTAGCCAACTACAACCACCACCGCCTTCGTTACCGGAATACCTGCAACCTTTTGTAACCAGTTTATTGGTTTTTAATGGGTTGCCGGTTACTTTATTAGACCTAGATGCAGTATTTTTGAATTGGTTAAAAGGGCAGAGTAAAGCCGAATGATTAAGCAACTGCCTTTAGTAATGTTTCACCAAGATAAGCACTGGTTTGCTTTAGAAGCAGCTTATGTTGTGGGGCAAGGCAAGGCGGGGCTTTTAGACGCTGAAACGCGTGTATTAGATTTTAGCCAATTATTAAACCTAGCAGCGCAGGCTTCTTTATCTTCTTTATCACACCATTGGTTACGTTTAGCCGGTTCACAAGGGCGTTGGTTGTTAGGCATTAGCGCTGCGGCTGAATTGATTGAAATGCCTGTTGAGCAAATTCATGCGTTGCCACCTTTATTACAAGCCAGCCGCGAGTTTAAAGCCTTACAAGCCGTTGCTTGGTATCAGCAACAGCTAGTAAGTTTGTTAGATGCTAGGGTTTTGTTAAATCTAGCAAGCCCGCTGCTAACGCTTGTAGCGCCTGATGCAAATCAGGTCGAGTCTCTGCCAAGCCCCGCCAATTAGCACCTTCTTGTAGCACGTGTATTTCAGTCGCCAAGCCTTGCGATGTTTGTTGCTGTAACCCAAACCTATAACCGGCTTCTAACAGGCTTAGTTTAAGCTGCTGTGCTTGGTTATAATCGGGTGTTACAGGCGCTACAACCCATTCGTTATGAATGGTTTTTAATAGCTTATCCAGCGATTTAGGCGCTTTAGCAAAAGCCGTAGGATGACTCATCGCCAATACTAAATAGTTATAAACACTTTGCAGCACTGGTTGGCTAGTCACGCTGCCGCCATTTTTTTGCCAATCTTCAAGGCTAGCAAGATTGGTTTGCATTTGTTTGGCAAGCTGTTCTGGGCGTTGTAATTGTTCAAGTAGAACCGCCGCTTGCAACTGAGCTTGAATCAACTGGCTTAAACGATTCGCTTCATCAAAACCATACCTTAAATCTTCAATCTTTAATTCAGTCAATAACTGAATACGCTTTTCTAGCCAGTTAAGTTTTTCCTCCGGCGTTTTAGCGATTTGTGCTAAAAAACCATAGCTTTGTAAGCTTAATCGCTGAGGCGAAAAGCGGGGCGGTTCACCTTGTTTAAAAGGTCCAGCGTTTAGACTAGGTAATTGCTGCAATACTTGTTTAAAACCGGCTTCGGCTGGCGCTGACTGACCCAGTTTAAAGTTTATATAAGCAAGGCTAAAATTGGCTTTGGTTAGATTTAAGCCATTTAACGCTTTCGTTTGTAATAGCGTTTGATAATGCTTTTTTGCAAGTAAGAAGTTTTCTGCTTGCAGCGCATAAAAACCGGCTTTTTCTAAAGCCATTAACTGATCGCTTTTACCCGTTTGCTGGCTTAGCGTCAGCGCCAGTTCGGTTTGCTGTGATGCTGTATTTAACCGATTGCTATAAAACAAACTTTGAGCCAGTTGCCAATGCGTTAATAACTGTTCTTCCACTGTTACAAAAGGCCGTTGTAAACGTAAGGTAAAAAATTCACTGGCTAGGCCATAATTACGCACACTTAAATGTAATTGCCCTAAATTATTTAAAAGCGCGGCTTGGCTTCTGGGGTTGTTCCATGCTAAATCTAGGCCCAACATATAATGGTAATGCGCTTGCTGATAATAATGCTTGTTGTGGCTATAACCAACTTGTGTCTTTAGCAACAAACGGTGATAGAGGCTACCCGTTAGTAAGTCCGCAGCACCACGGTTTAACCCCTTGGCTTGGTAGGTTTGCAGTTCAGCAGCCAGTTCCTCTAAACGCTGGGTTTCAATGTTAGGATTTTGTAGTAATTCAAGTGTGGTGATGGCAACGGCATCATTACTAGCAATTAATCCTTCAGCCATTAATTGGTTAAGCAAAAGTTCCATACGTGGCTTTAGGCTGTTGTCTAATTGTAAGCCGATATAAATTAGCTGATAAATGGCTTCAGGGTCAGCGGTTTGCCTAATCAGTGTATAAAAAGTATTCAGCGCGGTCATGTTCTCTTGTTGCTGCAAACTACCATAAGCGCGGCTAAGGTTAATGCTGCCGTAGTATTCAGCGGTTTGTGCAAAGCCTGGATCACTGATTTGAGTGTGCGTTAACCAATGGCGTGATATGAGTTCCATAAAGTTGTATTTTTCGGCTAAGCCAGTTAACTGAATAGCTCTTAAATGCGCTAAACGTCGCAGCTGTGCATCATCTTTAGCAGGGGCAAGGCGCTTACTAATACTGGTAAAATAACGGCGTTCTTCGTTTAATTCAGTCGCAGCAATTAATTGTAATAAATCCACTTCGTTTAATAACAAAATTTTGACGCGCTCATCTTGAGTGCTGTCGGCCATTGTTTGTAAGCGTTGCTGTTGCTGTGCTGTGCTTAGTGCCAAATTAGGATGACTTAATTGTTTAAGCCACTGAAACGCATAAAACAGCCGTGCTTCAGCGGGCATTTTGTTAATCGCTGGCTTATTAATAACTAGCGCTTTAGCCAACAGTTTTTCTAGCGCTACTGGGTCATTTGTTAATAACTGGTTTGCTAACGTTAGCTGTAAATAAACGTGTAATGGGTGCAGGTTATTCGCGTTAGCTTGTGCTAATGCCCGCTTAGCGGTTTGTGGTTCGGCTAATAAATAGCTAATCCAAGCGTTAAAAAGCGCTTTGTTTTCTGGGTTGCGGGTGTTGGCCGCTAACGCTTGTTGTTGTTCTTGTAATTGCTGACGAAAGCTAGCAGTCAACAAGCCTTGCGGTTGCAAACGCTGCTTAGCTTGCAGTTGCAATAATATTGCTAGATTTTGGAAAAACTCGGTTAAATCAGGTTGTAGTTGATACGCTTGAATCAGCTGTTCAACGTAATAACCAGCCGCCGTAAACTCATTTAAAGCTAGGTGATTACTCAGTAGGCGCTCTAAAAACTCAGGGCTATTGGCTGATTGTTGGTTAATTTTTTGACGGTAGCGCAGGGTGTTTAATAGCAGCAGGCGCTCTTCATAACTACTGGCTTGGGCATGGGCTAGGTTTATTTCTGTGGCTTGCCATTGAGCCGGTACTTGCCCTGTTAGTGGCACCCGATAAGTATCTAACGAGCCTTCAAACGCGCAAGTCATGTAAACCTGTTCATGCGTTAACGCCGGAAAACTACAGTTTTGTGCCACTGAGGTGAGTTGTTCAGGTAGGTGTTTTTGGCTGGTATCCAGTGCTTGCTTTAAAGGTAAACGAAACAACACACTGTGATCTTGAGCATCAATTTTTTGATCGTTATTGGTGTCGTTTAAATAGTGACTAAAGTAAATAAACTGCTGTTGTGAATCAAAACGCGCAAAACTACTATTGCCCGATAAATCTAGTTGAACAGGGCCAAGCTCTTGTTGTTTAACTAGGTTATAAAAATACAACCCGCTGGGTTTAGCAGCCTTGTTTAGCTTAATGGCATCGCCTTCACGGTGATAAATTAACCATTGACCATCGGGGCTGGCGGCTGGCGCTGAAATTTGTCCACTAACCACTGGCTGTTGCGTATTATCGGTTAAAGAATGTAGCACCAGTTCGGTACTTGTTTGGCTAAAACCACGCCTTAAATAACCCAGCTGTTGTTGATTCACCCAAAAAGGTTGCCATTCCCGACTGCCTTTTTGAGTGATGCAGTTCACTTGCTGCGATTGATTTTTTTCTTCAGCTAAAGGTAATAAACACACATCGCCCAGCGCATCAAATCGAAATAAAGTAAAGGCTAACTGGCTGGCATCAGGCGATAAAGCGGGTTCTTTGCTGTCGTAATCATCAGGTAATAAGTGGCTGCTAATGCCTGTTGCGAAGGCTTGTTTAACCAAGTTAGATAAGAGGTTTTGGTGACGTGTATAAATAACCACTTGCTTGTTAGTATCAACCACTGCTTGGTAGTTGTCGGTTGGCCCAACGGTGACTTTTTCTAGGGGTAAAACGCGGTTATTGCGCCAGTCAACGTTGGCTGTATTGGCTGCTGATAACGGACTGGTTTGTCCAGTAATCACGCTTAGTAACAGCGCTAAGGAAAAGTGTTTTTTATTAAACATACAGGCTAACTTCCTTCCTTCGTTGTTATTTGAGCGGTTGATTCGCGTCAGGCAGTGCGTATTCAGCATTTAAAGCACGAAATCCTGTTTGTTCATCCAGTTGCTCGTTAATCCCTGCATAGGGTTCAGAACCCTCTTTGATGGCTTGTTGGCGTAACCGTGCGTCTAACTCTGGCCATTCACCGGCAGCATCAGCCTCCATCAGCGTGTGACGGTCAACCAAGTACACATCGGGAACAAGGTTGTTTAGCAAGCCAGAACAGCCCGTCATAGCAAGGCTTAGTAAACAAATGGTAAACAAACGTAATAACATGGTTTTACTCCAAAATAATAAAGTTTTACTTTAAAGGTAGCTGGTCAGGCAATAACAAGGCTTCTTCGCCAAAGCGTTCGATAATGGGGCTAAGTGGTAGGCCGTGAGCGTGTAAAGGTTCATTAAATAGCGATAAACTAAAGGTTAAATCCATTAAACCGTTTTGCATAACGGCACTAATCCACTGCGGATGAGCAAGGCGCAGTGCTGAACGCACGGTATTAATTTGTGGATCTAAGTATTCAGGGTCAACCAGTTCTAATAGCTGCAATAACTGGCTGCGGGTAATGTCGGTAATGTCCATGCGCCCAGCTAATAGCCGCTGGTTAAAATCAAATTCAAGCGCGGTGCGGGCGCTAATCGGTGCGTAATCGCTGGTAACTTGTTGAGGCAGTAATCGCCTTAAATCAAGCTGAGTAATGCGGCTAAGCAGGCCTAAACGCCATGCTTTAGGTGTTACATCTAAATAAAACTGCCCTGTTAAATCACCGGCTAATAATTTTAAGCCAAACTGTGGGAGTTCAATTAAATTTTGCCTAACGTTAAAAGTGGCTTGTAAAGGACCTATCTCAAGATCACCCAATTTTAATTTAGCCAAAGTAAAGCCCGTATTATCAGTTAAATAAGGTTCTATCTGATTAAAGTCGACACGTTGAAAGGCTTCAGATGTTAGCAAGTAAAAAAAGCTAAGTTGGTTATCTGGGTTTAAGCGCAGTTCTTCGTTAATGGCAATAATGCCTTGTAAACCTTCTAGGCTTAAATCTTTTTGTGCTAAAGAGAAATTATTAAATGCTAACTGGGCTTGTAAGGATAGTTGTTCACCATTATTTATAATCACTTGCCAAGGCAGGTTTAAACTGCCAGAAGTGGTTAAATCTAAAAACGGCGCTAAATGGTTTTGTGGCGCAACGTAAGTATTACCTGTGAGTTGTAAGTTGGGCTTATTTAAGTCTGCCAATGCCACTTCACCGCTTAACTGCTGTTTAAACCAGTCGCCTAGCTGTAAAGAAAACTGCTGAATGGTCAGCGCTTGGTTAGCAGCATTAAAGCTAATATCGCCTTGGGTATGCAGCGGCAGTAACTGGCTTACTTCTAACGCTTGCGGTTCTTCAAGCAGCTTTAGCGCTTCTTGCAAGGTTAATTGCTTCGCATTAGTGGTTAATTGCCAAGTAAAGTGTTCAGGTGCTAGCCCTGATGCTGCGGTAACGTCTAAAAGAATGTTTAAGTCTTTGGCGGTTAATACTTCAGGTACGTCTAATTCGGCAAAGTGGTAGTCGCCTTGTAAACTGAATTTTGCCGCTTGCCAGTTTAAAGTTTGGGTTAGTTTTAATGGCTGAGTTAAGCGAATTACTGCTGTTTTTGCGGGTGTGTGTGTTAGCTGTAAACCGTGTTTAAGCTGCGCTTGTAATGAGTTTAAATCTAAATCGCTGGCAGCAAGGGCTAACACATCATTTTCTGGGTGATTAAGTTGTAACTGAAACTGTTGCCCAATTGTTAACTTGCCAAATTCAACCAATGGCTGTAAGTCGGCTAAAAACTTTTCTAGGTTGGGGTTTAACGACAAATCAAATAAAGCACTCAAGTTAAGTTGCTGCGGTTGATCGGTGGCTTGTAAGTCTAGTTTTGCTAAGGGCTGATGGTCGAGCAGTAATTCAAGTTGTAACTTTAGCGCTTTGAAACCACGGTCTAACTGGGCGGCTATATCTAATTGAACAGGCAGCGGTTGTAATAATGGCGGGTGTTGCAATGCTTCAGAACTCAGGCTTAAACGCACTTCAGGCTGTAATTCAGGAAAAGCGCTGCTGGCTTGCAGTTTTATCAGCAGCGGCTGCACAATTTTTAACTCAGTAGTGGGCAATTGCTGGCTAATTGTTAGGTCTAACGATTGCTCTACAAAGCCTGTGAGTTGTCCAAAATCAGCTTCTAGTAAGTTATTGGCCGAATGGTTAAGTTGAGTATTGGCATTCAGCGTTAACTGCAAGTCGCCGGGTAGTTGTTTTAAGCTAGGTTCAGTAAAAATAGTGGCTAGGCTGGTGGGTAGATTTAGCAATAGTTTAGGTTGTAAGCTTAATTTACGTGACTGATTATTCAGCAGCAGGCTTAGTTCCATTAATTTAAGCTGATTCACTTGGCTTAGGGCGCTAAGTTCAAGGTTAGAAAGATTTTGCGCTAAACTTAGCTGTAAACTTTGTTCAACATCAATGGGCTGGAATGAAAAAGCTGTGTCTAGCTGTTGAATGCTTAATTGTAAATTTGCCAGAATTTTACCTAAGTGAGTTAAATGGGTAGGACTTTTGCCAGATGTGTTATCTGGCTGGTTATGGCTGTTTAATCGTAGATTTAGCTTGGCTAGCTTGAAGGTCTGTTTATTTAAGTTCTGTTCATCCAAGCTTTCACTCAACACTAGGTTTAAGCCGGTGAGTTGTTGCTCTAAATTAACAGCAATGTCTAGCTTACCTTCTAACACGTTAGGCAAGTTAATTGCTGATGTTAGATCTAGGTTATAGCTAGGTAAATTAAGGCTAATCGCTTGTTTTGGCTGCACTAATTGAAGCCGCGTATCCACCAAACTAAACTGCGTTTTTACTGGTGCAAGTTTAAATTGCCATACACCTTGCGGTTTGGTTAGCTCGGTTAGCAGGTTAAAACTAAAATTAGGCTGGGTGGTTAAATCAAGCTGTAAAGCGGGCGCTTGATTAATCGCAAATTGCAGCGGTTTAGCCGACGTTAGCTGGGTCTTTAATTCAACAAATATACCGTTATCTTTCCAAGTAGTTTTAGCAAAAAAATCAAGCTTGCCTTGCCAACTTGCCAAAAGTTGCTGCTGACGCTCTTTTACTTGCACATCAACCCTAAAGTTATTTAACGACAATTCATTTAAATTTAAAGCAATCGGCGGCGCGTCTAATAATGCTGTTACTTGTGTAATCAGAGCATTTAGGTCTAACGCTGGTGTTTCTTCTTCAATAACGGCTGCTGTTTTTACATTTAAGTCCAGTAGTAAACAGCCCGTGGCATTAAAATCGGTTAAAGCCAATTTGTTGATCTGTAGGTGTTTATCTAAAAGATCCAATGCAGAAAAATTAAGCTCAACTTCACCCAGTGTTAGGTTAAATCCTTCACAATGAGCCGGTGTAAAAGTGTTAGACGCATCAGTAATTTGACTAACTTGAATGCCTTTTAAATAAACAGAACGCAGCAAGTCAATTCGCACTTGTTTTAATTCAATTTGAAAGCCGGTTTGTTCCGCAATCATGGGTTGTAATCTAGGCCAAACATAGGTTTCAATCAGTGATGATTTAAGCGCAAAGTAAACCCCAGCAACGGCAATAAGTGGCAAAGATAAAAGCACCAAAAAGCTAATTACCCAAAAACGGGGCTGTTTTAAAAAAAACTTCTTTGGCTTCACCGCTTTTTTATCGGTGGTTACTGGCGTTTCCTGAGGCATTTATTGTTTCCTTTAATGACTAATTAGCAGGCGTACTGTTTTCAATCCAAAGTTGAAAATCAATCAATGCAGCAGCGCTTAAAACAGCATTATTTGCTTCATGGTATCCAATTGCTGATGTGCAAGAGCCATCATTGTAAGTTTGTGAAATGCTGTTTAACACGGATGATCGATTGGCATTACCGCCAGCATCCACATAGGTCGTTATTGTTCCGCAATCAGCTGTTACCGTTAAAAAATCATCCCAATTAAAATCATTACGCTTTTTACCCACTAGGTTACTGGTAAAGTTTGCTTTTGAAAGGTCTGGCCCACTAGCACTACCGTAATGGCAAGTGCTGCAGCCTTGAATGACTGGATAAGTAAACAGTTTTTCTAGCGTTCCATCTTTAACACTAGCGGTCGAGCCTTTGTTCTCGTCATCATCACTACAGCCTGCAAATATGGCTAGCAGCAATAAAATCAGTAAAAGACGGCTGTTATAGAGTGATTTTTTTAGTGTTTTCATGTTTATTTATCCCTAAGTAAAATTTTTAGCGTGGTGAAAAACGTCTTTCTATGCCTGCTTCAGCCATTATCTTAGTTGAAATTTCCTCAATTGAATAATGGGTTGAATCGACAAAACCTATATTATGTCGGCTATACAGCGCTTCGACTTCTGCTACTTCACGCGTGCATTGCTTGAGTGAAGCATAGTTGCTGTTGGCGCGACGTTCATTACGAATTGACGATAAGCGCTCTGGCTCGATGGTTAAACCAAATAGCTTATGGCGATAAGGGCGCAGTGCTTTGGGTAATTCGCTATCCAGTAAATCGTCTTCAGTAATGGGATAGTTAGCAGCGCGTATGCCAAATTGCAGCGCCATATAAATACAGGTGGGGGTTTTTCCGCAGCGCGATACGCCAATCAAAATAATATCGGCTTTGTCATAGTGATGCGTGCGTGCGCCGTCATCGTTGTCTAGCGCAAAATGAACAGAATCAATGCGTGCTTTATAGGTGTCTTCTTTTGCTTTTGAAAGGCCATGACTTTGCCCAACAGAATAAGTGGAGCGTGTTTTTAACTCTTCCTCTAATGGTTCTAAAAAAGAAGTAAATACGTCAATGTTTAACGCTTTACTTTTACTAATAATGGTGCGAATGGTTTGGTCGACTACCGTATCAATCAGTAAAGGGCGAGCGCCATCTTTAACAGCGGTGGCATTAACTAAGGTTACAATGGCGTGCGCTTTTTCTTCAGTGTTAATATAAGGCTTGGTTATTTGTTCAAATTGAATGCCTTCAAATTGCGCTAAAAGGCTACGCCCTAGTGCTTCTGCGGTGATTCCTGTGCCATCAGAAATGAAAAATGCGGTGCGTTTCATGGGGGTTCTGTCATCCTAATTCGTGTTATCATCAGCGTGAATTTTTAAAGTGGCTTGGCACTGTCTAAATAAGAGTGCAAACAATTTTGCCTGTTTTTAGTGTTGAAAGCCACGTATGAACTTTTTCTGATTCTGACTGGAGACGTGTCTTGAATAAAACAGCTGCGGGTGAATATATTGTCTGGTTTGACCAGCTGGGTATGCAGGACGTTGAGCGGGTTGGTGGTAAAAACGCTTCGCTGGGTGAAATGATTAGTAATTTAGCTAATGCTGGGGTGCAAGTGCCTGGTGGATTTGCTACGACTGCCGATGCTTACCGTGAATTTTTAGCCCACGATGGCTTGGCTGATCGAATCAATAAAGCCTTAGATGAATTAAACGTTGATGACGTTAAAGCGCTAGCGGTTTGTGGTGCAAACATTCGTCAATGGGTCATTGAAACACCGTTTCCACCGGCTTTAGAAGCAGCCTTAGCTGAAGCTTATGCTCAGCTAGAACAAAAAAATACTGGTTTAAAAGTGGCGGTACGCTCTTCGGCAACAGCTGAAGATTTACCTGATGCCTCTTTTGCGGGTCAGCAAGAAACTTTTTTGAATATTCAAGGCTTTGCTGAGGTTAAGCAGGCGGTTCACGAAGTTTTTGCTTCTTTATTTAATGACCGTGCTATTTCTTACCGTGTTCACCAAGGCTTTGACCACGCAGGTGTTGCACTGTCTGCGGGTATACAAAAAATGGTGCGTTCAGAAACCGGCACTGCTGGGGTTATGTTTACCCTAGATACAGAATCTGGTTTTCGTGATGCGGTATTTGTTACCAGTGCTTATGGTTTGGGCGAAACAGTGGTACAGGGTGCGGTTAATCCCGATGAATTTTATGTTCACAAACCTACTTTGGCAGCAAATCGTCCTGCTATTTTACGCCGCAGCCTAGGCAGTAAACTGATTAAAATGGTTTACGGTGATGCAGCAACCACGGCTAAATCAGTTAAAACCGTGGATGTCGATAAAGCAGACAGGGATCGCTTCTCTTTAAGTGATGATGAAGTGATGAACTTAGCACGCCAAGCGATGATTATTGAAGCGCATTACCAGCGTCCTATGGACATTGAATGGGCTAAAGACGGTGATGACCAACAACTTTACATTGTTCAAGCGCGTCCAGAAACGGTAAAAAGCCGTGATGCCAGCAATGTTATGGAGCGTTTTTTACTTAAAGAGCAAGGTAAAATTTTAGTTGAAGGCCGTGCAATTGGTCAGCGTATTGGTGCTGGTCGTGTGCGTATTGTTTCTGGCCCGCACGAAATGGATAAGGTTGAAGAAGGCGATATTTTAGTTACCGATATGACCGACCCAGACTGGGAGCCTGTAATGAAACGCGCTTCAGCCATAGTCACGAACCGGGGTGGTCGTACTTGCCACGCCGCGATTATTGCCCGCGAAATGGGCATTGCTGCGGTAGTGGGTTGTGGTGATGCAACGGATTTATTAGAAGATGGCCAAGAAGTAACCGTTTCTTGTGCTGAAGGCGATACCGGCTTTGTTTATGAAGGCAAACTGGATTATGAATTGCTGACCAACAGCATTGAAGCCATGCCTAAAATCCCCTTTAAAATTATGATGAATATTGGTAATCCAGACCGTGCCTTTGGTTTTGCTGCTTTGCCTAATGAAGGCGTTGGGTTGGCGCGTTTAGAGTTTATTATTAACCGCATGATCGGCATTCACCCCAAAGCGTTGTTAGAGTTTGATAGCCTACCCAGCGAGTTGCAAGCAACGATTAGTGGCCGTATTAAAGGCTATGCTGGCCCGATTGAGTTTTATGTTGAAAAGTTGGTAGAAGGTATTGCCAGTTTAGCGGCTGCTTTTTGGCCTAAGCGGGTAATCGTTCGTTTGTCAGATTTTAAGTCGAACGAATACGAAAACTTAATCGGTGGTAAGTTGTATGAGCCAGCCGAAGAAAACCCCATGCTGGGTTTTCGTGGTGCTTCACGCTATTTGTCGCCTAGATTCCGTGACTGTTTTGAGCTGGAATGCCGTGCTTTGAAAAAAGTGCGTGATGTGATGGGGCTAGACAATATTGAAATCATGGTGCCTTTTGTACGTACCGTGGGTGAAGCGAAGGGTGTTTCTGAACTGCTTGAAGCGAAAGGTTTGGTTCGCGGTCAAAATGGCTTAAAGCTAATTATGATGTGTGAACTGCCAGCTAATGCTTTGCTGGCGGATGAGTTTTTAGAATACTTCGATGGTTTTTCTATTGGTTCTAACGACTTAACCCAGTTAACGCTCGGTTTGGATCGTGACTCTGGCATAGTGGCGCACTTGTTTGATGAACGTAACCCAGCCGTTAAAAAGTTACTTTCTATGGCAATTAATGCCTGTAAAAAACAAGGCAAATACGTGGGAATTTGTGGCCAAGGCCCGTCAGATCACCCCGATTTAGCGCGTTGGTTAATGGAACAAGGCATCGACTCTGTTTCACTTAACCCAGATGCCGTCTTAGATACTTGGTTTATGTTGGCAAATCAAACCCCTGAATAATGAGCTGGAGTTGAAAATGGACTATGTAACGCCTGATTTATGTGATGCTTATCCTGAACTTATTGAAGTGGTTGAGCCTATTTTTAATAACCTAGGTGGTCGAATGTCTTTTGGTGGCGAAGTTGTCACCATTAAATGCTTTGAAGACAATTCTTTAGTTAAAGAAGAAGTTGAAAAAGACGGCAAAGGCAAAGTGATGGTGGTTGATGCGGGTGGCTCTTTTCGTTGCGCTATGTTGGGCGATATGCTGGCTGAAAAAGCCGTAGAAAATGGTTGGGAAGGTATCGTCATGTACGGCTGCATTCGTGACATTGATATTATTAACGAGCTAGATTTAGGCGTACAAGCACTCGGCACTCACCCTAAAAAGTCTGAAAAACGTGGGGTGGGTGAATACCAAATCCCTGTTTCTTTTGGTGGGGTAACTTTTGTACCCGGTGATTATGTTTATGCGGATAATAACGGCATTATCGTTTCACCCGAACCTTTAACCATGCCTGAGTAAATTTTTATGTTGCCTACTGCCCGTTGTTTGTTTTTGCCTTTAGCGGCAGCCGTGTTGTTAGCTGCTTGTGGTTCGGATGAACAACCGGCAGCAGCGCCTTCACCTGATAAATTACAACCGCCTGAAATGGCGAGTGGTTTACAAGCGCGTCCTGGTTGGACTTATTCTAAACAAGCCGTTGCAGCAGCCAATCCCTTAGCCGCTAAAGTTGGTCAAAGTATGCTTGCTGCGGGTGGTAATGCGCTAGATGCCGCCATTGCTGCACAATTAGTGCTTAACTTAGTTGAGCCGCAATCCAGCGGTATTGGTGGCGGTGCTTTTTTATTAAGCTGGAAAGATGGTGAACTCATTGCTTGGGATGGCCGAGAAACTGCGCCTGCTGCTACAACACCCAATTTGTTTTTAGATGAACAAGGTAAGCCACTTCCTTTTATGACGGCGGTGACTAGCGGTAAAAGTGTTGGTGTTCCTGGTTTATTGAAAATGCTTGAAGCCGCGCATAAGACGCAAGGTAAATTACCTTGGCAAGATTTATTTAAACCTGCGATTCAACTTGCCAAAGAAGGCTTTGACATTAGCCAAAGGCTGCATTTGTTATTAGAAAAAGACCCAGCTTTAAGAAATAACCCCGCCGCCCGTGCTTATTATTACCAAGCCGATGGCAGTGCTTTGCCGGTGGGTTATCAATTAAAAAATCCGGCTATGGCAGCTATCTTAAAACAAGTTGCTGACAAGGGTAGCGATGCTTTTTATCAAGGAACTATCGCTAAAAACATAGTGGCTGCGGTAAACGAAACCAGCCGTTTATCCGGTAAAATGAATGCCGCTGACTTAACTAATTATCAGCCTTTAGCGCGTGAAGCTTTATGCGGTGTTTGGCAAAATTACCGCGTGTGTGGTTTTCCGCCACCGTCTTCGGGTCAGCTCGCCATCATGCAAATATTGGGTATATTAGAGCAGGTAGACAATTCAGCCAGTCATAGCCAAGAAACGTTTTATACCGCTGAAGGTTTACACCAATACTTAGCCGCTTCTAGCCTAGCTTTTGCTGACCGAGCCTTGTATGTAGCTGATCCTGAATTTGTAGAAGCACCGGCTAATAACTGGCTAAGCCTAATTAACCCAGCTTATTTACAGCAACGTGCTAGTGAAATAGGTTTTGATTTTCAAGGTATTGCCCAAGCCGGTAAGCCAGAAAATTTTGAAAGCAGTTATGTATTACAACCCGAACAACCTGAATACGGTACTAGTCATTTAAGTGTGATTGATGCCCAAGGCAATGGTGTTGCTATGACCAGTTCCATAGAGCAAGCCTTTGGGTCACGTATTCTAGTGGATGGTGGCACAGGTTTAGCGGGTGGTTTCTTTTTAAATAATCAACTAACCGACTTTGCTTTTCAGCCACAAGATGAAACGGGTAAATGGGTAGCTAATCGTGTTGAAGCGGGCAAGCGCCCACGTTCTAGCATGAGCCCTACTTTGGTTTTTAGCGCCCATGCCGATGAACTGGTGGCAAGTTTAGGTTCGCCAGGCGGTGCAGCCATTATTCATTTTACAGCCAAAACTTTACTTGCCAGTTTAGGCTGGCAGTTGGCACCGCAAGAAGCCATAGAGCTGCCCAATATTGCTAATTTTAATTCCCAAGTAAGCTTGTTAGAAACAAACGGTTTTTCAAAAATCATGCAAGCAGGCTTAGGAAAACGGGCTTATGAATTGCAAGAAAGGGATTTAACCAGTGGTATTCAAATGTTACTGGTAACACCTAAAGGCATTTTAGGTGGAGCCGATCCACGCCGTGAAGGTTGGGTTGCTGGTGAATAAATTACTTAAAATTCCAACAGGTTTAGTATTGGCTTCAGCATCACCCCGCAGACGTGAGTTATTACTACAGCTAATGCCGGCACTTCAATTACATATTTTACCCGCCGATATTGATGAAAGCCTTATTGCTACTGAAGTGGGAGCAGACCGCGTGTTACGCCTTGCTAGAGCTAAAGCCGCAGCGGTACTAGCTAGCCTTCCTAAGCATTTAAGCAGCTACCCAGTTTTAGCCGCCGACACCGAAGTGGTGTTAGATGGTTGCCCTTTAGGGAAGCCAGAATCAAATACTCATGCTGTTGAGCTATTAAAAAAGCTTTCTGGGCGCACGCATCAAGTCACTACAGCAGTGCAGCTAATTCAAGGTGAAGTTGCTCAACAAGCCGTGGTTACGACTGACGTTAGCTTTAGGCTATTAAGTAATGATGAAATTTTGGCTTATGTTGCAACGGGTGAACCCAGCGATAAAGCCGGTGGTTACGGCATTCAAGGTTTAGGTGCTGCTTTTGTCACAGGCATTAACGGCAGTTATTCTAATGTAGTGGGTTTGCCTTTAGAGCAAATCTATTTACAGCTTCGCCAACTTAAATATACCGTTATCTAATAAATGATAAAATAAACCATTATGTCAAAAACACTGGCAATGCCTGTTAATTTTTTGCTCGAAATAAAAAAATCGCGCTTTATGGGTCGAGTAGAGCCTATTTTAAGCAGCGAAGAAGGCTTGCAAATAGTACAAGCGCTACGGCAACAACACCCAGAAGCAACCCACGTTTGCTATTCCTTATTAGCAAATGGCCAAGTAAAGCAATCTGATGACGGTGAACCTTCAGGCACAGCTGCAAGCCCTATGCTAAATGTTTTGCAACACAAAGACTTAGATAACGTACTAGCAACGGTAGTACGTTATTTTGGTGGCGTTAAACTCGGTGCCGGTGGTTTAGTCCGTGCTTATAGCCAAGCCATTAGCGAGCCATTACAACAGGCGGTTTATGTCGATTTAACTCTACCTGTACAATTAAAGTTAGCAGTGGCTTTTGAACATGAATCTTTATTAAGGCGCTTAGCTGAGCAACAAAAAATTAGTCTAGCCATCAATTATACGCATGAAGTGATTGCAGCAATAGAAGGGGAAGATCAAGCTCTGAATCGCTTTTTGGAAGGTTTTTCAGAGCAGGTAAGAGGACAATTAAGGTTGTTGGAGTAGCTTTTCGATTATTTGTTTCATTTCAGCAGACTCAGGTTCAGTTTTACTGCCAAATGTTCCAACCAGTTCACCGTCAACATTAATTAAATACTTATGAAAATTCCAACGGGGTAAAGGCGCACCCATTGCTTCTAACGCTTTAAAAACAGGGTTTAATTTACCTTTAGCAACGGAGCTGGTTGAAAACATTAAAAAGGTGACACCATAATTAATAAAGCACACTTCAGCCGTTTTACTTTCTTCTTTTTCTTCTTGCTTAAAATCATTTGAAGGAAACCCTAGTATTATCAAACCACGCGCTGCGTACTGCTGCTGTAAAGCTTCTAAACCCTTAAATTGCGCTGTAAAACCACAATGGCTTGCGGTATTAACAATTAATAAAGGCTGCCCAGCAAATTGGCACAAATCAAACGATTGTGTAGCGTTCAATTCACGCTGATTAGAGTCTAACAAGGCTGGGCAAACAGAAGGTTCAGCCCAAGTCCTAGTGCTAACAGGGCTGATAGGGTTAAGCAGTAATAACGTTAAGCAGATTAAGATACGTTTCATAAGGTTAGGCACGAATTGAGTGGTTTTTTAAATAAACAGGGTTTAAAAAGTTAGCTAATAATAGCTTGATTGTCCTGTAGAAATGTCTAAACGTCCAGAAATTTATGTTAAGGTTTGTTACTCAATTAACTGAAATGATTATCTAATTTAAATGTTAAAAAATAATAGTCACAATTTTTATGTCAACCTTAATCAAGTTTATGATTTTAAAGAGGTTTTTAAATCGACTAGCTACCAAGAATTACCCAATGACTGGTGGGTGATTGTCACTGACATTAAAGACTCTACTACAGCCATTGAAAAAGGCCGTTACCGAGACATCAATAGTTTAGGTGGTTGTACGGTGGCGGCTATTTTAAATGCAGTAAATCCTACTGTTATTCCTTATGTATTTGGTGGTGATGGTGCAACTTTTTGCATTCCACCTCAATGCGTCGAAGCAGCAAAAACGGCTTTGCGAGGTTGTATCAAATTTGCAGCAGAAAGTTTTAATTTAGAACTAAGAGCGGCTTTGCTGCCTTACCAAGCGATTAAACCAAAAGCATCCATTTTGATCGCACGTTATGTAAAAAGTAAAAGTTTATATCAAGCCATTTTTATTGGTGGTGGTTTAAATGAAGCAGAAAAACAAATTAAAAAAAATACTCAATGGCATATTCATCAAGCCGATGGTGAAGCGAAAGCTGATTTAACTGGATTTCAATGCCGTTGGAATACAATTGCTAGTCCACAAGAAGTGACGGTTAGTCTTTTGGTGCAAGCATTAAATCCAGGCACAGAAGCACAATTGGCTTTATATCAACAGCTAGTTGAAAAAATGCAGCAGTATTTTGGTAACGATGAACAACAACAGCCGCTTAGTTTAGATGGCTTGCAGCTTATGTATGGTGAAAGTTATTTAATGGGAGAAGCTAAAGCTAAAATTTTCTCTTCTAAACACCAATCTTTTTCATTAAAAATTAACGCTTTGTTCTTTAAAGTATGGGCGTTGCGTTTACAAAATCTGCTGGGCGCTATTTTAATGAAACTAAATGTTCGCTTAGGCAAAATTAATTGGGGTAGCTATAAAGAAGCAACCTTATTAAATAGTGATTATCGTAAATTAGATGATACTTTTCGCTCGGTGTTTGCAGCCAAAAAAATCCCACTGGCTGAATTTGAGAGCTGGTTAAAAAATCAAGAACAAGCCGGTCAATTGCTTTATGGTTTACACATTAGCACAGCAGCGCAGTTAACCTGTTTAATTAGCCAAGTGGGTGTAAAACACATTCATTTTGTTGATGGTTGCGATGGCGGTTATGCCCTTGCAGCTAAATCGTTAAAGCTAAAATTAAAACTAAAGCAATAATGGAGAAGAATACCATGAGTGATTTAAGTTATACGCCGCCTAAAGTGTGGGTTTGGGATGCAAGTAATGGTGGGCAATTTGCCAATATCAACCGACCTGTTGCCGGTGCAACGCACGAAAAAATATTGCCTGTAGGTGAGCATTCTTTACAGCTTTATTCGTTAGGCACACCTAACGGTGTGAAAGTAACCATTATGCTAGAAGAGTTGTTAGCTAAAGGCATTACTGGTGCTGAATATAACGCGCATTTAATTCGTATTGGCGAAGGCAATCAGTTTTCTAGCGGTTTTGTAGAAATTAACCCTAACTCAAAAATTCCTGCACTTATTGATAACAGTGTTAATCCACCGCTGCGAGTTTTTGAATCGGGTTCTATTCTCTTATATTTAGCAGAAAAATTTGATGCTTTTATTCCTAAAGATTTAGCTAAACGCACAGAATGCCTAAACTGGTTATTCTGGCAAATGGGGGCTGGCCCAACTTTAGGGGGTGGTTTTGGGCATTTTTATGCCTACGCACCAGAAAAATATGAATACCCGATTAACCGCTTTGCTATGGAAGTTAAACGCCAGTTAGATGTTTTAGACCGCCAATTAGCCGACAATACCTACATAGCCGGTGAAGACTATACCATTGCTGATATGGCAATTTGGCCTTGGTATGGTGCTTTGGTTAATAACGATATTTACGAAGCCGCTGAATTTTTAGACACTAAAAGCTATAAAAATGTACAGCGTTGGGCAAAGCTTATTCGTAATAGAACGGCTGTACAAAGGGGTCGTAGCGTTAACCGTGTGTGGGGCGAAGAAAAAAATCAATTAGCAGAACGCCATTCTGCTAGTGATATTGATAAAATAATCTAGTTTAAAATAAAAGTGCCACTAATTTATTTTAGTGGCACTTTAGAAATAGATAATATTTTTTCTTTAGATTAAGGCCGTAGTAATTTTATTAACTCTGATTCGGGCAGTGGTTTGTAATATAAAAAGCCTTGTGCGTGTTGGCAACCCATTGCCAGCAATTTTTGGCCTTGCTCTTCTTCTTCAATGCCTTCAGCAACTAAATCTAAGTTTAAATTTTGTGCTAGCTGAATAATGGTTTGTACTATGCTATGACTAATGTTGTCATAGCTCATATCCATTACAAAAGAACGGTCTATTTTTAAAGTAGAAAGGGGCAGTTTTCGTAGGTAAGAAAGGCTTGAATAACCTGTACCAAAATCATCTAAAGCAATGCGAAATCCTTTCTTATCCAATGCATTTAAAGTTTGCAGCATACCCCGTTCATTATGTATTAAGCCGGTTTCAGTAACTTCTAGTTCAATATTATCAAGGCTTAGGTTATAACGTAGCACTAAAGCTTCTAACCAGTCTGGGAATTCTTCTTGTTCTAGTTGTTGCACTGCAACGTTAATAGCGACTCTAGGTAAGCTTAAACCAGCATCACGCCAACGGGCTAGCGCTCGGCACGCTTCTTCTGCAACCCAAGCACCTATTTCTATAATTAACCCAGATTCTTCGGCTAAAGGAATAAAAATGGCAGGCGATAATGAGCCTAGTTTAGGGTGTTGCCAGCGTATTAAAGCTTCTAAACCACAGATTTCTTGATTGGCTAAGTAAACTTTAGGTTGATAATGCAGACTTAAACCACCATCGCCAATGGCTGAGCGCAAAGCTTGCTCTAAATTGAGTAGCTTACGTGCCTCATCACTCATTTTATGATCAAAAAAACAAAAAGTATCTCGGCCAGTATTTTTTGCTTCATTTAAAGCCGTTTGTGCATTGGTTAGTAGCACATCTGCTTCAAAGCCGTCAGTAGGGAAAAGTGCTATGCCAATGGATGGGCTTAATGCCACTTGTTTATTATCAATAATAACAGGTTTTTGTAGTGTCTTTTTTATAAGATCAGCAAGTTGAGTAATGTCGTGTATTGATTCCTGTATTTAGCAATCAAGTGCAATCCATTAGGTTAGGTGTGCAAGGCTAGAGGCCTAGGCAAAAATTCAATTTAAACACAATCCTAGCCTTGAATTCTGCTAATATCGTTCGCCTAAAAAAACAACGTTGGAGTGAGTAATGAACATCAAGAAATGGCTGGTACTGAGTGCCGCTTGTTTAAGCTTGGGTGCTGCGCCTGTTTTTGCACAAGAAACCCGTGAACTTTCGGTTTCTACTGTTTTATCGGATGCCTTTCCTTGGGGGCAAGCAGCCGCTAAATGGGCTGAGTTGGTAGAAGAGCGTTCAAACGGTCGTATTACGTTAAAAGTTTACCCTAACGCACAATTGGTATCGGGTGACCAAACCCGTGAGTTTTCTGCTATGCGTAGTGGTTTAATTGATATGGCGGTTGGCTCTACAATTAATTGGTCGACCCAAGTACCAGAAGCTAATCTTTTCTCGCTACCTTTTTTGATGCCTGATAACGCTGCTGTTGATGCAATTACACAAGGTAAAGCGGGTCAAATGGTTTTTGATGCCATTGAAAAACGCGGTGTTGTGCCTTTGGCTTGGGGTGAAAATGGTTTTCGTGAGTTATCTAACTCGCGAGGCGTTTTAAACCAACCCGCTGATTTCAAAGGGTTAAAGGTTCGTGTAGTTGGTTCACCGCTATTTTTAGATACTTTTAATGCATTGGGTGCTAATCCAACACAAATGAGCTGGACCGATGCGCTGCCCGCATTAACAACGGGTGCTGTTGATGGCCAAGAAAACCCCTTAGCCGTATTTGATGTTGCGCGTGCTGACCGGGCTAATCAAAAATACTTAACGCTTTGGCATTATATGAATGACCCGCTAATTTTTGGTGCCAGTAAGCGTGTTTGGTCGAGTTTATCTGCTGCAGATCAAAAGCTATTAAAGCAAGCCGCTTATGATGCGGGTCAGTGGGAAATTGCTAAATCACGTGCTGAGTTAGATGCAACCCTGCAATCCATTCGTGACCGTGGCGTAGAAGTCACTGAACTTACGCCTGAGCAGCACCAAGCTTTTGTTGCTGCCACTAAAAGTGTTTATGAAAAATGGACACCAAAAATTGGTAAGAAATTAGTAGATGCCGCACAAACAGCCATTAACAATCGTTAGTTAATAACGGCTATTCAACAATCAAAAAACCTAACTCAAGGTTAAGTTTTAAATGTTCATACTTAATCTTGAGTTTTACATTATTGGCTATAAATAAATCATGTCAAAACCTCGTATCTCACTTGAATCTTGGCTAGGAATTATTGCCTTAGCCACTATTTGTATTATTAGTTTAGCTAACGTTTTAGTACGTTATACAACGAATGCTTCTTTTGCCTTTACTGAAGAGTTTTCAGTCTTTTTAATGGTCATACTTGCTTTCGCTGGTGCTGCTGTTGCTGCAAAAACTAACGAGCATATTCGCGTTACTTTATTAGAAAAATACTTAGGTTTAATCGGTCGCCGTATCGCTTATGTTATGCAATGGTTGGGCAGTATTATCGTGCTTAGCTTAATTGTTTGGTATGGCGGCTTACTAACGTATGAAGAATTTATGTGGGAATCGACGTCACCAGGATTGGGTTATCCCACTTGGATTTACTTAATTTGGCTGCCGCTACTGGCGAGTGCCATTATTTTTCGCAGTACACAAAATTTGTTTAGCCGTTTACAGCAGGGTGATAATCCAATAGAGGAACAGCAATGAGTCCTGATTTATGGATGTTAGTCATTTTTGGTGCCTGTTTATTCTTAGGTATGCCAGTGGCTTTTGCGTTAGGTTTGGGTGGTGCAGCAGGCATAGTAACAGGATTGTCCCCCGATATGCTGGCAACTTTAGGCACCAATACTTATAACAGCGTTGCTAAATACCCACTGATTGCTATTCCGTTATTTATTTTAACGGGGCTTATATTTGAACGGGCAGGTGTCGCAGCAAGCTTAGTTAATTTGGCACAATCATTAATTGGACGCAGGTATGGTGGCTTAACATTGGTGGCTGTTTTAGTCTGCTTAATTATGGGTGGTATGAGTGGGTCTGGTCCTGCCGATGCAGCCGCTGTTGCTATGGTTATGTTACCAAGCATGACTAAAGCGGGCTATCCAAAGCCATTTTCGGCCTCGTTAATTGCTGCTGCTTCATCAACTGCGATACTAATTCCACCTTCTATCGCACTTATTTTGTACTCAGTGATGTTGCCTGGCTTAGATTTACGTGCGCTATTTGCAGCGGGTTTATTTCCAGGCTTATTAGCCGGTGCATCTTTATTGGTGCCTGCTTATTTTTTATCGAAAAGGAATGGTTGGGAAGCGCCCGATACATCTGCTGATGCAGAGCGTCCTTCGATTAAAAAAAGCTTTATAAAAGCCATTCCCGCATTATTAGCCCCGGTTATTATTTTAGGTGGTTTACGATCTGGTTTATTTACACCCACTGAAGCCGCAGTAGTAGCAGTAACCTATGGCTTAATTATTGGCACCTTAATTTATAAGCAGTTAACTTTTTCTAGCTTATTTGAGCTATTTAATGAGGCTGTTAAAATTTCAGGCATAGTGCTGATTATTATTGCTTTAGCCGGTATTTTTGCTTGGGCGGGTACTACCTTAGGCACTTTTACGCGCTTAGCTGATGTCATACTTTCTATTTCAGATAATTCTTTAACGCTGCTTTTTTTAGTTATGTTACTGGTTTTGCTGGCAGGTATGCTGTTGGATGCTATTTCTATCTACTTAATTTTAACGCCCATTCTAGTGCCTTTAATTAATCACTTTGAATGGAACCCTGTTTGGTTTGGTATTTTATTGGCGATGAATATTGCTATAGGCCAGTTCACGCCACCTGTCGCTATTAACCTAATGGTGACGACTAAAGTTGCTAATATACGATTAGAGCAAACCTTTGGTTGGGCAATGCTATTTATGCTGACTATGTTCAGTGCTTTGTTGTTGGTTATGTTTTTCCCGCAAATTGCACTTTGGTTGCCTGAATATTTAGGTTATTCAACCACCTAAAAACAATGCCCTACCAACTAGCTAGAAACAATGAGTTGGTAGGGTTGTTTGTTAAGGCTTGCTGGTTAAATTTAGTTTAACTTACCTTTAAAGTTAAAAAACTGTTGGGCGGTACGTCCGCTATAAGAAGCACGAGCTTGTGCAAACTGCCGTGCTTCTTGCATTAACGCCTGCCAATCACCTTGATAACCTGCAAAATAACTTTCAACTAAAGTAAGGTAATCGTCTAGGTTACCTGAATAAAATGAAAGGCTTAAACCAAACCTATCGGCTAAAGAAATACGTTCTTCTACGCTGTCGCTTAAATGCAATTCACCGCGTGAACCCACGCTTGCCTGTTGGTTATCACTCTGATACTCCGGCACTAGGTGACGGCGGTTACTGGTAGCGTAAACACGAATGTTTTCTGGTGGTGTTTCTAACGAGCCTTCCATAATGCTTTTTAAGCCTTTATAGCCACTTTCGCCGCTTTCAAAGCTTAAATCATCACAAAAGATAATAAAACGATAAGGTAATAAACGCAGCTCATCAGAAATTTCAGGTAGCCAGCTTAGATTTTCTCTTGGAATTTCTATTACCCTTAATCCTGATGCATAATATTCGTTTAAAAGTGCGCGAATTAATGAGCTTTTGCCTGTACCACGGCTACCCCATAACAGCACATGATTACAGGCTTCACCGGCTATAAATTGTTCGGTATTTTGTACCAAAGCGGCTTTTTGACGCTCAATACCTAGCAGCCTTTCTAAGGGGAAGGCTGAAAAATCTATAATTGGCTTTAGGCGCTTAGCATGAACTCGCCACACCGCACCTTTAGCTTTTTCCCAATCAATTTCTGAAGCAAGCATCGTTGTTTAACTCTAATCTTGATTAATAAATTGCCTAAGTGTTTCGGCCTGGCTGGTAATGGAGTTAAGGCCATCTAAATGGCCCCAATCACCCTCAATTTCAGCATAACGGCTTATTTTACCTAAACTTAATAGCGCTTGGTGAATTTTTTGCGCTAAGGCTGGCCTTAATAATAAATCATTAGTGGCAGGTAAGAACAAACACTTGGCCTGAATTTTCTGTAGCCCTTCGGTTAGTGTTTTACCCTGCCCAGCAATAAATAATTGATTAGCACGAATTAAATACAAGAGATGGTTAGCATCGGCGTATTTTGTTTGTGCCAAGCTTTGGGCTTTAAAATAGTCCACCATACGAAAGTTTTGCTGAACAAAGTTTGAAGGTGCTTCTTCCAAAGGGTAATGCTTGTGAAAGGTTTTGTTAATAATTGCCGGTGACATAGCAGCAAGGGTTATTTGCATTAGCGTTTGCTGCACACCGGCAACCGGCGCTGCAGCGTTATAATAATTACCTTCACGCCATAAAGGGTCGTTGAGAATCGGTTCTGCCCACTGCTGTAAGCCTAAGCAACTCCACGCATCAGCCTCACCCATACCTATCACTGAAATCATGCGCTTAACCGCTTCTGGGTAGGCTATAGACCACTCTAAGGCTTGCAGCGAACCCATCGAAGGGCCAATAACAGCATGAAGTTCTTCAATCCCTAAAAAAAGCAATAAAGACCGCTGCACTTCTACAAAGTCACGAATAGTCACCACGGGAAAATCTAATCCCCAAGGTTTGCCCGTTTCAGGGTTAGTCGTGGCAGGGCCAGTGGTAATCACCCTAGGGTTGAAGGGTTCTTGGTTAACCAAAGTATCGCTACTAATAATAAAGTATTTATCAGTATCCAAAGGCTTGCCAGGGCCAATAATGCTATCCCAATAGCCTGCAAGCAGGTCATCTTCTTGGTAACGCCCAGCTGCATGGCTAGAGCCTGAAAAATAATGAGTAACCAGAATAGCGTTATCACGCTGGGCATTTAGTTTGCCCCAGCTTTCCCAACCTATATTTACTTCTGGAATGAATTGCCCATTAGTGGTGGTAAAGCCCTGCAATTTATAGTGTTTTTTTTCAACCAGCATAAGAAATATCCTTCTAGTAAGTCCTTTGCCCTAGCCAATAAACAAGACTAAGATGTGTTTTATAAACCTTGTGAGGAGTATAAAATGACCGATGGTGTAAAGCATATTATTGCCGTTGCTTCAGGTAAAGGTGGCGTTGGTAAATCGACTGTAACAGCAAACCTTGCTATGGCAATGGCAGCAACAGGTAAGCGCGTGGGTGTTTTAGATGCTGATATCTATGGCCCTAGCCAAGCGCAAATGTTTGCTGTGCCTGCTGGTAGTAAACCTGACTCGGATGATGGCAAAAGTTTTGATCCTATCATTGCCCACGGCATTCAAATTATGTCGATGGCATTTTTAGTGGATGCTAAAACCCCGATGATTTGGCGCGGCCCTATGGCTGCTGGTGCGTTTCAACAGCTACTTAATCAAACCCGTTGGCAAGATTTAGATTACCTATTTATTGATATGCCGCCAGGCACGGGTGATATTCAATTAACCATGGCACAAAAAGTAAAAGTTACTGGTGCTGTTATTGTTACTACGCCACAAGATATCGCCCTTTTAGATGCCAAGCGCGGTATTGAAATGTTTCGTCAGGTAAAAGTGCCGGTGTTAGGTGTGGTAGAAAACATGAGCCTGCACACCTGCTCTAGCTGTGGTCATAGTGAACCGATTTTTGGCGAAGGTGGTGGTGAAAGGATTGCTGAAGAATACCAAACCGATTTACTAGGTCAGTTGCCACTTTTATTGAATATTCGTAAACAAATGGATTTAGGTCAACCGTTAGTCATCAGCGAACCTACAGGCACTGCTGCGGCTATTTTTGCCAAGATTGCAGCTAAAATTAGCGATAAAGTAGATAGCTTAGTTGAAACAGCAGGCCCAAGCATTAGCATGGGTGATTGATTGCAGTTAAAAAACTAATGCTTTAAGTATAAAAAAAGCCAGATATCTAAATAAGACATCTGGCTTATAAAACTTGGTGGAGATAAACGGGATCGAACCGTTGACCTCTTGCATGCCATGCAAGCGCTCTCCCAGCTGAGCTATACCCCCAAAACTTAATAGCGCGTATTCTAGCCAAAAAACTAGCCTTGTCAAGTTTTACAAAGCACTATTAATCTACAAGATAGCGTTAAAACGTTTTCCATACACCTAAACCACCCACTACAACAGAGGCAATGCCCGTTAAATAATATTGCCAAACCTGTTCTGGTGCTTCGCCAGTTACTTGACGAATTAGCTGCATATCCAATTGTTGTTGCAGATCATACCCCCAATAAAGTAACAAAATACCAATGATGATTAATACTAAGCTAATAGCGCGTCTCATAATGTTTTACCGTCTTTTATGTCAAGGTTTTCGCGCGTTAAGTATTGCCCCAGCGGTGCTGTAAAGCTTTCAATTTCTTGCTGTTGTAATGCTCGTAGCGTTTCACGTAAATCTTTTAAGCTAGCCAAAGATTCTGGCCAAGTGTCGGTATTAGGTAAACGCCACGGTAAGGCTTGTAGCCAAGTCGCAAAGCTGATGCGGCTATAATCACGCCCAGGCAACCACACTTCATACTCTTTATCAAAAACTATCCATTTATGCTGTTGCATCCAGCTGATATTTGCTTGCCATTGCTCGGCATTTTCACTGCAAGCTAATGTGCGTAAATGATTCTCTTCTATACCTTCGGCGTTTTCAAATGCTTCCCATAGCTCTTTTAAAATGACCAACATTTGTAAACTGGGTTCTAAACTGTCCGCAGCGTATTGCTTTTTAATGGGTAAGCCACGGATAGCAACCCATTCAGCGCAAAGCAAAATCATCATCCAAGATAAATAAATCCACATCAAAAACAATGGAAAAGCGGCAAAAGCACCATAAATAAGCTCGTAGCTAGGAAAACTACTAGCAAACCAAGTAAATGTTTTTTTAGCGGCTTCAAATAAAAATGCCATGGCCAAACCACCCAATGCTGCATCACGAAACCTAACCTTACAGTGAGGCACCGCCCAATACAGCAAGGTAAACGCTAAGATGCTGAACATGAAAGGCAGAAATTTCCATAATGTAGCAACACCGCCACCCGTGTAACCATTTAATTTATCTAATAGCGGTAAAGTAGTTAGATAAGAGCTTAGCACCATGCCTGCACCCAACAATAAAGGCCCTAGCGTTAATACCGTCCAGTAAATTAAAAATGCTTGTAAACCACGGCGTGGTTTTTTAACACGCCAAATACGATTAAACGCTTTTTCTATGCTAACAATCATCATGCCAGCTGTTGCAATTAAAACGATTGCACCAACAAGGGTCATTTGCCGTGCTTGTTTAGCAAAACCACCCATATAATCCTGTATGACTTGACCTGTTGCTGGGACTAGATTTTCAAACAACATGATTTGTAATTCTTCACCCACGCCTTGAAAAATGGGCAGTGCCGCTAACATGGAGTAAACCATCATTAACATGGGTACAACGGCAAATAAGGAGGTGTAGGTGAGCGCTGCTGCATTACGTGGGCCATCATCTTGCAAAAACCGTTGAATAACCTGCCAAAGATAATAAATACCTCTTAAACGCAAGATTTTGTTAATTAAAGACTTGAGACTTTGCATATCAAAGGTTTAATCCTTATCGCAGACTGTTAGAATGGCTGCATTCTAACACTTAAAACCTAAGCAATAAGCAATGCTGCTACCTTTGCTATTTTTATCTAAACGATTTAAAGGAAATTTTATGTCACAACCCTACGTTCTAGTGCTTTATTATTCTCGTAACGGCAGCACGGCTAATATGGCGCGTGCGATGGCAGAAGGCATTGAACAGCTGGGTGGTATTGAAGCCCGTTTACGCACCGTTCCAGCAATTTCAAGTGTTTGCGAAGCAACGCAACCTACAGTGCCAACCGAAGGGGCTGTTTATTGCACAGAAGAAGATTTGCGTAACTGTTCTGGTTTGTTGTTAGGTAGCCCAACACGCTTTGGTAATATGGCGTCCGCGATGAAATATTTTTTGGATTCAACCAGCAGTTTATGGTTGTCAGGTGCATTAATTGATAAACCTGCCGGTACGTTTACATCCACTTCAAGCCTACACGGTGGGCAAGAAACGACCTTGCTAACAATGGCTATTCCTTTATTACATCACGGCATGATTTGGGCAGGCATTCCTTATTCTAATCCTGAGTTAAGTAGTACAACGGATGGTGGTACTCCGTATGGTGCAACCCATGTATCAGGTGCTAAAGGCGATAGTGAATTGAGTGCAACCGAACTAAAGCTTTGCCGAGAACAGGGTAAACGCCTTGCGTGTTTAGCGTTAAAGCTAGCTAAATAAAAACTGACCAACAAAGACATTACTAGGGATACTGATTACCTGTGAAACCTGCTGCCCCGTTACCCCGTAAAGAATTAAATTTAAAACTTAAAGTAAGTCGTTGGCTAACCTTGCTAAGCTATTTTGGTTTGTTAGCACTTTTATTGGCAGGATTAATTATTAATCCGTTACCTGAAGAAAGCCGTTTATGGGTGATTTTAACTGTACTTTGGGTACCATTATTAATATTTTTACCTGCTGTTATAATGCGTGATCCACGCGGCCATGCTTGGTTGTGCTTTGTAAGTTTAGTGTATTTTATGCAGGGAACAACGACCTTTATAATCCCTGGCAAAGCAGGATTAGGTGCATTGCAGGCGTTATTGGCTTTAATACTGTTTACGGCAGCTATGATGTATGGCCGTTGGCGAGGTATGGAGCTACGCGGTGCAATTATTGCCGACGCAGCACCATAATTATTAAGGCAGTTGTAGCGTTAACAGCCCTAAGCGATGAACCTCTTGCGCGACATCATTTGATTTGAGTTCGCGCATTTGGCTAATTACTTTTTCTAGTAATAATTCAGGCTCATTTGGTTCGGGTAATTCAGCGACACCAATACTAGAATGCACACGCAAAGTAGGGAACTCTGAATACTTAACCTTCGTTAATGCGCGGTTTAACTTATCAGCCAACACTAAGCCATCATGTTGCCCTTTACCGGGCATTAAAATACACAGCTTACGCCCACTAAAACGCGCACAAATCTCATCACGAGAAACTGCATGCAATAGTAAACTACCCATACTACGCAGCACGCGATCACCAATACTTTGACCATATTGAGTATTGATCTCATGCAGGTTTTTCAGATCGATGATAACTAAAGCTAAACGCAATCCATCAGGCCCAACCTGTCCGACTAATTCGCGAAACAGTTGTAAAAATGCATCGCGCTGATAAAGCTTAGTTGTTTTATCTTGGCGTGATTCAGTTTGAGCAACGGCTAGCAAGTTATGTACTTCATCGGTCACAGCAACCCGTTCAGCGATGTCTCGACCACTGGCTAAAACAAATTCACGGCCTTTTATTTTAATTAAATTCAGGCGGAATTCAAAGTCGTGATCGTTGCCTATACTACGGCGTACAGGTGTGACAACTACTGAACCTTCCCCGTCGTCAAGAAGACGTAAGTTTTCAAGTATAGCTTCCAGCTCAGCAGCAGACATTTCTGGCATAAACTCGATAGGCAGTTTATCCATAAGGTCTGCTGCTGTATAACCTAACCAGCTAGCTCCATGATCGTTTACAAACATCAACGTTAAATCACCCGGATCAAGGATTAAAATAAGATCTAGGGACTGCTGAAGAATGAGAGTTATTTCCTGCTCAGAAATTCTAGTCAAGACTTTTTCCTTCTAACGCTTACGCTACAGTTTGCTTAAATTGCTAACCTTTTAACGTCTATAGATTAACTCTAAGCGGCCTGCAAGTGAAAGCCTTAATCATAAATAGTTGTAATCGACTGGTAAATATTACCAACTTAATACCTGACGAACAAAGGGAATACTTAGTTAGATTGCCAATAAAAATAAGCATCGGCTTGCTCAACTGTTGCATTATTCTTTCGCAAAGCCGTAGTAGGGTGACTTGCTGCTTGCTGCAATCCTAAAAAAGAGGTTTCTTTTAATCGGCTATCAAGCGTTAAGTTAGCACGCAGCTGATTTAAGCCTCCTCGCAACGTCATTTCAAACAACACTTGTTGATTAGTCGACTGCACCACACGCACATTACTGGTTAACGATAAACGATTAAAATTATTCATTATCGCGGCATAATCTTGCACTTTAGCCACATTACCTACCATGATTTTGTAAGTACCAGTGCTTTGGCTGGCATTGCTGGCGTAACGGCTGGATAATTTTTCAGCTGCAAAGTTAACACCTTCTTGCAACGCATCCCTTAAAGTTGCAACAGATACGGTGTGTTTGATGTTAGTACTACCTACCATCAACTGCCATTCAACACGCCATTGATTACCCGAAGCTCTAATTTTACCAACTAAAACTGCATCGGGTTGATAAGGGGCAGAGGCAGCTGTAATTTGTTGAGTAAAACCACCCCAAATATCAGAAAATAACGAATCAGCTACGGGATTTAATGTGAAATCAGGTAATAGGTAAGGAATGCCGCGTTTGCTACTTTGGCTAATTAATACGTTGGATAAAGGCTGATTAGACGCGGGGGTAATTAAAGTGCGTCCACCACGCCCTTCCAAGGCCACCCAAAACAAAACATTAGGCCTATTAATGTCCCAGATTGGCGCTTGCAGTTGTTGCAATAACTGCTTTACACCGCCTTCATCGAAAGTTAATTCAAGTTGTTGCGCTGGAATTTTTTCGCCCGTTTCAGTCATCAATAACGCTGAGCTAGCGTTATAGCTATACTGATTAATTAAACGCTGCGCTGAGGTAAGGTCTGTCCAAAGTTTAAAGTTAGGATGCTTAGCAAAGACTTCAGGCGCTGTAATAAAATCAGTAGGTGGCATTTTTTCAAGCACCCGTTCAGTGCCCGAAACACGTACTAAAAGTTCACGCAACAGCACATTCGCAACGGCTGCACGTTGCTCATCTGAAGTGTCAGAGACTAAGCTATTTAATGTATAAAGATTCGTTAAACGTGCGGCATAAACCGTTTGACTTAACAGTAGCATCACTAAAAAAAGCTTACTGAGCAAAAAGGGTGTTTTTATGAGTTTCACCTATTGGATTCCCTTTACTTTAAGTGGGGGCATTTATTTAAACATAAAAATTTTAACTTGAGCGGCTCTACTTAATGGAGACTCGTTCGCTGGAGTGCTAGAATACGCAACTTTACGCTTCTTGCCCAATTCAATTTTTTCAACGCAGGACACTCCATGAGCCGTAGCAAAACCCCGATTACTTATAAAGATGCTGGTGTAGACATAGACGCAGGCAATGCCCTAGTTGAACGTATTAAAGGTGTTGCCAAGCGCACCAGTCGCCCGGAAGTGATGGGTGGACTGGGTGGATTCGGCGCTCTTTGCCAAATCCCCGCTGGTTACCGTGAGCCTGTATTAGTTTCTGGTACTGACGGTGTTGGTACTAAACTACGTTTGGCAATGGATCTAAACAAGCATGACACCATTGGTATTGACTTAGTAGCCATGTGCGTTAATGACTTGCTTGTTTGCGGTGCTGAACCTTTGTTTTTCTTGGATTACTACGCCACAGGTCACTTAAATATTGATGTTGCTGCCGATGTTGTAACCGGCATAGGCGCAGGCTGTGAGCAAGCCGGTTGTGCATTGGTTGGTGGTGAAACAGCCGAAATGCCCGGTATGTACGAAGGTGATGATTATGACCTAGCCGGTTTTTGTGTGGGTATTGTCGAAAAATCTGAAATTATTGATGGCAGTCAAGTAAAGGCTGGCGATGTGTTACTAGGTTTGGCGTCTTCTGGCCCGCACTCTAATGGCTATTCGCTGATTCGTAAGTTGCTTGAAGTATCAGGTGACTCGTTAGACACTTTATTAAAAGACGGTCAAAAGCTTGGTGATGCTTTAATGGCACCTACGCGTATTTACGTTAAATCTTTATTACCTTTAGTACGTGGTGATGAAGGTATTCACGCGTTATCGCACATTACTGGTGGTGGCTGGTATGAAAACATTCCCCGTGTATTACCAGACGACTGCAAAGCAGAGCTAGACCTTACTAATTACCAGCGCCCAGTGGTATTCGATTGGCTGCAAGACGTTGGTCAAGTTGCAGAAAAAGAAATGTATCGCACACTTAACTGCGGTATTGGTATGGTATTAGCCATTGCTGCTGAACAGGTTGACGTACTAACCAAAAAGCTAGAAGCCGCTGGTGAAACCGTATTTGAACTTGGTGTACTTAGCCAGCGTCTAGCAGGTGAAGAGGCGGTAGTGATTAAAGGTCTTAAAGCATGATCTCACCCGAAACAGACGCAGCGCCTGATGCACGTCGGGTTGTCGTGCTTATTTCTGGTAACGGTAGCAATCTGCAAGCGCTTATTGATACGGCTCAAACCAAGGATGGTTTGAGTGGTGCAAATAGCTTAGGTGGCGAAATAGTTGCTGTTATTAGTGATAAAGCCGAAGCTTTTGGCTTAGAGCGAGCACGCCAAGCGAATATTCCTACGCTAACACTGTCTGCAAAAGACTTCCCAAGCCGTGAAACCTATGATTTACAACTGGCACGCTTAGTGGAAGAGCAGCAACCTGATTTAATTGTTTTAGCGGGTTTTATGCGAATTTTATCACCGGCTTTTGTGATTAAATTTCATGGCAAACTATTAAATATTCACCCTTCTTTGCTGCCTAAATACAAAGGGCTACACACGCATCGTCGCGCACTGCAAGCTGGTGATGAGGAACATGGCCTAAGCATTCACTTTGTTACCGAAGAGTTAGATGGTGGGCCTTTAATTTTACAGTCTAAAGTTACCGTCACACTAGACGATGATGAAGCTAGCTTAGCCAGTAAAGTGCAGGTGCAAGAGCATATTTTGTACCCCATTGCAGTTCGTTGGTTTTTACAAGGGCGATTACAACTGATTAGTAATTACCCAACGCTTGACGGAAAACCCCTACCAATCCAAGGTGTTTTATACCAAGAAAACCCTAGTAACTAGTGTTTGAATTGGACAAAACCACTGTTTGATGGCATTATTTTGCGCCGACTGTTTAAGTCGGCTTTTCTTTTAATGCTTAGTTTTTGACTAACTAGGTTTTTAACTAATTAGTTTTTTGATACAGAAGCCAACTGTTAATGGGAAAGTGTTACCTTCGTTTGGTGGCCGCCATAATCAGAAAACTTCTGCTTTCATGAACATGAACCAAGTGTCCTTTCGTGCGGGACACCACTGCTCAGGATAAACAATGCCTTTAATTACCCTTCCCGATGGCAGCCAACGTGATTTCGATCAGGCTGTTAGCGTATTTCAAGTTGCTGAATCTATAGGTGCTGGCTTAGCAAAAGCAGCATTGGCTGGTAAAGTGGATGGCGAGCTGGTTGATACCAGTCATCTAATAACCCAAGATAGCACTCTAGCCATTATTACTGCTAAAGATGTTGAAGGCGTTGAAGTATTACGTCACTCTTGTGCCCACTTAATGGCAATGGCCGTTAAACAGCTTTGGCCTCAGTCTCAAGTTACTATTGGCCCAACCATTGAAGACGGCTTTTATTACGATTTTGACATTGATGGCACCTTTACACCTGAAGATTTAGAATCCATAGAAAAGCGTATGGCAGAGCTTGTTAAACAGGATATTCCTGTTGAGCGCTTAGTAATGTCGCGGGATGAAGCCGTTAAGTTCTTTGAGCAGCAAGGCGAAGTTTACAAAGCAGAAATTATCCTCGATATTCCGGTATCTGAAGAGTTATCTTTGTATCGCCAAGGCGAATTTACCGACCTGTGTCGTGGCCCACACGTTCCTAGCACAGGCAAAATAAAAGCCTTTAAATTAATGCGAGTTTCTGGTGCTTACTGGCGCGGCGACTCAAAAAACAAAATGCTACAGCGTATCTATGGTACCTGCTGGGCAGATAAAAAAGATTTAAGTGCTTATCTGCATCGCCTAGAAGAAGCTGAAAAGCGCGATCACCGTAAGTTAGCTAAGCGCATGGATTTATTTCACATTCAAGATGAAGCACCAGGTATGGTGTTTTGGCATCCGAATGGCTGGACACTGTACCAAATTCTTGAAACGTATATGCGCGACATTCAGCGTAAAAATGGTTATCAAGAAGTCAGAACACCGCAAGTCGTTGATAAAGTGCTTTGGGAGCGCTCTGGTCACTGGGAACATTATCAAGCCAATATGTTCACGACAGTCTCTGAAAGCCGTGACTATGCTGTTAAGCCCATGAACTGCCCTTGTCACTTACAGATATTTAACCAAGGTCTAAAAAGTTACCGTGACTTGCCGTTGCGTATGGCTGAATTTGGCGCGTGTCACCGTAACGAACCTTCTGGTTCTTTACACGGTTTAATGCGTGTGCGTGGCTTTACGCAAGACGATGCACACATTTTTTGTACCGAAGAGCAGATGGAAGATGAATCAACGCGCTTTATTCAGCTAACCTTAGATGTGTACAAAGCATTTGGTTTTAACGATGTAGAGCTCAAGCTTTCAACCCGTCCAGAAGGTCGCCTTGGCGATGATGAATTATGGGATAAAGCAGAACACGCTTTAGAAGGTGCGTTGAATAAAGTTGGTCAGAAGTGGGAATTACAACCTGGCGAAGGCGCTTTTTATGGTCCTAAAATCGAATTTTCTTTACGCGACTGTTTAGGCCGTGTTTGGCAATGTGGTACGCTACAACTTGACTTCGTGCTTCCCAATCGTCTAGGTTCTCAATACGTTGCAGAAGACGGTAGCCGTAAAAATCCAGTGATGCTACACCGCGCTATTTTAGGTTCGTTTGAACGTTTTATTGGTATTTTAATCGAGCATTATGCGGGTGATTTGCCTACTTGGTTAGCACCGGTGCAAGTTGCGGTGATGAATATCACCGATAAACAAGCCGATTACGCCAACGAATTGACCGAAAATTTAATTAATTCGGGCTTTCGAGTAGAAACAGACTTGAGAAATGAGAAAATAGGCTTTAAAATCCGCGAGCATACACTCGCTAAGATTCCTTATTTACTTGTTATTGGTAATAAAGAAGTTGACAATCGAACCGTAACAGTTCGTACTCGATATGGCGAAGACCTTGGGTCTATGGATTTAGAAACGTTTAAGTCCAAGCTGCTCGAAAAACACTAACAGTGTCACAAGAGCCCAATGTGTCACCCTAAAAAAATGATGGAGATATAGCAATCAAGCGCGCTAATCCAATTAGGCGGGATCCGAAAAAGAATCTACCGCCAATAAATGAAAACATTCAAGCCACAGAAGTACGCCTAATCGATCAAGACGGCGAACAAGTTGGCGTGGTAACGCTGGAAGATGCACTAGAACGTGCAGTTGCAGCTGAGTTAGATTTGGTGAAGATTTCTGATGCCGACCCCATTGTTTGCAAAATAATGGACTATGGCAAGTTTCAGTTTGAAGCTAAAAAAGCTAAGAATGTTCAAAAAAAGAAACAGAAACAGATCCAAATTAAAGAACTCAAATTCCGCCCTGGCACTGACGAAGGCGACTACCAAATTAAATTTCGTAATATGGTTCGTTTCCTTGAAGATGGTGACAAGGTGAAAATAACACTTCGTTTCCGTGGTCGTGAAATGGCACACCAAGATATTGGTTTACGCCTTTTTCAACGAATCGAAGAAGACTTAGGTGATACCATTGTTGTTGAATCTCGCCCTCGTTTAGAAGGCAGACAAATGGTAATGATGCTAGCACCTAAGAAGAAATGATCTCCTACTGCACTTTAAACTCAAGTTTTAAAAGCTAAAATTTAAAGTGCAGCTAGGTTGGCAACAGGGCTCGGATCATGCCCAATCCCTTGCAACGCATAAAAATGCACTTGTGGAGTAAAATGCAATGTCTAAAGTAAAAATTAAGACAAAAAGTGGAGCGCGTAAGCGTTTCAAAGCGACTGCTAACGGCTTTAAGCACAAGCAGTCACACCGTAGCCATATTCTGACTAAGAAAAGCCCTAAGCGTAAGCGTCAACTGCGTAGCATGAAGCAGATTGCAGCTTCTGATCAGCCGCTTATCAAGCGTATGCTGCCAGGTCTTTAAGGTTTTCTAATTTATATTCAGGAGTAAAGTATGGCTCGCGTAAAGCGTGGTGTTCAGGCGCGTCGTCGTCACAAAAAGATTTTAAAATTAGCTAAAGGTTACTATGGTGCTCGTAGCCGTGTATTCCGCGTAGCTAAACAAGCAGTTATCAAAGCAGGTCAGTATGCTTATCGTGACCGTAAGGTGCGTAAGCGTCAGTTCCGTGCGCTTTGGATTGCGCGTATTAACGCAGCAACCCGTATGAACGGTATGTCTTACAGCCGTTTCATTTCTGGTTTGAAGAAAGCAGATATCGTCATTGACCGTAAAGTGTTAGCTGACATTGCATTTCACGATATGACTACTTTTGCTGCGATTGTTGAAAAATCTAAAGCCGCTCTGGCCTAGTTTTTTAGCTTAATCTAGCAAACAGTGATTAGGGGAAGGGCGGCGCTCTTCCCCTTTTTTATTGATTTTATTTAACCTTATTTTTAATCTGGAGTTGTAAAGATGGACAACCTCTCCTCCCTAACTGTAGAAGGGCAACCTTTACAGGAATGGGTGAATCAGGCGCTGGTGAAAGTTACCCAGACCTCAGACAGTCAAACCCTCGATCAACTCCGGGTAAACTACCTAGGTAAAAAAAGTGACTTAACCAGTCTGCTTAAAACCTTAGGTAAACTACCAGCAGAAGAGCGTCCTAAAGCTGGCGATGAGATTAATCAAGCTAAACAACAAATTCAAACAGCACTTAATGCGCGTAAAGAAGCACTTGATAGCGCTGCTTTAAATGCTCGCCTTGCTGCTGAATCCATCGACATTACTTTGCCCGGTCGTGGACAAGCAATCGGTGGCCTACACCCAGTCACGCGTACTATTAATCGGATTGAAGACTTTTTCTCTTCCATTGGCTTTACCGTGGCTGAAGGTCCTGAAGTTGAAGATAACTATCATAATTTTGAAGCATTAAACATTCCGGCGCATCACCCAGCACGCGCCATGCATGACACTTTTTATTTTAATGCGGATACTTTATTGCGAACGCACACTTCACCTGTGCAAGTACGTGAAATGGAAAACAAGCAACCGCCGATTCGTATTATTTGTCCTGGTCGTGTTTACCGCTGTGATTCAGACATGACCCACTCGCCAATGTTTCATCAGGTTGAAGGCTTGTTAATTGATGAAAATATTAGTTTTGCTGACTTAAAAGGCATTTTACAACAATTTCTACGCGCTTTTTTTGAGCAAGATTTAAAAGTACGCTTCCGTCCGTCTTACTTTCCTTTTACAGAACCTTCCATTGAAGTTGACGTAGACCGTGGCGATGGTCGTTGGTTAGAAGTACTAGGCTGTGGCATGGTTCATCCTCGTGTATTAGAAATGTCTGGCATCGATCCTGAAAAATACACCGGCTTTGCTTTTGGAATGGGCGTTGAACGCTTTGCTATGCTGCGTTATGGCGTCGACGATCTTCGTCAGTTTTTCGATAACGATATTAAATTCCTAAGTCAACTTAGCTAATTAAGCGACCTTTTTAATACAGGATTCCAAAACCATGAAATTCAGTGAAAATTGGCTGCGTGAGTGGGTAAATCCCGCTTTAGATTCAGACAGCCTAGATGAACAACTTTCCCTTGCTGGCTTAGAAATTGATGGCCGTGAAGCCGCTGCTGGCGATTTTACTGGTGTGGTTATTGGTGAAATACTAAGCGCTGAACCTCACCCTAATGCTGACAAGCTGCAAGTGTGTAGCGTAACCGATGGCACAGAAACCGTGACTGTGGTGTGTGGTGCGCCTAATGCCAGAGCCGGTTTAAAAACTGCCTTTGCACGTATTGGTGCAGTTTTGCCCGGTAATTTTAAAATTAAAAAAGCCAAACTGCGTGATGTAGAATCGTTTGGAATGCTCAGCTCTGAACAAGAACTAGGGTTGTCTGAAAGCCACGATGGCATTATGGAATTACCAGCTAATGCACCCGTTGGCAAAGATATTCGTGACTACCTACAATTAGACGACCAAATCTTTGATGTTGATTTAACCCCTAATCGTAGCGACTGCCTTTCTATTGTTGGTCTAGCGCGTGAATTAGGCGTACTCAATAAAATGAGTGTGACCCAGCCTGTGTTTAACCACATTGCTGCGACTATCGACGATCAGCCAAAAATTACTTTAGAAGCACCTATTGCTTGCCCACGTTACCTAGGTCGTATTATTCGTGATGTGAATATTCAAGCAACTACGCCTTTGTGGATGCAAGAAAAGCTCCGACGTGGCGGTATTCGCAGCCTAGATCCAGTGGTTGATATCACCAACTATGTGATGTTAGAACTTGGTCAACCGCTGCACGCTTTCGACCTAGCCAATATCAGCGGCGGTATTACGGTTCGTTTTGCAAAAGAGAGCGAAGCCTTAACCCTATTAAATGGCACAGCGCTAACGCTTAAATCAGATAACTTAGTGATTGCTGATGAGCAAAAGATTTTAGCCCTTGCTGGTATTATGGGCGGTGAAGCTAGCGGTTGTAATGAAATAACCCAAGATTTAATGCTGGAAGTGGCTTACTTTGATCCGTTATCTTTGGCGGGTAAAGCGCGTGGTTATGGTCTACACACTGATGCTTCGCACCGTTTTGAACGCGGCGTAGATTTTAAACTGCAAGAACGGGCGATGGAACGCGCTACTGAACTGCTGCTAGAAATTACAGGCGGTAAACCTGGCCCAATAACTGAAGCTGTTTCAGAAGAAAATCTACCCGTTCGTCAGCCAGTTACCCTGCGTAAAGCTCGCCTAGAACAACTGCTTGCCATTCGTTTAGATGACGCTGAAGTAAACGATATTTTAACCCGCCTTGGCCTAGAAGTGACCGATACAGGCGCAGCTTGGGTTGCTCAAGTACCTAGCTACCGTTTTGATATCAGCATTGAAGAAGACTTAATTGAAGAAGTTGCCCGTATTTATGGGTATGGTAACTTGCCTGTTAAAGCACCGATGGCTAATTTAATTATTCAAAGTCATCCAGAAGGTAAAATTAACCCACGTAAGATCCGTGAATTACTAATTTCGCGTGGTTATCAAGAAGCGATTACCTATAGCTTTATTGACCCTAAATGGTCACTGATTTTTGATCCGAATAACGAACCTTTAGCGCTAGCAAATCCTATTTCAACTGAATTATCGGTGATGCGTACCAGTTTATTACCGGGTTTAGCCAAGGCACTTAGCCATAATCAAAAACGCCAACAGCCGCGTGTGCGTTTATTTGAAACGGGCTTGCGCTTTATTAAACAAGCCGATCAAAGCTTAGAGCAAGAACCCATGCTAGCCGGACTTATTAGCGGCAGTCGCTTCCAAGAAGGCTGGGCAAGCAAAACAGAAGAAGTCGATTTCTACGATATTAAAGGCGATTTAGAAGCACTAATAGACCTAGGCAATCAATCTGAACGCTGGCAATTTCGGGTTGCAAGCAACCCTGCTCTACACCCAGGACAGAGTGCAGAAATTTTTTACCTGCAAGATGATGGCAGCCTAGTTGCAGCTGGCTGGATAGGTGCACTTCACCCGCAGCTAATGAAATCACTAGATTTACGTGGCAAGGTGTTCGTATTTGAAGTAACGCTAGCTAGCATTACTCAAGGCCAAGTACCTAACTTTAAAGCCGTTTCTCGCTTTCCAGAAATGCGCCGCGACCTTGCCCTAGTCATTGATGTAGAGCTTCCCATTGGCCAACTACTACAAGAGGCGCGTATTCAAGGTGGTGAGTGGCTGCAAAAAGTAACACTTTTTGATGTGTATCAAGGTAAAGGCGTTGAAGAAGGTAAAAAGAGCCTAGCTTTGGGCTTGACCTGGCAACATCCTTCACGCACTCTAACGGATGAAGAAATAAATACGCAAATTAATCAAGTTGTTACAGCATTTTCACAGGGTTATGCAGCAGAACTTCGTAGCTAATTTGCTTAATAATTGAACCCCGCAGCAAGGTAAAATAATTCACGGATAAGCGTTATTTGCCTTGCTGAGTTGCTGAATGATTCTTGTGCAACACTGTTTTGTGCAACACTGGCAAGGAGTAAAAAATGAGTGCATTAACTAAAGCAGAGATGACTGAAAAACTAATTGATGAGCTAGGATTAGCTAAGCGCGATGCGAAAGAAATGGTTGATCTTTTTTTTAGTGAAATCAAAGACTGTTTAGCCGATAACGAACAAGTAAAGCTTTCAGGATTTGGTAATTTTGACTTACGAGAGAAAAGTGAAAGGCCTGGCCGTAATCCTAAAACAGGCGAAGAAATCCCTATTTCTGCACGGCGAGTTGTTACTTTTAGAGCAGGCCAAAAGCTTAAAGCTAAGGTTGAAGAGTATAAAGGTAACGAAAAAACCTAAATTTTATTGATAATGCATTTAAAAATTTGCAAATATAAAAAATTGACCTATAATATCCCCCGTTGAATCAGCAACCCCTTAGGCTGATAAAACGAAAGCAGTAAAAAATACAGCAACAAATAAATGACGGAGTGTGGCGCAGCTTGGTAGCGCACTTGCATGGGGTGCAAGGGGTCGTAGGTTCGAATCCTATCACTCCGACCAAAATTAGCAGTAAAATCAAAGACCTATAGCCACTTGGTGTAGGTCTTTTTTTATGGATTGCGTTTAATAATTCCTAGACTAGACACCAGACTAGACACGAATTACTGCTAGCATCTGGACTATACAAAGACTGGTTAGAATTAAATGTGTCCTGCTGCTAACTGACTACCTCTATGCTGCAATATTCAATAGCTGGTTGAACACTCCTCATTAGTGTTTTTCCCAACAATCGCAATGTTTATTTACCATTTCATCTTCGGTAACTTAAAGGATCTATACTATGCATTGCTTTTCTAAGATAGGCGCTCTGAAAGCCAAATTAGATACTTCCCCCTCCGTCACACTAGTTGTCCGCTTGGGCTTGACCCGAACAACGTATTAAAGTTAGGTGTTGCACTCAGAGTTAGCGCCTAAGCCACTACAGTTTTATAGTTACCGAATTTAGGGTGTTAGAATTACCCTAAACTCGGAGATACACACAGTTATTTAACCTTGTTCCAATTAGATTTGCTAAAATCAATATTAATTTCTGGAGTTGGATTCGGTAAACACTTATTGTTAATATTCGTTAACTCAGTAAGTGTTTGATTTAATGAAGATTCACTAGCCTTTAACAAAAAATATTTTACTGATGACTGCTCATTCAAAATCTCCTTATTAATTACGTCTTTAAAAATGTTTTTTACATTAAAATCTAGAAATTCATTTAAACGGTTCAACGTATCATTTACATTGGGCAGCTTATCTAGAACATGCATTTTTACTCGATTTTTTGATGAGTTTTCCCGAATATGGTCAGCACAACCTGCATAGCCAATTTTAAATGCATATAAAGCCACTTTTTCAACAATAGATGTTATTAAAGAGGCTGATTCATTGGCTTGAAAGCCCAGAGAAATCTCTGCTAATTGCTGCTGAGTTTCTAAAACAAACTCTTCTAGTGATTTTATTTTATTCTCTTGCTTTAATTTAGTCATAAAAAAAATCCTTAATGATTAGTTTTAATACTACGCACTCTATTTATAACCAATTCCAAATTACTTACAATTTTTCCATAAAAGTCGTATGAAACACCTCTTAGCATCACGCCATACCCTTCAACTACAACCATAGCCATAGTCAATTTGCTTGCGAATTACCGAGCCTTTTGTGTTTCAACACCTGCTTCAGAACCTTTTTTAACGGGGGAAATCGTAAAGTTTGTTCATCTGCTTGTGCTCAGTAATTAGTTCTTCAAAAGCTTCGCGGTTTGTTAATCCAGCCTCCATACCTATAAGCTCTTTAACCATATCAATAGCAAGGGTTTGCTCGTTGATACCTTTGCTTTCAGCTAGCTTTGCCATCGCAAAAGCACAGTTAAAAAAACCTATATCATAGATGGGATGGCTGGTGATCGTTTCAGGCATATCTCTTAGTCGAACAGCGGTTCTTCTATCGAGACGTGAACGTCTTTGGGATGCAGGCTTTGCCCTTTGACCATAAAAGTGCCGCCCCACTTTTTCAAAAAAATCCACCTGCAATTTTTGTAAAACGTCACGCTTGGGGAATGTGACGTGACCTAAAGGCCATTCACCTCTTTCAATGAGTTCAAGGTTAGGAGTAAACCATCCATGAATATGGGGGTACTCCTCGTCTAAATGTAGAATGCAGGTGTGAAGCAGCATTTCACGCTCTTCCAGCCATTTATTGAACCAATCTATGCATCTATCCCTAAAATCATCAATAACGGCTCTAGGGGTCTCTGAAGTTTTTTGCGGCAGTGATGCGATCAGGGTTCCGATTGCAACAGCATTTTTGCGTAGTGGGCGACCATTTGGATAACGCTCACTGCCACCGTAGCGGCATTGCCCCATATTTTGATTGATCCACTCGCCTAGCTCATCTGGTTCCTCAATGGGTGATGCACAATTAGTATAAATCTCGATATCAGCAGGCTGGTTAAGATGTCGAATGTGCGAATCTTCGCGTAGGCCTTCGGCCAGAATAGACCCAACCGTATGGGCAGCAGAACGCTGACCGCGTGGGTAGCCATACAAACGTAAAAACTGAGTTGGACGTGACAAAACAATTCCCCTTTTTTCTAGTATTGAAACTTTCAACTAGTTTAGAGGTATTAGTGGTACGTCCGATTTCACTATTGAGTGCGGTTTGTTAGATATTCCAGAATATGGAGTTTATTGATTGGTACTCCCCTATTCTGTATTAGGCGAGCACCATTTTTAATGGGTAAAACACCTAGTTTAAGGTGATTTTTAGGGATTGATGTTTTACAGCCTGAAACTTAAAACCCAAGCCGCTGATTTAATTGGATATTTGTTTTTATAATAATAGGAAATATATGGGGAGTTGGTGTTTATTAATTAGTACTCCCCTATTCTGTATTAGGCGAGCACCATTTTTAGGGTAGTTATGGTGAAGTGCCCAAATAAAGTTGGAAAACCCATAATTTGGTGAGTTGGAGGCTCCAAATTACTCAGTCACGGCATAGTTAATCTAACCAAGTTGATCGAGCCTTTTAGTTAGATTTATTCATTGAATTTTTACTGTGATAACTCACTCCTTTACAATGAACTAGAGTGGTGTAGCATTCAAAATTATATCTAAAAAATATTTTTCTTGAGGCTTTACGATACCAGTTTCTGCTTGGTTAAAATCTTGCCTAACACCCTCTTTTTTAAAAGAATTAAACTAATTTTAAACTGTATGCTGGTATCTCTTTGCTCGGCAGCTTTATTAAATAATTAAACTGCCTTGATATAATTCTGGGTTAAGCCCTACCCATTGAAATGCATAATACCAAAAGTACGTTGGTATTATGCCTACTCCTGCTCAGCTACTTTTAAAGTTTCTTTCAAGCTAGATTCATTATTTACAATACCACTAAACCTTCAGATACTCACTCGGTATTCCGTGGCTTGATATATATAGGTAACGCACCGCACGCGTTGCTGCTACATGAAATAAAGCACGTTCATTTAAGTCGGTTAAACGCTGCTCCACCACGTCTTGCGAAGACTTCATCGCCACACCCAATGGCACGACACCATCATTAATACCCACCATCATTACACAGCGAAACTCTAAACCTTTAACCCGGTGCATGGTGGCAAAACGCACGCCCTCTTGGGAGCGGTCATCAGTCTTTTGTCTGGATAGCGTATGAGTGAGCAAACCATGACTTTGTAGCACTGCCTCATAATCACTGCAGAGTCGGTTAGTACGCGCCACAATGCAAATTTCTGATAAAGGTACACCTACGCTTTGCAGTTGCTCAATTTGCTGTACTAGCCACTGCCCTTCACTGGCCATATCAACATGATTTTGCACAACAGGCGCTTGGCCTAAGACCAGCGAGCGATAATCTTGCGTGCCATCTAAACCACCATCTAAGTCATCCACTTCCACACCTTCCAGCAACGCAGTAGCGTAACGGCGAATCAACTCAGTAGTACGATAGTTGATTTTCAGCTTACGACCACGCCCAATGATATTGATGCCACATTGCTTAAGGCTAGTTTTGCGCTGATAAATCCGCTGGTGAGCATCACCCACAATAAATAAATCATTGTCGTGCTCAGGTACCAGCGCCCGCAACAAGCTGAGTGCTTCAGCAGAAAAATCTTGGCCCTCGTCAACCACTACAGCATGGTAACTGCGTTTATCATCGCCTTGATTCAGCAGCTCTAGTGCGTAATGCACCGCATCTTCAGCGGTAACAAATCCACCGCGAGCCAGCTGTTCGCGCATTTCTTCAAATACCGGCCAAATATCTGCTCGTTGCCGACGATTAAGCGCCACTCCCCGACCGATACGACTGGCAGAAAAGTACTCTTTGCGGCTACGCACTTGTTGCGACAAAATCACCCGCTGCCATTCTTCCTGATAAAAACTATCGGGCAAGCCTAACTCACCCGAAGCTAACGCCATAGCTTGCGACCAACAGCGCTCATAGTTTTTATCTCGGCCACCGGGATAAATAATACTTGATTGGTAGCCATTGCGTTTAACGAACTGACTGACCCAGGCATCAAGGTTAATCACTTCAATGCGTCGCATTTGCTCTGGCGTACAAATTTTGCGTAAGTTATCGGCAATGTCTAGAGCTAAGTTACTGGTAAAGGTGGTGAATAATAATCGCGCCCCTTTGAGCCAATTTGACTGCGATACTAACCAGCGCGCTCGGTGCATCGCGACCACGGTCTTGCCTGTGCCGGCGCCACCTAACACACGCACTGGACCACTCCATTTACGCTCAACCAATTTGCGCTGCGAAGGATGTAAAAACACCCGCCAGCGTTCTAATGGCGCATTGAGCATACGACCCAGCTCTTGTTCATCTTCCGGCACATGGAAGCGGCGCTGAGTGGCTGGGTGTTCCAAAGCAGCTTCAAAGTCTTCTATATCAACTGGCCCTGCTTTTGTAGGGGCTGCATATTCTTGTAAAACATCTGCTAATGACGTACCCGCTGCCAGTAAATACAAAGCTTCAAAGGCCTCAATCGGCAAGCGTGCTTCAACTTTTTCTAAAGCCTGTTCACTTGCAATGGATCTAACCAAAGCCAGACGCTCTTGCGGAATACCCAGACTCAATAAGGTCGTGACATCTAAATTAAATAGCGGTTCAGCACTAGGCTCTACTTGCAGCGTTTCACTGTTAGGTACTATTTTTGTTTCAGCAGGTTCGGTTACTGTGGCCGAACCGTCAGAAATCTCTGGTTCTTCAATTTCATGATCAACTTCAAACAGCTGTAAAGAGCCGGTAGTTGGATGAATCTGACAACGGTGGCGCACCGCCCAAGCATAGGCATCGTCATGTTTATCAACCCACAGCAACACATAGACATTGCCCTGATCTGGGCTCAGCACGATACCGCGATAATTTAGGTCAATACGTACCGAGCGGAAGTTGGGGTCTCGGGCATTACGAATCACTTCATAGTTAATACCTGGCGCGCGGGGATTGGCACGAAACTTACTCACAAAGCTCATAACCGCTTTTTGCTGCGCACGTGGAATGGCGGCAAAGGCTTCTAAAAAACCATCACCCAAAGCCACTTTAGGCTGTAATTTAGACATAACTTATTCCTCTCCAAGTGCGAGCTGTAACTGCTCAAGCCAATTGTCAGATTCTAATGAAATACATTGCCAACCATCCAACTCAGGTAACTGCTCAGCACTTTCTAAAAATACCGCCACGGTTAAATGCTGCCAAGCCAACTCTGCTGTACCGATGGTGACACCGTCAGCATCTTGTAAATCAATACCCACTTCTGGTGCAGATCGCGTGATGCCTTGCAGGGCTTGCAACTGCTCAACAGTTAAACAACTAAGCTCTCGCACTTCTTGCCATGCATGATCCATAGCGCGATTAGTAGCAATATCTGTAGTCAAATCTGCCGTATGCGCCAATAACTCACTAAATAATCCAGACTGTAAGCCTGTCTGGGTAGCAACGCTAAAGCTAGGAGTATATTGCAACACATTAAAAGCCTGCCAAATTGCCCGCCATTTATCTTTATAGTCGTTGGCTTGCTTGCTGGAGTCCTGCCCTGCAGCAAAACTATTTGCGGCAGACTTGGGTGCGATAGTGTCATTGAGTGACAGCAAGACATGAATACGCGGTTCAAGGGTGGTTAAGCTGCTTCGATCTTCATGTGCAAGATAGCTTAGCAACTGCCAAGCACTCTGCTCAGGGTTTTCATTATCCGTTTGAGCACCCCAGCTCGTGGCTTGGCTGCTTAGGTCGGCTAATACTGATTCACGCCATGCGCCTCCACTACTCAGTGATTGGGCTACAAACTGCTCTAGCTCTGAATTTCGTGCCAACTGCAAGACAGCAATACACAACGCTGACTCAATCAGCTCTTGGCGGGTATCTGTCGGTTTGGTTAGCCATGCACAGAGCCAAGCAAAACTGCCTTGCTCCAGTAAACCGCGCACCTCAGCAACGCTACGCCAATTGTGCTGCTGCGCTACACCTTCCCACAAACCTTGGCCACGGCTATTGGGCTGCACACAACTCAATAATAGCTCAGGTGCGCTGACTGACTGTTCTAAATTTTTTGAGTCCAAATCAATCCAAGTCAGCACCCAAACTTTGCGGCCAGAGCGCTGTAAACTTAAGCGTTTACGCATGTCATCCGTCAAATTATAGCCATGGTGCTCATAGCCATCTGTATAAATAATTAGCTCGTTATCTTTACTGCGCTCAGCCTGTTTAAGTGGACGCAAAACAAAGTCTGCACGTGTTTCCAGCACACCATCAGTTGCACCAAACTCAACCTACGGCTCCAACTCCCACATCATGTCGCCAGTATCGACCCAATACCCAGCTTTATTGTTAATGCGCTGCTTAGTCACCTTAAACTGCTTACCCAGCGCCTGTACAAAACGCTCTTCTAAGACACTTTCTAAAATATGGTTGGTGGACACCTCGCTTAATCCTTCCACCGGCACCAACTTATCTTGATTATGCAAAATTTTAGTCAGTACTTTAACAGCGGCTTGACGGGAAATATTTTGACGATGACGACTGTTTCTGTAGGCCAAAATACAGCTATAACAGCCATCTTTACTGTCATCGCTGACGCACTGGCAGGTACTAAGCCTGTGCCGCGCTTTCTCCAACATACTGAACAAAGCAGCAGGATTAACCATCAGCTGTTTGAGATAACCCGTACCACCAGGTAAACGGTCATAAATCACCAAATACTGTTTATTACCACTGCTGCTGGGCTCCAGCATTTCCGTCACTTCCAAGTGCTGTACCGCCCCGTGGAAGTATTCTTTTAACCCTAGATTAATCGCCGCAATCAGTGAGAGGCGCGACATTTCTGATTCAGCCACATCGGCCAAGGGCAGCAAGATACGCACCGCTTCAGATTTAAGCTCGCGGAACAAATACAGACTTTCAAACCAGTCCGCTTCAGTCTCCACGCTGTCTGGGCGCGACAGTTTACAGTCTAAGGCATGCTCAAACTGACCTAGCTTGGGCTTTTTACGCCGAACCATGCCGCAGTGTCGGCAAATTTGAAAGCCATTACGCACACTGGTTTGGCCTGCCACCGAGAAGTTATTGTGTTCGCCAAATTGCTCACCAAAGTTCACCTCACGGAAAGAGGCGCTGCGCACAAACTCAAAACCAAAAGGTACTGTTCTGGTCTAATTCCAATGGACACTTCAATGAGAGACAATAGACCCAGTCTAGCTTGAGGTGAATGATGAATCAGAAGCGTAAATATAAAACCTACTCTAAAGAATTCAAAGAAGAAGCGGTGTCCCTAGTCAATGATCAGGGTTACAGCGTTAATGAAGCTGCTGAAGCGGTTGGAGTAAATCCTAATCAAATTTATAACTGGAAGAAGCAGCTAGAAGAGCAAGTTAAAGGCACCCTGCTGAACGACAACGAACGTACCGAACTGATAAAGCTTCGTGCTGAAAACAAGCGTTTAAAGATGGAAAAAGACATCTTAAAAAAGCATCGGCCTTCTTCGCCAGGGAAATGAAATAAGTTTTAAGTTTGTTCATTCCAAGGTGCAAGAAGGCTACCCAGTGAGTTTATGCTGCAAGGCATTGGGGCTGAGTCGCTCAGGCTATTACGCTTGAGAGCAACGTCCTTCCAAGCTTATTAGCGCAGATACACTGAGGCTTTATCGCAAGGCGAAACAGTTTTTTGCAGAAAGTCGTAACAGTCTTGGCAGCCGTGGGCTCATGAAAGTGCTGCGCCAACAGGGGTTTGTTGTCGGTCGTCATAAAACGCGAACTATCATGCGTAAGCTAGGCCTGGTGGTACGCCAGCGCGTGGCTTACAAAGTAACGACCAAGCGTGACGAGCGCCATTTAGCGGCACCTAACCTGATTAATATGGACTTTAATCCAGCTCAATCTAATCAAGTATGGGCAGGCGATATTACCTATTTAAGAACTGGGCAAGGTTGGATGTATTTAAGCGTTGTTATGGATTTGTATTCTCGCCGAATCGTTGGCTGGTCTATTAACAAACGTATGACAACTGATCTTGTGTTGCAGTCGGTTAAGCAAGCCTATTGGCTTAGAAAGCATCCAAAAGGTGTTTTTTTCCATAGTGACCGTGGCTCCCAGTACACCAGTAAAAAGTTAAAAAGCTCGCTAACTAAGCTAGGTATAAAACAGTCGATGGGTGATGTTGGGGCTTGCTGGGATAATGCCGTTGTTGAACGCTTTTTTGGAAGCTTAAAACACGACTGGATACTCAAAGCTCAACACCCAACTTACGAATCTATGGCAGCCGATGTAGCTGCTTATATGAAGTATTACAACCTAAAAAGACTGCATACGTCTAATGGTGATATGACCCCAGTTGAGTATGAAAATTATCAATTAAAAGTGTCCACTTGGGCTTGACCAGTACAGTGCAGGCTTGCTAAAAGAGCGCGACCAATTACTAGCTCAAAATCTGCAGTTGGCTGAAAAAATAGAAAACCTAAAAGGAAAAGCTGAGGATAATGAGTTAATGGTTCTGGAAAAAAAAGAACAAACTCAAACGTTACAGCAAAAAATAGCCATGCTTGAGCAGCAAAAAGAGCAAGACGAAATTACGCAGCAAGAGTTAAAGCAACAGCTTAGCGAGCAACAGCAAGCTGCTAAAAAACCGCCACCTAAAGGCTTTTGGTTAAGACTTATTTATATTTTAAAAATGATGAGTAAAGATTGAGATGCCAAGTGATGGCAAGCTTGTTAACGTCATATTTATTTTTAAATCTGCTATCGTAAGTTCACACAAGGAAGAGCGAATAACTACCGTTCGCTACTTTTATATTTTTAATGATTCTGAGGATTATATTATGCCTGGATTTAACCCCGCTAATTTCACAGTAGCTAAAGCTAAACCTTTGCCTGTGGTGCTGCTGCTTGATGTGAGCACCAGTATGTACGGAGACAAAATCAATCAGCTAAACGCAGCTGTAAAAGAGATGGTTTCTGACTTTGCCGGTGCTGAAAAGAATGAAATTGAAATTTTAGTTTCAATCATCACTTTTGGCGCAGAGGTTTCACTTCATACTCCCTACACTTCTGCCAAAGATATTGAGTGGCAAGATTTACAAGTGAGTGGTGCAACGCCTATGGGTACCGCTTTCTCCATGGCAAAAGCGATGATTGAAGATAAAGAGGTTACTCCATCGCGTGCCTACCGTCCTACTATCGTTTTAGTCTCGGATGGTGAGCCAAATGACTCTTGGCAGCAACCATTGCGTGACTTAGTCAACGACGGTCGCTCACAAAAATGTGACCGCATGGCAATGGCGATTGGTAGTGATGCTTCCAACGATGTACTTAATGAGTTTGTCTCGGGTACTGAAAATAAGGTGTTTACGGCACAAGATGCTTCGCAAATTCAAGAGTTCTTTAAATTTGTCACTATGTCTGTAACCACCCGAACGAACAATCAGAATGCAAATGTTGTACCTAAGCCAGAAGAAGTTGAACAGTTAGTCGAGCAAGAACAAAACCAGCAGCCAGATGAGTCTGAAGATGAGTTCATCTAAGTTGCACTGCATTATAGATTGCTCTGGAAGCATGGCGGAATATGGCAAGCCAATGCTGTTGGTTAACTTGCTGCGTTATATCCGTCAATTTACTAAACAGCACAGTCAAAGCGCGCACTACTTCAGCTGGCAAAAAGATATTGCAGAAGTTAACTGGCCTGCTGAGGCTGATGTTCAGCTGCTAACTACTGAGGGTAGCAGTGATGTTGCTGCCCTTTGCAGTTGGACTGAAGCTAATCCTGAAGCAACACTTTTGGTGCTGACGGATGGTTACTTTAGGTTAAATGCAGAGCAGCGATATCAACTTACTCAGTTGGATAATTTATATATTGTTGGCATGGGCGGTGACGCAGATTTGTTACAGCTAAATACACTTTCGCAGTATAGCTATCGTGCTGAACAACTAGACCATGTTCTGCATACAATTTGGCGACCAAAAACTGCAGCTGTCGGTCCAGCAAGTCGAGTTGAATTAGCTGGGATTCTTGTTGAAGACGAGCCAGATGATGAGTGGTAACACATCGGTATGGCGGGGCTTAGGCGATAGTGAGATTGGTCCGCTTCATCTACGCCTAGGTTTACCAAATCAGGATGCTTACCACCTAGAGCTTGAGAGTGAGCCACTACTCATTGCTGTATCGGATGGTCTAGGAAGCAAACCTTTATCACAACTTGGAGCTCAAGCTGTAAGCCGTGCAGTGGTGAAGTTAGCGCAGCATTGTGTGGGTAAGTCGGAAATTGAGCCACTATATTGGCTTAAGTTGTTCCATGATCTTTGGCTAGAAGAGCTACAGGATATAGATGTTGAGCAGTGTCGTTGTACGGCGCTGTTCGCTATGGTGCTAGGTGAGCAGACTTTTATTGCTCAGCTTGGTGATGGTGATTGTTGCATTATTACTTCCAAGACAATTGTAGGTGAGCAACAGGTTAGGTTTTTAACTGATAAAGACGACGACCTGTTTGCCAACCAAACACACTCTTTAGGTAATAAATTTCAAGCCAGTCAGTGGCAGTTTTGTTTGCAACCGACTGCTGAATTAGATGCCTGCTTCTTAGTCACCGATGGAATTGCCGATGATTTGGCTTTAGAACACCGTGCTAGTTTTTATCTTGAGCTATTGAGCCAATATCGTCAGTTGTCAGATGATGCTGTTAAGGAAGATGTGCGAGGCTGGATTAGCCAATGGCCTGTGGCTGGCCATAGTGATGATAAAACCATCGCTGCCTTGTATCGCTAGTAGCTGTAGAAATAATTTTAGGAAGATGTATATGACACAGCAAAGAAACTCTCAGCCAAGATGGGTTAAAGATCAGTTATTCCAATTGCATAAGCTCACTAAAGAGTTAGGAAAAGGCGGGCAAGGAATCGTATATCGAACTTCAGATCCTGAGCTATTAGTTAAGATACCGCTTAAAAACGGTAAGGAAATAACTGATAAGGAGGGGGTGAAACATTTTCAAGAGCAATTTGAACGCTTATACCTGCTGCCATTAACTGAAGCGATGCACATCACTAAGCCACTTTACTTACTTGCAGAACAAGCGGGTTACATAATGCAGATGATGCAAGACATGCAGCCGATAGGTGAGTGGTTGCCACAACTATTTAAAAGTTTAGCCAAAAAAGATCAAGAAGAGTTTAAATCACCAGCCTGGCTTAGCCAAGACGTGTCTTTGGAGGCCGCTTACTCGCTGGCAATGTATGCTAAATCTGGTGGCACTAAACGCAGGTTAGAGCTACTAGCGCAGGCTACTAGCGAACTACTTAAGCTGCATAGCGTCGGGGTGATATTTATGGATATTTCACCGGAAAATATCTTTTGTTCGGTGAGTCCTGAGTATAGTGAAGTCTGGATGATCGATGCAGATAACCTCCGCTTTGAGGCAGTAAATGCTAAAGCAGGTGTCATAACTCCACAATACGGTGCGCCAGAAGTAGTCAAGGGAGAGAGTGGTTCGCGGGTTACCAGTGATGCTTATTCGTTAGCACTCTTAGCATTCAAAATATTAGCTATGACAGGTGCTTTTGCTGGGCAACGCTTTCTTGATGAAGATGACTGGGCGGCAGATGACTCCGTAAGTGCGGGGCCAAGCCTAGAAGTCCAAGCAGAGCAAGGTGAACTGCCGTTTATATTCGACGCTAAAGATGACAGCAATAGTCCAGTTAACGGACTACCCTCTGACTTAATTTTAACACCTTCACTGCTAAGTTATTTTCAAACAATGTTTGACGAAGGGCGCGCCGCACCTTGGCAGCGTCCCAGTCTTCATTCACTACCACGGTTGTTAGCCAGTGCCGCAGATGCCTCTATTCCTTGTACTTGTGGTATGAGCTTTTTTTACCAGTCTTCTTTGCCTAAGCACACTTGTCCTTATTGTACGCAGCAGCCACAACAGCTTTTGGTAGCCACTAGCTATTTTTATACAGCAGAGGGTGTAAGTGAACTGGCTTGGACTTGGGTTGCACCTTTTGTTGACGGCCAAAATTTACGGCTACCAATGCGATTATCTGGCAGTTTTGAAATCAATAAACATAACACTCCAATGCTTGAGATTAACCAGATTGAGCAAGATTGGTTTATCTATGTAGCTGCAGAAGATGTACAAGTAGATATCGCAGATGCTAGTGGGCGTTTTTGTCCTTTAACCAATCAGTGGTTGCTTGAAAGACAAGAGCTTGAGGAAGGTGTGCAATTATATCTGCATGCACCTTATTCAGTGATTATTGAGATTAAGGTTCAAAAAAACAATGCGATTTAAACAACTGAATATTGAAATAAGCCACACCTTTTGGATAGAGCCACTTGAGAGTAAAGGGCTGAGCTTAACCCAGGGCGATTTAGGTCGGCTGCGTTTGAGTTCACGTACGGGGAAATTACAGCTAATTATTAAAGACAAGCTGTTTGCTATTACCTTGCGCGAGCCTGTTTTATTTAATGATATAGCGCTTGGGTTCGACCGTGCCAATGCAAATCTAGTTGAGATAAGCCGAGTGCATCAGCAAAAGGATTGGCCACAAGAGCGCATACAGCTTGAATTGGCGCTGGCTTCGTTCAACGGTCCTGAGATTGAGCTAGGCCCTATTGATATCGCATTGGATCCTAGAACCATAGAACAGGCGCGTGCCGCAGGTGTTGGCGAAGATTTCGATACTATTAAGATAGCTCTAGAACAGCGCTGCACGTTAAACCTTACCGGTGAGTCAGAAGAGCAATATGCTATTGCTGTTTTGGGGGAAGGGGCACTGGATCAGCTGAAGCAGATTGAACAAAGCGAAGGTGGCATAACTAGTGTTGATGAAGCCTTACAGCAAAAGATTAAAAGTGGCTTAGTTTTACTAGGTGATGATCTACAACTTGCCGTGCAGCAATACTCTGCGGTGGAGTATGACTATTTAGGAGTGCGTAAGTTAGTTACTCGCTCTCACACAGCTCCCACTCGTACACTTCGTCTAGTGAAGCTGCAATTAAGTTTTAATGAACAACAGCAACAAATGGCGTTATTGGCAACTCAACAGTTGAGTAAAATCATTGCTGATCAAAAGGGATATTTGTCAACTTGGGATCGATATGGCCAGTCGGAAGGTGAGCAACTGCTGAAGCGTGCTAGAGATATCGGCCGTATTCAAGTGTCGCCTGAGGGCTGTGAAATTAGTGGTGAAGCTGGTAATCAATTGTCTATTTATATTGATAGAGATTTGCGCAAATTATTAACAACACAAGATACTTTGTTAATGGTAAGCCCGGAAACACCCATTACTCACCTTGACGATTCAGAAATGGATTGGCAGACATTTAGTACGCAGATGCTGGAGGACTATAAAGCTAAAAAAGGCTTTGATAGCGGCCTTTCAAGTTGGGAGCAACAGCCAAGCGCAGAGAGTGAAGACACTGACCGTAAAGAAAATTTAGCACAGGCAGCTAGTGAGCCTGATCAATTTTTAAAGGTTATTGGGATCAAGGAGAATCTAATTGTAATTGAGGGAGTGGATATACCTTCAAGCGAAATGACCTTAGTACAATCAATTTTGGGTGATCAAGTGCAAGTTGAGCGACGAATGGCTGCCCGCAATGCAATTATTGAAGGCATAAGTGCGATGCCTCACTTAGGGTTGCTAATAGAGGACGGAGGGGTATTGCCAAGTGGACGTGCACAACGCCCCGATATAAAGCCACTATCAAACTTTGTTGAAACAAAAATATTCCCTAAAAATCCGCCAACTGATATTCAAAAAAAAGCAATTAAGATCGCCTTAAATACTCCTGATATCTGCATCATTCAAGGACCTCCAGGAACTGGGAAAACCACCGTAATCACCGCTATTATTGAGCGCCTTAATCAGGAGCTGGATAAGAGCAAATCGATACAGGGTGATATTTTGGTTTCTGGTTATCAGCATGATGCGGTAGAAAACCTATTAAGCCGCTTGTCGGTTAACGATCTGCCCGCGATAAAGTTTGGTAGGCGCTCTGGTGAGCAAGAACAAAGCAACTCAACTGATATCAAATTAGATGAATGGCGCCAGAAAACAGTAAAACAAATTTACCAGCAAGCACCCGAGTTAAAAGAGAGTATCGCTTATTTACAGCTTGAGAATGACGCCATAGCCTACGCTGCAAGACCAAGCGATAGCGCTGCTTTGCGGTTGGTGAACAAAGCGAAAGCGCTATTAACAGGGCTTCCAGAAAGTGATGAGTTAATCGGGTTACTAAAAGCTCTAAGTAGTGAACTTGGTAACCAGTATTTGAGTGAGCAGGATGGTGATGGTATGCGACTTTTGCGCGCATTACGCCTAACAAAATCTGCATTTTTGGATGATGGCTCCAATAGAGCAGCAGCTTTGAAGGCTTGGCTTGATGAGCAAGATATCACCATCGAAGAAGCCTATTCAAAGGCATTACAACAAGCGATGATTTGGCGGCCAGAGAATGATCTAAACTTTTTGCCGCAATTAAAAGAAGCAAAACAACAACTGTTAAAGCAGTTCACGCCACGCCCTCAGCTTAAGAGAGCACTAGCAAGAGAAGATGTTAAGTTAGCAATACAGCGTTCACTCGACTTGCTGCAAGGCAACAGCCGCCAGCAGTCCAAGAATAGAGCACTTATAGAATACCTGAGTGATCTAGAAGGCAACCCTAATTTAGTGCAAGAGGCGTTGGCAGAATATAACCTAGTGTATGGCGCTACGACGGGGCAATCAGAGGGTGAAGTCATTCGCCGCTTTAAATCAAAGAGCGGTGACGGTAAAGGCTATTTGCAGTATGGCACAGTGATTGTTGATGAAGCGGCTCGTGCTAGCCCCCGAGACCTTATGATCCCTATGGTGCAAGCAAAAGATCGGATTATTTTGGTGGGTGACCACAGGCAGTTACCGCACATGATTGACGAATCATTATTAGAGAAAATGGAAAGTGAGTTTGAAGATATTGATTGGCAAGGCGCTAAAGAAGAGTTTAATCAGCATATTAAAAAAAGTATGTTTGAATATTTGTTTAATCGTGCCAAGCAGTTAGAACAACAAGATGGAAAGCCCCGAACCATTACACTCGATGCACAATATCGCAGCCATCCATTATTGGGACAGTTTGCTAGCGATCAGTTTTATGAGCCTTATGGAGAGGGTTATAAATCGCCTTTATCAGCTGAACATTTTACTCACCAGCTTGAAGGGATTGAGGAAAAAGCAGCTGTATGGATAGACGTACCTGCACGGTTGGGTGATGAAGCACGTAATGCCAGTAAAAGCCGATTTAGAAAGGCCGAAGCTAAGGAAATAGCGAAGCAGTTGCAGCAGTGGATAGACAGCGAGCAAGGCAAGAATCTCAGTTTTGGTGTGATTTCTTTTTATAAGGCGCAAGTTGATGAAGTTATGAAAGCGCTTGCTGAATATCACATTACTGAGCAAGACGAAGCAGGGCGCTACGTAATTGCTAGGCAATATCAAATGCTTTTTGACGGTGAAGGTAAACCTTTAGAGGAGCGCCTACGCATTGGTACCGTTGATTCGTTTCAAGGAATGGAGTTCGATGTAGTATTTTTGTCGATGGTGCGCTCTCAACCCGATATATCAAGTTTTTTACAAGAGCGTAACTTTTCAGCTAAGGAACAGCAGAGAGTATTTGGCCATTTAATGTCTAAGAGTCGCTTGTGTGTATCGGTGACACGCCAAAAAAAGGTGCTGGTGTTAGTTGGAGATAGTCAGCTGGTTCAATCCCCCATAGCCGAACAGGCAGTACCTGAACTGCAAGCATTTTATGAGTTGTGTAAAAACCATTCGCAGGGGGTGTTGCTGACATGAGACTACATCAACCTAAAGTATTTAAGGTGTTGCATCAGTCGCATTCTATTGCGCAGCACCACCCTAAAGCAATGCAAGACATCTTATGGCCCTGCTTACGTTTTTCGATCTCGTTACAAGCTAAAGAAGATCAGGACTTGAATCTATTTGAGCGTACCTTATTGCGTTTGCTAGGTGAGGGGGGCAGCGATCTTAAACAGTTAAGCCATCAAATGGGGCTGATAAATGAAAAAAACGAGCATTCAAGCCTTACAGAATTCATAAGTCTTAAACTACAGCAGCTAGGCTTAATTACCGACAGGCTCAGATTAACCAATGAGGGGGAGCAAGAACTCATAAAAATCAATAGCAGCCAAACGAAGGTAATAGGTGCGACAGTATACTTTGATTTAATCAATCAATGTTGGTTACCAGTTATTAGTCGTGGTGAGCTACCTTCCGTTAATGCTGAACAAACATCTAGTGGCTTGGTTAAATTTACTCAAGGCAGTGTTGGTAAGGCTGAAGAAGTAAAAGCAATCCCCTTGTTGAGTGAAAGTGTATCTAAAAAATCACCAGATGAGCACGAGGTGATTGAAATTATTAAGCGCTCCCGCCAGCAGAATAAAAAGCTAACAGCCTCTTCTGGTCGCGGCAATCATGATGGGTTCATAACTAGCAGAGGCACTATTTCAGTCAACCCAGAGAGTGAGTTGGTTTATCTGCATTGCTATGCGTTTAGGGTAGGTGGCGCAAATTCGGCTTATGTTAGTGATGGTTTTCGCTCGACTATTCAAGAGCGGTTTACTCGAGGGTTTAATAGTCATAGAAACCGAGAGAACAATTCATCTGTAAAGGTAGCGTATGAAGGGCTGCTTCAAAAAAGCAGAAGAACTCATCAGCGTCAGGTGATGCAAAAATCAAAATCACTGAGCAGGCTTTACCAAGCATTAACAGAAAAAAAAGCAAAAAATGCGATTGAACAAGCCGAATATGAGAACAACCTTTCCTCTTTTGTAAGCAAAAGCTATTACAAAGTTGAACAGATATTGGCTGAATGCTACGCCTTCTCAAAACTTGATAGCTGCATTTCTGAGTTGGGTGCCGACCAGCAGCGTAATGCTGACTTAGCAAAAAACATAGCATCAAAACTAGGGTTTGAGCTGAGCGATGGCAAGCTTGTAAATAATCTACTCAAGGTAAATAAGGGTAGTATTATTCACCTTAAGGCAGAGCAACCTGTTATGTCGCCATTATTATTCTGCCATTTACTAGCAGCACGCAATGACGAGCAGCAGCCCATGGCTAAGTTAGCTAAAGAATATCCTGAACTACTAATAAGTATTGCTAAGTTACGCCGTTGGCGAAACCCCATTGAACATGGTGATGCTGATGCTGTACGTAATGAACTTGGTTTTGATCAGGTTAAGTTTATTCATCAACTTGTAGAAAAGATTCGTGAAATCTTATCAGCTTGGTTAAAAGATAATAACAATCAAGTAGCAGAAAAAACTGTGCCCAACTGGCTTAAAGAGGATATTCGCAGTGAAGCGAGCCACAAACTAGACAGGTATTTTGGGCTAATGCGCAGTCGCATGAGCGAGCGTGTGTATCAGGGGCTATTTGATGCTTTGGTGTTTGCCAATTTCGAGGATGCTAGAGACAGAACGAATGCGCTTGCTGGTGCTTTGCAACATGCGCTTTATCAAGCCTGTCGAGCACTTGATGCAAGTGAGGCAAAGAGTGTTGAGTCTGTGAAACGTCAATTAGAAGACCTTGGCGCAAAAAGTATCACTAATAGCAATATATATAAAGTACGAGAAGCATTAAGCGGTAGTAATGCGACTCTTGGGGCAAACTTTATCGCTTTTTGGGCGCAAATAACCGACCAGCAGCAAAAAGAGTTTCGACCCGCTGAGAAGTTTGTTAAAGCAGTGGATAGCCTGAATAAGATAAGAGGCCACTCTGGGCCAATCCTAGGCCAGCATGAAAACTTGAATGAAATTGAGAAAACTGTATTTGAACTTATTAAGCATTTAATGGAGCAATATTGTGGATAACAATCAGCAGGGGCAGGAGAAGATTAAGACTGAAGGTTCTGAGATGCAGTATTTACAGCAGAGCCTTGAAAAACAGGCAGTTGCGTTGGCTGAAAAAGAGTCAGAGTTAAAAGATTTACAGCAGAGCCTTAATAACCAAGAGCAAGGTTTGAAACAGCGGGAAGAAGCGCTTGCTAAAGATAAACAGTCACTTAATGCACGTAGCCTCGAATTGGAAACTCGCCATCAAGAGCAAGAGCGTCGGCAGCTAGAAATAGAGCAGGGTTTGCCGGCTTTGCGAGATGAGGTTTTTGCAGAGCGTGAGCAGCAACTTGTAGAAGAACGTCAAACGCTTAAAAAGCAGCGTGCTGAATTGGTTGCAGAGGCGCATAAGCTGCAAGTAGAGCGTGAAAAGTTAGCAAAAACTCAAGAAGAAGCTGAAGGTGACTTTTCTGAGCGGCGAGCAGAGTTACAGCGAGAGCTACAGCAAGTACGTTCTGCTGCTATCACTAAGTTGAATAATGAAATAGAGCAACAGCGCAAAAATGATTTTGATGTGCTGGAAAAGGAGTTACAAAAACGCCGTGACGAGCTTAAAAATCGAGAAGATAAGCTTGAACAGAAGCTAGTTGAGCTAACTGACGAGCAAACCAGCGTAAGGTTAAAGCAAGCAGAGGTTAACCAGCTGCAAGATTCACTTGAACAGAATATTCAAGAGCGTACTAAGACTCGCCTGCAAGAATTTGAACAAAAAGAGCGACAGTTTGAGCAGGATAAACAACATCTTTTAAGTCGTATTGAACGTCAAGATGCATTACACAGTGCATACGATGAGCTTAAAAAGGCACTGGGTGATAAGTCACCAGAGGAAGTACTACGCGACCTTACAGCTAAGAATGAAGAACTGAGTGAGTTGCGTGAAGAGCTTAAGCGGCCGAGCCAGGAACTAGAAGAATACTACGATAACCACAGAGCTGAAGTCACCAGACTGGAACAAGATAAGCAACTTTTACAAGATGAAAAGCGTGAGCTTCAACGTGATCTGGATACCCAAGAACAGTTGGAGTATGACCAAGAACGACTACAAACTAAGCTCAATAGCCTTGAGGTTAATTATAAGGCTGTTTTAGCTGATAATAATAAGCTGCAAGAAAGTTTAGACCGATTAAACCCCGCTTATAACGAGCCGCAGAATCGAGAAGAACGGGTTCGAGAGATTAAACGTCCTTACATTGAGCAATATGTGCCACGTCGTCAAAGCAAGAGTATCAATGAGATTGAATGGCTTGAAGCAATTCGTTCAGGAATTGGTAACCATGGCCTGCATTTCTCTCACCGTATTCTATGTGCTTTTCATACGGCGTTAAAAATTGCTGAGTGGTCGCCGTTAACTGTTTTGGCTGGCGTTAGTGGTACCGGTAAGTCTGAGCTACCAAAGCTTTACAGCCGTTTTGGTGGCATTAATTTCATTAACGTACCTGTACAGCCAAATTGGGATTCACAGGAGTCCATGCTGGGTTACTTTAATTCGATCAGTAACAGCTATGAAACACAGCCGATGCTCAATTTTCTTGTACAAAGTCGCGAAAAGCTGATAACAGGCAGTGATAATCCAGAAGATAACTACAATGGACTTGATGACACTGTGAGCTTGGTGCTTCTTGATGAGATGAACCTTGCTCATGTGGAACTCTACTTTGCAGATTTTCTGAGTAAGTTGGAGCAGCGTCGCGCGACTAAAAATAGTGAACTGCCCTACATTGATATTAACCTTGGTGCAAAGCTAGATCCTTATAAGCTTTCATTAGGAAGAAATCTGCTATTTGCTGGCACTATGAACCAAGATGAAACCACCAAGTCTTTGTCTGATAAGGTAATTGACCGTGGTACCTCTATCTACTTCCCTCGCCCAAATTCTTTACATCGTCGTGAAAAGCTTAAATCATTGCCTGCACAAGCAGACTTGTTGCCAATGAAAATGTGGTGGGATTGGATTAAGAAGGAAAGTGAGCTGTCAGACACTGTGGTAGAGCCATATAAGAAACTGATAGAAGAAATAAATAAATATTTGGGGGCAGATGGTAAGGCACTTGGTCACCGTGTTTGGCAATCCATTGAATACTACATGCTTAACCACCCATTAGTTATTGGTTTGGATGCAGAACAATACCCTGTTGAATACAAAGAAGCACTCAATTTTGCTTTTGAAGATCAGCTAGTACAAAAGGTCATGCCTAAACTGCGCGGCATTGAGACACGCGGTTATGCCAAAGAACATTGTTTAGACCCCATTCGTGAGCTTCTCGCCAATAATGAACTAGATATTCTTGATGACTTTGATAAAGCGATGCGAATTGGCCATGGACAATTTAATTGGGCAAGTGCAGATTACTTAAATAATCAGCAGAGCAACGATCGTTATCAAGAATTATTCAAGCTTGCTTTAAATCAACCATTGTTGGAGTCAAGTACAGGAAGCGTTACAGAGCAGGCTTCAGTTGCAGCTCCTAACCAGAAGTCAAAACGCGCCAATAAAAAAGAAGTTGTAGATTCTGTATCACAGCCTACTAAATAGAACTCGCAATCCTTGGCATTACTGATGCCTAAAGGTATGAATGATATACTTGGAAAGAGTAAGTAGGGAATTTAGATGACCGACAATGAAAATGAGCAGTTGAACGATTTTGGTCAACTGTATGCTCGCTATCAAGCGGGTGAAGCAATTGCGCTGCAGCTATTGCAAGGGCAGCACCGTTACCTGAGTAACCTCACTTTTGACCCGCTCAATGGTGAGGCATTACCACAGCGAATGAGCCACTGGCTGAGCCAGAGTGTTCCGGGGCCAGATGAATGGTTATATGATCGCTTTACGCACCTGATCAATCATTGCATGGACGCTATCGGCCATATTTTGTTTTCGCCTCGGCAAACCGTGGTGCGAGTCCATGAGATGACACCAGTCTATTTAGCGCAACGCTTGGATAGTCGCTCGGTGCAGTGGCTGAGCCGCAAACCGGGTAATAATATGCGTGAAAAGCTAGCTGCTAATCCGCATATCTTGGCTGCTACTCGTAAAATGAGTTTTGATACGCTTGAAAATCGGTTATTGAAGGCTTTCTTAATTCGAACTCAAGGTCTTATTTTAGATCGACAAGACGCTGGTTTAAAATTAACTGATGAGCAAGAAAACCTTATAGACTCAATACAGAAAACTTTAAGGCAAGAAGAGTTTGTTGCAATTAAACCCTGGCAACATATGCCGCCCAATAATGTGTTACTGCAAGATAAACAATACCGAAAGGTATGGCGTGCATGGCAGCTATTACAGCGTTTAGAAGAAGACTGTGAAAATCAGCAGCAGACTTTTTTTGCAACTGGGTTTGGTCTTTTTAGTGAGTTATTAAAGCAGCTAGCTAGTACAGAGGGCTGCGTACTGTTAGATCAGGCTTGGCAATTTAAGCTAGATTACTTATCGGTGGTTTCCTCACTTGAGCTAACTGAAAAGCTAGCTCCAGTCGAGGTTTTGGCTATAGATCTTGGTGGGGATGAAGTTAAAGCTAATAATGAGCCAGTTATTAGCCCGCAGGCTGAGTTGTTCTTGTCACTATCTGCCGAAGGGCAAATTAAAATCCAAAGGCGAGTTCAGTCAGGGCAGTCGCATTGTTGGGAGCTTAACTTCCAGCATCATAATGGTGTAATAAATGTAAAAGTCAGCTCTTCAATTTCAAGCCATAATCATGATAAACAACCTGTGCCTGCTATGCCTGCAGATTTTTCTAGTTTGGCTGCACGGATTATTGACGAACTTCTTCCTGGTGAGAGGAAGTCTAGGCACTTGTTAAAACCAGCGACTAAGGTGTCTGATAACTTTGCATCCCTGATGTTTGATGGTGCTAGTTGCAAGTTAAAACTTGGAACTGATTCTGATGAGTATTGGATAGAACCGCTATTACTTGATGAAGCTGGATTAGATTCTAGCCAAAGCCAAGCATTACTAGCTGATGCAAAAGTGTTTAGTGCTAAAGAGTTAACTAAAGTAAATGGCGACAGTAAAACCCAGCAGCTAGGTGTTTTTTCAGACCAATTAGCGAAGCAATTTCGAGCAGACCAGCAGATGCACTACCTGGTTAGTGATCATCACAGTGAGTTTGAGACCAGTGATCTGCGTCGTGAAATGAGTCGTAACTTTAATAATGCAGCGCCACTACCAAAAAGTATTGCAGCCGCTTATGCTGCAACAGCTAACAACCTATTTAAGCTTAATGACTTAATTATGGTTCTTAGCTCTGATTGCGACGGCATTTATGCTACACCGGTTTATTATTGCTGGGGAGAGAATGCAGGGGAAGAGTACCTTGAAAGACATCCATCAATTAAGCTTTCTCAAAAGGGGGAGCGGCAGCTGTTGCAGGATGCGTTAGTTAAGTCAGGATTACCTAGTCATATAGCAGTGCGTTTTATCGAGCTATATAGCTACCGTGAAATCGTATCAAACAAAGCCAAAATGATACTGCAGGATGGTGATCATTGGTATCGTGTTCCTGCAGGTTTAAAGGTGTCGAACATCGACATTAGTGATGTATTATTTAAAGAAGCACAAAAATTACAGAAGAAAATTGAAAAAACTTACTTTATTTCTGTATCTGTAGCAATCAAGCAGCAAAAGGGTGTTAAACCCCAACAGTGGTTAGCTAGCGATCCACTGTTGGGCTCGCAGCAGCTGCTACAAAAACAGTATGAGCAGCCTCATAAGGTTTTTTGGAAAGACCACTTACCCCAGTTAATGACACGGTTACCAATAGAAGGCATCGAGCAAGAATTCTACTTTGTTGATAAGCGTACCTCAGTTAAACCTGAGCGTGGTGTTGCAGTTGAGATTCCAATCAGCACTCCATTCACTCTTCCAAGTGGTAAAGAAGAATTGCGCTTTACTGTCTATCAGGGAACTGAGAGTCATCGGCAGGAATTTTCACTGTTGTTATCGTTAAGAAAACCACTTAATACGGATTGTAGCTGCAACTTAAAGCTTACCTATACCTATGGTGATGAAAAACCATATAAATTACGTTTTATCCCAGTAAATACTGATAATAAACCGTTTAATTATATTGATGCTCAATGGGGTAAAAAACAGGATGATACTACTAATCGAGTGGTTGCAATTCCTGCTTTTCCTGAACGTTTAATATTCGAGAAACTTTATGAATATGTAGGCAATGAAAGCCCTACTGATGTTATTGAATGGATTGAGAGTAATCTAAAGCAGCTGAATGAGATTTATGATTTTATGTTGTATGGTAAAAATGAAAAGCGTTTTAGTTTTTCTTACCAAGATATTAAGTGGATTGAAAATAAAGATTTTGGATTCTATGAATTGCATCCTGATTACAATAGTGTTTTTGTACATAAAAGTCAGTTTAAAAATATAGATATTAAAACTGAAAATTACTTTTCAGGTGACATATTTATTAAAGAGGAAAATAGGTTTTCATTATCGAATGTAGCGCCTATGGGAGAGCTAACAGAGTACGAGCTTAAAAGCTTATCTAAGAAATGGCGCTTTCCTATGCTTATTTTTAGTGATCAAGCTCGCAGCTTTGTAGATGAAGATATACCAGAAAGTTTTGCAGTAAACGGAAAAAAGGCAATCGCGCAAACAGAAGAGTTATTAGCAATTGAAGGTATCGATAAAAATCTCCAAAGAGAGCTTGTGCAGTTTCTAAGCTACAACCACAAACTGATGCCTGCATCTGCAGCAGATAATCTTCTAGAAATGGCAACCGATAAAAATCTGCGGGATGAGAGTAACTGGTTTAAGTACGCTTTGGGTGATGTAAGCCAGCCATGGCAACAACAGTTGCTCACCCAAATACTTGAGCCAGTTGATGACAGTGGTGGTACTCGAGCAGCAACTTTGGAGATTATATCGGTTGCTATGTGGCGAGATAAAACAGTTATCCATAAATTAACTGCAGAACAAGTGACAACGCTGACTCAAAGGCTAAACGAGTATCTACTTGAAGCTATTGGCCAGCTTAAGAAGCAAGATAAGCATTACAAATGGAACTCATTTATTCTGCATTTGGAACTCATGCTTGCGTTATTGCGTACACGAGAAAGCTCAAAATCAGAAATAAGCTCATTGTTTGCTTACGGTAGCAGCTTAACTAACCAGCTACTTAGTACTGTTGAGAAAATTACGGGTGAACAAGGTGAGGCGTTAGCTTATCAGCTTCAAAATCCTAAGGTGAATGCGCGAGTTAAGTTGTCCGTTAATAAACCTGATTCTTACTATCGTACACCAGATTTACTGTATGCATTAAAGCTTTACCTTTCAGGAGAAGATGGTGCTGATCAAATAACCATTACCGAGTTGGTTAATACATAATTTGGGTCATAACAGGCATTATTTTAAGTGAGAGATATGAGCAACCTTGTAGAGATTAAATCGCTTGATAAATTAATGAACGCCTTAGATCGTCCTGCTGATCAAATAAGCATAGGTGACCGACTATTGCCTTCTGGTGTATTAGAGGCTGGAGATTACCACTTGTTTCAGATTACTAGCTTAACCCATTTATCGGATGCGCCACGCCGCGAAGCACTAGAAAATGTCTACAGCAGTATCCGCTATCCAGGTGCTAGTATTGTTTACTTGTTAATGGGAGACTCTAATGGTGTTGGTCTATATTTGGGGATAGCGCGTAATCACTTATATCCTAAACCGGGTATTTCTATTGCAGATATATCAAAAAACATACTTAAGCCTAGCTTTGAAGGAAACTTTAGGGGTAGCAATGTAAGTCAGCCAGCAGATACTGGTGCCAAGCTTATTAAGCAACTACAAAGCTACCGCCATGTTGCGGTATTACAAGGCACAGTGGGAGAGCAAGCACAGGGAGAAAATGCATTTTTCCAAGGCGTAGATCGGTTGGTCGATGCAATGGCTGGTGGTGAGTTTTGTTTAGCCATCACAGCATCCTGCCTCGCGTCACAAGATGCTGTGACCCTAGAGCAATGGCTGCATAGAGGTTACGAATTGCTTGCGCCCCTTGCACGTGTCTCTTTTCAACAAGGACATACCACTGGAAGCTCTGCATCTTGGGGCAGTAATAAAGGTGAAAGCACGAGTACCAGTTTTTCGAAGAATACTGGCTCTTCTCATGACGAGAGTAAAAGTACAACCAAGACAGCTACTCGCTCCGACAGCTCAGAAACAGGTTCTAAAGCTAGCGCAGACTCAACGACAGAAGGCGAGTCATCGGGTACTAATGACTCTACCAGTGAAGGAACGAACGCGGGGGCATCAATAAACCGAGGTAAAACCCTAAATATCTCTGCGGAACGGCACAATCGTCAGGCGCAGCAGTGGCTTAGTTACATAGATGAAGTCTTGTTGCCACGAGTTGACTATGGACGAAGCCGTGGTGGATTTATATGTAATATTGCGCTACTAGCAAATAGCCAACACACGCTATTGAGGCTAGGCGATGTAAGCCGTTCAATATTTAGCGGTAATATGGGTAATCAGTATCCATTACAAATGCTAAATATTACATCATCACCAGAGTGGGTAGGTAGTATTAAAAACCTGCAGATTCCTGTTATCCCAAGACAAGCTAGTAATGATCAAGCATTAAATATATTCGATAGCCTTAAGTCACGGGTTAGTCTTGACGGTAAGGTGATGATGGGGGCTTATGTTACGCCAAAGGAGTTAAGCCTAGTTGCTGGTTTACCCCAACAGGAGGTGGTTGGCTTAGAGCTCAAAGAACAGGTGTCATTTGGATTAAATCCACCAAGCGTACCTGTCATTAATAGTTTGTCACTCGGTAGTTTGGTACAAGATGGCCGCATATTAGAGCATAAAAAGGTAAGTCTTAATCGTTTGGATCTTAACAAGCACGTATTTGTCGCCGGTGTTACAGGGAGTGGAAAAACAACAACCTGCCATCACCTTTTACGCGAAAGTATGCTTCCTTTTTTGGTCATTGAACCAGTAAAAACCGAATATCGAATGCTGCTTAATGAATACGATGACTTGCTGGTATTAACTCCGGGGCGTGATGATCTAGCACCACTAAGATTGAATCCATTGGAGATGATGCCAGGAGAGACTATTTCAAGTCGGGTAGATATTATTAAGGCGAGCTTTTCTGCTTCATTTGATATGGAGGCAGCAATTCCACAGGTACTTGAAGCGGCACTTTATCGTTGTTATAAAAATATGGGCTGGGATTTAAATACCTCAAAGCATTCTTTGTATAAAGATCCATTTGCAGCAGGATGTTACCCCTTTCCAATATTACAAGATTTACTTAAAACCACTGAAGATATAGTAAAAGAGCAGGGATTTGATGAGCGTTTACAAAAAGATTACATAGGTTCAGTAAAGGCGCGTCTACAGGGGCTTTTAGTCGGGGCCAAAGGCCAAATATTTAATACGCTACGCTCAATAGATTTTAGTGAATTAATTAAGCGCCATGTCGTGATAGAGCTTGAAGAAATTCGTAATGGTGCTGAGAAATCACTATTGATTGCTTTTATTATGACCAATGTTATTCAAGCACTAAAGAATGAACATCGTAAGAATCCTGATTTTCGTCATCTAACACTTATTGAAGAAGCACATCACCTTTTAACTAGGGCTGATCCATCAACTAGTAGTAATAAAAGACAAGCAATTGAAATGTTTGCTGATATGTTGGCTGAAGTACGTAAGTATGGTGAGGGAATAATAATTGTTGATCAGATACCAAATAAGTTAACCCCTGAAGTATTAAAGAATACAAATACTAAGATTATTCATAAATTATTTGCTGAAGATGACAAAGCCGCAGTAGGTAATACTATTTCATTAGAGTCTGAACAGCAGCATTTATCCAAGTTGGGTATTGGCCAAGCAGTAGTGTTTGGTCAGGGTTGGCAAAGCTCGGTGCTTATTCAGATTGAAGCAAGCTCAGCGACACAAGCAGATATTCCACTTAATGTTATTGAGCCAGAGCTGCGCAAGCGTGCTTGGAAGTTTTATCAGTTACCAGGAAACCTTCAGCTATTACCACTACAAGCCCAACGGCCAACAACGTCTGTAGATGAATGGTGTGATCGACTTTCATTTAGTGCTGATACCAAGTTGTTAAGTGTTTATACGAAATATATAGGTGATCGGAATGAGACAAATCGTGAGGATTTAGCCTCACTATTAGAACAATCCACTGAACATCTAGGCTCTACATCAAGGGTAATTGAGCACCTTCTTAATTATTTATATATTCCTACTCAAGAAGAGCCGATGAATAGGTGGCGAGACAGATTGCAAGCTTGCTATCCTCTATTTTTTGAGAAAAGTGCTAAATTTGTTCGTAAAGAAAATCTTGATACTATTAATAGGAGAAAGTACTAATGCTTGGTTTAGGTGGCGTTATTCTGGGGGGATTAAGTGCAATCGGAGGAATGCTAACTACGGCTTTCTCGGCAATGGGCGGTGCAGTATTATCTACGGGCGGTATTTTGCTCGATGCTATTAATCGGGGCTTACCTATGGTCGAGAAAATATTTGATATTGCTTTAGCTGTAGGTAAGGGGGTTGGGTTGTTCTCTCCAGAACAGAGTGAGTGTGATATGTATGAGCTAGGTATGCGTGCCGAGCGAGCGGTCGATGAAGGTGTGCATTCAGAACAGTTTGATAGTAATCAAGCTTATATTGATCATTTACGTGAGGAAATTGAGCTAGGTAAAGAAGACCTAGATAAGCTAGATAAGCTTTCTGGTGAAGATAAGTTGAAATATGCTTGCATTGGCAGTGCTGTAACTATTGCTGGTATTAAAGAAAAGTTCGAAATTGATATTCCTGAAACTTTTTGGCTCGCAAGTACTGATGTAGGTATAGGGCCTGAACAAATAAAACCTATGCTCGACGTTTTTGAACAAGAGCAGGTCAAGCCAGATATAGATGGCTTCTTAAATGGAGAGTTACCTTCAGACTTGCAGCGTAAAATCTATGATTTGATTGATAGTAGGCTAGGTGAAGTGTTAGGCAATGAAACAATTGAAAAGCTCCTTAATTAAAAACACTGTATTATCTTATGGTTGTTTAGGCTGATTATTTTGGATAATTCTTAACAAATAAAAGTCATTCCTAATCCTCGAGGAAGTAAACGTAATAACGAGACCTGTATTAATACAACCAACTTGACAGAGATTGTACGGAAAATTTCAAAGTTTACTGTAATGTAAAACATGTTCTATCCGAAACTAGCTACAAGCTAATATTTAAAATCAAGACCTTATGCGTTTTTGTTAGAGCTAGCAGGTGTAATATTCTAGCCTTTTTAAATATTTTAAATTAATTTCACTTATTCATATAAGTATTTTTGGGTTGTAAAATATGAAGCTATATGGACATCTTTTGTATATAGATATCACGCAGATATGCGGAATTGGATGTGATTTCTGTATGTACTCTGATAAGCATAGTTCTGGAATTAATATGGAGTTGTCTGTAAAAGCTAAGAAAAACTTAGCTGCTCTTATTAACTCGCCAGGTGTAAAGCGTATTTCTGTGAGTGGAGAAGGGGAGCCCCTTAATAATTATCATGTTTTTCATGAAATTCTTAAGCTTTCTAAGGGTGGTAAAGCATTTGAGTTTATAACAAGCGGGTTCTATCCACATGATAAACTTGAAAATTTTTATAATGAAACTAATGCGCTGACTGAATTAAATGGTGATACCTGCAATATAAGACTTAGTACTGACCATCACCATATTGAAAAGATAAAGCATAGACCACATGGTTTTACTGTTAATTATTTTTTTGATCGGCAACCTGCTAAGTTGTCTTTTTCATTTCGCTCGATTGATTCTGACCGTGAGTTTACTCGGAAATACTTAATAGACGAATTGAAAAAGTGGAATTTAGATGGAGATCTTAAGTACGAAAGCATTCTAGAGGATTCTTTAGTAGTCAATGGTAGTGCTTTTGGTATTGATTATAAAAATTTAGTTTACCCAGCAGTAGAAACTGCAGGTGAATTTTTAGATCTTCAGGATTATATAGCAGCTATTGAAATTAAAGTTGGTAAAAGGTTTACTTTAGGAAGTTTAAATAAACATCCAGAAAGCAATGGTTTAGATTTAACAATAAAACCTAATGGTGATGTTTTTTTATATGGCCTTGAGTGTGAGCGTTTAGGTAATATTCATTTTGATTCTATTTGCTGGAAAAATCTTGAGCTCTATGTGAAAGAAACACCGCTTTTTAAATTGCTTTACACGAAACCTTTTACAGAGTTAATAAACAAAATATCAGGTGATCTGCGTGTTCCACAATTAATTAAAAAAGTTAATAATCCTTATTGGCTAATAAAAGAAATGGCACATCACGATGGCTTATTAGAAAATTTGGTTTTTTATGATTGATTCGCACTTACATACATTTTATTCAAAGCATGCAGTTGGGAGTGTAGATGAGGTTGTGCAATCTGCAATTGCTAAAGGAATAAAAATTATAACTATAACAGATCATGGCCCTTTTTATATAGATAACAACAATCGTCTTTTAGATAATGAAATGGATCAATATTTTCTAGATATTGAGCAAGCTAAAAATAACTATGTCGGTGAAATTAAAATACTAGCAGGGCTTGAGCTAGATTATGTTCCGGGCTCATATGGTTTTAATAAAAATCTAATTTCTAGATATGATTTAGATTTTGTGATTGGATCAATACATTATATTTCGATGCCAAATGAAAATAGCGTAAAAGTATGGGACCTAGAACAGCTTGGAAATATTTATGCTCTAGACTCTTATTTCAATATTTTAATAGAACTTATTGAGTGTGGTATTTTTGATGCTGTAGGCCATGTTGATTCATTACTGCGTGCTGTGCCAGAATATATATTTTTAGAATATATAACTCCGATCTTGCCATTGTTTAATACGTATAATATCTCTTATGAACTGAATACTTCAGGGCTACGTAAGAGCATGCTTAATTTAAAAAATAATGAAAAAAAATACAATTGTTGGAGTTACCCGTCAAAAATACTTATACCAAAGCTTCTTGCGCATGATATTAATTTCACTATTGGTTCTGATGCGCATGACCCCGTAGATGTTGGAGCAGGGATTCAGGAGGTTGTGCATACGTTAAAAAAATCAGGTTTGAGGGAAATTAGCTATTTTGAAAAACGACAACGTATAGGTGTGTCTGTAGATTTTTTTAATTAACACCCAAGCTGTTTTATAGTTTTATAGTTTTATATATAATTTTATTACATGACTGAATCTAGGAAAGATATTAAGATGAAGAAAAACTGCATTATTCCTGAGTTTAATAGCTGGTTTGAAATTGAATTTTATCCAATTATAGATCAACTTTATTTTTTTAATAAAGCAATTGATAGTCCGAGGCCATTGGATACTAAAAAAGATTTACGCTCTTATGCCGCTAAACTATTAGAGAGTCATGAAATAACTATAAACGAATATGTTTCTATTTTTGGTGGTCATGCTATATATCACTTGACAGAGGGTGAGAACGGTAAGCGCCCCTAAATCAGCACCCTTGCAGAACGGCTACTTAGCTTAATCCAGCTCTACATTCCATGGCAGCAGGGCTTCGAGTTTTTCTAATGTGTCAGCGACAGCTATGCGGTCAAGAATGTGCTTGATGTAGGCTTGT
>NZ_DATESC010000016.1:0-13445 GCF_035271045.1 Marinospirillum sp. | reverse complement strand
GTCGGTTAAGCAAGCTTATTGGCTTAGAGGGCACCCAAAAGGTGTTATCTTCCACAGCGACCGTGGCTCACAGTACACCAGTAAGAAGTTAAAAAATGCGTTGACTAAGCTAGGTATAAAACAGTCGATGGGTGATGTTGGCGCTTGTTGGGACAATGCCGTTGTTGAACGCTTTTTTGGCAGCTTAAAACACGACTGGATACTTAAAGCTCAACACCCAACTTACGAATCTATGGCAGCCGATGTTGCTGCGTATATGAAATATTACAACCTAAAAAGGCTTCATACATCTAATGGTGATATGACCCCAGTTGAGTATGAAAATTATCAATTAAAAGTGTCCACCTGGGCTTGACCAGTACAACCACTGTACAAATAACCTGTAAAAATAAGCGACACATAAAACCGCCCTATTCGCTTTATGGATGACACTCTTAGTATCATCAAAAGACAGATGAACCAGCACTCCCAGCAAGCTTAAAGTCATCATCAAATGCTTCTATCTACGCTATGGTTTTGCACCAATAGCAATGAAGCATTTTTATTGACTTTTTCTCATTTTTAAGAGACTATTTATGCATCATAGTCGATGAATTAAGGCAAAGGGAAGCGTAATGCTAAAACAAATAGCATCAATTAATGCGGGTTATCCGTTTCGAGGGAAAATCCCCGAGGTTTATGACTCGACAGTAATTGCTGTGCAGATGAGAGATATTTCATTACCCGATGGCGTTAATTGGGTTGATTGCATAACAACAAAGCTAACGGGCAAGCGCGATCCCGATTACTTATTAGAAGGTGATATTCTTGTCGCTGGTCGTGGCAACCATAACTACGCCGTACTGGTTGATATAAAAAAAGCTAACGAGACACTTGGCTCCACTGTTGAAGCAGTAGCCTCGCCTCATTTTTTTGTTGTAAGAGTCAAACATAAAGAAGTGTTGCCAGAGTTTGTAGCATGGCTATTAAACCAACCTTACTGTCAGCGCTACTTTGAACAAAGCTCTGAAGGTACACTGACTAAAAGCATTCGTCGCAGCGTACTAGAAGACACGCCAGTGGTTATTCCACCGTTAGCAAAACAACAGACAATAGTCGCATTAGCCAAAACTATTAATAAAGAACAAAGGCTAATGCAGCAACTTATACAAAATGGCGAGCGCACAATGAACGCAATAGCCAATGACTTATTCAACAAGGAATAACAAATGAACGATAAAGTTAACCAAGACAGTATTAACAAAGCCTTATGGGCCGTTTGCGATACCTTCCGCGGCAGCATAAGCGCCGACACCTACAAAGACTTTATTCTGACCATGTTGTTTCTTAAGTACATTTCCGATGTATGGCAAGACCACTACGAAGGTTACCAAAAAGAATACGGTGACGAGCCAGAACTGATTGAAGAAATGATGAAATCAGAACGCTTTGTACTACCTAAAGGTGCCAGTTTTTATGCTCTGTGGGAGCGTCGTCACGAACCAGGTAATGGTGAGCGTATAGACCAAGCGTTACATGCTATTGAAGAAGCAAACGGCACGAAGCTAAAAGACGCGGGTAAAAGCGTGTTCCAAGACATCAGCTTTAACACCGACAAACTAGGTGAAGAAAAACAGAAAAATACTATTTTACGCCATGTACTAGAAGACTTTGCTAAGCCAGAACTAAACCTTAAGCCCAGCCGTGTTGGCACATTAGACGTTATCGGTAACGCCTACGAATACCTTATTAAAAACTTTGCTGCCAGTGGTGGGCAAAAGGCAGGGGAGTTTTACACCCCGCCCGAAGTATCTGAATTAATGGCCACACTATTAGACCCACAACCAGGCGATACCATTTGCGACCCTGCTTGTGGCTCTGCATCACTTTTAATGAAATGCGCTCGTAAGGTTGTTGAAAATCACGACAGTAAAAACTACGCCCTCTACGGCCAAGAATCCATTGGTTCTACTTGGTCACTGGCTAAAATGAATATGTTTTTGCACGGCGAAGACAACCACAAGATTGAGTGGGGCGACACTCTAAACAACCCTAAACTATTAGACAAAAACGGCGACCTAATGCTGTTTGACATAGTGACCGCCAACCCACCTTTCAGCTTAGATAAATGGGGGCATGAAAACGCCGAGAATGATAAATACGGACGTTTCCGTCGTGGCGTACCACCAAAAACAAAAGGTGACTACGCATTTATCCTGCACATGATTGAAACCCTAAAACCCGCTTCATCTTCTAAGCACGGCGGCCGCATGGGTGTGGTTGTACCGCATGGTGTTTTATTCCGTGGCGGCACAGAAGGTAAAATTCGTACAAGTTTAATTGAAGAAAACCTACTAGATACTGTTATTGGCTTACCAGAAAAGCTTTTCTACGGCACCGGCATACCCGCCGCTATTCTAATATTCAAGAAGCAAAAAAATAACGACAAAGTGTTATTTATAGATGCCAGCCGTGAGTTCAAATCAGGTAAAAACCAAAACCTATTAAGCGACGATAATATTGCAAAAATAATCGAAACTTATAAAAACCGCACCAACGTTGATAAGTACGCTTACTTAGCCAACTTAGATGAAATTAAAGAAAACGATTACAACCTAAATATTCCACGCTATGTCGATACCTTTGAAGAAGAGGAAGAAATCGACTTAATGGCAGTACGTGCTGAGCGCGAGCAGCTTAAAACCCAGTTAGCTGAACTGGAACAGCAAATGGAAAGCTACCTAAAAGAGTTGGGCTACACCCACACCAACGCATAAGGAGCATGCAATGAAACAGCAGGAGATTTCAGACCATTTTGCCGAAGTTGGGAAAATGGTCGAACTTGGCTCAGGTAGCCAGCGCGAAATTGATGATATGGGAAATAACCAACCATGAGTACAGACCTACAAACACTCAGAGAAACCTTAGAATCAAAGGTTCAGAAGGTCGACGAGCAAGGCATAGAGTTTTGGTTTGCCCGTGATCTCCAGGCCCCCCTTGGTTATGCACGTTGGGAGAATTTTAAAACAGCCATTAATCGTGCTATAGACTCTTGCGAAGCCGCAAACCAACTAGCTTCAGATCATTTTCGTGGCGTCACGAAAATGATCGAAACAGGCAAAGGTGCAAACCGCCCTGTTGAAGACTATATGCTTACTCGCTATGCCTGCTTACTGATTGCTCAAAATGGTGATTCACGTAAACCTGAAATTGCTTTTGCGCAAAGCTACTTTGCCGTGCAAACCAGAAAGCAAGAAATTATTGAAGATAGAATGCGTCTTCAGGCGCGTATGGATGCTAGAGAGCGCCTTAAAGAGTCAGAAAAAGAGCTATCGCGAAACATCTACGAACGTGGAGTTGATGGCGCAGGCTTTGGCCGCATCCGCTCCAGAGGCGATCAAGCCTTATTTGGCGGAAACACCACCCAAACCATGAAAGATCGCTATGGTATTGTGGCGACTCGGCCGCTAGCCGATTTTTTGCCTACGCTAACTATTGCAGCTAAAAACTTAGCAACAGAAATAACCAACCATAATGTCCAACAAGAAAACTTACAGGGTGAAGGCTCAATAACTACAGAGCACATACAAAATAATACCAGCGTACGTTCCATGCTTGGGCAGCGTGGAATTAAGCCCGAAAACCTTCCAGCCGAAGAAGACTTAACAAAGCTGGCAAGGCGCGTTAAAGCAGAAGAAAAAAAGTTAGCCAAGCAAAGCCAAACACTCCCACAAGACTCTGACGCTGCGGAAACTAAAAATGAACAATAATAAGTTGTTTAAGCTTGCTGACTTACTCAAAGCCAAGCTAGACGAACAGCGCCCGTTGCCCGCTGAAATAGTCAGCAACCTACACGAGAACTTAGTTCTGCAGTGGACCTACCACAGCAACGCGATTGAAGGTAATACCCTCACGCTTAAAGAAACCAAGGTGGCACTGGAAGGTATTACCATTGGCGGTAAAACCCTGCGTGAACACTTAGAAGCCATTAACCACCGCGATGCCATTTTGTTTGTTGAAGATTTAGTCACCAAACAACAGCCTTTAGATGAGTACAGCATTAAATCTTTGCATCAACTGGTACTGAAAAACATCGATGCCGACCCTTCTAACAATAATGCTGGCCGTTATCGCCAAGTGAACGTGCTGATTTCTGGTGCTAACCACAAACCACCACAAGCCGTACAAGTACCTGAGCAAATGCAAGCCTTTATAGCGTGGTACACAACCGATGCCCAAGCTTTACACCCTGTTGAGCGTGCTGCCCGTGTGCATGGCGAGTTTGTAAAAATACACCCCTTTACCGATGGCAATAGCCGCACAGCCCGTTTACTAATGAATCTCATACTCATGCAGTCTGGCTTTCCTGCCACTGTTATTGAAGTAGAGCAGCGCTTAGCTTATTACGAAGCACTCGATACTGCTCACTGCACCGGCGACTACAGCAGTTTTATTGCACTGATTGCAAACAGCGTTAAACGCAGCTTTGAACCTTATTGGTGGGCGTTGGGGATAGAGGCTGAAATGGCGAGTTTTTTAAAGGAGATTGGATATGGTGCCTAATTCATGGGTGTCGTGCCACCTTGGCGATTTTATGGAGTTCAAGAATGGGCTTAATGCTGATAAGAGCCAATATGGGTACGGGCTAAAATTCGTTAATGTTATGGATGTTTTTGGTAACGATATCCTTACTGAAGATAAGATTATAGGGCGGGTTAATGTCGCTGAAAGTCAGTTAGAAAGTAACTTGCTTAAGTTTGGAGACGTGTTATTTAATCGCACCTCCGAGACATTTGATGAAATAGCCATGTCAGCAGTTTATCTAGACGATAAACCGGCTGTTTTTGGTGGTTTTGTAATCCGCGCTAGGCCAGGTAAGGGAATCCTCACTCCTGCGTATTCTGTGTATTTGTTTCAATCATCCAAGTTTAGAAATCAAGTAATAAAACTTGGGCAGGGAGCTGTACGAGCTAATATAGGGCAAAAGGATTTAGCAAAAGTTAAGGTTTCAATCCCACCACTTCCCGAACAAAAGAAAATCGCCCAAATCCTATCCACATGGGATAAAGCCATCACCACCACCGAACAGCTACTCGCCAACAGCCAGCAGCAGAAAAAAGCCCTGATGCAACAGCTGCTCACCGGCAAAAAACGCTTGTTGGATGATAATGGGATTAGGTTTAGTGGGAAGTGGAAGAAAGTAAAGCTTGGTTCTGTTGCAGATATGAACAGCGGCGGAACACCAAAATCCAGTGTTGAAGAATATTATGGCGGGGATATTCCTTGGGTTTCCATTGCTGATATGACCAAGCATGGCAAATGGATTGTTTCGACTGAAAAATACCTTACTCCTATTGGGTTAGAAAACTCCTCTGCGCGAATATATCCTAAGAACACTATTTTATATGCAATGTATGCATCAATCGGTGAGTGCAGCATAGCTAAGGTACCTTTGAGTTCTTCGCAGGCAATTTTGGGTATTAGACCTAAAGACTCGCTTGATTTTGAGTACCTATATTTCTTCTTAAGCTCACTGAAAGAAAAGATGAAACTTCAAGGACAGCAAGGCACACAGTCAAATCTAAACGCAGGAATGGTTAAAGACTTTACAATCATACTACCAAGTGTGGAAGAACAACAAAACATCGCCGCCGTGCTTTCCTCAGCCGACCAAGAAATCGATAGCCTGCAACAAAAAATAGAAGCTTTAAAGCAAGAGAAAAAAGCGCTGATGCAGCAGTTATTAACAGGTAAGCGCCGAATACAAATTAACTAAGGAGAACTAATATGAAAATAGGATTTTTTTTTGGTGCAGGAGCTGAGATTGGATATGGACTTCCAAGTGGTGGAAAATTTGCAATAGATCTGTTTAGGCAAGATCCAACACCTTATAAGATAAAGTTTAGGAAGCAATTAAAAAATATAGATTCCCGTAGCTTGTATGCAAACTCATGGCTTCCAAGAGATTATGCTAAAAAGAATATTTTCGTCTTTGGGAAAAATGAATTTACAAGCATTATCGAATCATCAATACAATACAAGCGAAATGAGATCATTGAAAAGTTAAATGATTTTGATAAAGAATTTTTATATGCATGTAAGCAGCTAGAAATAGAAGTCGATAAGTTTAAGAAAAAATTCTCAAAGGAGATAGAAAAGGATATAGGAGAGGTTTTATATGATCAAGATATTAGACTTAATGAGAAACTAGCTAAAGACGTAAAAATTTTTGGATCTGAGTATTATTCTGGTGCTTTAGAAATTATCCGCTCAAGACAGGATTGTGACGACCTAAGAAGATATACAATTGCTTTTTTGCAATTATTAGTAGGAGCCTATGGGCAGGACTTTGTTCAAAGTTTAAATGAAGAGCTATTTGAGTCGGCACCTGATGATTTGCCAATATTTGATGATATTTTTGGTATGTTTCGCTTAGAGTTTGATAGGGTTGGTTCAACAGCTTTAGAACTTTTACTGAATGAAAATAGAAACTTTGATACATCTGATGAATCTTCGGTGATCAGCTTGTTTTCAGCAATATCTCAAAAAATACTAGAAAACTTATTCAGCACGGTATTGGATTATCAAAAATTAATAGATGATCATTTTAGGTTTTTATTTTCACCTTCTACAGAGTGGGCAAAATTCACTAGAATGGCTATTTTCATGGAGATAGCTCATGAATACATTATAAAACAAAAGCCAGATTCAATACCAAATGAAGGATATTATCACGACGTTAAAAACTTTATAGATTCTGGTGGAGAGGTAAGCGTAATAGGGACTTCCAATTATAATAGCCTGTTTCAAGAAATTAATAATGAAATAAATCTTCCTCAAATCAGTGTTTTTCACTTAAACGGAAGTACTAAAGACTTCTATAATCCTTATAAAAACGAAGTAATACAAATTAATGATAGGGATAACTATAATAGAGAGCAGATCCTCGTTCCGTTTATGCTCACACAAAGCGGCTTGAAGCCTTTAACCTCAGTGGAGATGTCTAGGCGGTATGTTGATTTATTTGATGCTTACAAAGATTCCGATATTATTATCTCAGTTGGGTTTGGATTTAATAAGGATGATAGCCACATAAATGGTTTGTTTAGGGAATTGGTTGAAAAAGAAAATAAAAAGCTTTTTGTTGTAACTATTGATCCAAAAGAAACAACACAAGCTCTTAAGAAAAAGCTGCGTCTAGATGATAACTTAGATAATGTCAAAGTTATACTGGTTAACTCAGAAACCAGATGTTATAACGGCACTATATGGTATAAGGAAGTAATCGAACAGTTGGGATAGAATTGGTTGATTTATAAGAAATAATCAATGCGGCTATTAAGTATTTAACTACCCCGTAAATATTTAAAACACCAGTAATATCTCATTTAGCAAGGAGTGGATGGGATGAATCCTACCCCAAAATTCCAAGAAGAATATAGTGCCAAATTACCCGCGCTTACCCTGCTAACCAACCTTGGTTGGCAGTTTTATTCACCCGAGCAAGCATGGGCTGCACGTGGCGGTAAGATCGATGAGGTGGTGCTGCGTAGTGTTTTGCGTACAGAGCTGATTAAACGTACCTTTATTTTTGCGGGCAAAGAACATTTGCTGTCTGAAAAATCTATCGACAACCTCATTGCCGAAGTATGCAGCCCCGCGCTAAATGAAGGTCTGCTCACCGCTAATGAACGGCTGTATAACCACCTGCTGTACGGCATTTCAGTGACTGAGTTTGTCGAGGGTAAAAAGGCCAACCCCACTATCGCGCTGATTGATTGGCAAAACCCAAGCAATAACAGCTTTGTATTTACCGAAGAATTTACTGTAACCCGCTCTGGCGGCGTAGAAAGTCGCCGGCCTGATATTGTGTGCTTTGTGAACGGTATACCGCTGGTGGTGATTGAAGCTAAACGGCCCGATGGCAACAGCCAAAAAGGTCCGACTATCAATGAAGGTATTTCACAGTGTTTGCGCAATCAACGCCACGACGAGATACCGCGATTATTCGCTTACAGCCAGCTGCTGCTGTCGATCAACGGCAATGAAGGGCGTTATGGTACCTGTGGTACGCCAGCGAAGTTTTGGGCAGTTTGGCGAGAAGAAGATTTTACCGATGCCCAAATGTATGCGGTTAAAAACAAACAACTGTCAGCCACACAAGTAACAAAACTATTTAGCCACCGGCCAACTGCAGACTTACATTGGTATCAGAATCTTATTGCGGGTGGTGAGCTGGCTGTCACTCGACAAGATCAACTCCTGATTAGCCTGCTTAGCCCCTCTCGGCTATTAGAGTTAACACGTTACTTTACTTTGTTCGATAAAAAAGCCGGTAAAATCATTGCTCGCTATCAACAAGTGTTTGGTATCAAGCGGCTGATTGAACGCATCAATACTCGAAATAGCACTGGCGGCCGTGAAGGTGGCGTGATCTGGCATACCACAGGCTCAGGCAAGTCATTTACCATGGTGTTTTTAAGTAAAGCCATGATTCTGCATGAAAGCCTAAAACAGTGTCGTATTGTGGTAGTGACTGACCGTATCGATTTAGAAAACCAATTAAGTAACACCTTTGCTTCAGGTGGTGAGCTTTCTAGTAAAAAGGATAAAGCAGCTGCCATGGCAACCTCGGGCACACGCTTAGCTGAGCAAATTGGTAAAGGCACTGAACGTATTATCTTCTCCCTGATTCAGAAGTTTAACTCAGCGACCAAGCTGACTGAATGTGTGAACACCAGCGCAGATATTATTGTACTGATTGACGAAGGCCACCGTAGCCAAGGTGGTGAAAACCATATTCGCATGACACAAGCATTACCCAATGCCGCCTTTGTGGCATTTACCGGTACACCCTTGTTAAAAGACAATAAGACCACCAATAAATTTGGCCCTATTGTGCATGCCTACACCATGCAGCGTGCAGTTGAAGACAAAGCCGTAACACCGCTTCTGTACGAAGAGCGCATTCCTGACTTAGACGTAAACGAACGTGCTATAGATGCTTGGTTTGACCGTATTACAGAAGACCTTTCTGACGAACAGCAAGCCGACTTAAAGCGTAAATTCAGCAAGAAAGGCCAGGTATACAGTTCAGAAGACCGTATTCGTTTAATTGCCTTAGATATTGCTAACCATTTCATTAAAAACATTGATGAAGGCTTAAAAGGCCAGTTAGCCAGTGACAGCAAACTTTCCGCTATTAAATACAAACAGTATTTAGATGAAGCTCAAGAACTATGGCCACAAGACAATCGTTTTGAGTCTGCCGTAGTAATGAGCCCACCCGATACACGTGAAGGCAATACAGAAGTAGATGAAACCACTACACCAGAAGTTATCCAGTGGTGGAAAGACAACATAGGCACTCAAGACGAGCAAACCTACACCAAGCATTTAATTAGCCGCTTCGCTGACGAAGCCGACCCGCTAAAGATGTTGATTGTGGTAGATAAATTACTCACAGGCTTTGATGAACCTAAAAACGCCGTTCTCTACATCGACAAGCCATTAAAAGAACACAACCTGATACAAGCCATCGCACGGGTAAACCGTTTACATGCCAAGAAAAAGTTTGGTTTGTTAATCGATTATCGCGGTATTTTATCGGAGCTAGACACCACCATTCAGAAGTACCAAGACCTAGCCTCACGCACCCAAGGCGGTTATGACATAGACGATATCGAAGGTCTCTATAACCAAATGAGCACTGAATACAAAAGACTGCCCCAACTGTATAAAACACTTTGGGCCATCTTTGACGGCGTTAAAAACAAAAACGATACCGAGCAATTACGACAGACGTTAATACCTAAAACAGAAGACCGTGACGGTGAACTTGTAGACGTAAACCTAAAAATACGTGAAGACTTTTACGAAGCTTTAACTGCATTCTCTAGCTGCTTAAAAGTGGCACTGCAATCGGCAACCTTCTTTGAAGACAGCAGTTTTAGCGATAACGACCGCCGCCACTACAAAGAAACAGTTAAGCAGCTTTCTAGCTTACGCCAAGTGGTTCAACAAGACGCTGGCGAGCGTATTGATTATGACGAATATGCAGCCCAGGTTAAAAAACTGCTAGATAAGCACGTGGTTGGTGTGGAAGTAAAAGACCCAGAAGGCGTGTATGAAGTAAATAAAATGGGGAAAACAGCCCAGCCTGAAGATTGGAGCGAAGACAAAACACGTAACGAAACAGACATAATCAAAACTCGTGTAACTCGTATGATTGAACAAGAGCTACAGGACGACCCCTACGCACAAGAAGCATTCTCTAAACTCTTACGACAAGCCATTGAAGAAGCAGAGAAACTGTTCGAGCATCCTCTTAAACAATACATGCTATTCCATGAGTTTGAAGAACAAGTACAAGAGCGCCGCTTAGATGACATCCCCGATGCTTTTGCAGACAACCGTCACGCCCAAGCATACTTTGGTGTATTCAAAAAAATACTGCCAGAAACCTTCGCCGTCGTTGACCAGCAGATACAAGACAAGTGGATAGAACTGGCTTTTGAAGTAGACCAAGCCGTAGTAACTTCCGTTACCGAGAACTCTATTAACCCACAAAACATTGAAGCGGATATTCGTAAAAAATTACTGCCGCTTATGTTTAACCAGTGCAAAGCAATTGGTAGCGGTATGAATCAGGCTAAGAAAATTGTTGAAATGGTTTTACAGATCACCCGTGTTGGCTTGAGAGAGAGCTAACTAAAATGAACGTAGAGGTTTATCCGACACCTAAACGACTTAGCTTCTCTTATGGTGATGAAGTCATCGCCTTTGAACGCAGACCAAGGCAAACCAATGGCAATGTATTGATTAAAGTGCATTCGGATTGTCGTGTAGTAGTTTCCGCACCAGAAGATACCGATAACGAAGCCGTACTGGCCGCCGTAAAAAAGCGCAGCCGTTGGATCTATAAGCAGCTAAGAGAGTTTCGTAAACAGCTAGAGCATGTAACCCCACGCAAATACGTCAGCGGCGAAAGCCATTATTACCTTGGCAAGCAATACCTTCTTAAAGTAAACGTAACACCAGAACAGCCACAGAGCGTAAAACTACTGCGTGGTAAATTAGAGGTATCTGTTAGAGAAAAGGATGCAGGTAGGGTACGTAACTTACTGACAGACTGGTATAAAACCCGTGCTAAAGAAGTGTTTAACAAACGCCTAGATGTAATGCTTGAACAAGCTTTATGGGTAACTGAACGACCACCGTTACGTGTTTTCACTATGCAAACGCAATGGGGAAGCTGCTCACCCAATGGCCGCCTAACACTCAACCCACACCTGATTAAAGCGCCCAGAGATTGCATAGATTATGTAATACTGCATGAGCTATGCCACATAGCCGAACACAACCACAGCGAACGCTTTTACCGCCTAATGAACCAAGTAATGCCTAAGTGGGAAACAGTTAAAGAAAGACTGGATGGAATGGCTAACAACATATTAGTTTTATAAGGTTAAAAGTACGGTAGACGAGCGCCCTGAATTTGTTACATAAAAATGAAGCTTCAGTCAGTTAAGAGTCCTCCGTATAAGAAAGCTCATCTATTGGAAGCTTTAATTCTGTACTAGTACATTACACAGTGTTTAGCTCAAAAATTTACTCCTTTGAACTTCCCCCACTTCTATAGACACTCGGCTACTGGACTTAAGTGGTTCTTTTCTTCGTATTCTACTGGTGACATCTGGCCTAGGTAGCTGTGACTTCTTTTACGGTTATAAAATACTTCGATATAATCAAAAATATCACTACGCGCATCTTCACGAGTAGTATAAACCTTACGTCTGATTCGCTCTTTTTTCAATGAACCAAAAAAAGATTCCACAACCGCATTATCCCAGCAGTTACCGCGTCGACTCATACTAGGGGTTAAGTTATGGTCCTTAATAAACTTCATCCAAGCATCGCTGGTGAACTGTGAGCCTTGATCAGAGTGGATGATTACTGCGCCTTTGGGTCTTCTACGCCATAGGGCCATTAATAGTGCATCAAGCACTATCTCCTTGGTCATTCTTTCTTTCATCGACCAGCCAACAACCCGGCGCGTGCATAAATCGAGTACGACAGCTAAGTATAAAAAGCCTTCTCGGGTTTCAATGTAGGTAATATCAGTGACCCAAGCCTTGTCTGGTTCATCATAATTAAACTCACGGTTAAGGATATTATCTGCAGCATCTTCGGGCTTACCAGCAGGATGATGCCTTGGTACCCTATAGCCTCTTAATGCACGTATATTCGCTTGCTTCATTAGCCTCGCTACTCGGTTAACTGAGCATTTTTCGTCTAATTTCTTTAGCTCATTATGAATACGTGGGCTGCCGTAGATATAATCAAAATCTTCCCATATTGTTTGGATTAAATCGGTAAGACGCTTGTTTTCAAGGGTTCTTGGTGAGTCAGGTTGTTTAAGCCATTGATAGTAACCACTCGGATTGACCTTCAATAAACGGCACATGAGCCTGACTGGGTGGCAGTTCTTATGTTCTTTAATAAACGCATACCTTAGCTGAACTGCTTGGCAAAGTATGCGGCGGCCTTTTTTAGGATATCTCGCTCTTCTTCAGCGCGTTTTAAAGCTACTTTAAGCTGAGCATTTTCGGTCGCTAAGTCTGCCTGTGCGCTGATTACTGGATCTGGATTGGTGGCTTGCCTATGCTGTTTTAACCAGTTGTAAAGGGTGCTTCTAGTCACGCCGACTCATTCAGAAACTTCTAAAACGGAATAGCCACGTTCAGTGACTTGCTTAATTGCTTCGGCTCTAAACTCTGGTGTGTAGTGGGGTTTCAACATGTTAATCTCCTAAGGCATGCATTCTAACTTAAGAGTGTCTAGTAGTTTAGGGGAAGTTCACTTTCCACTTCATCATGAGTACGGAAGTTAAGTGTGTTTACCAACGCTAATATGCTTCTTCTTGAAAACATTAAGAACTCTCTGTATGGGCCTAACGCCGCCAACACGCGCAGCTTTGTAGTGAAGGCGAAGCCGCAACGAAAAAGCTGTCGCCGTGCTTGGCCTGGTTATGTTTTGGTTACTCGATGCCATATATATACTGGTGTTTTCTTGAAGTCTTGATGGCGACCTAATGAATCAAGTGTTTCAGAAGCGCCACCCGCTGCAACAACCATAAGTGATGGAATCAGAGGGAGAGATGATCCCGAGAGCATCGCGGTCGTTATTCCACCTAATGAAACCAGAACTCCTTTAGTGGCTGACCGGGTAATGGTACGAACATTACGTCTCAATTCATCTATCTGCGGTAATATCTCATTGCTGAAGTATAACTGGGCATGGGTTTCAAAGTTCTCTGGCTCAACGTAAGCGCCCCTAAATCAGCACCCTTGCAGAACGGCTACTTAGCTTAATCCAGCTCTACATTCCATGGCAGCAGGGCTTCGAGTTTTTCTAATGTGTCAGCGACAGCTATGCGGTCAAGAATGTGCTTGATGTAGGCTTGT
>NZ_DATESC010000015.1:0-253279 GCF_035271045.1 Marinospirillum sp. | reverse complement strand
ATATTCGTGATAAAGGCATTCTAGAATTAAAGGCGGCTGGTCGGTCGTTTCTGCTTATGGAAGCTGCGTAAGTCTTGATACTATCGAGCAACGGCTAACGAAATAAGAAGCATCGCCCGATTAAGGGCGGTGAGTAGTCACGTTAAGGCTTCAAACCAAAAGGCTATTAAGTTAAAAAAAGCTATTAAGTTAAATAGGCACTGGGTTTAAAAAACTAGCGTGTTGAAATGAAAGCTGTTATGCTTTGCGCTCAAATTTCAGCACGCTGTGTGCGTGTTCCCTGCATTGGCTGACGTTGCCCCTTCTTGTGTGTATCGGGCCCGCGCCCGCCCCTGCGATTATTAAGTATTACAGGTATTATTAATGTCTAATGACGTGACTTTACCAGCTTTTAGCGAGCTGGGTCTTCCTGATTTTCTTCTTTCTTCAATTGAATACCCTACGCCTTCACCCATTCAAATTCAGACCATTCCACTTTTGTTGGAAGGCCATGACATGATTGGTCAGGCACAAACAGGTACGGGTAAAACTGCTGCTTTTGCGTTGCCTTTATTAGCGCGTTTAGATGTAAACGCCAAGTTACCCCAAGTATTAATTTTAGCACCAACGCGTGAGTTAGCCATGCAGGTGGCTGAGTCTGTTGAAAAATATGGCGCTAAAATGAAAGGTGTTAAAGTAGCCAACCTTTACGGTGGTGCTGAATACCGCGATCAAATTCGCGCACTGCGTTCAGGCGCACAAATTGTTGTAGGTACGCCTGGCCGCGTTATGGACCATATGCGCCGTGGCAGCCTAGACATTTCTGCCCTACAAACACTTATCCTAGACGAAGCAGACGAAATGCTGCGTATGGGCTTTATTGATGACGTTGAATGGATTCTGGAACAAACCCCAGCCGAGCGCCAAGTGGTTTTATTTTCTGCCACTATGCCTGATGCCATTCGTCGCATTGCCCAGCGTCACCTAAAAAATCCTAAAGAAGTACGCATTGCTGCTAAAGCGCGTACTGCTGACACGGTAAGCCAGCGCGTATGGATGGTAGCGGGTCTGCCTAAGCCTGAAGCGTTAGTGCGTATTTTAGAAGCTGAACAAACCGACGGTGTGATTGTATTTACCCGTACTAAAGCAACCAGTGCTGATTTAGCTGATTTCTTAAATAGTCGTGGTTTACGCGCTTGTGCGTTGCACGGTGACATGGCGCAAAATCAACGTGAGCAAGCAGTTGACCGCTTGAAAAAAGGTGGCCTAGATATTCTAGTGGCAACCGACGTTGCAGCCCGTGGTTTAGACGTTGAGCGTATTAGCCACGTTATTAACTTTGATCCACCCCACGACAGCGAATCTTACGTTCACCGTATTGGTCGTACTGGCCGTGCTGGTCGTAGTGGTCAAGCAATTTTGTTTGTTGGACACCGCGAAAAACGTTTGTTATTCAACCTAGAGCGCAGCACTGGTCAGCGTATTGAGCCAATGGAATTGCCTAAGGCTGAAGTGATTAACGCTAAGCGTAGTGAAAAGTTTAAAGAGCAAGTTGTGCATTCTATGCAAGCGCGTGACATTGAACTTTACGAAAAACTATTGATTGAAGTGCAAGCTGAAACAGAAGCTGACCCAATTCGCATTGCAGCAGCCTTAGCAAAAATGTTCCAAGGCGGCACTTCATTATGGGTCGAAGACGTTAAAATTCGTGCCCCGCGTGAAGGTGGACGTAATGAGCGTTCTGATTTTGGTAGTGATCGTCCTCGCCGTGAAGGTAGTGGTCGTGGTGAAGGTCGTGGCGGTGAAGGTCGTGGTCGTTCACGCGATCCAGAAGCTGGCATGAAGCGTTACCGTATGCCGATTGGCCGCTCGCACGGTGTTAAGCCTGCCAATATTGTTGGCGCAATCGCTAACGAAGCGAACATCTCTAGCCGCAATATCGGTCGTATTGATATTCAGCAAGATTTCAGCACCGTTGATTTGCCAGATACCATGACTAAAGCTGTATTCCAAGCGTTAGCGCGTGTTCGTGTGTGTGGTGTGCCAATGAACTTGACCAGCAGCAATACGCCTGCGCCGCGTTCAGGTGGTGATGAAGCAGGTCAGCGTCCTTTGCGTCGCCGTAGCACGCCTGCTGCTTCTGCTTAATCGCTGTTTTAGATTAAGTCGCTTTAGTTAAGCGGCTTTAAGCTAGAAAATAAACCGTCCGAAATGGGCGGTTTTTTTATGCTTGCAATTCTTTAACCTACAAGCTAATCTTGTTGATAATTATTAGTATTCAAGATTAGATGAACAGGTGGCGGCTATGTATGTGTGTATCTGCAAAGGCATTACTGAACAACAAATAAAAACTTCGGTAGCAGAAGGTGCATCCAGCGTGAGAGATCTTTACCGTGAGCTAGCACTTGGCAGTCAATGCGGTAAATGCGTTGGTTTTGCTAACGCAGTGCTAAAAGATGAACGGGCTAATCGCCTTTACTATGATGCCGCAGCAGTTGCCTAAACTGTAATAAATAACATTATAGATACGTTTTGCCTATTTTGGTAAAGCACGTTATTATTCATCCTGAATTTGCAAGCCAGCTTTTTATTATTAATGATTATTGTTCTTAAATGGCGCTTTAAATACTGTTATTACATAGAACTTTAAATTTAATTATTAAATAAGCCAGCCAGCCCCATGTAACCGTAACTCCTTCAGGGTGCTTCTTATGCAAGGTAATACCGCAGTTATTAGCCAGTTAAATAAAGTTTTAACGCTTGAGCTAACCTCTATTAATCAATATTTTCTTCATTCGCGTATGTGTCGCAGCTGGGGTTTTGAAAAGCTGACTCACAAGGCGTATAAAAAATCCATTAAAGACATGAAGCAATCCGATGACTTAATTGAGCGCATTCTGTTTTTAGATGGTTTGCCTAATCTGCAACACCTAGAGCGTTTACGTATTGGTGAAAATGCCACAGAAATTTTTGGGTGTGATACCACGCTACAGCAAGAACAACTTAAACTCTTGCGTGAATCCATTGCTTTGTGTGAAACCGAGCAAGACTATATTAGCCGCCAACTTTTAGAAGGCATTCTTGAATACGAAGAAGAGCATTTAGACTGGATAGGTACGCAGCAGCATTTAATCAATGAGATCGGTATTGAAAAATATTTACAAACTGTGATTCATACAGGTAAAGGAGAGTAATTATGCAAGGTAACGATCAAGTTATTGCCGGTTTAAATAAGTTATTGGCTGGTGAATTAACCGCGATGGATCAGTACTTTATTCATTCTGCTATGTATGAAGATTGGGGTTTAGGTAAGCTGCACGAGCGTATTGCCCATGAGTTTGATGATGAAAAGCAACACGCCAATCTGTTGATTCAGCGTATTTTGTTTTTAGATGGCACGCCCGATATGGTAACGCGTGAGCCAATTAACGTGGGTAAAGATGTTAAAGAAATGCTGAGTAATGATTTACAACTAGAGTATTCAGTGACGGCTTTATTAAAAGAAATCATGGCGTTATGTGAGGCAAAGCAAGATTACCAAACCCGTGAAATTTTACGTGTTATGTTAGATGATACCGAAATGGATCATGCTTATTGGTTAGAAAAGCAGTTAGGTTTAATTGAACGTATTGGTCTGCAAAACTACCAGCAAGTGATGATGTAAGCCTTTTAGTTTAATAACACAAAAGTTAAACCCTAGCCGCTAGTTTGTTGCTTAGCTACTAGGGTTTTTTAATGCGCTTTTGTTAATTAAAACCCGCCATTAAAGGTGCAAGTAGGCTCAGTGAAATGGCTAGGGTCGTCAGTTGAAACCAAAGTTTGTCTAGCATGGTGGACTCCTTTTTAGTTGCATTTTGCATTGATTAAATCAATGAGCTGAACACTTCTCGTAGTTTTAAGTTTTCTGCTTGCTGGTCTTCGCAAGATCCTTGCACTTGCAGCAGCAGCTCACCTTCAGCACCAAAAATTTCTAAAGAGTTAATCCAACCACAGCCATCGCTGCAAGGAATACGGCTGATAAAAGCATATTCAAATTGACTGGGTTCAAGTTCGGCATGACCTTCTTGCCAGTCAAGGTGTAAACAATTCTTTTTAAAGCAATTAGAGATGATAGCAGGGTGCGAGGTTTGTTTACTGCCGTTGCTAAATAAAGTAATGCTCAGCGGTAGGTTAAGTAGTTTTGCTTTATTAATGAGCTGGTTTAGGCTGTTTAATGATACTGAACGCACTAACCTAGGGCTAAGTGAGCACAAGGCTGCAAAGTAGGTGGTTTGGTGCTGGTCAAGTAAAATAGGAATTTGTTTAACGTGGGTAATGGCTAGCCATTCTTTTTCGAGTTTTTTTAAGTCTTTAGCAACCTTATGCTCCTTTTTTGAGTCATAAACATTCGTTTCAAAAAAGCTATTATCAAAAAAACAATTGTCAAAAAAGCCGTTTAGGAAATTTTCTTTTTCTTGCAAGTTAACCAATGCGTTCATTTTTTGCTCCTTGTCGAAAAATGCGCTTGGCTGGCTTTGCTACCTATTTATCTGGCTGGCTTGGCATCTAATTGATAATCATTATCAGTTAGATTTGAGTGAGCGTCAAGGTCAAAATAAAATCTTTTTTAACGTTTTTCAATAAAGTGTTTTTCAATAAAAACTATTTAGTGAGAATCAACTTGCTGCGACTAGTAATACGCAGCGTATAGGTTTCGCCTTCGTGTTGAATTAATAATTGACGACCGCCAGCAAACAGCGCTTCGCTAGTAACCGTCAGCGGCAGTTCTGTTTGCTGATTCATTGTCATGGGATGAGTGGGGTGCTTAGGTTTATCGGTAAGGCTCATTGGCTGGCTGCTCTTTACGAATTTGTGTGTTGGTAGCGCAGAACAATAAATAGCGCCTAAAAAATAGGCAGCCAGTCTAGTTGCTAATGATAACGATTGTCAAACGTGTTTGTGTTTTAATCGTTTTTACAAGTTGTTGGCGCAGGCTACTGCTGATGCCCAAGCCCATTGAAAATTATAGCCACCCAATTGTCCGGTCACATCCAGCACTTCGCCAATAAAACGTATTTGTTCTAAGCCATTAACCGCTAAGGTTTGTGACGATATTTGCTGGGTGTTAATACCGCCTAAAGTGACTTCGGCAGTACGGTAGCCTTCGGTGCCTGCTGGTTTAAACGTCCAGTTTTGTAAGGCGTTGGCGATGGCGTCAAGTTGCTGGTTGCTGGCATCGGCATTGCGTTCAGGCAAGTGAATGCCTTTTTCTTTTAAGAGACTAATTAATACTGTAACAAGCCGTTTGGGTAGTTGTTCGCCTAACCAGCTGCTTAAATGGGCGCGTGGGTGTTGCTGGCGCAGTTGTTGTAGCTCTTTCAATAAGTTGCAGTAAGGTAGCCAATTAATACTGAGTTCATCACCAGCTTGCCAATAGCTAGAAATTTGTAGCAGCGCAGGGCCTGATAATCCACGGTGAGTAATCAGTAGCGGCTCGGTAAAGGTTTGCCCATGACAGCTAACACTGACTTCACAACTGAGACCAGACAAGGGGGCTAGTTGAGTTTTTAATTCAGGATGCAGCGTAAAAGGAACTAGACCAGCACGGGTTGACAATACTTCTAGCCCAAACTGTCGTGCTAAATCATAACCCCAGCCGGTTGCACCTAACGTTGGAATAGATAACCCACCGGTTGCCACTACTAAAGCACCTGCGCTTATATTGCCCATGCTGCTGGTTATTTTTACACTGTCGGCGGTGGTGGTTACGCTGTTAATACTGGTTTTCATGTGCAAATTAACACCAGACCATTCGGCTTCGGTGAGTAATAGCTGCTGAATGTCTTTGCTGGAATTTGTACAAAATAATTGCCCAGGCGCTTTTTCTACATAGTCGATACCGTGGCGTTCAACCAGTTCTAAAAAGTGCTGCGGTGTATAGCGTTTGAGCGCAGAAATACAAAAATGTGGATTCGTGGATAAAAAATTAGCCGGTGTTGTATTTAGATTGGTAAAATTACAACGCCCACCGCCAGACATTAAAACTTTTTTGGCTGGTTTATCGCTGTGGTCTAACAGCAGCACGCTTTTGCCTTGATAACTTGCGGTAGCCGCACACATTAAACCAGCAGCGCCAGCACCAATAATAACCACATCGGCTGTTTTGCTCATGTTTATCTTTCTCTTTTCTAATTAAAGCAATGATTTTTTCATTATTAACTAAAACGCAAAAACCCACCTTTCGGTGGGTTTTTTTAGCTTTAAAATTACGTTAAGTTCAAATGAACCTAATGTTAATTAGATAGCTTCAATTTTTGCAGCTTGCTTGCCTTTAGGACCCGTAGTAACTTCAAAAGATACTTTTTGGTTTTCCTGTAAAGACTTGAAACCCTGTGATTGGATTTCAGAGAAGTGTGCAAAAAGATCGTCGCCACCATCATCTGGAGTGATGAAGCCGAAACCTTTAGTGTCGTTGAACCATTTAACGGTACCAGTTGCCATATCGAAAATTCCTATATTTCTGTTTAGTATTTTGAATCAATTTACACAATTGACTCGGTGTTGCGGGAATCAAGATAGTACGAATGACGAACATATGTTACCGATATTTCGATTACAACTGCGTTACGACACTTCTTTTTGCTACCTTGCTGCCTACGATTGATAGACTGATTGAAATTAAGCGCTACGTCAAGTAGTTTGATATGCAATACAGCTTTAGACCTTGGTCTAAAACGCTCAATCAGGTGATTAATTTACTTCTGGTCTAGGTCGCGATCTGAAAAACCAATTAAATACAAAATTGCGTCTAAGCCTAGGGTAGAAAGTGCATGGCGAGCACTTTCTCTAACCACTGGCTTGGCACGAAAGGCGATACCTAAACCGGCTAAGCCCAACATGGGTAAGTCATTAGCACCATCACCTACCGCGATGGCTTGTTCTAAGTTAATGCCTTCTTTGTTAGCAATGTCTTGCAATAGTTGTGCTTTACGTTGTCCGTCGACGATGTGTCCGACTACACGTCCGGTTACTTTGCCATTTTCAATTTCTAGTTGATTAGCATGAACTTCATCAATGCCTAATTTTTTCTGGAGGTATTCGCCAAAATAAGTGAAGCCACCCGACAAAATTGCAGTACGATAACCAAGGCGTTTTAAAGTAGAAATCAGCTTTTCTGCACCTTCAGTAACGGGTAAACGCTGAGCAATTTTTTCTAACACTGAGGCATCTAAACCTTTTAGCAATGCCACTCGCGCACGAAAGCTTTCGCTAAAATCCAGCTCGCCACACATAGCCCGTTCCGTTATAGCCGCGACTTGTTTACCAACGCCTGCTTCTTTAGCAAGCTCATCAATCACTTCGGCTTCAATCAGTGTTGAATCCATATCAAAGACGACTAGGCGGCGGTTACGGCGATAAATATTGTCTTCTTGTACGGCAATATCGACTTCTAGCTCACCGGATAAGGCTAGAAAATGGCGACGCAATTCAGCGGTATCTAAAGTATTGCCCCTGACTGAAAACTCCACACAAGCACGCCCTTCTTTATTGATATGGGACATACTAACGCGCCCTGAAAGGCGATGAATACGGTCAATATTTAAGCCATTTTCAGCCACTGTGTGGGTAACACGGGCAATTTGTTCAGCGGTAATGCGTCGGCCTAGTAAAGTGACTATATAGCGCCCTTTGCCTTGTCCTTCAACCCAGCTTTCATAGCTGGTTTCTGATACGGGGGTGAAGCGAATTTGCATTCCCCATTCATGGGCTTTGAACAGCAGTTCTTGCAGCACAGGTGAACTTTGTGCTTCGGGTGGCAAGTGGGCTAATAATCCCAGTGCTAAGGTGTCGTGAATAACAGCCTGACCTATGTCGAGGATATCCACTTTATAATTAGCCAATATTTCACTGATGGCAGAGGTGATGCCTGGGCGGTCATGCCCAGAAAGGTTAATTAAAACGATGCTGCGATCCTGGGTTTTCATCTAAGGCCTGTTCAGTAAATAGTTAATAATCGGGCATAAGTATAGCCTTCCTTATCCATGACTTACATCTTTGTAAAAGCTGCTAATTGCTGTAAACGTATTGGGTGTTGTTTATGTTAGTATTCGTGGTAATTCACTGCTGATTAGGAAGTCGATTTTATGTCTGATAAAAAGAATCTCAACGCTGACAAAAAGCCCTTAAATTTAATTTGGATCGACTTGGAAATGACGGGTTTAGATCCCAATAAAGAGCGAATTATTGAAATTGCTACCATCGTTACTGATGCTGATTTAAACGTGATTGAAGAAGGCCCCGTGTTGGCGATTAACCAGCCAACAGCCTTGTTAGATGCAATGGATGAGTGGTGTACTAACACGCATGGTGCTTCAGGTTTAACGCAGCGTGTAAAAGATAGCCATGTTTCGATTGCTGAAGCAGAAGCAGCCACTTTAGCGTTTTTACGCCGCCACCTTGAAAAAGGTGCAAGCCCTATGTGTGGTAATAGCGTTCATCAAGATCGGCGCTTTATGGTCAATGAAATGCCTGAGCTAGAAGCCTTTTTCCATTACCGCAATATTGATGTTTCTACGTTTAAAGAACTAGCGTTACGCTGGCACCCTGAACTGCCTAAAAAGTTTAAAAAGGCAGGCACACATTTGGCCTTAGATGATATTCGTGAATCCATTGCTGAGCTGCGCTTTTACCGTGAAGAGTTTATTCGCTTACCAGAAAATGCAACGCTATGAGTGCCCGTAAGCTGACCCGCCAGCAGCAGTGGCGCATTGACAAAGTGCAAGATGAACGCAACACCCGCGCTTTGCGTAAAGATAAGCGCTTAGATTCTAGCCACCAAGAAGGTTTAACAACCGAGCCACAACAGGGTTTGGTAACGGCACATTTTGGCCGTCAGGTTGAAGTTGAAGCAGTGGATGGTGCTTTACAAGGTCAGCGGCAGCGTTGCCATGTTCGTGCCAATGTTGAAAACTTGGTGACAGGTGATTATGTTAGTTGGCGAGCGAATCAAAATCCACTTGAAGAAGGTGTGGTGGAGTCGCGTCAAGCGCGGCGTAGTTTGTTAGCGCGTCCTGATATGCGCGGAGTGATGAAGCCTATTGCTGCTAATGTCGATCAACTATTATTGGTGATTGCACCTGAACCTGAGCCTCATGCTAATTTAATTGATCGCTATTTAGTTGCAGCAGAACACACCGGCATTGAGCCTGTATTGCTGATTAACAAGTGGGATTTGATGCAGCAGGGTGTTTTAACTGCTGAACAAGAGGCGTTAATTAATGGCTTATTGGCAACTTATCGCCAGTTAGGTTATCAAGTTTTAATTAGCTCTGCTTATCAAGAAAAAGTTTTGCAGCAGTTACAGCAGCAGCTTAAAGACCGTATTAGCGTATTTGTTGGACAGTCTGGTGTTGGTAAATCGTCATTGATTAATTACCTTTTACCGGGTGTAGATTTACGAGTCGGTAGCCTTTCTGAAGATACGCGTAAAGGGCGACACACTACTACAACTGCTCGATTATTTCACTTTCCAGTCGGTGGGCAGTTAATTGACTCACCAGGCATTCGTGAGTTTTCTTTGGGTTATTTGCAGCCAGAACAAATAGCACAAGGCTTCCCTGAATTTCGTCCCTTTTTAGGCTTGTGCCGTTTTCGTGATTGCAAACACAAAGAAGATCCAGGTTGCGCCTTAAAAGAAGCCGTTGCGGAGGGCAAAGTTGCTGCCACACGCTTTGCTAGTTACCATCATATAGTACAAAGCTTGAGTAGTTAGTCCATTAACCGACGCATTTCTTCATGTAGCCTAGCATCCAATAACAAGGGTGCTTGTGCTAGCCAGCGGTTGCTGGTCATTAAGTCCCTAAGTAAGGCGACCGATAAAACAGGTCCATGCCAAGCCGCACCCTTGCCACTGTTTTTTTCACTGGTTGTAATCGAAAAGTTTTTTAAATAATCTTTCCAAAAGCTGGGAATAAATCGGCGCACAGGCCGTTGACTATAAAGCGACAAGCGTTCAGCGATGACTAAGCCTTGGTGGTCTAAATCACCAAAGTGAACATGGGGCACAAATTGCGGTAGAAAACGTAAAAATTCACCCGCTAGCTCTAAGTTTTCAGGTGCGACCCAAATAGCTAGCAAGTTGGTAGGCAGGTCGATATCCAGAAATACGCCACGGTCTTCAATGCTCATCACTAGGTAAGGTAATTCACCATCTAGTTCTTTAATTTGTCGAAAATCCCTTTCGGGCAGCACGGCTTCACTGAGTTGTCGCCAGATCTTTTTTAGCTCAATAGACGCACCGTGCTTTTTAACAAGTTTTAAGTTCATATTGCCACGCAGGTGCAAGCAGCGGTCTTCGCTTAGTTCTAATGGCGGCAACTCATGGCGCAGGTGATCGGGTAATTCTTTGCTGCGTTTACCCAATAATGCCAGTTGTAAACTACTTTTGTTCAATACGCGTGGCAGATCGGCGCGTAATTGATCTTTTAAATAGCGCCAGCGCTGCTCAAAAACCTCTGTAATTAACGGGCGTTCACCTTCAAGTATGGTGAGCCAATCACGCCATTCCGGTAAGCGTAAATCCAATAATTCGATTAGGCTAGTCCGTCCACGAGCGCTGAGCATAAAAAAGTTTTCAGCTTCTTCAGACAATAACCAGTTGCTGTTAATTAGCTCATCAACCAGTGGTGCATTTGCGGTTTTACGTTCAATGCGCTCATATTTATAAAGTGTTAGCGCTGCTTCACGAATGGCTAAGGATTGCCAGTTTATTTGGGCATTTAGCATTAAAGCTCCTTGTTACCCTCGCCCGCGAGTACGGTTTTTATTAGGTGCGGCATTGCGAGCGATGTATTCAATAATTTGCCCAGCGATGTCTTTGCCGGTAGCGGCCTCTATGCCTTCTAAACCCGGTGAAGAATTGACTTCCATCACCACTGGACCGTGGTTAGAGCGCAACAAGTCAACACCACACACATTTAAGCCCATTGCTTTAGCAGCGCGGGTGGCTGTGGCACGTTCTTGTGGAGTGATTTTAATAAGCTCAGCACTGCCACCTCGGTGTAGGTTAGAACGGAACTCACCAGGCCCAGCTTGGCGTTTCATAGCAGCAATGACTTTATCGCCGACAACAAAGCAGCGGATATCAGCACCACCGGCTTCTTGAATGTATTCTTGCACCATAATGTTAGCTTTTAAACCCATAAAGGCTTGAATGACACTTTCGGCAGCTTTTTCAGTTTCAGCTAAAACCACACCAATGCCTTGCGTACCTTCTAACAGTTTAATCACCAGTGGCGCACCACCAACCATACGAATTAGGTCGGGAATGTCATCGGGTGAATGGGCAAAGCCAGTAATGGGCAAGCCTATGCCTTTGCGCGATAGTAGTTGTAATGAACGTAGTTTATCGCGTGAACGGGTAATAGCGACGGATTCGTTTAGGGTATAAACGCCCATCATTTCAAATTGGCGCAGCACGGCGGTGCCATAAAAAGTGACCGATGCACCAATGCGTGGAATCACTGCATCAAATTCTTCCAGTTCTTCACCACGATAATGAATCGAAGGCTTGCTGGTGGTGACGTTCATGTAACAGCGCAGCGTATCAACCACTCTGACGGTGTGACCTTGTAGTTCAGCCGCTTCAATAAGGCGACGGGTCGAGTAAAGCTTAGCATTGCGCGATAAAATGGCTAGGTGCATTTATTTTCCAAAGAAACAAATAAGGGAGGTAAACCTTGTAGATAAGTTTTGCCGGGTGCGACTAAAAAATGCTTTTTCATGGCGGAGCGTCCTAGCAGCATAGGGTATTGCATTTTTGAGCGGTCAGCCAGCGTCAGCTCTACCTTCTCTTGGAAGCTACCTAGCTGAATTTGCATCTTAATGACATAGCGCCAGTGAGCTTGACCGTTGGAGCTACGAACTTTGCGGTGATCATACACCGGAAATTCACACTGTACACTGCTGGTTTTTCCTTCTGCTTCCGTTTGTGTGGTGAAGCTTATCCATTCTTGAGCCTCTTTTTCAAAGACTTGTATCGCTGTTGCGTGCAGCGAAGAGGTTTTAGCACCCGTATCTATTTTAGCGCGTAAAGCGATGTTTAGTTCTGGAAAAAATATTACTTCCCGTCCACCAATAATATTTTTATCTTTAGTTTTTATCATGTTTTAACCACTGGTTTGTAAGTTAGCGCTAAGTTAAAGCGGCTGACTTCTATTAAAATCGCATTCATGATAAATACTTTCTTTAATTAAGGAAGTAAATTAAACGGGTGGTAAAAACACCTTTAGGCTTTAAGCGAATCAGTCGCAGGGCAGGTAAAGCGACGGGACTGATGGCAAATTTATCTGAATCCTCGGTGAATTGCACTGAGCTGGCAGGTGTGGCAAAAACGTTGGTTTGCTGTTGACTACTGCTAAAGGCTTGGTGAACATGACCAAAAATAACTAAGCGGGCGTGGTTTTGATCTTTTAATAATTTCCAGAAAACAGCTGAGTTTTGTAAAGCAATGGCATCCTTCCACAGGCTGTTAACGGCAACGGGCGGGTGATGAAGCGCGATAAGTAAAGGTTTGGGATTGATTAAGGCGCATTGAAGCCGCTGTAGCTGTGTGGTATCCAAGTTACCTTGGGTTTGGTTAGGTAGGTGGCTGTTAAGGCCTAAAATTTGCCAATGCTGGGTCTGCTGGTGAAAGTCTGTGGGCTGAAAGCTTGCCATAATCGCTGGATTATCATGATTGCCCGGTAGCCACTGCCAATTTAAGCCGCTGTTTTTTAGTTGTTGGTACAGCCACTGGTAAGTGCCTAGTTGCTCGTCTTCAGCTAGATCACCGGTTAACAGCAGTAAGTCTGGTTGCAAACGCACGGCTAGCTTTAAACCGGCTAAAAAATGTGATCGCGTGTCTTTACCACGGTAAAGAGCATTAGGGTCGGCTAACAGGTGTAAGTCGGTGAGTTGTACTACACGAATCATTGGGGCTGCTGCTTTACCCAGCTAGCTTGTAGGCGTTGGTGGTTTAGGGTTAGCCACTGTAAAGCAATAATGCTTAGGGTGTTGGCTGCTTTACCATTGATGGTTTCTTGTAAGGCATCGGTTCGGTGCAACAGCGTAACACGCAGGTCTTCATGTTCAGTGGCTAGTCCACCAATATCGCCGTTGTTTACTTGGTTAGAATCTACGATGCCTAGATAAAGAATGATCTGCTCATCGCTACCGCCCGGGCTAGAATAATAGGTGTAAAGGTGTTCTAGGTGCAAAATGGTTAAGCCAGACTCTTCTTTTGTTTCACGGTGTGCGACGGCTTCAGGCGGCTCATTTTCTTCTATCATTCCAGCAATCACTTCCAGTAGCCAAGGGCTTTTTGGATCATTCATTGCACCGACTCTAAATTGCTCCACCATCACTACTTTATCTTGCCAAGGGTCGTAAGCTAAAACTCCAACTGCTTGACCGCGCACAAAAAGTTCACGATGAATCGGTTGAGTCCAGCCTCCTTTAAAAAGTTTATGTTTAAGGGTTAGCTTACGCAGTGCAAAAAAACCTTGATAGGCGGTTTTTTCTTCGATCAAAGTGTAGTCGGTAGCTGTAAAGTCAATAGAAGAAGTAAAAGCAGGGTTGCTCATGGTGATTCCTTAGGCTTTTTCAGCGTTTAAACTAAAAATAAAGTTAGCGGCTAATAGGTGCAGATTGCCCACTTGCATATCTAACTTATTCGACTGCTTGGTTGCGGCATTGCCTGCTGTCACCGAGTGTTGAGCAAGCTCTGAAAGTTCAGTGACTTGGCGTCTGGTTTGTTCACTTAGTACTGACTGATGATTGGTCATACTCGCTACTTCAGTCGCTAAGTTATTGATTTCTGCTACGGCTAATAAGATTTCTTGTAGCGAATGACTCATGGTTTTTGCTAGCTCAACAGTTTCTTGCGAGGCATTGACACCTTTATCAATGGCTTGAACGGAGGCTAACGTATTTTCTTTTAGCTGTTCAATAATTGTACGCACTTGTAGGGTTGAATCGTGGGTACGTTGTGCTAATCCACGCACTTCATCGGCAACAACGGCAAAACCTCGCCCAGCTTCACCCGCACGCGCTGCTTCTATAGCAGCATTTAAGGCTAAAAGATTGGTTTGTTCCGCTACATTGGTAATAACGTCAATAACGGTACTAATGTGCTCGCTATTCATCGCTAGATTGGCGACTTGTTGTTTCGCTGCTTCAAGCTCAATGGATTGCCTTGCTATGGCTTGGGCGACTTCTTCAATTTTTTGCTGCCCCATTTGCGTGGCTACTTGCGATTGACTGGCCGCTGTTGCCGTACGCTGAGTGCTGCCCATGACTTGTTCTAAGCTGTGTAGCTGTGCTTGCATGGCTTGTTGGATTTCAGCAATGCGACTGCCTTGACGTTCGATGTATTCAAACGCTTCACTTAAACATTCATCGGAACGTAATTTGCTGCGACGTAAATAGCCGCTGTTATTAAACAGGCGGGCAACCACGGCGCGAAGTTCTGAACTGCGGGTGCGTAATGCAAAAGAGATATTACCTAATTCATCTTGCCGCCCAGTGTAAAGGTAAGTCATTACACGGTTTTGGTTGATTTTACAGGCAGCGGTTTCTAGCTGTTTTAAGCCACAAAGTTGTGAATGGGTAAAAATAGTCGTTGCTAAACCAGCGATTAAAGGTGCTAAAACGGCTAACCAACTCAGGTTTAGCATAAATAAAGCAATGCTTATAAGACTGGTAGGAAGTAAGCCAGCAAGGATAAGTTTAGTGGTTAACGAAAGCGGTTTTTTTTGTAAAAAATAAGGCAATTTACCTTGTTGCCAACTCGTATAAACTTTATTGGCTCTTTCAACCGCAGCAATGGGTGCGGTGGTTCTTACTGATTGATATTCAACAATTTTGCCATCGCGTTGAATGGGCGTGACATAGGCATCAACCCAGTAGTGATCGCCATTTTTACAACGATTTTTTACCAATCCTTTCCAAGACTGTTTATTTTGTATGGTTTTCCAAAGGTTTTCAAACGCTCCGGCTGGCATATCTGGGTGGCGAATTAAATTGTGATTCTGACCAATCAATTCACTGCGTTTATAACCAGAAACGTTAACGAAGTCGTCATTAGCAAAGGTGATTTTGCCACTTAGGTCGGTAATGGTGATTAGTTGAATATTGGCATCAACAGATTGCTCTTTCCCAGTAACAGGCTGGTTGATTTGCATTGCTATAGCTCCTGAGCGTTATTATTATTATTTTTAAAGCAATTATCGAGCCAGTCGATTGGTTTTTGCTACAAAAGTCTGGTATACAACAATTTTTTCTTGCTGTTTGAATGAATGCCATTGATATGAATCAATTTTTATGGGTGGGCTATAGTCTTAATCATGTATATAATTAGCGCCTTTGTAGTGTTTGTTACTTTTTAGGGCGCTAGTTTTAGTGTGCTAGTTAATCGTAATGCGTTATCAGTGGTTAATGTGGTGTTTTTAAGCTGCGCTTGCGAAATAAGTCGAGTACAGCTTGGGCAAGTTCGTCGGCATCAAACTTGGCAATAAAGTTATCAGCACCTACGCGTGTCACCATACTTTTGTTGAAAACACCCGACAAAGATGTATGGAGTAGAATGTAAATGTGTTTCATTACTGGGTCTTCTTTAACTTTACGGGTAAAGGTGTAGCCATCCATTTCTGGCATTTCAATGTCTGAAATAACCATTAAGTATTCATCGTTAAGATTCTTACCTTGTTCCACTAGGTTTTTTAGGTGTTCTAATGCTTGTTTACCATCGTTTAGCAATATGGATTCTAGCTGCACTTCCGCTAAACAGCGTTTAATTTGGTTACGCGCCACTACTGAATCATCAACCACTAATACTGTGCGTGGCACGGTTGATTGGTTTAATTCAGCAAAGTCATCAGACAGTTGGCTGCTCATTTTTTCTGAGGTGGGGGTTACTTCTGAAATGACTTTTTCAACGTCAATAATTTCAACTATTTGATTGTTGATTCGAGTAATTGACGTTAAATAATGTTTATGGCCGATGCCTTTAGGTGGCAATAAAATATCGCTCCATTGCATATTGACAATGCTTTCAATCTTATCCACCAGAAAGCCTTGTTGTTTGCGGTTATATTCACACACAATGACGCTTTGTTTACGCGGGTCAGTAACTTTGCCTAGTTTAATGGCACTGAGCATATCCAAAATAGGCAAAGGCCCTTCTGCTGTATTGGCTACACCAATAATGTGTGGGTGGTGATGGGGTAGTTGAGTTAGGGGCGGGCAGGCAATGATTCTTTTGACTTTAAAAACGTTAATGCCATAAAGGTGGTTGTTTTGTAAACGGAATAATAATAATTCCAGCCGATTTTCACCGGCTAGTTGAGTGCGTTGATTGACATTATTCATTAAAGTGCTCATTGTCTTTCCTGTCCTTGTCGTCCCTTTCATTTTTAATATTTTTTCTAGTATTTGTTTGTTTCTTTCTTACGATTCTTTTCCATTGTAGAGCAATTATAGATTTTATAGCTATCTTTAGACAGTGAGCGCCATTTTATGGCACTTTTTTTATGCTGGTTTTATGCTCGCTATCGCTTCAGCACATTCACTAATAAGGCTTGGGCCACGATAGATAAAACCTGTGTAGAGTTGAATCAGGCTAGCACCGGCTTCAATACGGTCAACGGCATCTTGGGCTGAAAAAATACCACCCACACCAATAATCGGTAAGTCCCCTTCTAAAGCATTGGCTAGCTGACGTGTAATTTCACAGGCTTTTTCAGTCAGTGGTCGACCCGACAAACCACCAGCTTCTGCACCGTAGCGCAAATCGTTGACGGCTGTTTTATCCAGCGTAGTGTTGGTTGCTATGACCGCATCAAGTTTTAATTCACGCAGCGTAGCAGCAAGGCTTTGTAATTCTTCTTCGTTCATATCCGGTGCAACTTTTACGGCTAAAGGCACATAGCGCTGGTGCTGGTCGGCTAAACGCGCTTGGGCTTCTTTTAATGGCAACAGCAGGCCTTTTAACGCTTCGCCGTATTGTAGATTACGCAGCCCCGGTGTGTTAGGTGAAGAGATGTTAACGGTAACGTAGTCGGCATATTCATAAACACCTTCTAAGCCTAGCAGGTAATCATTGACCGCTTTTTCTACGGGCGTGGTTAAGTTTTTGCCAAGGTTAATGCCTAATACACCGCTGATGGACTGTTTTTTAACTTGTGCCAGTAGGTAGTCTAAACCTTTATTATTGAAACCCATGCGGTTAATAATGGCTTCTTGTTCAGGAATACGAAACATACGTGGTTTGGGATTACCCGGTTGAGGGCGTGGCGTAACAGTGCCGACTTCGATAAAACCAAAACCTAATTGATCTAGGCTGTATAAATGATCAGCATTTTTGTCTAGGCCTGCAGCTAGACCAACAGCATTAGGAAATTCTAGTCCCATAACGTTAACGGGTGCTTGCAATGTAGCCGCAACAAAAGGCTTTAGTAAGCGCAATCTTGCTGCGGCATCAAGTCCTTCTAAAGCAATTTGGTGCGCTGCTTCACCCGACAGGGTAAAAAGAAGTTTTCTTGCTAATGAATACATGAAGTGCCCCATAAAATTAAATGACTTAGGTGTTAATTAGAAATCTTTTCTATCGAGGTAAACTGCCCTGTGTCTGAGTAGGTCATTCGATAAACGCCGCGAATACCATTGTGTCCGACCATATTTTTTAATACGCGGCGTGGAAAAACAATGCTGCGTCCGTCCACGGCGGTGGTTCTGACATTGGATGCTTGGCTGTTGTAAAAATCTAAGCACTCGGCAGGTGAAATGTTTAGGTGTATATAAACGCTGGGCATATTTCTTTTCTTAGTGTAAAAATCGCCTATAGCCTAAATACGTTTTAGCGCAACAGCGAGGTGGTTAATGTTGGCTAGCATAATGGGTCTATGCACAATTCTCCATCCATAATCTTTGATTTTTTTGCACTCGGTTAGGATTGCTTGCTGTTACACTAGCGTGCTGCTTATTATGATTTAGCGTCTTGTGGATTTAACCATTTATTCATTCAATTAAAATACATCGAATTAAAAGGATACGTCTGTACTAATGACTATTCATGCCAAATTTTTACAATTACATTCACAATTAAGCCAAGCCATTATAGGTCAGCAGGCGTTGGTTGAACGTTTGTTGGTGGTGTTATTAGCTGACGGGCATTTATTAGTAGAAGGTGCGCCTGGTTTGGCTAAAACGCGGGCTATTCAATCGTTGGCTGAACAGCTAGCCGTATCGTTTCAACGTATACAATTTACGCCTGATTTATTGCCCACTGATTTAACGGGTACTGAAGTTTTTTATGCACAAACCGGCGAGTTTACTTTTCGTCCTGGCCCTATTTTTAGTCATTTTGTCTTGGCGGATGAAATTAACCGTGCGCCTGCTAAGGTGCAATCGGCACTCTTAGAAGCTATGGCTGAACGCCAAGTGAGTGCGGGTGGTAAAACTCGACCTCTGCCTGAAGTTTTTATGGTGATGGCGACTCAAAACCCATTAGAACAAGAAGGCACTTATGCTTTGCCTGAAGCTCAGCTGGATCGTTTTTTATTACATACTTGGGTTGGTTATCCTAGCGCAGCCGATGAGTTGGCGATTATGCGTTTAGTTCGCCATGAAAAATCACACACTGCCAATCAACCTGAGCCTTTACAGTTACCGCAAAGTAGCATTTTAAATGCGCGAAAAGCCGTGCAGCAAGTACACCTTGCCGAGCCATTAGAGCGTTATATTGTTGATTTAGTCCAAGCGACACGCAATGCTGGGCGCTATGATGAGCAGCTAGGGTGTTATATTCGTATGGGCGCAAGTCCTAGAGCTTCTTTGGCGTTGGATCGTTGCTCACGGGCTTTAGCTTGGTTAAAGGGTCGTACTGAAGTTTTGCCAGAAGATATTCAACAATTAGCTCCTGATGTGTTACGCCACCGCGTGCTACTAAGTTATGAAGCCGATGCGGAAAGCATTAAGGTTGACGCAGTTATTCAGCGCTTGCTTGCTTTGGTAGCCTTGGCGTGATTGATGGGATTGATGTAAAAAAAACCGTAGCGCTAGACGTTACTTTGTCGCAATTACACGCTTTGCGTAGCCATGCTAAGGCGCTGCACCTTAATGCGTTATTAAAAAAAAGTCGTCAAGCAACCGACGGTCGCGTAGGCGTTGCTGCTGGACGCGGTTTGGCGTTTCGTGAAGTACGCAGCTACCAAGCAGGTGATGATTTACGTCATCTTGATTGGAAAGTAACCGCGCGGCGCGGCGAGCCTTATACCCGTATTTTCCATGAAGAACAGCAGCGCCCCGTCATGTTGTTTGTTGATTTGGCTTCACAGCTACAATTTGGGCAAGCAGGCAGTAAAGCAGTATTAGCAGCAAAAATCGCTGCGGTGTTAGGTTGGGCTGCTTTGCAAGATAAAGACTGTGTGGGTGGTTGGATAGAAACTGACCAGCAAAGCATCTGGCAGCCATTGGTGCAACAAGCGCGTGGTTTTTCGCCTTTTTTGTCACGTCTGGCGGCTATTACGCAACGCTTAGGCGAACTAAAGCCGCGTCCAGCGGGGCATTTAGATAAAGCTTTAGAGGCATTTGTGCGGCGTTTACCTAAAAATAGTCTGGTCATTATTATCAGTGATTGGGTCGGCTGGACGAATAGCACTTTGCTAAAGTATTTGAATCAACGCTATGCTTTACTGTTGGTTCATTTAATTGACCCCTTAGATCAAAACCTTCCCAGCAATGCTGGCGCTGTTGTTGTGCAAGGCAAGGTGCAGCATGTAACACCGGCTTTGCAACACGCTTGGCAAGCCGCTTTTTTGCAAAGAACGGCGGCTTTAAAAGCAGCCGTTGGACAAAAAGCCAGTTATTTACCGTTAAGCACAGCAGCAGATTGCGTTGCTGCAAGAGGCTTTTTTTTATAAAAAGCGTAGAATGGCGAACTTAACTTTAGGGATGGTCATACAACTTAATTATGAATTTTGAAGAACTTAAACACTTAGTTGCACCTTTAATTCCGGCTTCTTTAATGCCCACTTCTGCTGAGGATGTTTGGCCGCCAGCACCTTGGGTAATATGGCTAGTGGGTAGCTTGGTCGTTTTACTGCTGCTGCTGTTGGCTATTCGTTGGTATCGTAGTCACCGTGTGAGGCGTTATGCCTATACTGAACTGGCAGCCACTCAAGCAAGGTATTTGCAAAGCCAAGACGCAGCCCGCTATTTATATGAAGTTAATTTATTGCTTAGACGCATTGCGGTGCGTAATTTTAGCCGTGACAAGGTTGCTGCTTTAACGGGTGAAGATTGGCTAGAATTTTTAGATTGGAGCTGTGGTCGTAAACCCAAGGATGAACAAGGTTTTATTGAAGGTAGTGGTAAAATTCTTGCGTGGGGTGCTTACAAAGCGCAACCAGAAAGCTTTGATGCTGAGCGTTTACAAAAATTGGTTAGAGTATGGATTCGTCAGCAAACCTAGCTTTTATAGACCTTGCCTTTATCTGGCCGTTAGCTGCGGTATTATTACCCCTGCCTTGGTTGCTGGTTCGTTGGTTTAACACGGCGGCGACCAAAACCGATGCGGCATTAAAACTTCCATTGATTGAACTGCGTTTAAATCAACCCTTGCCTTCATCTGAACCTCGATTTTTAATCAAATTAAACGGGTTAACTAAACTAAGTTGGCGTGGTTGGTTGTGGTGTTTGTTAATACTAGCTTTAATGCGTCCTGAATGGCGACAAGCTGAAGTTGAAGTCACTTACCAAAGTCGTCAAATTTTATTGCTGGTCGATATTTCTGGTAGCATGAACACGCTATTGCAAGGCCGAACACGCTTAGACCAAGTAAAGCAGGTTGTACGCAATTTTATCGAACAACGCCCCAAAGATCATTTAGGCTTGTTAGTGTTTGGTGGGCAGGCTTACCTTTATGTGCCGCTAACGCTTGACCATGCGTTACTGATTCAACAACTGCAAACGTTGCAAGCAGGTATGGCCGGTTCGGGTACAGCGATTGGTGATGCTTTAGGTTTGGGCATTTATAATTTACGCCAAACTAAAGGTAAGCCGGCAATGGTTTTGTTGACTGATGGTGCAAACAATGCGGGTCAACTGAGTACGCAAGAAGCCTTAGTCATGACAGCAGCAGCGGCGATTCCAACGCACTTAATCACTGTTGATTTAGCACTTGATCCCGTGTTAGCCGAGGGTATTCTTGAAACTGGTGGTGAAGTGTTCAGTGCTTATTCTTCGCAAGAATTGGCAGAGGTTTACCAACGTATTCATCAGCTAGAACCACAAACCCAAGTGCGCTATTTGCGCCCATCCATTTCCTTAGCCTTTATTCCTTTACTTGCTGCGCTGCTACTAGCGGCTAGCCAAGCTTTTTTATCAAAGCCTTGGTTTTTTAAACGTCAGTGGTCTTTTAAACGCAGGTCTTCTCGTGAGTGAGTTTTTTGCACGCCCTTGGTTGTTGTTAACAGCACCGATTATTTATTGGTTGTTAAAAGAAGTTTTACAACCAACTAAGTCTAGCGGTTGGGCTAATTTTTTACCGCCTGAATTGGCGCAGCGCTTACTGACCCAACAAACAGCAGCGGTTAATCAACCTTTGTTATTTAAAGCAGAATGGGTGCTGGGGTTGCTTACGCTGTTATTTTGTTGGGCGTTGGCTGGCGTGGGTTATGTTTTAAAAGCCGATCAGTTGCCCAGTGAGCCGCAAGAGTTGGTGATTATTCAATACCTATCGCCCCCTATTAGGGGTGATGCAGCACCGCAGCGGTTATTAGCGATAAGTCAGCAAGCGTTAATTCCATTATTAAATACCCGTCAACAGGGTAAAACGGCGTTAATTTATTATGCCGGTAGCGCTCATTTAGTAAGCCCTATGACTAAGGATACGGCGACTTTACGGCAGTTATTAAGCTTAACGCACCCTTCTGTCATGCCTTTGGTGGGTCATGCGCCTGAAGCCGCTTTTCGTTTAGCCGCCCGTTTAGGTCAGTTAGCGATCAGTAATAAACAAGGCCGTTTAGATTGGTTGTGGTTAACTGATACCCTGCCCAATGCGGCGGCTGTCACGCAGTTGTTAAACCTCAAGCCGCCACAGGCACGGTTATATTTGATTGGGTTAGACGCTAGTTTAGCAACAATAGAAAAACAACAAGCCGCGCTAGCAAGTCAAGGCATTACCCTGCTGCATCCCAGTCAATTAGCCGATTATACCGTGCAGCTTAATGGGACTTCCGCTAGCGTTAATCAAGGCAGTTATCAAAAAAATCAGCAGGGTATTCGTTTATTTCAAGAGCTAAGCCATTGGCCTTTGTTGGTCGCGGTTTTACTGTTGCTATGGCAGTATTTTGATCAGCCGCGTTTTAAATTTAATACTGGATTGCTGGCGCTGCTGTTTGGCTTGGGGCTAGGGCTGATAAGTGTGCAGCAACCCTTGTACGCGGCAAATCGCACTGACTTAAATGCCCATGCTGAATTTTCACTGGGGCATTACGCTGCGGCGGCTGAATTGTTCGCGCAATGGCAAATAGAAAATACCACCGCACCCGTTAAACAGCAGGCAGCAATGCACTTTAATACCGGCACAGCTTGGTTATTAGCTGAAGAATATACGTTAGCATTAGCTAGTTTTGAACGCGCTGCAGCGCTACAGCAAGCATTGACAGGTTTAGCTTGCAATCAATTATTAGCAACATGGCAGTTAGCAGAAATTCAATTAACACCACAAAAAATAACTAAAGAAACATTATTAAAAACCTGTGAAACGGCTATGGCTACGGCTGCTAAAAGTTTTGAATCCAGTGATGACTTACAAGATAAAACAAGGCAACAAAAAGACGATTGGCAACCGCAAGAAAAGCCCAGTTGCGTGGCCTGTGAACCGCTGAGTGCTACGCAAGAAAAACAGTTGCAACAGTTGCAAGAAGACCCTTGGCGCTTGTTAAGAATGCGGTTTAAAAGTGAGCTACGGGCGCAGCAGCCATGATACTTCGACTAGTAGGCTTAATTTTATTACTGTGGGCTGGAAAGGTGCAAGCTGTGTTGTTAACGCCCAATCAACCCAAGCTAATTGCCGGTGGGCAGTTAGAAGTTTTAGTGGAGGCAGCTAGCAACCAAGCCGCTGCACCGCATTTAGCAATCCCCATAAGTTGGCAAGCGCATTTTGAATTGCTAGAACAAGTACACCAGGTTGAAGCGCAGCGCAACGGTCATTATATGCACCGTTGGTTTTTAGTCTTGCAGCATCAGCAAGCGGATAGTATTAGCCGTGAGCTGCAATTGCCGCCGTTGCAAGTTAATGGCGAAAATTCTCAACCGTTACAAGTGATCGTTGAAGCAGCTAGAAAAAAAACACGGGTTATACCGCAGCGGTTGAGTCAGCCATTAACCATGCAGCAGCAAGTGGATTTTACCCATGCTTATATTGGACAAACTTTGGTGTATGAATTATTAATTCGTTACCAAGGTTTTCCAGTTGAACCACGCCTAAGTCCGCTAGACGTTAAAGGCGCAACAGCAAGGCCGTTTGGTGATGGTCGTGAACAAGGTTTTAATCAACGCGGCATTAGTTGGCAAGAAGCCCGTTGGCAAGAATTAATTCAATTACACACGTCTGAAGCGCTGATTGCACCAAGGTTTTTTTCCAGCCGTTTAAGTTTAAGTGGACAAGCGAGTGATTCGCTTTATGAAACAGAAACGCCAGCGCTAAAAATAAATGTTCGTCCTATTCCTGATACTTGGCCTAAAGAATGGCTTTGGTTGCCTGCTTTGGGTGTAAATTTAGATGCCTCTTTTTTAAACCGTCCCAAGCAAGTTAAGCAAGGCGAAGCTTTGGAGCTAATCATTCACTTAGATGTCATTGGGCAGCAGGCGCGTAATTTACCCCAGTTCAAAAGTATTCCTTCAGAACATTGGCGTATTGAGCCTTTAACAGAAGTGCTAAGTGATCGAATGGTCGATGGTTTTTTGGTGGGCAGTTTACAGCAGCGGCTGCTGTTTTATCCTAAGCAGTTGGGCAGTTTAAAACTACCTGATTTAACCTTGCATTGGTGGGATACCCAAACGCATAAAGCGGTTAAAACCCAAGTTGAGTTGGGTAGTTTAGTGGTTGTAGCGAGTGGTATTCAGCTAGAAGAAAATATAAGTAGACCTATTGAACAACAGATTAAAGCTGGAAGTCAGTGGCATTTTAGCGATTGGCTAGGGTGGTTGTTACTGATGTTTTTAGTGTTGGCGGTACTGGCTGTTTGTATTTGGTTAGTAAAAAATCAACCTAAAACACCACCCCTGCCGCCCTTAAATCCTGAATAAAAAAGAGCGGTCTTTTTTCTTTTAAAAGAAGACCGCTCAATCTTTTTCTTAGTTTTAGCAGCCTAGTCAATTACTGTTTTTGCTGACTAGGTTTGTGGAGAAACACTCCCTGAAATACTTGCCAGCTAACTGCCAGCGCTCCAACAATAAAGACCACATCACCAAAAGTTCTTATCCAGCGTAGGTAATGCAATAAATCTTGCTGCATAAATACTTCACTGCGTGCATACCAAAGCCCTTGGGTTGCGCTGGCATAGAATTGAATTAAACCTATGGGTAGCAGGCTAGTGAAAAGCATTAACACTAAACCTATATTCAGCCACCAAAAGGCCGTGCTCATTAATTTTTCATTAAAAGAAGCCTGCACCGTAGAATAAACCTACTGCAACAACTGAAGCGGTAAAGAGTGCTAAGAGGTTTTTGTCGCCTTCACCTTTTAGCGCTGGCGATAAACCACGCAGCATTAAGATCAGCCAGAAAAGAATACCCACAAATTTTAGAAGCTGCCAAAAGCGCCCTAGGTCTAAGTATTCATAACCTTGATGTCCAAACCAAAAGCTAAGGTTTTGTGGTAATAGGTGCATGATTGCTAGCCAGTTACCAATAAAAGTACCAGCGGTAACTATGACTAACGCCCAAAAGAGTAGATCGACACCCAGCTTTTGAAAGCGAGGGTCTTTACCACCATTAATAATGGGTGAAAAAAATAGTCCAGCCGCTAAAAAGGCGGTGGCTATCCAGAACATGGCAGCTTGTAAGTGCCAAGTTCTAACCACCGAGTAGGGCAGCCACTTAGACGTATCTATGCCATAGAAACCCTGACCTTCAACCGTATAGTGAGCAGTAAAACCACCCAAAAATACTTGCAGGGTAAACAGTGCAACTACTACAAAAAGGTACTTACCTAAAGCTTTTTGTGACGGTGTTAGGTTAACTAAAGATAAAGGGTCTTGTGCTGGCGCTTTAGGCTCATCTTCATCTTTGTTGCGTAAAAAAGCCCACCCCCAAACTAAACCACCAATACCAGCGACCAATAGAATAATACTCACTAGCGACCAAATAAGGTTTTCAGCGGTAGGGCGGTTATCAATTAAAGGCTCATGTGGCCAGTTATTGGTATAGGTTACATCGCTATCAGGGCGGTTAGTAGCTGCTGCCCAAGCCGTCCAAAAGAAGAACTGCGTCATTTCTTCACGTCTAAGCTGTGAAGGTAACGTATTATTCTTCATCGCAAAGTTGCCACGCGTTTCTATAAACTCAGGATCATCACCAAACAAGCGTTGGTAATAATCAGCGGTTATCGCAATCGCTTTGGCGCGTATTTCACTAACCACTAGTTGTTTGCTAGTTAGGTTGTAGCCGTTATTGCGATACTCTTCTTTAAGTGCGAACTGTAAACCGTTTTGTTGTGCTTTATTCAGCGTTGCAAAAGCTTGACCGTATTTATTTTGTGCTGATAAGTGACCACCAAAGTTTTTTATAGTCTGCCATGTATTGCTCCTGACACCGATGGGTAGGTTGTTATATTTATCCCATGATAGGTATAGCAAAAAGCTTGCCACTTGCTTATTAGTTGGTAGATTGGGGTTTAGAATATTGTTTGGATATTTATTACCCTAAAGATTGGGGTTTTAAATACCCTTAGAGGTGCTTTTACCGTGATTGATGCGCTGTTATTAGCTGATTTAACCAATGATTTAACGCCCGCAGTACGTTTTCAACGCTTGGTTTATGCACTAAAAGAAATTTTTAATTGTGATGCAGGGGTATTACTTAAAAAAGAAGCCGAGCAATTACGCCTTGCAACCCTTCTTAGTCGCCGTGAGCCGGTTATTTTTGCTCCAGATAACCAAGCGCCCGACCCTTACGATGGTTTGCTAGATGCTTTAGTCGGTGAACCTTTACCTGTGCATGATTGCATGGGCTGGCGCAGTTTTTCTTTAGAAATGGAAAGTACAAAATCAGTACCAGTAAGCACTGAAATAATTTTTAGATGAAGTGGGTGAATTACCGTTAAGTGTGCAGGCTAAATTATTGCGTGTTCTACAAAGTGGCGAAATACAACGCCTAGGTTCAGATGTAACTCGCCAAGTTGATGTGCGTATAGTGGCAGCTACTAACAGGCATTTACAAGCAGAAGATCACCTACTGCCTTTAAAAATTCAGGTGGATTTATGTCAAAGGCAAGCAATACAACAGGCGTTAGATAGGGCGGAAGGGTGTTGGTCTTTGGCGGCCAAGCAGCTAAAAGTTGATTCAAGTAATCTGCATAAGCTGGCAAAACGCTTACAGCTTAAATAAATAATAAAAAAATGGGCAGCTAAAACTTGCTGCCCATTTATTACGAACTTTTATGAATCCTTAGTAAAGCGCTTTACTTTCTTCAGCCACTTCTTTTAGAAGCTCTAAAAATAGCTTGTCAGCTTCACTACGTTCGGCGGCATTTTCAGGGATTTTAATCAGTGTTTTGCTGGTAATGTCTTCGGCAACTTTATCCATCATATGGTGGTCGCCGTAGTGACATTGAGCAATTTCTAAGGTTTTTTCTAAGGTGCCAGGTTCTAACAGCAGTTTTTTTAGAAACTGGCGTAGTTCAGAAAGGGCACGGGCTTTGGTTATTTCTGATGAACTGCTCATAAGCAGACTCCTTAATAGGTATTAATTGTGTCTTGCTAGGCTTCGGTTTCTGCTTCCAATGCTGCCCAGCGTTCAATTTTTACTTCTAGCTGGCGCTGCAAATCTTCAAGTTTTTTTAAATCGGTTGCAATCAAGTCAGCGGCTTGTTGGTAAAAATCAGCTTCACCCATTTTGCTTTCTTGGTTAGCGATGTCTTTTTCTAGTTGCTCAATTTCACTTGGCAGTATTTCTAATTCTCGCTGTAGCTTGTAGCTTAGTTTTTTAGCGGGCTTTTTGGGTGTTTCAGTAGGCTTAGCTTGTTGAGCTGGTGGGGTCGTTGACGCTGTTTTACCCGCAGTTTTTAGGCTGCTTGGGGCAACGAGTTGCGGGAACTTACCCCCTTGACGTAGCCAATCTTCATAGCCACCCACGTATTCTTTAACCTTGCCATCGCCTTCAAACGCTAAAATGCCCGTGACTACGCTGTCTAAAAAAGCACGGTCGTGGCTGACTAAAAGCAGTGTACCATCAAAGTTTAGCAGCAATTCTTCAAGTAGCTCTAAGGTTTCTAAGTCTAGGTCGTTGGTTGGCTCATCCATCACTAGCAGGTTAGCGGGTTTGGCAAATAGCTTGGCTAACAGTAAACGGTTTTGTTCACCACCTGATAAGGCGCGTACCGGCTGGCGCGCACGTTCTGGGGTGAATAAAAAGTCTTGCAGGTAACCAATAACGTGCTTATCACGGCCATTAATAGTAATACTAGTGCGGCCTTCGGCTAGGTTATCAAGCACTGTTTTTTCTGGGTCTAACTGGCCACGCAACTGGTCAAAATAAGCAACTTCAATTTTAGTACCAATTTTTACTTCACCCGATTGTGGCTGAAGATCACCCAATAGCATTTTAAGCAGCGTGGTTTTACCCGCACCGTTACGGCCTAATAAACCAATTTTATCGCCACGTTGAATCCGTGTGGTTAGATTATTGATGATTGGTTTACCTTCATAGTTAAAGCTGGCGTTAGTTAATTCGGCCACTAGCTTGCCAGATTGATCGGCCGTTTCTAGTTGAATATCAGCTTTACCTTGGCGCTGTAAACGTTCGGAACGTTGTTTACGTAAATCTTGTAAGGCGCGAACACGGCCTTCGTTACGGGTACGGCGGGCTTTAATGCCTTGGCGTATCCAGACTTCTTCTTGGGCGAGTTTTTTGTCAAAAGCAGCTTGATGACGGGCTTCAACTTCAAGTTGATGGTCTTTGAATTCTAAAAATTCTGCGTAGCGACCTTCCCAGCTAATAATTTCGCCTAGGTCTAGCTCTAACATACGCGTGGCAATATTCTGCATAAATGAACGGTCGTGCGTAATTAAAAGCACTGCACCGGGGAAGCTTTTAATTTGTTCTTCTAGCCACTGAATGGTTTCTATATCTAAATGGTTAGTCGGTTCGTCTAGCAGCAGTAAATCAGGTTCGCTAACCAAGGCTTGCGCCAAGGCAACCCGTTTACGCCAACCACCAGACAATTCAGACATTTTGCTAGCGCCATTTAGGTGCAAGCGTTTCATTAGCTGCTCAACTTTTTCGGTCAGCGCCCAGCCGTTGCAAGCATCTAATTGGTGTTGCAGCTCATCCATACGGTCTAAATCAATTTCATCGGGTGGCAGTTGGGTGATTTTATCGAACTCTGCCAATAAACGCGCTGCTTTGGCTAAACCTAGCGCAACCACTTCAAACACATCGCGGTCATCAGCAGCCGGTAATACCTGTGGTAAAACGCCAATTTTTATAGTTGGTTTGCGCCATAAGCTGCCACCGTCGGGTTGAATTTCACCCGAAACCAATTTCATTAAGGAGGATTTTCCAGCGCCATTACGACCTAGAATAGCCACCCGCTCACCCTCTTCGAGGGTCAGGCTGGCATCATTTAATAAGGGAGTGTGGCCATAGGCCAAGTGCATATTTTCAAAACGCAGAAGTGTCATGTGGCTTCGGGTAGACCTGCTTTAACGCGAACGCGGTTTTCAACCAGCTGGGCCAGCAACTTAGGCTGGAATTTAGAAAGAAAATCATCACAACCAACTTTTTCAACCATTGCTTTATTAAAGTTACCCGACATGGATGTGTGCAAAACAACAAACAGGTTTTTTAAGTACGGGTCTTCACGTATGGCACTGGTTAAGCTATAGCCATCCATTTCTGGCATTTCGGCATCGGTAATGAGCATTAACAATTTTTTGGGTACATCTTCACCAGCATCAGCCCAGCCTTTAAGCATGGCTAAACCTTCTTTACCATTGGTTGCTGTGTGAACTTTGATACCTATAGGTATTAGGGTTTGTTTAACTTGTGAAATGGCTGTAGGCGAATCATCAACCATCAGTATTTCCATGTCTTTGGCAGCGTTAAGAATTTCGTCTCCCAGTTGCGAAGGATTTAGTGCTACGGTGTAAGGATTAATTTCAGCGAGCACTTTTTCTACGTCAATGATTTCAATGATTTTATCTTCAAGACGTGTAATGGCCGTTAGGTAATGTTGGCGACCTGTGGTGCGTGGCGGTGGCATAATATCTTCCCAATTTAGGTTGATAATACGATCAACACCCCCCACTAAGAAAGCTTGAATGGATGAGTTGTACTCAGTCACGATTAAGTTGCTTTCTGGTTTGGGCGCTAATGCTGGCATCCCTACGGCTTGCGCTAAATTAATAACGGGGACAGTTTGCCCTCGTAAATGGGCAACACCAACAATATGAGGATGGTGTCCAGGTAGGTTAGTAAGCTTGGGAAGACGCAGTACCTCCTGTACTTTAAACACATTGATGGCAAAAAGTTGGTTAGAATGCAGCTTGAACATTAAAAGCTCAAGACGATTTGCTCCAACTAAACGAGTCCTTGAATCAACACTGGCTAATACCCCACCCATGGGTTATATCCTCATTTCATGTAGTATCATTACTGACTTTGCTTAAAAATTTATAACATACTAGAGAAAAATTTGTTAATTGACTAGCTATTGCACCAGCCAAGCTGGGTTTATTATTTTTTTAAAGGTGCTTGTGTTGCAAATAAAACTTCCATTTTCCCAGCCTATTTTTCCATTGGTGGATATAGGCGTTAATTTTTTTGACAAGGCTTTTGCCGATGATTTAGATGAAGTGTTGGAGCACGCTCAGTTAGCCGGTGTAACGGGTTTGTTGTTAACCGGCACAGATTTAGATAATTCTGAACAGGCTTTAAAACTGGCTAATCAGCACCCGAATTTATTGTGTTCAACGGCAGGTGTACATCCACATTCTGCTGCGGATTGGACTAAAAGTACGGCAGCAACCTTGCAAGACTTGTTGGCTGAACCTGCGTGTGTGGCAGTGGGTGAAACAGGTTTGGACTTTAATCGTAACTTTTCGACACCTAAACAGCAGCAGTTGGCTTTTGAAGAACAGCTTACTTTAGCTGCTGAAACAGGTAAGCCCTTGTTTTTGCACGAGCGTGATGCGGGCGTTAAAATGTTAGAAATGCTGCACACTTGGCGAGACTCTATTAGCGGCGCTGTAGTGCATTGTTTTACCGGCGAGAAAAAAACGCTATTTGGTTATTTAGATTTAGATTTATACATAGGCATTACTGGCTGGGTGTGTGATGAACGCCGTGGCACGCATTTATGGCCTTTGTTGCCTTCGATTCCGCTTAATCGTTTATTAATTGAATCAGATTCACCTTGGTTGATTCCCCGCAACTTAAAACCTAGGCCTAAAAAGTACCGTAATGAACCGGCTTATTTGCCTTGGGTACTGCAACAAATTGCACAACTTTATGCGTTGCCGGTGCAAGAAATTGCTACGTTAACCAGTACCAATGCCCAGCGTTTATTTAATTTACCTGTTGCGCTGCTAGAGAGAAAATTACCATGAGTTTACCCAGCTTTATTGCGGTTGAAGGCGCTGTTGACGAAGATAATAGTTTTCCGGTTAACATTGCTTGGTCTTTGCCCGATGGTACGATTAAACAGGTATTAATACAGCCAGATGAATTGTGGTTGCAAGACGATACCAGCTTGTCGGGCGTTAGAGATTTAGATTTAACCCTAGAAGCTTATTCGGCTGCCGAGGTGATTAGAGAATTACTTTACGATCAGTTAGATGATGCTTATTACGTGACAGCAATACACCCACAAGAAGGCTGGTTATTAAAGTTATTTACTTCGGCCGAGCAAGAAATTGGCTTTGAACTCAGTGAAGCCAGTGGTCTGTGTGCCAGTTTTGAAGAATGGCAAGAAACCTACCGCGATAATTTGCAACTGCATGGCTTAGATGCAGACCGTGCTGAAGACCAAGTACGCGCTTTGTTAGAAACGCACGTATTATTAACTGGCGATCAGCCCGACGAATAAGCCGGTATTTTATTTATTTTAGTGGAGTAAACAATGAGCAAACAAGTTGATTTTTATTACGATGTCGTTAGCCCTTACAGTTTTTTAGTGGCGACACAAGTGGCTAAGCTTGAAGCAGAAACGGGTGCTAAAGTGACTTGGAAACCCATTTCTTTGGGTCGCTTGTTTAAGCAACTAGGCAATGCTGCCCCCTTGTCGAATATGCCCAAAATTAACCATATGTTTTCGCAAGACCTACCTCGCTTGGCTAGGTATTTTAACGTTGACTACCAAAAACCGGATGTCTTCCCTACCGATACACGTTTAGTGCAAGCGGCTTTGGCGGCTTCACCGGCTGAACAACGAGGCGATTTAACCCGTGCTTTATACCAAGCCTATTGGTGTGAAGGCCGTGATGTTTCACCAGTAGTAGTGGCTGAAGAAGTGCTAGGCAAAGCAATAGCCGACTTAGGTGCCACAGACGAAGCTAAGGCGATTTTAAAAGGCTTTACTGATGAGCTAATTGAACGGGGTGGTTTTGGTGCGCCTATTTTATTTTGGAAAGACCAGATGTACTTTGGTTCAGACCGCTTGCCACTATTAACTGCCGATCTACTCGCTGCTAACAGGTAATTAAACTATGTTCACTGGAATTGTACAGGGTATGGCTAAGCTCGTTAACCTTGAGCGTAAAACCAACCTTAGTACGTTTGGTATTAACTTGCCTGCTGCTGCACGTGAAGGGTTGCAGGTGGGTGCGAGTGTAGCAATGAATGGCGTGTGTTTAACCGTTGTACGTTGGGACGACCAAGCCGTTTATTTTGATGCAATGATTGAAACGCTACGCCTCACTAATTTAGGTGCTTTGCAGCAGGGTGACACGGTTAACTTTGAACGGGCGGCACGTTTTCAAGATGAAATTGGTGGGCATTTAATGTCGGGGCATATTATTGACCAAGTGCAACTGACTGCTCGCCAAGAACTAGATGCAGATAATTTACGTTTAGCATTTACAGCGCCTGAACAATGGATGAAGTACATTTTTGCTAAGGGTTACATTGGGTTAAATGGTTGTAGCCTAACCATTGGCGAAGTGGAGGAAAATCGCTTTAGTGTGTATTTAATTCCTGAAACGCGCCGCGCTACGACTTTTGGCGCTATGTCAGAAGGGACTCAGGTTAATTTAGAAATTGATCCACAGACGCAAGTGATTGTGGATACGGTTGAAAGGATGATGAATGCACGCGTCTAACAACTCAACTCCTTTACCTGCTGACTGGATGCTTCACTTAGGTGCTGAGTTTGAGCAGCCTTATATGCAACAACTAAAGGTGTTTTTGCAGCAAGAAAAAGCTGCTGGTAAGTTGATTTATCCGCATTCTAGTCATTGGTTTAATGCTTTTGCGCTAACACCTTTGAGCCAAGTGAAAGTCGTTGTGTTGGGGCAAGACCCTTATCACGGTGCTAACCAAGCGCACGGTCTAAGCTTTTCAGTTTTGCCCGACGTAAAAGTGCCACCTTCTTTACAAAATATTTATAAAGCGCAAGCGCAAGATTTAGGGATTACCCAGCCTAATCACGGTTGCTTATTGTCTTGGGCAGAGCAGGGTGTATTGCTTTTAAATGCGGTATTAACAGTGGAAGCGGCTAAGGCAAATTCGCATCAAGGTAAAGGCTGGGAAAAGTTTACGGATCAAGTTATACACTTAATTAATGACCAAACTAGCGGTGTCGTGTTTATGCTTTGGGGTAGTTATGCTCAGAAAAAAGCCATTTATGTAGATGCTAATAAGCACCTTGTTTTAACTGCACCGCATCCTTCGCCTTTATCTGCCTACCGTGGCTTCTTTGATTGTCAGCATTTTTCAAAAGCTAATGCGTGGTTACAACTGCACGGCAAGGGTGCAATAAATTGGCAGTTATCTGCAAAATCAAGCTAATTTAACGCATATGAACTTCACCATCACGTAAGAAGAAGGTTGCTTTTCCTAGGTCGTTACGGGGTGAAAAACTGCCTTCTTCAATTTCTATTTGGCTGCCAGGGTGACAAGTTTTACGCACTTGTACTCTAGCTGTTTGCAGTTCTTTAAGTTGCTCTTCAAGTTGTTTTAGCTCGTCATAAGCTTGTTCTTCTTTAACTTTAAGCGTGTCACGGGCGGTAAGAATTTGCTGTTTTTTCTCTTCTGTAACAGGTTTGCGTTGTTGTTTTATTTTATTAATAAGCTCCATTAATTGCTGCTTTTGTATTTCTAATTGTTTGAGCTGATTATTAATTGTGGTGATTTTTGATCTAACTTCTGAGGTGTTGCCCACTTGTAATCGTGTGATTACATTGGCTGGTGCACCGCTAATTGCAACATCAATCAGCTGTTTGGCTTCAGTAATACCGCCAACAATAGCGCCTTTACCAGGTAAGTGAACTTTGATGCCTGCTTTTACGTGTGAATGAAGAATTTGTTTTTGTACAATAACTTCTTGCCCAGCAATCACTTTAGCTTCTTGAATAAAACGGGCTTTAACAATGCTGCCAGCTTCTATATAGGCATCATCAACTTTAACTTTTCCTTCAAGTGTTTCATTTTTACGGTCTTGTTCATTGTGTTTTCGACCAATAATACCGCCACCGACTTCAATCATGCCACCGGCTTTAATATAAGCAGCTTCAACAATGCCGCCAACTTTGACATCGCCAGACACTTCAATTTTCATACCAGGGTTAACGTTGCCTTTAATGTGTACACTGCCATCAAAACGAATATGTCCAGTTTTTAAGCCTACCTCTTCAACTTTAAGGGTTTGCTCTACATGAGCGCCTTTTTCAAGTACCACGGGCATACCGGATACTGCCGAAAGCAGTAGGTCGTTATCGCTAGGTGCTAATTTAACCGAGGCGTTACTGGCTTTAAGTGAAAAATCTTTACCATTACGGCTTTTAACGGTTTTACCTGTTACCGTCCAGCCCGATTTACCTTCAGTAGGTGGGTGACGACGAACCAAAGCTTGGTCAGCATTAACATGAGGAAAATTACCCAGCTCTAAAAAGTCGATATGCCCCGCATCGTCCATAACTGGGCGACGGTCAGCAATCTCGTCAAGTAAAGTTTCTAGCCAAGCATCTTTACCGTTATAAGCCGATTCACCGTAAGCAATCACCATGCAAATGGGTTGAGTGGTTTCGCGCAGTGTTTTTTGAGTGGATGGGTTAGTGAGTTCATCTAAGCTTTCATCAAGCAGTCCACGCACAACTTTTGATTGTTTCAGTGCGGTATTAAGCATTTCACGGTTTAAGTTTTTACCTTTACCTTGAGCAGGGTAAACAATAACACCAGCGAGCATTTGATTGGTGCTGATATAAACTTCAGTACGCGCATCAATAGGGCCACCTAAGCGCATATCTATGCTTTTCCCTCGACGAATGGAGTCAAGCAGAATAGATAAGTTAACTGAGTCTACGGGGTATTCGTTAATAGAATAACCAGCAAATAGCATAACATGAGGGAATTGGTCTGCTTCTAAAGGTAAGGTTAGGCCAGAAGGTTTATAAGTAACCCAAAAATCACCATTTGGTTCTTCCCTAAAGGTCAGTCCAAGCTCTTCTGGTGTTGGTGTCGATAGCATCAACTCTTCATTTAATAAGGAATCCATGATTTTTCCTGTTCATTGCCCACTGTGCTAGTGTTTTAGTTTTTTATGATTTCAGTTTTTGCTGTTATGACTTAAAGATATACTAACCTGCTTAAGGTGCTTCTCCTATGCTGGATAAAAAAGTTTTTGTGAAACTTTGTTGCAACTGTAAGAATGATACCCTGTTGCTGACTGTGATTTTTGAAGGTTTACCCGAGTGATAAAGAACTTAACGGAGTACCACTGACAATGGCTAGTATTAATTCGGCAAAGAATCGTCGCGCTAAACAACTGATCGCTTTAACTTTGTTGGCTGAGTTGAAAACGAATCAGCGCAACTTGTTAAGCTTGATTTTGGATAAAGCAACTTTTTGGATTGAAGACCGTAAGGCCTTGCGTTTACCACCGTTACCTAAAGCGGCAGAGATGCAACTGGCTCGTAGTCAAGGAGCACGCTTATTTAAACTGCGTGAAGCCGTCTTTAGTTTGGCGCCACAACAAGCTGAAACTGAAGCACGTCGCTTGATTTATCGTGATGATATTTACCGTCCAGGTTTACCTAATAAAAAACAAAAACACTAGCTTTAAATCACGGTTTTTAGGTTAATGTTTTTAGATTAATTTTTTTAAGCTAATTTTGATTGGAGTTCAAAACAATGGAAGCTACTGTTCTATCAGTCGATCAGTTAGGTATTTTACTGGTTGAACCTTCGGCTATGCAGCGCAAGGTTATTTGTGAATTATTAAAACAACAAGGCATTCATACTGTTGAGGCTGTTGCTAATGCGCGTGAAGCTTTAAATAGAATGCGTAGTTTTGTACCCGATTTAATTATTACCAGCCTTTATTTGCCTGATGCTGATGCTCACGAGCTTTTTGCTATTATGCAAAAAAATCCAAGTTTTCAAGGCGTAGCAAAAATGGTTGTTTCTAGTGAACAAAAACGAGAAAACCTTGAAGCTGTTCGTCAAGCTGGAGTACTGGCTTTACTACCAAAACCTTTTGATCGTAAAGATTTAGAGCGTGCATTAGGGTTAACCATTGAATACCTTTCTCACGAAGAAATAGAATTAGATCTTTATGATGCAACGACTTTAAGGGTATTGGTGGTTGATGATTCACGCATGGCAAGAAATCACCTTGGACGTGTGTTGCAGCAAATTGGTATTGAAAACATTGATTTTGCAGAAGATGGTCAAGAAGGCATTCAATGTTTAGAAGCCGCTGCTTATGACCTAGTGGTAACCGATTACAATATGCCTGTTATGGATGGTGAAGCGATGATTAACCATATTCGTCAATCGGCAGATTATTCTCATATTCCTATTATGATGGTGACTTCTGAAGATGAATCACGCTTAGCAGGTGTACGTCAGGCGGGTGTCTCAGCCATTTGTGATAAGCCTTTTGAGGTGGGTCAAGTGCGCCAGTTATTGGCTTCACTACTGGATGATTGAATCCGTAGACGATTGACTTGATTATTTTTTACCTTGATAACTAGGAAGAAACTTTTGAAACAACTGACAAGTTTAGATCCTGAAATAGCACCGCTGCAGCTAGGTGATGATCCCAAGGTAGGTATTTTGGTGAGCGGTGGTTTGTTGACTTGCTCACCTGATTTATCGCTTAAAGACGTTGCTAAGCGTATGAACCGAGCCAAGGTTAGCTGTATTTTAGTGGTGAAGGACGATCAGCTACTCGGGATTTGGACTGAAGGCGATACGCGTAAATTAGATTTTTCAAAAGAAAATCTTTTAGCAACGCCAATTCACAATTTAATGAGTTCGCCTGTTGTAAGTGTTAACTACGATGCAAGACTTAGTGAAACGGCCATTTTTATGAAAGAGCGTCGCCTGCGTCGGTTATTGGTACTTAACCCACAAGGTGAGCCTTTAGGCATGCTGACCCAATCAGATTTGGTTAGGTATCAGGGTGTAGAAAATTACCTATTAATGCGCAATGTGGGTTCAAGTATTAGTCGTTTGCCTTTGCGATTATACGCCAGTTTAACCATTACTGAAGCGGTAATGCGTTTACGTGAAGCGGGTGTGGAAGCAGCCATTGTGGAGCATGGTCATAATAAACCTATCAGTATTATTACTGAGCGGGATTTAATTTCTTTACTCGCTGAAGAAGTGAATGCGCTTACTTTACAAGAGCTTGCTACGCATACTTTGTTTTGTGTGCCCAAAGATATGAGTTTGATGCACGCTGTCGATTTGTTGCGAGAAAAAGGTTTTCGTCACTTAGGCGTAGTGGAGTGCGATGCTGATGGTAATCCAACCGAAGAATTGTGTGGTTTGTTATCATTTACTGACATTCTTTCTAGTATTGAATATGAGTACGTTAATCAATTGCGAGGCGCACTTGAAGCGCGTGATCTAGCCTTAAAAACATCAACTGAACACTTGATTTTGGCTCAAAAGGTTATTGAAGCTTCCCTTGATGGCATTATTATTACCAATAACAAAGGTATTATTCAGACCGTTAACCCCAGTTTTACAACCTTAACAGGTTACAGTGCTGACGAAGTAATCGGTCAAACGCCAGCCATGCTGAGTTCGGGTCGTCACGATAAAGAATTTTACCAGTCCATGTGGAAAAGTATGCTGGTGCAAGGGTATTGGCAAGGTGAAGTTTGGAATCGTCGTAAAAATGGTGAAGTTTATGCCGAGTGGCTAACCATTACCGGAATACGTAATAGTCAGGGTGTTATTCGTCAATTTGCAGCGATTTTTAGTGACATTACTGACCGAAAATTGAAAGAAGAACAGATTCATAGCATGGCTTATTATGATGAATTAACTGGTTTAGCCAACCGTCGTTTACTTCTTGATCGCCTTAAACAAGCGCTGGCTAATGCGCATTATCATAAGCATAAAATGGGTGTGTTATTTTTAGATTTAGACTTATTTAAACGCATTAACGATAGCTTGGGTCATCAGGCCGGTGATGAAGTGCTGCAAAAAATTGCACGCCGCCTTGAGTCCAGTGTTAGAGAAGGCGATTCTGTCGCGCGTTTGGGCGGTGATGAGTTTTTGGTATTAGTACCAGAAGTAGAATCGTTGCCGTTGCTTGAAGCTTTAGCCGCACGTTTAATTAGTGTATTAACCAAGCCACTGGTTATTCAGCAAAACCATTTAGTCATTTCAACCAGTATTGGTATTAGTGTTTTTCCTGATGATGGTGAAACACCTGAAGTTTTACTAAAGCATGCTGATACAGCGATGTATCGAGCTAAAGAAACAGGACGTAACAGTTATTGTTTTTATAATTCGCAAATGGGTGAGCGTAGCTATGCTGATTTAGCTTTAGAACACCGTTTGCGTATTGCTTTAAATGATCACAGCCTTTATTTAGTTTATCAGCCTAAAATAGACGTTGGTAATCATCAATGGGTTGGTATGGAGGCTTTGTTGCGCTGGGATGATGCTGTTTTGGGCAGTGTTTCGCCTGCTGAATTTATTCCATTGGCAGAAAAGCTAGGCTTAATTGAAGAGTTAGGCGATAAGGTTGTTGAGCAGACTTGTAAGCAGCTACAAGCTTGGTTAGCGGCAGGTTTGCAGCCACCTACTATTTCAGTCAATGTTTCGGCTAGGCAGTTATTAGATACTTCTTTTGCTAAGCGCGTGTTTAAATTATTGGCGATTCATCAGATTCCGGCTAATTTAATTGAGTTAGAACTCACCGAAAGCTGTTTAATTATCGGTGATGAAAACGATCAATATCAACTGCTTAAACAGTTTGAAGCGGGCGGTATTAAGTTATCAATTGATGACTTTGGTACGGGTTATTCTTCGCTGTCTTATTTGCGTAAATTGCCTTTATCAACGATTAAAATTGATGCTAGCTTTGTTGCAGAATTACCAAGAAATAATGAAGACGTACAGCTAGTCAAAGCCATTATTGGTATGGCTTCAGCTTTGGGTATGGATGTTGTCGCTGAAGGTGTAGAAACCAGCGCTCAGGCTACCTTGTTGTATGGCTTAGGTTGTTCTGTTTGCCAAGGTTATTGGTTAGCAAGGCCAGCAAAGGTGGAGCAAGTAACGCGTTGGCTAGCAGCAACCACTGAAGGTAAATGGCCTCATTTCCCCAATGAATGGCAGCCGCTTATTTTTAGACATTAATAGTGGTTATTCTATGATAACTACTATGACGGTTTTTATAACGAAACCAATCACTCCTAAGCCCAAGGCTAAAAATAATATGCTGGTTCCAAAACCGCCTGCATTAGACTTTTTAGCCAAATCCCAAACAATATAGCCCATGAATAACACTAAACCACTGATTAAAACTGGCATAGCAATGGCTTCTAACTGCATATAATTCATGCTTTTACCTTGAGTAATTATTTCTTACTAAGCTATTAATGTAATGTACTAACTTTCCAGCCAGCTGAAAGTATTTCAGGCTGGCTAGATGGTTGGCTAACAGCATTAACAGCATTTAAAAAGGGTTAAACATAAGCATAACCACAATTAAAGCACCTAAAACAAGCAAAATATCTAACACCCAGCGACTAACTGAGCGCTTATTTTTTTTGCCTTTAGGTTGCGCGACCATATTGCCTTGTGCAGAGTTACGTGCAGAACCTCTCGTTTTGCTACCACGCGATCCAGAAGCTGAAGTGCGTCGAGCAGGTTTTTTACTGCCTGAAACCTGCTTTTTTAACTCTTTTTCTTCATGCTGGCGTTTGCGCTGTAAGGCGTCCTCCTTCAGCTTTGCCATATCAACCATGTCAACAATCTCCAAAATAAAACGGACTAAAAAAATTCTTGTCGCAGCGGACTTAACGTTAGCGTAAGAAATATTTCTTTTATATAAAGGTATATAAAAAGTATGGGATAACTAGCTTGTAAACTGATAGCAAGGATTATAAGTTTTACCTGCTAACTTCATACGACCTTGCTGTGCAAATGCAGTGAGTAACTTATCAAGTAGTTGTAGCAACACCTTGTCTCCTTCTAGTTTAAACGGTCCATGTTCCTTTATCGCGCGTATACCTGACTCTTTAACATTACCCGCTACTATACCTGAAAAAGCACGCCTTAGATTAGCTGCCAGCAGATGTGTCGGCTGGTTGCGATGTAACTGAAGCGTTGCCATTGCTTGGTGTGTTGGAATAAAAGGTTGCTGAAATAACGAACTGATTTTTAAGCGCCAATTAAAATAAAATGCATCTTTATGTTCTATACGGTGCAGTTTAACAGCTTGCATGGCGTGTTTCATGCTACGTGCGACTTCAAGCGGGCTATTAATGATGATTTGGTAGTAATCACGCATTTTTTCGCCTAATGCAGTCACTATAAACGTATCTATCTGTTCAAAATAATCACGCGCACTTTCTGGCCCAGAAAAAATCACTGGAAAAGGTTGTTGCTGATTTTCGGGGTGGCTGAGTACGCCTAATAAATAAAGGATTTCTTCTGCTGTACCTACTCCACCGGGAAAAACAATAATGCCGTGGCCTAGGCGTACAAAGGCTTCAAGGCGTTTTTCTATGTCGGGCATAATAACTAACTGGTTAACAATGGGGTTAGGTGCTTCAACAGCAATAATACCGGGTTCAGAAATGCCGATGTAGCGCCGTAAAACAGTTCGTTGTTTAGCATGAGCGACGTTAGCCCCTTTCATTGGCCCTTTCATGGCGCCAGGGCCGCAGCCTGTACAGATGTCTAATCCACGTAAGCCAAGGTGATACCCAACGGCTTTACTGTATTCGTATTCTTCGCGTGAGATTGAATGCCCACCCCAGCACACAATTAAATTAGGCGGTAGATTTGTTTGTAGCACCTGTGCGTTGCGTAAAATATGAAATACTGCGCCAGTAATACCTTCGCTCGTGCTTAGGTCATGATTAAAACTACGTTTAATTTCATTGCTGACATAAACTAAATCACGTAAAACAGCAAAAAGGTGCTCGCGCATCCCACGAATCATAATGCCATCTACAAAGGCATCAGCTGGTGCTTGGGTTAGCTTTAACAGGATACCTCTGTCGCGTTGCAATACTTCAATGTCAAAGTCAGGGTATTCCTTTAGCATGGCGGCTGTGTCATCAATCGGATTGCCACAAGACAGCACCGCTAAAGCGCAATGACGCAACATTTCGTGATGACCGTCACTTGAAGTCTTTCTGAGTCGGTTAACTTCATGTTGAGAAAGAACTTCTAAGCTACCTTCAGGTGAAACTAAAGCATTAATGGTTGCTTTATGGATAACTTGCATTGCGTTTGCTACTCCTAGCGATAACTTTTATAGCTGACATCATAAAACATTCACCTTATTTTTGTGGCTAGTTAACTTTTTTTAAATGAAAATTTTGTTAGTTTTAGTAAGTCAACCTAGCACTTGCTAGTTATAAGGTCGAATTGGCTTATAGTGCCAGTCAAGGTAAAAAGCACCTGCTGAACGATCACACCTACAAAAACAGTAAAGTGACGTCGGTTCCCAAAATTACTAAATGCCTTACTTGGCTTTAGTTATAAAGATAAATTAGTTAAGGAACTAGACCGTGCTTTTAAAACGTAAATACGGGGAAGAACAACCCTATTGGCCAGCCGGCCCCTTTAAGATTCGCCTACCCTTTATTCATTACCGCTGGGAATTGGCTGAAACCATTCAAGCCTTGGTAATGTTTGTTATTGCCATGGGTATGATTCCATTATTAGAGAAGTACTTAGGTCTTCCCTACGATGTTGCCCTAGCCTATGTAGTTGTTGGCGGTATTGGCTTTTTGCTACCCAGCCTTTTGGGTGTGCCTTTTGTACCGGGTTGGATTACACCGGCTATTCCTGTGGTGTTGCTCTTTGTTGGTGACTTTGAGCCTGGCCCAGAAGCGATAAAAGCTTTAGTTGCCTTGCAGTTAATGGTTACCTTCATCTTCTTCTTTATGGGTATTACCCGCTTGGGTAGTAAGCTTATTGAAAATATACCTAAATCCCTGACAGCTGGTATTTTATTAGGTGCGGGTATAGCAGCTATTTCTGGTGAGATTTCTCCCGGTGGCCGTTTATTTAATACACCTATTTCTTTAGGAATTGGTGGTTTAGTAACTATTTATGTGCTGTTTTCTTTGTCTTTCCGTGATTGGACAGAAAAGTTTCGCTGGGCAAAGATGATTGCTAGTTATGGCATGGTGCCGGGTATGTTAGTTACCATGGCTATAGGTTGGAGCGTGAAGGAATACCCTTTACCTAACATTGAGTGGGGCATTAACGTACCTGCTTTTGGTAAGATTTGGGACTACCTACCCTTTTCAATTGGTTTTCCTGGTTATAAATTAATGCTTGCGGCCATTCCTACTGCCATCATTGCTTACATTATTGCTTTTGGTGACATTATTGTTGGTCAAAGCCTAATTAAACGTGTCGACCATTTGCGTCCAGATGAAAAAATTGAAGTGGATATCGACCGAGTTCACCTAGTAACGGGTATTCGTAACCTGATTCACTCTTTATTTGCGCCCTACCCAGGTTTAGCAGGCCCGCTATTTACGGGTGCTATGGCGACCATTGCCGAGCGTTACCGTTATGGGCGTAGTGCGATGGATACTATCTATTCAGGTGCTTCTGTATTTTGGATAGTGGGCTTTATTGCACTCTTTATGCTTCCACTAGTCACGCTATTTAAACCTGTATTACCTATCGCTTTATCTATTACTCTGCTAATTACTGGTTACCTTTGTATCGCGGTAGCTGTAGAGAATATTAATAATGCAACCTCTATGGGTATCGCCGGTATTATGGGTGTTGTGCTTGCAACTCATGGCGCTGCTTGGGGCTTGGGTGTAGGTACGGTTCTTTATATCATTATTGAATTCCAAGGCTTTGGTAAAGCGGCGGCTGAAAATGAAGAAGAACGAATACAAGTGGTAGATAATATGGCGGTAGAAGAAGATGATTCGCCAAAAAGTTAACTAGACTGTTTTATTTGCTAGATTCACTTAAACTACAAAGCCCTTGACTGTTTAGTTAAGGGCTTTTTCTTTTTCTAGGTGTTTTTTTAAGCACTTTTTCTCAGGTACAAGGGTTCTGCCTGCTATGTTTAATGCGCTTTATTTTCGAACGTTTATTTCTTTAGTCGAGACGGGCAGTTTTACTCAAACTGCGCGTAAATTAGATATGACTCAGCCCGGTGTTAGCCAGCACGTTCGTAAGTTGGAAGAGTATTTTGCTTTATCGCTTTTAACCCGAATTGGTAAACGCTTTGAGTTAACCGAAGCGGGTCGTCAGGTGTATGACTATGCGTTGCGTTTATTTTCTGACCATGAACAGTTTCGTCACAGTTTAGAGCAAGATTTGCTGGAAGGCGGTGAATGCCGTATTGCTAGCATTGAAGTGTTGGGTGTGTTGTTTTACCCCTTCGCTTTAGGTTTTATGAAAAATCATCCACGCTTACGCCTGCATTTACGTTTTGCTGACAATGAAGAGGCCATCCAAGATGTGCTGAGTCGTAAAGTTGACTTAGCCCTTGTCAGTGAAATGCAGCGCCACTCAGATTTAGCTTATGTTAAGTACCTAGATGAGCCGCTCATTGTCGTTGTGCCTGCTGAATTTCAAGGCAGTAATTTACAAGAGTTATTAAGTTTAGGTTTTATTAACCATCAACAAGGTCAGCAGCAGGCAGGTGAGCTTTTAAAAGCTAATTTTCCTGAAGAGTACCGTAGTTCACGGCAGCTAGTGCAACGTAGCTACGTTAATCGTGTGCATTTAGCTTTAGATGCTGTAGCTAGAGGGTTGGGCTTTAGTGTGGTGCCAAGGAGCGTTTGGGAAGCCTCAACTTGGCAGCAGCAAATTCGTGAATGGCGTTTGCCGACGGATATTACTTGGCCTATTTACCGTGTGAGTTTAAAAGAAAAGAAATTGCCTGAGCGTTATTTGCAGCTACTTGATGATTATTTAAATTGGCGGCAAGGTACAGCAGCACACTGATTGGCATTTAAACATTAATCAAACCGCTTAAAACTAATTTTTAAGCGGTTTGATGTTCGGTGCTAAAATTAACTAAATTTCCACGACTTCATGGCTATGCGTGATTTTAACGCCACCATTACCTAGCATAATAGACGCTGAGCAATACTTTTCTGCGGATAAAGTGACGGCACGTTCAACTTGAGCTGTTTTTAAATCTTTACCTGTCACTATAAAATGCAAATGAATGCTGCTAAAAATGGCAGGAATAGCATCAACCCTTTCTGCTTCAACAGAAACCTGACAGTCTATAATGTTTTGTCTGGATTTTTTAAGAATCGTCACCACGTCATAGCTGCTACACGCCCCTAATCCCATCAACAGCAATTCCATCGGCCTTGGCCCGGTGTTGCGACCACCGGCTTCTTGTGAGCCATCAACCACTAGCGCATGACCTGAACCTGATTCTGCGACAAACTGTACGCCGTCTGTCCATTTAACCTTTGCTTGCATAAGATATCCTCCGTTAGTATTAAGATGATTTTATCATCTATGAAATTTATCGCATTATTAATACCTAAAGCTTTGATAAATCTAACATAAATAGGAATTTACGACATGAATTCGCCTTATGCTGATGTTAAGCAGGCAGCATTAGAAGTATTTTTAGATCAAGCGTCTAAACACCATCACACTAAAAAATCGTTAGTTATTCATGCAGGAGAAAATGCCAGCGCTATTTATTACATCGTTAAAGGGAGTGTGGCCGTTTATATTGAAGATGAGCAGGGTCGAGAAATGATTATCTCTTACCTAAATAAAGGTCAGTTTTTTGGTGAGCTGGGTTTATTTGATGCGATTAGTCATCGTAGTGCTTGGGTAAGAGCAAAAAATGATTGTGAGCTAGCAGAAATGAGTTACGAGCGTTTCACTGTGTTGGCAAAAGAGCATCAATGTTTATGGTTTTTATTGGGTAATCAATTGGCCATGCGACTGCGTGCAACTACTGAAAAAGTTGGTGATTTAGCTTTTTTAGATGTTACCGGTAGGATTGCACGCACTTTGTTAGAATTAGCAAAACAACCCGATGCTATGACTCACCCTGAAGGAATGCAAGTACGCATTGCTCGCCAAGAAATTGCTCAGCTTGTCGGTTGTTCACGAGAAATGGCGGGTCGTGTTTTAAAAGATTTAGAAGAAAAAGGCTTAATTGAATCTGAAGGGATGAATGTGGTAATTCGTGATTTATCACTAAGACCCGTTTTTTAATGCTGGTGTTGGCTGTAATGGGCACACGCTGCCGCAATTAACACTACAGCTGCTTAATGTGGATTTGTTTGTACGGTTCAATGAGGTGCTATTTAATGGGGTATGATTTAGTTGCGTGCTATAAGGCTTAGATAAAGAAGGTACAGCAGCAATTAAAGCCATTCCTGTCATGTTTTTTAATAAACTACGGCGATCAAGGTTAACAGAATGGCTTGGCATGGGTGTTGCTCCTTAGGGTTTTGCGGCACTTTAAAACAAGGCATAACCATACCTTTAGTTTACAAACCCCAAGGCTGACAAACTTAATGCTATTAATCTTGAGCTAAGTCAAAAATAATGTTTGCAACGCTTTCCCCGGATCTTGTGCCCGCATAAAAGCTTCGCCCACTAAAAAAGCGTTTACTTGATGCTTTTGCATTGCGCTAACATCATTGCCGCTTAAAATACCGCTTTCAGTAATCACTAAGCGGTCTTCTGGTACAAAAGGCAATAAATCCCACGTGTTTTCTAGCTTGACTTCAAAGCTGTGTAGGTCGCGGTTATTAATGCCAATTAAACGATTAGGCACTTGCAGCGCTCGGTCTAATTCAACACGGTTATGCACTTCTACCAGTACATCCATGCCAAGCTCGTGCGCTAACAAGCTAAATTCACTCATTTGTTGATCGGTTAAACAAGCTGCAATCAATAAAATGCAATCGGCGTTAATAGCGCGCGCTTCAATGATTTGATAGGGGTCAACAATAAAATCTTTACGAATCACTGGCAGGCTACAAGCAGCACGTGCTTCTATTAAGTAGTTTTCGTCGCCTTGAAAAAAATCTTTATCGGTTAATACCGACAAGCAAGTTGCACCACATTGCTCATAACGCAGCGCTATTTCTGCTGGGATAAAGTTTTCTCGTAAAACACCTTTGCTGGGTGAAGCTTTTTTAATTTCAGCAATAACAGCAGGTTTGCCTGAAGCAACTTTATCTAATAAAGCTTGGGTGAAATTGCGTGGCGTTCGTGCTTTTTCTGCTTGTTTATACAGCGCCTCTAAAGAAATAATTTGGCTACGTTCAGCGACTTCTTGGTGTTTTCGCGCAACGATATTTTTTAAAATGGTCGGTGTATCATTCGACATTCAGTTAAACCTGTTCTTATAAATTTATTTTAATTAAAGCTTTGGGTAAAGTTAGCCAGCACTTTAAGTTTTTCAGCGGCTTGACCAGAGGCAATAGCATCTTGTGCCAGTGCAACACCTTCACCAATCGAAGCGGCTACATCGGCAGCAAACAAAGCAGCACCCGCGTTTAGTAGCACCATATCTAGCGCTGCACCGGATTCATTGTTTAACACTTGCTTGACTAGCACTAATGATTCTTGCGCTGAATTAACACGTAAAGCATCGAGTGGACGACGCTGTAAACCAAAATCTTCAGGCTTAATGACATACTCAATAACACGCCCATGACGGTATTCTGCTACTTGCGTAGCGGCAGCAATCGAAATTTCGTCTAAACCATCATCACTGCATACAACTAAAGCATGGGTTAAATTTAGATTGCCTAAAACTTGGGCTAAGGGTTTAACCAACTTAGGTGTATAAACTCCTAACAACTGATGCTTAGCACCTGCCGGATTGGTTAACGGGCCAAGTATATTGAAAATAGTGCGGATACCCATTTCGCTACGTACTTGAATTGCGTGGCGCATAGCACTGTGAAATTGTGGCGCAAACATAAAGCCAACACCCAATGTATTAACACAACGTGCCACTTGTTCAGAGGTAAGGTTGATATTAACACCCGCCGCGTCTAATAAATCAGCACTGCCACTTGAAGAAGAAACCGAGCGATTACCGTGCTTAGCTACTTGACCACCCGCAGCAGCAACCACAATTGAAGCACAAGTAGAAATGTTAAAGATATTAGCGCTATCGCCACCGGTACCCACAAGGTCGACCAAGTGTTCACAATCAATAAACACGGGGGTGGCAAGCTTACGCATCACTTCAGCCGCTGCAGTAATCTCTTCAACGGTTTCGCCTTTCATGCGTAAACCTACTAAAAAACCTGCCATTTGGGTGGGAGTGGCTTGTCCAGTCATAATTAAATGCATGACATTATGCATCTCTTCACGGCTTAAATCTCTGTAGCGTGAAATGGCATCAATCGCTTGTTTCATGTCCATTTTTTTTCTCCAAGAAGTTTTTTAATAGTTGATGACCTTGGTGCGACATAATGGATTCAGGATGAAATTGCACACCTTCAACAGCTAATGTTCTATGTTTAATGCCCATAATTAAATTGGGGGTTGGGTCATCGGTTATGACGCGTGCAGTGATTTCTAAACAATCAGGAAGGCTGGCTTCTTCCACCACTAAAGAATGGTAGCGTGTCACCAGTAAAGGATTGTCTAAACCACAAAACAAACCACTATTTTGATGTGCAACTAAAGAGGTTTTACCGTGCATCACTTGCGGTGCTCTAATCACTTTGCCACCAAAAGCCTGTGCAATGGCTTGATGCCCTAAGCAAACCCCTAAAATAGGAATTTTGCCTGCAAAGTGTTGAATGGCTGCTACTGAAATACCAGCTTCATTGGGCGTACAAGGGCCAGGAGAAATCACCAAATGAGTCGGACTCATCGCTTCAATTTGTGCCAGCGTTAGTGTGTTATTACGCTCCACTCGCACCTCAGCACCCAGCTCGGCTAGGTATTGCACAATGTTAAAAGTGAAGCTATCAAAGTTATCAATCATCAACAGCATGGTGAGTTTATCCTATAAAATACGTGCCATTTAAACCCAGCATTCTAACACTAAGCCGATAGTTTTTAACATGAAGGTCTGATAAACAAAGCCATGCTTTCTACATGGGCTGTTTGTGGAAACATATCCATAACACCTAGTTGCTGTAGCTTAAAACCCTGCTGCAATAAAATGGCAGTATCACGCGCTAAGGTTGCTGGATTACAAGAAACGTACAGCACTTTATGTGCTCCTAAACTGGCTAGCTGCTGACAAATAGCTTCAGCACCGGCTCTGGGTGGATCTAATAAAACCACATCCCAAGCGGTATTTTCTTTGGTTAACCAAGCCTGTTGCTTTAACGGTAAGTTAAGATCAGCGGTAACAAAGTGGGCGTTATTTATATTGTTGTGTAGGGCATTAGCAGCAGCACGTTCAACTTGATAAGCCGAACCTTCAACGCCTAAAACTTCGCCTGCTTGCTTAGCCAGCGGTAAAGTAAAATTACCAAAACCACAAAAAAGATCTAAGACTTTTTCATTGCCTTTTAAATCTAACCAATTTAACGCCTGCTGCACCATTTGCTGATTAACCAAAGCATTGATCTGCACAAAATCATTGCCGGCAAAAAACAAGGTTTGGTCTTTAAGTGTGTAGCTAAATAAACTTGGCGTATTCTGGTTATCAAGATCAGCTTCAGTTTCCGTGTCTAAAGAGTGAAAACCGTGCTCATCTTGCAGCAGCAATACCACTGCTTGCTCTTTAGCCCAAGTTTTCCAAAAGCGTTGGTCGTTATTGGTTAAACGCGCTAAAGGTCGCAACAAACGTACTAATACACCTATTTGACTTTCGCCTTCGATGAGTTCGATATGACCTAAATGTTTTTTACCTTCTAAGCGGGGCAAAAACTCATGTAAAGCGGGTAATAAAGGTTGTAATTTAACGGTAAGAATAGGGCAGTTAATAATGTTGGTAATAAAAGAAGACGATTTTTCACGAAAGCCTAATAATAAACGGCCATCTTTACGCCACTTAACCCCTAAACGCGCTTTACGGCGATAAGCAAACGGCTGTGATTGAATGACGGCCTGTAAAGTATTTTCTGGCTGCTGCATTACCTCAGCCACTAATGCTTGCTTAAAAGTCACCTGCGCTTGAGCTTCTAAGTGCTGCAAGTTACAACCACCGCAGACCGCATAGTGTTCGCATTTAGGTTCTTGGCGTTGTGGTGAGGGTTGCAGTACTTTATCTAAGACGGCTTCATCATAACGGCTGCGTGTAAAACGCACCTTGTAAGTAACACGTTCACCCGGCAAAGCGCCTTCAACAAATACCGTTTTACCTTCTGCAGTACGACCCACACCACGACCTTCAGGGCTAAGGCGCAGAATTACCATGCCTTCTAAGTTTTTGTCTTCTAAATTTTGTATTTTGGTTGTTTGAAGAAGTGAAGGTCTAGCGCTTAAAATGGGGGTGATGGGCGCAACAGCAGGTTTTTTACGGGGTTTAGCAAAGAGGCTCATAGGTGTTCCGATAATAAAAAGAAGCCTATTCTACGCTACCCAGCAAAAACTATTCAGCTAAAAAAAACAGCTATTCCAGCTTGTAAAAATTCTTATGGAATATAGCAGGCTACAATAGCAATAATTGGTAGCTGTCAATATTGCTGTTTAAAAGCATCCGTTTAAAGCACTATTTTTAATCACCTAATCTAAGGCTTGTTATATGGAACTGGATTTTTCTGCTTATCGAAAGGAATGGCTTAACTGGATAAAAAAGCAGCTACAAGGCCCACCTGAGCGGCAAGCACTCCAAGAAGAATGCCTTACGTTAGAAGGCATATCACCACTAGAGCGTTATCCCGTTGCGGTACTTTATCCGGTGATTGCCGGTGAAGGCTTGGATGCTGCTGAGACTGAGTTCTCTGATGACGAATCTGGTGTTGAATCTGTTGCAAATAGTGGTGTGGATGACGCTGATAATAAGACCGCTCAATCAGCACAGCTTAGTCGTTATGTTCCGCCTTCATCGGTTGGCTTTTCTTTTTTTATACCAACTGCTAACTGGTGCTTAGCGATAGGGTTTTCTGCAGCAAGCTATAAAAAAACAAATAATCGGGATGAGCCTAGTGGGCACTTTAAAAACTTATCCTATCAACGCATAGCGTTAGGTCGTGACGAAGAAGCCGTGACCATTACACAGCCTGGGCGCTTTGATGTGATGCCTGAAACAGCGGGTGGCGATAACTACCGCGCAGCAATTGATGTGCGTAGTCGTTCACACAAAAATGGTAGTTTAATCACTGTTTCTTTACTTAATACTCAACATGTTGATTCGCAGATTGAAGCTAAAGAATTTCGTCAGCAAGAAATAGAACGCACACTGTTTGAAACTGAATTGTATTGTTTAATAGAAAGTGGGGAGGTGGGTAATTACCCCAATGTTGAATACAGCTTACTTGATGATGAGATGCAAGAGTTAGAGCTGCAGTACCAGCACAAAAAAATTTATGCTGTAGGACATGGTGCTGCAGTTGATTGGCAGCTAAATGCACAAGGCAATGTACAAAAAATATTGACTGATTTTCTGCCGCAAGTAGAAGTGCCACAAATGACAGCAGATGTGCTTAATACTGCTAGTCCAGTTTTGAGTATGGCGTTTCTAAAGCAGAGTGAGCTACAGCCGGAAATGGTACTAAAAGCGTTAGAGTATTTTGTCGATGGCTACGGCAACTGGATGGGTAAGCAGGCATTGATACAATTAACCACTGAACAACAGCCTGCTGCTGACCGCATCTTAGAACGTATGCGTAAAGCCAAACAACGGATGTTAGAAGGTATTGAGTTATTGCGTCATGATCCTCTTGCACGTCAAGCCTTTGCTTATGCTAACCAAGTTATGTTGGAGCAAATGCAGCAAGCAGTGCAGTGCAGTGGTAAGTTACGGCTGTTAGATGAGTATTGTTGGCGACCATTTCAATTAGCCTTCTTTTTAACAGTGTTAAAATCATCTATTGATGAAAACGATCATGAGCGTGATACCGTTGATTTAATTTGGTTCCCAACAGGCGGTGGTAAAACGGAAGCTTATTTAGGGTTAATTGCTTTCGTGATTATTTGGCGGCGTATGCGTTTTCCGCAGTCGGGTGGTGGCACTACCGCTTTTATGCGTTACACCTTGCGATTATTAACCACCCAGCAATATCTACGTGCCTGCCGCATGATTTGTGCGCTTGAGTTATTGCGTCAGCAGCAAGTTGATGCATTAGGAAATGAGTCAATTACTATCGGTCTATGGGTTGGCTCGGCCACCAGTCCAAATAACTACAACGCTGCCTGTAAAATTTTAGAGAAACATACAGGTAATAACAAAGCATCGTTACCTGCTTTTGTTTTACAGTGTTGCCCCTGGTGTAACACGCCGTTTGCAGCCGCTCATAATTACCGTGCAACACACCATAGCTTTGAGTTTATATGTACAGGCAAGAACTGTGAATTTGCTGATGGTCAGCAGATTTTGCCCTGCAATGTTGTGGATGATGCGTTATACGCTGCACCGCCGACTCTGCTGTTAGCAACAGTGGATAAATTTGCACAGTTATTATGGGAAGAACGCGCTCGGCGTTTCTTTGGTGTGAATGGTCAACGGCCACCAGAATTGATTATTCAAGATGAGTTGCATCTGATTGCTAGTGCTTTAGGTTCGGTCTCAGGCGTGTATGAAGCTGGTATTGAAACGGTATTACAGGCACAAGGCATTTACCCAAAATATATCGCTTCAACAGCCACTATTCGTATGGCTAAAGAGCAGGTGCAAGCACTGTATGCAAAAGACGTTGCTGTTTTTCCACCCCCAGGTTTAAGTGCGGACGATTCTTTTTTTGCCAAAACAGTACCAATCACTGAGCGCCCAGGGCGACTGTATGTTGGTTATTTTGCTGCTCGCCTTAACCGTCAGCGTAGTTTGGGGCCCTTAGTGGCGAGTGTATTGGCTGCACCTGAATTGGTTTTTGATACGGCGCGTAATAACAGCGAAGCTTTGCGTGAAGCGTGGTGGACACAACTGATTTATCACGGCAGTTTGCGTGGTGTGGGTAATACACAAAATGCGCTAAGTTTGGATGTACGTAACTATTATGAACGGTTGCTTGAAGAAGCGTTTCAGCTTGCAATATCTGAGGATTTTGTAAATCCTGATCTGGGTAAAGGCACACAAGGTGCCGTGCTACAAAACCGTAAACAGGCATGGTTGCATGAACAACGTATTTCAGAGCGATTTGCACAGTCGCCTGCCTTGCTCACCAGTCAGTCCAGCCCAGAAGAAAATGCGCAAACGTTTTCTGCATTAGAAAAGCACCGTGGTGAAATAGGCTGTATTGATACCGCGTTGGCTACCAATATGGTTTCTGTTGGACTGGATACCTCGCGTTTAGCAGTGATGATTATTAATGGTCAACCGTTAACCACAGCAGAATATATTCAAGCCAGCAGCCGTGTTGGTCGTAGCGATGTGCCGGGTGTGGTCTGTGTTAATTATTACCGCGACCAAACCCGCAGCTTGTCGCACTATGAAAACTTTCGCCCGTATCACGAGTCTTTTTACCGTTATGTGGAACCCTCCAGTGTAACGCCTTATACCTATCAGGCTCGGCGTAGAGCCTTGCATGCAGCTTTAGTCTTGGCGTTACGTTACGCCGTGCCAGCGTTACTAGCCAACGATGCCGCTGGCCGCTTGAATACAGATGACCCCTCAACACAACGAGTGGTTAATCTTTTTATCCAACGTTGTGCCGCCGCTGATCCCAGCCGTAAAGATGCAATTCGACAGCATATCAATGATTTGTTAGCGCAATGGCAGGAAAAGGCAGAGCGTTGTAGGGACCGTAAACGTGCCTTGCACTATCAAGTGCGTAGCAAGGAGCAAGGTGCAGACCGTTTGTTGTATGTTCATGGTGATAATGTGATTGGATTATGGCCAACATTACAGTCGATGCGTAATGTTGAAAGTACAGGATTATTAAAAGGCTTATGAAAAAAAATCAAGATTTCACCCCTGTACGTTTATCACATTTATTAGGGTTCTCCAGTGTTGGTGCGGTGGTGCGTGGGCCGCATTACTTGATGGCAGTGAAAGATACCTCGTACTGGATTAGCAAAGATGGTACGCCCGGTGGTCAGCTTATTTATTATGTCGAGCAGGTGAAGTCGGCGTTAGGCATTGATAAAGCGTTACGTTCACCGCCTATTGCCAAAGAGCAAGACGGCTGGGTTGATGGGGTTTATATTCCAGCACAGATTTTTCCTTCTTGGATGAAGTGTACGCGCTGTCATTTCATCTCTTGTAAACCTTGGCGTTCAACTGGCGAGCGTTTTCCATTTAAATGCGCTCGTGCAGGGTGTCACGGTAAACTTGAGCAGATGCCTTGGGTATTAGTACACGCCAAAGGCTTTTTAAGTGATGTGCCATATCATAGCTTGACACATAAAGATTCCAGTATTAACTGCAAACCTGATTGGACTAATGTTTACTTACAAGCTAAGCCTGATGGCAAAAAATATCAGTTGTACTGTGAACATTGCGGTGCAACCAATAAGCTTTCTCTAAATGGTCATGAGGTTTTTTGGAAAGGAAGACAACAGCCTTGGCGTCAAGAGCAACCTTGCGCTGAAGTATTAAATGAATCACCTATGTGGACTATCTTAGCTGTAAGTGATCCACGCGTGCATTTTACTGAGCGCAAAAATGCTTTAGTTATTCCACCTGAGTCACGTATTCAGCGCGGCTCAGTTGTTGACCGATTGTATTCAAGCGCTGATAAAAGAGCGGCTTTAACACGTTCAAAATCACTGCTAGCGCAAAAATCAGCTATTAAAACGGTCGCTGCAGATATGGGTTGTAGTATTGAGTCTGTTGTCGAGGCATTAGCAGCGATAAATAATGGCTATCCATTATACGGCCAGAATATTAGTAAGGGTCATTTACTAAAAAGTGAATACCAAGCATTGCTGGAACTGATCCCCGATTTATCTGAAGATGAAGACTTTGTGACGCGCCAATACGGTTCGGCATGGACAGCGTTAAGTCAGCAATTAGCAACGAACAGTTTCACTAGCCAAGTGGTCGCTTTAGTTGATGCGGTGATTGGTGTTGAGCGGCTTAAAGAAATTATGGTGATGACTGGGTTTGGCCGATTAGAAATGGATGCTGAGAAGCAAACAATTCTGCCGCCTGATTTAGTGGGGGAGTCGTCATGGTTACCTGCTTTGGAGTTATACGGAGAAGGTATATTTATTACACTAGATCAAGCTATTTTGGCACAATGGGAAGCACAGCCTGAATTGATCCGCCGTGTACAGCAATTAGAAGGGCGTTTAACGAAGGCACCCGTTAACTTTGAAGCTGAAGTTAATCTTAGTCCACGCTTTATGCTGCTGCATGCCTTGTCACATGGCTTAATACGACAGTTTGAAAGCTATGCAGGTTATCCAGCAGCGTCGTTAAAAGAGCGTATCTACTGTTCACATTATGACGCGATGGCCGGAATTTTGATTTATGTAGCCGTGCCGGATGTTGTTGGGTCATTAGGTGGTTTAGCTGAGTTGGCTGAGCCAAAACGCTTATTACCCATTATGTTAACTGCTTTAGAGCAAGCACAATGGTGCTCGTTAGACCCTGTATGTTCTGAGCATGACGGTCAAGGCCCAGGTTTGCTCAATAAAGCGGCTTGCCATGGTTGCCTATTGATTCCAGAAACCAGCTGCAGCTTTGGTAATTTATTGCTAGACCGAGTGTTCATTAAAGGAAGTGTGGAGGATGGTATCTTCCCAATAACTAGTTTTACTAGGAGTTCAGCATGACGCAGCGTGTAATCAAACTACCCGGTGTGCATCAATTAACCAAGGATCAAGAAATGGCTCGCAGTTTACCTTTAGATGGTCAATATTTGATTATCGGTGGGCCGGGCACTGGTAAATCAGTGGTTGCTTTATTGCGGGTTAAGCAGCTTGTCGATCAGAAAAAAGAGTATGTTTTTTTAGTGTTCAATCACTTGTTAAAGCATTCATGTTTTTTACTGGCAGAGCAAAAGCTGGTCGCTGAACAATGGCAGGGTTGGTTTGTTCAGTTATATAAGAATGCGTTACAAGTCAAAAATGTGCCGCGTTTACCTAAAAAAGAACAGCAAAAATATGCTGATTTTGATTGGGACACGATTGTGTCAAACGCTCAAGCACATGGGCCGCTAGAAAATGCTGATGCCTTGCCTTATTTGGTTGTTGATGAAGGGCAGGATATGCCCAGACAGTTCTATCAAATGTTAGCCGAGCTTGGTTACGAAAATTTCTTTGTTGTAGCGGATCAAAATCAGCAGCTTGTTACTGGCGAAAACAGCTCGCGTCAAGACATAGAAAATGCGTTAGGTATTGAAGTGGGTGAGGTGGTCGAGCTAAAAAATAACCATCGTAACCACTATGCAACCGCGCGTTTAGCACGAGCTTTTTATACGGGCGACCCAGCCAGTCCGCCCCCTGAATTGCCACCAGCACCCAAGCATAATGTGTTAAAACCACTCTTGTTTAATTACCAAGAACAGCATTTTAAAACGATATGTAAACGTATCGTTTTAATGGCAAATGCTTATCCAACTAAATTAGTGGCTGTATTAACACCTAATAATAGGTCACGAGAAATATTTGTTGAGCAGCTCAGGCAGCAAGCTCAATTGCTGGAACAGACTTCACTCTTGATTTCTACCTATCAACATGGCGCTACAGAAAACATTCCCTTTAATCGCGGTGGAGTTATGGTAATCAATGCACAAGCCTGTAAAGGGCTGGAGTTTGATGTGGTGTTTATTGCTGATATTGATAAATACCATGCACCAAGTAATGACTTAGATCAGTTAAAAAAGTTGTTTTATGTCATGAGTTCAAGAGCTATTGATCGTTTATTACTACTGAGTGCCAGCAGTCAAGATTACCCTGCCTACCCGATTATTCCGACAGACGCCGATATTTTGGAGATTAAGTAATGAGTCAGTCCAGTGAGTTGTTTTCTAATGCTGTTGCCGTTGTCGAAGTAGACAAGAAGCAGAGTGTTGGGGCGAAAAAGATCCAGCATACCTGGCGTTTTGTTACTAACCAAATGAATATGGCATATATGCTTGGCAGCGGTTTAATCATGCCACCTAGCGGTTTTGGGCAGAAATACTACCAAGATACCTTGCAATTGATGCCTAACTGGATTCCATTATTCCCTAAAGCTGTGTCAGTTGAAGCGCTAGCATACGTTGTTGCAGAACAGCCCAAACAGTTGAATGCTTGCTATGTTGAACTTGATTTAAGCGGTGTTTCTTGTAGCGCATGGCGCTATGCAAGCGAGCAGTGGCAGCAGATTAAGTTTCCAGAGGCGTTGGATGGTACAGAGGAACTGTTGCTTTTACCCGCGCCTTTGCCGATTAGTTTGATTAAACATAATATTGTGTTTGCTGAAGCTGAACATGCAAAAGCATTTACCCATTCATTTAATGATTATGGTAATGCTGAGTTAACTCCGTTAAAAGCCAGTACAAAAAAGCCGGAATTTAATAAAAAGAAAACCTTGCCTTGGCCATTGGCTATACCTGAAACAATAAGCCTGCAGCCGTTGCAGATTGATTTACCTGCCGTGAATGCTATTGGTGGCGCAGTGGCTGCTTTGGCTATTTTCAGTCAAAGCAATGGTTTTGCTAAAGTTGCGTATCAAGCGATTTCAGGGCGTAGCAATACCCAAAAAGCTGAAGAGAGCCAGTTTAAGTTATTAAATATTATGACTGATTGGGCTTATAGTATTGAGACAGACAATACTTCAAAAGATACTTTTGCCTTATTAGTGCAACGCTTATACGAAAATATAGGGTCATCTGATTATGGCAGTGCCTTGGATATCATCTTGGCGCACTTTACTGAAATTAGTGAAATCGTTTTTCCTGGTCATCAAAGTGCATTGTCTAATGCTAAAGAATTAATGCAACTTATCAGCGAAAATGCTCGTACACCACAAGATACCTTAGAAAACTTACTCAAAGAGCATGACAAACCTTTGCAGCAAGTACTTTTAAGCTTTGTCTTTCGTGAGCGTTTAGAGGACTTATGGTTGTACCCGCTCCCTATTCAGCCTGAACGAGTTGCTGATGTTGCTTTGTTAGCGGGTTTGCGTGAAGGGTGGATGAACTTAGATCGTCTTTTTAAGCAACAGCAACGTTGCAATACTTTTGTGCCAAGCTTGATGGCAATGCTTGCACATCGTTTTGCAGGTACAGATATGGTGTTGCCTAAAATTGATGCGCCTTTTCTACTCTCTGAGTATTTCTCGACAGAAAATTGGTCAAAAAGTCGACAGGATGCTGCTGTTTATTTAGCAAAAAAACAGAAGTGGGCGTGTGTGACAACGCGTATTTCTTTAGGCCGAGGTGATTACCAACTGAGTGTTGGCGCAAGTGGTGTCGACCTTGTGTTGGATGGTGAAGTGAAAGCCGTACGTACTGAGGTTGATAGGGTGGTGTTTGATGCCGCTTTAGCCCAGCTGCCTATTCTTGATCCTAAACTGGATGCTGAGTTACGCAAACTGTTAGGGACTAAGCCTTAAATGCTGATGGTGCCAGATAATCCTTATCCGACATCTAGTAAAGCAGAAAAGCGCATTTTTGATGCACTAAGAGAAGCATTTCATCCGTACCATACAACATTTATTGCATTGCATTCTTTTAAGTTGCCTCAGCATACTTATAAGCGTAGTGCTGAGATGGATTTTTTAATTTGTTGTTCGCAGGGTGTGTTTGCTTTAGAAATCAAAGGTGGTCGGGTGAGCTTTGATGGTCAGCGCTGGGGTTATATGAATCGAGAAGGATACGAGACTATTTCCTATGAAGGCCCTTTTCGTCAGGCTGAAAGTGCCATGTACAGTTTGCGCGGGCGGTTAAGTCAGCAATTAACCAACACTTTATTTAAAAAAATAACTTTTGGTTATGGAGTGGTTTTTCCTGACTGTCGTTTAAGTGCTGAGTCAGTTGAATGGGATAAAGCCTTGCTCTGTCAAGATGGCCAGCATCGCGCTTTAGAGCGCTGGCTAAAACAATTGATTCAATATTGGTGTGCCAAAGAATCAGCACCTCAGCAGCTGAGCGCTGATGATATAAAAGTGTTAATGGATGTGTTAAGGCCCAAGCAGGTTGCGATTACACCTTTGCATACTCAAGTGGAATGGGTAAATGAGCGTATTACACAATTTACTGAGCAACAACTATTGTTGCTTGATGTTGTAGACGCTAATCCTCGAGTTATGTGTTCAGGTAGTGCCGGTACAGGTAAAACTTTGATGGCAATGGAGTTGGCGAGGCGTTGGACATCTGCCGGCAAACAAGTTTTGCTTGTTTGCCATTCTACGTGGCTAAAAAACTTTTTAATTGCAGCGTTTCGTTTACCTAATCTAACCATTAGCACACTAGAAGGCCTGCCTATAGCAGCACGGCGGTCGCACATACACTGCTATGATGCCTTGTTGGTTGATGAAGGTCAGGACGTGTTGGATATACAGTTTATTTCGCAGATTGAATCCTATTTAACTGATGGTTTTACCCGAGGTCGCTGGGTATTTTTTCATGATATTAATAATCAGGCCGGTTTATTTGGGGCAATTGATCCACAGGTTTTTGCCCAGCTAGAACGCTTAGCGCCAGTGCAGGTTCCTCTAAGGCGCAATTGTCGTAATACAGCTAATATTCTTGATGCTATCCGTGAATATACCAATGCAGATATGGCTATTGAAGCTGTGGGTGCTGGGCCTTCTGTGAAGGTTGTTCAGGTGACGAATGCTGCACATCGCTTAACTCTGTTAAAGCAATCTGTTGCTGAGATTTTAGAGTACGGTGGCTTACCCGCCGCAGAGTTGACGATTTTAACTGATAGATGCCCTGTATATTTTATGCAGCAGTTTGGCCGACTTTTGCCCTGTAAAGTGATGGTATTGGATGACTACGCGATGCAAAACTTTCCTCCTAATGCTGTTAGTTTAACTACTATTGGTGCATTTAAAGGTTTGGAAAATACTGCAGTGATTATCTGTTTAGATGAATCTGGTGCGCCTGTACAGCAACAGCAATTATTACGCTATGTGGGTATGAGCCGTGCTCGCGCTGTATTGCATATCCTAGATTCAACCCTAACTTAATGAGTTGCATTTGAGCATTAAATTCAGGCTAACAAGTTGAATCTAAGAAGGCAAAAACAGTGGTATAAATAAAGTAGAAAGTTACATTAATAAAATAAGGATTAACCATGCGACTTTTACATACTATGTTTCGTGTCAGAGATTTGGATAAATCGCTGCATTTTTATACCCAAATCATGGGCATGACACTATTACGCACTAGTAAAAATACAGAGTACCGTTATACGTTAGCCTTTGTTGGTTATGGTGAAGAAGCCGATAATACGGTGATTGAGTTAACGCATAATTGGGATGTCGACCAATACGATCTTGGTACAGCTTATGGTCACATTGCGATTGAGGTCGACGACGTTTACAGCAGTTGCGATAAATTACGTGCTGCTGGCGCTAAAATCACTCGTGAACCTGGCCCTGTATTAGGCGGCTCTACTGAAATCGCTTTTGTTGAAGACCCCGATGGTTACAAAATAGAGTTAATTGCCAGCAAAGGTGCAGGCCAAGGCCTAGAAGGTTAATCAAACTAAAGGGTGTGTTTTACACGACAAGCACCAGCGCTATCGCAGTGTTTTTTTTCTAGGCATAGCAATAGCGGTGGTGTACTTTTTTCGTAAATTACTACTAAATTTGCCCATCCCAGTTACTAATAAAAGCTTGCAGCGCTTGGCCTAAATACCAAGCGTCTTTGCTGCCTGCTGTTTCACGAATGGAATGCATTGACCATTGGGGCGCACCAACATCAACAACCCTTACGCCTAACTTAGTGGCTGCAATTGGGCCAATAGTGCTGCCGCAACCCATATCCGACCTAACCACAAAGCGTTGATAAGGCACTTTTGCCATTTCACAAAAACTAATAAATAATGCGCTGGTTTCGCTGCTGGTGGCATAACGCTGATTGGCATTCATTTTAATCACTGGGCCTAAGTTTAATTTGGGACCGTGATTTTCATCGTGTTTATCTGCGTAATTAGGGTGCAACGCGTGAGCATTGTCGCAAGAAATTAGCATCGAACGCGCCATCATGCGTTGATATTTCTGTTCTTCACCCGCTAAACGCCGCAACACGCTTTCTAAAAATGGGCCTTCAGCACCAATCGCTGAAGCGCTACCCACTTCCTCATGATCGTTGCACACTAATAAAGACGTGGCGGGTTGTGGTGTATCGACGGCTAACATTGCTTGCAAACCCGTGTAGCAAGACAGCAAGTTATCCAAACGCGCCGCGCTAATAAATTCTTGCTCTAAACCGATTAATGCCGGTGGCTGAGTGTCATAAAAACACAAGTCATAATCAACGACCTCTTTAACTGCATGACCTTCACGGCGTAACCAACCAGCAATTAAGTTACGTAAAACTAACGTTGGGTTGTCGCCTGTTTTCAAGCCTAATATGGGTGGCAAATGCAGTTGTGCATTGACTTCTGAATTTTTATTGGCATCACGGTTTAGGTGAATTGCCAAAGAAGGAATAATGGCAATGGGTGTTTCTATATTCAACAAAGCTACTTTTAATTGACCGGCTTCGTCACGAAAATGAACCTGCCCCGCTAAGGAAAGGTCACGGTCAAACCAAGTGTGCAACAACACGCCGCCATACACTTCAACCCCTAATTGTAAACAACCATGACGCAACAGTTCAGCTTTAGGTTTTACTTTTAAGCAAGGACTGTCAGTATGTGCGCCAATCATACGCACACCACTTTCAGCAACGGCGTGTTCGCCTAAACGAAACGCAATCAAGGAACGATCACCACGTGTTAACCAATAGCCTTGACCGGGTTGTAATTGCCACTCATCACCTTCATTTAAAGCTTGGTAGCCTGCTGCTTCTAATTGATGCGCCATGGTTGCGGCAGCGTGAGCGGGACTGGGTGAAGATTGTAAGAAGCTAATTAGACCTTGATTAAATACTGCTTGCTGTTGAGTCACTGATTTATTACCTGTCATAGTTGTTACTTTGTTAGGTGCTTTTTTATCATCGCTGGTCACTTTTTGTGCTATCACCAGCCCGATGCGGTATGCTTTAACCCGAAAATTAAACTTATTCTAAACCCTGTAATCTATAGCTGATACCTTACTATAAGCTGATCGCTTAAAAACTGTTTTAGGAGTAATACCGGATGCACAAGCAATTACTGCGTGGCTTGATGATCTGCTTTTTAACCCTTGGCTTTATGCCTTTGGCTAGTGCAGCAGAAACTTCCACGCGCCAGTATACACCGCTTGAAGAATTACAGCCTTCAGAGGCTCACCGTCAAGTAGCCCGCGAGATTACTCGCTCGATGACCCGTCAGCATTTTGCAACCGTCACTTTAAATAAAGAACTTGAAAAACAAACACTAGAAAGTTACTTAAAGCAACTTGATCCAAATAAAGCGTTATTAACGGCTAAACAAGCAGAGACCATTCTTAGCAACACTTTAAAAATAGAAAATGCTTTAGTTAAAGGCGATTTAGATTATTCATTTGAGCTTTTTTTGCAAGTGACTCAACTGCACATTAAACGCTTAGAAAATAATTTAACGCAGTTAAAAGACCAATTAGCGCATTTTAGTTTTGAAAAAAATCAGCGTTTTTATGGTGATCGCCGCAAAGTTGATTGGCCAGCAACAACGGCTGAGCTGGATACTTATTGGCAGCAGCGCATGACACATGAGCTATTAAGCTTAATGGATGCGGATAAAAGTGTTGAAGAAGCCCGCGATTTATTAGTGCGTCGTTATGAAAATCAGCTAAATCGAATTCGGCAAACCAATAGTGACGATATTTTTCAAGGCTTTATGAATGCTTTTACTACCAGCGTTGACCCACACACCAACTACTTTTCGCCGCGTCGCAGTGAAAGTTTTAGTATTCAAATGAAGCTTTCTTTAGACGGTATTGGTGCGATGCTGCAAACCGATAATGAGTTTACTAAAGTGGTTAGCCTTGTTGCCGGTGGCCCAGCGGATAAACAGGGTCAATTAAAGCCGAGTGATCAAATTTTAGGTGTGGGTCAAGGTAAAAAAGAACCCATTGAAAACGTGGTGGGTTGGCGTTTAGACGAGGTGGTCGACTTGATTCGCGGCCCTAAAGGTTCGATTGTACGTTTAGAAGTGCAAGCCGCCGACAGCACTAATCACCGTATCGTACAAATTGAACGCAATGCTGTCCAATTAGAAGACCAAGCCGCCAGTAAAAAGGTTATTAAAACCACGATAGACGGTGAATTGCGCCGTATTGGGGTTATTGAAATACCTACTTTTTACCTGGATTTTGAAGGCCAACGCAGCAATAGCAAAGATTATCGCAGCACTACCCGCGATGTCGCACGGTTAATTGATGAGCTGCAAGAAGAAAATATTAACGGCTTAGTCATTGATCTACGCAATAATGGTGGCGGTGCGTTACAAGAGGCCAATGATTTAGTCGGTTTGTTTATCTCGCGTGGGCCAACGGTGCAAATTCGTGATGCTAACGGTAAGGTGAATATTCTTGGCGACAGCAGCGGCAAAATTCACTACAGCGGCCCATTAGCGGTGGTGATTAATCGTTTGTCAGCTTCAGCGTCTGAAATTTTTGCTGGTGCGATTCAAGATTATGGCCGTGGGCTAGTGATTGGCGAACAATCCTTTGGTAAAGGTACTGTGCAAACCATTATGGATTTAAGTTATGGGCAGCTAAAAATTACCCGTGCTAAGTTTTATCGCATTTCTGGTGACAGCACCCAACACCGTGGCATAGTTCCTGATATTCTTTTCCCGCCTTTATTTGATACTAAACAAGTGGGTGAAAGTGCCTCACCTAATGCGCTACCTTGGGATCAGGTAAAAGCCGTGTTGCCACCACGCCAGTCTATCGTTGAACAAGCGTTAACACGGCTTAAAGCAAACCATAAAGAACGTATTGCTAACGACCCTAACTTTCAGTTTTTAACCGATCAGTCAGATTGGCTAAGCCGCCATGAAGATTCACCAGGGATTAGCTTGAATCGCACTCAGCGTAAGTTAGAAAAAGAAAAAGAGCAGACGGAACAGCTAGTAATAGAAAACCGTCGCCGTCAAGGTTTAGGTTTAACGCCACTTAGTAAGTTAGAAGATGAGCTTGATGAAGACCATGCTGAAAAGAAAATCACGCCAATTGATACGGCTATTCTTGAAGAAGCAGGGCGTATTCTACTTGATTTTTCACACCTACAAACCAGCCAACGCTAGCTTTTAAGTGCTAGCTTTTTGAGACTCGCCTGCTTCTATGGGCAGGCGAATCAATCCGGCTGGTACTTTACGTTTTAATAAAAAAGCTTCTTCAATAATGCCATCGGCTCGCTGCTCGGTTAATAAGTGCTCGATTTTAAAATTGCTGGCATACAACGCATCAACTTCTGCTGCCGTAATGTTAAAAGGTGGCATCTGTTGTTCTTTAGGTGCTTGGCGGGTAATCAACAGCATTTTTGCGCTCGGTTTTAAACTGTGCGCTAAAAATAAAGCATAGTTTTGCCTTGCTGCTGGTGTTAATGCCACTAGCGCAGCGCGATCATATACAGCGTCCACTGAACGCAGCATTTCAGGTTTCATGTGCAAAATATCGCCTGCTACAAATAATAAGCGCCCTTGCCACGCAAATTTTAACTGGTGTTCTTGGTTGTAACGTACTGGCTCATCGTGGGTAATAAGGTATTCTTGTTGGGCTTTTTCTGATAAGTCAGCACCAATCACTTCATGCCCTTCCGACAATAACCAATCCATATCTAAACTTTTACCGCATAAAGGCACAAAAACACGGCTATCTGGTGTAAGTTCTAACCTTTGCCAAAAACGCTGTAAATGCCGATTGACTTGTGGTTGATGAAAACCCAGTTTATCGTTACGCCACACGTCTTCCCAATAGACTTTATCCATGTTTTTTTCCTAGTTTAAAAAATAAATAAAAAAATAGTCATATCCATTGCTAACTCAACTACCAATATAGCAAACCGATGCTTTCTTGTTGACTAGCACTTAGGCGGCATCCCTCTGTATAATTCCCATCATCAAACTTTAAAGGTCTTGTTCCCTCTTATGTCCGAAACTAGCACCATCACCAAAAAATTGTTTATAAAAACGCACGGTTGCCAAATGAATGAATACGATTCATCCCGTATGGCAGACTTATTGGGCGTTTCCCACCAGCTAGAATTAACAGATGATGAAAACGAAGCCGACGTTATTCTACTCAATACTTGTTCGATTCGTGAAAAAGCCCAAGAAAGGGTTTTTCATCAATTAGGCCGATGGAAGAAATTAAAAGCTAAAAACCCTGACTTATTAATTGGCGTGGGTGGCTGTGTTGCTAGTCAAGAAGGCGATAATATTCGTAAGCGTGCGCCGATTGTTGACTTGGTGTTTGGGCCACAAACGCTGCACCGTGTCCCCGAAATGATAGATGCAACACGCAGTACTAAAATTCCAATGGTTGATGTTACTTTTCCTGAAATCGAAAAATTTGATAATCTGCCTGCGCCCAAAGTGGAAGGCGTTACGGCGTATTTATCGGTGATGGAAGGCTGTTCTAAATACTGTACTTTTTGTGTTGTGCCTTACACACGCGGTGAAGAAGTTTCACGGCCTTTTGCTGATGTCATGCTTGAAGTGCAACAGCTAGCCGACCAAGGTGTTCGAGAAATTAATTTATTAGGTCAAAATGTTAATGCTTACAATGGCTTAAATGAAGATGACGATGAAATTGATTTAGCGGAGTTAATTACTTGCGTTGCGGCCGTTGAAGGCATTGACCGAATTCGTTTTACCACTTCACATCCTGTCGAGTTTTCTGACAGCCTTATTGAAGTGTTTAAACACGAGCCTAAGCTGGTTAGCCATTTACACTTGCCCGTACAATCAGGTTCAGATGCGATATTAACCGCCATGAAACGCGGTCATAATCGCGCTGAGTACGTGGATAAAATGCAGCGTATTCGTGCTAATCGCCCTGATATTTGTTTTTCTTCTGACTTTATCATTGGCTTTCCTGGTGAAACCGAAGCGGATTTTGAACAAACGATGGATTTAATCGAAGAAATTGGTTTTGATATTTCTTATTCCTTTATTTTTAGCGCTCGCCCTGGAACGCCTGCTGCAGATATGGTTGATGACCTACCGGAAGCGGTTAAGAAAGAACGCTTAGCAAGGCTGCAAGCGCGTATTACTCAGCAAGCGCAGCAAATTAGCCGCCGTATGTTAGGCAGCACGCAGCGTATTTTAGTGACGGGTTTAGCCACCAAAGATCCTGGGCAGTTTACCGGCCGTACTGAAAATAACCGCATTGTTAACGTTAGCTGCGACAACCCCACTGATTATATTGGGCAATTTGTTGATGTCCTTATTAAAGGTGTTTACACCAATTCTTTACGCGGTTGTTTGGCGGATTAAATTATAGTTATCAAGGATATACTCGATGCAAGATGCTCTATCGGGACAGCGTATTATTCAGCTTTCGTTACAACCTTTAAACAGCAGCCGTTTAGCAAGCCTTTGCGGTTTACATAACGACCATTTAAAGCTAATTGAACAGCGTTTGGGCGTAAGCCTTCGTAATCGTGGGCATGATTTTGAAATCAGCGGTGAGGCCAGACGCACTAACGTTGCAGCGGCTATTTTAGAGCAGCTGTATAAAGAAACCGCCAGCGAAGATTTACAATTAGAAACGGTTCACCTGCATTTACAAGAAGCAGGCATGGCAGCGCTAGAAGAAGAGGGCGTAACCGAAACATTTACCCCTACGTCGATTCGTACTCCTAAATTAAAGGTGCGTGCACGCGGCGCAAACCAACAGGGCTATGTGGACTCGATTCGCCGACACGATATTAACTTTGGTATTGGCCCTGCCGGAACGGGTAAAACGTATTTGGCCGTTGCTTGTGCTGTTGAAGCTTTGATGAAAGATGAAATTAGACGTATTTTACTGGTGCGTCCAGCGGTGGAAGCGGGTGAGAAGTTAGGTTTTTTGCCCGGTGATTTAGCGCAAAAAATAGACCCTTATTTGCGTCCACTTTACGATGCCTTGTATGAAATGCTAGGGTTTGAACAAGTTGCTAAAATGATTGAAAAGAATTTGATTGAAGTAGCGCCGTTAGCTTTTATGCGTGGTCGTACTTTAAACAACGCTTACGTTATTTTAGATGAAAGTCAAAACACCACGCGTGAACAAATGAAAATGTTTTTAACGCGAATTGGCTTTGGTACAACGGCAGTCATTACCGGCGACATTACCCAAATTGATTTACCCAAAGGTATGCCATCGGGCTTAACGCACGTTATGACGGTACTTAAAGATGTACCAGGCATTGGCATGACGCGCTTTGAAAACCGTGATGTCGTCCGTCACCCTTTAGTGCAGCGCATTGTAGAAGCTTACGATATTGCTGAAGCTGCGGCAGAAATTGAACAACAAAAAAGGCGATCGTCTTAACATGAACACTGATGAACCTGCTTTATGGTTAGATGTACAGCTAGCAACAGAACAGCCAGAACTTTGTCCTCCTGAAGAGCAGTTATTCACTTGGTGTTGTTTAGCTTTGCAACTGTCATCACCAAAAGCTCCTGAAGTAACCATTCGGATTGTTGATAACCCTGAAAGTCAGCAGCTAAATAATGACTACCGTGGCAAGAACCAACCGACTAATGTCTTATCCTTTCCCTTTGAAAGCCCCATTGATTTACCCGCTGAAGCTGAGTTAAGTTTATTGGGTGACTTGGTGATCTGTTTGCCTAAGGTAATAAAAGAAGCAGCAGAACAACAAAAGCCAGTGTTAAGTCATTGGGCGCACCTTGTTATCCACGGTATGCTGCACCTACAAGGCTATGACCATGAAACAGAACCAGAAGCCGAATTGATGGAAAACTTAGAAATTGCATTACTGGCTAAGTTAGGCATCAACAATCCTTACATCGCAATAATCTAGGTTGATTAACAAATACCATGAACGAAGACCGATCGAGTCAACTACAACCTTCCAAAAATTGGTTTGATAAACTTTTGGGTGCTTTTTCTGCCGAACCCCGTAACCGTTTAGAGTTGTTAGAGTTTCTTAAAGATGCCTCAGAAAGGCAGTTAATTGCTAGTGAAGCTTTAACAATTATAGAAGGTGCGCTACAGCTTAGCGATATGCAAGTGGGTGATGTGATGATACCTCGCTCACACATGACGGTAGTGAAAATTGACCAACACCCCCGTGAGTTCTTGTCTAGGCTAATAGAATCCGCGCATTCACGCTTTCCTGTGATAGGCGAAACGTCAGATGAAGTATTGGGTATTTTATTAGCCAAAGATTTACTGCCATTGATTGTTGACCATGAGGCTATGGAAGGTTTTGATATTCGTCAGGTCTTGCGCCAAGTCGCTTTTGTACCCGAATACAAAGGTTTGTATTCTATGCTGCGTGAATTTCGTGAAACCCATAATCACATGGCCATCGTTGTTGATGAGTACGGTGGTACCGCTGGATTAGTGACTATTGAAGATGTGCTTGAAGAAATTGTAGGCGATATTGAAGATGAGCATGACGTAGAAGAAGAAGCGGATATTCGCCCTGTTGATTCCGGTAATTATTTAGTTAAAGCTTTAACGCCCATTGAAGACTTTAACGATTATTTTAATTGTGACTTTAGTGATGAAGAGTTCGATACGCTCAGTGGGATTTTAATGCAAAAATTTGGGCACTTGCCCAGACGCGGTGAAGCCGTTGTTATCGCTAGTTTTGAATTTACCGTTATTAATGCCGATAATCGCCGTATTCGACTGTTACAAGTGCGTCGATTAAACAGCGACGAAATCGCTGAACTTCCAGATCAGGATTAATTTGTTGTTTAAGCGCGTTAAAATACCCCTTGTTGGCCATCTACTTGCCTTGCTAGCAGGTGGTCTAATTACGCTTTCTTTTGCGCCCTTTAACTTTTGGCTAGCGGGCTTTTTAGCCCCTTTAGCTTTTTGGTTATTGCTTAAAGACTTAACCCATAAGCAAGCCATTTTAAGGGGTTGGCTATTTGGTGTAGGGGTTTTTGGTTCGGGGGCTTCGTGGGTTTATGTCAGCATTCAAGAACACAGCGGCACACCAACGCTTATAGCCATCAGTATGACTTGGGCTTTTGTCGCAAGCCTTGCTTTATTATTTGCATTGCAAGCATTTATTTGGCAACGCTGGTTAAGCCAGACTAGAGCGCTGATTAGTTGGCCTGCCCTGTGGGTATTAATGGAAGCCCTACGCAGCTGGCTGTTAACAGGTTTTCCTTGGTTATTATTAGGTACTAGCCATTTAGCCACGCCTTACAGTGGCTGGGTTCCTGTGCTAGGGGTTTATGGTTTATCAGCAATCAGTGTTTTAAGTGGTTTACTTCTTTATTACAGCCTACGGCTTAATACCGTGCATTGGCAGCGTGGCCTAGTGATGAGTTTATTAATCGCTTTACCGTTAGCTGGTACTTACCTTAATAATAAAAAATGGACAAAAACTTATGGTCAGCCGATTACGCTAGGATTAGTGCAAGGTAATATCCAACAAGCTGATAAATGGAATACATCTAAACAAAGCGAAATTATTAATAGGTATTTAAGTTTAAGCCATGCATTGGGTGAAGTTGATGTGATTATCTGGCCAGAAACAGCCTTGCCTTTATTGCCAAACCGTGCCCAACCTTTTTTTGATGGCGCATTAGAAAAAGCAGGTCCAACAGCAGGACTCATGGCTGGATCAATAAGCTTGGCAGCCAACCAAAAAAATTATCACAATAGCCTATACACTGCTGGCAATGCTTCAGGGTACTACCACAAGGTAAAACTGGTGCCTTTTGGTGAATACCTGCCTTTTGAGCAACAGCTGCGCGGTTTAATCGACTTTTTTGATTTGCCGATGTCCAGTTTTTTATCGGGCACAGAACACCCTGCCAACCTGATCGTTGCTAATACGCGTGTTGCGCCGTTAATTTGCTATGAAGTGGCTTACCCTGATTTTGTGGCTAAACAAGCCTTTAACAGCCACTGGCTAGTTACTGTGTCTAATGATGCTTGGTTTGGCGCTTCAATAGGCCCGCTGCAGCATTTTGAAATGGCACGTTTTCGTGCCTTAGAAACGGGTCGCCCTATGGCACGCGCCACTAATAATGGTATTACTGCACTGATTGATTACCAAGGCCAAGTGATTAATCAGCTGCCGCAATTTATTTCAGGCAACTTAAAAGGCCAACTTCAACCCCGTGAAGGCAACACACCCTTTATGCTAACTGGCAGCCTGCCGCTTTGGGTATTCTGCTTGCTTTTAATTGAGTGGCAAAGGTATTTACAAAAAAATGTTGGTAGAAAAAACATTGGCAAAAAAAGGCACTAAAAAAACAAAATACTGGCACAGCCACCAACGTTCTTAAAAAACTTAACTTTACATAAAGAACACTTAAGTAATTGACATTGTTCAGTTGTGAACGATAATACAGCGCTTAAATTAGTACTCTTTTATATAGTTAACAAGTACTGATTAGAACACCTTTCTAAAAGGACTGCCTAAGTTGAAAACTAACCTACCCATTACCCAACAAGAACGTAAGTTTGACGCCGATCTACAGCTTGTTTCCACGACCAATTTAAAAGGCATTATTACCTATGCTAACCCAGATTTTTGTAACGTTAGTGGCTTTGATTTAGAAGAGTTAGTTGGCAAAAGCCATAACGTGGTTCGTCACCCAGACATGCCACCTTTAGCGTTTGAAGAAATGTGGCGTGTGATAGAAAAAGGCGAACCTTGGTATGGCGTAGTTAAAAACCGCTGCAAAAATGGTGATTTCTATTGGGTCGATGCCTATGCCACACCCATTTACTTAGATGATAAAATAAGTGGTTATCAGTCTGTACGTACTCGACCCTCAGAAACAAGAAAGCAGTATGCTGAAAAAACGTACAAAAAAATTCAAGCTGGAAGCAAATCGACGCTAAGCTCTCGCCCCATTATTCATAGTCAATTACTTGCCCTAGCTTTACTAGCACCTTTATTAAGCGGTGTAGCTAATTATTTAATGCCACAATTTAGCCTACTTTGGTTAAGCCTTATTCCTTTATTGGCGATAGCTTTTACTTGGTTTAGCTTGTCACCGCTACGTAAGCTTAATCAATTAAGTTTAAAAATTATCAATAACCCTACGGCCCAAAAAATATTTACGCAGCGTCGTAACGAAACCGCCGCGCCTGAATTAGCTTTCTATGCTTACCGTGCCCAAATACGCACTATTTTAGGACGCATGAGTGACACCTTAAATGTGATTAATGGTGTTATGGATAAGCTGAATTATCAAGTTTCTAGTAATACTCAAGCACTGAACCAGCAAGAACAAGACCTAGAACTTATCGCTACTGCCATTCACGAAATGTCGGCCAGTATTCGTGAAATAGATCATAACATTGCTGCCAATAGTGACCACTTAGATAGCTCATGTGCTGTGTGTACAACGGCTTATGGCGACATTGAGAAGACTGCAAAATCGATTGAGAAAATCTGCGTTGAACTGAATGAAACGTCACAAGAAGTGAATAAATTAAGCCTTGCTAGTGCAGAAGTTGACCGTGTAATGGATCAAATTGCCGGTATTTCTGAGCAAACTAACTTGTTGGCACTTAACGCGGCAATTGAAGCAGCCCGCGCGGGTGAGGCTGGGCGTGGCTTTGCAGTTGTTGCCGATGAAGTCAGAGTATTAGCTGCCAGTACGCGCACTTCTACAGAAGATATTCACACAACCCTAGAACACATTCGCATAACGATTAAGCGAGTGGTGGAACGCATGGATCATAATGAATCCAGTGTCGACAACAGTCGTAATCAGATTTTAGATGCAATGACTCGGTTCACCGATATTAAAGATGCTTTTAATGAAATTGCAAACCGTGAAATGCAAGTCGCTGCAGCGGTTAGCCAACAACGCAATGTTGCTGAAGAAATCGATCAACGTATCTTGTCCATTAATCAACAAGCCAGTACAAGCTTAGCCGGTGCAAGGCTTGCTGATGCTGCTTTGCAAGAATTAAACAGTCAAAGCCAAGCCTTACAATCCACAATTCGTGCCTTTAAGTAGTATTAATAAAATAAGCTAAGTAGCAACAACAGCAATAAAAAGCCTGCAAAACCTTTCCAAAAGTTAAGGGGTTTAATTTCATTTGTGGATTCATCTAGCAGGCTTTCACGCGGCTTTTTTAAATCATAAATAAACTCAGATAAACGGCGATAACGCAATTCAGGATTAAGCTGTAAAGCTTTACGCAGTGGTAAATCTATCCACACCGGCAAGTTAGGATTAATCTGAAAAGAAGGTACGTAATCTAGGTTTGAAAAATCAACTTTAGAACTAAGTCCTTCTAATTGTTCTGCATAAGGTAGTTTTTTAGTGAGCATTTCAAAAGCCAGAGCAGCTATGGAAAATTGATCGGCACGCTCATTAGGTTCTTGCCCTAAACGGTATTCGGGTGCGGAATAAGCCGTTAAGCCAACCCTTCTTGCTAGGGTTAACAAAGGGGGTAAGTCGGCCATTTTTACTACGCCACACGCCGCAAAATCAACCAATTTAATAACGCCAAGTCGATCGACCATAATGTTTTGTGGGGTTAAGTTTTGGTGTAAAATTTCGCGTCGATGCAACGCTCTAATGGCTTTGGTTATTTGCTCAATTAAATCCACACGTACTTTAATATCTGCATCGGGGTTATCTATTAACCATTGTTCCAAAGTACGACCTTCAACGTATTCCATTAGATAATACAGTTGCTTACGGGGCCGTGATAAATCGACTACTCTTGCGACATAAGGTGATGAAACCCGTTCAACTACCCATTGCTGCATAATAAAGTGGGTAATAAATTCTTTTTTACGAGCCAATTGTGGTGAAGGTGCTTTTAGCACTAAATGGCGATCTGTTGCAGCATCAAATACTTTATAAATACGGCTAGTGGCGCTGCGTGATAAAACTTTTATTACTTGATAGCCATCGAGCTCATCACCTGATTGTAATTCTGGTGGAACAGGCAGATTAGAATAAACTTCGCCTAAAGCTTCTTCAGCTATTTGTGGTAATTGATCCACTCTTAATAATTGAAAGCAAAAATTATAGCTGGAATAGCCACGTCGACTGGCTTTTTCTATAGCACGCTTCAATATTTCATCACAAGTTAGATTCAAATCTTCTGAAAACCGCCCAATTAGTTGTACAAAATCTGAAGGTACCAATGTGCCTTTTACCGCTTGGGTGGTAAATAAAAATAAATCACCTTGGCGGATTGAAAAATTCAAATAGTCAATGTCTAAACTTGGATTCATACCCATAGCACGCGAAGGATAACGATAACCACCTAAAAAAGTGGTATGTTCAATATTAAGCAATTGGCAGTCTGCACCGCGTAAGCGATACACTAGGGTATCACCCATATGAAACAAGTGTGCTTGTTGACCACGCAATAGCAAGGCGCTCATTGAGCTAATATAGCTGCCATTAGCCAGTTTGCTATTTTGTGCAAAAAGCCAGCTATTTAAAGCGGATAATACTTTTTTTGCCGAAGTTTTAACGTTCCAATTATCCGGTGTCGAGTAGTAATCGGCAATAAATCCCCGAACACTGATTTCACTTGCTTGCTTAGCCATCACATTACGCCAAGTAGAGTCAGCGATCACTGCTGCGACACCTTTTACTGCTAGCTGAGAGTCTTTTGGGCTGGCAACTGCTATCGATGCGCGGGCGCTTTGTTGATTTTGAGCTAGATAGGATTGCCCATAACTTACTTTTAATTCACTCAACTGCATCTGAAAACACCCTAAACAACGTGAATACTATTCTAAGATCAACAGTATCTTCCTTGTGCAACCTACTTCTCAAGCTTATTACTGTTATCCCTTGGTATGAAAGGACTGCAACAAGTTGGAGTTATCGCCACAAGGAACGTATAATCACACCGCTTAAACATTTTCTTAATTCTAATTCTAATTCTTACTAGGGTCTAAAGCTGATGAGCTATAACAAGATTCCTGCTGGTAAATCTCTTCCAGAAGACATTAATGTAGTGATTGAAATTCCTGCTAATCACTCGCCTGTCAAATATGAAATTGACAAGGATATGGACGCATTAGTCGTCGACCGTTTTATGGCAACACCCATGTTTTATCCAGCAAACTATGGTTATATCCCTAGAACGCTGGGTGAAGATGGTGATGCACTTGATGTGCTAGTAATCACGCCCCATCCTGTTGAACCAGGTAGTGTGATTCGTTGCCGTGCTGTGGGTGTATTGAATATGGTTGATGAATCAGGTTCTGATGCAAAACTGATTGCCGTACCTCACCAATCACTTACGACTATTTATAACGATGTTCAAGACATTAATGATGTGCCTGAATTGTTACGTCGTCAAATCGCTCACTTCTTTGAAAATTACAAAGACCTTGAAGAAGGTAAATGGGTAAAAGTAGAAAACTGGGGAACAAAAGCAGACGCGCACGCGGCTATTTTGAAATCTGAAGCAGCTTACAAAGCTTAATTCAGTCCTAGCTAGTTAAAATGAAGTGACTCCCGATGCTGGGGATCACTTCATTTTATTTTAATTAAGAAAAACTTAGCGGGCGATCGCCTTCTTCATCACGAATGCTGGTAGGCAAACCCATTTGATTTAGCAGGCTTAAAAAAGGCGAAGGTGGGAGTTCTTCCACGTTAACCATCTTTTCTACGTCCCAAGTGCCTTGGGCAACCAAAATTGCTGCTGCAACAGCCGGAACACCAGCGGTATACGAAATACCCTGTGAACCCACCTCGTTATAAGCGTCTTTATGGTCAGCGATGTTATAAATAAACACTTCGCGTTCTTTACCGTCTTTTATACCCTTAACTAGATTTCCAATGCAGGTCTTGCCAGTGTAGTTAGGTGCTAAAGAAGTTGGGTTAGGCAGCACTGCTTTAACTACTTTAAGCGGCACAACGTCTAAACCTTCAGCCGTTGTTACAGGCTGTTCGGATAATAAACCTAGGTTGTTAAGCACCGTAAACACATTGATGTAGTGTTCACCAAAGCCCATCCAAAAGCGAATATTGGGTACATCTAGGTTTTTAGATAAGGAATGAATTTCATCATGCCCTGTCATGTAGCTAGTTTGTTCACCGACTGAAGGTAGATTATCGGTACGCTTTACTTCAAACATTTTGTTGCTGGTCCATTGGTGATTTTGCCAAGACCAAACCTGCCCAGTGAATTCACGAAAGTTAATTTCTGGATCAAAATTAGTTGCAAAGTAATGACCGTGGCTGCCTGCATTAATATCAATGATATCAATGGAGTCAATGGCATCAAAGTAATCTTGCTTTGCTAAAGCAGCATAAGCATTGACTACGCCTGGATCAAAGCCAACACCTAAAATGGCGGTTAGTTTCTTCTCAGCGCAGGCTGCTTTGCGCTTCCATTCATAATTGCCGTACCAAGGTGGTGTTTCACAAATTTTACTGGGATCTTCATGGATAGCGGTGTCAAGGTAAGCCGCACCCGTTTCTAGGCAAGCGCTAAGGACGGCCATATTAACAAAGGCTGAGCCTAGGTTAATCACAATCTGAGATTGGGTTTCGTGAATTAAAGCAACGGTAGCAGCCACATCCAAAGCATCCAATGCATAACACTGAATAGCACCAGCAAGTTTCATACTGCCTTTTTCTTCAACACTTTTAGCGATGTCTTTACACTTTTCTAGCGTGCGTGAAGCCAAGGCTAATTGCCCAAGAATATCGTTGTTTTGTGCACATTTATGAGCGACAACCTGCGCGACACCTCCAGCACCAATAATCAGAACGTTTTTTTTCATTTCTAGGCTTTACTCCACTTTTAATGCAACTCAAGCAGGGCTCAGGAGAGCCCTTGCACAAAGTCGCCGTAATTAAACTCCTTAACGAGTTCAATACTGCCATCCAGTTGTTTAATTGCAATGGCAGGCATTTTTACACCGTTAAACCAGTTTTTCTTAACCATGGTATAACCGGCTGTGTCTTGAAAAGACAAGCGATCACCTATTTGCAAAGGTTTTGCAAACTTAAATTCACCAAAAATATCACCCGCTAAACATGATTTACCACAGACCATGTATTCATACTCACCTTGGTTAGGCAGTAGTTTGGCTGTTTCACGGTAAATAAGTAAATCTAATAAATGCGCTTCAATAGAGCTGTCGACTAGGGCAAGGTGCTTGCCATTAAACAGCGTGTCTAAAACAGTAACTTCTAGCGTGGTGGTATTGGTAATTGCTGCTTCACCGGGTTCTAAATAAACCTGTATACCCCAAGTTTGAGCAAAGTTTTTTAAGCGTTGGCAAAAAGCATCTAACGGATAATCGTCACCCGTAAAGTGAATGCCACCACCTAAACTTACCCATTCTACTTGGTTTAATAATTCCCCAAAACGGGTTTCTATGCCGGTAAGCATTTCATCAAAGCGTGCAAAGCTTTTATTTTCACAGTTGTTGTGAAACATAAAACCAGACACTTTATCTATAACCGCTGCAATTTTGGCAGGGTCATGTTCGCCTAAACGACTAAAAGGGCGGGCTGGATCAGCTAAGGCAAATTCTGAGGTGCTAACACCTGGGTTAACACGTAAACCACGCGTATGCTCACGCGAAACGGCTTCAAATCGCTGTAACTGGCTAATGGAGTTAAAGATTATTTTGTCGCTATTATGCAGCACTTCTGTTATTTCATCGTCGGCATAAGCAACGCTATAGGCGTGGGTTTCACCGGCAAATTTTTCACGGCCAAGTTTTACTTCATAAAGCGAAGAGGAGGTTGTGCCATCCATGTACGCTTGCATTAGGTCAAACACTGACCAAGTGGCAAAACATTTCAGCGCCAGCAGCGCTTTAGCACCTGATTGCTTACGAACATAGGCAATTTTCTCCATGTTCTTTAGCAGCAGGCTTTTATCGATTAAGTAATAGGGCGTTTTAAGCATCGCAAGCCTCATACTTAACCCCAGCTGTTTAGAGCTGGGGTTAAGTTTAGTGTTAGCAAAACGCGCGATTATATACGATATACACTTTTAGTCATCACTTTGGACAGTAAAGCCATGACTTTTTTTACAGGCATAGGAAATGCTACACCGCCAGCACCTAATGCCCAGTCAGCGTGTTGCGCCTCATCTTCATGCATTTGGCGTAAAATAGCGCGAGAACGGTCATCTTGAATGGGTAAAGACTCAAAATGTTCTTCTAGGTGTTTACAAACTTGTTCTTCAGTTGCTGCAACAAAACCTAGGCTGTATTTATCACCGGCTAAACCTGCTGCTGCACCTACCCCAAAAGATAAGCCGTAAAACAGCGGATTTAACAGGCTGGTGCGACTGTCTAGCTCTTGCAAGCGCTGGTCACACCAAGCAAGGTGGTCGATCTCTTCCTGTGCTGCCTGCGTCATTTGCTCGCGTACTTCTTCCAGTTTTGCCGTCATAGCTTGACCTTGATAAAGTGCTTGAGCACACACTTCGCCAGTGTGGTTAATACGCATTAAGCCAGCCGCATGACGTCGCTCTGCTTCATCCATATCGGCTTGTTCATGCGCCAGCGCAGGATTAGGACGATAAGGCTGAGCGGCTTTAGGCACTAGAGTACGCAAAAGTACATCAAACTGGCTGATTACTTTATCAACCTTGGTTTCTTGTCTGGGAAGAGACATACCACCCTCCTGATTTAAGCCTTACAAAATTTAAGCAACACCTAGCTGCTTTAACGTATGGCGAGCAATCATTTTTTCTTCATTAGTTGGAATAGCAAACACCTTCACTCGGCTATCATCAGCTGAAATCAGGTACTCGTTTGCTTGATTACGTGCTGGGTCTAACTTCATGCCAAGCCAAGCATTTTGTTTAACCACCGCAGCACGTAAATCGGCATCGTTTTCGCCTACACCGCCGGTGAATACGAATACATCTAAACCACCTAAAGCTGCTGTTAAAGAACCCGTTTCACGCATGATTCGATAAACTAAAATATCAATGGCTTTTTTGGCTAAAGGATCGTCTGATTTTTTCAGGGTCAACATATCGGAAGAAATGCCACCGGATACACCAAACCAACCGCATTCTTTATACAAGAAATTTTCTAGCTGTTTTGCATTCCAGCCTTTTTCTTGCATTAAATACAGCATGACACCTGGGTCTAATTGACCTGAGCGCGTCCCCATAGGCAAGCCTTCAACCGCCGTAAAACCCATCGTTGAGGCTAGGCTGGTGCCTTTATTAATCGCGCACATAGAGCTGCCAGCGCCCAAATGGGCAACCAATAGTTTTTGTTGCGCTAGGTCAGCATCTAAACGCTCTAGCTTGTCGTAAATGTATTCATAAGACAAACCATGAAAACCGTAACGACGAATGCCTTCTTCGGTCAGTTTTTGAGGAATCGCAAATTCACGCGCAACAACGGGTGTCGTGCTATGGAAAGACGTATCAAAACACGCAACTTGAGGGCTGTTGGGTAAAAACTCACGGCACAGGTGAATCAGCTTTAAGTTGTAAGGCTGGTGCAATGGTGCTAACGGAATTAATGTTTCTAAAAATGCTAAAACGTCTGTATCAATCACCACCGGCTCAGCATAACGATCACCACCGTGTACAACGCGATGACCAATCCAAGCCACTTTAAAATGGGGGGTGTTTTTCTCAATCCACTGCAACACAACTTTTAATGCGCTGGCATGGGCTTGTTTATCAGCAACGCCTAGTTGCTCTGCACTTAACGTTTCTTTGTCAACTAATACACCGTCAGGGTTAACGCTATGGTCATAAATTTCTAAACGCGCAGGACCAGACAAATTAGCAACTTTAACGCGAAAATGCTGGGTTATTTCGCTACCTTGTACATCAAATAAAGAGCACTTTAAACTTGAAGAACCGGCATTAATAATTAACACCATATTGGTTTTTTCAGACACGGTTTTTTCAGAAGACATAGCTTACTCCAGACGACCCAATTTACGCGCAACCATCACTGCAACTGCACAAGAAGACAAGCGCTCTAGTGATTTAGCCGCACGGCTAGTCAAAATAATGGGCACACGCGCACCCATAACAATACCGGCAGCTTTAGCGCTGGCTAGGTACTGAAGTTGTTTAGCAAACATATTGCCAGACTCTAAATCAGGTGCCATTAGAATATCGACATCACCTGGAACTTCCGATTTGATGCCTTTATCTAAAGCGGCTTCTAAAGAAATAGCATTATCAAAAGCTAACGGGCCATCAACAATCGCGCCGGTAATTTGACCACGATCAAGCATTTTGCAAAGCGCTGCTGCATCAAGCGTTGACTGAATATTCGGTTTGATTTTTTCAACCGCTGAAAGAATGGCAGCTTTAGGTAGATCAATACCCAAGGCATGAGCGCAATCAATGGCATTTTGTAGAATATCGCGCTTATCCATTAAATTGGGCGAAATATTAATCGCGGCATCAGTAATAAATAGCGTTTTGTGATAACTAGGCACGTCCATTACAAAAATGTGTGACAGACGACGCTCGGTACGTAAGCCATTTTCTTTAGCAACCACCGCACCAAGTAGCTCAGACGTACCTAAAGAGCCTTTCATTAAGGCGTGAACTTCACCACATTGTGCCATTTTTGCAGCAACATTAGCCGATTCGTGGCTGTGCTCGGTATCAACAATGCGGTAATCTTTTAAATCTAAACCCGCTTCTTTAGCAATGGCACGAATTTTTTTCTCGGGACCGACTAGAATTGGAGTAATAATCGTGGCTTCAGCAGCTTCTATAGCACCTTGCAGACTATTTACATCGGTTGGGTGAACCACAGCGGTTGGAACCGGCGGCGCATCCTTGGCTTGCTGTAAAATAGATTCCAGACGAAAGTGTTTTACATCCTCATCTTTTGGGGCATGGGGTGCTAACACCTTCTTGATTGCATCATTCATAGTTCTAGTTTTCCTTTAAGTATTAAAAAATCCAGCAATGGCTTTTGGTTTGAATTAAATCAGATTTGAGTTAATCAACCCGGTGGCCAGTTTAAGCTACGGCCAGCCAATACGTGCATATGAATATGCCATACTGTTTGACCACCATCTTCATTACAGTTCATCACAACACGGTAGCCAGCTTCTGCAAAGCCTAGCTGTTTAGCCAGTTTTGCAGCAGTTACCTGCAAACGTCCTACTAAAGCCTCATCGCCTTCTTCTAAATCATTTAACGTTGTGATGTGGCGTTTAGGGATCACTAGTAGATGATGCGGTGCTTTTGGGTCAATATCATTAAAAGCAATCACTTGATCGTCTTCGTAAAGAATCGTTGCTGGTAGTTCATGCTTAGCAATTTTACAAAAAATACAATCTTGCATTGGATAACCTCTATTTTATAGCGATACCTTAATCTAGTATTTATCGCTCAAGGTATTTTAGTTTGTCTGTTTTACCATCCCATTCTGCTGCTTCAGGTAAAGGATCAATCTGTTCAGCAATATTGGGCCAAATTTCAGCCAGCTCAGCGTTTAATTCAAGGTAGTTTTTCATATTAGCAGGTAGCTCATCTTCAGAGAAAATAGCCTCTGCTGGGCATTCAGGTTCGCACAAAGCGCAATCAATGCATTCATCAGGGTTAATAACTAAAAAGTTAGGCCCTTCGTAAAAGCAGTCAACTGGACAAACTTCCACGCAATCTGTGTATTTACAGCGAATACAGTTTTCAGTTACTACAAAGGCCACCGAAGCCTCCTCATTTTTAATGGTTTTTAGTTGTGAATAGCGGCTAATGTTCAGCTAACTCTTTAAGACTGTAAAGTAATGCTAGCGCCTGCTTAGGCGTTAAGTCATCAGGTATTATAGTCTTAAATTCATCCACTAAGGGGTGTGATTGTAGAGCAAACATATCCACCTGTAAGGGCGGTAGGTGAGAAGGTAAATTAGCTTGACCGTTACGTGGCTCATTAATCTGATCGCTATTTAATAAGGTGCTGTTTAGCTTACTGCTTTCTAATGCTTCTAACTCATTAAGTTTTTGCTGCGCCCGTTTAATCACTTTATTAGGTACACCCGCTAAACGCGCTACTTGTAAACCATAACTTTTATTAGCTGGCCCAGCTTTAACCTTGTGCATAAACACCAGTTCATCGCCATGCTCGCTGGCAGAAAGATGAATATTTGCCACCCCTGCTAAGTTATCAGCTAAGTGAGTTAGTTCAAAATAGTGGGTTGCAAATAAAGTCCAGGCTCCCAATGCTGCCAATTCTTCAGCACTTGCCCAAGCTAAAGATAAACCATCAAAAGTGCTAGTACCGCGCCCTACTTCATCCATTAATACTAAGCTTTGTGCGGTGGCATTGTGCAAAATATTGGCTGTTTCAGTCATTTCCACCATAAAAGTTGAACGCCCTGAAGCTAGGTCATCGGATGCACCAATACGGGTAAAAATTCGGTCAATTGGGCCGATTTTAGCAGCGCTTGCAGGTACAGCTGAACCTATATGTGCCAATAAAATAATAAGCGCAATTTGGCGCATAAAGGTTGATTTACCACCCATATTAGGTCCAGTAATCATTAACATTCGTGTTGTTGGGTTAAAGTTTAAGTCATTAGCGATAAAAGGATTGCTAACTACTTGCTCAACAACGGGATGACGACCGGCTTGAATTTGAATACCTTCTTGCTGGCTTAACTTAGGCACGCACCAATTTAACGTTTCTGCACGTTCAGCCAAACACTGCAATACATCAATTGTTGCTAGAGTAGCAGCGGTTTGTTGCAAACTGGCTAAATAGTCATTTAATGTATCAAGTAATGCTTCATACAGTTGTTTTTCACGGCTTAGCGCACGGCTTTGGCTGGATAAAGCTTTATCTTCAAAAACTTTTAATGCTGGCGTAATAAAGCGTTCTGCATTTTTAAGCGTTTGGCGACGCTGATATTCAAGCGGCGCTTTGTCGGATTGAGCGCGGCTAATTTCAATAAAATAACCATGCACACGGTTATAGCCCACTTTTAACGTAGATAAGCCCGTGCGTGCTTTTTCCTGTTCTTCTAGTTTTAATAAAAAAGCACCCGCATTTTCACGCAAGTCACGCAGCTCATCTAATTCGGCATCATAACCCGCAGCAATCACCCCACCTTCACGAATAATAACCGGCGGGTTGTCAATCATTGCCCGTGACAGTTGTTCGGCTAATTTAGGCAATGGTTCAAGCTGCTGATTAAGGCTTTGTAATAACGGTGACTGCACCGTGTCTAGCTGTTGTTTAAGTTGCGGCAGGTTAAGTAAGGCATCTTTGATGCGTGCAATGTCTCTGGGGCGTGCTGAACGCAGTGCCACGCGCGATAAAATGCGTTCTAAATCACCAATGTTTTTTAAGCTGTCGAATAAAGTTAATTCAAATAACCGTGCCTGTAATGCTTGCAAGGCAATTTGACGCGCTTGTAATAAAGACTGTTGACGCAGCGGACGGTGCAGCCAACGGCGCAATAAACGTGAACCCATTGCGGTTGCAGTGGTGTCTAAAACGGCCATTAGCGTATGGGTTTGACCACCAGAAAGGTTAGTGTCTAGCTCTAAATTACGGCGACTGGCAGCATCTAAATGCAGCGCTTCGTCTTCTTTTTCTAAGGTTAGCGAACGTAAATGGGGCAGTGCTGATTTTTGGGTTTCTTGTACATATTGCAACAGCGCACCAGCGGCGGCTAACGCTGGGTTTAATGCTTCGCAACCAAAGCCACGCAAATCTTTTACGCTAAATTGTTCGCATAATTTACGTACAGCCGTTTTTTTGTCGAACTGCCACGGCGGTAAACGGCGTAAACCACGCAGCTTTGCCCATTCGCTGCTTGCCCATTGTTCGGGGAATAAGCTAAGTTCATCAACCAATAATTCAGACGGTGCTAAACGTGCCAATGTGGTTTCTAATTGTGTATAGCCGATCATTTCTGCCACCACAAAACGGCCGCTGGCAAGGTCTAAACTGGCAACGCCCCACATTAGCTGTGTTGGATCTGCTGTTGTTGCGTATGGATAAATAGCCACCAGTAAATTATCACGGTGTTCATCTAATAAGGCTTCATCAGTTAAGGTGCCAGGTGTTATAACTCTAACCACTTTTCGTTCAACCGGCCCTTTACCTTCACCGGCTTGCCCGACCTGCTCACAAATGGCTACCGACAAACCCGCTTTCACTAAACGGGCTAAATAACCTTCTGCTGCATGGTAGGGAATACCGGCCATAGGAATGGGCTTACCATCAGAAGCACCCCGCTGCGTTAAAGTTATGTCTAGCAGGCGCGCACCTTCTTTGGCATCGTCAAAAAAGAGTTCGTAAAAGTCCCCCATGCGGTAAAACAACAGCGTGTCAGGGTAATCGCGCTTAATGGTCAGAAACTGCCGCATCATGGGCGTATGGTTAGAAAAGTCTGTGTCACTCAAGCCTTAAAACTCCCGTTTACTAGAAAGCCAATGCGTCAATATGATACCCGAGCCAAGGGTTCGAATACAGGCTCAGGCTTTTTCTTCTATTTTTCTGACAGGGTTTCTGCTGTGCGCTTGGCGTAGTGGGCGGCTAATTGAGCGCAGGCCATCAGCTGTATTTGGTGAAAGATCATCAGGGGCAATAACATAGGCCCTAATAGTGCGCCGCTGAATAAAACTTGCGCCATGGGCACGCCCGTTGCCATGCTTTTTTTCGAGGCACAAAATACGATGGTAATTTCATCTTCTTTATTAAAACTAAACCTGCGTGCCAGCCAAGTCGTTAAAAATAAGACCAAAGCTAAAAGCACACAGCACGCCAAGGTTAGCCATAAAAGCTTATCAAGTGGCACATCCTTCCATAACCCAGCCACTACGGAAGCACTGAAAGCGGTATAAACCACCAGTAAAATAGAGGTTTGATCTACCTTACCTAACCAGCTGCGCTGCTTGCCTATCCAGTCGGCTATCCAAGGACGCAATAAATGGCCTGCTAAAAAAGGCACTAATAGCTGCAAGCTAATGCTAATTAAAGTATCTAAAAAAGAGAATCCAGCGCCTGTAGCATCTAAATTCAGTAAAATTAACACTAACAAGGGCGTTACTAAAATACCGATAAGGCTAGAAGCTGAGGCACTGCATACTGCCGCCGCTAAGTTCCCTCTTGCCAAGGCGGTAAAGGCAATCGCTGATTGCACCGTGCCGGGTAAAGCACACAAATACAGCATTCCCATAGCCAACTCGTTGCCTAATAAGGGGCGTAATACAGGCTGCAACAGCCAACCTAATAGTGGAAATGCTAGAAAAGTAAAGCTAAATACTAAGCCGTGCAGCCGCCAGTGCATGATACCGGCCAAAATAGCCTGACGAGATAAGCGCGCCCCGTGTAAGAAAAATAATAATCCAACCGCAAAACGTGTTAGCCAAGTCATTATAAATTCACCTTGGCCTTGCGCTGGAACAAAGGTTGCCAAGAGCACCATGGTTAATAATAAAAGCGTGTAATTATCAAAAATGCGCCTGAAGGCTTGCCACATAACAAGGTTTCCTTGGTGTCATTGTTACTCGTTATTTTTAAGAACAGCAGCTAAGCTGTAGAATTAAGCTGCAAGTATACGGGAGAGTCATTATGCCGACACGTCTTACAATGATTAATAAAATTGCAGAATTAGCTACAGCAGCTAACCTTCAATTAGCCACCGCTGAATCGTGTACGGGTGGTGGTGTGGCTAAAGCTTTAACCGAAGTGGCGGGTAGTTCGGCTTGGTTCACCTGTGGGTTAGTTACCTATTCTAATCTAGCTAAACAGCAGCTTTTAGACGTTTCTGCTACTAGCTTAGAAACCTATGGTGCGGTGAGTGAGCCAGTGGTTAAGGCAATGGTAAAAGGCGCTTGTAAAAAAGGCTTGGCTAATCTAGCCGTTGCCATTAGCGGTGTGGCAGGCCCTAGCGGTGGTAGCCCAGAAAAACCTGTCGGTACTATTTGGTTTGCTTGGGGTACAAGTTTTGAACAAAAAACACAGGTTTTACAGTTGATAGGCGACCGTAGGGATGTACGTGAAGCCAGTATAGATAAAGCTTTACAAGGCTTGCTAGAATGGCTTGAAAGTTCGCATTAAATGAATTCTTGCCTTACAGAAAAATACTGATAACCTATACAGTAATTTACAGTTAATCGCTTGTAAGACCTTATAAATAGCTTGTAATTAAGAAAGGATCATGACTTATGGCTAATGATGAAAATCGCCAAAAAGCCCTTAGCGCTGCGCTAGGTCAAATTGAAAAGCAGTTTGGTAAAGGCGCAATCATGTTGATGGGCGATCAGCCGCGTGCTGCGATTCCATCCGTTTCAACAGGCTCTTTAGGTTTAGACATTGCCCTTGGTATTGGCGGTTTACCTTTTGGTCGTGTCGTTGAAATTTATGGTCCAGAATCTTCGGGTAAAACAACGCTAACCTTGTCGGTTATCGCGCAAGCCCAAAAAATGGGTAAAACTTGTGCCTTTATTGATGCCGAGCACGCACTAGATCCTATCTACGCAGAAAAACTAGGCATTAATTTAGACGATATGCTGGTTTCTCAGCCCGATAATGGTGAACAAGCGTTAGAAATCACCGATTCTTTAGTCCGTTCAGGTGCGGTGGATGTCATCGTGATTGATTCGGTTGCAGCACTAACGCCACGCGCTGAAATTGAAGGTGAAATGGGTGATACGCACGTTGGTTTACAGGCGCGTTTAATGTCGCAAGCGCTGCGTAAAATTACGGGCAATATTAAAAATGCCAATTGTTTAGTTATTTTTATTAACCAAATTCGTATGAAAATTGGTGTAATGTTTGGTTCGCCAGAAACGACTACTGGTGGTAATGCGCTAAAATTTTATTCTTCAGTCCGTTTAGATATTCGCCGCATTGGTTCTGTTAAGCAAGGCGATGAAGTGACGGGTAACGAAACGCGCGTTAAAGTCGTTAAAAACAAAGTTGCACCGCCATTTCGTCAGGCTGAATTTCAAATTCTTTATGGCAAAGGTATTTACCATGCCGGTGAAGTGGTTGATTTGGGTGTGCAGTGCAAACTGGTTGAAAAAGCTGGCGCTTGGTACAGTTATCAAGGCACTAAAATCGGTCAGGGTAAAGCCAATGCTGCTCAATACTTAGAAGATAATTTAGCGATTATGGAAGAAATTGAAGCCGGTGTACGCGACCAATTACTTGCCAAGTTTGATGATAAAAAAGACGATGCAGCAGCATCTAAAGATGAAAAATCTACGGCCTCTAAAAAAGGTGCTAAAGATGCTCTGATTGATAAATTACCGCCACTAGACGACTAATCTAGGTTGTTTTTACCGATGCAAAATTTAATGATTAAAGATGCCATTATTAAACAGAGCGTTGCTGAAACATGGATTAAAGCCCGCCGCGAGCGGGCTTTTCGCCTTTTGGCGGTGCGTGAACAAAGCCTGCATGAACTGCGCGAAAAACTGTTTAAACCCACCGCAGCAGAAATGGCTGACCCAAGTAAAATACCTGCAAGTGCGATTTGTGCTGAACTTATCGAGCAACTGATTGCATGGCTGCTGGAACTGGATTTACAAAGTGACCAACGGTTTATTGAAGGCATGGCGAATAAGCTATTACGCCAAGGCAAAGGGCCGATTGCTTTACAGCAGGTTTATCGCCAACACCGTTTAGATGCTGCGCTAGTGAATTTGCATTTACAAAACCTAGAAGACCTTTGGTATCCACAAATTATGCGCGTTAGAGAAAAGCGTTTTGGCGATCAGCGGCCTATCGATCAGCGCGAAGTGGGTCAAATGCAACGTTTTTTAGCTCAACGTGGCTTTACGCCTAATCAAATTCACCAAGCTATTTTTTTAAGCTAGATTTTTTAAGTTAGCGATAAAAAAGCGCAAGATTATCATTTTGCCACGAACTCCGTATAATAGTTGACCAGCCCAACCCGGCAAATTAATTCGTATACAGAGACGCTAACTGATGAAAAGTGCTGACATTCGCGCGGCTTTCCTGAAGTATTTTCAGTCCAAAGGCCACACTGTTGTTCCTTCCAGTTCCCTAGTTCCACAGGATGATCCTACGCTGCTGTTTACCAACGCAGGTATGAATCAGTTTAAAGATTGTTTTCTTGGTCACGAGCACCGTGGCTATACTCGCGCCACCTCGTCTCAAAAATGTGTGCGGGCGGGCGGTAAACATAACGATTTAGAAAACGTTGGCTACACAGCGCGTCACCATACTTTTTTTGAAATGCTGGGTAATTTTAGTTTTGGCGATTATTTCAAACAAGATGCCATTAGCTATGCTTGGGAGTTTTTAACCGGCGTACTTAAATTGCCCGCTGAAAAGCTATGGATTACGGTGTATCACACCGATGATGAAGCTTTTGATATTTGGAATAAATCTGTGGGTGTTCCGGCTGAACGCATTATTCGTATTGGCGATAAAGGCAGTATTCGTTATGCTTCAGATAACTTTTGGGCGATGGGCGATACTGGACCTTGTGGGCCTTGTACGGAAATTTTTTATGACCACGGCGAACACATTTGGGGTGGCCTTCCTGGTTCTCTCGAAGAAGATGGTGACCGTTTTATAGAAATCTGGAACGTGGTATTTATGCAGTTTAACCGTACTGCTGATGGTCAAATGCACCCACTACCTGCACCTTCGGTTGATACTGGCATGGGTTTAGAACGTGTTTCTGCGGTTATGCAAAGCGTTCATGCTAACTATGAAATTGACCTTTTCCAAAACTTATTAAGCGCAGCAGCAGCAGCGATTGGTTGTGAAAATTCTGACCAGCCTTCATTACGTGTGGTAGCCGATCATATTCGCTCGTGCAGCTTTTTAATTGCTGATGGTGTTTTACCTTCCAACGAAGGGCGTGGTTATGTGCTGCGCCGTATTATTCGCCGTGCTTGCCGTCATGGTCACAAGCTGGGTGCTGAAGGTAGTTTCTTTTATAAAATTGTTGGCGCTTTAGTTGCAGAAATGGGCATTGCTTTTCCAGAATTAAAAGCCCAGCAAGCATCGATTGAAAAAGCGTTAAAGTTAGAAGAAGAACAGTTTGCTAAAACCCTTGACCAAGGCATGAAAATTCTTGAACAAGATTTAGCTGAACTAAAAGGCACGGTAATTTCGGGTGATGTGGCGTTTAAACTTTATGATACCTTTGGCTTTCCGTTAGATTTAACGGCTGATATTGCGCGTGAAAGAAACCTAACCATTGATGAAACGGGTTTTGACCAACAAATGCAGGCGCAGCGTGAAAGGGCGCGTTCTGCCAGCAATTTTGGCTTAGATTACAACAGCATTATTAATATTGATCGCGCTACAGAATTTACGGGTTATACAGCGGCTAGTGGTGCAGCTGAAGTGATTGCACTTTATTGTGAAGGTAAGCCGGTTGATTGTTTAACGGAAGGTCAGCAGGGTTTAGTGATTTTAGACACCACACCTTTTTATGCTGAATCGGGCGGTCAAGTCGGTGATTGTGGTCAGTTACTTGGCGCAGCGCAGCGCTTTGATGTGCAAGACACGACTAAAGCCGGTGAAGCATTTGCTCATCACGGCGTGTTGGCTGAAGGCTGTTTAAACGTTGGCGATAAACTAACGGCCCAAGTTGAAACAGCTATTCGTGAACGCACGCGTCGCAATCACTCTGCCACGCATTTAATGCACGCGGCTTTGCGCCAAGTGTTAGGTGAAAGTGTGCAGCAAAAAGGCTCGTTAGTTGATGCTGAACGTTTGCGTTTTGATTTTAGCCACAACGAAGCGGTGACTGCTGAGCAATTGCAGGAAGTGTCACGCCTTGTTAATGAGCAAATTCTAGCCAATACTGCTGCAACTACAGAGTTGCTGGATTTAGAAACTGCTAAACAGCGCGGCGCGATGGCCTTATTTGGTGAGAAATATACCGATGAAGTGCGTGTGTTAAGCATGGGTACACCCGTTAAAACAGCCAATCAGCAAGGCGAACAAAGCTTTTCAATTGAATTATGTGGTGGTTTACACGTTCTTCGTACTGGCGATATTGGGTTGTTTCACATTACTTCTGAATCGGGTGTTGCTGCGGGTGTGCGCCGTATCGAAGGTTTAACTGGCACAGCAGCACTTAGCTTTTTACAAGCCCGTGAGCAGCAATTATTAAAAGCAGCTAGTCAGTTAAAAGTAAAGCCAGATCAGTTACTGGAGCGTTTAGAAAACAACCAAGAACGCACGCGTCAGCTTGAAAAAGATTTACAGCAGTTAAAGAAAAAATTGGCTTCAGGCGGTGGTGCTGATTTAGCTAGCCAAGTTGAAGAAGTCGCAGGCGTTAAAGTACTTGCAACTGTAATTGATGGTGCTGATGTACAAACGCTGCGCGAATTGATGGATCAAATGAAGCAAAAATTAGCCCCTGCTGCGGTTGTTTTGGCGGCTGTTGAAGGCGATAAAGTGAGTTTGATTGCCGGTGTTTCTGGCGCTGCTAAAGATCAGCTCCATGCTGGAAAGTTAGTTAATCATGTTGCCCTGCAAGTGGGTGGCAAGGGTGGTGGACGACCAGATATGGCACAAGCTGGCGGCACTAACCCATCCAACCTACCTACAGCGCTGGCTTCAGTTAAAGCTTGGGTTACAGCGCAACTGGGGTAGGGCGAGGCAGGATTCATTTCCTTACATAACCTAAAAGGATACCTATGGCACTTTATGTACAAAAGTTTGGCGGTACCTCTGTTGGTAGCGTTGAGCGTATTAAAAAAGTAGCGGAGCGTGTGAGTCGTTTCCATCAGGATGGGCATGATGTCGTTGTTGTGCTTTCTGCCATGAGTGGTGAAACTAACCGCTTGTTAGATTTGGCGAAAAACATTAATGAAGACCCTTCACCACGCGAATTAGATATGCTGATTTCAACGGGCGAACAGGTCACTATTGCCCTGTTAGCGATGGCGATTGAACAGCAAGGCATTCCTGCCACTTCTTATACCGGTGCACAGGTAAAAATTCTTACCGATAAAGCTTATAACAAGGCTCGGATTAAAAAGATTGATACTGAAGCCATTCGTGGCGACCTTAAATTAGGTCGTATCGTTGTGGTTGCAGGTTTTCAAGGCGTGGATGAACAAGGCAACATTACTACGTTGGGTCGTGGCGGTTCAGATACGACAGCAGTCGCATTGGCTGCAGCGCTTAAAGCCGATGAGTGCCAAATTTATACTGACGTTGATGGTGTTTATACCGCTGATCCACGCATTTGTTCAAAAGCACGTCGCCTGGATAAGATAACGGTTGAAGAAATGTTAGAGCTAGCCAGTCTTGGTTCTAAAATATTACAAATTCGTTCAGTCGAATTTGCAGGCAAATATCAAGTTCCTTTACGTGTGCTTTCAAGTTTTGAAGGCAGTGAAGGCCTAGGTACATTAATTGTTGCAGACAGCGAGGAGCACAACGCGATGGAAGATCCACTCATTTCTGGCATTGCCCACCATACTAACGAAGCAAAAATAACGATTTTGGGTGCGCCTGATATCCCTGGTGTTGCTGCAAAAATTTTGGGACCAATTAGTGATGCGAATATTGAAGTCGATATGATTGTGCAAAACGTGTCGCCAGACGGCAAATCAACCGACTTCTCTTTTACTGTTGGGCGTGGCGATTACAAAAAAGCTTACAGCCTAGTAGAAGCCTGTGTGGCTGAAATGGGCGCGGGTAAAATTCTTGGTGACACCACTATGGCGAAAGTGTCATTGGTTGGTGTGGGTATGCGTTCACACGCCGGTGTTGCCAGTAAAATGTTTAAAACTTTAGCTGAAAACAGTATCAATATTCGCATGGTATCAACTTCTGAAATTAAAATTTCAGTGGTGATTGATGAGAAGTTCACTGAATTAGCCGTTAGAACACTGCATACTGCTTTTGGTCTTGATAAACCAGAGTAAGCTTTTTTAAGTACTTCTTAGCGGTATAAAACAGTAAACCAAGGATGGTTTCTGTCTTTACAAATCACCCATAAATAAAATCCATTTAACAAATAGCAAAAAATCATTTAACATTTATATTTTATTGACGGATAATCGTAACGTTTTAATAAACAAGCAAAAAATCATCGGAGATGATTAGTGTTTATTAGGACTTACTGGAATAGCACTTTTTTTGTTTATTCCTACGCCTGTTGAGATGTATTTATCTGGACTATCTGATATGGAGATTCCACTATGTTAATTCTTACTCGCCGTGTTGGTGAAACTTTGATGGTTGGTGATGAAGTTACAGTCACTGTGCTAGGTGTTAAAGGTAATCAAGTTCGGATTGGTGTTAATGCACCTAAAGAAATTGCAGTACACCGCGAAGAAATTTATCAGCGTATTCAGCGTGAAAAAGAAGAGGGTGCTAATCAAGGCAATCTAGGTAATTTCTAAATCCTATTTTTTGATCGCTGAATCAGTTAAGCCGTAACTTACCAGCTATTTGCTGGCCTAAGTTACGGCTTTTCTTTGCGCTAAACACGGCCTAATTTCTAAATAATAGTAAAATAAAGCACTTTTTTTCATTTAAGGGCTAGACAAAAAAATAATAGGTGTTATTATACGCGTCGTGTTGGAGAGGTGGCCGAGTGGCTGAAGGCGCGCCCCTGCTAAGGGTGTATGGGAGAAATCTCATCGAGGGTTCGAATCCCTCTCTCTCCACCATTATTAGATACGCGCTCTTAGCTCAGCTGGATAGAGTACCTGGCTACGAACCAGGCGGTCGGAGGTTCGAATCCTCCAGAGCGCGCCAAATCTAAAAGCATCATGTAAAAGTAATACACTAGCGACACGCGCTCTTAGCTCAGCTGGATAGAGTACCTGGCTACGAACCAGGCGGTCGGAGGTTCGAATCCTCCAGAGCGCGCCAACTAAATACCTGCAAGAAAATCAAAATCAATAACCCCTTCCAGTAATAGCACCCTCATTGCAATTTAATTAACGGCATCCTTGCTGTTATTTTTTTTATTTAAATCGTCGTCCTTCAAGAATATCTTGAATGCGTGGCAGCATAATTAATTCCAGCGCTAAAGGCATTTTTGCACCGGGTACTACCAGTGTATGCGGACGTGACATAAAGCTGTCTTTAATCATTGCTAGTAAATAAGGGAAGTCGATTTTCTGTGGGCCGCGAAAGTGTATGACGAAAAAGCTTTCATCCGCTGTTGGAACGCTGCTAGACTCGAAAGGATTGGATGTATCAACCACAGGCACACGCTGAAAGTTAATATGCGTTCGTGAAAACTGTGGCAAAATATAACGTAAATAATCTTCCATTCTGGAATGTATTGTGTCAATGACTGCTTCTTGCGAATAACCACGAAGTTTAGTGTCTCTGTCAATTTTTTGAATCCACTCTAAATTTATCGAAGGTGCTACGCCAATCAGTAAATCAACGTACTGAGCGATATTAAAATCTTCTGTCACCAAGCCGCCGTGTAAACCTTCATATAGTAGCAAGTCCGTTCCTTCGGGTAGCGCTTCCCAAGGTGTAAAAGTACCTATCTGAAAGCCTGCTTCTACCTGTTCTTTGTCTTCAGCATGGATATATTGTCGGTAACTGCCTGTTCCTGTGGTGGAATAGTCTTGAAATAGCTGTTCTAGGCGGTCTAGCAAATTGGCTTGAAGTGCAAAGTGAGATAAAGATTGGCGTTGGTCTGGGTGGGCTGCTAATAACTTTTCTAACTGATTACGCGTATAGCGATGAAAGCTATCACCATGCACAAAAGCGGCATTAACCTCTTGCCTAGCAAACATACGTGCGAAAGCGTCTTTAATGGTGGTTGTGCCTGCGCCTGACGAACCAGTTACTGCAATAATGGGGTATTCCCGCGCCATATTAAGTCCTTTTTATTGGTTTTATTAAGTCGATAAAGTTTTCTGGTACGGCAGCTGCTTTACGTGTTACGTAATTAAAAAATACCACGGTTACTTTAGCCATAGCTATTTCAACACCGTCACTACGTACTACACGATGAAAAATTTCCGCATTTTTAGTACCGATAGCACCTATAGAAAGCTCTATTAAAAGCTCGTCAGCATAAAAAGCTTCAGCACGGTAATTTACCGTTAAATCAGCCACCACCCAACCTAAAGATTTGCCATCCACTGTTAACTCGGTTAAGCCGTGCGTTGCTAACCAGCCACAACGTGCATCATGGAGTAATGAAACCAGCGTGTCATGGCCTAGGTGCTGCCCGTAATTAATATCATCAATACGTAAACGCAGAGGATGGCTGTAAATGGTCGGTGCTGGAAAGGCTAAATTATTTCTGGACATAAAATGAGTTCCTTAGGAAAAAAGCCCAGTTAGTAAACTGGGCTTTAATTATAAAAAAAATACGCAGTGTAAAAATAGCTTAGCTATTGCCTTGTTCACGAGCAATAGCACGGTAGCCAATATCGCGGCGACTAAAGCACCCTTCCCAGCTAATTTTGTCTAATTGCTGATAAGCCTGCACTTGTGCTTCGGCCACAGTTTTACCCATTGCTGTTACGCAAAGTACCCGTCCACCGTTAGTGACCACTTGATCGCCTTGCATACTGGTACCTGCATGAAATACCTTGATTGCTGCTTGCTCTTCTTGTGGTAAGCCAGCAATAACACAACCTTTAGCGTAATCATTGGGATAACCACCAGCTGCCATGACCACGCCAATTGCTGGACGCTCATCCCATTCAGCGGTTATTTGATCGAGTTTTTTGTCTAATGCAGCTTGGCAAAGTTTAACTAAATCAGATTTTAAGCGCAGTAGAATGGGTTGAGTTTCAGGATCACCAAAACGGCAGTTGTATTCAATAACTTTAGGTGTGCCACTGGCATCAATCATTAGCCCAGCATATAAAAAGCCGACATAGGTATTACCTTCTGCTGCCATACCCTTGACTGTTGGATGAATGACTTCATCCATCACGCGTTGATAAACAGCATCAGTAACAACCGGTGCAGGTGAATAAGCACCCATACCGCCTGTATTTGGGCCAGTATCACCATCGCCAACCCGTTTGTGATCTTGGCTGGTTGCCATAGGTAATACATTTTTACCATCAACCATCACAATAAAACTGGCTTCTTCGCCTTCTAAAAACTCTTCGATAACCACGCGTGAACCGGCTTCACCAAAAGTATTGCCGGATAGCATATCCACAATGGCGGCTTCGGCTTCTTCTAATGTCATTGCAACAATAACGCCTTTGCCAGCGGCTAATCCGTCGGCTTTAACCACAATTGGTGCGCCTTTTTCACGTACATAAGCTAGGGCTTTATCTTGCTCGGTAAATACGCCATAAAAAGCCGTAGGAATATTATGACGCGCTAAAAAGTCTTTAGTAAAAGCTTTAGAACCTTCCAGCTGCGCTGCGCCTTTAGAAGGACCAAATACGGCTAAACCTTCGTTTTCAAAATAGTCCACAATGCCTTCTACTAAAGGGACTTCAGGACCAATCAGCGTTAACACTACTTTTTCTGCTTTAGCTAAGGCCGCTAATCCTGCAAAATCTAAAACATCTAATGCTACATTTCTAATTTTTGGTTCTAGCGCAGTACCGGCATTGCCTGGTGCAACTAGCACTTCAGATACGTCTGCTGATTGTGCTGCTTTCCAAGCAAGCGCGTGCTCACGTCCACCACTGCCGACCACTAATAATTTCATGGATTTTATTTCCTATTATTTAATATTTAGCTGAAAAGTTTAGCTGAGAATAATTTTTTTGCATTATACAGATTTTTTGGCGAGGCATTCTATTGCGGCTCTATTACCTACTTACCCTTGTGTTTATTGGCTAATAACAGCATGAAAATGTTTCTTCAGGCGATTAAACCAGTGTTTAGTCTAAAAAAGGGTACTAAAACATATTTTTTATCTTTTTTGTATTTGGTATTTGACGCTTATTGTGCAGTGCAGTATATTAAGTGAACTTGCTGCACCGCAACATCGTTAAATGACTGCAGCTGCCTAATTAAAAAATATTTTAAATTAAAATTAAAGGAGCACACCATGTTCGAGAAAATGATGACAGATATGCAAGCGATGATGAAGCCTTACCAAGAAGGTATGAACGGTATGAATGGTATGAAGTTTCAGCCAATCACTAACCTAATGCTTATTCAAGCTAAAACGTTAGAAAAGCTAGGTAGCGAACAGGCACGTTTTTACACTGAATGTGTAGAAGTTGTATCTAAGCAGCTAGAAAGCGGCACTAAAGTCACTGATGCAGCTAAAATGAAAGAAGCTCAGTTAAATTTTGCTCAAGATATGCAAAGCCGTGTTAGCCGTTTGTTCAAAACTAATATGGACATCATTACTGAAGCACGCGAAAGCGCTACTTCTGAAGTTGATGCTTTAAAAACTCAGGCTAAAGTTAAAGCCTAAGTTTTTTTAAAAAAGTTTAGCAGCCGTACTTCAGCAAACTCCCTCTGCCTGATTAAGCGTGCTGTTATTTTTACCCGACCTTGGTCGGGTTTTTTATTGGTCTTGATTTTTATTATCAGAGTCGTCATCGACAAGGTTAATGTCTTTATCTAAAGCTGAACGTGCAAAACTACCTCTAGCTAAACTTTTCCATAATAATAAGTTTTGTTCAGCAACCTTTCTTACTACCTCCATAGGATTTGCCGCTTGCATAGGATTTGCTTTAATTACCTGTTGCATTTGTTCACGTAATAGTTTTTGTTGCTCCATAAAAGTACTGATACTTTGCTCTAAATAACCACTCATAGAACCTTGCATCGAGTCACCATAAAAACGAATTAATTGTTGCAAAACTTGATTGCTAAACATTGGGCTGCCCGACTTATCATCACCTTGATTTTCTTGCTCAGTAATGATTTGTAAAAGAATATTACGGGTTAGATCTTCACCACTTTTTGAATCCTCAACATAAAAGTTTTCGCCATCAATGATAAGTTTTCGAATGTCTTCTAACGTCACATAACGACTTTCTGAGGTATCATAGAGGCGTCGGTTGGCATATTTACGAATGACTCGCAAAGTTAACTCCTTATAGAAAGCTTGCTAAAATACATTTGCTTGTTAATGTTCTACTTATTGTAACAGTCTAAAGGTTTAATGACTTACTCAAGCTGTTTATCGCTCGTCACTTTGTAGCACTTAGTCTAACTAAGAAAAAATATTAGGAGCATTTTATGTTAATAAAAATCCGCAAAAGTAGTGTGATTTACTTCAAAACTAACGATACACCAAAAGATCGACTAATAAATTTAAGTAGCCATATTTACCTAAATTTGCAACAAATTACTGAACTGTCTCATTACACGCTAAAATCAGACACAGAAAAATTAAGTTTAGATGGTAAGCCAGTACGCCTTTTAGCAGAAACTAAGGTTATACATTTTACTATGGCACCTACTTTTGCTTCTTACCCTGACAATAAAAACAAAGAGCGCCGTATCCATGAACGCCGTTTTTATACACTTTATTACCCACCAGAAAGTATTCAAGAATACCTTGCGCTGCGCCAAGCGTTGAATGGTAATATTCTTAATAATGATTAATGTGTTCGAGTAAGTTACCTAGGGCAGCTCGCTAAGCGGCTGGACTCAATACAAATACTGTAATATTCATTGCTACTCCCGCCCATATAACGGCGGGCAGTGTTAGGTATTTGAGCGGCTAGTTGCGCTTCACTGCCTAAAGTTGTCCACTGCCCTAGCTGTAAAGCAACTTCCCCTTCAAACTGGCGACCTAAAAAATTGGGTGATGGCGATTGACCTAAGTTTTTTTGATTAGGTTGGGCTTGCTGAGTACTTAAATTCAGTATTAGCTGATTACCAACTGGCTGCACGGTAACCCAAAAGCCACTAGCAAGCCATTCATACCCTGTTTCACGGTTGTTGCCACGGCCTGTTTGCACAGGTATCCAAAAACCACGTTCTAATCTAGCAGACGCTCCCTCTCTAACCAGAACCTCAAACACTTCAGCGCGTGCGGTAGAATAATGTCGAGTGTTTTTTAGTTGTAGGTCTTGTAAATTAACGTGCCCTTGTGCAAAAAATACTCGCCAGCCTTGCACGGGCTGATCCAATGCATGAATTAATAGCGCTAATTGTTCTAGGTCTGTTGTTTTGCCGCTGATGATTAGTTTTTGATCGTTTTGGCTGGCAACTGTTCCTTCCATTAAATGCGGCTTAACTGCTTTAAGGACTTCAATGGCTGAGCGGTGTTGTAGTTCGATTAGCTGAATTTTATGCGCGTCATCTGCAACGGCTTGAGGTACAATGCACTGCAGCATTAGTAAAAGTGCTAGGGTAAGCAAGCTATTTTTTAACGAGCTATGTTGCAACAAACCGTTTCGATGTTTAGGTAAGAAGTGCATTATTAACTCCTAAAAGGATTAATTAGACGCTAAATAATTTAATATTGAAACTTAATGGCTACAAGTCATTCATTGTTAAGCTTACTTGCAATTTAACTTAACGCTGTTACACCCTTGTGCTGTTTGTGGGTAGAAGTTAACTTAACTTTAGCTCTAAAATGGATCAAACTTAGTGATGATGTAGAAAATAACAGGGATCAGCATGCTACAACCTATGATTGTTACTCCAAAGATTATTGATAGAAACTTTAATTCAAACGCTAAACGTAATCGCTTTCCTAAGCTTAGCTTAGATTATTCAGTTACATTTCAGCTAGCAACAGGTGAGTTTCACGCTGAAGCAATCGAGATTTCTCACGAAGAATTGCGTATTATCTGCCCTGCTGGTGATATTCCTTTGCTCGTTCCTAGAACCGCTCACCATAGTCCAAATGAAAAAATTATTCACTCAGCAAGTTTGCAGCTAGACAAAGATTTTGATATCGATGCCAAATTGCAAGTGTTGGGTTGCCGTCGTTATTCACAGCAAGGCTTTAATGTTACTTTTCGTATTACTGAGTTAAGTGAAAGCCAACTTGAAAAATTAGAAGCATTTTTACTGACGGCAATAAGAAAAAATGTGCCTACCGCTAGTATGTTTAGTTAGTCTGAGCGTATGAACTTACTGTTAGTTAATCCGCAAGAAATTGATGACCAAGGTTGTGTGTTGCTGACTGATCGCCGCCATCAACACATAATAGACATACACCGTTTAAGTTTAGGTGCAACTTTGCAAGCGGGTGTATTGAATGGTTTGTGTGGCGAAGCAGAAATTATTGAGCAGCAAGCCAATGCTACGCGCATTAAATTAAATCTGTATCGCAAGCCACCTGCTGCATTGCCTGTCACACTATTATTGGCGCTGCCTCGTCCTAGAATGTTAGCCAGAAGCTTAGAACACCTAGCAACCCTTGGTGTTAAAAAAATTATTTTATTGCAAACTGCGCGTGTTGAGAAAAGTTACTGGCAATCGCCAGAATTAAAACTTGAAAAAATTCATCAGCACCTAATGCTTGGTTTAGAGCAAGCTAAAGATACGCTTTTGCCTGAAGTGGTTTGTAAGCAGCTTTTCAAGCCTTTTGTTGAAGATGAGCTGTCTGCTTTAGCGATTAACTCACTTAAATTGGTGGCACATCCGGGCGATTATCCGGCTTGTCCGCGCGGTATTAGCGAGCAATTGACTCTTGCAATAGGCCCTGAAGGTGGTTTTGTCGATTTTGAAATTAAGCTATTAGAAGCACAAGGGTTTCAGCCGGTACAAATGGGTGAGCGTATTTTGCGGGTTGAAACCGCAGTAACTGCTTTGCTTGCACGCCTTTTCTGAGACAAAAAGTCCCAGTTTTAAAATACCTAAAAAGTAGACCTTTTTTTATTCACAAGGTATAACCTGATATAATTTTTTATATATTAGCAACTAGCTAACCTAACAGTTACTTTATCCACTCTTGGAGCCAAACCTATTATGGGCTTGTTATGGATTCCACTGCTGCCGATGCTTGGCACCCTAGTGCCCTTGCTGGTAGCGCGTTTTAGCCGCAGCAGCATTGCTTTTTTTACCGCGTTACTTCCTGCAATAGCATTGTTTTTACTGTTTCAACAAGCACCTGCTGTTTTCAGTGGTGAAGTATTAACAACAAGCTTTGAATGGATACCCTTAGCAGGTCTTGAAGTCGCTTTTAGGTTGGATGGCTTGGCTTGGTTATTTGCGTTGCTTATTTTAGGCATTGGGCAATTAATCATTCTTTATGCGCGTTATTATCTGTCTGAAAAAGACAATATGCCGCTGTTTTATTCCTACCTTATTCTTTTTATGACGGCCATGCTGGGTATTGTATTATCTGGCAATATTATTCAATTATGGTTTTTTTGGGAATTAACCAGTATTAGTTCATTCTTGCTAATTGGCTTTTGGTCGCATAAAACCGAAGCACGCAAAGGCGCTCGTATGGCGCTTACCGTGACAGGTGCCGGAGGATTAGCTTTATTAGCTGGTTTGCTTTTAGTGGGCGATATTGTTGGTAGTTATGATTTAAGCCTGGTACTTGCCAGCGGTGATTTAATTCGTGAACACGCTGCTTATCCTGTTGCATTGGTTTTAATTTTACTGGGTGCGTTTACTAAGTCTGCTCAATTTCCTTTTCATTTTTGGCTACCTCAGGCCATGTCTGCTCCTACGCCAGTGAGTGCCTATCTTCACTCGGCAACAATGGTCAAGGCCGGTATTTTCTTGATGGCGCGTTTTTATCCAGTGCTGTCTGGTACAGAGTTGTGGTTTTTAATCGTTAGCATGACGGGTCTGGCTACTTTACTGCTAGGTGCTTACGTTGCTTTATTTAAGCATGATATTAAAGGGTTACTGGCTTATTCAACAATCAGCCATTTGGGTTTAATTACGCTTTTATTAGGCATGAATACCCAGCTTTCTACGGTTGCTGCTATTTTTCACATTATGAACCACGCCGTATTTAAGGCTTCATTGTTTATGGCGGCAGGTATTATTGACCATGAAACCGGCACGCGTGATATGCGGCAATTAAATGGTTTGTGGAAATATATGCCGCACACAGCCACTTTAGCGATGGTTGGTGCTGCTTCGATGGCGGGCGTGCCTTTGTTTAATGGTTTTTTATCTAAAGAAATGTTTTTTGCAGAAACCCTTCACCAAGTAACGTTAGGTTCTTTATCTTGGATGGTGCCTGTTTTAGCAACGCTGGGTACGGTCTTTTCGGTTGCTTATTCGGCGCGTTTTATTCATGACGTATTTTTTAACGGCGAGCCGATCAACCTACCAAAAACGCCACATGAAGCACCACGCTTTATGCGTATTCCCGTTGAAGTATTGGTTGCGCTTTGTTTGTTGGTAGGTATTTTCCCTAGTTTTATTGTTGGCCCATTATTAGCAACAGCTTCAGGTGCTACGTTAGGTACGGCGCTGCCAGAGTACAACTTAGCTATTTGGCATGGTTTTAATTTACCGCTATTAATGAGCTTTTTAGCCATGTTGGGTGGTTTAGTTATTTACTACAACCGTAAATATTTATTTCGTTTTCAAGCCCAATTTCCAGAGCCCGATGCTAAGTTAATTTTTGAGTGGTTGATGCAGCGCTTAGTTAATAGCTGTCATAACATCATGCAAACGCTGGAAAATAATGCGCTGCAGCGTTATGTTTATTTGTTGATCTTTTTATCCATGATCTTAATGGCAGGGCCAATGATTGACCTTCATACAACAGAAGGGCACAAATCACAAATTCCTATTGATGCTTTAACATTAATAGGTGCCATTATTCTTGCTATAGCAGCCATTGCGACAGTTTTATTTAATCGTAAAAGACTGGTTTCTTTAATTTGTTTATCCGTAGTTGGATTAATTGTTTCTTTGGCATTTGCACGCTTTTCAGCGCCTGACTTGGCACTCACTCAGCTATCAGTTGAAGTCGTTACGATGATTCTAATGTTGCTGGCGCTGTTCTTTTTGCCACAAAATACGCCTAAAGAATCACATCCACGTCGCCTGGTTAGAGATTTAGGTTTGGCGGGCATTGTTGGTGGCGTTATTGGTACGATTAACTATGCAATGATTACGCGGCCACTAGAAAGTATTTCTTGGTTTTACCTTGAAAACAGTAAAATTGGTGGTGGTGGTACTAACGTTGTCAACGTCATTTTGGTTGATTTTCGCGGCCTAGATACTTTAGGTGAGATTTCTGTACTCGGTATTGCTGCCTTAGGTATTTTTAAGCTGATTGTACGGATGCGTTTATATATGCCCAGTAGTGATTCGACAGGACGGCCTTGGGCAACGGGTCGCTACCCTATGATGTTGAGCGTCGTTTCACAAAATCTATTACCCCTTGCCTTATTAGTGTCTATTTATATTTTTCTACGCGGTCATAATATGCCTGGTGGTGGCTTTATTGCTGGCTTAATTACCGCCGTTGCTATTATTCAGCAATACATTGCGCATGGTGTGGATTGGATAAAAGACCGTCTACGGATTAATTATCAGTGGTTAATTGCTTGCGGTATATTAACGGCTACTTTAACAGGCATGGGCAGTTGGTTTTTTGACCGTCCTTTCTTAACGTCTTGGTTTGATTATTTTAGTTTGCCTATTTTTGGCAAGTTTGAATTAGCCAGTGCTATGTTGTTTGATCTAGGCGTTTACCTGACTGTTATTGGTGCAACACTTATGATTTTGGCGAATTTAGGTAAATTAACCACCAGTCACAGCCCTGCAATAAAGGAGAATAGTTAATGGAGGCCTTGTTTGCGTTTAGTATTGGCTTGCTGACGGCTTCGGGTGTTTTTCTTACCTTACGTGGGCGCACTTTTCCAGTTGCTGTAGGAATCACCCTGCTTTCTTATGCTGTGAACTTGTTTCTTTTTTCTAGTGGTCGATTAACGATCAATGGCGCTGCTGTATTAGGTGCTTCTGAAGTGTATACCGATCCAGTGCCTCAAGCGCTGGTATTAACTGCTATTGTTATTGGTTTTGCGATGACCGCGTTTTTATTAATTCTTGCCATGCGCTCTCGTGCCGATTTAGGCAACGACCATGTAGATGGCCGTTTGCCCATAGAGCCTGAGGAAAAGAAAAAATGATGCAGCAACACTTACCGCTACTGCCCGTTATTTTTCCATTAATCATTGGTACTTTGCTTTTATTGCCACCGATTGCTAACAGTTTAATGCGGCAGCGTAGCGTCACCTTGTTGGCTAGCTTAGTGATTATTGCGCTGGGCATTTGGATGATTCAAGTTGCTCATTTAGAAGGTATACAACTTTACTTTTTAGGTGATTGGAAACCGCCTTTTGGTATTTTGCTGGTATTGGATCGAACGTCAGCATTAATGGTGCTGTTAACTAGCTTGTTGACCTTGGGTGCTTTGCTTTATGCCACGGGTGGTGATGACAATACGGGGATGCATTTTTATCCACTGTTTATGTTTCAAGTGGCAGGTGTTAACGGTGCTTTTTTAACCGGTGATTTGTTTAATCTCTTTGTGTTCTTTGAAGTGCTACTTATGGCTTCTTATTCATTGCTGATTCACGGCGGTGGTAAGCAGCGGACACAGGCGGCTATGCATTATGTTGTGCTTAACTTGGTTGGTTCAGCATTCTTTTTGTTCGCCTTGGGTATCTTGTACGGTACGCTTGGCACGCTAAATATGGCAGACATGGCGGCTAGGGTTCATCACCTTAATCCAGATGAGTTGGCGCTTGTAAAAACAGGTGGTTTATTATTGCTGGTAGTATTTGGCTTAAAATCTGCCTTATTGCCGCTACAGTTCTGGTTGCCGCGTACTTATTCTGCTGCTAGCGCACCCGTTGCTGCTTTGTTTGCAATTATGACCAAAGTAGGTATTTACAGTATTTTACGTGTACATACGCTTATTTTTGGCCCAGAAGCTGGTGAATTAGCTAACTTAATCCAGCCTTGGTTATGGCCTTTGTCTTTATTGACACTGGCTATTGGTGCTGTTGGTGCTTTAGCCAGCCCCAGTTTAAGAATGCTGGCGGCTAATTTGGTGATTATTTCAGTCGGTACTTTGCTGATTGCTGCTGCCATTGCTACACCTCAAGCCATTGGTGCCGCGCTTTATTACTTAGTTCATTCCACTTTGGTTGCTGCGGCATTGTTTTTATTAGCCGATGCAATTGGTGAGCAACGGGGTAAACCGGGTGATCGTTTTGTGGCAGCACGCCGTGTGCAGCAACCGATTTTATTGGGTACCGCTTTTTTTGTTGCCGCGTTAAGCGTAGCAGGAATGCCGCCTTTCTCTGGTTTTATTGGCAAGCTTATGTTGTTACAAGCGGCTGGTCAGACATCACTAATCGCTAGCTGGGTTTGGCCTGCCATTTTGATTAGTAGCCTTGCTGCAATTATTGCGCTATCCCGAGCAGGCACTAGCCTTTTTTGGCGAGTCAATAATCGAGGCAATATATCAGCAGAAGTAAAGCCGCTGCCATTACTTAAACTTTCTGGTATTTGGTTTTTACTGGCTTGTTCACCGTTGATGGTTATTTTTGCGGGTAGCATTACTGAATACACCCAATTAGCGGCTGAACAATTATTTGATATTCAAACAACTTTAGATTTAATACTGCAACAAGGGGATAAATAATGCGCTCCCGTTTATTGCCTATGCCTGTGCAAAGTGCGCTACTGTTTGTTGTGTGGTTGTTAATGAACAATACAATCGCAGCGGGTCATATTTTTTTAGCCACTGTTTTTGCTGTTGTTATTCCTTTATTGGTGAATTGCCTACAACACCCACAACCGACTATACGCCGGCCTTTTTTAGCGGTGCGTTATTTTTTATTGGTGTTGATGGATATTTTTATGGCGAATATGCAGGTGGCTGTACTTATTTTGGGACCATTGAGAAAAATGAACCCAGGGTTTGTGGCTGTGCCATTAGACCTTAAAGGCAACCTCCCTATCACTTTACTGGCTAGCACCGTGTCTTTAACACCCGGTACAGTAAGTTGTGATATTTCTGAAGATCACTGTTGGCTGTATATTCATGCCCTGAATTTAGTCAGTGAGCAAGCGTTAATTGATTCGATTAAAACCCGCTATGAAGCACCGCTAAAGGAGATTTTTGGATGCTAAATACAGCGCTATTCCTAGTTAGTGGCATGATCGCTTTGGCACTTTTATTGAGTTTGTGGCGATTAATTCGAGGTACTAGCATTGCTGATCGAATTTTGGCGCTGGATACTTTATACATTAATAGTATTGCTTTAATTATTATTTTAGGTATGTACATGGGGTCGCCCCTTTATTTTGAAGCTGCGTTATTGATTGCACTGCTCGGTTTTGTAAGTACCGCTGCATTGTGTAAATACTTGCTACGTGGCGATATTATTGAGTAGAAAATACCATGAATTGGATTGAATTAATTTTAAGTTTTTTTGTGTTATTAGGTGGTTTATTTATGCTGATCGGCTCGATTGGCGTGGCTCGCTTGCCTGATTTTTATATGCGCCTACACGCACCAACTAAAGCAACGACTTTGGGTGTAGGCAGCTTATTGATTGCGTCGATGATTTTTTTTAGCCTAAAAAACTCTATGTTTAGTATCCATGAGGTCCTGATTACTATTTTCTTATTTATTACTGCGCCGGTAAGCGCCCACATGATGGCTAAGGCTGCGTTGCATTTAAATACTAAAACGCTTGCCCGTACTCAAGGTTTTAGTGTTCAAAAAGCAGCGACCAAGCGCAGTAACAAACCTAAAAAAGATTTAGCTAATCAATAATCAGTCTTTTAAAACCAACCTTTGCGTTTAAAATAGTAGAGCATGGATGCTGTAATCACTAGCATTAAACCCCAAGCCGCTGGATAGCCAAATGCCCAGTTAAGCTCTGGCATATTCCATGCGCTGCTATCTGGATTAAAATTCATTCCATAGACACCCACAATAAAAGTAAGCGGAATAAATAGCGTAGAAATGACCGTCAGCACTTTCATTACTTCATTCATGCGGTCACTAAGCGATGAGGTGTACATATCATAAAGACTAAATACCAGTTCTCGTTGGCTTTCTATGCTGTCAATAACTTGCACTAGATGGTCATAAACGTCACGTAAATAAATTTTAATTTCAGCGCTAATAAGTGGCGAGTCATCACGAATTAAGCCATTAACACCATCACGTAATGACCAAGCTGATTTTCTAAAAAATATCAAATCACGGCGCAAAGCATGAATGCTTTGTAGATCAGCAGGATCAGGGTTTTCTAGTACACGCTCTTCCATATCCTCAATGGTTTCGTTAATAAAATCTAATGCGGTGAAGTAATGGTCAACCAAGTTATCTAATAAAGCATAGGCTAAAAAGTCGATACTGTGACGGCGCAAACGTGTGTTTGCCACTAACATACGACGTATAACCGGATCAAATAAAGGGTCGTCACTTTCTTGAAAAGACAATACAAAGTTTTTACCTAAAACCAAGCTAACCTGCTCAGATTTAAGCTCTGTTTCTTCACCTTTTTGGCGGGTAGTAATCATCCGAGCTACCACAAAAATAATCTCACCATAAGGCTCTACTTTCGGGCGCTGGTTAATGCTAACAATGTCTTCTTGAACCAGCGGGTGTAGCTCAAAATAATCCATGACTTTGCGTAGTTCAGTGATGTCGTGCAAGCCTTGAATTTGAATCCAAGTTTTACTACTTGGGCGTAAATAAGCAGCGGCTGGGTCTAAAGCTTCAATCGCAAAACTATCGTAACGGTTTGCATCATAGTCATGCACTTTCATCAGCATTTTATCTAGTTTTTGTTCACCCGTGTGTAATAGCGTACCCGGTGGTTGGCCAGGTTTTTTACGCTGCACTGAACCAGTAGAAGGCCGATTAAATAAGCTACGAAAACCTAGGTTAGGATTTTCATCCTGCTGATTTAAGCTCATGTTATACCCCGATTAATGTGCAAAAAATAGGTTTTACCAACCTTGCGTGTGCTGTATAACTAATTTTTCCATCATTTCAATGTGTTCAGGGCGTGAGTTAAGAGCAGGAATGTAAGTGAAGTTTTTGCCACCTGCTGCTTCGTAATACTCACGGTTTTCACCTTCAATTTCTTCCAGCGTTTCTAAACAATCAGCACTAAATCCGGGGCAAATCACTGAAATACTTTCAGTTTTATTTGCACCTAAAGTTTTCAAGGTTTCATCCGTGTAGGGTTGTAACCAAGGTTCACGTCCAAAGCGTGATTGAAAGGTTAACTTCCATTGTTCTTCTTGCAAGCCCAGTGCTTTAGCCAGTGCATTAGCAGTAGCACCACAATGCCTTTCGTAAGGATCGCCTTTTTTTGTGTAGCGCTGCGGGATGCCGTGAAAAGACATAATGAGCTGTTCTGATTGTTTGCCTTGAACTTGCCAAGATTGGCGAACCGATTGTGCTAAAGCATGAATATAGGCAGGGTGCGTTGCATAGTCACGAATAAAGCGCAGCTCTGGCCAATGTGGGCATTTTTTAAGACTGCTGGCTAAACGGTCAAAAGCTGCTGCTGTGGTTGACGATGAAAACTGTGGGTACATAGGCAGTACAAGCAATTTTTCCACGCCTAGCTGACGCATTTCACGGCCAACATCTTCCATTGAAGGCGAGCCGTAAGTCATGGCTAATAAAACAGGGATTTTTTTACCAAGGCTTTCTTCTAATTTGGCTTCTAGTCCAGCACGTTGCTGCTTGCTAATGGCTAATAGTGGCGAGCCGTCGTCTGTCCAAACTTGCTGATAATTTTTAGCAACACGGCTGGGGCGAAAACGTAAAATAATACCATGCAAAATTAGCCACCAAAGTGGACGCGCAACATCCACCACACGCTGGTCCCATAAAAATTCAGCTAGGTATTTTTTAACAGCGGAAGGTGTTGGTGCATCTGGCGTTCCCAGATTCACCAGTAATACTGCAAAAGGGGGCTTTTTTGTTGAAGACACTGGCAAACCTCATCATTAGCAAAAGGATAGTTTACACCATCCTACCAAATCAGAAGCTGCAACTCTATGTATAAGTTTTGTATAATGCTTGGATCAGTTAATTAGGCGATTAATTAATCGGATGCTTAAAAGCTAAGGTTTAGGGCCGTTGGGTTTAAGCCTTGGTAATAAGTTTGACGACCAATCATCTCATCGTTGGCTACATGGCTAAGCAATACCGCTCGTGTAATGCCCTGACTTTTTAATTCATTAGTGGCTTCACTTAGGCTGCGAAAAACACGCTGCTGTCCACGCCAGTTAGTTAATAAGTCAATATTTTCACCATTACGAATTTGCACTAGGTAAAAACCACTGGAGGCATGACTAATCACACACACTTGAAGCGTTGGACTTAATTTAATTTGTTTTTTTAGTTCTTTAATTTGCATAGACTACCTTGATTATCGTGTTGTTATTAAAATAATACTTTCTACTGCCTAAGACTCAATGTTTGGTAAAAAGTTCAATATTGAACTACCAGAAAAATATAAGGTGTTATTTATGACGGAGTTTAAAATGCAAAAAATAGCCATTTTAGTGGATGTGCAAAATGTTTATTACACGACTAAACAAGCGTTTGGTCGCAATTTTGATTACAACCAATTCTGGGCAAAGGTGACTCAAAATAGGCAGGTGATTAAAGCCGTTGCTTATGCTATTGACCGTGGTGATCCAAAACAACAACAGTTTCAAAACATTCTTAAAGCCATTGGTTTTGAAGTGAAGTTAAAGCCTTTTATTCAACGCTCAGATGGTTCTGCTAAAGGTGATTGGGATGTGGGGATTGCTTTGGATGCGATGGAGTATGCCGAATTGAGTGACACGGTTGTTTTGGTTTCAGGCGACGGTGATTTTGATTTATTAGCCGACCGCATTAAAACCAAAAAGAATGCTACTGTCGAGGTTTATGGTGTTGAATCACTGACGGCTGATTCACTCAAGCAAGCTGCTAGCCGGTTTTTTCCAATAACAGCAGCGCTGTTGTTAAAGTGATTGATGTTTTGAAACGCCATTAAAATTGTAAAAGGAAATAACTAATGAAAAAGACCTTTGCATTCATAGCAGCGCTGACGCTGGCGGGTTGTGCGACACAAACACCCCCGATGAAGGATGCTGACGTTAAAGTGACTGAATCACAGCAACGCGAAGCACAATTAAAAGCTCAGCAGCAGACCGAAAAAGAATCGCTACGTTTAAAGCGCAAAATAGCGGTGGGTCGCTTGTCTAACGAAACTAATTATGGTCGTAGCTTGCTGCGTGAAAATGCACAAGATCAGCTAGGTGGCAAAGTTACCGATATGTTTTTGCAGGCGCTAACTAATAGCAACCGCTTTTTAGTGTTTGAACGCCCAGACCTTGTTTTGCTCAAGAACGAAGCAGAGCTATCGGGTCAAACCCTGGATATTGTTGGAGTCGACACGCTGGTGATTGGTTCGTTAACGCAATTTGGTCGTGCAACCACGGGCGAGCGCGGTTTTCTTTCGTCTTCTAAAAAACAGCAAGCCAGTGCAACGGTTGATCTACGCCTTGTTGATGTAACAACGGGTCGCGCCTTTGAATCAGTAACTGGCTCTGGCATTGCTTCTACCGAACACGCAAGAACGATGGGTTTTGGTTCTGCTGCTAGTTATGACGGTAGTTTAAACGATCAAGCCATTGCCGCCGCAGTCACCGCTGCCGTTGACAAAATGACCCGTTTATTTATGGAAAAGCCTTGGACGGCCGATATTCTAGGGCAAGAAGGCGAGCTACTTTTTATTAGTGGCGGTAAAAGCCAAGGCGTTCAAACTGGTATGGTGTTTGATATTGAAACCAAAGGCCATAAAGTGAAATCTCAAACAACGGGTGCAACGATTACCTTACCGGGTAAAAAAATAGGCGAGTTAAAGGTTATCAGCTTGTTTGGCGAGGATATTTTGAATCAAGGCGCTGCGGCAAGTTTAACTAAGGGTTCAGTGGTTGGCTATGAACTTAATCAGCTACAAATTAAGGAGCAAAAATAATGCGATTCTTTTTAATGGCTTTATTTTTTTTGACGCTAACCGCTTGTGTACAAAGCCCAACCCACAGCACTCAAGTGGTTGATGACCGCCCAAGTGTTGCTTTTGAGTTGCAATCAACAGCAGCCAAAACCTATGAACTAAAAATTGACGGTGTTTCTTACGGCAAAGTGAGCCAATACCAAGCGGGTAAAGAGCGTTTAAGAATCGTTGATGGTTCGCACACACTCGAATTATTTAGCGGCACTAAAAAAGTATTTAGCGAAAAAGTTTACCTAGGTGCAGGTACTCATAAAATGATAAAAGTGGGTGATTATGATTAACCTGTACTGGGCTAATAAAAAACGATTAGGGCTAGCTCTAATTGTTATTTTAACCACGGGTTGTGCAACCGACACACGCTTGTATAACTGGGGAAAATACGAACAAACTTTGTTTACTGTTTACCATGATCCTGAATATAAAGAACAAGCCATTCAACAATACATCAACTTTATTAACCAACAACAAGCTTTAAATAACCAGCGCGTAAATAATCAGACTATAAAACAGTTAGCGCCTGGGCTGTGTGCTGAAGCAGGTACGTTTATGTTAGAACAAGGCAATTATAAAAATGCGCTGGTATTTTATAAAATGGAATACGAACTTTGGCCAGAAAGCCGCCCCATGTTGGGTGCGTTGATTCAAAATTTAGAGGCTAGGTTATGAAGCGCTTAGCAACTACTTTATCCATGAGTTTAGTGCTGCTGCTGACTATTTTAGTGACTGGCTGTGCTACCCAAACGGTTGCGTTTCCTGATAATTTTAACGGTGTACGTCCTGCTTCAATTTTAATTGTACCGCCTTTAAATGAAGTGACTGATGTGCAGGCTACAACATCGGTGTTAGCTACTTTACCTTATTATTTGGCTGAAAAAGGTTTTTATGTCTTTCCAGTCAATACTGTAAAAACATTATTAGAATTTGAAGGGTATTATGAAGCCGCAGAAGTCTTTGCTGCGCCGCCTGAGCAATTAGCTAATCTGTTTAAAGCCGATGCTATTTTGTATGTAACAATTCATCAGTGGACTTCTAAGTATGTTGTTTTTGCTGCCAGCACTGAGGTGGATTTTGAATATAGATTAGTGGCTGCGGATGGTTCGCTGTTGTGGCAGCAACGCCTTAACGCGGTTTATTCGCCCAATAATAATGGTGGCGGTGGATTGGCAGGTTTGGTCGTCAATGCAGTGCAAGCAGCGGTTGAGCGTTCGGTTCCTAATTACATTCCCTTGACGCAATCGTTGCATAAGCGGGCATTTTTAGCGCCGCAAGGCAATCGACAAAGCTTTCCTTTAGGCCCTTATCACCCTTATTATGCTGAGTATTACGAACAGGTTATGCCTGTTTTGTAATGCAATTTTTGTTAAAGACGTAATTTTTAAAAAATGAGGATGCTTAAAATGATACAGCAAGGTCAAGCTTTACCTGCAGCAACGTTAAGTCAGTTAACCAAAGATGGCATGGTTAACCATGCAACAGCCAAATTATTTGCCAATAAAAAAGTGGTTTTATTTGCTGTACCAGGTGCTTTTACACCGGCTTGCTCTGATGCACACTTGCCTGGTTTTATAGTGCTTGCCGATCAATTAAAAGCCAAAGGTGTCGACTTAATTGCTTGTGTGGCGGTGAACGATGCTTTTGTTATGAAGGCTTGGGCTGAGTCGCAAAATGCTTCAGAAATCACCCTGTTAAGCGATGGCGATGCTAGCTTTGCCAAGGCGTTGGGTTTAGACATGGATACCGCTGCTTTTGGTGGTATTCGTTCGCAACGTTACGCGATGATTATTGACAATGGCATAGTGACGCAACTGAACGTTGAAGCACCTAACGAACTTAAAGTCAGTACCGCAGAAGCCGTTTTAGCTAGCCTTTAGATCGGTTGGATAACAGCAGCAGTTGCTGCTGTTTTAATTAAAACAACAAAAAAATCCATTAACACTTGAGGTTAATAGTTTATTTTTGAATTTATTTCTATTTGGATATTTTAAAGCAGAAAAAGTACTTTAAAATTGGGTTTAGCAGAAAATGCTTGGCTCCCGAAGTAGGACTTGAACCTACGACCAATAGATTAACAGTCTACTGCTCTACCGACTGAGCTATTCGGGAACGTATGCATTTCTTTACTAATTTGCTATTGAGTGAGTTGGCTCCCGAAGTAGGACTTGAACCTACGACCAATAGATTAACAGTCTACTGCTCTACCGACTGAGCTATTCGGGAACGTTACCTAAAAGGCTTTACTCAACAACGGGCTGTATTCTAGTAGAAATAATTATAAGGTCAAGCCTTATTTCAAATTTTTGCTAAATACTCGCCTTTAACAACGCTTTTTTTGGTGGCTATGCCCTGATTTGAACAGGGGACCCCATCATTATGAGTGATGTGCTCTAACCAGCTGAGCTACATAGCCAACGGGTGCGAATTATATACAGATACTTTATTTTAGCAAGCCCTTTTCCTAAAAAATCCTAAAAAACTGTAAAAAAGTGAGGTTTTTAAGGTTTTTCGGCTTGTTGCACTTGCTAAGGCGTGCCATTCTTGATGCTGAGGCAATGTCTAACTTTGTTTAAAGGAGTGCAAAATGACTAATTTAGATGCATCGCTTAGGGAACAGGTACGTATTTTAGGTGAAGGGTTGGGTCGCACCATGAGTGCAGCACGCGGCGAAGAATTTTTAGCATTGGTTGAATCCATTCGTAATCTTTCTAAACAAGTGCATCAAGGCGAAGCAACGCCGCAATGCCTTAGTCAAATGCTGAATGATTTAGACGATGAAATGCTCTTGCCGGTTGCGCGGGCTTTTAATCAGTTTTTAAACCTTGCCAATGCTGCAGAACAACATTATCGAGCGCGTGAGCGCGTGGTTGAAGATTACCGTGCAGGTGAGCAGCCCGGTTTAACCTTGTTGTTGGATAAACTTAAAAACTCAGGTTTAGCACCTCAAGTTATTTATAAGTCGTTAACTGAGCAGCGGGTTGAGTTAGTTTTTACGGCGCATCCTACCGAAATTAGCCGCCGCACATTGATTCAAAAATACGATTTATTAGATGATTGCCTTACTGATTACGAAACCTGTCCTAACGATAAAGCACGTCAAGATGTCTTGCATCGCCTTGAACAGTTAATTGCCCAAGCTTGGCATACCGATGAAATTCGTGCCCAGCGCCCAACGCCAGTTGATGAAGCGCGTTGGGGTTTTGCGGTCATTGAAAACTCGTTATGGCAAGCTGTGCCTGCTTATTACCGGCAATTAGATGAGCAGCTCATCACGTTAACAGGTCAATCTTTACCGCTGGATGCTGCACCCATTCGTTTTGCATCTTGGATGGGCGGTGATCGTGATGGTAATCCACGTGTTACGGCGCGTATTACTCAAGAGGTTTTGTGGTTATCACGTTGGATGGCCGCTGATCTTTATTACCGTGACATCGACCAGCTACGTGCCGAGCTTTCTATGTACCAAGCCAGCGCTGCGCTAACCGAACGGGTTGGCCCAGTGCGTGAACCTTACCGTGTTATTTTGGGGCAGGTGCGTGACAGATTACGCGCTACGCTTGATTGGCTAAAGGCACAGTTAGACGGCAAGCCTTACGATGATGAGCGTATTTTATTTGAAGTTGCAGGGCTGCGTGAGCCGCTGGTGCTGTGTTATGAGTCTTTGTGCGAACAAGGCATGAAAGTGATTGCCGATGGTTTGTTGCTGGATATTCTGCGCCGTCTAGCCACTTTTGGTATGAATCTGCTACGCCTTGATGTGCGCCAAGAAGCACCGCGTCATGCACAGGCGATTGCTGAAGCCGCGAATTATTTAGGTTTGGGTGATTATGCTGAATGGGATGAGCAGCGCAAGGTTGATTTTTTGTTGCATGAACTCACCAACCCGCGCCCTTTATTGCCAGAACATTGGCCTTGCAGCGATGAAACCCGTGAAGTATTAGATACGTGTAAGGTGATTGCGCGTGAACGCGCCGATGCTTTGGGTGCTTACGTCATTTCAATGGCAGCGCAGCCATCGGACGTATTAGCCGTTGCTTTGTTGTTAAAAACAGCAGGCTTAGAGCGCACCATGCGTATAGCACCGTTATTTGAAACGCTGGCTGATTTAGAACGGGCACCTAAAGTGATTGATGGCTTATTATCTTTGCCTTGGTATCAGCAGTATACCAGTGGTCGCCAAGAAGTGATGATTGGCTATTCTGACTCTGCAAAAGATGCTGGGCAATTAGCGGCGAGTTGGGCGCAATATCGGGCGCAAGAAGCGGTGACTCGTGTGTGTGCAGCGCGTAAAGTTCACCTTACCTTGTTTCATGGTCGTGGTGGTACGGTGGGGCGTGGTGGCGGCCCTACGCAAGCGGCTATTTTGGCACAACCGCCAGGTTCGGTGCAGGGGCGTTTAAAAGTGACCGAGCAAGGTGAAATGATTCGCTTTAAATTTGGTTTGCCAGCCTTAGCAGAACGGGCGCTCGAAGTTTACACCTGCGCTGTATTGGAAGCCACGCTTGCGCCACCGCCAGCCCCTAAAGATGAATGGCGTTTGTTGATGGATAACATTGCCAATGATGCCGTGGAAGGTTATCGCGCTTTGGTAAAAGATCACCCCGATTTTGTGCGTTATTTTCGTCAGCTAACACCGGAACAAGAGTTGTCTAAATTACCTTTAGGCAGTCGTCCGGCTAAACGCAAAGGCGGTGGTGGCATTGAAAGCCTAAGAGCCATTCCGTGGATTTTTGCTTGGACACAAGTGCGTTTAATGCTGCCGGCTTGGTTAGGCAGCGATGTTGCTTTAGATAAAGCAATCGAGCGCGGCGAAACACAAGCATTGCGTGAGATGATTGATGGGTGGCCTTTTTTTGCTAGTAATATGAATATGCTAGAAATGGTCTTGGCTAAAGTTGATTTAGCAACGGTGGAAGATTATGAGAGTTTACTTGTAGAAGATGATTTAAAGCCATTAGGTAAAACATTGCGTGTGCGTGAAAAACAGCTAGTAGAGCGCTTGTTAATTTTGCGTGAGCAAACGCAATTGCTAGAGCGTGTACCTTTAACTCAGCAGGCGATTAGTGTGCGTAATCCTTACATTATTCCCTTACATCAGTTGCAGTCGGAGCTATTGGCAAGGGTTAGGGCGTGTGAGCAAGCGCAAATTTGCAGCACTCAACCTGAGATGCTTGAACGGGCGTTAATGGTAACTATGGCAGGCATTGCAGCAGGTTTGCGTAACACGGGTTAGTAACACAGGCTAGTGCGCTAAACGTTTGTTTTCTGCTATCCTTGGGCGCTATTATTCAGCAAGAGTAACTGTGTATGAGCGCCCAAGACGCGACAATTTTTTTAGCTGCGGCTATCGCCCTTATTATCCCCCTCGCCGGTTATGCGGCGCACCTGCACTATGAAGCTAAACGTCAAGTTGCTTTAGCCCAACAAACCCATGAACAAGAGCGTTTAAAAGCACGTGAAAATGTTTTAGAAAATCTATTTTTATTAGCAAAAGCACTTGAAGAGCAACAGGTTAGCTTAACGGAAGGTTGCTTACGGGTGCGGGTATTTTTAGATTTATTAGACGAAGGTATTTATGTGCAACGTGCCGACTTGGTGGTGTTCGATACTTTTTATCAACAAACCAAAAATCTAGCAACGCATAAAGAATATACCAACCTTTCTTCAACAGAAAAAGTTGAGCAAGATAAAACTCGCCTTGCCCTTGAAGAACAATACCGAGCTGAGCTACAAAAAGCCGCAACACAACTGCGTCTTTTTAGCGAGCAGCAAGGTAAGTTTACCGGCGAACCCCTTTTTGTTAATGCTGCTGCTGTTAACACCGCTGATGGTAAATAATAATGTTACCCATTAATACTATGCTTAAAAACTTGCGTTCCGATCGTCAAAAAGCGCGATCAGCTAAAACTGACGGTACGGCAAGTAAGAACGCATTAAGCTTTAATGACCAGCTAATGCACCAAGTTGCCTCGGGTGGTCGTGCTGCCTTTAAAGAAGAATTAAATCAGCTACAAGAATTAATTGGTCAAGCCGGTGATGAATTAGAACGTAATCCCAGTATTGGTAATTTGGAAGTTTTTAAAGTGCTGCTGTCTAATCTTGTTGGTAAGGTGGTGAAAGGTGGTTTCCAAGTAGAAAACGTAGGTCCTGGTTGGCATCCCGCTGATAGACACCAAATTGTGCGTCGCATAGATGAAGAAGCAGAAGATTTAATGAACTTAATTATGAGTGAACAAAAAGACCGTGTTGCGATTGCTAGAAGGCTTGTTAGCATTAAAGGTTTAGTCATTGATCTGGTGTCTTAAAAAGATGGTAACGAGAAGGTCATAAAAATTATGAATAAAATATCAAGTGTTTCTAACGGTTCTTCATCCGCTTGGCCTAGCATTGCTGATCTAGTTGGTAATACGCCATTAGTGCGTTTGCAGCGTTTAAATGCCGGTAAGAATAATACTTTGTTGGTAAAGCTTGAAGGTAATAATCCGGCGGGTTCTGTTAAAGACCGTCCGGCTTTTTCAATGCTGCAGCAGGCACAGTTGCGTGGCGAAATTAAGCAAGGTGATACGTTGATTGAAGCAACGTCGGGCAATACTGGCATTGCTCTTGCTATGGCTGCTGCGGTGATGGGTTATAAAATGATTTTGATTATGCCAGCAACGGCATCGGATGAACGTAAATGGGCAATGCAGGCTTATGGTGCTGAGTTAATTTTAGTGAGTAAAGAAAAAGGTATGGAAGGCGCACGCGACCTAGCGTTAGCTATGCAGCAGCAGGGTAAAGGTAAGGTATTAAACCAATTTGGTAACTTGGATAATCCTTTGGCTCATTACCAGACCACTGGCCCAGAGATTTGGCAGCAAACAGCGGGCCAAGTAACGCATTTTATTAGTTCGATGGGCACGACTGGCACAATTATGGGCACAGGACGCTACTTAAAAGCACAAAATCCTCAAGTGCAAATTGTTGGTTTACAGCCTGCTGAAAATGCCAATATTCCCGGTATTCGCCGTTGGCCAATTGAATACCTGCCCAGCATTTATGATGCCAAAGGTGTAGACAAGGTGTTGGATATTGGCCAGCAAGAAGCTGAAGTGACCATGCGGCGTTTAGCACTTGAAGAAGGCATTTTTGCGGGCGTTTCTTCCGGTGGTGCGGTGGCTGGTGCGCTGAAGCTGGCGGCTGAATTAGAAAATGCCATACTGGTTGCGATTATTTGTGACCGTGGGGATCGTTACCTTTCTACTGGCGTGTTTGCTAACAACGCCTTGGCTAGCGCTGATTAGCAATAACAGGCAGCATTGATAGCGGAAAAACACTAGGGCGATAAAGCTATGGTAAAGGTAAGAGACGACCAACCACTGAATTCAGATGGCAGTGTTAATTTAGATCGCTGGCTGGATCACTTACAACTGGATGTTACGTTAGCTAATCCGGCACGAATAAGGGCTGCTGCTGATTTGGCTGCAACACTAGAAAAACGTGCAGAAACAGAAAAAAGGCAGTGGTATGAAGGCGCAAGCAACCTTAGAACCGGCTTAGAAATGGCTGATATTCTGGGTGAATTACGCATGGATGATGACACCTTAGTTGCTGCTATTTTGTACCGTGGGGTGCGTGAAGAGCTGGTGAGCTTAACGGCAATAGAAAAACAGTTTGGCAGTACCGTCGCGGGGCTGGTGAATGGTGTGCATCAAATGGCCAGTATTAGCCAAACTAAAACCAGCGATGCGCCTGCTTTTGGTCAACAGCAAAACCCTTTAGAAAAACTGCGTAAAATGTTGGTTGCTATGGTTGATGATGTGCGAGTTGCACTCATTAAATTAGCCGAGCGTACTTGCGCTTTACGGCAAATTAAAACAGCGACCAATGAAAAACGCTTAAAAGTAGCGCGTGAAGTGTTTGATATTTACGCCCCTTTAGCCCACCGTTTGGGTATTGGGCACATTAAGTGGGAATTAGAAGACCTATCATTTCGTTATTTAGAAGAAGACAGCTATAAGTACATTGCTAGGTTGCTGGCTGAAAAGCGCATGGACCGTGCTGAATACATTCAAAAAACGTTACAAGAATTAAGCGTTGCGATTAAAGATCAAGGCATTGAAGGTGCTGATTTACAAGGCCGTGCCAAACATATTTATTCGATTTGGCGCAAGATGAAAAATAAGAAAATCGACTTTTCGCAAGTGTACGATATTCGTGCTGTTAGGGTGTTAGTGCCAGAAGTGCGGGATTGTTATGCGGTGTTGGGCATAGTGCATTCTATGTATAAACACATTCCTAATGAGTTTGATGATTACATTGCTACGCCTAAAGATAACGGTTATCGCTCATTACACACGGCGGTTATTACGGATGGCGGCAAAGTCTTAGAGGTCCAAATTCGCACCTTTGCTATGCATGAAGAAGCTGAGTTAGGGGTGTGCGCGCATTGGCTTTATAAAGGCACAGATGCTGCTAATAAAAGTAATGCTTACGAAGAAAAAATTGCTTGGCTGCGACAGGTATTGGATTGGCAAGAAGAAATTGGTGATTTAACTGGCCTGCGTGATGAGTTGCAAGGTGATATTGCTCAAGACCGTATTTATGTTTTTACCCCTGACGGTCATGTTATTGACTTGCCGCAAGGTGCAACGCCCATCGATTTTGCTTACCGTGTTCATACTGAAATAGGCCATCGTTGCCGAGGCGCTAAAGTGGGTGGGCGCATTGTACCGCTGAACTACACCCTTAAAACCGGCGAGCAGATCGAAATTCTAACGGCAGCAGGCGAAGGTTCGCCCAGCCGCGATTGGTTAAACCCTGCTTTGGGTTATGTGCAAAGTACCCGTTGCAGAGCTAAAATTCAGAACTGGTTTAAGCTACAAGACCGCGATAAAAATGTTGAAGGTGGTCGCCAATTAATTGAAAAAGAGTTTAAGCGTTTAAGCCTTGAAGGTTTAGATATGGCGGCGTTAGCTAAAGCACACAATCTACAGAACGAAGAGGATTTGTATGCAGCTTTAGGTGCAGGCGATTTACGTTCAGGTCAAGTTTTATCAATGGCGCAGCAGTTGTTTGGTGAAACGGAAGACATTGACCAACTCGACCGACTACTAACACGTCCTTCCAGTCGCAAAGCATCCAGCAAAGATGATATTACCATTTTGGGTGTTGGCAATTTAATGACCCAAATGGCTAAGTGCTGCCAGCCTTTGCCTGACGATGATATTATTGGTTACATCACGCTAGGTAGAGGCGTCACAATTCACCGTCAAGATTGCGCTAACATTACCCAGTTGCGTGCTGAAGATCCCCGCCGTTTAGTGAATGTAGAATGGGGCAGTAATAAACTACAAATGCATCCGGTGGATATTCGTATTAAAGCTTGGGATCGTACCGGCTTGCTGAGGGATATTATCGTGGTTTTAGCCAATGAAAAGGCGAATGTTTTATCGGTAAATACCTTGACGAATAAAAAAGAAAACCTTGCCAATATTTTAGTGACTTTAGAGGTGTTGGGATTAGAAGCGCTAGGGCAAGTGTTGAATAAAATTAATCAGCTACCCAATGTGGTAGATGTACAGCGCTTTCGTCAAAAACCTAATGGCTAAAGCCTGAAATAAGCATTAATTAAAAGAGATGAATTGTGCAAAGACCTTATGCATTAGACGATTTGCTGAATTTAATGGCTCGATTGCGTGACCCAGAAACGGGTTGTCCTTGGGATTTAAAACAAACGCGCCAATCTTTAGTACCTCACACATTAGAAGAAGTGTATGAAGTGGTGGAATGCATTGAAGCCAATGACGTTGAGCACCTAAAAGAAGAGCTGGGTGATTTGCTGCTGCAAGTGATTTTTTATGCCCAGCTTGCTAACGAAGAGCAGCGCTACAATTTTGCCGACATTGTGGATGTATTGACTAATAAGCTGGTGACGCGCCATCCACATATCTTCCCTGATGGTGAGTTATACGGTTCAGGCGTTGCTACGGGTATTGTGAGTGAACAGCCACAAACGCCTGAAGAAGTCAGCCAATTATGGCAAAAGGTGAAAGCGGCTGAGCGTGAATTAAAAGGCGAGTTGCCAGCCGAATCCTTGTTAGATGGTGTGCCACTTAATTTACCGGCGATGACACGCGCGGTGAAACTACAAAAGAAAGCCGCTAAGGTTGGTTTTGATTGGGACGACCCTTTATTAGTGTTGGACAAAATGGAAGAAGAGCTGGCTGAAATTCGAGAAGCTTTAGCCGCTGGCAATCAAGATGAAGTAGCCGCCGAAATGGGGGATTTTATATTTGCCTCCGTTAATTTAGCGCGGCATTTAAAAGTAGACCCAGAAAGTGCTGTACGCAGCACTAACCGTAAGTTTGAACAGCGTTTTAAAATGATTGAAACCTTGTGTTTAGACACAGGTAAACCGTTAACGGTTGCTAACCAAGCCGATGCTAAACAGCGCTTTTCGTTAGAACAGCTAGATGTTTATTGGGAAGCTGCCAAGTTAAAAGAAAGCCAGTTAAAAGAAAGTAACTGCCAACCAAAAAACAATTAAGCGATAAGAAAAAATAAGCTCATGGGTGAAAATAAAAAGCAAGGGATGCGTTTTTCTTTAAAAAACTGGATTATTTTTGGTTGTTTTTTGCCCTTGTGGTTATTAACGCTAGCAACGGGTGGCTGGTTGTTAAATACCCATTTTAAAGCCTTGGATGAGCAGCTATTAGAACGTGGTCAGCTAATGCTAAAAAACCTTAGTTCTAGGCTGGCATTAAGTCTTAACAAGCTAGAATCTTTGAACGATGTTAAGTTTTTAGCTGAGCAGTTGCTGGAGAATCAAGATGTACGTGCTTTTTCGCTGTACGATTCAAGCCAAATCAGTCTTTTACACGCTGGGCCAAGTATGCGCCCTTTGCAGTTTTATCCTAATTTACGTTGGCAATTACAAGCACAAGTCGCTAAAGAAGAAGAAACGCTGCGCTTTGTGCAACCTATTTTTGAATTATTAAGTCACGAAAGAGACCTTAGCCGTCAACGGTTGCTGGGTAGTCAGCAACTACTGGGTTGGGCAGAATTAGAGCTTAGCCTTACGCCTTTGTTGTTATATAAATACCGTTTAGCCTTATTAAGTGGTGGTTTAATCACAGGGTTGTTTTTGCTGAGTTTATTATTAACGCATTACCTTGTTAGTTATTTACAAATGCATTTAGAGCAGGCACGTACTTTATTATTGGCTGTTGCTGAAGGTAAATATACCCATGCTACTTTATCGTCTTATTCATCCACTTATCGCTACTCAAGTGTGTTAGAGCTAGAAAGACTTCAAGAAAGTTTGGTTGCAATGACTAAGCAGTTGGCAGAAAGGGATGAAAGTTATCAACAATCCATTGACGAAGTGCATGAGGATTCGCTGCGTAGCTTAGAAACGATTGAGATTAAAAATATTGAGCTAGACCAAGCGCGAAAAGATGCTTTGCAGGCTAGCCGAATTAAGTCTGAGTTTTTAGCGAATATGAGCCATGAAATTCGCACGCCATTGAATGGCATTGTTGGCTTTTCTAATCTTTTGTCACGTACCTCAATGGATCAGCGCCAAAAAGAATACATTAATCATATTCTAAGCACCTCAGAAACCATGCTAGGCATTATTAACGACATTTTAGATTTTTCTAAAATTGAAGCAGGCATGATGGTTTTAGAAGAAATGCCCTTGGATTTACGCCAACATTTGGATGATTGCTTATCTATGTTTGCGCCCATTAGTCATCGGCAAAATATTAGTTTATTGGGCATAGTATATGACGATGTGCCTTTAAAGGTCAGCATTGATCCGTTAAGGTTAAAGCAATTAATCACTAATTTATTAAGTAATGCGCTTAAATGCACCCTAAAAGGGGATGTGGTGTTGCGTATTATGTTAGATGATCGTGATGATTTAACTGATTCTGCTGCGCTAATTGCACCCCAGTCAGGGCAAGTGAGTTACATTAAATTTGCGGTTACTGATACTGGCGTAGGGTTAAGCGAAAATCAGCGTCAAAAACTGTTTCGTGCTTTTACGCAAGCCGACACCACACAAACACGCCAATTTGGTGGTACGGGCTTAGGCTTGGCTATTTGTAAGCAGTTAGTACAGCAAATGGGTGGGTTAATCGATTTAGAAAGCGTAGAAGGTGAAGGGTCTACTTTTTGGTTTAGTCTGCCTTTAATGGTTTTAAATGCCGCGCCTGAAGCTACGCCTTGGTTGGTGGGACAAACGTTTGGGGTGCTAGAAAGCCACCGCTTAACGAACCAAGCTTGGTCGCATCAATTACGACGTTGGGGCGCACAGGTTGAATCTTGGGATTCGCCAGAAAAAATGCCTGATAAACTGTGTTTAAAAGATGTTACAGCCGTGTTGGTGGGTATGGATGCGTGGCAAGTTAAGGAAAAGTCTTGGCTGGATTGTTTAAGCCAGTTGCGCGTTGCTAAGTTACCTAATATGTTGCTGGTGAATACTTCTGAACCTGACACGCATACATTTTTACGTCGTCAAAGTGCAGGGCAATTATTAACCAAGCCTTTAGCCATGCCACGTTTAAAGCAAGCCCTGCAAGGTTTATTAGACCCCAGCACTGTTAGGCAAACCAGTAAGACCTTATTACCTAAAACTAAGCCTGCTGTTATTTTAGCGGTCGATGATACGCCTTCTAACCTTTTGCTGCTGGTGACTTTATTGGAGCAAATGGGGTTTGAGACTTTGCAAGCCATAAATGGTGAACAAGCAGTGCATTGTGTTGCTGAGCATCCAATTGATTTGATTATGATGGACATTCAAATGCCGGTTATTTCAGGCATTGAAGCCACGAAAAAAATTCGTGCGCTGGGTCATCAATACCGTACCTTACCCATTATTGCTTGCACTGCTCATGCAGCTGTTGAAGAGCGTTCAAGCTGGTTACAAGCGGGCATTAACGATATTTTAATAAAACCAATTAATGAAAAGCTACTAACGGATTTACTACACCGCTGGTTAGGTGAGCGCTTTACCCTTGAATTGACCAGCGCACCTTTATTGAACGTTAACCACAGTGAAGAGTCTTGGCAAAGTTGCCCTGTCGACCATGAAATGGGGGTTAAGTTAGCGATAGGTAAAGCGGCGGTGGCGGATGAATTATTAAGTTTACTTTTAGACAGTTTAAACGAAAGCCGTGATGCGATAGAGCTGGCGCTAAAAAACCAAAACGATCCAGCTTTGCTGGATGCGGTGCATCGTTTGCATGGTGCGAGCCGTTATTGTGGTGTACCTGATTTAGCCCAAACCACTGAAGCGCTAGAAACCCAATTAAAGTCGGGTCAACAGCAGCGGGTGGCCAGTAGTTTAGAGCAGCTTTTTTATGAAATAGATCGGCTGCAAGATTGGTATGACCGAGACTATACGCCTGATTGGCACCAGCAAAGAGCCTTTAGTTAAACGCTTAAAAGATTATTAACAACAAAACTTATTAACAGCAGCTTAGCTTGTATCACCGCTAAAGTTGGGTTGTAAACAGCGAATCAGCCGCGCTACTTTGTGCAGTGTTTCTTGATATTCTTCTTTGCCATTTGAATCAGCGACTAAGCCACCTCCGGCTGAAATGTGCAGCTGATTTTTATGTGCAATAAAAGTGCGTATGGCAATGTTAAAGTCCATGCCGCCCCGTCTATCTAAATAGCCGATTGATCCACAATAAACACTGCGCTGGTGCGGCTCTAGTTCATCAATAATTTGCATTGCTCGAAGCTTAGGTGCGCCGGTAATAGAGCCACCAGGAAAGCTAGCGGTTAATAAATCTAAATTATCTTTGCCTGCTGCTAGCTGTCCAATAATTCGGCTGACTAAATGGTGAACATTGGTAAAACTTTCTAGGGTGAATAAATCAGGTACTTGAATGCTACCTGTTTGGCAGACGCGCCCTAAATCGTTTCTTAATAAATCCACAATCATTAAATTTTCAGCGCGGTCTTTGTTGCTGTTTAACAATGCATTGGCAAGCTGCTGGTCTTCTTGTGGATTTTTTCCCCGCGGGCGCGTGCCTTTAATGGGCTTGGTTTCAACCAGACCAGCTGCAGTGGCTTGTAAAAAACGTTCAGGTGATAAAGATAAAATAGTGGCTTCATCAAAATCTATAAAAGCAGCAAAAGGCGCAGCAATTTGTTCACGTAACCATTGCCAAGCTTGGTAAAGATCACCTTGATAATGGGCAGAAAAACGCTGGGCTAAATTCACTTGATAAACATCACCGCTACTTAGCAAGGCTTGTACTTGGTTAAAACGCTGCTGGTAATCGTTATAGCTTAAATTGCTAATAAAGGGTTGGGTAAGCTTAAAATTTGCTGGTGTGTTTGCATTAACTTGTTTGTAAGCTTGGCTAAGGCGTTCTATTAATTCAGTCGCCAATTGTTCTGTAAATTCACCAACCAGCCAAGTTTGTTCTAGCTGATGATCGGTGACTAGCGCCCAGTCGTAATAGCCCATGCAAATTAACGGCAAGTCTAAGTCTTGTTTAGCCTGCTGCGGCAGTGTTTCAAAGAGCTTGCCTGCATCGTAACTCCAATAACCTAACCAGCCGCCTATAAAGGGTAGATGATTTAATGCGTCGTCTAAGACTAGGGTTTTATTCATTTGCCTAAGTGCGAATAACTCGGTTTTTGATTGTTGATTATAAATTTTTAGCTTTTTACTGGGTGCTGCTGCTGCGATAGAAAAGCGACCCGTTATTTTTGTAGCAGTCAGGCCATTTAAAGCGCTGTCACTGTCCAATAATATAGGCCAATTCCAGTGTTTAATGGCTAAAAGCAGTCGTGTTCCGTTCGAGAAAGGCAGTTGGCGAGCCTGTAATAAACTCAAGTTGTTGACACCTTGTAAAAATTATAAAATAAGTCGATTGGCTTTTTTTTAAAAAAAACTTTAAATTCAGTTAGTTGTATTTTTCTTAGTGTTTTAGACTAAGGTTTTAATTGACCCGTTAGTAACAGTTGTCTACAGTATTGTTTAATTTACACATTGTTGACAATCTTATTTATGAGCCTAAATCCGCAACCGCTAATCATAAACGATTCTGCCGAAAATGAGCAGCGCTGGACTGTTGAGTCAATGGATGGGCAAACACTGGCTGATCGTGTCTTTGAAGACATTCAAGAAGCCATTGTTACTGGCAATATTGCACCGGGTACTAAAATTACTGAGCCAGGCTTGGCTAAACAATACGGTATTTCGCGTGGCCCTTTAAGAGAAGCCATGCGCCGTTTAGAAGGCCGTCACTTAGTTACACGCATTCCTCATGTGGGTGCGCGAGTGGTTTCTTTAACCATTGCCGAACTGTTAGAGCTTTATGAGGTGCGTGAAGCAATGGAAGGTATGGCCTGCCGTTTAGCTGCAAGGCGTATGCCCCAAAATGAAATAGACAGTTTAAAAGCCTTGCTTAAAAAACATGAAGAGCAGGCCGAGTTACAAGAAAATATTGCTTATTACCAAAAAGAAGGCGATTTAGATTTTCATTACCGTCTTGTGTTAGGGAGCGGTAATAAGAAATTAATGGAATTGCTGTGTGGTGAGCTGTATTACTTGGTGCGTATGTATCGCTACCGTTTTAGCGCCACCAGCGGTCGCCCACAACGTGCTTTTACTGAACATCATCGCATTGTTGATGCCATCGAGCAGCGTGATGAAGAACTTGCCGAGATGTTGATGCGTCGGCACATTAGGGCTTCAAGAAATAATGTTGAGCAACGCTTTCAAGAAGCCGAAGCTAAAAAAACTATTACTTTAACCCCCCAAGATTGATAACCGAGGAAAACCCAAATGACTAAAAAACTAACTGCAGGCGGTCGTTTTCGCCAAGCACTAGCCGCTAACAATCCTTTGCAAATTGTTGGTGCAGTCAATGCTTACCACGCCATGATGGCTGAGCGTGTCGGTCACCAGGCTGTTTACTTGTCCGGTGGTGGTGTTGCTAATGCTTCTTATGGTCTACCTGACTTAGGCATGACCAGCATGAATGACGTGTTAGAAGATGTGCGCCGTATTACCAGTGCTGTTGAAATTCCTTTGCTAGTGGATATCGACACAGGTTGGGGTGGTGCATTCAACATTGGTCGTGCGGTTAAGGAAATGATTAAAGCCGGTGCTGGCGCGGTTCACTTAGAAGACCAAGTTGCCCAGAAGCGTTGTGGCCACCGTCCTAACAAAGAAATTGTTTCACTTCAAGAAATGGCTGACCGTGTTAAAGCAGCCGTTGATGCGCGTACTGACGAAGACTTTTTCATTATGGCGCGTACCGATGCTTTCCAAATGGAAGGTTTGAACTCAGCTGTTGAGCGTGCTCAAGCCTGTTTAGAAGCCGGTGCTGACGGTATTTTTGCTGAAGCAGTACACACACTAGACGATTACAAAGCCTTCTCTGATGGTATTGGTGGCAAGCATTTGCTCGCTAACATTACTGAATTCGGTGCAACACCTTTATTCAACACTAAAGAACTAGCAGCCAATGGCGCAACCATGGTTCTTTATCCTTTATCTGCTTTCCGTGCCGCTAACAAGGCTGCATTGAATGTTTACCAGCACCTTTTAGATGATGGCGACCAGAAAGCAGTGGTTGATACCATGCAGACACGTATGGAATTATACGACTTCCTTAACTACCATGATTTTGAGCAGAAGCTAGATCAGCTATTTGCTGAAGGTAAAAACAAGTAAGCACTTTTTTTGATTGAGGAGAAAAAGAATATGGCTGAAGCTAAAAAATTAACCGGTGCTGGTCTGCGTGGTCAGTCTGCCGGTGTAACAGAACTTTGTACTGTAGGCCAGTCTGGTTCAGGCTTAACCTACCGTGGTTATGACGTTAAAGATTTATCTGAAAATGCCACTTTTGAAGAGGTTGCTTACCTACTATTAAAAGGTAAATTACCTAACCAAGCCGAGCTAGATGCTTACATTGCTAAGCTAAAAACTTTGCGTGGTTTACCAGCAGCACTTAAAACAGTGTTAGAGCAAATTCCTAAAGACGCTCATCCTATGGATGTTATGCGTACGGGTTGTTCTATGTTGGGTAACCTTGAAACAGAAGCTTCTTTTGCTGATCAGCAAGATGCAACCGACCGTTTGTTAGCGGCTTTCCCTTCGATTATTTGCTATTGGTACCGTTTTACTCACGATGGTGTGCGTATTGAAACTGAAACCGATGATGATTCTATTGGCGCTCATTTCTTGCACCTGCTACGTGGTGAAAAGCCCAGTGAATTACACAGCAAGGTTATGAACGTTTCGTTAATTCTTTATGCTGAGCATGAGTTTAACGCTTCTACCTTTACTGCGCGTGTGTGTGCTTCTACGCTTTCTGATTTACACAGCTGCATTACCGGCGCTATCGGTTCTTTACGTGGTCCTTTGCATGGTGGCGCTAATGAAGCGGCTATGGACATGATCGAGAACTGGAAATCAGCAGACGAAGCTGAAAGCGAAATCATGGGTATGCTAGAACGTAAAGATAAAATTATGGGCTTTGGTCACGCCATCTACAGCACCTCTGACCCACGTAACGCGATTATTAAAGAATGGTCTGACAAGCTAGCTAACGACATTGGCGACACGGTTCTTTACGCTGTTTCTGAACGTGTTGAAGCAGTTATGTGGCGCGAGAAGAAATTATTCTGTAATGCTGATTTCTTCCATGCCAGTGCGTATCACTTTATGGGTATTCCCACTAAGTTATTTACGCCGATTTTTGTTTGTTCGCGCCTAACGGGTTGGGCTGCTCACGTATTTGAGCAACGTGCAAATAACCGTATTATTCGCCCTAGTGCGGATTATAACGGTCCAGAACCACGTGCAGTAACACCCATCAGCGAGCGTGACTAATTAGTCTTGCTTTTATTAAGTCAGCCCTTTGTGGCTGACTTCATTCTTTTTAAGCGACCTATCGAGTGTGACTTAGATGATGAATACTGAATACCGTAAAAATCTGCCAGGTACAAAACTAGATTATTTTGATACCCAAGCAGCGGTTGAAGCGATTAAGCCAGGTGCTTATGCAACCCTGCCTTACACATCACGCATTTTAGCGGAACAGCTAGTGCGCCGTTGTGAACCCGAAGAATTGACCGCTTCTTTAGCACAGCTAATTGAGCGTAAGCAAGATTTAGACTTTCCTTGGTACCCAGCCCGTGTGGTGTGTCACGATATTCTTGGTCAAACGGCTTTGGTTGACTTGGCTGGTTTGCGTGATGCCATTGCTGATATGGGCGGCGACCCTGCCAAGGTTAACCCTGTGGTTCCTACTCAGCTCATTGTTGACCACTCTTTGGCGGTTGAAGCACCGGGTTTTGATCCTGATGCCTTTGAAAAGAACCGTGCCATTGAAGACCGTCGTAACGAAGACCGTTTCCACTTTATTGAGTGGACCAAAACTGCCTTTGAAAACGTTGATGTGATTCCTGCCGGTAACGGCATCATGCACCAGATTAACCTAGAAAAAATGTCGCCGGTTATTCAGGCGCGTGATGGTGTTGCTTTCCCTGACACCTGTGTGGGTACTGACTCGCACACGCCTCACGTTGATGCGCTAGGTGTTTTAGCCATAGGTGTGGGTGGTTTGGAAGCTGAAACCGTCATGCTAGGCTTGCCTTCTATGATGCGCCTGCCTGACATTATTGGTGTTGAGCTAGTAGGCAAACGTCAGCCGGGCATTACTGCAACGGATATCGTTTTAGCCATTACTGAATTCTTGCGTAAAGAGCGGGTAGTCGGCGCTTACTTAGAATTTTTTGGTGAAGGTGCTGATAGTTTAACTATTGGTGACCGTGCCACTATCTCTAATATGACACCAGAATATGGCGCGACAGCGGGTATGTTCTACATTGATGACCAAACCATTGATTACCTAAAGCTAACCGGTCGTGAGCCTGAGCAAGTGGCTTTGGTTGAGAATTACGCTAAAGCAACCGGCCTTTGGGCTGACAGCTTGAAAAAAGCGGAATACCCACGCGTATTAAAGTTTGACCTTTCCAGTGTTGTTCGTACTATGGCAGGCCCTTCTAACCCTCACGCTCGTGTGTCTACTTCTGATTTAACCGCCAAAGGCATTGCTGGCGAGTGGATTAAAGAAGATGGCCTAATGCCGGATGGTGCAGTGATTATTGCGGCGATTACTAGCTGTACTAATACCTCTAACCCACGCAACGTAGTAGCGGCTGGCTTAATTGCTAAAAAAGCCAACGAGCTAGGTTTAACCCGTAAGCCTTGGGTAAAAACTTCGTTTGCACCGGGTTCTAAAGTGGCACGTTTGTACCTAGAAGAAGCCAATCTTTTGCCTGAACTAGAGCAGCTAGGCTTTGGTATCGTAGGTTATGCTTGTACCACTTGTAACGGTATGTCTGGCGCGTTAGATCCAGTTATTCAGCAAGAAATTATTGACCGTGACCTTTATGCTACCGCTGTGCTTTCGGGTAACCGTAACTTTGATGGCCGTATTCACCCCTACGCTAAGCAAGCTTTCCTAGCTTCGCCACCGCTAGTGGTTGCTTATGCGATTGCCGGTACGATTCGTTTTGATATCGAAAAAGATTCACTGGGTAATGACAAAGATGGCAATCCGATTACCCTAAAAGACATCTGGCCTTCAGATGAAGAGATTGATGCGCTGGTTAAATCGAGTGTTAAGCCTGAGCAGTTTAATGAGGTTTACATTCCGATGTTTGACCTAGACAAAGGCGTGGCGGCAATTAGCCCACTATACGACTGGCGTCCTAAGTCGACTTACATTCGTCGTCCCCCTTATTGGGAAGGTGCTTTGGCAGGCGAGCGCACCATGAAGGGCATGCGTCCTTTAGCGCTTCTACCAGACAACATCACCACTGACCACTTATCGCCTTCTAACGCGATTATGATGGACTCAGCAGCGGGTGAATACCTGCACAAGATGGGCTTGCCTGAAGTTGACTTTAACTCTTATGCAACCCACCGTGGCGATCACCTAACAGCCCAACGTGCTACTTTTGCTAATCCTAAGCTAATTAATGAAATGGCTGTGGTAGATGGCAAAGTTAAGCAAGGTTCGCTTGCGCGTGTAGAGCCAGAAGGCAAAGTGATGCGTATGTGGGAAGCGATTGAAACCTACATGAATCGCAAGCAGCCGCTAATTATTGTGGCTGGCGCTGATTATGGTCAAGGTTCTTCACGTGACTGGGCTGCTAAAGGTGTTCGCCTAGCCGGTGTTGAAGTGCTTGCTGCTGAAGGCTTTGAACGTATTCACCGTACTAACCTCATTGGTATGGGTGTTTTACCTTTACAGTTTGCAGAAGGTACTACACGCAAAACTTTAGGCCTAGACGGTACTGAAACCTACGACGTTGAAGGTGATCTAAAAGCGCGTGGTCAGATGACTTTAGTCATTAACCGTAAAAATGGCGAGCAGGTAAAAGTACCTATGCTATGCCGTTTAGACACGGCGACTGAAGTGAGTGTTTACCAAGCCGGTGGTGTTCTACAGCGTTTTGCACAAGACTTTTTGGCTGGCAAAGCTTAATAGCTAGTTAGTTCATTAATGTCGATAAAGGCAGGCTTAATGCCTGCCTTTTTTATTTCTAAGCCAGTTTCTTTTGAGGTGATTTATGAGTCAATCTGCTAACAATCCAGTGTCCAACAATAAAGTTCCACAAATTAAAATTCCAGCCACTTACATTCGTGGTGGTACCAGTAAAGGTGTATTTTTTAACCTAACTGATTTACCAGAAGCCGCTCAAGTAGCGGGTGAAGCACGCGATAAAATTTTACAACGTGTGATTGGTAGCCCCGATCCTTACGGTCAACAGATAGATGGTATGGGTGGTGCAACGTCTAGCACCTCTAAAACGGTTATTCTGTCTAAAAGCGAACAGCCAAATCACGATGTTGATTATTTGTTTGGTCAAGTGGCGATTGATAAAGCTTTTGTAGATTGGTCGGGTAATTGCGGCAACTTAACCGCTGCGGTGGGTGCTTTTGCGATTAGCAAAGGTTTGGTCGATGTAGCGCGTGTGCCAGAAAATGGCATTTGTGTCGTACGCATTTGGCAGAAAAATATCAAAAAAACCATTATTGCCCATGTGCCAATTACTAATGGTGAAGTGCAAGAAACGGGTGATTTTGAATTAGATGGTGTGACGTTTCCTGCGGCTGAAGTTGTGATTGAATTCATGGATCCAGCCGATGGTGAAGGTTCTATGTTCCCAACAGGCAATGTTGTGGACACGCTAGACGTGCCAAACATTGGGACGTTTAAAGTGACCATGATTAATGCTGGTATACCAACGATGTTTTTTAATGCCGCAGACTTAGGCTTTAAAGGTACGGAATTACAAAGAGACGTTAACACTGATGCCGCAACGCTAGAACGCTTAGAAACTATACGTGCCTATGGCGCGGTAAAGATGGGTTTAATCAAGGATATCTCAGAAGCAGCAGCGCGTCAGCACACGCCTAAAATTGCATTTGTAGCTGCACCCACAGACTACACAGCATCTAGCGGCAAGCAGATTTCAGCGAGTGATATTGATGTGTGCGTAAGAGCGGTTTCTATGGGCAAACTGCACCATGCAATGATGGGAACGGCTTCGGTTGCCATTGCTACAGCAGCAGCAGTGACAGGTTCATTAGTCAACCTAGCCGCTGGTGGTGGCGAGCGTGATGCCGTGACTTTTGGGCATCCGTCAGGCACCTTGCGCGTAGGTGCAGCAGCAGCACTGGTCGATGGACAGTGGACAGCAACCAAAGCAGTGATGAGCCGTAGCGCCCGTGTGATTATGGAAGGCATGGTTCGCATTCCTGGTGATACTTTCTAGCTGTAAGCTTTTGAAATTTTGATATTGCCTAGTGGCTGTTCATCCGGTCGTTGCAGGTACAGCTACCGCCAAGGATGGCAGCAGTGTATTTATTACTAGCCACTAGGCCACTGTACTTTGACTAGGAATATTTATAGCGTTAGAAATTTAAACGTATTTGATAGCAATATGACCTGATAAAATCCAGATACCAACGGCTATAAGGGTAAGACCACCAAAAACTTCAGCTCGATGCCCCAATAAAGCATTCACTGTTCCGCCGATCATAACACCTAGCGTTACCATCAACGTTGTTGCTAAACCAATCAGACTCGCAGCAATCCAGATATTTACATTGATAAATGCTAAGCCTATACCGACGGCCATTGAATCAATGCTAGTACCCAAGGCAGTTAAAGAAATTGTAATAAAAGAGTGTCTAGCAGGCTTCTCTATTTCGTCTGAATGAGGCCTTAACCCCTCATAAATCATATGTAAACCCAAAGCCAGTAGTAATAAAAAAGCAATCCAATGCGCCCAAGCTTGCACATAAGCTGCTGCTGATTTACCTATTAACCAGCCAATTAAAGGCGTTATTGCTTCAATGCTGCCAAAAATTAACCCTGTTCTTAGGGCTTCTGAAAACTGAGGTTTTTTTAGACTGGCTCCTTTACCAATCGCTGCGGCAAAGGCATCGGTTGACATGGCAAAAGCCAATAGAATAAGTGCGATAGGATTCATACTAATAACTCCGGTCGGGCAGATTGAGTCCATGATCTATCCACACGCCCGACTAAAGGCATGAATAGATCAATGGTCTCGCCAACCGATAGGTGTTCGCACCATGGCATAAGGCCAAGTATGTTGATACGAACGCTTCCAAACAATGGAAGCAGGCTACTCCCCAAAGAGGCCGCTACTTTAGCAATAGCTTCGAGCGGCTACAAGTCTTTTTAAAGTTAAAGTAAGTCAAGTTTTAGGTGGATATTTTTTTGAATTATTTTGATGGATTAAAGTGGTTATTAACTCACTTTAAAGTGAGCCACTAGTTGATGTAGCTCTTGCATCTTCTCATGTATTTCCTTAGAACTATGGGTTGTCTTAGTCGCTGCTATGGATGTTTTTTCTGCAATGCCCGTTATATTGATAATAGATGAGTCAATTTCTGAAGCTACTTGGGCTTGTTCTTCGGCCGCTGAAGCGATTTGATTACTCATATTAGTAATCGTTTCTACCGCACCAACTATTGTGTTCAAAGCAATGCCTGCTGTTTCTGCCGTTGCTACAGTCTTTTTTGCTTGCACTTGGCTAGCATTCATTATTTCAGCTGCGCGTTTAGATTGACTCTGTAGTCTGTCAATAATACTTCTAATTTCATCGGTAGAGCTTTGACTGCGTTGAGCTAAGCTACGAACTTCATCGGCTACAACAGCAAATCCACGTCCTTGCTCACCCGCTCTAGCTGCTTCTATAGCAGCATTTAACGCCAATAAGTTAGTTTGTTCAGCAATCTCACTAATAACATTCATAACTTGGCTAACTTCTTGACTATCTTTTTGTAAGGTATTCATCGCTTCGACGGATACTTCAATTTCTTTGGCTAAATTATTAATGCTAGCTATCGTTTGTCCAACGATTTTTTGACCATTAAGCGCCTCATCACTAGCTTGATAAGCAGAATCGCTGGTTAGCGTTGTATTTTTTGAGACCTCATGTACTGTAGAAACCATTTGATTCATAGCAGTAGCTACTTGATCTAATTCTGTGTGTTGTTCTTTAATGCCTTTAAGTGTTGTTTGTAATAAGCTAGTAACGCTATTTAGTGTAGCACTCACTTCGCTGCTACTATTAATTACACCTGATGCAATTTTGCACGTTTCTTTAACCATTATGTTATAAGTAATAAACATTTGACCTATTTCATTATCATTGGTTTCAATTCTTAAAGTACGTGAAAAATCACCTTTACCAACGTAACTTAAATGATCCCTTAATCTATCAATTTGATGCATAAGTACATTAATACCAAATATTCTTCCTAATGATATAATTATAAAAATAGCTAAAGTTGCTGACATTGAGAATATGGTTTGATTACGGCTTTCTTTATTGCTTAACTCCTCCATTAAGCCAACGCCAGTATTCATTTCTTTTAAAACTTCCAAAGATTGCTTGGCTATAAATTCTCTGGCATTAGTATCTTGAGGGTTTTTAGTTAAAGCTAATAAACTATTTTTATAATTTGGCCATAATTCTTGGACTAATTCTAACTGATAAATAATTTGTGCATCTTTGGCTGCTGCTATTTTGCGACTGACATCACCTTTTAATAATGCATTATGACTAGATTCAAATTGGTTTAGCGTAGTGTTAAGACGGTCAATGTCTGATGAGCCTTGACTTATTAATAATGCCTCTTTAGCCATTTTCTGGCTTAACATACGTTGAGCAGCAGCAACATTAATAACCGTAGCATTGCTGTTAAAGGTACTAAAAAGTTGAATTAAAATAATGCTAACTAAAGCAGTTATTAAAAGATAAGAAAAAAGAAACTGCTTGTTTAAACTTTTTATACCTAAGCTACGCAATATTAATTGTATTGTATTGGCAATAAAATCCATAATTAACTAACTCCTTTTTTGTAATTTCTATTACTTTAGCTTAGCTGTTAGCAAGAGTATACTTAGACTTTATGGTAAATGAAGATTAAAGCCTAGCTAATGACAAAGCAGTAGTTAGGCTTTTTCATGCGGGAGAGCGGTTGGTGTTATTTAGGATCAGCGAGTTTACGCAAATAACGAAAGAGTTTACGTGAGCTAGCCGGTGGTTTTTCTGCCGCTGCTTCTTGACGTGTATTGCGAATAAGTTGGCGTAATAACTGTATTTCACAGTCTGGCCAAAGTGTTACAAATTCAGCTAAAGCCGCATCTTCAGCAATCAATTTATCACGCCAGTATTCTAGATTTTGAAAATGCTGATTGTGGGCAGCTGAGCTGGAGTCATAAATATCCATTGCCGCTTTGATGTTATCGCTATCACGGCTACGCATTAATTTACCGATACGTTGTAACTGACGACGACGCGCTTCGTGGGATTTAATGCGCTTATGCTCAGCCAAAGCATCCAATAGTTCTTCGTCTAGCTTTAACGTTTTTAGTTGCGTTGCGGTTAAATCTAAAAGCTTTTTACCTATTTCTTGCAAAGCTAACATTTGGCGCTTTAATTCGCTTTTACTGGGTCCAAAGTCTTGCTCTTCTTCTGCATCGTAGTCGTACATTAATTAGTCTTCTTCATCAAAACGGTTAAGTACCAAGGCTTCTAAGGCGGCCATGGCTTGGTGTTCATCTTCGCCTTCAGTGCGTAACATTAGCGCTGTTCCGCAAGGTGCAGCCAACATTAATAGCTGCATAATATTGCGGGCGTTAGCAGTTCGCTCATTCAGGCAAATTTCAGTTAAGGCTTGATACTGCTGGCACGTTTGTACTACACGCGTTGCAGCACGAACGTGTAGACCACGTTTATTGGTTAAAGTAACTGTTTTTTCCAGCATTCAAGCTTTTCCAGCATTTAAGTCTCGATGGCGAATTTGTACATCGGGCTGTTGTTGCGAAAAGTGTTGACCTAAGCGTTCGGCAAGAAATACCGAACGGTGTTGGCCGCCGGTACAACCTATCGCAACAGTAATGTAGCTACGGTTACTTTCTATGTAATGTGGCAGCCAATTTTCGACAAAGCGACTGATATCTTCAAACATTTGTTTTGGCAGTGGGTGCTGGTTTAAAAAATTAACCACCGCTGAGTCTTGCCCCGTTTTTTCTCGTAAAGAAATATCCCAAAAAGGGTTGGGTAAGCAGCGCACATCGTAAATTAAATCCGCATCCAAGGGTACGCCCTTTTTAAAACCAAAGGATTGAAACAGTAATGTTGGTGCTTGTTGAGGTTTACGGGCAACTTGTTCAGCAATGGTATTACGCAGTTCATGTACAGAAAGGCGTGTGGTGTCTAGGTTAAGCTGCGCTAGACTAGCCAGCGGGTCAAGCAATTGCTGTTCATGTTCAATGGCTTCGCTTAGGGATAACTGACCATCACGCGCTAAAGGGTGACGGCGGCGCGTAGCAGAAAAGCGCTCCATTAACGTTTTAGCGCTGGCATTTAAGTAAACCACCAAGACTTCCACACCTTCGGCGATGAGTGCTTGCATAATACTAGGGAAGTTGTTTAAGTCTTGTGACAGGTTACGTGCATCAATACTAACCGCAACACGGCTAAGATTATCTTGTACTCCCGATTGCTTAGTCAGCGGAATAAGTAAGCCTGCAGGCAAATTGTCTATGGCGTAATAGCCTAGATCCTCCAGTGCATGCAGTGCAGCACTTTTCCCAGATCCTGAGCGACCACTAATAATGACAAGTTGCATACAGGCCTCTTTAATTTAGCTTAATTAAGCGCTAGTTGGTGTACAGATAAGCTGATAAAACTGTTCTGGTTGGTCTGTTTTGCGTAGCTCCTTGCGTAGCTCTTCACTTGAAAAGCGTTCTGCAAGCAAGGCTAGGGTTTGCAAATGGACTTCATTGGCTTCTTCTGGTACCAGAAGCAAAAAAATTAGATCTACGGGTTGTCCGTCAATGGCATCAAAGTCGATTTTATCCCTAAGGCGTATAAAAGTACCTACAGCTTCAGTGCAGTTGCTAATACGGCAATGAGGTAAAGCAACCCCATCACCAATACCCGTACTACCCAAACGTTCCCTAGCAATCAGTCTAGAAAAAATCTCTTCAGCATCAAGCTGAGGATTTTGTTGGGTAATGAATTTACTGAAGTACTCTAGTACACGTTTTTTGCTGCCCCCAGGCACACCAAATAAGGTGCGCTCAAGGGTCAGGATTTCGTTAATCTGCATATTGGACAGGTATGACCGTTTAGTGGGTGGCGCCCTGTTGGCGAGCCTGAGCTTTTTCTTTATGTTTAACGAGCTGGCGTTCTAATTTGTCGATCAGCTGGTCAATAGAGGCATACATATCTTCGCTTTCAGATGAAGCGTGAACTTCACCACCAGCAACTTTAATATCTGATTCAGCAATTTGACGCAGTTTATCAACCGTCAAAGTCACTTGAACACTTGTAATTTGGTCAAAAAAACGTTCTAACTTAGAAAATTTATTTTCTACAAACTCACGTAATGCTGGCGTTAATTCAACGTGATGACCAGTAATATTTATTTGCATGTTGCGCTCCTTGGAATTTAATTATTACATTTTCATTGTAACGCTTTTCGTCATAAAGCAAACCCCTGATGCTTGCTGTTTGTAGCAAAATAACACTTGACATTTAATGCTTAGCGCAAGCGCTTTCTTTCACTGGATGCTGAAATGTTCATTGCTTCACGGTACTTAGCAACAGTGCGCCTTGCAATCTGTATGCCTGTTTTAGCCAGTAAGTCAGCAAGTTTACTGTCTGAAAGCGGTTTTCTAGGTGGTTCATCCGCAATCAGTTTTTTAAGCATGGCGCGGATGGCTGTTGAAGATGCTTCGCCGCCTGTACTGGTACCAACGTGGCTAGAAAAAAAGTATTTTAATTCATAAATACCGCGTGGCGTGTGAATGTATTTTTGTGTGGTGGCGCGTGAAATGGTTGATTCGTGCATTTCAATGGCATCGGCAATGTCAGCCAATACCATTGGCACCATGAACTCATCACCTTTTTCTAAAAAAGCTTGCTGGCGTTCAACAATTTTACTACCGACTTTTAAAAGGGTTTCGCTGCGACTTTGTAGGCTTTTAATTAGCCATTGTGCGTCGCGGTGGTGGCTTTTTAAATAGTCTTTGGTTGCGGTTGAATCGGCACGATTAATTAAGTCGTTGTAGTTAGATTGCACGCGCAGCTTGGGCTGAGTTTCAGGGTTAAGTTCAACTTGCCAGCCGTGTTCGGTGCGGGTCAGTAATAGGTCGGGTGTGATGTAACTTGAAGCTTCGCTTTCAATGCTATTGCCAGGGCGTGGATTTAATTGTTGAATTAAGCTAATGACTTCATGCAACTGATCTTCACCGGTTAGTTTTAAACGGCGTATTAAAAAACGGTAATCACGGGCGGCTAATATTTCTAAGTAAAGATCGACCAGTTTTATCGTTTGGCTTAAATAAGGTGTGTCAGCAGGCAACTGTTCTAGCTGCAAGGCAAGGCATTCTTTTAAGTCTCTAGCACCTACACCGGGCGGATCAAAACGCTGGATTAATTTAAGAACGGTATGCACTTCAGCGGTGGTTAGTTCGATGAATTCAGGATTTTGCCTTTGTAAACCTTCAGTAATCGCATCCAAATCATCACGTAAATAACCTTCTGCATTGATGCTGTCGATTAGGGTTTCGCCAATTAACCGATCGGTGGTGTTATGAATATTTAAGTTGAGTTGCCACAAGAGGTGGTCAGACAAGGTGCTAATGGGCGTATCACGTGCATAGTCTTCGTATTCGTCTGAATGGCTGCTACTGCCTAAGCTAGTGCTGTAATCTTGACTGTAAATATCGTCCCAAACTGTATCAACGGCTAATTCTTCAGGAATATTTTGCTCTTCCCACTGGTTCATTTCGGTGGGTGCTGCTTCTTGTTGTTCTTCTGCTTTTTTTGCTTCACGGGTAGACGTATCAAACGGGTCAGCAGTAATCAGTGGTTGCTCATCGTCTTCCAGCTCAAGCAAAGGGTTGGCCTCTAGGGCTTGCTTTATTTCTTGTTGTAGATCAAGTGTAGAAAGCTGGAGCAGGTAAATAGCCTGCTGTAGCTGAGGTGTAATCACTAGACCTTGTGAGATATTCAGCCCAAGGCTGGGTTTCATCGCCATAAAAATTTAGCCCATTGAGACTTTTTAAAAAAAGTAGACTTTTAAAAAGTGAATTTTAAATTTTAAATTGTTCGCCAAGGTAAACCCTTCTAACGTCAGCGTTGTTTAAAATTTGTTCCGCATTGCCTTGGGCGATAATAGCACCTTCGCTAACAATGTAAGCCCTTTCACAAATCTCTAGTGTTTCACGGACGTTGTGGTCGGTAATTAATACACCAATATGTTTACTTTGTAATTGCCGAATAATGCCCATGATTTCAGCCACAGAAATTGGGTCAACGCCGGCAAAAGGTTCGTCAAGTAATATAAAGTCAGGTTCGGTTGCCAAAGCGCGAGCAATTTCTACACGTCGTCTTTCACCGCCTGATAAGCTCATGCCTTTGCTTTTACGAATATGAGTAATCGAAAACTCATTTAACAGTCCTTCAAGCAGGGCATTGCGTTGGGCTTTATTCAACTCTTTGCGCAGTTCTAAAATGGCTAATAAGTTATCTTCAACACTTAGTTTTCTAAATATGGAGGCTTCTTGTGGTAAATAACCCAAACCTGCCCTAGCACGGCCGTGCATGGGCAATTGGGTGATGTCTTGGCCATCTAAAAAAATACTGCCGGCATCGGCTTTAACTAAGCCGACAACCATGTAAAAGGAAGTCGTTTTTCCTGCACCGTTAGGGCCAAGTAAACCAACAATCTCACCTTGATTGATAGTGATGCTAATGCCTTTAACGACTTGGCGACCCTTATAACTTTTTTGTAAGTGATTGGCTTGTAAAGACTTGACTTGTAAGCATTTAGTCATTTTTCTTTCCTGACGTTGCAGGCGTTAAAATGATTTCAATACGGGCATCGCTGCTGGATTTTTGTTCAGCTTGAATGTCTTGCGTGACTAAGTTGTAGGTTAGCTTATGCCCAGTAAAACTGTCGTTACCCTGCGTTAAACGCGCTTTGCCGGTTAGAATGACTAAGTTTTTTGCTGGTAGGTAATCAATGCTTTCACCCCAAGCTTCAATTTCCGGTTTAGCAGTGTCGGGCAAGTCTCGCAGATAGGCTTGACCTTGGGGTTGGGTGGCAATGGCTTGTTCTAATTCACCGGCAGCGTTGCGTTGTATTTCAAGCTGCGCTGATTTAAGCAGCAGTTCACCTTGATGAAGCTCAACTTGACCTTGGTAAATCGCTCGCTGCTGTTGGTTGTTCCATTGCATCTGTTGTGCGGCAACTGATAAAGGTAGCTCACGGTCTTTTGGTAATGAAAAAACCTGACTACTAAAAACTAACAGCAACAAGGCAGAGGCTAGCTGCTTAAAAAAAAAGGCAGGTTGGGTCATGGTTGGTTATCCTGTATTGCTTTTACTTTAGGTGGTAAATAGTTACCTTGCACTGTTTGTAAAATGTGAGCTAGACCGGTATTTAATTGTATGTCTAGCCCTTGACCGGTCGTTTTACCGTTTGGGCTAATAAAGCTTACGGGATCTGGTGTTTGGGCGGTATTGTTTGCGCTGTTGATCCACAGACGCTGGGTTAAAAATTCGGGTAGGTAAACGGAATTAGGATTAATGGGCGTAATCACCACCTTGTCTTCTAGGTAAATTTCATCTTCGCCTAAGTATTTTGCACGCTTGGCGACTACTCGCCATATTTGCCCTTGCTGGGTGTAGTGATGCAGTAAAGGGGTTTCAAACAGTGCTAAGTCTTTTTCTGGGTAATGGGTGACTTGTACAGCATCAAGGGTTTGTAAGCGTTGACCTTGGGCACCAAAACGACTGAGGCTGGCATTTTCTACATAATAGTCAGGTTCGCCGTACTGTTCAGGTAATTGAGTGTGTGGCGCTGATAGGTTGATCTCTTGTAATAAAACCAGCAGCGCCCCCAAACTTATTAGTACGGCCAGCGTACCTAATTTACGTAACACAGGAAACTCTTTCATTTGCCTGTTAATTGGTTCTTAGGCTATAAAGGTAGTGATCAATACACGCTTGCCAAGTGCCTTGTGCCTGCATAATTAGGTCAGTTACTTCTCTAACAGCGCCATGACCGCCTGTGCGTTGGGTGGTGTAGTCGCTGTATTGCTGGATGTAGTCTGGTGCGTTGGCAACACTAGCACCAAAACCGGCTTTGCGAATGGCCGCTAAATCGGGTAAATCATCACCGCAATAACCTACTTGTGACCAGTCTAATCCCAGTTCATTAACGATTTCGCTAAGGGCGGTGATTTTGTCTTCACGGCCTTGTAACAGGTATTTTATGCCGAGCGATTCGGCGCGGTGAGTAACGACATTAGACGTGCGTCCGGTAATAATCGCTACTTTTACACCGCTGGCTTGTAGCAATTTTATGCCTTGCCCGTCTTGGGTATTAAAGGCTTTACTTTCTTCACCACCCATCGCATGAAAAAATAAACTGCCGTCGGTCATTACGCCATCAACATCCAGCACCATTAAGCGAATGGGGCGAAGTTTTTCTAGTAAAGTTGCTGCAATATCCATAGTGACTCGCTCGTTTTTATGTAAAAAATGGCTATTAATTAATAACTAATTACTAGGTAAGCAATCAATGATAGGCGATAAACTATAGCAGATTACCGGCTTTAGATAATACTTTAGATAACGCCCGCTTTTAGCAAGTCATGCATATTCAGTGCGCCAACAACGGTTTGATTAGCATCAAGTACGGGTAGGGCGCTGATTTTATTTTCTTCCATTAATAGTACCGCTTCAGCAGCCAGCAAATCAGCTTGAATGTGTTTGCTGCCTTGCGTCATAACATCAGAAACTTTAAGGTCACGTAAGTCGCGGTCTTGGTCAAGAGTACGGCGTAAATCACCATCGGTATAAACGCCCAATAATTTGTGTTGTTCGTTAACAATGCAGGTAAACCCTAAGCCTTTTTGGGTCATTTCTAACAGGGCTTCACGTAGACTGGCGCTGTTTAAAACGGCTGGCAGTGCTGCACCGCTGTGCATAATATCGCTGACCCTTAGCAGCAACTTACGGCCTAAACTCCCACCGGGGTGTGAAAGCGCAAAATCATCAGGCCCAAAACCTCTGGCTTGCAGCAGCGCGATGGCTAGCGCATCACCTAAAGCCAGTGCAGCGGTAGTGCTAGACGTGGGTGCTAAATTTAACGGGCAAGCTTCACGGCTAATGGCAGCATTTAAGTGAACATTGGCTTCTTGAGCTAGCGTAGAGCTGGGCGCACCTGTTAAGCCAATAATGGCAATGCCAAGGCGTTTTAGTAGCGGTAGCAGTGAGGTGACTTCGTGGGTTTCGCCTGAATTGGACAAGGCCAATACCAAATCGCTACGAGTCACCATGCCTAAATCGCCGTGGCTAGCTTCACCTGGATGCATAAAAAAAGACGGCGTGCCGGTGCTGGCAAGTGTGGCAGCAATTTTATGGCCAATGTGACCAGATTTCCCCATGCCGGTAACAATCACGCGCCCTTGACAATTTAAAATTAGCTCACAGGCTGCAGCAAAATCTTGGTCGAGTTGGGCTAACACTTCTTGCAGCGCTTCTATCTCTAGTTGCAATGTATGCCGAGCAGAAGCAAGGTAATTGGTCGTGGTTATCAATGGCTAAGTATCCATAAAGAAGGTGGTGAATGTTGCTTACAGGTGTTGATTGATTGCTATTTTTGGCATTATAGCTTTTTTCAACCTGACTTCTACCTTTGTGGTGGCGATGACTTTTATGACCTCTATTATTGGGAGCGTTTGATGCAAGCTGATTTGGTTGCTGTAAGTGACCTCTATTTTAATCGGGGTGACAAGGTTGTTTTTTCGGGGGTTAATTTAAAATTACGCCAAGGCAAAATAACGGCGTTGTTGGGGCCAAGTGGTACGGGTAAAACCACGCTGCTACATCTTCTGGGTGGGCAGTTGCAGCCAAAAAGTGGTTCGATACAAGTATTTGGGCAAGAAGTACCCACGCTAGGTCGTAAAGCATTATTTAAGTTGCGTAGCCGTATGGGTGTGTTGTTTCAATCGGGCGCTTTATTTACGGATATGTCGGTTTACGACAATGTGGCGTTTCCTTTAAGGGTTAATACGCCTTTGCCAGAAAGCATGATTCAAGATTTAGTGTTAATTAAGTTAGAAGCCGTTGGTTTGCGTGGTGCGCGTGATTTAATGCCAGCGCAACTTTCTGGCGGTATGGCGCGGCGCGTAGCACTGGCCAGAGCCATTGCGTTAGACCCTGAATTGTTAATGTATGATGAACCTTTTGCAGGGCAAGATCCGATTTCGATGGGTGTGTTGGTGCAGTTGGTAAAACGCTTAAATCAGGCGCTGGGTTTAACGTCGGTGATTGTTTCACATGACTTAAAAGAAACCCTGTCGATTGCTGATTATGCCTATATTTTAGCGGGTGGAACAGTGATTGCCGAAGGCACGCCTGCTGAGTTAGCGGCTTCTACCCAAGAAAACGTGCAGCAGTTTATGGGTGGTTTGCCCGATGGCCCTGTTGCGTTTAATTATCCTGCTGCTAATTTTGCCGATGATTTATTTGCTAAAAAAGGTATTAATCATGCTTGATTGGCTTGCTGGTTTAGGTCGCCAAGGCATCACATTAACTGCTGCATTAGGGCGGTCGGGTGTGTTCTTATTTCAATCTTTAGCAGGTTTACCGCGCACGCATGAAGCGTTTAGTTTATGGCGGCATCAAGTGTATTCAATCGGCGTATTGTCGTTGATTATTATTTTAGTATCGGGTGTGTTTATCGGCATGGTTTTGGGTTTGCAGGGCTATACCATTTTAGTGGATTTTGGTGCAGAGCAAGCATTAGGGCAAATGGTAGCGTTAAGTTTAGTGCGTGAATTAGCGCCGGTGGTGGCTGCTTTGTTATTTGCTGGGCGAGCAGGCTCGGCATTAACCGCTGAAATCGGTTTAATGAAAGCCACTGAGCAATTAGCCAGCTTAGAAATGATTGGTGTTGATCCGCTGCGCCGCATTGTTGCACCTAGATTATTGGCTGGATTTGTAGCGCTGCCGCTGCTAACCATTATTTTTACCAGTGTCGGAATTTGGGGCGGCTGGTTGGTTGGCGTGGATTGGCTGGGTGTTGATAATGGTGCTTTTTGGAGCAATATGCAGTCGTCGGTTGCGTTTCGTGAAGACGTATTAAATGGTGTTATTAAAAGCTTAGTCTTTGCTGTGGTTGTGACTTGGATTGCGGTATTTCAGGGGTATGATCTAGTCCCTACCTCTGAAGGCATTAGCCGCGCGACCACACGAACGGTGGTTTATTCTTCTTTGGCTGTCTTGGGGTTGGATTTTGTGTTAACCGCACTAATGTTTGGTGATTTTTAACTGGATAGGATTAGGTATGCGTAATCAACGCTGGGTAGATGTTTTTGTAGGTGGTTTTATGTTGCTAGGTTTTGCAGCCTTATTATTTTTGGCTTTTAAAGTTAGCGGGCTGGGGCAAAACGCTGAACAAGGCCGTTTTGAAGTGCAGGCGTGTTTTGGTGATATTGGTGGTCTTAAAGCGAGATCAAAAGTTACATTGGCGGGCGTTACGGTGGGTCGTGTAGGTGAGATTAACTTGAATTATCAATGGTTTGAAGCTTGCGTAACTTTGCAGCTAAATGAAAAACTGCTGGGCAAATTAAGCACTGACACAGCCGCAGCGATTCAAACTGCAGGCTTGTTGGGCGATAATTACGTTAGCTTAACGCCAGGTATTGATATGACTTATTTAGCACAGGGTGATAGCTTAAAAGATACGCAATCGGCACTGATTTTAGAGCAGTTAATTAACCAGTTTATTTCTAATTCAACTAAATAAAGATTAAATAGCATGATGACATTGTTTAGATTTTTTGGTGTGATTTTATTGATAACTAGCGGGTTTTTTGGGTCTGTTGACCAAGCACACGCTGAACCCAAGCAAACTTCTTGGCAGGTGGTTGAGCAAGGCGTTGCAGAGCTTGCCGCCGTTTTTAAAGCTAATAAAGGCGTTTACGAATCAGACCCGCAGCTACTGTATAGCAACTTAGATGAAGCGATGCAGCCTTATGTTGATTTTCGCTATATGAGCGCAAGGGTGATGGGTGGGCGTTATTTTCGTGCGGCTACACCTGAACAGCGCAGTCGTTTTGCCGTAATATTTAAAGATACTTTGGTGAAAACTTTTGGTCAGGGGTTAATAAATTTTGATTACCATGCCTTTGATTTACAGACTCAAAGCGGTGAAACGCGTTTTGTAGACCAAGATAACGTAGTTTTAGACGTAGTGGCGACAGATGGTAAGCGCTACCCAGTTACTTTCACGCTGCGTTTGCATAATAACGAATGGAAGGTAATTAATCTGATTGTTAATGGCATTAATTTGGGGTTAACGTTTAATAGCCAGTTTGACCGAGCGATGCGTGACAATAACCGTGACTTTGATAGGGTTATTGCTAATTGGTCGCCTGAGCAAGCGTTAGATGAGCTAGAAGAGCGTGAGGTTAATCAGTGAGTAGTCATTATGAGCGCTGAACTAAAAAAACTAGAGTCGGGTTGTTGGCTTTTAGTTGGACAGGTTACATTTGTAACAGCGGAAGCCTTGGCCGTTTGTTTGGTTGATGCTTTGCCACTGGCCAATAACGTTCAAGTGCAGCAGGTCGATATTCAACAAGCCAGTGGTGGCTCAGCACTGTTGTTGGTGTGTTTGGCTTGGCAGCGCCATTGTTTAGCTTTAGGTTTAGAGCTTCAGTTGCTAAACCCCTCAATACAGTTACAAAAAGTAGCTGAATTAAGTCATTTACAAAATTTATTACCTTGGGTGTTTAACACGAAACACTTTGGCTAAGGTGCCCAAGAGCAGCCTTTTCAGTTATTATGCCAACTGTTAATTAATTAATACTATTTTGTTATTTTTATAAGCCGTTTTTTAATGAGGAGTCATTATGCAAGCCCCAGCCTTGAAGGAACTATTAGAAAGCCGTATTCCAGCGTGTGAATTTATCGTTAAGGGTGATGATGGGCGGCATTTTGAAGTAATTGCTATCGGTGAAGTGTTTGCAACCTTGCCTAGTCCGGTTAAAAAACAGCAGCTGGTTTTTTCTGCATTAAGCGAAGAGTTTGCTAGCGATCAGCTTCATGCGATGGCATTAAAAACCTACACCCCAGAACAATGGGTAAAAGTTAAAGATTTGCAGGTTCTCTAAGGCATTATTATAAGTATGGATAAACTACTAATTACTGGGGGCTACCCCCTTGATGGCGAAGTGTGGATTTCCGGCGCCAAAAATTCTGCATTGCCTATTTTAGCTGCTAGTTTGCTGGTTAATGGGCCAGTTTCTATTGGTAATTTACCGCATTTACATGATATTACGACAATGATTGAGTTGTTGGGTGGCATGGGTGTACAAGCGGTAGTTGATGAAAAAATGTCACTTGAATTAGATGCTAGCTACGTTGATAACTGCATTGCACCTTATGATTTAGTCAAGACTATGCGGGCTTCTATTTTAGTTTTAGGCCCGTTAATGACGCGTTTTGGTGAAGCGGAAGTTTCTTTACCCGGCGGTTGTGCGATTGGTAGCCGTCCGGTGAACTTACACCTAAATGGCTTAAAGCAAATGGGTGCAGAGATACGCGTTGAAGAAGGCTACATTCGCGGTAAAGTTAATGGCCGTTTGCAAGGCGCACACATTATTTTTGATACCGTGACCGTGACAGGTACTGAAAACCTAATGATGGCAGCGGTATTGGCAGAAGGTCGTACTGTTTTAGAAAACGCAGCGCGTGAACCTGAAGTGGTTGATTTGGCTGATTTTTTAAATGCTATGGGCGCTAAAATTACTGGTGAAGGCACTAATACGATTATTATTGACGGTGTAAAAGCATTAAGTGGCTGTCATTTTAACGTGGTGGCAGATCGCATTGAAACGGGTACTTTTTTAGTGGCTGCTGCAGCAACACGCGGTCGCGTTCGCGTTAAACACACGCGCCCTGATATTTTGGATGCGGTGCTGGCTAAGCTAAAAGAAGCCGGTGGTATTATTACTTCAGGCGATGACTGGATAGAGTTAGATATGCAGGGCAAACGCCCTAAATCGGTCAGCATTAGAACCGCACCTTATCCTGCTTTTCCAACCGATATGCAGGCGCAATTCATGGCTTTAAATGCCACTGCAGAAGGCATTGGTACGGTGATAGAAACCATTTTTGAAAATCGCTTTATGCACGTGCAAGAAATTTTACGCATGGGTGCAGACATTCAAGTGGAAGGTAATACTGCGATTATTCGTGGTGTTGAAAAGTTAACCGGTGCGCCGGTGATGGCAACGGATTTACGTGCTTCGGCTAGTTTAGTCATTGCTGCATTAGTCGCCCAAGGCGATACTTTGGTTGATCGTATTTATCACATTGACCGTGGTTATGAGTGCATTGAAGAAAAACTGATGTTGCTGGGCGCAAAAATAAAGCGCATTGCTGCTTAATACTAACGAGAGAAATAATGCCACACAGTCTAACGCTAGCCCTATCGAAAGGGCGAATTCTAGATGATACCCTGCCACTTTTAGCCGCAGCAGGTATTGTACCGGCTGAAGATATTAGCAAAAGCCGTAAGCTGATTTTTGATACCAATTTAGCCGGTGTACGTTTATTAGTCATTCGTGCTACCGACGTACCCACTTACGTTGAGCTAGGTGCTGCAGATTTAGGCGTGTCAGGTAAAGATGTGCTGATGGAGCATGGTGGCAACGGTATGTATGAACCTTTAGATTTAAAAATTGCGGTTTGTAAGTTGATGACGGCTGCGGTTAAAGGTTCAGTACAGCCAGAAGGTCGCCGCCGCGTGGCAACAAAATTTATTAAAACGGCCAAGCGTTGGTATGCTGAACAAGGTATTCAAGTCGATTTAATTAAGTTGTATGGCGGTATGGAATTAGCCCCCATTATGGGTTTGGCCGATGAAATCGTCGATATTGTTGATACGGGTAAAACGCTGGTTGCTAATGGCTTAGAAGCACGTGAGTTTATTGCGGATATTTCATCGCGTTTGGTGGTGAATCGCGCTTCAATGAAAATGAAATACCAGCAAATTCAACCCTTGCTTGATCGTTTGCGCTTAGCGGTTGAACAACGCTCAGCTGCTGCTATTTAATTTATTCACTGGCTGCTTGGAATTAAATATGAACTCAAATCTTACGGTAAGAAGGCTAGATGCAACGCGTGCAGATTTTACTGCCACTTTAGACCAGCTGCTGGCTTGGGAAGGTGTTTCTAGTCCACAAATTCAGCAACAGGTTGATGACATTATTAGCGCGGTTCGCCAGCAAGGTGATGCGGCTGTGTTGGCTTATACCCAACAGCTTGACCAACATCCAGCGACTAGCTTTATGCAGTTAGAAATTTCACAGCAGCAATTAAAAAGCGCATTTGAAAGTTTGCCCACACAACGCCGCGAAGCATTAGAAGTTGCAGCTAAACGTGTTACGGCTTATCACGAACACCAAAAACAGCCATCTTGGAGTTACACTGAAAGCGATGGCACACGCTTAGGTCAGCAGGTTGTACCGTTAGATCGCGTTGGCGTTTATGTGCCCGGTGGTAAAGCGGCTTACCCTTCTTCTGTCTTGATGAATGTATTGCCTGCTAAGGTTGCTGGCGTTAAAGAAATTATTATGGTCGCGCCAATGCCTAAAGGTGAGCTTAATCCACTGGTATTAGGCGCAGCTTATTTGGCGGGTGCCACGAAAGTATTTACTTTGGGTGGCGCACAAGCCGTTGCTGCTTTGGCTTATGGTACTGAAACTGTACCGCCGGTAGACAAAATTGTAGGGCCTGGCAATGTTTATGTCGCAACCGCCAAGCGTGCCGTATTTGGTAAGGTTGGTATAGACATGATTGCTGGCCCATCTGAAATTTTGGTGGTGTGTGATGGTCAAACCAATCCCGATTGGATAGCGATGGATTTGTTTTCTCAGGCTGAACACGATGAAGATGCCCAATCCATTTTAATTAGCTGGGATGCTGCTTGGTTAGATGACGTTGAGCAAAGTATGCGTAAGCTGCTGCCAACAATGGAACGCGCTGCGATTATCAAAACATCGTTAGAAAACCGTGGTGCGTTAATTCAAGTGGCAAATGAAGCTCAAGCCATTGAGTTGATTAATCGCATTGCGCCTGAACACTTGGAGTTATCGGTTGCTGATCCTGATGCTTGGCTACCTAAAGTGCGTCATGCTGGCGCTATCTTTATGGGGCGTTATACCGCTGAAGCTGTGGGCGATTATTGTGCTGGCCCGAATCACGTTTTGCCAACTTCAGGTACAGCGCGTTTTTCTTCGCCTTTGGGCGTGTATGATTTCCAAAAACGTTCGTCGCTGATTTACTGTTCGCCTGAAGGTGCTAGCATTTTAGGGCACATTGCAGGCGAGTTGGCTGACGGTGAGTCTTTGACTGCCCATGCGCGTTCAGCACGTTACCGCATTCAAGACTAATGTTTAGCAAGACTAATCGTTAGTTTTTAGGGCTGGCAGGACGCTGGCCTATGACTGCTGTTAAGGTTTTTTGTTGTCCTGCTCGAATGATAGCCAGTTCAATTTTACTGTTTGGCTTGAGTCCTGCAATGTAGTTAATGGTGGCGCGTGCTCCATTTACGTTGTATTGGTTGATTTTTGTGATGACATCGCCTGGCTGCAAACCTGCTTTATCCGCAGGGCCTTGGCGTAATAAACCGGCCACCAAAACACCTTGCGTGGTATTTAACTGCAATGATTGAGCTAAAATTGCAGTGATTTCTTGCACTTCAATGCCCATCCAGCCGCGTACTACAAAACCTTCGTTAATTAAATCCAACATAATTTGTTTAGCTAGATTCGATGGAATAGCAAATCCTATGCCTTGCGAACCACCTGAGCGAGTAAAAATAGCCGTGTTAATGCCTAGCAGTTGACCGTAAGGGTTGACTAGCGCACCGCCCGAATTACCCGGGTTAATGGCTGCATCGGTTTGAATAAAGTCTTCGTAAGTATTTAAGCCAAGGCTGTTTCGCCCCAAAGCACTAACAATGCCTTGCGTAACGGTTTGCCCAACGCCAAATGGATTGCCGATTGCTAAAACTACATCGCCCACTTCTAAGGTATCGGACGAGGCCAATGAAATCATTGGCAGGTTATCAAGTTCAATTTTTAATACGGCTAAGTCTGATTCAGGGTCGCTGCCAATAATGCGTGCAAACGTTTCTCGTCCATCACGCAGCGCCACTCTAATTTCATCGGCATTGTGTACAACGTGATGATTGGTAAGAATGTAGCCTTCGCTGTTAACCAGTACGCCAGAGCCTAAACTAGACTGCATACGTTTTTGACTGGTTTGGTTTTCTTGCCCAAAAAAATGTCGAAAAAATGGGTCGTTCATAAAAGGGTTAGTTGGTTGTTCTATCAGGGTTGTTGTGTAAATATTCACCACAGCCGGTGCTGCCATACGAACAGCAGAAGCATAAGACACGGGCCCTTCTTGCCGTGCTACTAATAAAGGCTCGCCAGCATGAATTTCGGCCAAAGCTGGGCTGGATGTGGGTTGACCGGTTAGGCTAGGAAAGGTTTTTAGTAATAAAGCAGCAAATAGTAGGCCGCTAACCAGTGGCCAAATCAATTGGGGCTTTAAGAATCGCATGGCTTAATATAACTCCGGTAAGGCTAAAGTGGATGGATTTTACACTAGAGCCTAGGTGTTTACTGAATTAACTTAGCGTTTAAATCGCTAATTATTACTTATATTTTGGAGCCAATATGACCATTGAATTATTAGAACTGGTTGCTGCATTAGATGCACATTTAAAGGTAGACAATTTTAAAGATTATTGCCCGAATGGTTTGCAGGTAGAAGCCAGTCGCAACATTAATAAAATTGTGACTGGCGTTACAGCATCACAAGCCTTAATCGACCAAGCCATTGCCTGCAAAGCCGATGCTTTATTAGTGCATCATGGCTACTTTTGGAAAGGTGAAGCAGCGCCATTAACGGGTATAAAAGGCAAGCGAGTGGCAGCATTGATGCGCCATAATATCAGTTTGATTGCTTATCACCTGCCATTAGATGCCCACCCAGTGTTGGGTAATAATCAGCAGTTGGCCCAAGTGATGGGTTGGCAAATAACGGGTATTATGGATTCCCCCAGTTGGCTGCTTGGTTTGGTTGGCGAATTAGCCCAGCCTTTAATGGCTGCTGCCTTGGCTAAAGATTTAGCCGCTAAATTAGGACAGTCACCGTTACACCTAGCCGGTCATCAGCGTCCGATTAAAACCTTGGCTTGGTGTACAGGTTCGGCTGAAGGTGGGATTTATCGTGCGGCTGAATTGGGTGTGGATGCTTTTATTAGTGGTGAAGTAAGCGAGCAAACGCTTCATGCGGCACAAGAATTGGGCATTGATTATTTTGCAGCGGGTCATCATGCCACTGAACGCTATGGTGTAAAGGCTTTGGGTGAATGGATTGCTAGGCAATGGTCGGTAGAATGCCAGTTTATTGACCTACATAATCCGGTTTAAGTTGTATTTTGAAATAAAAAAGCCTCTGAATCTAACTTGTTTGAGTCGAATAATGGAGAGGCTTCTTTAGTTTTTTTCCACTTTGCTTTTTTAATGTAAGGTTGCAATCTATTTTTTTGTTGGATCAAACACTTCAGGCTTTAAGCCAAAATCTTCTGCTAAAGTGCCGCCAGTTTTATCGGCTGCATAGTCTCTAGGTGGTTCAAAACTGTTTTGCTGAAAGGTTTCAGCAAGCGTGCCTCTGCCTTTGTTTGAGGCATAGTCTTTAGGTGGTTGATGGCTATTAATTTTCTGGCTGTCCAGTTCTTGGTTAGCAAGTTGCGATTGATCGGTCGATTGAGTTGCTAAACGCTTAATAAGACTTTCATCACTACACAAAAGGCTTGCGTCTGATGTTAATTGTTCTTCCATACTTTGCAGTTGTTTAGTCAGTGAAGAAAGGTTGATGGCCGTTCTTGAAAAATGGTCGTTAAGATTTTCACGAACTTGGCTTAGCTCTTGTTCGCGCTGGGTTAACTGATGGCGGATTTTAGTGCTTTGTGTGCCGCCTGTATGCATTAAGCGATAAAGCAAAGCCCCAATGACTCCGCCAACAAGAAAGGATGTAAGGATATAAATCCATTGGATATCAGCAAAACTCATGTGTAGCTCCTTAAATAAGAGGCGAGTAAGCACCGCCCTAGCGTTTTAATTTAAGCATTATATCGGTCAGATGTCAGTGAAGGTCAAGCCTTGCAAGCTAGCTTAATAAGGTTAATTGCTTTTACGGGCTTTGGTTAGGGCTTGTTGCAGGCGTATAATCGGCAAATTTTATAATTAACCACTTGACTAGAATGATAAGGATAAAAATTCATGACTCCTATGGAGCGTTATCTGCAAGACCTTAAACGGGATGACTTTAAATCTGATCCAGCCCAAAAGCAGGCTGTTGAACACCTGCAACGCTTACACGATGATTTAGTCAATATCGAGCAAGTGCCAAGTAAAGGTTTTTTATCACGCTTAGTTAAAAAGAAGGCTAATCAACCCATTATTAAAGGCTTGTATTTTTGGGGTGGTGTGGGGCGTGGTAAAACTTATTTAGTCGATACTTTTTATGATTGCTTGCCGTTTGAGCAAAAAATGCGTAATCACTTTCACCGTTTTATGCAGCGTGTTCACGCTGACCTTAGGAAATACGATGGCCAAGCAAATCCACTAAAATTAGTGGCTAAACAGTTGGCGACAGAAATTCGTGTACTTTGTCTTGATGAGTTTTTTGTTAAAGACATTACCGATGCGATGATTTTGGGTAATTTAATGGACGCTTTGTTTAACGAGGGTGTTGTGTTAGTTACAACCTCTAATATTGTGCCTGATGACCTTTACTTAAATGGTTTGCAGCGCTCGCGTTTTTTACCGGCGATTGATTTACTTAAACAATTTACTGACGTTGTGAATGTTGATAGCGGTGTGGATTACCGTTTGCGTAGCCTAACTCAAGCAGAAATTTATCACTTTCCTTTAGATTCTGAAGCAACACTAAGTTTAAACCGTAGTTTTGAATCCATGGTAATGGTAGAAGGTCGGTGCAATGTGCCTGTTAATATTAATAATCGCCAAATAACGGCGCTGCGTTTACACGATGGTGTGGCTTGGTTTGATTTTGATGCGCTTTGTGATGGCCCACGTAGTCAATATGACTACATTGAATTATCAAAAATATTCCATACGGTGCTTTTGTCGGATGTACCGCAGTTAGGTGTGGAAAAGGATGATCAAACCCGACGCTTTATCAATTTGATTGATGAGTTTTATGACCGAAATGTGAAAGTGATTATTTCTGCTGAGAAAGCTATTGATGATATTTACACGGGTGGTAACTTAGCTTTTGAAATTGCTCGAACTAAAAGCCGTTTGCTAGAAATGCAATCGCATGAGTATTTAGCCAGAGAGCATAAACCCTAGACGAAGGGTTGGAAATAGTATAAAATCCGCGCTCCTTAGAAGGTTGTTAAATCTAAGGCAACACGTTACTAAGCAGCTTTTGTTAGTAACTAATAAAAATAGGTAATGATCAGTGCGATCTGAAGTGTTAAGGACACGTCAAGTCGTGAAGATCCTACTAAGGTAGCTACTTTAAGGTAGAGAGTAATAATGAAGACTACTGTTTCTGCAAAGCCAGAAAGCGTTAAACGCGATTGGTTCGTGGTAGACGCCACGGATAAAACGCTAGGTCGTCTAGCCACTGAGCTAGCACGTCGCCTACGCGGTAAGCACAAACCTGAATACACACCTCACGTTGATACTGGTGACTACCTAGTTATCGTTAACGCTGAAAAAGTACGTGTAACAGGCAACAAAGCTAAGGGTAAAATTTACTACCGTCACACAGGTTTCCCTGGCGGCATTAAAGAAATGTCCTTTGAAAAACTGATTGCTCATGCGCCTGAGCGTGTTATTGAAGGTGCTGTAAAAGGTATGTTACCTAAAGGTCCTTTAGGTCGTGCTATGTTTGCTAAGCTAAAAGTTTACGCCGGCGCGGAACATCCGCACGCTGCTCAGCAACCACAAGCTCTGAACATTTAACGGAAGGTCGTCATGTCTGCTAATCAAAACTACGGCACCGGCCGTCGCAAAACCTCTACTGCTCGTGTTTTCTTAACGCCAGGCAGTGGTAAAATTTCTATCAATGGTTCTAGCCTGCAAGACTATTTTTGTCGTGAAACGGCACAAATGATTGTTTTGCAACCACTTGAGCTAACTGACAATGTTACTAAGTTTGATTTGTTTATCACGGTTGCTGGTGGTGGTTCAAGCGGTCAGGCTGGGGCAATTCGCCACGGTATTACCCGTGCGCTAATGGATTATGATGAATCTTTACGTGCCGCTTTACGTACTGCTGGTTATGTAACCCGTGATGCGCGTATGGTTGAACGTAAGAAGGTCGGTCTGCGTAAAGCGCGTAAGCGTCCGCAATACTCCAAGCGTTAAGACTCGGAGTTTTGGCTACGGCCAACCAAAGAAACGCCTGGCCGCTGTAGGTTGGGCGTTTTTTTTTGTAATAATAAAAATTTTATTAAGTATTTTAAAAAAAGTTCTACCACTAAATCACTAGTGTTTATAAGGTTTCCTTTCTTGTGTTAGTGAGCGCTTTTTTTTAAGATTAACCATATTTAAAAAATGGTTCAGGTGTCGTTTATCACTTGGATGAAGTTTTGTCGATGGGGAGAACCTTAAATGAGTAATGATGGCGTAAACAAGGGGCGGCGACGCTTCCTCGTTGCTGCGACATCCGTCGTCGGGGCGGTGGGCGCAGTCGGGGTTGTAGTACCTTTCGTTGCCTCGTGGAATCCCAGTGCTAAGGCGCGTGCAGCAGGTGCACCGTCTCGGGCTGATATTTCAAAATTAGAAGCTGGGCAGCAAATGACGGTTGAGTGGCGTGGTAAACCCGTCTGGATTATCCGTCGTACCCCTGAAATGTTGAAAAATTTAGAAACAGTTGAAAGTCGTTTAGCGGATCCTAACTCGGATGTTACGAGTCAACAGCCAAGCTATGCTAAAAACCGTGGGCGTTCAATTAAGCCTGAGTTTGCTATAGTTATTGGTATTTGTACGCACTTAGGTTGTTCACCTACCTTCCGTCCTGAAGTTGCACCTGCAGATTTAGGTGCTGATTGGTTGGGTGGTTTCTTTTGTCCTTGCCACGGTTCACGCTTTGACTTGTCTGGTCGTGTTTTGCGTAGCCAACCAGCACCAACAAACCTTGAAGTCCCCCCCCACAGTTACATTGATGATTATTCAATCGTTATTGGTGTTGATGAGGAGAATGCATAATGGCTGGTCACCGTAACAAAGGTAATCCAGGCCTTATGGGTTGGATTGATGATCGTTTCCCCGCTACTGCTATGTGGGAAGATCACCTAAGCAAATACTATGCGCCTAAAAACTTTAACTTCTGGTATTTCTTTGGTTCGCTAGCTTTGTTAGCGCTGGTTAACCAAATTTTAACCGGCATTTGGCTAACCATGAGCTACAACCCTTCTGCTGAAGGTGCGTTTGCTTCCATGGAATACATCATGCGTGATGTTGAAATGGGTTGGCTTATTCGTTATATGCACTCAACGGGTGCTTCTGCTTTCTTTATCGTCGTTTACCTGCATATGTTGCGCGGTATGATGTACGGTTCTTACCAAAAACCTCGTGAATTAATTTGGATTTTTGGTATGGCGATTTACCTAGCATTGATGGCTGAAGCCTTTATGGGCTACCTACTACCTTGGGGACAAATGTCTTACTGGGGTGCTCAGGTTATTATCTCTTTGTTTGGTGCCATTCCTGTTATTGGTGGTGATTTAGCTCAGTGGATTCGTGGTGATTACCTGATTTCTGGTATTACGCTAAACCGCTTCTTTGCGCTACACGTTGCTGCATTGCCTATCGTTATCATTGCATTGGTTGTACTACACATTCTTGCACTGCACGAAGTGGGTTCTAACAACCCAGATGGCGTAGAAATTAAAAAAGACTTGGATAAAAACGGCGTACCTTTAGACGGTATTCCTTTCCATCCTTATTACACTGTGAAAGACATTGTTGGTGTTGCAGTATTCTTGTTTGTGTTTGTTTTGATTGTGTTTTACTTCCCAGAAATGGGTGGTTACTTTATTGAAGCGCCTAACTTTGAACCTGCTAACCCGCTAAAAACACCTAATCACATTGCACCTGTTTGGTATTTCACACCTTTCTATGCAATTTTGCGTGCGATTACCTTCTCGATCTTTGGTTTAGATGCTAAATTTTTAGGTGTACTCTTTATGGGTGCGGCCATTGCAATTTTATTTGTATTGCCGTGGTTAGATCGTAGTCCGGTTCGCTCTATTCGTTACAAAGGTTGGATGAGTAAAGTGGCTTTAGTACTTTTCTGTATTAGTTTTGTGGTTTTGGGTGTGTTAGGTGTATTGCCTTCAACACCGCTTTACACTTTACTTGCTCAAATTTGTACTGCAATTTACTTCTTGGTTTTCATTCTGATGCCTTTTTACACCAGAATTGAAAAATGTAAACCAGTTCCAGACAGAGTGACAGGTTAATGAAAAAGCAACTACTAGCAGTTTTATTTGCGCTGGTGCCTGCCCTTTCAATGGCTGCAGGCCCTACAGCAAAACTGGATGCAATAACTCCAGACCTGTATAATTTTGAGTCCCTACACAATGGTGCGCGTTTATTTGTTAACTATTGCATGGGTTGCCACTCAGCTGAATACCAGCGTTTTGCACGTACGGCGGAAGATTTAGGCATTCCTCAAGATGTGATAGAGCAAAATTTAATTTTAAACCCACAGACTGCTTATAACGATCAAATGCGTATCTCTATGACTAAAGCCAATTCAACGGTTTGGTTTGGTACGCCACCACCCGATTTAAGCTTGATGGCGCGTTTAAAAAGTCCTGAGTACATTTACACTTTCTTACGTGGTTTTTACTTAGACAGTGAAAAGCCTTGGGGTGTCAATAATACCGCGTTTCCTGACGTGGGTATGCCTCATGTATTAGCCGATTTGCAAGGCGTTAACCGCTTAGCTTGTGACCCTAATGCCATTAGTGCTGAAACGATCGACCCTTTAAAAGGCAAGATAGCTAACCCGCGTGATTGCTTTAAAGAAGTTACACCGGGCAGCCTTTCACCTGCTGAGTTCGATAAGGCAGTTTATGACCTAACTAACTTTATGGTCTATGTCGCTGAACCAAGCAAGTATCAAGCTAATGCTATAGCACCTAAAGTATTGATTTTCATTGCTATCTTCTTCTTCTTTGCTTACTTATTGAAGAAAGAATACTGGCGTGATATCAAACATTGATCCATTTATTATGATTAATGTGTGTAAAATGATGTAAAAGTAGGCAAAAGGCGTGCGGCTAGCTGTGCGCCTTTTGCTATTTCAGGCCTATAAGCGTTATAGTAGTTGGCTGAATGTATAACGAGGATTTATTAATGAGCGTTGCTACCAAGCGTTCTTCCATGACCTTTTTTTCGGATAGTGAAGATCACTACAGCCATCGTGTACGTATCGTTCTAGCTGAAAAAGGCGTTACTGTTGATTTATTAGAGATCAATCCTAATAATAAGCCAGAAGAACTAGCGGATCTTAATCCCTATAACAGCCTTCCAACTTTGCTTGATCGTGACTTAGTACTTTATGAGTCTAAAGTGATGATGGAATATCTGGATGAGCGATTTCCTCACCCACCTTTATTGCCGGTTTATCCTGTTGCGCGTGCACAAAGTCGCTTGTGGGTTTATCGCATAGAAAAAGAGTGGAGCCCCTTAGTTGAGTTGCTAACTCACGAGCCTACAGGTAAAAAAGCTGACAAAGCGCGTAAAGAATTACGGGAAAGTATTATTGGTGTTGCACCTATTTTTACTGACCGTCCTTTTTTTATGAGTGATGAGTTTAGTTTGGTTGACTGTTGTGTATTACCTATTTTGTGGCGTTTAAAGCACTTAGGTATAGAGTTACCAGAAAAACAAGTTAAGCCTTTATTGGAATATATGGAGCGTTGCTTCAGTCGAGATGGTTTTATCGATAGCCTTTCTGAAGTCGAACGCGAAATGCGTTAATAAGGAGTCCTCATGTCTGCTTCTAGCCGTCCTTATTTATTGAGAGCCATTTATGAATGGTTACTAGATAATAACTTAACACCGCACATTGTTATTAACACTAATATGCCTGGTGTTGAAGTACCTTCGTCTCATATCGAAAATGGGCAGCTAGTCTTGAATATATCGCCCGATGCTTGTCGCAACTTGCTGATGGGTGATGAAGAGGTTACTTTTAGTGCTCGCTTTGGTGGTGCTTCTAGGCAGATTCTTGTGCCTGTTAGTGCTGTGGTTGCTATTTATGCGCGTGAAAACAGCCAAGGCATGGTGTTTGGCCAAGAGCCTAGCTTAGCTGTTGAAGCCGATGCATTGGTTAAAATGCCTAAAGCTAAGGATACCTCGGCTTTAGACACTAAAACTGTTGATAAGATGGCCAGTAAAAAAATTACTCACCTTAAAGTAATAAAGTAATGCTCACTGTTGGTTAGTGGCCGCCAAAGAGTTGTTCATCAATTAAGTCACATAAACAATGAATGACTAATAGATGAACCTCTTGGATGCGTGCTGTGACTGTTGATGGCACTCTGATTTCACAATCATTAGCACTTAAAAGTGCTGCCATGTCCCCGCCGTCCTTACCCGTTAAAGCCACAACGCGCATATCACGTTCATGTGCTGCTTGTATTGCCTGTACTACGTTGGCTGAATTGCCACTGGTTGAAATTGCTAACAATATATCGCCTGGCTGACCTAACGCTCTAATTTGCTTAGAAAAAATTTCATTATAACTGTAGTCATTGGCAATCGAGGTTAGTGTTGATGTATCAGTCGTCAGTGCCATCGCGGGCAAACCGGGTCTTTCACGTTCAAAACGGTTAAGCATTTCTGAAGAAAAATGTTGTGCATCACCTGCTGAACCGCCATTACCACAACTAAGCACTTTACCGTCATTTAACATGGCTTCTACCATCATACGGCTAGCCTGTTCTATTGGTTTAGGTAAAACTTCACTGGCTTGTACTTTGGTGTCTATGCTGGTGTGGAAGTGTTGCAAAATTCTATCGTTAAAACTCATATTAACTCCCAGTTAATAAAGTGCTGAAAATAATCAGAATGCATTTTTAATCCAATTTTCACAGATAATCTGCTGGTTGCTATCAAAAGTCATCGCCAGCACATCAAAACGGCAAGCCGGTAGTTGTTGCCAACGGTTCATATAAAAATACGCTGTTTTTTGTAGTTTTTTTTGTTTGGCTAAATTAACGCTAGCGGCAGCGCCACCAAATAGCTGGTTTTTTCTAAAGCGCACTTCAACAAAAACCAGTTGTGCTGAGTCTTGTAAAATAAGATCAATCTCACCCATTTTACAGCTAAAGTTGCGTTCAATCAGTTGCAAGCCCTGCTGCTGTAATAACACTGCAGCGGCATCTTCAGCTGCTTGTCCAATGCGTTGTTTATCGGTTGGTGCTTTAATGGGTGTTGCAGCAGGTTTTGCTATCATGGCTGCTAGTCCGAGGTTATTTGGTCGACTAGCTGTTGCTTGTCGAACGCATCTGCTGTTAAAGACTCCACTTTGCCTTTATTAAACTGTGCCCATTGTAACTCGCGTTTAATGCGCCGATTGGTTTGGCTTAAACGCCCAGTCGCACCGTCGATACGAATTTCAGGCAAAGCATTCAATAAAGGTAAGCGCTGTGCAAGCAAATAAGCATCAGCGCCCATCGCATAAAGCCTGCCATAGTTGACCATTTTATCGGGCCAAGCTTGCCTAACGGTTTGTTCAAGCGTGTTACCTTCTTCTAAATACCAAGGGATGTCACAAAAAATAATACCATCCATGTCTTTATCACGGCTAGGATCACTGGCACCGCTGTAAACCGAAGAAGTGGCTAATACGGGTAAGTTTGAAGCCCTTAAAAAGCTTAGCGCCGGTTTTATTTGTCGTGCATCAGCGGATGTTGCATGAATAAATAAGAAGTCGCTATCTTCTCTGGGTCTAGGTGAAAAATGTGGACGTTTACCTAATAAGTTAATAATGCGTCGATGCCTTTGTTCGCTCAGCTGCACCTCTAATAGTTCTCTAAGTGATTTATCTAAGGTTAGCGTTTTACCATATTGGCGTGAATGCGTAATTTCACCGCCTAGTTTTTGCCAAGTATCTATAAAGCTTTGTTCTATGCGTGTGCCCCAATTACTTTCAGGTGTTAATACTAAGGCGCGACGAAAACCATTTTGCCAAGCTTTAAGCGCAATTTGTTCGGCTTCATTTTCAGCCGATAAGCCAAATTGGTACAGGCTTTTATTACGAAACTTTTCATCATTGCCATAGTTAAGTGCTAGCGTGGGTAAAGGCAAATTGGAACGCCTTTCTAACAGATCTACTTGTGCTTTAGCCAGCGGGCCAATGACGACTTCTACGCCATCTTTTTTAGCTTGATTATAAAGGTCATCAAGTAGCGCACTTTCCGCATTATAAAAAGTGATTTTAGGGGCCGGATAACCTTTGTTAAGCGCATCTAGCTGTCGAGCAATGAGCGCATCACGTAAGGCATTGGCGGAATCTGCCATAGCGCCACCTTCGGGTAAAAAAACGCCCAAGTGCTGTACTTGTTGTTGACTAAGCTTAGTTAAAAGCTCTATTTCCTCCGGCATAAAGGTTTGTGCTGGGTGGTATGGCCAAGTCTTGTGCCAAGCTTTTAAGCGGCTTATAAATAGCTCAGGTTGTTCGGTTATCATTTGCCTAACCAACGCTAATTCAAGCCAGCCTAGCAATAAAGGCTGATTTTCTTTTTCTTGTAAATCGCGCAGTGTTTCGCCATTCATTTTTAGTAAATTAAGCCATAAAGCTTGATAAGCGACTTGCTGCTGATTTTTATCCTGGGTAATTAAGGCTTGATTATGACGCTGCTGTAAAGCGTTGCTATAAAATCCAGTCAACATAAACGCGTCGGCTTTATAGCCAAAGAATAAGTATTGCTGTTGCTGATTTAAATTAGGCAGTTGTTGGATAAAGCGATCAATCAGGCGCAAAGCTAGCCAGCCATCATCTAAAGCAAGGCTGCTAATGGCGGCAACTTGTAATGCTTGCCAGTGGTGATTAATCGGCAGTAAAGACGTTTGCAGCGTTTGCAGTAAGTCTAAGCTTTCTTGATACCTTTGCTGCTGTGTTAACCTAATCGCTGTTTCAAGTCTTGCTAGCTGAGTTTCAATTTCAGGGTTAGCATTAACCGACCGTTCGTTAATGACTATTTGTTGAATTGGTGTTTCTTTTGTTTTACCTGAACAACCAACCAGCATTAGCAGCAGTAAACATAATACACCTAGCCGATAGAAGCCTGACTGCCTGAAGTGAGGCGGATAGGCTGATAATTTTAATGTCACTCTGGTTGATCCTTTCATGACTTGTAAAACCCCAGTAATTGAGCCAACTATAGAACTAACGAATTCTTCATCCATTGATGCAGCAAATAATGCAGCAGAGCATAGCAAAAAAAATGCCACCTTGTATGTTGTTGCTACGCCCATTGGTAATCTTGACGATATAACTGCCAGAGCGCTGCTTATTCTACAGCAGGTAGATTTAATTGCAGCGGAAGACACCCGTCACAGCGGCCGTTTATTAGACCATTATCAAATTAAAAATCGCCTGATTTCTTTGCATGACCACAATGAAAACTCACGCGCTGAACAGATTATAACCTTGTTAGGTCGGGGTAAGTCGATAGCGCTTATTTCTGATGCGGGTACACCGTTAATTTCTGACCCAGGCTATACCTTGGTAGCCAGTGTGCGTAAAGCCGGTTTTGATGTTTTGCCGGTGCCAGGTGTTAGCGCCTTAATTGCTGCTTTAAGTGTGTCTGGTTTGCCAACTGACCGTTTCTTTTTTGCTGGATTTTTACCAGCCAAAGAACAAGCCCGTACTCAAGCCTTACAAAATTTGGCGCAGCAACAGGGCACTTTGATTTTTTATGAATCACCGCACCGGATTTTAGCTAGCTTGCAAAGCATGATTAATACGCTAGGTGGTGAACGCCAAGCTTGTTTGGCTAGAGAAATAACCAAACATTTCGAAACTTATTTAACCACCAGTTTGACTGAGTTATTAGCAAAAGTAACGGCTGATCCCAATCAACAAAAAGGTGAGTTTGTGCTGTTGGTTGAAGGTTTTACCGGTCAAGCACCCGATGTGGCTTGGGTTGAAGCGTGTCGTTGGCTGCAAGAATTAAAAGATGCGATGCCACCGTCCAAGGCCAGTGCTTTGGTGGCACGTATGACTGGCGTAAAAAAGAAAGATTTATATCAGTGGATGTTAGACAGTGGATTTGATAGCAAAGCTTGAGTAGAAGACCGTTTGTCTATATCCTTTCGCAGCGGAAGTCGGCTGGACAGTCGCCGCCACTGTTTACGGTGGGGGAGGAAAGTCCGGGCTCCACAGGGCAAGGTGCCAGGTAACGCCTGGGAGGCGCAAGCCTACGGAAAGTGCCGCAGAGAATAGACCGCCGATGGTTGCCTTTTTAGGAAGGCTTCACAGGTAAGGGTGAAAAGGTGCGGTAAGAGCGCACCGCGCGGGTGGTAACACGCCGTGGCAGGGTAAACCCCACCTGGAGCAAGACCAAATAGGAATCCATTAGGCGTGGCCCGCGCTGGATTCGGGTAGGTCGCTTGAGCCTTGGAGTGATTCAAGGCCTAGAGGAATGACTGTTCACGACAAAACCCGGCTTACAGGCCGGCTTCCGCCCTTATTTTTGTTTATTCTTGAGTTGATTATGCCCACAAATACGCCAGCGGCTGCACCCGATGTACATCTAACTGTACTTTTAGAAGAAGCCGTTGCTGCTTTAGTGACTCGACCTGACGGTTATTACGTGGACGGTACCTTTGGTCGTGGTGGTCACAGTCGCCAAATTTTACAGCAGTTAACGACCGAAGGACGCTTGTTGGGTATTGATAAAGACCCGCGTGCTTTAGAAACCGCCGCACTGCTAAAAAATCAAGATTCACGCTTTGCTATTTGTCATGGTTCTTTTATTGAATTAGCCAGTTTTTTGCAACAACAGGGTTGGGCAGGTGTTGATGGTATTTTGCTGGATTTGGGCGTATCTTCGCCGCAGTTAGACGATGCTAGTCGTGGCTTTAGTTTTATGAATGACGGCCCATTAGATATGCGTATGGACACTAGCCGTGGCCTAAGTGCTGCAGAATGGCTAGCTAAAGCTAAAGAAGAAGAAATCAGCGATGTGCTGTACCACCTAGGTGAAGAGCGTCATTCACGCCGCATGGCAAGAGCCTTAGTTAAAGCGCGGCAAGAAGAACCCATTACCCGCACCAGTCAGCTAGCTGAAATTGTTAAAGCGGCTAACCCTAGTTGGGAAAAGCACAAACACCCTGCTACTCGTGCTTTTCAAGCTATCCGTATTCACATTAACCGTGAATTAGATGATTTAAAAGATATGCTCGATCAAGCGATGGATTTGTTATTGCCAGGTGGTCGTTTGGTGGTTATCAGTTTCCATTCCTTAGAAGACCGCATTGTCAAACGTTTTATGCGTGATGCTGCGCGTGGCGATGCCCATTTGCCGCATGATATGCCTTTTCGTCAAGATGAATTAAACATCACCTTAAAATTAAAGAGCAAAGCCGTTAAGCCTTCAGCAGTTGAAGTCGAACGTAATCCACGTTCACGCAGTGCGGTTATGCGAGTAGCGGAAAAGCTTAATAAGGTTGACTAGGTGAGGCGCTATGCTTTTTACAGCACTCAATAAATACTACCAACTTTTTAAATTAGCCTTGCCCTTACTTAGGCTTTATTGGCCCTTGTTATTGCTGATTATTTGTTTGCTAGTCAGTGCTCATTGGCTTATTCAAGTGACCCATCAATCCAGAAGTCAACACGTCCGTTTGCAAACCTTAGAAGGCGAAAGGGATGCCTTGCAAGTTGAATGGGGGCGTTTATTGTTAGAAGAAAGTGCATTTGTTTCGTCTGCTCGCCTAGAGCAATTAGCGCGTCAAGCATTAGATTTGCACCTGCCAGAAGGTAAAGACTTGCAAATTAAACGTGTGACTCAGCCATGAATAGCTTGGTTGTTTCACCTTGGCGTTTACGTTTTGTTGCTTTGGTTATTATACCGCTGTTGCTGCTGTTAGTAGGTCGCTTGGTGCATTTGCACTTATTTGAAAGAGAGTTTCTTAAACGCCAAGGTGATGTGCGAACGTTGCGCGTTGAACCCATTCCAGCCAACCGTGGCATGATTACTGATCGTCATGGTGAACCCTTGGCGATTAGCTCGCCTATTACCACCCTTTGGGCTAATCCTAGTCAATTACCGCAAGATGGCCCATTGCTTAATGCCCTAGCTAAAGCACTAGATGAAACCCCCAGTGATTTTTTTGCGCGTTTAAATCGCTACGCTAACCACGAGTTTATGTATTTAAAGCGTCAAGTTATGCCGGATGTAGCAGAAGCAGTGATGGCGCTAAAAATCTCTGGTGTTTACGCCCAAGATGAATACAAACGTTATTACCCAGCGGGTGAAGTAGCGGCGCACTTGGTGGGTTTTACGAATGTTGACGAACAAGGCCAAGAAGGTTTAGAACTGTCTTGGGAGCATTGGTTAAAAGCTACGCCTGGTCGTAAACGCGTCTTAAAAGACTTAAAAGGCCGTACTGTGCGTAACCTTGCCGTGCTACAACCGCCGCATCCAGGTCAAACTTTAACGCTGAGTTTAGATATGCGTTTGCAGTATTTGGCTTACCGTGAATTAAAAGCGGTGGTTGACCAGCATCAAGCCGTGTCGGGTAGTATTATTTTGTTGGATGCTCGCAGCGGTGAAGTCTTAGCAATGGTTAATCAGCCTGCATTTAATCCTAATAATCGTAATTTTTTAGACCTTTCCAAATTGCGTAACCGAGCATTAGTCGATGTCTTTGAACCGGGTTCAGTGATTAAACCATTAAGTATTGCGATAGCGCTGCAATCAGGTTTATTTAAAGCCGATCAATTAATTGATACTGCGCCGGGTAGAATGAAATTAGGTAATAGAATAATACGTGATGCGCGTAATTACGGTGAAATAACCCCTGAAGGCATTCTTGTGCATTCCAGCAACGTAGGCGTAGCACGAATGACTTTAGCGCTGCCTGAAAACCAACTCATTGATTATTACGGTGAATTAGGTTTTGGGCGTTCAACGGGTACGGGTTTTCCTGGTGAAGCTTCAGGCGTTTTGCCCGGTGGTTTTGGCATTACTCGCACTTCACGCGCTACCTTGTCTTATGGTTATGGTTTGTCGATGACTTTAGGTCAGCTAGCTCAAGCTTATATGGTTTTAGCCGATCATGGCCGCTTGCATCCGTTATCTTTATTAAAAGTAAATGATCCAGTAACCCATCAGGTATTTGACCCTGAAGTGGTGGCAGCCGTTTTAGAAATGATGGAAAAAGTTGTGCAGCCTGGTGGTACGGGTACACGTGCTGCTATTAAGGGGTATCGTGTGGCAGGTAAAACAGGCACGGTTCATAAACTAGGTAAAACAGACGGTTATGAGTCAGGTGATTATATCGCCACTTTTGCAGGTATAGCACCTGCCAGCGACCCACGTTTAGTCGCTGTCGTAATTATTGATAGCCCTAAAGGGCAAGAGTATTTTGGTGGTCAGGTGGCTGCTCCGGTGTTTGGGCGTGTTGTTGGTCATGCGTTAAGAATATTGGATGTACCACCGGATAACCTTGAACAAATGGAGTAAGGGGTAAAAAATACCATGAGTCTTTTAAGGTTAACAAAAGCCAAGCAGTTAAACGACTGGGCTGTTTTATGGCCAAAATTGACGGCTATTTTGGCTAATCAGCCCTTATCGACTCGTACGTTTACACGTTTGGTGCATGACAGCCGTTTAGTTGAAATGGGAGATGTTTTTTTTGCTTTAGTTGGTACTCAGCAACAGGGTTTAGCTTTTGTGGAACAAGCGTGGCAGCGAGGTGCATTGTTGGCAGTGACAGACGGTGATTTAGCTTTGGAGCAGCACGCTTCTGGCTGGTTATTAAAACTACCGCAGTTACGTGCCCATCTAGGTGCCTTGTTAGCTTTGAATACTCAAGCGCCCTTATCAAAAATACGTACTCAAGCAGTGACAGGTACTAACGGTAAATCTTCAGTTGCGCATTATTTATGCCAAGCTTGGCAGTTATTAGGTAAACGCAGCGCCTTAGTTGGCACGCTGGGTAATGGTGAGTTACATCAATTACAAGCCGCTACGCACACCACGCCAGATATTTTTGAATTGCATCAACTTTATGCAGATTGGGCAGCGCAAGGCATTGAACAAGTAACCCTTGAAGCTTCTTCTCATGCGTTGCATCAGGGACGTTTAGATGGCTTGTTAATGACCAGTGCTATTTATACTAATTTAAGCCGCGATCATTTAGATTATCACGGCAGCCTTGAAGCTTATGCCAGCGCCAAGCAACAATTATTTTTACGCCCTGAACTAGAAACGGCGGTGATTAATTTAGATGATCCAGTGGGCCAGCAGTGGCTAATAAATTTACAAAACTCAACCCATCAACCTAAACAATGTTTTGGTTATAGCCTTAAACCGGCTACAAAAGAGCAAGTTTTATTTAATTGGATTACTTGTTTAAATGTTGTGCAAGCTACTTATACGTTGGATGGCATTCAAGCCGAACTGGTTTATCAACAACCGCTGCATCAGCAAAAAAATTACCATTTAACGTTACCCTTGTTAGGTGCGTTTAATTTGGCCAATGCTTTAGCGGTTATGGCTGCTTTATTAGCCGAGGGTGTTGCTATGCCACAAGTTTTAGCTGTATTGAATCAGTTACAAGCCGTACCGGGACGAATGCAGCGAATTTTTTTAAACCCTTCGGCTGTTCCTCAATCGGCTGCTTTACTCCAAGTAGTGGTTGATTATGCTCATACGCCCGATGCTTTAGAGCAGGCCTTATTAGCCTTGCGAAAACATTGCCAAGGCAAACTTTGGTGTGTGTTTGGTTGTGGCGGTAATCGTGATACGGGTAAGCGTTTTTTGATGGGTGAAGTGGCGCAGCGGCTTGCAGATAAAGTGCTGATAACGGATGATAATCCACGTTATGAAGATTCAGCAAGCATACGCCAAGCCATTTTAGTGGGCGCTGGTGCTGATGCTTTGGAGGTTGCTGATCGACAACAAGCCATTCAAATGGCGATTACCCAAGCCGTAGCAGGCGACTGGGTATTAATTGCCGGTAAAGGCCATGAAACGTATCAAGAAATAGCAGGTCAGCGTTTACACTTTAATGATCTTGAGCAGGCGCAACAGGCCTTAATGAGTAAAAAGCGATGATGCACCCTTTAACTTTGCAACAGCTAGCCACTTGTGTGGGGGGGACAGTTCAAGGTCAAACTAGCGTGCTAGTGCAGCGTGTTACGCTTGATGCACGTCAAGTTGATGCCGGTACTTTGTTCGCTGCTTTGGTAGGGCAAAGGGTTGATGGGCATGACTTTTTAGACCAGGCCCAAAATAATTACGCCAGTGCTGCTTTGGTTGAGCGTTGGCAGCCAAGCCGTTTACCGCAAATTAAAGTCACCTCAGTTATTACAGCTTTAGCTGATTTAGCCAGTTATAATCGTCAACTTTTTACAGCGCCTTTAATTGCAGTGACAGGCAATAGCGGCAAAACCAGTGTTAAAGAAATGCTAGCCGCCATATTGATGGCACATTATGGGCAAATTTTGGCGACGCGTGGTAATTTGAATAATGCGTTAGGCGTACCTTTAACCTTGTTAGGCTTACAGCCGACTCATGCTGCTGCGGTGGTTGAGTTAGGTGCTAATCATTTACAAGAAATTGATTATTTGGCGCGTATTGCTCAACCTGACATGGCGATTATTACTAATGTAACAGGGGCGCACTTGGGTGAGTTTGGCAGTATGCAAGCCATTGCGACTGCTAAAGCTGAAGTGCTGGCACACATTAAATTAGGTGGTTGCCTAGTCTTAAATGCCGATGATGCTTTTTATGATTTTTGGTTGCAACAAGCAAAACAGCAAGCTACGGGTCAAGTAATCAGCTTTGGTTTTCAGCAAGCCGATGTTGTAGCCAAGAAAGTACAACTCGATAAATTGGGCAATGCCCGTTTTACGGTGGTTACGCCTTGGGGTGAAGAGGCAATACGTTTACCGCTGCCGGGTAAGCACAATATTGCCAATGCACTAGCAGCAATCGCAGCAGCAGGGCATTTAGGTGTGCCTTTAGCCACGCAAGCTCAGGCTTTAGAAACTTTACAGCCGGTAGCAAGGCGTTTACAGAGAATCAACGCTTGGGGTGGTGCTCTCGTGCTTGATGATAGTTACAATGCCAGTCCTGATGCAGTTAAATCAGCGATTGATTTATTGGCTGCTTTACCAGCGAGTAAGAAATTATTGGCTTTAGGAAGCTTGGCCGAGTTAGGCGAAGCAACTGATAACATTCACATCGAGTTAGGTGCGTATGCGCGACAAAAAGGATTGGACGGGTTATTTGCTTTGCAGGGTAAGGCAAGTTTAGCGGCTAAAGCATTTGGTGAAGGTGGTAAAGTAGCCGTTAGCCATGAAGCTTTGGCTGAATTACTAAAGCCAGAACTTAATGTGGATACCTGTTTGTTAGTGAAAGGTTCACGTACAGCTGCTATGGATAAGCTGGTTGATTTATTAGTGCCATTAAATAAGTAAATAAGAAGCACCAAACTTTAAATCCCATTTAACTACTAAGATGAAATAACCAATGTTACTTTGGCTCACCCAGTACTTGTCACAATTTCATGCCATGTTTGAAGTGTTTAATTACCTAAGTTTGCGCGGTATTTTAGGTGTACTTACTTCACTGACTTTTTCGTTGCTGTTTGGACCTTGGATGATACGGCGTTTAACAGAAAAGCAAATAGGTCAAGCGATTCGTAGTGATGGCCCGCAATCACACCTTTCTAAAGCAGGCACGCCAACAATGGGTGGTGCGCTGATTTTATTATCCATCGCGCTAAGCACTTTGCTGTGGTCTGATTTAAGCAACCGTTTTGTGTGGTTAGTATTAATTGTAACGCTTAGTTTTGGTGCGATTGGTTGGGTAGATGATTGGCGTAAAGTTGTCGAAAAGAACCCCCGTGGTTTACCTGCTCGCTGGAAGTATTTTTGGCAATCTTTAGTCGGTTTTTTAGTCGCTTATGCCTTGTTTCACACGGCGGTTGTTCCTGCTGAGACTCAGTTGATTTTTCCTTTTTTTAAAGGTGTTGCATTGGAACTGGGCGTGTTTTTTATACTCCTTACTTATTTTGTGATTGTTGGTTCAAGTAATGCTGTTAATTTAACCGATGGTTTAGATGGCTTAGCTATTTTACCGACCGTTATGGTGGCGGGTGCTTTGGGTATTTTTGCTTATGTCAGTGGTAATGTTAATTTTGCTAACTACTTATTAATCCCTTTTATACCCGGTTCAGGTGAATTAGTGGTTTTTTGTACTGCCATTATTGGTGCTGGTTTAGGTTTTTTATGGTTTAACACCTACCCTGCTCAAGTCTTTATGGGCGATGTAGGCGCTTTAGCCTTGGGTGCTGCGCTAGGTACGGTAGCAGTGATTGTACGCCAAGAAATTGTGTTGTTTATTATGGGTGGGGTGTTTGTGATGGAAACCTTGTCTGTCATTATTCAAGTAGCTTCGTTTAAAATGACCGGTAAAAGGGTATTTCTTATGGCACCTTTGCACCATCATTTTGAATTAAAAGGTTGGCCTGAACCGCGTGTTATTGTGCGCTTTTGGATTATAACTGTGGTGTTAGTCTTGATTGGTTTGTCGACACTTAAATTACGATAAAAGGATTGTTATGAGTTCAGCTTATTTAAACAAGGAAGATTATTTAATTATTGGATTGGGTCAAACAGGCCTTTCAGTGGCTAATTATTTATCAATGCAGGGCAAATCTTTTTCCATTGCTGACACACGGGTTAATCCACCGGGTTTAGAAACGTTCCGGCAGCAGTGGCCTGATGTGTCCATTTGGTTAGGGCCTTTAGATGCTGAGTTAACTTGTTCGGTTAGCTGTTTAATCGTTAGTCCAGGGGTTAGTGTTGCCGATTCAGCGATAGAAGCCGCCCGTCAGCAGGGTGTTACAATTATTGGGGATGTCGAGTTATTTTGCCGTGCCGTTCAACAGCCGGTGATTGCGATTACGGGCTCTAATGCTAAAAGTACTGTGACGACTTTACTGGGCGAAATGGCTAAAGCTGCCGGTTTAAAAGTGGGGGTCGGCGGTAATATTGGTCTGCCTGTGCTTGACTTACTGGCTCAAGGTCAGCAGGACATTTATGTATTAGAGCTGTCTTCTTTTCAGTTAGAAACCACTCAGTCTTTAAATGCAAAAGCCGCTGTGGTGTTAAATGTGAGTGAAGATCACCTTGACCGTTATGCCAATTTTGCTGATTATGTTTTTGCTAAACAGCGGATTTATCATCATTGTGCAGCGGTAATATTTAACCGTGAAGATCCACAAACTTTTCCAATTCATGGCCTAAAGGCGACGCGGCTAAGTTTTGGCTTGAATGCACCCAGCCATGCTGATGAGTTAGGCTTAATCTATTTAGGCGATGAGCGTTGGCTAATGAAGGGTGATAAGCCGTTAATGGCGGCTAATGAAGTGCCTTTGGTAGGTAATCATGGTTTAAGTAATGCATTAGCTGCTTTTGCGTTAGGCTTTGCAGTTGGCTTTTCTATAGAAGCAATGCGTGCTGCAATTGTTGCATTTAAGCCTTTGGCGCACCGTTGTGAATTTGTGGCAAGTCGTAAGGGTGTGGTTTTTTATAATGACTCTAAAGCCACTAATGTGGGTGCGATGTTAGCTGCGGTTAAAGGTTTGGCTAAGCCTGATGCGCCCATTTGGTTGATTTTAGGCGGTGAAGGTAAAGGCCAAGATTTTTCGCCCATTAAAATGGCTTTAACTAAAAATATAGCCGGTGTTGCTTTGATTGGCCGTGATGCGTCTTTAATTGCTGAATACTTACCCGATAACTTAAAACAACACACTTTAGCCAGTTTACCCGAAGCGGTTGCTTGGCTAGCAGCTCAGGCTGTTAGTGGTGAACAAGTTTTATTATCGCCAGCTTGTGCCAGTTTTGATCAATTTAGCGGCTTTGAACACCGCGGTGAGGTGTTTGCTCAGTGCGTAATCGACTTGCCCAGCTAAGCCAATACTTGCCATCTTTTTCTAATTTAAAGGTGCAAGGGCGTACTTTGCACCTAAGTTCAACACGCTACTTAGATGGATGGCTACTTTTTAGCAGCCTATTTTTGTTAGCTTTAGGCTGGCTAATGGTGAGTTCAGCTTCTGTCGCTGTTGCAGAGTTCCTTTCCAATAACCCGCAACACTATGCAATACGGCAGGGTATTTTTGCTGTATTAAGTTTGTTTATTGTATTTTTAGTCAGCCAAGTGCCGCTGGCCTTGATTCAAAAACAAGGCCCGTTGTTTTTGTTGTTCGCTTTTTTATTATTAAGCCTTGTCTTGTTAATTGGCCGTGAAATCAATGGCAGTACGCGTTGGATTAGTTTTGGTTTTTTTAACTTACAAACGTCTGAAGTGGCTAAAATTTGTTTGGTTATTTATATGGCTAGCTATTTAACTCGCCATATACAACAGGTTCGTAATACGTTTACTGGTTTTATTAAGCCTTTATTGCTGGTGTTGGTCTATGGCAGTTTGCTTATTTTTCAGCCGGATTATGGCAGTTTAGTGGTGGCTATGACTGCTATTATGGGTATGGTTTTTTTAGCTGGAGTGCAATTAAAACACTTTTTATTCGTGTTATTAACGGCTGTCGTTGGCTTAGCATTCATTGCCATTATGGAGCCTTATCGCGTTGAACGCTTAACCAGTTTTACCGACCCTTGGTCGCATCAATTTAATTCAGGTTATCAGTTAACACAGGCGTTAATTGCTTTTGGGCGAGGGCATTGGGCGGGTTTAGGCTTGGGTAATAGCGTACAAAAGCTCTTTTATTTGCCTGAGGCGCACACTGACTTTATTTTCTCAATCCTTGCTGAAGAATTGGGATTAATTGGTGGTCTACTGACGATTGCGCTTTTTGTTGTGTTAATTAGTCGTATCTTTTTAATTGGTCGGAAGTGTGAAGTGATTGGGCATTTTTTTTCAGCCTACCTTTGCTATGGTTTGGGGGTTATTTTTACAACCCAAGTGTTGGTTAATTTAGGTGTAAATACTGGGCTGTTACCAACCAAAGGTTTAACCTTGCCGCTGATTAGCTACGGCGGTAGCAGCTTAATTGCCAGTGGTATAATGCTGGGCTTAATTTTTCGTGCCGATTACGAACGCCGTAAACAGGCATTTCAGGAGTAAGCGCTATGAGTCATTCCGTGTCTAAACCCACATTATTAATGGCCGGTGGCACGGGTGGTCATATTTTTCCTGCTTTGGCAATGGCTAAGCTGTTGCAAGCGCAAGGTGAAAGCGTAGTTTGGTTGGGTAGCAGCAACAGCATGGAAGCACAAAACGTGCCTGCTGCGGGTATTCCTTTTTATGAATTAAGCATTTCTGGCTTGCGTGGTAAAGGTAAAAGAACGTTGTTATTTGCCCCTTTTAAGTTATTGGCAAGCGTGTGGCAGGCAATTAAAATTTTACGCCAAGTTAAGCCTTGTCGGGTGATTGGTTTTGGTGGTTTTGCCAGCGGCCCGGGTGGTTTGGCCGCTTGGCTGCTGCGTATTCCTTTGTATATACATGAACAAAATGCTTTGCCGGGGATGACCAATAAAAGTTTATCTTATTTAGCTAAACGGGTTTTTACTGCTTTTCCACAAGCGTTTGCAGATCACCCTAAAGTTGAGTGTGTGGGTAATCCCGTGCGTGAAACTTTATTAAATTTACCGCCACCCACACAGCGTTATGCCGAACGCACTGGGCCGCTGCGTATTCTTATTATTGGTGGCAGTTTAGGCGCGCAGGTATTAAACACGACCTTGCCAGCTACGCTTAATTTGTTACCTAACGATCAATTACCCCTTATGCGTCACCAAACGGGTAAAAAGCAGTTTGAAACAACGCAAGCGCTGTATGCACCACTTTATGAAAAAATACCTGAGTTACATGAAAAAATTACGGTTACTGATTTTATTGAAGATATGGCTGCCGCTTTAAGCTGGGCAGATCTGGTTGTTTGTCGCGCAGGCGCTTTAACCTTGGCTGAGTTGGCTGTGGTTGGTGTTGCTTCAATATTAGTGCCTTTTCCTTTTGCGGTTGATGACCATCAGACGCATAATGCGCGTTTTCTAGCAGATGCTGGCGCGGCACTACTTTTGCCACAAACCCAATTTAATGCCACTTCGTTAGCAGAATTATTAAGTGGTAACTTAGCTGATCGTCGCTACCTAGCAACGATGGCAGACAAGGCTTTCCAGCTAGCATCTAACCATGCTGGTCAACAAATGCTGAAGATAATTTTGAAGGATATTCAATGAACGAGCTTGCTTATCGAGCACCTACTATGCGCCGTATTCGGCATATTCACTTTGTTGGCATTGGCGGTGCTGGTATGTGTGGTATCGCTGAAGTATTGCTAACCGAAGGCTATAAAATCAGTGGTTCAGATTTAAAGTCAGGCACTGTTGTCGAGCGTTTAGCCAGTTTAGGCACTAAAATTTGCATTGGTCATTTGGCTGAAAATATTGCTGGTGCAGACGTTGTTGTGGTTTCTAGTGCGATTAACGAAAGTAATCCCGAAATTAAAGCTGCATTAGATGCACGCATTCCTGTTGTGCGCCGTGCCGAAATGTTGGCTGAATTAATGCGCTTTCGTCATGGTATCGCTGTTGCTGGTACGCACGGTAAAACCACCACTACCAGTTTAATTGCTTCTATTTTGGCTGAGGCAGGGCAAGATCCAACGTTTGTGATTGGTGGTCGATTAACGCAAGCCGGTACTAATGCACGTTTAGGTGAATCACGCTACCTAGTTGCTGAAGCGGATGAATCCGATGCGTCTTTTTTGCACTTACAGCCAGTGGTTTCTATTGTTACCAACATTGATGCTGACCATATGTCGACCTATGGTGGTGATTTTGAAAAACTGAAACAGACCTTCTTAGAATTTTTACATAATCTGCCTTTTTATGGTTTGGCTGTGATTTGCACCGATGATGAAATTGTTACTGAATTAATGCCTAAAATTAGTCGTCCAATTTTAACCTATGGTTTTAATGAAGAAGCCGATTACCGTGCGACTAATTTTAAACAAGTGGGTCGTGAAATTAGCTTTACAGTGCTGCGTCCTAATAAAAACCTACCGCTAGATATTAGCTTAAAAATCCCCGGTCGCCACAATGTGCTCAATGCCTTAGCTGCGATTGCTGTTGCTACGGATGAAGGCATTGACGATCAATTCATTGTTAGTGGCTTGTCAGGTTTTCAAGGGGTTGGGCGACGTTTTCAGCTAATGGGTGATTTTCCGGTTGGTGATGGTGAAGTGATGCTAGTGGATGATTATGGTCATCACCCCCGTGAAGTGGACGCGGTGATTAACGCGGTGCGTGAAGGTTGGCCTAAGCGCCGTTTGGTGATGATTTATCAGCCCCACCGTTTTTCGCGCACCCGTGATTTGTACGAAGATTTTGTTAAGGTGTTGTCTAGTGTTGATGTGCTAGTGCTGTTGGATGTTTTTGCGGCAGGTGAGTCAGCAATTCCCGGTGCTGATGGTCGCAGTTTAAGTGGTTCAATTCGTCAGCGCGGCAAGCTAGATCCTTTATTTCTTGATAACAACAGCGAGCTAGAAAGTTTATTGGCTGGTGTATTACGCCCTGGCGACTTGTTGTTGACTCAAGGTGCAGGTGATGTAGGTGGCGTTGCTCAACGCCTTGCTATGAGTAAGCTTGAATTTGTCACAGTTAAGAAAAATTAGAGGGTGTCCATGAGCCTGAGTAAAGAAGCAATACATAAGTTTGGACGTGTTGCAGTATTAATGGGCGGTTGTTCTGCTGAACGTGACGTGTCTTTACGCAGCGGTAATGCCGTTTTAGCTGCCTTGTTGCGTTCAGGTGTGAATGCTTTTGGATTGGATTTAACCAAACAAGCCGTTGCTCAGCTAACGGCTGAAAAATTTGACCGTGCTTTTATTGCTTTGCATGGCCGTGGTGGTGAAGATGGCAGTATCCAAGGTGTTTTAGAGTGGCTGCGTATTCCTTATACCGGTAGTGACGTGATGGCTTCTGCGTTAGGTATGGATAAGTTTAAATGCAAACAGGTTTGGCAAGGTTTAGGTTTGCCAACGCCTGTGTCTAGCTTGTTGAATGCTGATACTAATGCTGAGCAGCTAGTGGCTAAGTTGGGTTTGCCATTGATGGTTAAGCCTGCTCATGAAGGCTCGAGTATTGGTATGAGCAAAATTACTTCTGCCAAGCAGTTGGCTCAGGCTTATGTTAAAGCCAGCGAGTATGATTCACGTATTTTGGCAGAGCGCTTTATCAGTGGCTCAGAATTTACCGTGAGCATTGTTGATGGCAAAGCTTTGCCGGTCATTGGTTTAAAAACTAGCCACGATTTTTATGATTTTAATGCTAAGTATACGGCCACTGATACGCAATACTTATTACCTTGTGGTTTATCGAATCAAGAAGAGCAAGCCATTCAACAGTTAGCACTCGATGCTTACCGTGCAGTCGGGTGTGAAAGCTGGGGTAGAGTTGACATTATGGTGGATGAAGCCAGACAACCTTGGTTATTAGAAGTAAATACTAGCCCAGGTATGACCGACCATAGTTTGGTGCCGCAAGCGGCTGCTTTTGCAGGATTAAGCTTCGATCAGCTAGTGGTGAATATTCTAGCAACGGCTAATCTAAAGGTTTTTTGTGGCTAGACCAGTTTTTTGGATTAAGGTGTTCGCGCCTTTATTTTTATTATTATTTTTAGTGGGTTGTTGGTTAAATTGGGTTTTAGCTAGACCGGTGGGTCAGGTGGCTATTTATGGTGAAGTGCAGTATGTCGATTTAGAACAGTTACAAGCCCGTGTTTTACCTTGGTTAAATGATGCTTTTTGGTTGGTGGATTTAAAAAGTATTAAAGTTAGTTTAGAACAAGATCCTTGGTTGTATAACGTTACTGTGCGTCGGCAATGGCCAGATAAAATCCATTTAGAGTTGGTTGAACGTATCCCTTGGGCGCATTGGAATGACGGGTATTTAATTGATGAGCAGGGTGTAGGCTTCAATCCTGGCTTCAAATATACACAAGAATTAGGGCGGCATATTTATGTGAAAAAGGATACACTTGCTGAAGCGATTAAGTTTTGGCACGATCTTGATACTTTGTCACAACATTTAGAATTACAATTGACTGAATTGCACCATGAGCAGCGTGGTTCGTGGCAGTTGGAGTTTAATACTAATATTCGAGTATTGCTTGGACGTGATAATATAGCGGTTCGAATTAATCGTTTTTTATGGGCTTGGCAATATTGGTTAGCAGCAGACGCTGAAAAATTATCCAGTGTTGACCTACGCTACCCCAATGGTTTGTCTGTTGCTTGGCAAAAGCTTACTAATCAATAGTTAAGGAGTAGGTCTTTCTTATGGCTTTGCAGTCACGTCGCGGTAACCTAGTTGTTGGCCTAGATATTGGCACATCTAAAGTTGTTGCAATTGTTGGTCAGCGTACTCCTGAAGGTAAGTTAGAAATTATAGGTTTAGGCTCGCATCCTTCACGCGGTCTAAAAAAAGGCGTTGTTATTAATATCGAATCAACAGTCCAGTCCATTCGCCGTGCAGTTGAAGAAGCTGAACTAATGGCTGGTTGTGAAATTCATTCTGTTTATGTTGGTATTGCAGGTAGCCATGTTCATAGTATGAATTCTGACGGTATTGTGGCGATTCGTGACCGTGAGGTTGGTGAAGCTGACTTAGAAAGGGTTATTGATGCCGCTAGAGCTGTGCCAATTCCTGCCGATCAAAAAATTATTCATATCTTGCCACAAGAGTACGCTATAGATAATCAAGAGGGTATCCGTGAACCGATGGGGATGTCAGGGGTTCGTCTTGAAGCTAAAGTGCATCTAGTTACTTGTGCGGTTAATGCCGTGCAAAATATAGAAAAATGCGTGCGTCTTTGTGGTTTAGAAGTTGAAGATATTATTTTAGAGCAGTTAGCATCAAGTTATTCAGTATTAACTGAAGACGAAAAAGAGCTGGGTGTGTGCATTGTTGATATTGGTGGCGGCACAACTGATATTGCTATTTTTACCGAAGGCGCGATACGTCATACTGCAGTGATTCCGATTGCTGGCGATCAAGTCACCAATGACATTGCTATGGCGTTAAGAACACCAACGGTTCATGCCGAAAGCATTAAAATTAAATATGCTTGTGCTTTAACCCAGTTGGCAGGTCCTGATGAGATGCTTAAAGTGCCCAGCGTGGGCGATCGAGAGCCACGTGATTTATCACGTCAAGCTTTGGCTGAAGTAGTCGAGCCGCGTTACGATGAGCTATTTACGTTAATTCAGGCTGAATTGCGCCGCAGTGGTTTTGAAGAGTTGATTCCTGCTGGCATTGTTTTAACCGGTGGTACTTCTAAAATGGAAGGTGCGGTTGAGTTGGCTGAAGAGATTTTTCATGCGCCAGTTCGTTTGGCTAGTCCACAGTTTGTGGTTGGGTTAGATGATGTTGTTAATAATCCAATTCATGCTACTGGCGTTGGATTACTGCACTATGCGTTATTACGAACTGAATCAGAGAATTTACCTGAAGTCAGCTACCGTAAAGATAGTTTAAGAGCAGAAGCCGATGCTGATGGTTTAACGGTAAAATTTAAGCGTTGGTTTAAAAGTCAGTTTTAAATATATGCATTATTTTGGTATTATTGTGCTATAAAACATTTTTTGGCTTTTTTCGTTAGGTAGCTTGCCACTTTTAACGCTTAGTTTATTTGTGTTGATTTAAGCTAATCTGATGGGAAATCATTATTAATCAAGGGTTATACAGGCATCTTCTGTACCCTTAGCTGGTCATAAAGTTGGGTTCGGGAGAATAATAAATGGCGTTTGAATTAGTAGACAGTTCACCTACAGCATCACCAGTTATCAAAGTTATTGGTATCGGTGGTGGTGGTGGTAATGCAGTAAACCACATGGTTGCTGCAAAAATTGAAGGCGTTGAATTCATTTGTGCCAACACTGACGCACAAGCACTGAAAAACGTTGCGGCTAAAACAGTCATACAGCTTGGTGGTGAAATTACCAAAGGGCTAGGTGCTGGTGCTAACCCTGAAATCGGACGGCAAGCAGCATTAGAGGATCGCAAGTTAATTGAAGAAGTGTTGCAAGGTGCTGATATGCTGTTTATTACTGCCGGTATGGGTGGTGGTACAGGTACCGGTGCTGCACCAGTGGTGGCAGAAATTGCTAAAGAATTAGGTATACTTTCAGTTGCTGTTGTTACTAAACCTTTTCCTTTTGAACAACGTAAAAGAATGATGATCGCTGAAGAAGGTATCGCCAACCTAGTTCAGCACGTTGATTCATTGATTACGATTCCTAACGAACGCCTTTTATCTGTGATGGGTAAGAATACCACTTTATTAGATGCGTTTGCTGCTGCTAACGATGTATTGCTAGGCGCTGTTCAAGGTATTGCCGAGCTGATTACTAATCCTGGTGTGATTAACCTAGACTTTGCTGACGTACGTACTGTTATGTCTGAAATGGGTATGGCAATGATGGGTGCAGGTTCCGCTAAGGGCGATCAGCGTGGGCGTGAAGCTGCTGAGCAGGCAGTTTGTTCTCCATTGTTAGAAGATGTTGATTTGAAAGGCGCACGGGGTATTTTGGTGAACGTCATTGCCAACTCCGACATGGGCTTGCATGAATTCCAAGACGTTATGAATGTTATTACTGAGTTCGCTTCTAATGATGCGACGGTTATTGTTGGTACGTCACTTGATAATAGTTTAGAAGAAGAGTTGCGTGTAACCATTGTTGCAACGGGTTTGGCGCAAGCTAAAAAAATTGAGGCAGCAGCGGTGCCTGCACCAGCAGCTAAAGTCCAGCCTCAAAAACCAGTACGTCCAGTGCGTCCTACTTTGGCAGATATGGGTGGTGTTGACTCTCAAAGTCAAGAAATACGTCAACAACCCAAATCAAGAGTCAGTAGTAAAAGCGATACAGACATGAGTTATTTGGACATTCCTGCGTTTTTACGTAAGCAAGCCGATTAAGTAAGCGCTTGCTAAGATTAAATATATTAGCTAGCGCTGTAGACAAAAGGTTGCTAGGCATTTTTACAAGGTGATAAGCCCAGTTGGGGCAGAGTGAAGGCAATGATTAAACAGTGCACTTTAAGAAATACCATTCGGGCAACAGGTGTTGGTCTTCACTCCGGTGAAAAAGTTTATCTAACACTTCGCCCAGCACCTGTTGATACGGGTATTGTTTTTCGCCGTGTTGATTTAGATCCTGTCGCAGAAATTCATGCCTGCGCCGAAAATGTTCATGAGACAACCTTGTCAACTACGTTGAATGAAGGTGATGCTAAGGTTAGTACAGTAGAGCACTTACTGTCAGCATTGGCGGGTTTGGGTATTGATAACTTATACGTTGAAGTCAGTGCGCCTGAAGTACCTATTATGGATGGTAGTGCGGGTCCTTTTGTATTTTTAATTCAATCGGCTGGTATTCAAGAGCAAGATGCGCCTAAGCAGTTTATTCGTATTAAGAAAAAAATTGCCGTAGCAGAAGATGATAAAACTGCTAGCTTTGAACCCTACGAAGGTTTTCGAGTAGGGTTTAGTATTGACTTTGACCACCCTGTTTTTCGTGATCAAAAACAAAATGCGACGATTGATTTTTCAACGACTTCATTTGTTCGTGAAGTGAGTCGCGCCCGTACTTTTGGCTTTATGCGTGACATAGAGTACTTGCGTTCACGCAACTTAGCTTTAGGTGGCAGTATGGAAAATGCCATTGTTGTTGATGACTACCGTATTTTGAATGAAGACGGTTTACGCTACGAAGATGAGTTTGTTAAGCATAAAGTACTGGATGCTATTGGTGATCTTTACTTGCTTGGTAAAAGCTTAATCGGTGAGTTTAAAGGTCATAAATCAGGTCATGGTTTAAACAATAAACTATTGCGCGAATTAATTAGCAATCCTGATGCTTGGGAAATAGTGACTTTTGAAGGTGAAAAAGCACGTTCACCTATTTCCTATACTTCTGCTTTGTCTGAAGCTTAATCACTAAAGTTTTAGATAGATAAAATAAAAAAGTCGACTATTGGTCGGCTTTTTTTGTTTTTGAATCACTGATTTTAATCGTTAGCTTTATTGCCTAAGCGAATTAATACGGCTTTAAGGCGAGGGTCAGTTACATCTTCTGCTAACCTTTTTAATTTATTTTGGCTAGCAGCAGAAATATTCAGCTTGGTAATGACTTTTTTAACATGAGGGGGTTCAGGTCTGATTTTTATCTCAAAGCTTTTTAAATCAGGTAGGTATTGCTGTAGTTTATATAGGATTTGTGCTTGAAAAAAGCGCATTCGGGTTAAATTACTAGCGCTAGCGGTTAATAAAATAAGTTTTTGATGTTCGTAATTAGCGACTCTAAATAACCCTTGAAGCTCTTCGGGTAAATAGTCGTGTAATCTTGTTTCAATCTGTTTCAGATAAGTAGCCTTATTTAATACTTTCCCTAAAATTGAAGTATCTTTGTTAATTAGGGTCGTTAAGGATTTTGTTCTGCCCGCTCTAGGCTTTATACTCACCCTAGCCTCCATTAAACTTAAAGTACTAAAGCCTAATCAAAAACGATCAAAACACCAAGTGGCGCAAATGGGAAACAACCAATGAATTTGATTTTTTGCAGTAGTAAACACAGTTCAAGCCGTTCAATAAACTTATCTTCAGGCTTGTTCGTTTTAGTGTTTGCAGTAGCGTTTTCAATTCCTGCTGCTATAGGTGGTTCATTAGTTTATTGGTGGGTTGATATGAATGAACGGGAAATGAAAAACCAAGCTAATTTGATGTGGAACCAAGAACTTGAGATACAACGTGCTGAAGTAGAGCAAGTTAAACGTCAATCATTAGAGCGAATTGATGCTTTAACACCTAAAATTGGTGAATTACAGGCACGTTTAATGCGCTTAGATGCATTGGGTAAGCGTTTAACTTCAGTGGCTAATTTAAGTGATGAATTTGATTTTGACGAAGCGCCCCCAATGGGCGGCCCTGAATATCTTTACGAAGAAAGCTCAGGTTATACCGATACAGAGTTGATGGACGCATTAGATTCATTGACCAATAAAATTGAACAACGCCAACAGCAGTTAGAGCTGATCCATTCGTTATTGACTAAACGTAGTTTGGCCGACCAGGTCTATATTGCGGGTCGTCCCATTGAAAAAGGCTGGATGTCATCAAGTTTTGGTCGCCGTAGTGACCCCTTTACAGGTCGTACTTCTTGGCATGGAGGCATTGATTTTGCAGGTAAAGAAAATTCTAATGTATTAGCAACAGGTGCAGGTGTGGTTATGCACTCTTCGCCACGTAGCGGTTATGGTAATCTAGTAGAAATTGATCATGGCGATGGTTACATCACGCGTTATGCGCATTTAAATGATTTTGTTGTTAATAAAGGTGATCTAGTGCAGCGTGGTGATGCAGTAGGTTTAATGGGTTGTACAGGACGCTGTACTGGGCCGCACGTACACTATGAAGTCTTACTTAATGGTCGTGCAGTTGATCCATTGCGTTACGTATCGCGTTCTGCACCTTAATTAGCCACCTTAAACAAAACCCGCTACGGCGGGTTTTGTTGTTTTTAATGTAGTTAGAAATTAAGCTATTCACTTAATAAATAATTTTTGTACGCGTGCTCTATAAACACTTTTTAATTAAAACGTGGTATGTTGTTCGGTCAAAATCCATCAGCCTAACCACGGGTAAGGACAGTCGATGATTACCCCCTTGTTAAAGAAAATTTTTGGTAGTAAAAACGAACGTGAACTTAAACGTATCCGTAAAGTTGTTCAACAAATTAATGCGTTAGAACCTGAGTTAAAATCATTAGCCGATGCTGATTTTGCATTGCGTACTCAAGCTTTAAAAGCACGTGCCGCGAATGGCGAACCCCTTGATAAACTGTTGCCAGAAAGTTTTGCGCTAGTGCGTGAAGGTAGTATTCGTGCAATGGATATGCGCCATTTTGATGTGCAAATGATTGGCGGCATGGTGTTACATGAAGGACAAATTGCTGAAATGCGTACGGGTGAAGGTAAAACATTGGTCGCAACGCTGGCTGTTTACCTCAATGCTTTAGCGGGTAAAGGTGTTCACGTTGTTACCGTTAACGATTATCTCGCGCGTCGTGATGCTGAATGGATGGGTAAGCTTTATAAGTTTTTAGGTTTATCTATTGGCGTTATTTATTCAGGTCAAAATCAAGAAGAAAAACGTGCAGCTTATCAAGCGGACATTACTTACGGTACTAATAACGAGTTTGGCTTTGATTACCTGCGCGACAATATGGCCTTCTCATTAGAAGAACGTGTGCAGCGTGAGCTTAACTATGCGGTTATTGATGAAGTTGACTCGATCCTTATTGATGAAGCACGAACCCCTTTAATTATTTCAGGCGCTGCTGAAGACAGTTCAGCCATGTACCGTTTAATTAATCGTCTAGTGCCGGCTTTAACCCCTTGGGATGAAGCAACCGATCTTGGCGATTTTATTATTGATGAAAAACAACGCAGTTTAGAATTAACGGAACAAGGCCATCAAATCGTTGAAGATTTATTAGCTAAAGAAGGTGTTCTAAAAGAAGGTGCTAGCCTTTACTCTTCTGCTAATTTAAATCTTTTACACCATATTCAGTCAGCATTACGTGCTCATCATATGTTCAATAAAGACGTTGATTACATTGTGAGTGAAGGCTTGGTGGTTATTGTTGACGAACATACGGGTCGTACCATGCCGGGTCGTCGTTGGGGCGAAGGTTTGCACCAAGCAATAGAAGCTAAAGAAGGCTTAAATATTCAAGCAGAAAGCCAAACTTTGGCTTCTACAACCTTTCAAAACTATTTCCGTCTTTATGCCAAGCTTTCTGGCATGACAGGTACAGCGGACACTGAAGCTTATGAATTTAATCATATTTATGGGCTGAACGTGGTGGTTATTCCCACTAATCGCGCAGTGCAACGTAAAGATTTAAACGATTTAGTTTTTATGAGTGCTGAAGAAAAATTTGAGGCCATTATTAAAGATGTGCAATACACGGTAGAAAAAGGTCAGCCAGTCTTAGTCGGTACGGCTTCTATCGAAACGTCAGAGTATGTGAGTGGCTTGCTTAAAAAAGCGGGCATTACTCACAAAGTTTTGAATGCAAAACAGCATGAAAGTGAAGCTGAAATTATTGCTCAAGCGGGTCGTCCTGGCGCGGTTACTTTAGCGACTAACATGGCTGGTCGTGGTACAGATATTAAACTGGGTGGTAATTGGGAAGTCGAAGCTGAAAAGCTAGACAACCCCACGGCTGCCCAATTAGAAACGCTTAAAGCGGCTTGGCAAGAGCGCCACGATGCTGTATTAGCTTCGGGTGGTTTGCACGTTATTGGTACCGAACGCCACGAATCACGGCGTATCGACAACCAGTTACGTGGCCGTTCGGGTCGTCAGGGTGATCTAGGTACAACGCGCTTTTTCTTGTCACTTGAAGATAGCCTAATGCGTATCTTTGCTTCAGACCGTGTTAAAAGCATGATGACGATGCTAGGTATGAAGCGTGGTGAAGCCATTGAACATAAGATGGTCACTAATGCCGTTGAAAAAGCACAACGTAAAGTAGAAGGCCGTAACTTCGACATTCGTAAGCAGCTATTAGAATACGACGATGTGAATAACGACCAGCGTAGCGTTATTTATAACCAGCGCCGTGAAATTCTTGAAGCAACGGACATTGCTGAAGAAGTGGAAGAAATGCGTGAAGATGTTTTAGATAGCGCTATTTCGCAGTTTATTCCACCTCAATCTATGCCTGAGCAATGGCGTGTTACCGAGCTAGAAAACTATTTAGCGACTGAATTTAACTTGCCAGCAGCAGTGCAGCAATGGTTGGACGAAGATAAAAGTTTGCATGAAGAAAGCTTGCGTCAAAAACTGCAAACAACACTGAAGACAACGTATAAAGAAAAAGAAGACATTGCTGGTGCAGAATTATTAAGAAAGTTCGAACAGCAAATTATGCTGCAAGTGCTGGATACGCGCTGGAAAGAACATTTACAAAGCATGGATCAGTTGCGTCAAGGTATTCACCTACGTGGTTACGCGCAAAAAAATCCTAAGCAAGAATATAAACGTGAAGCTTTTACGCTGTTTGAACACTTTTTATCGAATGTTCGTAGCGATGTCGTGCGTATTTTAAGCCATGTAAAAATTCGCAGCCCTGAAGAAGTGGAAGCCATTGAAAATCAACGCCGTGCTGAAGCTGAAGCCTTAATGCAACGTCAAACGACACGGCATGAAATGCCAGTTAGCGAGCCGTCAATACCACCAGCAGATATGGACAGCACTCAACCTTTTAAGCGTGATTTTCCTAAAGTGGGGCGTAATGATATTTGCCCTTGCGGATCAGGTAAAAAATATAAGCAATGCCACGGCAAGCTGAATTAAGCGCTATAAAAAACTAAATTAAAATTAAAAACTTGTCCCTAAGTGGGAGGAGAAGTAAACATGGCAGTAGGACAGTTGGTGTTGCCAGAATTTAACCTAATTAAAGGTTTGCGTATTGGCACAGCCAGTGCAGGCATTAAAAAAGTCGGTCGTAAAGATTTGGTTGTTTTTGAATTGGCTGAAGGTAGCACCACCGCTGGTGTATTTACCTTGAATGCTTTTTGTGCTGCGCCTGTTCAGGTTGCGCGTGAGCATTTACAAGCCGCTGCACCGCGCTACCTGTTGATTAACACGGGTAATGCCAATGCAGGTACGGGTGTTTTAGGTTTGGCTGATGCTAAAAAAACCTGTGCTGCTTTGGCTGAATTAACCCAAGTGAGTGAACAAGCCGTATTGCCTTTTTCAACGGGTGTGATTGGCGAACCTTTACCCATGCAGTGCTTGCTGGCTGCGTTGCCTGCTGCGCTAAAAAACTTAGACGAAGCGCATTGGACTGATGCTGCAACTGGCATTATGACTACCGATACTTTACCTAAAGGTGCCACAGCAAGCTGCATAATTAACGGTAAATCCGTGGTTATTAGCGGTATTGCCAAGGGTGCTGGCATGATTAAGCCAAATATGGCGACCATGTTAGGTTTTATTGCAACCGATGCAGCGATTGCCCAGCCTTTGTTAAAGCAGCTTTTAAAAGAAGCCACCGATTTAAGTTTTAATCGCATCACTATTGATGGTGATACCTCGACTAATGATAGTTGTATGTTGGTTGCCACGGCGCAAGCGGCAATGGTTAGCGTTGATGATACCGCTGCTGTAGCAAGCTTTCGTGAGTGTTTAATTAGTGTTATGCAACAACTAGCATTAAGCATTGTACGTGATGGTGAAGGTGCGACTAAGTTTGTGACGATTCATGTTGAGCAAGCGGCTAGTACTAAAGAAGCTTTAGAAGCTGCTTTTACAGTTGCTCATTCGCCACTCGTTAAAACAGCACTTTATGCCAGCGATGCTAACTGGGGGCGTATTTTAGCTGCGGTAGGTCGTGCACCGGGTTTAGACGATTTAGATGTTGGCGGTGTGACGGTCTATTTAGGTGATGTGTTGCTGGTTGAACAAGGTGGACGTGCAGCAAGTTATACCGAAGCAGCTGGTGCTGCAGTAATGAACAAAGAAGAAATTACCTTGCGTATTCAGTTAGGTCGTGGACAAGTAAAAGAAACCGTTTGGACTTGCGATTTTTCTCATGACTACGTTTCTATTAATGCCGATTATCGCAGTTAAGGACGATTAAACTATGCCACAACCCACATTGGTCGCCGCTGCGGCTATATTCAATGAAAAAGGGCAGCTATTAATTGCTCGTCGTCCTGCCGGTATTGACCAAGGTGGATTATGGGAATTACCTGGTGGAAAATTAACGCCTTACGAAACAGGTTTTCAAGCCCTTAGACGTGAAATCCGCGAAGAACTAGGCATTGAAGTTATCAAAGCCAGACCTTTAATTCGTATTAAGCATAACTATCCGGGTAAAACAGTCTTACTGGATGTTTGGAAGGTGTTGGTGTTTACTGGTGAAGCTTGGGGTAAGGAAGGACAGCCTATTCGCTGGGTGGCTGTTGATGATCTTGTTAACTACACTTTTCCGGCGGCTAATCAGTCAATTATTAAAGCCGTGCAGTTGCCAGAAGATTACTTAATTACAGGTGAATTTACCGATACTGATGATGCTTTGGCGCGTTTAAACCGTGCTTTAGAGCGTGGTATTAAGCTCGTACAGCTACGCGCCCATCATTTGGATGCAGACGCTTACCGCAGCCTTGCTCAGGCATTTTTAGCGCCTTGCCACAAAGCGGGCGCACGTTTAATGCTAAATGCCGATCCTACGATGCTTAAACACGTGGACGCTGATGGTATTCACTTAACTGCTGCGCGTTTAGCTAAGTACGATCAGCGTCCAGTGCCGGTGGATAAGTGGTTAGCGGCTTCTTGCCATGATGTTGCTTCAATTACTCAAGCAGAAAACATTCATGCTGACTTTATAACCCTTTCGCCGGTACTTGCTACGCCTTCTCATCCTGCTGCTAAGTGCTTGGGTTGGTGTGACTTTAATGCCTTAACTGATGCTAGCCGTTTGCCTGTTTATGCTTTAGGTGGCATGGATTTAAAGCAGCGTGATCGCGTCTTTGGCTTGGGTGGACAAGGCTTAGCCGGTATTACTCAATATTGGTCTTGATCTTCTGGATTAAGTCTTACTTCATCGCCTGCTATCTTATGGTTTTCAGCAGCCCAGTAACCTAAATCAATCAGTTTGCAGCGTTCGCTACAAAAAGGACGAAAAGCATTCTCTTGAGTTAGGATGCTGGGTTTGTTGCAAGTGGGGCATGGGAAAATACGTGTCACAGTCGCTTTCATTTTTATTACGCTTCAATTGGATTGGATTGGAATGTATGGTTTTTTTTGTTAAAGTCATTTTTGGCTAAAGCAAGTATTAGGTATTGTTTATGTAAAGCGTCTACCTGTTGTTCTAATTCATTTAAGCTACCTGAGTTATCAATAATATCATCAGCCAAAGATAAGCGTTCTTGGCGATTAATTTGCTGCTGTATGATTTTTTTAACTAAATCTGTAGCATTACCATCCCTTATACAAGTACGTTCAACCTGAGTTGCTTCAGGCACATCAACGACTAACAAGCGATCAATCAAAGCCAGTTGACCGCTTTCAATTAATAAGGGTGAAGATAAAATAATATAAGGGCTGTTAGCTTCAGCCAAGGCTTTAAGTGTTTCTTTTTTAACCCAAGGATGAATAAGATTTTCTAGCCAAGTTTTAGCACTGGGATCATTAAAAATAACAGCCCTTAATGCAGCTCTATCTAAACTACCGTCAGTAAGTTTAAGCTGCTGACCTAAATGATTAAACACTTCAATTAATAGTGGTGAGCCCACTTGTAAAGCTTGGCGAGCAAGTACATCAGTATCAACTACATTAACACCTTGCTTCAAAAAAAGATTACTGGCGGCTGTTTTACCTGAACCAATACCGCCGGTTAAGCCAATAATTAGTTGTTGTTGCTTATTATTAAATAGACTTTTTTTCACTTGTTTACCTTTTTAGGTAGTTTGTTAGGTAGTTTGATGCGTGTAAAACTACTTAATTGTATGTGATTTAGTTTGAATTTAGTTTAATTAAACCTTTTGTACAACAATACACTTGCCAAAACTTAGATTATGTATAAAATTTACATCGCCTGTTGAAACTTTAATTGGAGTAAATAATGTCTATTTTAGCAAGTTACCGTGAAAAAGAAGAAATGCTGCGTAAGCTCACAGAAGAAATGAGCCGTATGGAAGAAAACCCTGAGCTAAAAAAAGAACTAAGTTTTAAAGAAGAAGTACAAGTTCTTTTAGATAAGCATCAGCGTAGTGTTAATGACTTAGCTACAATTTTTGGTTTAAATCAATCTGCAGTAGCAGCAGTTAAATCGGGTCGTGGTAATCGTCGCACTCGTAAACTTAAAGTTTATGTTAATCCTAATACTCAAGAAACTATCGAAACGCGTGGTGGTAATCACAAAGAACTAAAAGAGTGGAAAGCTGAATTTGGTTCTGATGTGGTTGAAGGCTGGGTAACTGAAGAGCGCGAATAATACGTTTGGTTGCTTAGATAGAGTGATGCTAGATTTAAAAACCCTGAATTTTCAGGGTTTTTTTGTTCAAAATAAATTTATTCAAAACAAAATAGACTGGGTAATAAAAAAGCCACCTTCAAAAGAGGGTGGCTTTAATTTAACTATTGAAGCAGTCGATTAAACGTTATCAAACTGGCTCATGGTGTTATCTTCACCGCTAGCTTTTAGTGCAGCATCGCCAGAGAAGTATTCTTTATGGCTATCGCCGATATCAGAACCTGCCATGTTTTGGTGACGTACACACGCAATACCTTGACGAATCTCTTTACGCTGAACACCTTCAACGTAAGCCAGCATACCTTGTTCACCAAAGTAGCCTTTAGCTAGGTTGTCAGTTGATAGCGCAGCTGTGTGGTAAGTCGGTAGCGTGATTAAGTGGTGGAAGATGCCTGCTTCACGCGCTGCATCTTTCTGGAAGCTTTGGATGCGTGCATCGGCTTCGTCACATAAGGGCGTACCATCGTAATCAGCGCTCATTAGGCGGTCACGGTCGTAAGCAGAAACGTCTTTACCTTCTTCTGTCCAAGTATCGAATACTTGCTGACGGAAGTTTAGTGTCCAGTTGAACGATGGGCTGTTATTGTAAACCAATTTGGCATCTGGAACAACCTTACGAATTTCGTTAACCATTTCAGCAATTTGACCAACGTGTGGCTTTTCAGTTTCGATCCACAGTAGGTCAGCACCGTTTTGTAGTGAAGTAATACAGTCCAACACTACACGCTGAATGCCGGTGTTAGGACGGAACTGGAACAAGCCGCTGGCTAAACGTGCAGGCTTTAATAGTTTACCGTCAGATTTAACAACCACGTCACCGTTTTCAATTTCGCTAGCATCTTTGATGAAAGTACCATCAAGGAAGCTGTTGTATTGGTCGCCTAAATCGCCTGGTTGGTTAGTAACAGCGATCTGCTTAGTTAAGCCTGCACCTAAAGAGTCAGTACGCGCCACGATAACACCGTCATCAACGCCTAGCTCTAGGAAGGCATAACGTACCGCATTGATTTTAGCTAAAAAGTCAGCGTGAGGAACGGTTACTTTACCGTCTTGGTGACCACACTGTTTTTCATCAGAAACTTGGTTTTCAATCTGAATAGCAGCAGCACCGGCTTCAATCATCTGCTTAGCCATTAGGTAAGTGGCTTCTTCATTACCAAAACCTGCGTCTATATCCGCAATGATAGGTACTACGTGGGTTTCAAAGTTTTCAATCTGATCTAGCAAAGATTTTTCTTCAGCAGCATCGCCTACTTTACGTGCTTTGTCTAATGCAGTGAATAGCAAGTCTAGTTCACGCGTATCAGCTTGGCGTAAAAAGGTGTATAGCTCTTCAATTAATGAAGCAACTGAGGTTTTTTCGTGCATGGATTGGTCAGGTAAAGGACCAAACTCAGAACGCAGTGCAGCAACCATCCAACCTGAAAGGTAGAGGTAGCGCTTATTTGTAGTTTTTAAATGTTTTTTAATAGCGATCAATTTTTGTTGACCGATAAAACCGTGCCAGCAACCTAAAGACTGAGTATAAACAGATGAGTCAGCATCGTATTCAGCCATATCTTTACGCATAATTGCTGCCGTGTATTTAGCAATGTCTAAACCGGTTTGGAAACGGTTTTGAATACGCATACGTGCAGCCGATTCAGGGTTAATTGCGCTCCAGCCACTTCCAGCTTTTTCTTTAAGTGCAGCAATTGCCTTAATTTCGTTTTGATAAGTTGACATAATCAATCCTTCAAATGAGTAAAGTAAGTTTTAGCGATGTTTTAATTTTCAACGGTGTTTCAATGGAGCGAATGATGCCTTAGCCTAAGTATTAAGCGCAAGGCATCATTAGTCGGGGGTGTTTGGTTGTAATTTGACTACACTAGCAAGTAACAACAATTAGCCATTTATAGCTTAGATACAACAACCTAGTGCAACAAGTTGTTGTCATCTTCTTCAATTAAATACACGCTGCCTTGATTAATTAATTTAACCAATAGTTCGCTGGCTTCGGGCAGGTTTAATGTTTGCTTAATAAATGTTGCATCTAGGTTAACCTTGGCACTTAAATCGGCTACCCAGTCTTTTAATTCAGCTGAAAACTTTAAAGCTTCACCGTCAGCAAATAACCAGTTGCCTTCGTTAGCGACTCGAAAAGCCAAACGGCTACCTTCAGCAATAACCAATAATGGTTCGTCTTCGTTCATTAACTCATGCAGCGTTGCTGTTGTCCAAGGGTCTTCTTGAGCAAACAGCTGGTCTGGGTATTTGGTTTGAGTCATTGCGCGACCAAACCATTCACTTAACGCTGCTGGATTATCCATAACTTTGTTTAGTAAGCTTTTTACTCGATCCATCGCTGCATCATCTATAGCTGCAAGGTGTTCAGGTAATTTTATATCCGCATCGGTATAGCGCAGGTCATCGGCAAGCGTTTCACCAATGAAATCAGCTACACCACACAAGATTTCTTCAGCGCTTAATGCGCGAAAACCCACTGACCAAGTGGTGCAATCTTCACTTAGCGAAGTGCCCCAATGCGCGAGTTGTGGCGGTAAATAAAGTAAATCACCGGCTTCTAATACCCAGTCTTGCTCAGTATTGGCTTCAAATTCGGTCAGGATTTTTAATTGAGTATCGGTTCTTAAAGGGCTGGATTCATCGCAATATTGCCCTAGCTGCCAGCGTCTTTTTCCTGATGCTTGTAGTAGAAAAACATCATAATAATCAAAATGTGGCCCAACGCTGCCACCTTCAGGCGCATAGCTAATCATTAGGTCGTCAACACGCCAACTGGGAAGAAAGTCAAAGGCTTTTAATAGCTCGCCTACTTCAGGAAGCAGGTGGTCAACTGCTTGTACCAGCAGCGACCAGTTCTTTTCAGGCAATGTTTGTAAAAAACTTTCTTTAAACGGGCCATTAAATAATTGCCAAGGGCTTTCTGGTCCTTGCGCCATAACCACTCGTGATTCCACGCCTTCTTCTAGCGCTAATCCGGCCAGCTCATCAACATCTAAAGGCGGTGTGAAATCAGGCAAAGCTTGACGAATTAATAGTGGTTTTTTCTGCCAATAGTCACGCAAAAATTCTTCACGGCTAATGGAACCTAAAATTGAAACAGGCAAAGTGATGGACGCAGTCATTCTTAAATGGCCTTTGCTTGGGCAATGGCATTGCCTATGTAGTTAGCCGGTGTCAGCGCTTTAAGTTCTTGCTTGGCTTGTTCAGGAATGTCTAAGCTATCAATGAATGCAACCATGCCTTGTTGGGTAATGGTTTTGCCGCGCGTTAATTCTTTTAGCTTTTCATAAGGTTTCTCAATTTGGTAGCGACGCATCACAGTTTGAATGGGTTCAGCTAATACTTCCCATGCAGCATTTAAGTCAGCCGCTAAACGCTCAGGATTGGTTTCTAGCTTAGAAATACCTTTTAAACTGGCTTGGTAAGCAATTTGGCTGTGCCCCATACCTACACCTAAATTTCTAAGCACGGTGGAATCGGTTAAATCACGCTGCCAACGAGAAATCGGCAACTTAACGGCTAGGTGGTTAAAAATTGCGTTAGCAAGACCCAAGTTACCTTCTGAATTTTCAAAGTCGATAGGGTTAACCTTGTGCGGCATGGTCGAAGAACCAATTTCGCCTTCGACGGTTTTTTGCTTGAAATAACCCAAAGAAATATAACCCCAAATATCGCGGTCAAAGTCGATCAAAATGGTATTAAAACGCGCAATGGCATCAAATAGTTCGGCAATGTAGTCATGGGGTTCAATTTGCGTGGTGTAGGGATTCCAAACTAACCCTAAGTTTTCAACAAAAACTTGTGCATTGGCTTGCCAATCCAATGTTGGGTAAGCGCTTAAATGCGCGTTGTAATTGCCCACTGCACCATTAATTTTACCTAGTAGTTCAACCGCTTTTACCTGCTTAATTTGGCGCTCTAAACGGTAGACCACGTTAGCCATTTCTTTACCAACCGTGCTGGGGCTGGCGGTTTGACCGTGGGTGCGCGACAACAAAGGCACTTCCGCATTTTTATGAGCCAAGTTACGAATCGCATCGGCCACCTGCTGCATTTCTGGCAATAAAACTTTGTTTAAACCACCTTTTAGCATTAAACCGTGCGACAGGTTATTAATGTCTTCACTGGTGCAAGCAAAGTGTACAAATTCACTGACGGCTGCTAATTCTGGCAACACCTCAATGCGGTCTTTAATAAAGTATTCCACGGCTTTTACATCGTGGTTAGTCACGCGTTCGTGCGTTTTAACGGCTTTTGCATCGGCAACAGAAAAGTTTGCGACCAAGTCATTTAGTAATTGATTCGCTTGTGCAGAAAACGCGGGTACTTCTTTAATTTCTGCGTGTTCAGCTAAGCGTTGCAACCAGCGCACTTCCACTTCAACACGCGCACGAATTAAACCAAATTCAGAAAAATGTTCACGCAAAGGGGCTGTTCTACTACCATAGCGTCCATCAACGGGTGAAAGTGCGGTCAGTGAAGAGAGTGTAGAAAGTTGTTCAAGCGACATAATAATTTCCAAAAATTAAAGTAAAGGTAAAAGAAAAAGGTGTTGTGAGGATTAAAAACCGAGTGAGTCTAAGTCTTGCAGCACTTTTTTACGCGAAAATAACAACTTCCAACGCTTACCACCCGATTGTGACCAAAGCATGGCTGAACGTATACCTGCGAGCAGTAAAGCACGAATTTTATCGGCATTACCGGATTGCTGCAAAATAGTGGGATTACCTTGTACCTGTATCCGAAATGAAAGTGTGCTAAGTGTATCTTGGTAAATGCTGGCTAAAGCCGCTAATACATTTTCATGCGTTGCATTAAAGTGCATGGCTTGTAATTTAACCGCCGCTAAGCGCTGCCCTATGGCGGTTAACATGGCAGGATTTTTAGCTAATTTGGTATTTAAGACTAAAATACCCATCGCATAGCGCAGCACGCTAGCATTAACGCTAGCGTCTTTTAGTAAGACTTTACGCAGTGTTGTTGCGCCAGTGCGGAGGTTAAAAAAATCACCACCATAAATATCGGCAGTGGTTTCAGGATCAGTCACTAAAATAGACGCAATGCTAGTTTCAAAATTGTGCTGGTCAAGCATACCGCGCGTTGCCAAGTCATGCACCAAGTGGGCGGCTTGAAAAACACCTGCTAAGGCTAGTGTTTGGCGTTGACTGTAATCTAAGTTATTCATACAAAGACTCATTTAAAAATGTAGACTCAATCACGCCACCACCTAAACAAACATCGCCCAAGTAAAAAACCATCGACTGCCCTGGGGTTACGGCACGTTGTGGCTTATCGAAAACCACTTGGCAGCGCCCGTCCACTAAAACTTTTACTTGGCAATCTTGGTCAGCTTGGCGGTAACGCACTTTACCTGTGCATTTAAAATCAGACGCTGGTGGCTCACCGGCTACCCAATCGGGTAACGAACAAATAAGCCCATCCGTAAACAGAAGTGGATGATCTTCACCTTGCACAACGGTTAATTTATTATTCGTTAAGTTTTTAGCCGCCACAAACCAAGGCGCTTCTGGATAACCTTTAACGCCACCTATGCCTAAACCTTGGCGCTGACCTAGGGTGTAATACATTAAGCCTGCGTGTTGCCCAATTAATTCACCTTTATCAGTGATTAAATCACCGGGTTGGGCAGGCAAGTATTGTTTTAAAAAGTCGGTAAAGCGACGTTCACCAATAAAACAAATACCGGTAGAATCTTTCTTTTTGGCGGTAATTAAATCATGTTCTTCGGCCAAGCGGCGCACTTCAGGTTTTTCTAGTTCGCCAACTGGAAATAGCGTTAAGCCTAATTCTTTATGCCCAACGGCGTGTAAGAAATAACTTTGATCTTTATTGTTATCTAAACCGCGTAATAATTGTGTTTTGCCCTGTTTATCTTCACCACGCCTTACATAATGCCCCGTAGCAATATAATCCGCGCCCAATACACGGGCATAATCTAAAAAGGCTTTAAATTTAATTTCGCGGTTACATAAAATATCAGGATTAGGCGTGCGACCTGCTTTATATTCGGCTAGAAAGTGCTCGAAAACATTATCCCAATATTCAGCAGCAAAATTAGCGGCGTGTAGTTGAATGCCCAGCTTGTCACAAACGGCTTGAGCATCGGCATAATCTTCTTTAGCGGTGCAATACTCAGTGTTGTCATCTTCTTCCCAATTTTTCATAAACAGGCCTTCTACCTGATACCCTTGCTGCAATAGCAACAGGGCTGAAACTGAAGAATCAACGCCACCCGACATACCAACAATAACCCGAATAGATGCCACTAAAGACTCCGCTGTAATAAATAATCGTGGGAAATGATTATACATGACAAGCGCAGTCTTTTTTAAGTGAATTGCTAAGCTAGGCTAGCGGAAGTCTTGAATTAACGCTAAGGGGTAAGCGTTACCTGCCAAAAAGTCATCAATGCAAGGCCTTACCATTGGGCTGCGAAAACGCCCAGCGGCTTCGGCTGCATCCAGTTCTTGTAACGTTAACCAATGGGCTGTAATAATGCCGTCATCTAAGGTTGCATCGGGCAAAGCGTTAATCGGTCGGGCAATAAAACAGTGGCGATGGTAAGTCACGCCATTGGGCGCAAGGTTAATGTATAAGCCCAGATAAGCTTCAATTTCAACTAGCCAGCCGGTTTCTTCAAGCGTTTCGCGCACCGCTGCTTCAATAAGGCTTTCATTCACTTCAAGGTGGCCAGCCGGTTGATTAAGCACAGGCGTTTTGGTGGCAGAAAGCTTATCGTATTCTTCGACCAACAAAAATTTACCCGCCTGATGTACCAGTGTTGCAACGGTGCAATGTGGTGTCCAGCGTTCCATTAGTGTTCCTTTTTTACACCTTTTTTACGAGGCTTTAACACTACTTTGTGTTGTTTGGTGGGTAGATGAACTTGGGTTTTTTTAATTTGGGTCGGGCGCATATGCTCTAATGTCCAATTACCAATCGACCAGCGTACTAGGCGCAAGGTTGGAAAGCCAACATGAGCAGTCATGCGGCGTACTTGGCGATTACGGCCTTCTAATAGCGTGATTTCGACCCAGCTTGTTCCTAAACCAACGCGTGGATTAACAGGTTCTGCACGCGGTAATAGCTTAGGTTCTTTCATTAACCTTGCTCGTGCTGGACGCGTTTTACCATCGTTTAATTCGACACCATCACTTAATGCTTTTAAGGCTTCTTCAGTAATTTGCCCTTCTACTTGTACCCAGTAGGTTTTAGGGAGTTTAAATTCAGGGTGCGTAATACGCGCTTGTAATTCGCCATCATCCGTTAGCAGCAAAAGACCTTCTGAGTCATAATCTAAGCGCCCAGCAGGATAAATGTTTTCGGTTTTGATAAAGTCAGCCAAGGTATTACGGCCTTTATCGTCAGTAAACTGCGATAGTACCTGCCAAGGTTTGTAAAACAGATAGAGGTCACTCATTAAGGTCTCGATGCAAGTGTAAAAGGTTTAACTACAGTATTTTAATGGCTGTATTTTAGCCTTTAGGCGAGACAAGTAGTAGCAGCAACTGGTCATGCTAAGCAGTTTATTTGCCTAGATAGCTTGTGATTTTACTCAATAACCCCTATTTCTAATAAAAAGCGCATTTAGTTAGCAAGTTTAGTTAGGGGATTAAGCAAGAGGGTTAGATTTTGAATGATGATGGGCAAGACGGTGCATTGGCTGGCGATTTAGCAACAGCAACAGCAAAACCTAAGCTTAAACAACCGCCCAAGTATACAGTTGTTATGCTTAATGATGACTTTACGCCAATGGAATTTGTAGTAGAAGTGCTGATGGTTTTCTTTTATATGGATACTGAGAAAGCAGAGCAAATCATGATGGATGTACACCTAAAAGGTAAAGCCGTTTGCGGTATATTTACCCGAGACATAGCAGAAACAAAAGCAGCATTAGTGATGGATTGTGCACGTGAAAACGAACATCCATTAATGTGCAATGTTGAGGTAGCAGGATAAAGTATTATTAATAATTAGGTTGTAACTAAAGAAGCTGGTAACTAAAGCAGGTTGTAACGGAAATAGGTTATAACGGATTTCTAGTCAGGTAAGTGAGGGTAGGCGCATGCTGAGCAAAGATCTTGAACAGACACTGAATGAGGCGTTCACCCTAGCAAGGCGACAGCGCCATGAATTTATGACCGTAGAACATTTATTGTTGTCTTTATTAGACAACAGTTCAGCGGCAGAGGTATTAAAAGCGTGCGGTGTTGATTTAGGTGATCTACGTAAAGAATTGCATAATTTTATTGATGCCACTACACCTGTGATTCCTGATGACACTATAGAGCGAGAAACTCAGCCAACGTTGGGTTTTCAGCGCGTGCTGCAACGGGCCGTTTTTCATGTTCAGTCATCAGGTAAAAGTGAAGTAATGGGGGCTAACGTATTGGTTGCTATTTTTAGTGAGCAAGAAAGCCAAGCCGTTTATTTTCTAAAGCAGCAAGACATTGCTAGGGTTGATGTTGTTAACTTTATTTCCCACGGTGTTTCTAAAGTTGAAGATGACTCAAGCACTTTAGAAAGTAGCTTTGGTCAAGAGTCAGCAGAAGCCGAGGCGATGAATAGTAATCATCCGCTGCACAGTTTTGCGACTAACTTAAATGCTCAAGCTGAAGCTGGAAAAATTGATCCGCTGATTGGCCGTGAATATGAAATTGAGCGGGTGGTGCAGGTTTTAGCCAGACGGCGCAAAAATAACCCATTATTGGTCGGTGAAGCGGGTGTGGGTAAAACCGCTGTTGCTGAAGGTTTAGCCAAGCGTATTGTCGATGGTGAAGTGCCTGATGTGATTGCTGATGCCATTGTTTATTCACTGGATTTAGGTGCTTTGTTGGCCGGTACTAAATACCGTGGTGATTTTGAAAAGCGCTTAAAAGCTTTGTTGAATGAGTTGAAAAAAGAGCCTCGTTCCATTTTATTTATTGATGAAATTCATACCATTATTGGTGCTGGCGCTGCTTCTGGTGGGGTGATGGATGCTTCTAACCTGCTTAAACCCATGCTCTCGAATGGTGATCTACGCTGCATTGGTTCAACGACCTTCCAAGAATTTCGTGGGATTTTTGAAAAAGACCGTGCTTTGGCACGTCGCTTCCAAAAAATTGATGTGCTTGAACCCAGTGTTGAGGACACCATTGCCATTTTAAAAGGTTTGAAAAGCCGTTTTGAAGATCACCATAAACTGCGCTATGACGATCACGCGCTAGAAACAGCCGCACGCTTAGCCGAGCGCTACATTAATGATCGCTTTTTACCTGATAAAGCCATTGATGTGGTTGATGAAGCGGGTGCTTATCAGCAGTTATTGCCAGAAGATAAACGCGTTAAAGTCATTGGTGTACCTGAAATTGAAGCCATCGTTGCTAAAATTGCCCGTATTCCGCCTAAAACCGTTTCTAGCAACGATAAAGAAGTGCTGCGTAATGTTGAACGCGATTTAAAAATGCTGGTGTTTGGGCAAGATGAAAGTATAGACGCTTTAGCCAATGCCATTAAATTGTCGCGTGCAGGTTTAAAATCACCTGAAAAACCCATTGGTAGCTTCTTGTTTGCAGGGCCTACCGGTGTGGGTAAAACCGAAGTGACTAAGCAGTTAGCGCGAACTTTAGGAATCGAGCTAGTACGTTTTGATATGTCGGAATACATGGAAAGGCACACGGTTTCGCGCTTAATTGGTGCGCCGCCAGGTTATGTTGGTTTTGATCAGGGTGGCTTGTTAACCGAGGCAATTACTAAGAATCCACATTGCGTGTTGTTGCTGGATGAAATTGAAAAAGCGCACCCAGAAGTCTTTAATCTGCTGTTACAGGTTATGGATCATGGCTCGTTAACCGACAATAACGGACGTAAAGCCGATTTTCGTAATGTGATTTTGGTGATGACGACGAATGCTGGTGCAGAAATTACCAGTCGCCGCTCGATTGGCTTCCAAAACCAAGACCATGCCACCGATGGTATGGAAGCCATTCGCAAGTTGTTTACACCAGAATTTCGTAACCGCTTAGACACGATTATTCAGTTCAAGTCACTAGATATTGAAGTGATTAAAAATGTTGTGGATAAGTTTTTGGTCGAGCTACAAGCACAGCTGGACGATAAGCGTGTGGTGCTAGACGTTGATAAAAAAGCGCGTACTTGGCTAGCAGAAGAAGGTTATGACGAAGCAATGGGCGCTAGACCTATGGCGCGTTTAATTCAAGAGCAGATTAAAAAGCCAATGGCTGAGGCGATTTTGTTTGGTGAGTTATCGCACCAAGGCGGTACGGTTTATATTACCGCTAACAAAAAAGGCTTACAGTTGACGTTTGAAGCCGCGATTGCTGAAGAATCAAATATTGAAACAACAGAAAAAGACGCTGTTTAAGCGTCTAATGTACTTAACAGCAAAAGGAATTGCTTGTTAAGTAAAAGCTTATTTACTAACGGACTTGTTGCTTATTTTTAAACCGGCTTTTGAGCCGGTTAGTAAAAATTAGCGAGCGCGGTAAGTAATACGGCCTTTAGTCAGGTCGTAAGGTGATAGCTCAACTTTAACCTTATCGCCAGTAAGAATACGGATGTAATTTTTACGCATCTTGCCAGAAATGTGGGCAGTCAAAACGTGACCGTTTTCTAGTTCTACACGGAACATGGTATTAGGTAAAGTGTCGATAATAACACCTTCCATTTCAATATGATCTTCTTTTGCCATTCGGCATAAACCTCTATTTATTTGAAAAAACCGCGTGCATTTTGCCTCATTTTTTCAAAAAGAGCAAAAACAAAGCGGATAAGTGGAATAATAGTAACTAATTTAGTTTTCGTTGAAGGGCTGCCACATTTGTTGATGACGTATTTCTAGTGGCTGATAGTCTTGCTTATAGTTCATTTTTCGACAAGCTTTAATCCAATAACCTAGATAAAGATAGGGTAATTGCATTTCAGCTGCTTGCTTTAGCTGCCAGAGTATAGCAAAAACACCCAAGCTGCGGTTTTTTTCTTGCGGATCAAAAAAAGTATAAATGGCTGATAAGCCATCTTGTAGTTTATCAATGGCCGCAACCGCCACTAATTTACCACTAGCATCACGAAACTCAACTAAGTTAGACCCACTTTGATCCACCAGTAAGAAACTACAGAACTGCTCTTTAGTGGCTGGGTGCATATCTCCATCGGCATGGCGGCTGTTTAAATAACGTTCATAAAGTTGATAGTGTTCTTCGTTAAAATCCGTAGACACTACTGTCGAACTTAAATCTTGATTGCGTTTAAAAGTCCTACGTTGTTGGCGTGAAGGCTGAAAATCAGCCACCTTAACTCTAACCGATTTACAGGCATCACAGGCGTTGCATTGAGGACGATACAGATGCTGACCGCTGCGCCGAAAACCGGCCTGTGTTAGCACATCATAAATTTCTGCCGTTACTTTTTGATCTGGATCTAAAAATAGCGTAACGGCTTCTTGGTTATCCAAATAACTGCAAGCATGAGGCTGCGTCTGGTAAAACCGCAGTGCAACGGCTTGCGAGTTAAGTGTGCTCATTTGCCAATACCCCTTTAAACGTTGACCTTAAAAATAAATGTTAGCAGCGGTTGCTTCAGCCAAAGTGTGTAAAAAAAGTTCACGGCTAATTTGTGCAGCGCCTAGGCTGGCTAAATGATCGCTATAAACTTGGCAGTCAATCAAGCTAAAACCCTGCTGCTGTAAATGTTGGCTTAACTTTACTAAAGCGATTTTAGAGGCATCGCTTACTTTACTAAACATGGATTCACCAAAAAAAATACCACCCAAAGCTAAACCATACAGTCCGCCAACAAGCTGTTTATCTTGCCAAACTTCCACCGAATGGGCGTAGCCTTGTTGGTGTAATTGGTTGTAGGCTGTTTGAATGTCGGCGCTAATCCAAGTACCTGTTGTGGCTTGGCGTGAAATAGCACACTGGTTAATGACTTGTGCAAAGCAGGTATCAAAACTTATTTGGAATTCTTCACGTTTTAAGCGTTTATTTAAACTGCGACTTATTTTAATGTCGGTTGGATAAAGTACCATGCGTGGTGCAGGTGACCACCAAAGGGGTGGTTCGTCTTCATTAAACCAAGGGAAAATTCCCTGCTCATAAGCCAGTAATAGACGTTCAGGTGACAAGTCACCGCCAAAAGCCAGTAGTCCATTAGGTTCTTTTAAGGCTAAGTTAGGCGAAGGAAACCAAAGTGTTTTATCAAGTTGCCAAATTTCAAGCATGAATGATCCTGCTACCTATTAGTTGTTATATAATAAAAAATCCATTAAGAAAAATACGATCATAAGACTTTATCTCACTTAGCAACAAGCCGTAGGTTTTTTTAATCATGCCCCAGCTTTTCATTAAATTAATAAAAGCGCTGCACGAAGTCAGTGTTCTATTGTTACTTTTGGTGGCTTTACTGCTGTTGCTGGTGCTGTTTAGCTTTCATTCAGCTGATTCGGGTTGGAATGGTGTAAGTCTGCCGATTGCCAATAATCTAATGGGATTAGCGGGCTCTTGGTTAGCTGATTTTCTTTTCTCCTTGGCAGGTGTTGCTGCTTGGTTGTTCGTTATCATACTTATTTACCTTGCGGTACAAATTTTTTATAAGCCTTGGCAAAAAGCTAATTGGAATCCTTTTATTCCTTCCATTCGTTGCTTAGGTTTTGTGTTGTTAATGGTTGGCACAACCGCTCTTTCCTCTGGTCATTCTTTTGCACCAGAACTTCCTTATGGTGCGGGGGGTATTTTGGGTGAAAGTTTAGCCGCTTTAGTTAGACCTTTATTTAGCCCTTTGGGTGTAGCTTTATTTTTTTTCGGTCATGTTTTATTAGGACTGTCTTTAATTAGCGGCTGGTCTTGGTTAACAATAATGGATGAGGTAGGTTACTTTTTAATACAGCAATCAAAAAAAATAACTGATTATTGGGTGCATTTTAGTTTATCTAACCCGCCTGAAATAACACCAGTAGAATCGAGTTTAACTAATACCACTGAATTAACTGACAACTATTCACCTGTTGACTTTATCAGTAACAAGCAAACAGAGGATCAGTTGTATGCCGCTGCTTTGGCATTTATTTTTGAAAGCCGTCGGGCTTCTGTTTCTGTTTTACAAAGGCATTTTGAGTTAGATTACGACACAGCCGCTGGCTTAATTGACCGTATGGAAAAAAAAGGTTTAATTTCGCCACTTCAATCTAATGGGCAACGTCAATTGCTAAGTTTTTTGTCGTCTAAACCATCCAGTCACTAAAAGGGCTTTCTTATGCTTCAAAAAATGTTTAAAAAAATAAGTCTAGCGTTAATGCTGCTGCTGTTAATGATGTTAAGTGGGCATCTTTTTGCTGAAAAGTCCGATGCTGCTGAAAAATTACAAGGCTATCTACAAGCAATGCAAACGCTGGAAGGCCATTTTAAACAGCTAACGATTGATGCGCGTGGGCAACGCCTGCAAGAGGCACAAGGCTCTATGCGCTTAGCAAAACCAGGGCGTTTTTATTGGAGCACCGAACAACCCTTCCCACAGGTTTTAGTTTCTAATGGCACAACTTTATGGGTTTATGATCCTGATTTAGAGCAAGTCACCATTCAAACCCTAGATGAACGTTCAACTCAAAGCCCAGCCATTATTTTGTCGGGTGAAGCGAGTGATTTAACCAAGCATTTTTCTATTAATGCAACTGAAACAGGAAAGCGAGTGGTGTTTGATTTAATACCCCTACAGCAAGACAGCCTGTTTGAAGAGCTTAGCTTAGACTTTGTCGAAGGACGTATTAGCGCCCTACAGCTAACCGATAGCCTAGGTCAAAAAACCCGTGTTGATTTAACCATTACGCAGTTTAACCAGCCGCTTGATAACCAAATATTTGAATTTGAAGTACCGCCTCATGTGGATGTGATTCAGGAATAGTCATGCTAGACGATTTGTTTGCAGATAAGCCTAATCTTGCTTGGCAACCGCTAGCTGCAAGAATGCGCCCACGTAAACTTGATGACTACCTAGGTCAAGAGCACCTGTTAGGCAAAGACAAATCACTACGCCAAGCCTTAGAAGCCGGTCAGTTGCATTCGATGATTTTATGGGGGCCACCTGGGGTTGGCAAAACTACCTTAGCTCGCTTGTTGGCGGAACTGGCTGGCTTAAGTTTTACTAGCCTTTCAGCAGTCATGAGCGGTGTAAAAGAAATTCGAGAAGCAGTAAACGAAGCACAAGAAAAACGCCGTTTTAGCAATAAGCCCACACTGCTTTTTGTGGATGAAGTACACCGCTTTAATAAGTCGCAGCAAGATGCATTTTTACCTTTTATAGAAGACGGTACGTTCATCTTTATAGGCGCTACCACTGAAAACCCTTCGTTTGAATTAAATTCAGCGCTTTTATCCCGTGCCAGAGTTTATGTGTTAAAGCCCATTTCTGCAGAAGTGCTAGAAGGCTTGTTAAGCAAGGCACTAACTGATTCTGAGTATGGGCTAGGGGCACAACAGCTAAGCGTTACTGAAGACAGCCTACAGCTGTTGGCCGCTGCTGCCGATGGGGATGCACGTCGAGCACTGAATTTTTTAGAAATAGCCGCTGACTTAGCCAAAGAAGGCGTAATAAGCGCTGCTACGGTTGCCGAAGTAGTACAAGAAAGTCTGAGACGTTTTGATAAAGGTGGTGAGCAGTTTTACGACCAAATTTCAGCCTTGCATAAATCGGTTAGGGGTTCATCACCCGATGCGACGCTTTATTGGTTTTGCCGTATGCTCGATGGCGGTTGCGACCCACTCTATATCGCCCGCCGTGTGGTTCGCATGGCCAGTGAAGATATCGGCAATGCTGACCCAAGAGGCGTGCAATTGGCTTTAAATGCATGGGATGTGCAAACCCGTTTAGGCAGTCCAGAAGGTGAATTAGCCATCGCCCATGCGCTGGTTTATTTGGCGGTAGCGCCCAAGTCGAATGCCGTTTACAAGGCTTATAATGCCGCTATGAAAACTGTTAAAAGCACGCCTAGTTATGAAGTGCCTTTACACCTAAGAAATGCACCCACTAATTTAATGTCTGACTTGGGCTATGGTCAAGAGTACCGTTATGCGCACGATGAACCGCAAGGCTATGCCGCTGGTGAAGTTTATTTGCCCCAGCAGCTAGAAGACAGCAGCTTTTATCAGCCTGTAGAAAGAGGGCTAGAAATAAAAATTGCAGAGAAAATGCGTTATTTAAGGCAGTTAGATGACCAAGCCAAAAATTAACCTAAAACGCCCAGCTAGTAATTTCTAACCAAGCACCCAAACCTAACCAGCCTGCTAACTCTTGCCCACCAATTAACAACACTAAACAGCCAATCACTAGATGCGGGCCAAAGGGTAAAGCCTGCCCTTGCCATTTAGCATTTAGCTTTAAAACTAACGCCACTAACAAACCTGATATAGAAGCCAGCATAACTACGGGTACTAAAGCGGGTGCGCCTAACCAAGCACCGATAGCGGCAAGCAGTTTAAAATCGCCATAACCCATGCCTTCACGCCCAGTTAATAGCTTAAAGACCCAGAACAAACTCCATAAGGATAAATAACCCAACAAAGCGCCTAAAAAGGCTTGGTCAAACATTTGGCTAGAAGAAAAGACCCAATGCCAAGTTAGTCCCGCCCAAACTAAGGGAAGGGTAATTTTATCGGGTAATAATTGGGTTTGTGCGTCTATCACTGCTAAGGCTAAAAGGCTTAAAGCAAAACCTAAATAAACTAAACTGCTTAAATTAGCGCCAAAGCGCCAAGCAATTAATAAAGCCAAACTACCACCGGCCAGTTCCACCAGTGGGTATTGCAGCGAGATTTTCTGTTTGCACTTAACACAGCAGCCTTGCTGAATTAACCAACTAACTAAAGGCAAGTTGTGTCTCCAGCTTAAAGGGGTTTTACACTTAGGGCAGTGGGACGAAGGCCAGCTAAGTGAGATTTCTGGCAAATTTGTTTCGCCCCATTCACGGCGTAAAATTAAGGGTAAACGGTAAATAACCACGTTAATAAAACTTGCCAGCACCAAGCCCAGCAGAGTTATAAACAGCAACCAAAGCTCGGTCGGCCACAAGCTCAAGCTTTGCTTTATAGAATCTAGGTTCATAAAATACTACCCATTTGAAAAATGGGTAGGTACATGGCAATTACCAAACCGCCAACAATGATTCCTAGTAACACAATCACCAAGGGTTCTAATAGACTGGTCATGCTTTCCACCAAATTATTCACTTCTTCTTCATAAAAATCAGCCACTTTAGATAGCATCGTGTCTAATGCGCCAGATTCTTCACCAATAGCCACCATTTGGTTAACCATAGTTGGAAATAGTTGTCCATTACGCATAGCAAAATTTAATGGTTGACCGATAGAAACGTCTTTGCGTATTTGTTGTACATGGCGATTATAAATAACATTGCCGGTTGATTTGCCTGCTGCTTCTAAAGCATCCACTAAAGTGACACCTGCCATAAAAGACGTTGCCAGTGTGCGTGCAAAACGTGCTACCGAGGATTTATGCAGCAGTTGACCCATAATCGGTAAGCGCAGCGCCCAGCGGTTTAAGCGTAAGTTAACGCTAGGGTAGCGCCTTTTTAGCATTGAAATACTATAAATTAAAGCCATCATGCCGCCTAATACTAGATGCCCCCATGCCTGCATAAAGCGCGACATATTGACGACTAGCTGGGTAAAAGCAGGTAAATCGGCACCAAAACCAGCAAACATTTTTTCAAATTCTGGAACGACCTTAATCAGCAGTAAAGCCGAAACACCCAAGCCAATGAGTAGCACAAAAACAGGGTAATACAGGGCTTTTTTAATTTTGTTTTTTAACGATTCCATGCGTTCTTTATAAAGTGCAACGCGTTCTAACATGGTGTCTAGTGTGCCAGAATTTTCACCCGCTTCAACTAAGCTACAAAACAGTGCATCAAATACTTTAGGGTGTTTACGCAGCGCTTGAGCGACTGGCATACCGGCTGTAATTTGGTCACGTAAATGCATTAATAAAGAGCGCATACTGGGTTTAGTTTGCCCTTCAATGGCTATTGAAAAAGCTTGTACCATTGGTACACCCGCTTTAATCATGGTGGCGAGTTGGCGTGAAAAGATCGCTATATCGCGGGTAACAATTTTATTGCCCAAGGTTAAGTTAAATACATGAGTTTTATGCGGTTTTTTAGTCATTTTAGTCAGTCCTTTGTTCTTTATTTTCATTAGTTCATGGTTACACGGATTAATTCATCAACACTGGTTAGACCGGCTAATACTTTGTTACGTCCAGCCGCGCGTAAATCAAAAAAACCTTGCTGCTGTGCTTTAGTTTCTATCGCCCTTGGATCAGCGCCTTGCAGCATTAAATCAGCCAATTCAGGCGTGATTTTAACCACCTCATAAATACCTAAACGGCCTTGATAACCCGCTGTGCATTGGTCACAGCCCAGCGCCTTATAGCGGGTATTTTTGATTAATTGTTGTTCGCTAAACCCCAGTTTAAGTAACGCTGATTGCGGTGTGTCGCAGGTTATTTTGCATTTTCTACAAAGTTTTCTAGCAAGGCGTTGAGCAATAATTAATTGTAAAGACGTGGCTAGGTTATAAGCAGGAATACCCATATTAAATAGGCGATTAATGGTGGCCGCTGCAGAATTGGTATGCAGCGTTGATAGCACTAAATGGCCGGTTTGTGCTGCCTTAATCGCAATTTCAGCGGTTTCTAAGTCACGTATTTCACCCACCATTAGTACGTCGGGATCTTGGCGTAAAAAAGCCCGTAAAGCAGCAGCAAAATCTAGGCCTACTTTAGGGTTTACATTGACTTGGTTAATGCCTTCCATATTGATTTCAATGGGGTCTTCAACACTGGCTATATTGCGCTGCGGTGTATTTAAAATATTTAAGCCAGTGTACAAACTGACAGTTTTACCGCTCCCAGTTGGGCCAGTGACTAGAATTAAACCGTGTGGATTAGCAAGAGCTGCTTCATAAAGGCGCTGTTGTTCAGGTTCAAAGCCTAGTTGTTCTATGCCCAGTTTGGCGGCATTGCCATCTAAAATGCGTAATACGATTTTTTCGCCCCATAAGGTGGGCAAAGTATTGACACGAAAATCTAAGCTGCGCGTTATAGACAGTTTTAATTTAATACTGCCATCTTGTGGTAGGCGACGTTCAGCAATGTTAAGTCGCGCCATTACTTTAATGCGTGCGGCTAATTTGCTATGTAATGACAAGGGTGGGCGTGTGATTTCATGTAAAATGCCATCAATACGGCTACGAATGCGGTAGCTGTGTTCAAATGGCTCAAAGTGAATATCAGAAGCGCCTCGTTGCACCGCATCGAGCATTATTTTGTTAACAAACTTAATAATCGGTGCATCATCTTGCTTTCCGCCTATAGCAAAGTCCTCGTCATTATTAACGAAATCGCTATCCAATTGCTGCGCTTCTAGCTCAATACTTTCTAAATCATCCAACGTACTGGTATCAGCTTCTAACGAAGTTTCTAGCATTTTAAGCAATTTGTTTTTAGCAACGATGATGGGATGAATTATTAATCCGGTTTGAAATTGAATCTCATCCAGCGCTGCAAGGTTGGTTGGTGTTGCCAGTGCTAAGTTAAGAATGTTGTTTTTAAGCAATAAAGGCAGTGCTTGATGCTTGCGTAACACTTGTTCGTCAACTACTTTTTTTGGTAGGTAGCGCGTGTTAAAAGTGTCTAAATCTAAATAAGGCAAACCAAACTCTTCGGCTACTAAAAAAGCGAGTAAATCACCGTTGATCTGCTTGGTAGTACTTAAATAATGAATAAACAGTTGGTTTTTTTGCTGGGCTTCAGACTGGGCAACCAATGCTTGCTGTTCATTTAGTAAGCCTTCATTGACTAATCGCCTAGCCAAGGCATTTAAAGCCGTAGGATTAGGTAAATTAGAAATGTTAGGTAAATTAGGCATGGCAACAAATCCTTATGTTAAGAACTAAATGTTAAGCGTTAGCAGGTGGTGTATTTAGCTTAGATTAATCTTAGGGAGATGCAAAAATGAAAACGATACAACAAGGATTTACGTTAATTGAATTATTGGTAGTTATTGCCATTATTGGTATTTTGTCAGCAGTAGCCGTGCCTCAATATCAAAGCTACATTGATAAGGCGCAAGTTATGGCTGATTATGCTGCCGTACGAATTTTTCAAACGGTGATTGATGCCGAAATTTTTAGTGGCACGAGTGATGCTAATTTAGAAACAAGTTTAGGCGATACTTTTATTAATAGCGGTATTACTTTAGGTGGTACTGCACCTGCGTCGAGTTTAGCCAAAAACGCCATTACGCTTTCGCGTACTTCAGACGGTGTTTGGACGTGCGCTAATGCTAAAGATACGGGTGATGGCGAGGGTGTTGTTATTAAAGGCTGCGAAACGGTTAGTGGTGGTTAATTTAAAGTTTTACTGCCTTGTGCCGATACTTGATTTAAGCAGTTAAAGTTTTTAAAACTTTTTAAGGGGTTTATATTTATGTCGACTCAAAACATTTCTTTATCGAATGCTTCATCTAATCTTGCGCCTAAAACGTCTAATAATAAAAATTCAGCAATTGGCGATACTAAGCCTGCTGAAGTCGAAGCTAAGCCTACTGATGTTAAAACTAAGTTTACTGAAGAAGAGAAAGTTGAATTTACTAAGCAGGCTGAAGCCACTGCGTTAGCGAATAAGAAAAGCTTGTTAGATACTATGTTTGGTAAGAATACTAAAGCTGATAGTAATGCGATGCGTATTCTTGCTCAAGAAACAACCATTGCAATTGAAGACATCCTAAAAAAGGAATTGGGTGATGACAGTTTTAGCTTACAAAAACTGGTTGATAAAACGTCGGGCATTAAAGGCCAAGAAGATTACTGGTCATCTGAAAAAACATCGGATCGTATTATTACTGGTGCAACCAGTTATTTTGAAACATTTAAAGAAAAAAATGCCAGTTTAAGTAATGAAGAAGTGGTTGATAAGTATATGAATTTAATTACGCCAGCCTTAAAAAAAGGTATGGGTGAAGCCGTTGATATCCTAAAAGGTTTTAATGCTTTTGAAGGCGGTGTAAAAGAGACTGTTGAAACAACACAAAAACTTGTATTCGAAAAACTTGAAGCCTTCCGCGAAAAAATGCTGAACATTGATAAACCTCAAGCAGAAGATAAGCCTTTGTTTGAGGATACGAGTGCTAAGCCTGAAGTGGCTGGTGAATAATCACTTTAGTGAGTGCTAGATAAGTTGTTAATAAAAAGGTCGGATCACTTTAAGTGCCCGACCTTTTTTGTTAACTTTTTTTGATTAATACGTTTTAATTAAGCTTGCTTAGCTTTTAAGCGGCGCTCTTCCAAAATAGGGCGCAACTTGTCAGCCATTTCAAACATCGATTTTTCAGTAGTTTCCCAATCAATGCAAGCATCGGTAACTGATACGCCGTATTTTAACTGGCTTTTATCGGCTGGAATGGACTGATTACCAAAGCCAATATTAGATTCAACCATCAAGCCTAGGATGGATTGGTTGCCGTCTAAAATTTGGTGGGTCACATTTTCTAATACTAGTGTTTGCAGACTGGCATCTTTATTCGAGTTGGCATGGCTGCAATCAATCATAATGTTGTTGGCAAGACCGGCTTTAGCTAAATCTTTTTCGCACAACTTAACACTGACTGAATCATAGTTGGGCTTACCATTACCGCCGCGCAATACAGCGTGACCGTATTTATTACCCTTGGTGCGAATAATAGCGACTTGACCTTGGGTATTAATGCCTAAAAAGTTATGTGAGTGTGCCATAGATTTAAGGGCATTAATCGCTACTTCTAAGCCGCCGTCGGTACCATTTTTAAAGCCAACGGGGCAAGACAAACCACTGGACATTTCGCGATGCGTTTGTGATTCGGTGGTACGCGCACCTATGGCGCTCCAAGCAATACAATCTTGCATATACTGAGGTGAAATAGGGTCGAGTGCTTCAGTGGCCAAAGGCAGGCCAAGTTCAGATAAATCAACCAAAAGCTTACGACCAATATGCAAGCCTTCTTCAATTTGGAAGGTGTCATCCATGTGTGGATCATTAATCAAACCTTTCCAACCTACCGTAGTACGTGGCTTTTCAAAGTACACCCGCATCACTAAATACAGCGCATCACCCACCTTCTCAGACAGTGCTTTAAGGCGCTTAGCATAGTCTAGGGCTGCATCGACATCGTGAATCGAGCAAGGCCCAATTACCACAAATAAGCGAGGATCTTCACGGTCTAAAATATTTTGAATAACTTGGCGACCTTCATAAACCGTTTGTTCTGCACTGGCAGTTAAAGGTACTTTTTCTTTTAAACGGTCGGGTGTAATTAACACTTCTTGCGAAACAACGTTAAGGTTGTGTATTCGCTTATTGTCGGACATGGATAGCTTCCTATTTTCCTTAAAGTTTGCAAAATAATGACCCCATTGTATTTTATTGCACTGCCTATAAGCAATTTAAAGCCATTATAAACAGTTATCTGGCTTGGGTAATCCTGCATAACGTGCCATTGCTTTGGCAGGACTTTGTCCAAACAGCTGCATTAAATAAATACTGCTGGTTTTTTCAGCCGCTAAATGTTGGCGTAGGTAGTTAGTTAAAGGTCGCATAGCGGGTGATAATTGGTAGGTTTGGTAGAAATCACGTAATAATAAAATAATGTCTAAATGTTCAGACGTTAGCTGTATTGCATCTTGTGCTGCCAGCAGTTTAGCCACTGCGGGTGTCCAGTGGTTTAAATCGACTAAAAAGCCTTCAGGGTCTAACGCAGGCAGTGCTATTTCCTTTGCCATTTTACCAGCTACAAACACGGTCTGCCTCCAAGGTGGCAACAACCCATTGTGTATCGCTAATGACTTTAATGGTTGTTGGGCAAGCGGCTAATAACCCGCGTGCTTGTAAATCGCTACTCAGGGCTAAAACCTTAACGCTGCTAGGTAACTGCTGCAAAAAAGTAGTATTAACGGCCAATACTACCGCTGATTCAATTAATAGCAAACAGTCGGTAGCAGCTAATAACTTTAAGCAGTTAGCGAGTTTGTGGGGTGCGTTTAGTTGATGGAGCGTTGCCATAATTTTGCTATTTAATAAGTGTTAAAAAGTTAATAGGTTACGGCTAGTTGCTAGGTGTTGTTGTAGCTGTTCACTATTACAAATTTGAACGGGTAATAGTAATTCTGCTGCGGTTAAGTTGTAATCTAGTAGTGCCTGCTGTTCTACAAATACTTGGTCAATATCATACAGCGCCAAGGCTTTTAGCATCGCTTGCGTACCTTTTAAATTTAGAAGATCGGGCTGTTGCATGGTATGTAGCTGCAAAACCCCTGCGCCTAAAAAAACCAATCCAGTGCGCTGTTCAAACGTGCTGCTGACTAAGGCAAGGTCTAAAGCTTCTTTAGGAAAGCTAGCGGTTAAAGGCGGTTGGGTGAAAACTACTAATAAGTCGAAATTGGTTTCGTTAGCCGCAGTTTTTTTAGCGGTATTAAGCGAATCATTCATCAGCTAAATGTCACTGTTCTATCGGCGTTTGCCATGCCATCGACTAACTGACCTAAGCCGGTTAATACAAAGCCTTCAGCCAAGTTGTGATGGGCTAAGCCAAAACGTGCCGCTTCTTTAGCATCCACAATGCCCCGTTTTAATGCTGCTGCAACGCAAATGGTTAGCTCTAACTGATGTGCTGTTGCTAAAGTTTGCCATGCTTTGGTGAGGTTAATTTCATCTTGCGGTGGGCAGCTTAAAGCATTGGCTAGCATTACGCCTTCTTGATAAAAAAATACCCGCTGAATGGTATGCCCAGCTGCTAAAGCGGCTTTAGCAAAACGCAAAGCAGAAAGGGGCGCCGAACTGGCGTAAGGTGCCCCACAGATATTTAGAGTAAACGTCTTATCTGTCATTTTAGTCTGGTTTTAAACCACTAGTCATTACTGCCCATACCTAGCAACGACAGCAGGCTTAGGAACAAGTTATAGATAGAAACAAATAAGGTAACGGTTGCACGAATGTAGTTAGTTTCGCCGCCGTTTACTATCTGCCCTGTTTGGAACAAAATCATGGCTGATGAGAAAATTACAAAACCTGCACTAATGGCTAGGTGTAGGCCAGTTAAACCAAGAAACAAGTTAGCAATAACGCCAGCCATTAAGACTAAACCACCGACCATTAAGAACTTGCCCATAAAATCAAAATCTTTTTTGGTGATGAGTGCAAAAGCAGACAAGCCAAAAAACACAAAAGCGGTCATAGAAAGTGCGGAAACAACTACATCGCCCATGCCAGCGCCTAGGTACATAGCAAGAATAGGGCCTAGTGATAACCCCATAAAACCCGTAAAAGCAAATACGCTGAGTAAGCCCCAAGCAGAGTCGGCTAGTTTATTGGTTAAGAACATTAAGCCGTAAACGCCAACAATAAACACAATAATATTAAGGCGTAAACCAGAAACTAAAGAAAAATAAGCGGTTAGCGCACTAAAGGCTAAGGTCATGCCCAAGAGCATATAGGTGTTGCGTAGCACTTTTTGTGCTGCAACACTAATGGCATTGGAAGCTGAATGGCTAATCGGAGCGTCGTAACGCATAGTTTTTCTCCTGCAAGATTGTTTAAGTTAATTGCTTGTTGTATGACCAGCGCTTAGATTAAGCGTTCCGTCTTAGAATGGCAAAACCCTGTTTATAGCCAAGCCCACCATTGCCTTGTACGCCGCCCAACGCCTTTTCACTATTGTGCAGCGCTTGCGTCATTTCAATTAAGGCACGTAAAGCCGGTAAGTTCCACGGTGCGCGGTTAAGGTTCATACCACCTTTTAACGTTAAGCTGTGTTGTTGCAACCAAGCAGGCAGTGCTTGCCAGCTATTCACAAATTTACCGTGCAACAGTAAAGCTAAAGGCACCACAGGATAGCAGGTGTAAGCTTCTAAAAGCGCTTTGCCTTGATTAAATTTATCAGCAAAGTTTAAGCCGGCTTCTAAATTGGCATAATAAAGGGCTTTTTCTAAATGCCAATAAGTTGCCAATTCTTCTAGGTAATCAATGCCATCGCCTTGTGCATAGCCAATGCCTACGCCTGCCACTTCAATGGCTGGTTGATGTAAATCAAAACTGCTCAGTAAATCGTCACGGGTTAGCAGTAAACCGCCGCTGTAATCGGCATAAGGGTTGGCGCAATCAACACCACGAAATAGTTCGGTTTGATCGGCTAACCAAGCAGGGTTGACCGCTTGGTCAGGTGCGCTGCATTGGTAGTTTTCAAACACGGCATCCCTTAGTTCACGAAACTGATCGAAAGTCATGCCTTGTTCATGGCAAAATTGCTTGGCTAGGTCGGTATAGGCTTGAGTAATAGGGTAGTCTTTGCCATAAATTTCCATTAGTGGCAGGCGCTCTTTTTTAGCGTAGCCCGTTTTAACTGCATCAGTGCCTTCAATTAAAACAGCTTCAAAAGCACCTTCACGCAATTGCGTTTGTGCATAAGCTAGGGCTTCTAAAGGGCCGCAACCCGAACGAAAATGATTTTTGGCAACCGGCGTACCCCAGCCAGTACTTAAAGGATCAATCACTAGGCGCTCTAGTTTAAGACCCGCTTCAGTGACTTGTTCACGTGCTAAATTGAGTGCTTCTAGGCTACCCACGCCATCCTGAATACCGCCTGAAGCAATGATAAAGGCTTGGTGCATAGTGCCGTCTCCTAGTTATTGTATTGTTGGCGTTGATTGTAGATAAGCTAAAGGCAAGTTACTAGCTAGCGGTTTGCTCTTCTAGCCAATTCAAGTTTTTTAAAGCTTGTTCGCGGTTTTTGCCACAAACGTCCAAGTCAAAACCAAAGTCGCTGCACACTTTTGGGCGCTTGGTTGTAGCAAATAACTTACACAAAAGCTGTGCATTTAAATGCACGCAAGCAACACCCGCCGGTTTGCCTTTTGGCATGGCAGCCGTTGTTGAGCTTATAGACGGTGCAATGCAGCAGGCAGCGCAACCGGAGCGGCAAGCGTGGCTGCTGCTATCGCTGGTATTTAAGTAAGCATCTAAGTTTTTCAAAGGGATCATGTGTTTATTTACTTTCAGCCTGTGTTAAAATTCTAACATTAATCCTAGTTTAATGGTCAGGTATAGCCTTCTTATGAAATCTCCAGAACTTCTATCCCCTGCGGGAACTTTTCGCAATATGCAGTACGCCATCGCTTACGGTGCTGATGCAGTTTATGCCGGTCAACCCCGCTACAGTTTGCGTGTGCGTAATAACGACTTCAATTTAGAGGGCTTAGGCAAAGGCATAGAATACGCCCACCAACGCAATAAGCTATTTTTTGTTGCCAGTAATATCGCGCCGCATAATAGCAAAATACGCAGCTACATGAAGGATATGCAACCTGTTATTGAAATGAAGCCAGATGCTTTAATTATGTCTGATCCTGGCTTAATTATGATGGTGCGTGAAAAATGGCCCGATCAAGTGATTCACTTGTCGGTTCAAGCCAACGTCGTTAACTATGCAGCGGTACGTTTTTGGGAAAAGCTAGGCGTGCAGCGCATCATTTTATCGCGTGAATTATCGCTCGATGAAATTGCTGAAATTCGTCAAGAATGCCCCACCATAGAATTAGAAACCTTTGTACACGGTGCTTTGTGTATTGCTTATTCTGGTCGTTGTTTATTGTCGGGTTATTTTAATCACCGCGACCCCAACCAAGGTTCTTGCACCAATGCTTGCCGTTGGAATTACAAAACCCACGAAACAACCACCGATGATTCGGGTGATTTAATTCCCTTAGCGCAAGCAAGCCCTGAAGGTATTTGGACGCCCGGGCAAAAAGCTGAAAGTAGTAAAACTGCTGGTGGAACTGAAGGCCAAGAAGTGCTTTCTGCTTTAATAGAAGAAGCTAAACGCCCTGGCGAGTTTATGCCTATTTTTGAAGATGAGCATGGCACTTATATAATGAACTCGCGTGATTTACGTGCGGTGCAACACGTCAACCGCTTAGCAGAGATGGGCATTGATTCTTTAAAAATTGAAGGCCGCACCAAAAGCCATTATTACGTTGCCCGTACCGCCCAAGTTTACCGTCGTGCCATAGACGATGCCGTAGCAGGCAAGCCCTTTGATATGGATTTAATGGACGCGCTAGAAAACCTAGCTAACCGTGGTTATACCGAAGGCTTTTACCGCCGCCACGTGCACGATGAATACCAAAACTACGAAACGGGTAATTCGGTGGGTGTACACCAGCAGTTTGTGGGCGAAGTGTTAGAAGCCAAAGACAACGGTTGGATAGACATTGAAGTTAAAAACAAGTTTGAAGTGGGCGATACGTTGGAGTTGATGACTCCTGCTGGCAACCGTCGTTTTAAACTGGATGCGTTAGAAAATAGCAAAAACGGTAAAGCCATGAGTGTTGCTCCAGGCACTGGCCACTTTGTGCGCTGCCAGCTACCGGGTGAAATGCTCGATGGTGATAATCTAAAATACGCCATGATAATGCGCGATCTGCATGATTAAGAGGTTTTAAGGTAAAGAGAATGCTCTACGATGCCCACTGCCACTTAGATTTTCCGGTCTTCGATACTGACCGAGAAGAAGTGTTGCAGCGGGCAACGTTGGCTGGTGTAACTATTGTTATTTTAGCGGCAACTACCGCAGCCACTTGGCCAAGATTATTAAACCTTGTAGAAAGCGCTAGCTTATCCAGCCCTCAGCTTTACGCCTGCTTAGGTTTGCATCCGCTTTTTATCGACCAGCATCAGCCAGAAGATTTAATTCAGCTTAAAGAACTACTACTCACTTCACCTAAAATTATTGCCCTAGGTGAAATCGGTATTGATTTACACAGCCCAGAATTAAAAGCTCAAGAAGCTAAACAATGGCAGTTTTTTGATGCTCAGCTAACACTGGCTAAAGAATTAGACTTGCCGGCAGTGATTCATGTTCGCCAAGCAATGGATCAGGTTATTCAACGCTTGAGACGCTTTCAATTGCCGCAAGGTGGTTTATTACACGCTTTTTCTGGCAGTCAGCAACAAGCCGAACAATTGGTTGCGTTAGGTTTTAAGTTAGGTTTAGGGGGCGGGATTACCTATCCAAGAGCCAATAAACTACGCCAAATTGCACAGAAGCTGCCTTTAACTGCTTTTTTATTAGAAACCGACAGCCCTGATATGCCTTTAAATGGCTTGCAAGGCCAGCGTAATGAGCCTGCAAAAGTGGCTTTGGTTGTAGAAACACTGGCCGAATTGCGCCAAAGTTCAGTAACGGCTGTATTGCCAGTGCTTCATGCTAATCTTTTGAGTGTTTTTCTTAGGCTAAAGTAATCTAAGTTGTTGAGTTATCTCACTAGACTAAGGGATGTTATTCATTCTCAAATAGGTACAAAATTGAATAAATGGATTTAATAAAGAGTAATACGATGACTAGAGAAAAAATCAGTGTGGCTTTAGTGGACGATGACCCTGCTGTTCGCCAACGTTTTAAAGCGTCTATAGAAAAACACCCTGACCTGTTTTGGTTGGGAGAAGCAGGCTGTGTGCGTAGCGGTAAAGCCTTAGCTTTAAGTAGCAGTCCGCGGGTATTGCTGGTTGATTTAGGTTTGCCCGATGGTTCAGGTATGGAGATTATTAAGGAGGTAAATCAAAAACAACCAACGACTGAAATTATGGTGGTTAGTATGTTTGGTGATGAAGGTCATGTAGTGCAAGCCATTGAAGCGGGTGCAAGCGGCTATATTTTAAAAGATACCGATGATTTAAGTTTGGCTGAACACATTATTCAGTTGTGTGATGGTGGTAGCCCCATGAGCCCCATGATTGCGCGACACCTTTTAAAACGGATGCAGGCCACAGAAGCTTATTCTAAAAAGAACTTAGGCAATAATTTAGATGACTCTAGTGAAGCGGCTTCTTTAACGCGCCGTGAAATGCAATTATTAAAATTATTAGCGCGGGGTTATACCTACCGTGAAGTGGCAGAAGACTTAAACGTATCCAGTCATACTGTGAACTCGCACATTAAAAACCTTTACCGTAAACTGTCGGTTAAAACCAAAAATGAAGCGGTATTTGCAGCGACTCGGCAAGGTTTATTAGATATGCGAGCATTAGATTAGTAATGAATAAACCTTCTTTTTTACAAAATGGTATTCTGCTATGGCGAAATTTAACCAGTTGTGGCGGTGCATTTCGTCCAGAAGGTCGTGATTACCGTAGAGCTTTTTTAATTAATGTCATGCTCTTAGCAGCGATGGGCGTTTTTGGTCTTTTTACGCTACTGAATTTACTAGTATTCAATGACTTTGAAGTAGCAATGGTTGATTTGCTAGCATTTATTTGTTCTTCAACTGCCTTGATTTACTTTCGTACGAGTCGTGATGTAGAAAGAAGTAGTTTTATAACCACATTTATTGTTGGATTAGCTTTACTAGTTTTTTTATATTTAACCAAACATTATGAATACAGTCTTTTTTGGCTAGCAACCTTTCCACCCTTTGCTTATTTTCTTAACGGCACTAAGCGCGGCACACTTGCTGTAGCAATGTTGTTTTTACCTGTTTTTGTAATGCTTGTTGTTAATTTGGGTGTGTGGCAGCCAGCGCCCTACGAGTTAGTTTCTATTTATAACATTTCTATTGCTTTTATCGCCCTAGCAATTTTAGTGTATTTTTATGAAAAAAGCCGTCACCAAGCCCATGTTCAGCTACAGTTTATTAAAGCTCGTGAAGCAACAGAAAAAGAGCGTAACCGTTTATTAAGAGAAATGCATGATGGTTTAGGCGCTCAGTTAACCACGGCGCTTTATGCTACCCGTAACGAACAAGCCAGCATTGATGAGGTGGCTAATTATCTACAGTTAGCCCTTGAAGATTTACGCATTATGATGGACTCTATGCAAGCCTTTGATGGGGATGTGGCAACGTTATTAGGTCAACTGCGTTACCGTTTAGAACGCCGTATTCAGCAAGCGGGCTTAGAATTAACTTGGAAAGTTGATGATTTGCCTAATTTTCCAGCTATGACACCGCAAGATGCGTTAAACTTGCAGCGAATCGTACAGGAAACACTGGTGAACACCATTAAGCACGCTAAGGCAAGCAAGATTAGTTTGGTCGCTAAAATGAAAGCACCTAACTGTTTAAAAATCCAAGTGACTGATAACGGTTGTGGTTTTGATGATCAGCAGGATGGTTTTACGGGGCGTGGTTTAAGTAATTTACATTATAGAGCCGTCGAATTAAACGCCGGTTTAACCATTAATACCCAGCCAAGTAAAGGTTGTTGCGTGGCATTATTAATTCCTGTTGCTAAAACCAGTAATAGCTAGTTTGCTGACAAGATCAATAATTATTAAGAGTTAAGCCATGAGCGCCAATGATATAGATAGCTATACACCGACTTTTACTTCTTCAGGCTCTGCGCTGCGTACACTCCGCACAGGTAAAAGAAACCCTAATTGGAAGGCCGCCGCTGAATTTTTAATGGAGCGTGCTGCACCCGACGTAAAGCTTTTGGTTGAAGCAGCAACCCAAATTGAGATGGAAAAAGAGGGATTGTTGCGTACGGATAAAAAAGAAATTGGTGCGTCTAAAAAAAGCTTTAGTATTAACTTAAACCTTGGTTGGGTGCAGTGGTTGATCGTTGCAGCAGGTGGTGCAAGTTTTGTTATATTAATAATATGGATAATTGAAAATTTAACGTTAAGAGTTTGTTAAGCAATGATTAAAAAAAGATTATTATGAGTCCTTTTTTATCACGTATTTTAGCCACTTTTGGTGGTCTTTTATTAGTTGCTTTATTAGTTGTCGTCTCGTCTGGTTCGTTACCCGTTGTTAGTGGTATTTATCAGCGTTTAGAATTGCTTATTTATGATCAGCGAATGCGTCTGCACCTTCCCGATGAAGCTAAGGCAGCGGTCCCTATTGTTATTATTGATATCGACGAAGCTTCTTTACAGCATGAAGGACGCTGGCCTTGGTCTAGGGCAAAAATTGCTGATCTGGTAGGAAGGCTAAATGAATCAGGTGCAGCCGTAATAGGCTTTGATATTCTGTTTGGTGAGGCAGAACGTAACCCAGCAGAAGAGGTATTGGCAGGGCTAAATCAGCAATCTGGGCTGTATCAACAACTAAGCCAATTACAAATAAATTATGACCGCGACCAGATTTTTGCAAACCAGCTAGCAGAATCAGAAGTAGTGCTAGGGTACCTATTTCATTATCAGTATGACTTAACCAGTGGTCTGCTACCTGAGCCTTTGCAACTAAATAACCAACCTGAAAACCTAGTCAGCCAATTAGTTATACCTAAAATGACAGGCTATGCTGCCCCCCTAGCTGAATTAACAAAAACTGCCAGAGGGGGTGGTTTTTTTAGCCTAGCACCCGATGCTGACGGCGTGGTAAGACGTGCGCCTATGCTGGCGCGTTATGATAATCAGCTTTATGCATCGCTTTCTTTAGAAATGCTACGCCAGTTTATGTTTTTAGAAGCTATTCAACTAAAAACCTCTACCATAGCCGGTAAGCAACACCTAGAGAAAATTTACCTAGACCAACACTTAGCCCTACCGACCGATAGCAGTGGTCAGCTATTAATACCTTTTCGAGGCCCCGCAGAAACCTTTCCTTATATTCCAGCTTGGCAACTTTTAGCAGGTGAAGCTGATACCGAGCTTTTACAAGGTGCGCTAGTGCTCGTTGGCACCAGTGCCCCCGGTTTATTTGATTTACGTGCTACACCCGTTGCTTCGGTTTATCCGGGTGTTGAAGTACACGCTAACCTTTTAGCTGCCATGCTAGATAAGCAATTTTTACAACAACCTTCTTGGGCGCCAGGCGCTAATTTAGTCATTGCGTTGTTAGCAGGTTTAACACTTGCTTTATCCTTGCCTTGGCTTGCACCCCTACTACAAGTACTTATTAGCTTTGGTGTAAGTGTTGCAATTATTAGTATAACAAGCTGGCTTTGGGTTGCAGAGGGTATAGTTTTAGCCCTAGCAGGGCCATTACTGTTAGTTTTTTTACTGACCGTTTTTAACTTTGTTTGGGGCTTCTTTTACGAGTCAATGACTCGCCATCGATTAGCCGATATGTTTGGTCAGTATGTTCCACCGCAATTGGTAGAAGAAATGAGTCGGCACCCGGGTAACTTTAGTTTTGCTGGAGAATCGCGTGAACTGAGCGTGCTTTTTTCCGATATTCGAGGCTTTACAACGCTATCGGAATCTTTAGCGGCGGATGAATTGAAAGTATTATTAAATCGTTATTTTACACCAATAACAGGTGTTATTTTTGATCATCGTGGCACCATTGATAAATACATAGGTGACTTGGTTATGGCTTTTTGGGGTGCGCCCGTTAATGATCCAGACCATGCCTTGCATTCCATTCAAGCGGCTATGCAAATGTTAAAGGCAACAGATGAAATTAGTGACACTTTTGTTTCCGAAGGTTTGCCAGCTATTAGTGTAGGTATTGGTATTAACTCAGGTTTAATGAATGTAGGTGACATGGGATCGAAATATCGACGTGCCTACACAGTGTTAGGTGATGCAGTAAACTTGGCTTCACGCTTAGAAAGCTCAACTAAATATTATGGTGTTAGTTTATTGGTTGGTGAGCGTACACGTGAATTGGCGTTAGACTATTTTTTATGGCGTGAACTCGATCTAGTTAAAGTTAAAGGTAAAGATTATCCTGTAAAGGTTTATCAGCCTCTTTGTCTAAAAGATGAAGCAACGTCTGAACTTAATGAAGAGTTACAGGCATTAGATAAAGCACTCCTAGCCTTTCGCACACAAGATTTTGTTCAATCCAAAAAAATATTTTCTCAGCTCCAAGAAGACAACCCAAACATTTACCAGTACACCCTTTATTTAGAACGTATTCAAATATTAGAAAAAGAACCGCCAGCTAAAGATTGGGATGGTAGTTGGACTAGAGCCGATAAATAAAATCTAGAGTTTATATCTATTGGTTAGAAAAGCTTTTGAGCGGTTTCTTTTACCTAAGCTTTTCCGTTAAACTGTGCTTTATGGGAATGATTTCTATTTGGGGATGACTTAATGCTCAATTTTTCACGTCGGCAATTTTTGGCTGCTTCAGCTGCAGGTTTAGCGGCTGGCAGTTTGTCTGGCTGCGCGACAGGAATAAAGAATACACTTAGGCGTAAACCACCGGCTCAGGCTGAATTACAGCTACTTTTTTATGCCGATACCCATGCCCAGTGGCAACCTGTTTATGTGCATCCGGCGGCTAATCATTTAGGGCCTATGTCTTTATTAGGGCAAGCACCTTACATTACCGAGCAAACACGTTTAGCGAGTTTAGGCATTAAAAGTAATTCCCTAGCGGCGAGTTGGTTAACCGCCAAAGGGGCAAGGTTTAGCGTTCAACCCTTTAAGCAAATGGGCGGTTATGCTGTTTTGGCCGAAGCTTTGGCTGAAAAGCGTAAGGCTTTTGGTGCAGAAGCAAGCCTTACCTTAGAAAGCGGCCAGTGCTGGAATGCCAGTGGTTTAGCTACTTTAACCCAAGGACGTTACGGGCCTTTATCTAGCCATTGGTTAGGTGCAGAGGTGCGTGTGGCCAGTGAAGAAGCTGCTTTGTGGCCTGAAACGGTAGAACAGTTATATAAAGATTTTAAACGCCCTGTGCTAACTGCCGAACAACCGATTAGTTATTTTACTAAGTCAGGTGTGCGTATTGCGGTGGTGGGTTGTGTTAATCCTTGGCAGCAATTTCCGCAAGGTTTTGATGAGCAAACTTGGTTAAAAGGTTTGCAAGAGCAAGTTAACTTGGCGGCTAAGTCAGCTAGTTTGGTGCTCTTATTAAGTGATGCAGGTACTAATCCTAACTTGTGGTTGTCTACGCAGTTACAGGGTGTTGACCTTATATTATCCTCTCGTGGGCAAGATTTATGGCCACAGTTAGTTAGGGTGCAAACTAATCAAAATGCCATTCCAGTGTGTTTTGCGGGTAGCCAAGGGCAGGGTTTTGTTGAATTGCACTTAACGGCTAAAGGCAATGACTGGCATTTTAATCTGCAATACCACGCCTTATTTAGCGATGCCGAGCCTGCTTCATCTGCGGTTAGCCAACAAATTACCCAGTTACGTGCGGCCTATGCTAGTTGGCTAGACCAACCCCTAGCCACTGCGCCAGATTGGTTGTATCGGCGTGATGTATTGGCTGGCAGTTGGGATCAAATTATTGCTGAAGCATTAAAATCGACCGGTGCAGAATTAACCCTAGCGCCAGGTTTGCGTCATGGTGTGGCTTTGCCGCCTGGCGCAGTGATTACTCGTGACCATCTCCTTAGCTTAACCGCTGGCTACCCTGCCACCTTATTTAATGTGCCGGCCAATCGCAGTGAACTGCAATCACGTTTAGAAGTGGGCGCAGACCAGCTATTAAGTAATGATTGGTTTTTACATACCAGCGAGGATTTACCCCGTTTAACTGGCAGTCATTTTGTATTGCGTTACCAAGCTTTAGCCGGTCAAAGAGTTTCTGAATTAAACTGGCCGGTTGCTTCCACCAGTGAGCAAGTAAAAGTGGCGGGTTGGTCAACGCATTATCAAGGTGAAGGGGTGGCTTTGTGGCAGCTGATGGAAAACTGGCTAAGACAACGCCCAGAAAATTGGCAGTTACCTGAAATAGAAAAACCCAGTTTAGCCTTTGTAGACGGTCATCCGGGTTGGCATCCTGAGGCGCTTTTGTGACGTTAGCATTAATAAAAAAGCTAGGCTTTTGGCTAGGTTGGTTACTTTTAGCTATGGCCTTGGCTAGTTTGGTTTGGTCATTTTTGTTATGGCGCTATCCTTTGCCTGTGGCAGAGAAAAATGCTCCAGCAAACCAAACAAGCAGCCAAGCCATTAGGTTGAATGGATTAGAAAAACACTGGTTAGTTGGCGAACAAAAAGCAACGCAAAAGGTGGAAACCAACGAGCCTATTCAAGTAAGTCGTTTAGCCGTTAAGGTGCAGGGTATTTTATTTTCTAACCAAGCCGAGCGTTCTGTCGTTATGCTGAGTTACCGCAATAAAGACCTAACGCTTTCGGTTGGCGATGAATTAGAAACAGGCATTTTGCTGGTTAAAATAAAACAAGATGCTTTGGTGTTTGACCGTAATGGCCAGTTAGAGCAAGTGCTTTTAGACTTAGATAAAACTGCTAAGTTAGACCAGCCACTAGAAGAAAAACTAAACAAACCTGCTAGTGCAAAAAGCAATGAATTGCCCAGCCAAGTCACTGAACAGCGGGTGGGTAGCCGCGTTTTAGAAGAAACCTTTGGCCCTGAATTTCGTCAATCTTTGGTGCAAGACCCTTTGCAGTTAATGAGCTACATTAGTATTTCGCCTTCTTCTAAAGAAGGCCAGTTGCAAGGTTTTGTATTGCAGCCAGGTAGTAAGCCAGAGCTTTTTAAACACTTTGGTTTACAAGCCGGTGATTTATTAGTTGCTGTCGATGGTGATTTGGTTAGTGATACTTCAGCAATGATGGACTTACATTCACGTTTAGCCACAGCAGAAGGTTTGGATATCGACCTAATGCGTGGTGATGAGCGTTTAAGAATTCGTATAGAAATGGAGTAGTGAGTGAAGCTGCTAACACTAAAAAATGGGTTGTTTTCGTTGTTTTTAATGGGTTTATGGCTGCTGCTCGCTTTGCCTTTACAAGCATTAGCTTTGGAAAGCAACAATGACGAACGCTTTAGCGTTAACCTGCAAGATGTTGAATTAAGCGAGTTTATCGACAGTGTCGGGCGAATTACTGCGACTACTTTTTTAGTTGACCCACGGGTGCGTGGCAAGGTGAGTATTCGCAGCCAGCAAAAGCTAACTGCCAATGAAGTTTATGAAGTGTTTTTATCGCAGCTTAGGGTGAATGGTTTTGCGGCTGTGGCATTAAATGATGGCACACAAAAAATTGTGCCTGAACAAACCGCACGTTTAGAAGCCATTCCTGTAGAAGGGAATGAGCAGCCAAATTCTAACGGTAAAGATCTTCTGGCAACACGTGTTTTATCGTTACAAAATTCCGATGCCGCCCAGCTGGTGAATATTCTCACCCCTTTAATGGATAGGCGTATTGGCGTTATTACGCACTATGCGCCCACTAACCTACTGATTTTAACCGATTGGGGGACCAACCTAGAACGCTTAGCGAATTTGGTGCAGCGCATTGACCAAGTTAGCAGCGAAAATCTCTCTATTATCAGTTTGAAACACGCAGCAGCAGCAGAAATGGAACAGCTGTTAACCCAGCTACTAAGGCGTGAAGGACGCGGTGGTCAGCCGCCGCAAATCATGTCGGATAGCCGTTTAAATATTCTGCTAGTTAAGGCAGATAAAGCCACCCGCAAAGAAATTCAGCGTTTAGTCACCGAGTTAGACCAACCCGTTGAGCGTTCGGCTACTACCCAAGTTTTTTATTTGCGCCATGCCAAAGCCGCAGAAATGGCGACTTTATTGCAAGCCATGGTTGCTGAGTCAGCTGATGCTAAACCCACCAGCAAGGAAGGTGGCGCTAGCCGTAAAGTGGTTATTCAAGCCCATGAATCCACCAATGCGCTAGTGGTGGCAGGAAACCCAGACCAGCTGCGTGAAATGCGCTTGTTGGTCGATCAGCTAGATATTCGCCGTGCTCAAGTTTTGGTGGAAGCTATTATTGTAGAGATATCCGATACCCAAGCCAAAGACATGGGTGTGCAGTGGTTAATGGTCGATCAAAACTCAGGTTCTATTCCTTTGGTATCAAGCAACCTCACTGGCAATAAGGGGTTAGGGTCGATTGCAGGGGGTGCGGCAACAGGCGGTACAGAAGGCGCTTTAGGTGCGTTAGCGGGTTTACAAGGCATTACTGCGGGGGTTGGGCGTTTAAGCAGCTCGGGCATCAGTTTTGGCGTGTTATTAAATGCACTGCAAAGCAATACCAACTTTAATATCCTTTCTACGCCCAGCATTTTAACCCTCGATAATGCCGAAGCGTCTATTTTGGTAGGGCAAGAAGTGCCGTTTATCACTGGCTCTACAGCGGGCGATAATAATACCAATCCTTTTACCACCATTCAGCGTAAAGAAGTGGGTGTACGCCTACAAATCACCCCACAAATTAACGATGGTAATTCGGTTAGATTAGAAATTTTGCAAGAGGTTTCTAATATAGAAAAAGCCATTACAGCCAGCGATATCATCACTAATAAACGTGAAATTAAAACCACGGTAATGGCGGATAATAACGACATAATAGTGTTGGGTGGTTTAATTCGTGAAGACGAAACAGAAACGGTGCGTAAAGTACCCTTGTTAGGTGATATTCCTTTTATTGGTGCTTTATTTCGTTCTACCAGCATTAGCCTTGAAAAGCGTAATTTAATGGTGTTTATCAAGCCGCAAATTATGCATGATCGCGATTCGTTGGCAAAACTCAGTTCTGAAAAATACCGTTATATGCGAGCCGCGCATTTGTTGGAAAGTGGTAACGAATCCCGTATGGCATCTTGGGATGCATCGCCTACCAGCCAAAATATATCATTAAATGCATTGTTTCCATCACGTCGAGAGCAACGTGCTGCTATAAAAGCAAGGCAGTCAAACTAATGGCAGTTGAAATTGAATTACTGCCTTACCGTTTTGCCCGTCGCTGCGGTGTTTTGGTTGAGCCTTTAACCACGGGGCAACCTTCAAAAACAGCGCAATACCGGCTGATTGCTAAAAAATCGGCTGATTTATCTGAATTAAATAAAGCACTGCATGAAGTGATGCGCGTGCAAGGTGAACCCGCCCAATTAGAATGGTTAGATGCTGCTACTTTTGATGCGCGTTTAGCCCAAGCCTACGATGCCGGACGTGCCAGTACCTCTGAATTAATCGAAGGCATTTCTGACCAAGTTAATTTAGACAGCTTAATTGAAGAGCTGCCAGCCATTGAGGATCTGTTAGAAAGCGAAGGCGAAGCACCGATTATTCGTTTAATCAATGGTTTGTTTGCTGAAGCGTTAAAACTCCATGCGTCTGATATTCACATTGAGACATTTGAACAACAGCTAGTGGTGCGTTTTCGGGTTGATGGGGTGTTGTTAGAAGTTTTAAAACCGCCGCGTAAACTCGCGCCTATGTTGGTTTCTCGTATTAAAGTGATGGCGCGTTTAGATATTGCTGAAAAACGCCACCCTCAAGATGGGCGTATTACCGTTCGTGCCGCTGGGCGAGAAGTGGATATTCGTGTTTCTACCCTGCCAGCGATTTATGGCGAAAGAGTCGTCATGCGCTTATTGGATAAAACCGCCGCTTTGTTGGGCATTACCGAGCTAGGTATGCCAGAAAAAGTAGCAGCACGTTTTCGGGAATTATTACAGCAACCCAATGGCATTTTGCTTATAACTGGCCCAACGGGTTCGGGTAAAACGACCACCCTTTATGCCAGCCTTACCCAGCTTAATGATGCCAGCCGCAATATTTTAACCGTAGAAGACCCAGTGGAATACGCTATAGCCGGTATAGGGCAAACCGCCGTTAATACCAAAGCCGATATGACTTTTGCTAAGGGATTAAGAGCCATACTTCGCCAAGACCCTGATGTAGTGATGATCGGTGAAATTCGTGATGTAGAAACGGCTTCGATTGCGGTGCAGGCCAGTTTAACTGGCCACCTAGTATTATCAACGCTGCATACCAATTCTGCCTTGGGTGCAATTACCCGCTTGCGTGATATGGGCATTGAGCCTTTTTTATTGGCTTCCAGTTTAAAAGGGGTGATGGCGCAGCGGTTAGTTAGGCGTTTATGCAAAGCTTGTGCGGTTAATCGCCCGATTAGTGATTTAGAAAAAAGTGATTTAGGTGCCAGTGCTATTCATTTAACTGAAGTTTTTGAGCCGGTGGGTTGCAAGGCTTGCCAACACACAGGTTATCAAGGTCGAGTGGGTTTATATGAGTTTGTGCCGATTACGCCTAGCCTTGCCGATAAAATTCACCGCGAAGCCGCTGAAGCTGATATGGCCGCTGAAGTATTTAGTGAATGGCCCGATTTGCTAGCCGCTGGTGTAGAGCGTATTGCGCGGGGTGAAACTTCCGTAGAAGACGTGCTGCGAGTGACGCGGAGCTAGGAGGTTTTTTAATCAATGGCCAGTTTTAAATACCACGCATTAGACAAACAAGGCGGTGTCATTAAAGGCGTAATTGAAGCCGATTCAGAGCGCCATGCTCGCCAGTTATTGCGTGAAGAAGCGCTGTTTCCGCGTAAAGTACAAGCCGTTGCTGCTGAAAAAAACAGTGAAATTAAAGGTGTTAGCCAGCCTAAAAAGAATACGGCTGGTTTGTTAAGCCACGATCAGAAAACGCTTTTCACACGCCAACTAGCCACCTTGGTTGCGGCGGGTTTACCCTTAGAAACCGCTTTAGAAACCCTTGCCAAGCAAGCCGAAACACAAAAACAGCGTAGTTTAATTCAAGGCGTGCGTAGCAAGGTTAGAGAAGGGCATAACCTTGCAGCAACGCTAAAACACTGGCCAAAAACCTTTGATAACTTGTATTGCGCCTTGGTAGCCGCCGGTGAAAAAGCAGGGCGGTTAGATCAAGTTTTAATACGTTTGGCAGATTATTTAGAAACCAGCCAAAAACAGCGCCAGAAAGCACAAATGGCGTTGGTTTATCCGGTAATGCTAAGCTTTGTTTCGCTGGCAATTGTCATTGCTTTAATGAGTTTTGTCGTGCCGCGTATTGTTAGCCAGTTTGACCACGCCGGACAAACCTTGCCTGCAGTGACGCGCGGATTAATTTGGTTAAGTGATGCGATTCGTGATTGGGGCATTGTGGCCGGTGTGGTTTTGGTGTTGGCAGTTTTAGCGGTGCGCTTTTTCTTAACCAAGCCTGCGATACGTTTAAAATGGCATGGTCAACAGTTAAAATTACCCCTGTTGGGACGGTTGATTAAAGCGTTAAATACCGCACGTTTAGCCAGAACGGTCGCCATTTTAACCGCCAGTGGTATTCCTTTATTAGATGCGTTGCAGGTGGCAAGAAACACCCTAAATAATGATTTTTTACAGCAGGTGGTTGATGGCTTAATCGACCAAGTGCGTGAAGGAATCAGCTTAAACCGTGCGTTAGAATTAAGTGGGCATTTTCCGCCGATGATGACTTATATGGTGGCCAGCGGTGAAGCCAGCGGTGAGCTAGACCAAATGTTAGTGCGTGTTGCTGACTTGCAAGACAATGAATTTCAACAAAAAGTAGACATGGTGCTGGCGCTGTTTGAACCGATAATGATTTTAGTGATGGGTGGCGTAGTATTAACCATCGTTCTGGCTATTTTATTGCCGATTATGCAGTTAAACGATGTTTTGAAGATTTAGAAATAAAGGAAATTAACGATGCAACTAGATAGTAATAAAGCAGCTAAAAAACCAGCAGCTAGAAAGCAAAAAGGTTTTACCTTGTTAGAAGTTATGGTGGTTTTGGTGATTATTGGTTTGTTGGTCGCCATTGTTGCACCTAACGTGCTGGATAACCAAGACAAGGCAATGGTGCAAAAAGCACGGGCAGATATTTCTAGCCTAGAACAAGCCTTAGAAATGTACCGCCTCGATAACTTTACCTACCCAACTACTGGGCAGGGTTTAGATGCATTGGTGAAAAAACCCAGTGTTGCGCCTGAACCTAAAAATTACCGTGGGGATGGTTATATTCGCCGTTTGCCCAGCGATCCTTGGGGCAATGCTTACCAGTACCGTTCACCCGGTGAAAAAAGTCGGATTGATATTTTCTCTTTTGGTGCCGATGGGCGTATTGGTGGCGAAGACTTAAATGCAGACATTGGTAACTGGGATTTATAAGTCACCTCAAGCCTTTAAATCAAGAGGCTTTACCCTATTAGAGGTGCTGGTGGTGCTGTTTATTATTGGCATTACCACTTCAATAGCGGTGGTTACTATGCAACGCAGTGAACAAGATTTGCTGGATGAACAAGCACGCCAGTTATTAGAAGACTTTTCTTATGCACGGGATTTAGCGTTAAACCGACACCGCTTGGTGGGTTGGCAAGTAACCGAGCAAGGCTACCGTTTTGTGTTGCGTGATGAATGGGGTTTATGGCAAGCCTATGCTAGCCGAGGTTTACAAGCGCGTAACTGGCCTGCTCAAGTAAAGCTAGCAGGTTTGCAAAAGGGTGTTAAAGAACTGAATAAAAAATTTAGTAACCAACTAGCACCGTCTTTAGTGTTTTTTCCTGCGGGTGAAGTCACGGCTTTAAGTTTAACCCTGCAACTAGGCGAAGCTAAACGCAGCATTCGTGTACACGCTGGCAAGTTTGAATGGGTGGACTTGGCCGATGAATAAGCTGCATCGAAAAAAATTAGCTGCTAACAAACAGCAGCAAGGCTTAACGCTGGTGGAAGTGTTAGTGGCTTTGTTTATTTTAGCTATGATGGCTGCAGTGGCGGTACAGGTGGTGGGCAATGCTGCGAGTATTCGTCAAGCCAGTGAAGAAAGAGCTTTATCCCAATTGTGTGCGGATAATTTATTAGTGGAATGGATGCTAACTAAAGAGTGGCCAGACGTTGGGCAGCGTGAAGGCGAAGCGGCGGCTGGCGCGATGCCATGCTTTTGGCGTGTGGTTATTCAAGCCACCCCCCTACCGACCATGCGCCGTTTAGATATTCAAATTTATGCTGAAGCGCAACGTAAAACGCTGCTGACCCAAGTGTCGGGTTTTGTGGGTAATCAATGAAACACTCGCAAGCTGGTAAACAAGTTGCCTGTAAACAAACCGGCTTTACCCTGTTAGAAGTGCTGGTTGCTTTGGCAATTATGGCGGCTTTATCAGCCGCTTTAGCTTTACTGGTTAGCCAAGTATTAGATGCGCGGCAGCAGTTAAGCGAAGTAAGATCCAAAGGCCCTGAACAGTTGGTTGATTTTTTAACCCGTACCGATCGGCAACTGAGTCAATTAGTGATTCGGCAAGCCCATGAACGTGGACAAGCGGTTAATCCTAGTCCGTTAACCTTGCAAAATAATAACCAAGAATTGTATTGGGTTGCCGCAGGCCAGTGGGTATTACCGCTGCAAGATTACGCTTCGCGCCTGCGTTTATGGCGATTAAGTTGGAATAAAGAACAAAAAACGCTACTACTCGCTTCTTCTGGTTTGTTAGATGCTGCTGATAAGCAAGTTTGGACAGTGGTTGACGAATTAGAAAAAGTAACGGCTTTAAATTGGGCTTTTTACCGAGATGGCGCTTGGCAAAATACCTTGGCCGGTTCTTTTCCTAAAGGTTTGCGTTTAAGCATTACATGGCAGGACGAAGACTATCAGCGCTTGATTTTATTGCCAGAACTTATGTTTATTACGCCCCAAGCTGCGGCAACAAATAAAGGTGCTGGTGATGCAGTCAGTGAAGAGGATTAAACAAAAAGGCGTGGCGCTGATAATGGTGCTGCTAATTTTAGTGGTCGTGACCGTTGCTTTAACGCAAATGCAGGGTGCAAGTCGGCAAGATTTAGAACGCATAGAAGGGCGTTATTTACAGCAGCAAGGCTGGGGCTATTTGTTGGGTGCTGAAACCCTAGCACGGCAGGTTTTAACCGATGGTCGGATTCGTGAACAACCCCGTTGGTGGTCAACCATTCGTGGTGAGCCGGTGACTTATCCTGTGGATGAAGGCGCGTTAAGGTTGCAAGTAAAAGACCTACGCACTTGTTTTAACTTAAATCACCTCGCCAGTGTTAATAGCCAAGAAACCAGCGCCCAGTTAACAGCGTTACTGCCTTGGCGCTTGTACCTTAATCAGTTGCAACAAAATAATTACTGGCCTGCTGATTTAGACATTAACCCGTTTTTAGACCTAGCCCGTGACAGGCTAGATACCGACAACGAAGCTTTACCCCAAGGTGCAGAAACCGGCCAATATTTATTAGCCAACCCACCTAGCATTGCTGCCAACCAACCCTTTGCCGATGTGTCGGAAGTAAACGGGTTAATGCCAGAAAATCGTCAGCGTTTTCGACAATTACCTGAAGGCATTTGTGTGTTGCCAGACAAGCGTTTAAGGCTAAATATCAATACCTTGGCTGAGCAAGATTTAGTTCTATTATGGAGCCTATTTGAAGGGCAGGTACAGCTAACCAGCCTTAAAAACTGGTGGACTAGTCGCCCCGCTGTTGGCTATAAAAACCTCGACGACTTCTGGGAAGACTTGGGTGAAACTAACCTGCCTAATAATGATGCTTGGAAGCAACGCGTGGGTGGTCATTTAATGTTTGTTAGCGACTTTTATCAGGTGACGATTAGTATGTTGTTGAACGATGTAACGCTAGTATTTGAAGCGGATATTTACCTAGCCCCCGATGCCAAAACCCAAGTTTATGCCAGACGCTTAGGGCCAGTGGATGGGCGGGTGCAAGCAGCTAGTGTAATTGAAGAAGGTATGAATTAATGAAGTTAAAGCAGCCGCTTTTGGTGATTCGTTTAGCTGTTGATTCATCACAAGATGAATACTGGTGGTTGGAGCCTAATGCACCGGCTACTCACTTAGCTGTTGAACAAGCGGCTAGTTTCAGTAAAACCTCACCTGCTTTAGTGTTGTTAGATGCTGCTGCCATACGTTTAGATGAAGTGACGCTACCACTGGGCGTAAAAGTGACTGAAGCTGCTTTATTATTAGAAGATCAAATTTGCCAGTCCATTGAAGATGTGTTGGTGTTGGTGCTAGAAAAAACCGGCCGCCAAGTCAAGTTAGCCACTTTAGCAAGCCAGTTAGCAACAAAATGGCAGCAGCGTTTAGCCGATAATAACATTCGCGTGGCGCGTTGGATTCCAGAGGCTTTATGTTTAGCAGAGTTATGGCAACAGCCAGCACCATTATTATTAGTCGATGAACAGCAAGCTTGGTTATGGCAGACAGAACAGCAGAGCGTTTTGAAATTGCCTTTAGCTTGGCTTAATGCAGAGCAAGCTGCACCTTTATTAGCGGCTAATGCTCAAAAAATGAATGTTAAAGATTTACCCCAACAAGCTTTAGTACCTTGGTTAGCGACGGGTATTCCTGCCAAGGTTAATCTTTGGCCTGAATCTTGGTTAAACAAGTTGCCCATTAAAAATCTACTTGCTAAAAACTTGCAGCAAGCATTACAGCTAACCCCTAAACAGTGGTTTCTGGCTACACCTTGGTTGCTATTAGTAGTGGTTTTAATGAGTCAGCAAACGTTTACTTGGTTAGCTAAGCCAGCTAGTGAAACCAATAAAGCAGATATTAAGCAGCAGCTAGAACACCTAAACAGACGTTTAGATAATTATACTAACCATTTAAATTATCAGCAGCAGCGAATAGACGCTTGGCAAAATTTATTAAGCCAACTGCAAAGCAAACAGCACATTCAAGTGGCAGCCATGCAGTTAGATGAGCAAGGTATAAAAGCTGAGTTGGTTGGCATAAAACCAGCCGATCAAACGGCCTTAAAAACCCTCGATGGACGTTGGCGCTTTGCTGATGAGCAGGCAACTTGGGAGCTAAAATTATGATGGCTAGTTCTTGGCTAGGTCAGCGTTGGTCAGGCTTAGAAGCCAGCGAACAAAGGTTATTAAAAATTGCCGCGCCCTTAGTGATTTTAATGTTGCTATATTTAGCCGTGTGGCAACCTGTGCAAGCTTGGCGTGAAACCAATGCAATAAATCAACAGCAACAAACGCAAGATTTACAGCGGTTAGAAGCTTTAACGACTCGTCTAGTAACTGTGGTTTTTTTAGATGAACGCCAATGGTTAGGTTTGGCAGCCAGTGCGGGGTTGCGTGATGTTGAACTAGTGCAAGCCGTTGATTTAGAACAAAAAGTTGATTTGTGGCGAATAACTGCAAAAGCAGCTAACCCAGCCATGGTTGAAAAGTTTTTAAACACCGCAGCAGCTAAAGGTTGGCATTGGCAAACCTTAACTATGCAAGGCAAACCGCTGCAACTAACCCTAGTGTTGCGCCCTTTATAATGGTGGTTTTTTAATGAATAAACTAGGCCGACTGTTGTTGGGGATACTCTTGCTGTTGCTATTTAGCTGGGTATTTTTGGTGACTTTTATTGCTAAAACGCCGGTGGAATGGTTGTTATTTCAAGCGCAGCAAGGGTTGTTTGGGCAGCAGGTTGCACAAAGTACCCAACAGGTTACTTGGCAAAATGTTCAGGGCAACTTATCGAAAGGCAGCGCCCAGCGTTTAGACTTGCCCTTTATTAGCCTAGAAGATGTTAGCTGGGATCTTTCTATGTGGCGGTTAACTCTTGCCAACCCAGTTATTTATTTACAAGTCGGTAGTGATGAAGAGCAACCTTGGCGCTTGCAAGCCAGTTTATTACCTTGGGATAGTTTAACTGCTAATTTAAAAGCCGGTGATTTAGCCTTATTAAAAAGTAATGGTTTTCCTTGGGCTTTAAAAGGTGAATTAGCCGGTGAGCTTAATTTACAAGCAAAACTGCAAAGAGAAAACTTAAACTGCCATGCTTTAACCGGCAGTTGGCAAGGCGATTTAGCCGTTTTACAACCCATGCCGCTAAGTTTAGGGCAGATTTTTCTACAACCCAGCTGCCCAGACAGCCAAACATTAGACTGGAAATTAACTGCTGAGCAAGCCGGTGAGCATCAAATAAACCTTGAAGGGCAAGCCAAAGCCAAAACCCACCGCTGGAATTTTACCGCCCAAGCTCAATTAGAAGAGCAAGCTAAACTGCAACCAGCACTGCAAATGCTAGGCTGGCGCAGGGATAACCAGGGGAATTTTCAAGCAAAAGGCTCAGGTCGATGGTAACGGTTTTTTCGCCTTTAACGTGAAGTGGCTTGTTAGTTATTTAATGTAATGGCTTGCTTCCAAGTAGCACCTAGGGTGACTATTTTGGGCTGATGGTCAGATAAGGTCTGATCGTTTACCCATTCAAGCCGTAAAGCTAAATTAGGTGTGTATTGCCATTTCCATGCAGCACTAAAGCGCTGTGGCTCGTGCCCATCGTTAATTAAATTAGCTTCTGCACCCAGTTGGCTGGCTGCTGCACCGGTTAAGGTGTTTTTTAGCGAGAGGCGTTCATAACGTAAGCCAAAGGTATGCAACCCTAGCAGCAGGCTGGGTTCTAGTGACAAGCTTTGGTATTCGCCGTCTAAGTTAAGCTGTCGATTGCCCGATTCATCTTCTACTAAACCTTCGGCATTAACCTGCAAGTATTCGCTGCGAAGTTTTAGCGCTTTGCGGTGTCCTAAGTTCCATTGCAGTTCACTAAATAAGCCTGCTGCTTGAGTATCACCCTTATAAGAACCCGTAAATCCAGTCGCATTAGTGCTAACACTATGGCTGTGGCCGCCAGCACTGCGGTCATCCTTACGGTTTTTTGCCTCAGCGTCCAGATACCAGCCTTGCAGTTGCCAATCTAAATAAAACCCTTGGTAAGCATGGCGTAAATAAGCGGTATAAAGACCACCGCTATTACTGGCAGGGTAACTGCTGCCCTTGTTGGCTTCTATACCTAAACTAAACCCTCGCGCTTCTTGACCAAAAGCGGCACGAATGCCGGTATCTTGAACGTGACCGCCCAATAATGCGGTATAGCCAAGACTAGGCAAACTAAACAGCGTGGTTGATGGATGCTCGTGATTACTGGGCGAAAAGAAAGCAGTCATCAAGCCTGCTTCAATGCGAGCTGGCTGATTTGAGACGTTGAATGCTTGGCCAAAGAGCGCATTTTCTAAACTGATTTCAGTACCGCCGTGGCTACCAATTTTAAGGCTAGCATAACTATTCTTATCGGTTAGATAATGCATAGCGAGTGAAAGCTCATCTAGGCTGGTGTGTTTTTCATAGTTACTAGCATGCCCACCCATAAGAACGCCTGGTATTTGCCAAACCTCTTCATCAGCAATGGCTTGATTGGATTGCTGGTTATCGCTACGCCAGCTAGCGGCAAGGCTTAAATCTGCACTTAACCCTAAAGTGGTGGGTTGAGCATGGGCTAGTAAATGGGTTGATGTGGTTAATAGCAATGCAGTGGTTAGCAACCAAAGCCAAAGTTTTGGATTGTTTTTTATTGCAGGCATTGTTTGGGAACTCCTGGATTAATGGGTGCAGGACGAGGATTACCATTTTCATCAGGCCAGGGGTTACTCAAGCGTGGATTGGTGGTAAAAGCTTCATCGGTGAGGCTGCACAGAAAAGCAATTAAGTCTTTTTCTTCTTGGGCATTTAAACTAAAGCCAGCAATAAACCCGTCTTTATTAGGGTTAAGTCGCCCGTCGCCAACATAAACGCCTGAAGTGATATGTCTGCCGCCGGCAGCATAGGTTGCAATTATTTCTTTTAACGTGGCATGGCTACCATCGTGGGAATAAGGTGCGGTTAAGGCAATATTACGCAATGTTGGGGTGCGAAACTGCCCCATGTGTCGGATATCGCCAGTCAAATCATGGATGCCGGTATTCCCGACAGGGTAGTTACCCGAGCCAGCCAAGTTATACAAGCCGGTATTATGAAAGTTTCGCTCTGGAAAATTACGAGACCTATCCATGACTGAATTACTAAAGTTATAACCGCCATGACAATGGAAGCATTCCAAGCGTTCACTATTGAATAAATCCATACCGCGCCTTGCTGAGACGGAAATGGCTTGAATGTTATTCTCTGCTAAATAAGTATCGTAGGGCGAAGAATAAGAAACCATACCGCGTGTAAAACTGGCTAAAGCAAAAATAATATGGTTGTAATTCCACTCAGCTGATTCATTAGGAAAAGCGGCGGAAAATAATGCAGTGTAGGTAGGATCAGCCAGTAGATCGGCAAGGATTGCTTCACGATTTGTATCATTAATCCCATGCTCATGTGGATCATCGCCAAACAAAGGACCTTCTATTTGCCGCTCCAAAGTATCCGTAACAGGGTTTCCCCAGTTTAAAGTGGCAAACCAAGCTGGATTAACTAAAGCCTGTGCGTTACGACGATGGCTTTCACCATGCGTACCTATCGGCACCACGCGCCCATCGGCAAAAGCTTTATCTTGATGGTGACAGCTAGCACAACTGATATTACCACCAGCAGAAAGACGTTCATCATAAAATAAGTGGCGACCTAGCTGAAACTTATCTTCGGTCATGGGGTTAAAGTCAGGCTCGACAGGCCTAGGTACATAAGCGGGTAATACCCAGTTAAATTGGCTATTGCTAGTGCCTTGGTCGTCTATCTTTGTCTCGCTTGAATCTAGGCATCCTACCAATCCCAAGCTGGCCATTACGGCCAGCAGGGCAAGGCGTCTCGATAAACTACTAAACATCGGTGACTCCTTGAGCTAATTTATTCCGCTAAACGAAACAATTGCTGCGCTTCAGCTTGATGCCCTTCAATTCCGTTATAGGCTAAACCTAAGCGAGAAAAAATAGGGCCACATTCAGGCGAGCCATCAAAAGACATACAGCCAACAGCGCCGCCTGTATTTTGAGTCATATCTGAACCCGCAAGTATTGCAGCCAAATCAACCCAAATATCAGGACGATCAATATCAAAACCGTTTAGCTCAACTTGCATTAGGTAGGGGTTGTCACACTTGGTTGTACCCGTTACCCAGTTACCCGCCGCATCTTTTTCAGTATTGCAACTTGTCGAACCTAGGTGCACTGCCCAAGCATTGGCTGTTGTGCCATTGTGATTTGCAATACCGCCTGCTGGGTAAGTATCCATTCGCAAAAACTTGTAGCCTGAAGCCCAACCCCATTGCAAGTCTGTTCGTGCCAAAATACCCGTTGTAGGACGTGGTAAAGCGTGGTTTAACGTCGAAGGTAAACCAACGGTAAAGCGCACTGAGTCATAGGCGGTTCCTTCGCTATGTTCAAATTCACCTAATACTTGGGTGTTGGTAGGTTTGGCATTACCAGTACAGCGATTATCTTTATTTTGGAAGTCAACCAGTGCAACGCCTTCTTCTTGCCATTGCGTAGTGTTTAACGCCACTGGCACCGTTTGCCCATCTTTGGTTACTAGCTGTAGGTCATGAAGGTAAAATGCCATATCAGCAACGGTTAAATTAACCGCAGCAGTACCGACTTTGCTGAAATTAGCGCCGCATACATCGGCACTGATATCGGCATTTCCACTGGTTGAATTAACGGCTAAAAAACTTAGGTCTAAGTTACGGGTCTCTGTGTCAGCATTTGAGTCGCTGCTGGAGTCTAAGCAACCTGTCAAAAAGACAGCGGATGCCAATAAAGTCAGTGAAAAAGAAGCCATTGATTTGAAGTTTTTCATTGTAGAATCCTTGAATTTTTATTAAGTACAAAAAGTTTTTATCAGTACAAATGAATTAATGATGGTGATGTGCATCAGCAGCGGCACCACCGTCTTGGGCTGTTTCGACCCAAACGTCTATACGAATTTCACCTTGCTTCTCGAACGTTAGCCAAAGCGGAAATTGTTCACCGGCTTTTAATGGCTGTTTCAGACCGATCAGCATTAAGTGATAACCACCACCCGAGCGCATTTTTAAGGTGTCATTCGCGGCAATTTCAATCTGTTGTACTTGGCGCATTTTCATCACACCTTCATTCATCGTCATGGTGTGCAGCTCTACAACTTCTGCAATATGTGAACGCGCACTGATTAAGCGAGCCGCTGTGTTGCCTTGGTTGGAAATATCAACATAGGCAATACCAACCTGTGCTGTCGGTGGTGTTGGTGTAGCAAAAGGGTGTACCAAGCGCAGATCGGCTAAACGAAAATCATGCGCGTAAGCTTGCCCTGCCATAAAAATCAGGCAAGCAAATACTAAATGACGAATCATGTTGTTTATCTCATTTAAAAAAGTGACAAGTTTGCAGTGCAAAAGTAGGCTCTGCGTTAAGTCGATAAAAAAGTAAAAGTTAGCTGGCTAAAAACTAAGCTAAGGGCGGAGCGCGAGTCGGTGGGGGTAAAGCGGTATAAGGGGAGTGAGTAAGCAGGGTAATAGTGCTTAAAGAGGGTTGGTGGACGGTTAGGTGTTGCTCAACAATAAAGGGGCGTTCTGGCAGACCGATTACAGTACCAGCAGCACACTGTGGACAATGGGAAAGCGGCTGTTTAGATTCAACCTGATTTCCCTCGGCATCCAGTAGAATTCTTTCAAAGCCACCTTGCGTAGAGCAAACTTCAATAAAACCGTTGTCGTGAACCACTATTGGCGGCACTGAAAAAGGCGTAAGCACTCGGCTAACCATAACGGCTAGCGCAAGTAACAACAGCCAAGTATTCAGATTGCGGTTAAGCTTCACAATATCCCTATGTAACAATATTTTAACAAGACTAGTTTTAATTAAATGAGCTGAATTTTAAACTAGCAGCAGCAATATAGGCCAGCAAAAAATTATTTGCTAGCCTTCTGCCAAATTCCTTCTATTAAACGTACTTTACCAGCGGCTAAATTCGCCATAAGGTTTTTACCCATGTGTAAAAAGCGGGGTCCAAAAATAAGTTGAGGCGTTAAAATGCCAGTTTGGCCTCTGGCTTCTTTGTCGGTGTGTTTTTGTCGCCAGTTTAACGCCTGTTCAGTGACTTCTTGCTGCTTAATCTTCACAAAACCGGCTGCGGTGAGTTGTTCTTCTAGCTGGCTAAGGCTTTGTAAATGGCTGGTGCTGGCGTTATCGGCCCAAGGCACCGGAAAGGCTAAAGGTTCTAAGTTGTCGCCCTGTAAAACTTCATGTAACAGTAAGCTGCCATTAGGTTTCAGTACCCGATTAGCCTCTGCCAAGCCTTTGGCTAGATCAGGCAAGTTCATTAGAGTGTGTTGGCTCCAAACGGCATCAAAGCTTGCATCTTCTAAAGGTAGGTTTTGAGCATCGCCGCATACAAACTGGGTACGAGCGGTTAAGCCGGTGGCTTGGGTTAACCACTGGGCAACATCGACAAAAGGTTGGGTAATGTCTACACCAATTACTTGCAAGCCGTGCTCATCGACCAACAGGCGGCTACTGCCACCTGTTCCGCAACCTAAATCCAACACCTTTTGACCCGGTAAAAAGCCAGCTTGTTCGGCTAGCTGCCGACTAGAGCGCCGGCCGCCAACGTGCAGCTGATCTATTGCCGCTATATCGTCTAGGGTTAGTTTTTCTGGGTCTAAGCCTTCGGCAATAATCGCTTCTCTTAAACGGGTGGTTAGGTGTTCATCCGCATAGTGGCTAGTTAACAAGTCTTGGTGTGTTGAATTCATGGTTAAGGCTCTTAGTTAAGCTTCAGATAAATGCTCTTTTTTAGCTTTTTGTACTTTTAAATAGGCTTCAATTAGCTTTTCGTGGGCTTCTAGTCCGTCTAACCCGGGTGCAGGTGCAAAACCTTGGAAGGTATCTTCACCATTAATTAAACGCTCACCGGCTTCAACTTGTTCAGCACCAAAATAAAGGTTAAGTGCGGTGCGGTATTGGTCAATTAAATGGCCAGCTAAGGTGATTTCTAATAAGGCTTTTATGCAGCGATAGTGAGCTGTGCGGTTTTCATGTAAGTGACCAAATAAAAGTAGGCCTTCGATTAAGTCTAACGCTTCTTCTTGTTCGCCCAAAGCTAAGCAAAGCATGGCACGTAATTCGCCCACACGGAGTTCTTTCCAGAAGGTTGAACCACCAGGGACTAAACCAATTAAAGCTGCTACTGGGTGCTGCTGACTAAAGCCGGATTCGTTAATGAGTTCGGCAACTTCATCTAGGTCGGGTCTATCCAGTTCAGGCAATTCTAAAAGCGCATCGCGCAGTTCAATACCTTGGTTGTTGTTATCCCACAATAAGTCATCGGCTGGGTAAATTTCTGAAAAACCTGGCACTAGAATACGGCAAACATCTACACCAAGATGCTGGTAATCCATAATATAAACTTCGCGGCCTTCATCGTGTAACTGACCTAGTAGCGCTTCAAACTGCTCTTCACTGGTACCAGGGAAATTCCAGTCGGTGAAGGGGAAGTCAAAACGGTCGCCAATTAAATGCCAGCCCACCAAACCGCTGGAATCGGTAAAGTGAGTTTCTAGGTTGTGTGGCTCGCTTACCTGATACAAGTCTAAGGTGGGTTCAGGGAATACATCGAGCTGGTCTAAGGCACGGCCTTGTAGTAATTCAGTAACGGTGCGTTCAAGCGCCACTTCAAATAAAGGGTGAGCACCAAAAGAAGCAAAACAACCGCCATCGTTAGGATTAAGCAGGGTAACGTTGATGACTGGGAAGCGTCCGCCCATAGAAGCATCTCTGGCTTGCACATGAAAGCCGGCTGCTTCTAAGGCTTCTATCGCGGTAACTACTTTAGGGTAACGGGCTAGAACCTCTTTAGGAATAAGCGGAGGGCACATACCTTCGGTAAGAATACGGGTTTTAATGGCACGTTCAAAAATTTCAGATAAAGCTTGAGTGTAAGCTTCATAAGCATTGTTACCGGCTGCCATACCATTAGAAACAAATAAATTGCCCACAAGGTTAATTGGAAACCATACGGTATTTTGATCGCTTTGGCGTACAAAGGGCAGCGCACAAATACCACGGTTAATAGCGCCTGAATTAATATCTACCATACGTGCAGGCTCTAGGGCTTCTTCACGCTGATAAATAGCGAGGCAGTGTTCATCTAATAAATCTGTAGGAAGTTTTTCAGTATCAGCAGCAAACCAGCGTTCTTGCGGGTAGTGGACAAACTCACCCTGAGCAATTTTAGGACCTAGCCAAAAATCTGCCCAGAAGTAGTTGCAGCTTAAACGCTCAAAGAACTCACCTAAAGCCGAAGCCAGTGCCGCTTCTTTAGTTGCACCTTTACCATTGGTAAATAATTGTGGGCAATCGAGGTCTTGTAAATGAACCGACCAAACGTGTGGTACGGGGTTTAACCAAGATTTTGGCGCTACATTAAAGCCCAGTTTTTTTAATTGAGCTTCAAGGCGTGCAATGGTGCTTTCAAGTGGCGCATCTTTGCCTAGAATAAAGGTTGCTGCTGTTGAAGTGCTGGTCATTTTTAAAGCCTATTAATGAAATAATGGATCGCAGAATAGCAGGCTGTACCTAGGCTTACCACAAGTCTTACTGGCTTTTAGTTTTATTAAGTATTGACAGACTAATCCATTAATAAAATCATAAAATATAAAAAAAGCATAAAAAAAGGGTAGCTAAGAAGCTACCCTTCGGTGCAAAAAGTCGCACCTAATCAATCGACGTTGAGTTCGTTAAAGTTTTTACCGTTTACGCTGTTTTACCAGCCGCTGGCTTTGGCAAAGTGTTGCTGCGGTTGCTGATAAAGGTAAGCGGCTAATTGCACACCTGCATCACTGTCTTCATATAAACAGTCTTGCAGTTGTCCATCTAAATCTTGGCGTTTGGCAATAGCCAGTCTAATGGCGGCTTCGCTATCTTCACTCAGCTGCTTTAATGCATAAAAGCTTGGCTGACCGTGACGCGCAACCATTAACCTGACCCGTGGATCTGGATGACCTGCCAATTCATCCGCAAGTTCTTGTGGTAAATTAGGGTTTTGAGCAAGCGTAAAAGCCAGTGTTGGATTATTATTATAGATGTAATGCCACGTTTCTGGTCGAGCCGACATACTAAGCGCTAAACGCTGTTCTAAGTGTTGTTTGCTAACCAAAAGGTTTTCTAACTGTTTTGCATCTAACATAATCATAACTTTCTCCAAATGCTGCACTTGCTAACTATACGAAAGTATAAAGCATTAAGTAGTAATACTACAAGCTTGTTTTTGGCTTTTTAAGGTCACAGGCTATTTCTTTACCTGAAATTAGGGGTAAGCTAGACTCCTTTGTATTTTATTCACTTGTGGTGGGTCAAAAACTGATGAAATTTCGCTTTCCTGTTGTTGTTGTTGATGAAGATTTTCGTTCTGAAAATATCTCTGGTTCTGGTATTCGTGACCTTGCTGAAGCCATTGGCAAAGAAGGTATGGAAGTTGTAGGCTACACCAGCTATGGCGATTTAACTGCTTTTGCCCAACAAGCTAGCCGTGCATCTTGTTTTATTGTTTCTTTAGACGATGAAGAAATAGGTGAAGGCACAGAAGAAGGTGCTAACCGAGCTTTAGAAGTAATCAGCAGTTTTATAACAGAAGTGCGGAAACGTAACAGTGATATTCCTATCTTCCTTTATGGTGAAACGCGTACATCACGCCACATTCCTAATGCTATTTTGCGTGAGTTGCACGGCTTTATTCATATGTTTGAAGATACACCCGAGTTTGTTGCTCGCCATATTATTCGTGAAGCTAAAAAATATTTAGATGCTTTAGCACCGCCGTTTTTTTCTGCCTTAATGGATTACGCCAGCGATTCTTCCTATTCTTGGCACTGCCCCGGTCATTCAGGCGGCGTTGCCTTCTTAAAAAGCCCTGTAGGGCAAATGTTCCACCAATTTTTTGGTGAGAATATGCTACGTGCCGATGTGTGTAATTCGGTCGATGAGCTAGGTCAGCTGTTAGATCATACTGGCCCAGTGGCGGCTAGTGAACAAAATGCGGCGCGTATTTTTGGTGCCGATCATTTGTTCTTCGTAACTAACGGTACATCAACTTCTAATAAAGTAGTTTGGCATTCCACCGTTGCCCCCGGCGATATAGTTGTGGTTGACCGTAACTGCCATAAGTCGATTTTGCACTCGATTATTATGACGGGCGCAATTCCCGTCTTTTTAATGCCGACCCGTAACCACTATGGCATTATTGGCCCGATTCCTAAAAGTGAATTTTTGCCTGAAACCATTCAGCAAAAAATTGCCGACAACCCTTTTGCGCGTAATGCAGTGAATAAAAAGCCACGTATTTTAACCATTACCCAGTCAACTTATGACGGTATTGTGTATAACGTGGAAGAAATTAAGCAAATTTTAGGTAATACCATTGATACCTTGCACTTTGATGAAGCTTGGTTGCCTCATGCGGCTTTCCACGAATTCTATAAAGATATGCACGCTATTGGTGGTGGTGAGCGTGAACGGTCAGAAGAAACGCTAGTGTTTTCAACGCAATCTACGCATAAGCTACTAGCGGGCCTGTCACAGGCTTCACAAATTTTGGTGCAAGACAGTAAAAACCGTAAGTTAGACCGCTACCGTTTTAATGAATCCTACCTAATGCACTCTTCAACTAGCCCGCAATACGCCATTATTGCCTCTTGTGACGTTGCTGCTGCGATGATGGAAGAACCGGGTGGTCATGCTTTGGTAGAAGAATCCATTCTTGAAGCCATTAACTTTCGTCGTGCGATGCGTAAGGTTGATGATGAGTTTGGTGATGATGATTGGTGGTTTAAAGTTTGGGGCCCAGACAAGCTTACTGAAGAAGAAGGCATTGGTGAGCGTGATACTTGGGTGATTCATTCAGGTGATACTTGGCATGGCTTTGGTGAGATAGAAACCGGCTTTAATATGCTCGACCCCATTAAAGCGACCATTATTACCCCTGGATTAGACGTTGATGGTAATTTTGATGAGCAAGGCATTCCGGCTTCTATTGTTAGTAAATACTTAGCGGAACACGGCATTATTATTGAAAAAACAGGGCTCTATTCCTTCTTTATTATGTTTACCATCGGCATTACCAAAGGCCGTTGGAACTCTATGGTAACGGAGTTGCAGCAGTTTAAAGATGATTATGATCGTAACCAACCTTTATGGCGTGTTATGCCAGAATTTGCTAAGCGCTTCCCAAGGTATGAGCGTACAGGTTTACGTGATTTATGTAATGCCATTCATGCGGTTTATAAGGAATATAATCTGGCACGCATTACTACCGATATGTATTTATCCAAAATTGAACCCGCCATGTTACCTGCCGATGCTTGGGCAAAAATGGCGCACCGCCAAGTGGAGCGCTGCCCGATTGATGAATTAGAAGGGCGTATAACCGCCATGCTGGTAACGCCTTATCCTCCAGGTATTCCATTACTGATCCCCGGCGAACGCTTTAATGCCACCATTGTTGGCTACTTAAAGTTTGTGCGGGACTTTAACCAACGCTTCCCCGGCTTTGAAACCGATGTGCATGGTTTAACGCATGAGGAAGTCGATGGCGTAGAAGGCTATTACGTGGATGTGTTGGTTTAAATAATTTTTAACTCCCTTAGTTTTGCCAATAATTGCTCTGCTGGTGTGTTTTCATTTTCCAGTAGGGCAATCTCTTGGTCTTGATTTGGTTTACTAAGTTCGGTGCTTTGAATTACGGCACTCATTGTTTTGTTATCAAATGAATTTTGCTGTTGGCTTGCCTGTGATGTAATCAGCAACAAACCTTTAGTCAGTAGCCAAGCTTCTAACTGAGCTTGTTCTGCTGCCAATCCGTCTGCTAGTTCGTCTTCATCGATTACTAGGCTTAAACGTCCGGCGTTAAACACTAAGCGTTCTAGCTGAACAGCTAATTGCTGGCGCTGGGCTTTACTTCCACCTTGCAGTGTTATTTTTGCAGGAATTTGCCCTAACCTTGCGGCTCTTTCACTGGAAGTAACAGGGGTGAGTTCTATTGTTTTTGCTGTTTCTGACGGCGCTTCCTGATGACTGGCTTGAATCATACCGGCGGCGACTGTGCCTTGTTCATGCCGGTCAATCAGAATAAAACTGCCGGTAGTGCGATTAGTTAAATAATCATCAGCTAAAATGGGTTGCTCTAACTGCAATTCAACACGGGCAATTTCATTCAGTTTAAGTTCTGCTGCGGGTTGGCGTTCTAAGGTGTTTACTTGCGTGGTGTAGTGAATGGCAACCATCCGCGCATTCACCAAGCGACTGGCGGTTTTAAGCCGATAGGTTTTGCCCTGTATTGAAGGCTGTTCTGCCATCCACACTATTTCTGCGCTAATTCTGTCAGTTACAACCGAAGTATCATCCGCAGCGACTAAAATATCACCACGCGAAATATCAATTTCATCTTCTAAAGTAACGGTAATCGCCATTTGCGGGTAGGCGTGTTGCAGTTCATTTTCAGCGGTTAGCGTTTTATTGGCGGTTATTAGCGATTTAACCCGACTGGTTGCGCCCGATGGCAAGGCTTTAATGGCATCACCAACGCTAAGCTTACCGGCGGCTAATGTACCGCAATAACCCCGAAAATTAAGGTTAGGACGGTTCACATATTGCACGGGAAAACGCAGCATTTGTGCTGCAATAGGCGGTTGTACATCAAGGCTTTCTAATAGCGCCATTAAAGGCAAACCCTGATACCAAGCTAAAGAGGGGCTGGCATTGACCACATTGTCACCTTGCAAAGCCGACAAGGGAATAAAATGCAGCTCAGGCAATTTTAGTTGCGTGCTGGCTGTTAAAGATTGGGCAAAGGCTAGGTAATCTTCACGAATTTGATTAAATCTTGCTTGGCTAAAATCGACCAAATCCATCTTGTTCACTACTACTATTAAGTGGTTTAGCCCCAAAAGTGACACTAAAAAACTGTGGCGAAAGGTCTGTACCTGCATGCCTTTACGTGCATCGATCAACACCAAGGCAACATCGGAATTAGAAGCGCCCGTCACCATATTACGGGTGTATTGTTCGTGACCTGGCGTGTCGGCAATTATAAATTTACGCTTGGCGGTTGAAAAATAACGGTAGGCAACATCTATAGTGATGCCTTGTTCACGCTCAGCCTGCAAGCCATCCACCAATAAGGCTAAATCCACCGTATCACCCGTAGTACCTTGGGTTTTACTGTCTTTTTGAATGGCTTCTAGCTGGTCTTCATAAATCATTTTACTGTCGTGAAGCAAGCGCCCAATCAGGGTCGATTTACCATCATCAACATTGCCGCAGGTTAGCAAACGCAAGAGCTGTTTATTTTCTTGCTGTAACAAATAACCTTCAATGTCGGCGCTAATTAAATCGCCTTGTTCTTGAATATAACTGGCAGTCATTAGAAATAACCCTCCATTTTTTTCTGTTCCATCGAACCACGCGCATCTTTATCAATCATGCGTCCCTGGCGTTCAGACGTACTGGTTAAGAGCATTTCTTGAATAATTTCTGGCAGGGTAGCAGCGGTGGATTCAATCGCCCCTGTTAGTGGGTAACAACCCAAAGTTCTAAAGCGTACTTGTTTAAGTTGTGGTTCTTCGCCCTCTGCTAAGGGTAGGCGTTTATCGTCAACCATTATCCAAGCGCCATCCCGCTTAACCACAGGGCGCAGCGCAGAAAAATACAGCGGCACTAGCGGAATTTTTTCCAGCCAGATGTACTGCCAAATATCTAATTCTGTCCAGTTAGAAAGAGGGAAAACACGAATGCTTTCACCTTTTTTTACTTCGGTGTTGTAAAGGTTCCACAGCTCTGGCCGTTGGTTTTTAGGGTCCCAACGGTGGTTTTTATCCCGAAACGAAAAGACTCTTTCTTTAGCACGCGATTTTTCTTCATCACGCCTAGCACCACCAAAAGCCGCATCAAAACCATACTTGTCTAAGGCTTGTTTTAAGCCAGCTGTTTTCATTAAATCGGTATGCAAAGCCGAACCGTGAATAGCTGGGTTAATGTCCATATCCACGCCTTCCTGGTTGGTATGTACCAACAATTCCATACCCGCATCTTTAGCCGCTTGGTCACGAAAGCGAATCATCTCCTGAAACTTCCAAGTGGTATCAATATGCAGCAAAGGGAAGGGTGGTGTGCCAGGGTAAAAAGCTTTACGAGCTAGGTGCAACATAACGGACGAGTCTTTCCCTATGGAATACATCATCACTGGGTTGGCAAAACTAGCCGCCACTTCACGAATAATGTGAATGCTTTCAGCTTCTAGCTGCTGTAAATGAGTAAGCCGTGATTCGGCAAGCGCAGGCATTTTTTATTCCTGTTAACAAAGTTTAAAAGAAGAATGCAGGAGAGTATGCCGCTTGCTGAGTCCAACTAAAAAGAATAAATAGGTATTCTCTAATGCTTTTAAAGAATAAGAGTGGTGGGGTGTTAAGTGATAAAGGATTGGCGCATTTAAGGTAAACTTGTAGTCGCTCTAAGCTATTGCTAAAGTAGCGGCCTCTTTGGGGAGTAGCCTGCTTCTTTTGTTTAGAAGCGTTCGTATCAACATACCTGGCCTTACGCCATGGTACGGACACCACTCGGTTGGCGAGACCATTGATCTATTCATGCCTTTAGTCGGGCGTGTGGATAGATCGTGGACTCAACCTGCCCGACCGGAGTTTTTAGCATGAACCCTATTGCACTTCTTCTCTTGGCTTTTGCCATGTCCACAGATGCCTTTGCCGCTGCTATTGGTAAAGGTGCCAGTCTAAAAAAACCTCAATTTTCAGAAGCCCTAAGAATGGGGCTGATTTTTGGCAGTATTGAAGCAATCACACCTTTAATTGGCTGGTTAATGGGCAAATCAGCAGCAGTTTATGTACAGGCTTGGGCACATTGGATTGCCTTCTTTTTATTAGTAGCTTTGGGTTTACACATGATTTATGAAGGGGTAAAACCCAGTTCAGAAGTAGCAGAAAAGCCTGCTAAACACTCTTTTCTTAAAGTTTCTTTAACTGCTTTAGGCACCAGTATTGATGCAATGGCAGTGGGAGTCGGCTTGGCATTTATTAAGGTGAATATTTGGATAGCGGCAGGTTTAATAGGTTTAGCCACAACACTGATGGTGACGCTAGGCGTTATGATCGGCGGTGCGGTGAGTTCTTTGCTGGGTAATAGGGCTGAAGTTTTTGGTGGTTTTACCCTGATAGGCGTGGGTGTTTGGATTTTATCAGGCCACTTTTAGAGTTTTAAATTATGATTTTTCTAGCTCTAGTGTAGGTAAACGTAATATATAAGCACTCACTGCTAGGGCTGTAATAAGCATGGCTAGCTTGGCCCATAAAAGGCTAACAATTACCAAAGTCACTCCTACACTTATCCACAATAGAGTTACGGCCATTAATTTGGCCTTAAGTGGTAAGCCTTTGCCTGCTAAATAATTGGCTATAGAAGGCCCAAAACGCGGGTGACTCGTTATCCAGCTATAAAACTTAGGTGAACTACGAGCAAAACAAGCCGCCGCTAAAAGTATGAAAGGTGTAGTAGGCAGCAAGGGTAAAAAAATACCCACAACCCCCATAACAAAACTAACCCAGCCAAAAATAAAAACCATACGCCTAATTAAAGGATTAGTTAAAACTTTGGGCTTAGGTAAAGAAGAAGCCATAGGCTTTGACCTTTGTAAATTTATATTTCTAAGCTGTTAAGAGTGGTATAAGAATAACAGAATTATAGACAAATCACTCTATTACACCTTGCTAAGCCAAGTGGTATAGTGAATCTGCTCAATAAAAAAAATGTCTATGGAGTGGCTAATATGACTCGATTTAAAGTGTTTTTATTTATTATCTTAAGCTTTTCGCCTTGGTTACTAGCTGAAGACTTAAGTATTCCAGCTCCTTCAACATTCCAGGTGATTCCCGCAACAGCAGAGCACATTCAGCAGCTTAAACAAGGCGGCTATGTCATTTATATGCGTCATGGGCTTACGGATGCACGTTTTCCTGACTTAATTCCTATTGATTTAGACGATGTTGAAAGTCAGCGCCCTTTATCAGACGCTGGAATAAAGTTATTAGACCAAGTGGGTAAACACGTTACTAAGCTAAAGCTACCTTACAAAGTTGTAATAAGTAGCCCTTTTTTTCGTGCGCAAGAAAGTGCATTTCGAGTCTTTGGTGAGCCTATTGAAGTAGATGTAGATTTGCGTTACACCGCGGCAATGCCAGATTTAGAGAAACAACCGGCTGTAGTGCGAACCTTGGAATGGATTTCAAAACCCGTTGCAGACCCAGGTTACAACCGCGTTGTTGTTGCTCATGGCCCCAATATTGCTGAACTAATGGATTATCTACCACCTGAAAACACCCTCGTTTTTTTTAAACCCTTAGGTGATCAAGGCTTTTCTTACTTTGCCAGTATCGAGCCTAGTCATTGGCCTAAGTTATTAAAAGAGCTGAATTTTGAATGAAAGCACTGAAAAGTTTTAAATTTTTGCTATTACTGCCACTAATAATGGTTGTTATAGCAGCTGTTGCTTTGGTTTATACCAGTCTAGAAAGGCTAGAACAGCAGCACGACCAAGCAGCCCAAGAGCAGCAGCAAAACCTTAGTATTATTTCTAATGCGGCTGAGTTTTCGCGCAAGCTGGGCAATATTCAAAAACGTATGAATTTAGCCTTAGATGGTGCTTTGGCAGGAGAGCTCAGCGAACTTCAGCTTTACCGTATGCACAGCGGTATTGTTAATGATTTAGCCAGTGCTGCCAAGGCTATTGATGAGCTTTCAGCCTCGCAACTGGTGCTTGATGCTAATCATGGCAGTGCTAAGGGCTTACAAAACGCTTTCTCTGAATATAAACGCTTTGTCATTATGTCCACCGATGTACTGGCAGTTGATCCTCAGGTTGCCAATACCTTTTTACAAAAAGCTCAGCGTCACTACCTGGATTTTTCAATATTCATTAGCAAGGTTGAATTTTTACTGGCTGAACAAACCAAACTTCGCAATAAAGAGCAGGCAAACACCTTTGGTCAATTGGTAAATCGTTTGTTTTTATTTAGCTTTACCGCCTTGATATTGCTCTTTGGTTTTTCTCAATTTTTATCCTACCGTGCTAGCTGTGGGTTAATTGATATTGCTGAAGGGCTTGCCCTTTTGTCTCGTAGCCAAACAAGCCGTACTCCTTTGCCGCGTATAGAAGCCCTGCAGCAATCAGGCCGTGGTGAGATGAAGCGAATTGCAGCTAAGTTGTTAGATTTTCGTCACTCCCTTGAACGTCAGCGCGTGGCGGAAGAAGAAGCATTTCAGCTGGCATTTTATGATGCATTAACTCAGCTTCCTAATCGTCGGTTGGTGAATGAGCGGATTCACCAAGCCTTAGGGGAATGCAAGCGGAATGAGCAGCAAGCAGCCCTTATAGTTTTAGATATTGATGATTTTAAAGTGATTAATGAAGTAAGAAGCTACGAAGTGGGTGATCAAGTTTTACTAGCTACCAGTGCGCATTTAACTAATTTAGTCACCGATGCCGACACTGTTGGCCGTATTGGTAGTAATGCTTTTGCTATTTTGTTGCTAGGTATGAGCAGTACAAATGAAGCAGCCAGAAAAGTTCAGCAGCTAAGTGAAGCAATTAAAAATAGCTTTGTTGAATTTATATTAAAGGATGAACAAACTTTTTTTCTTACCGCAAGTATGGGGGTTACTTTTTTTGATAGCAGCTTAGAAAACGTAAACGAACCCCTTAAAGAAGCTGAAGCAGCCATGTATCGTGCCAAAAAAGCAGGACGTGGTTTACTGCGTTATTACGATGCCCAAGTGCAAGCTTTGCAACAAGAAAAACTTCAGTTAGAAAACGATCTACGCAAAGCATTAAACAATCAAGAATTTCAGCTTTATTATCAGTTACAAATGAATGCCAATGAACAACCTTTAGGTGTAGAGGTTTTATTACGCTGGAAGCATCCAGAGCGCGGAATGGTTTCTCCAGGAGAGTTTATTCCCTTAGCTGAGTCTTCAGATTTGATTTTATCAATAGGTCAATGGGTATTAGAAACAGCTTGTGATCAGCTGCAGGCTTGGAAAACAACTTACCCTGAATTCAGCATGGCGGTTAATGTCAGCGTGCGGCAATTTCGCCAAGCTGACTTTGTTGAGCAGGTAAAAAATGCTTTGCAAAGAACCCAAGCAAATCCTAAGTTATTAAAGCTAGAGCTAACAGAAAGCATGGTGTTAGACGAAGTTGAAAGCACTATCTTAAAAATGGAGGAATTGCGTCAGCTAGGTATACGTTTTTCCATTGATGACTTTGGTACGGGCTATTCTTCTTTACAGTATCTTAAGCGCCTTCCCTTAGACCAACTTAAAATCGATCAATCGTTTACTCGTGATATTACCTTTGATAAAAATGACGCCGCCATAGTGCAAACTGTTATTGCTATGGGCCAAGCTTTAGAGTTGGAAGTTATTGCTGAGGGAGTTGAAACATGGGAGCAGCAGCAAATTTTACAACATTATGGCTGTAATTTTTATCAGGGTTACCTCTATGGCCGACCCTTTCCAATAGAAGATCTAGAAGTTAACTTAAATAAACTACTAGCTTAGTTAAGTTATAAGCAAACAACTATTCAGTATTTTAAGTTATAAGAAATTCTCGCTACTCTAGCTTGCAATAAGTTCTTAATGAATAAAATTGTTGAGGTGTGAGAAAGCGATGTATAGCTACAATCAGGTTGACCAGCAGTTGGTTGATGAGCGGGTAGAGCAGTTTCGTGATCAGACGCGCCGTTATTTAGCCGGTGAATTGCCTGAAGAAGAGTTTTTGGCACTGCGTTTGATGAACGGTCTTTATATCCAACGCCAAGCGCCTATGCTGCGTGTGGCGATTCCTTATGGTACTTTTTCTGCGCCCCAGTTGCGTGCTTTGGCGTATATCGCCCGCACTTGGGATAAAGGTTATGGTCACTTTACCACCCGCACCAACATACAATTTAACTGGCCTAAGTTAGAAGATGTGCCGGATATTTTGGCGGAACTGGCTAAGGTGCAAATGCACGCTATTCAAACTTCTGGCAACTGCATTCGTAATACCACGACTGACCCTTTAGCAGGTGTTACCGATGATGAAGTGGCTGACCCACGCCCTTGGTGTGAACTGATTCGTCAGTGGTCAACTTTGCATCCTGAATTTGCTTACCTTCCCCGTAAATTTAAAATTGCGGTTAGTGGCGGTCCTAATGATAGGGCTGCTAGCCGTGTGCATGATATTGGTTTAGAGCTGGTAAAAAACGCTGCTGGCGAAGTGGGCTTTAAAGTCTTGGTGGGCGGTGGTTTAGGTCGTACGCCGATTATTGGTAAGGTGGTGCGTGACTACCTAGAAGCAGATGAATTGTTTTCTTATTTAGAAGCCATTCTGCGTATTTATAACCTAAAAGGTCGCCGTGATAATAAGTACAAAGCACGGATTAAAATTTTAGTGGCGGCTTTAGGCATTGATGAGTTTCGGAATTTGGTTGAAGAAGAATGGCAGCACCTTAAAGGCGGTGAGCTGCGTTTAACGCCTGAAAAAATTAGCCAAGTTGAAACCCATTTTAAGCCTTTTACCTATGTTGAACAAAATCCTGCCCAAGCCAAGCAAACGGCGGCAGATTTAGCAGCGGCTTTTGCTGAACACCCTGACTTTAAAGTTTGGTATGAACGCAATACCCAAGCCCATAAAGTGGTGGGTTATCGCATTGTGCATATTTCGCTTAAACCTTTATTGGGTGCGCCTGGCGATATTACCGATCAGCAAATGGAAGCGGTAGCCGACCTAGCCGAAGCCTATAGTTTTAATGAAATTCGTGCCACGCAAGATCAAAACCTAGTACTCACCGATGTGCAGGAAAAAGATTTATTAGCAGTTTGGCAGGGCTTAGTGGCTGCCAATTTAGCCAGAGCCAATATTAATACCCTGACCGATAGCATTGTTTGCCCCGGCTGGGACTTTTGTGCGCTGGCGAATGCTAAAACGCTGAATATTAATGAGCAGATTAACCAAGCTTTTGATGATTTAGATTACCTCTATGATTTAGGTGATATTCAGCTGAATATCTCCGGCTGTATTAATGCCTGCGCCCATCACCATATTGGTCATATTGGTATTTTAGGGGTCGATAAAAAAGGCGAAGACTGGTACCAAATTACTTTGGGTGGCTCAGCTACAGAACAAGCCCGCTTAGGTAAGGTGTTAGGTAGAGCTGTGCCAGCAGATGCTGTTGCTGACACGCTTAAAACTATTTTGGCAACCTACCTTGATCTGCGCCAAGCCGATGAAAGCTTTATTCAAGCGGTGGATAGGCTGGGTATTCAACCCTTTAAAGAAGCTGTTTATCATTAGGCTTTAGGAGTGAAAAAAATGCCATTAATTATTAATCGTCAAATTCAAAATGAAGATGCTTGGCAGTTTATTGACGCAGAAGATTTTCAGCCAGAACAGGTTACAGCTGCAAACAACCAAGCCTTAGTTTTACCCGCAGAAAAGCTAGCCGAAGTTGCACCAAAAACTTTGCTTCAATTAAGTGAAGCTAAAAAACTTGGTGCTTCTTTAACCACGGAACAAGACCATGAATTATTGCTGCCTTACTTAGATAAGCTAGCTTTAATTGCGATAGAGTTTTTGGTTTTTCGTGATGGTCGGGGTTTTAGCCAAGCACGCTTGTTACGCCGTGCCGGTTTTAAAGGTGAATTAAGAGCGGTGGGGGAAGTGGCGCGTGACCGCTTAGCGCATTTAGAAAGCTGTGGTTTTGATGCTTTTGTTATTCCAGAAGAGCGCTTTAAAGCAGAAGATTTAGCTGCTTTTAGTGAAGTAGGCGTGAGCTATCAGCAGCCCAGTCTTCAGCAGCAAAAAGAAAAACTGGAGGCTGAAGATGGCATCGCTTGAAGACTTTTTAACTTCACCAAAAGAACAGCCTAGCCAACCTTTAACGCCTGAGTTAGAAAAAAAGCTAGCGACTACGCTGGAACGCTTAAAAACAGCCCTTGCTGACTATGGTGAAGGCTTAACTTTTGCTAACAGCTTGGGAGCGGAAGATGCTTTGCTCACTGGCTTAATTGGTAATTATTTAACCACCGATAATCAGCCAGCTATTCAGCAGTTTGTGTTGGATACTGGGCGCTTGCCAGAAGAAACCTTAACCTTGTTAGCCCAAGTTCAGCAAAAATGGCCGCAGTTAGACATTAAAGTTTTTTACCCAGAAGCAGTGCAGTTGCAAGGTTGGGTAACAGAACAAGGCGTGAATGCTTTTTACCGCTCGCAAGAACTGCGTAAAAGCTGCTGCCAAGTGCGTAAATTAGAACCTTTGCGCCGTGCGTTAAAAGGTAAGACGGCTTGGATTACGGGTTTAAGGCGAGAGCAGTCGGTAACCCGTGAAGCCCTAGATTACAGCCAGTGGGATGCTGGCAATGGCTTGCAAAAACTTAGCCCTTTATTTGATTGGAGCGAAGCCGAAGTTTGGGCGGTTATTCAGGCATTAAAACTGCCCTACAACAGTCTGCACGATAACAACTACCCCAGCATTGGCTGTGCGCCTTGCACCCGTGCTGTTCAGCCCAATGCTGATCCACGTTCAGGTCGCTGGTGGTGGGAAAACCCTGAAACCCGTGAATGCGGTTTGCATTCGGCTGTAGAATTACAGGCGGCAAAAAGCTAGCTATGGAATACCTACCCTTATTTTTTAACTTAAAAAACCGCCCAGTATTATTGATTGGTGGCGGCGAAGTTGGCTTGCGTAAAGCACGGCTGTTAATTAGAGCTGGCGCCAGGTTACAGCTGGTAAGCCATGAATTGCACCCAGAGCTAGAAGAATTATTAGCTGCTAGCCAAGGCAAGTTAGTAGCAAATGATTACTATAAAGACCAGCTGGAGGGTGTGGTATTGGTGGTGGCGGCTACCGATGATGAAGCTGTTAACCAGCAAGTTCATGCTGATTGTGTAGCAAGAAATTTACCCGTTAACGTGGTGGATAACCCTGCTTTGTGCAGCTTTATTGTGCCTGCCATCGTTGACCGTTCACCCGTAGTGATTGGTATTTCTTCCAGCGGTAAAGCACCGGTTTTAGCACGTTTATTAAGAGCTAAGTTAGAAAGTATTATTCCCACCCGTTACAGCGATTTAGGCCAGCTAGCGGCGCGTTTTCGTGATGCTGTAAAAGCACGTTTTAGCGATATCAACCAAAGGCGCAAATTTTGGGAAACGGCTTTTCAAGGCAGCGTTGCTGAAAGGGTTTTTAACGGCCAAATGCCAGAAGCAGAAAAGCTATTACAGCAACAGTTGGAAAACAGTGATACTAGTCAGCCCGTAGGCGAAGTGTATTTAGTAGGCGCTGGGCCAGGCGACCCAGAACTATTAACCTTTAAAGCTTTACGCTTAATGCAGCAGGCCGATGTGGTGCTTTACGATCGGCTGGTGTCGGCTGAAGTGTTAGATTTATGCCGCCGAGATGCCGAGCTGATTTATGTCGGTAAAAAGCGTGATAACCATGCCGTGCCTCAGCCCGATATTAACCGCTTATTAGTTGAAAAAGCTTTAGCAGGGCAGCGAGTGGTGCGCTTAAAAGGCGGTGATCCTTTTGTGTTCGGTCGGGGTGGTGAAGAGCTAGAAGAACTTAAAGCCGCTGGCGTACCTTTTCAAGTCGTTCCTGGAATTACCGCCGCCAATGCCTGTTCTGCCTATGCGGGTATTCCCTTAACGCACCGAGATTATGCCCAATCGGTCAAGCTTATTACTGGACAATTAAAAAACCGTACCAGCGATTTAAACTTTGCTGAAATGATAGCGCCTAACCAAACCTTGGTGTTTTACATGGGGCTACACACCTTAGAACTTCTGGTCGCTGGCCTAGTAGAAAAGGGCAAACCTGCCAGTACGCCTATCGCTTTGGTTTCACAAGGCAGCACACCCCAACAAAGGGTTTTAACCGGCACTTTAGATAACATAGTCGCTAAACAAGCGACTGCACAATTACCCGCACCAGCGATTATTATTGTCGGCGAAGTGGTGGCACTGCATGAAAAGCTGGCTTGGTTTAATACAGGAAAGATTAATAAACCATTAATTGCACCATAGGCACGGCGACTAAGCATTTCTGGTACCACCAAGCCTCGTACAATAGTAAAAATGCCATTACTTGCACCATAAACTATACATACCATCGCGATAACCCACATGCTTTTAGGCTCTAGTGCTAACACAATAAATACCAAGGTAAATACGGCAACCACTAAGCTTCCTATGCGGTGCATAGACACTCCTGAACCCAAGAGGCTGATTAAAATTCGACCCGCTACTTGAGCTGATCCTATGGTTGCTATGGCCCAAACCACATTATTGGTAGATAAGTCACTTTCAAGCATTAGTGGATACATGTGAAAGGTGAAAGCGGTAAAGACACCAGCGTAAGCCGTTAGTGCAACCATTAACAACCAGAAAGCAGGCTTGTAAAATATTGCCCTAATTTCTTGCTTATCTGTGGTTAGTGCATTATTTAGATTTGGTTGTTCAAAATTAATAGCATCTTTTTTGGGTTGAATAAAACCAATATAGGCTGTTGTGCAAACCAATCCATTAATACTTGGTGGGCTATTGTGAGCGCGGCGACCTTAAGATCAGTAACGCCTTGGCCGAAAATGCCATCCGACCCTTCGCCATTGGCCGTAAAAACTGGTTGTTTGCCGACACTCGTAAAGGCGCAGAAGCCAGCGCCGCTTGTTACTCACTGATAGAAACCGCCAAAGCAAATCACCTCGATCCACAAGCCTACATCAAGCACATTCTTGACCGCATAGCTGTCGCTGACACATTAGAAAAA